>CAWDNP010000001.1:0-34386 GCA_963803755.1 uncultured Solirubrobacterales bacterium
TTCCAGCGCCGCGCGGATCACCTCCGGCTCGGTCGAGTCGATCTGGATCGGCGCCGGCTGGGTGAGCGAGATGCGCTTGATACGGCGGCCATCTGCGCGTCCTCGTCGGAGCGCTCGGTCAGCGCCACGCAGATATCGAGCACGTGGGCGCCGCCGCTCACCTGGTCCTCGGCAACCTGGACCAGGCCGTCGTAGTCCTCGGCAAGCAGCAGCTCCTTCGCCCGGCGTGAGCCCTGTGAGTTGACCCGCTCGCCGATCAGGGTCGGGCGTGGCTCCTGGACCAGCGGGGTGGAGGTCATCATCGAGGAGAGTTGAGGTGGGCCGGGCGCGGGGCGCTCGCCCGGCACCCGGCCCCTGACCCGCTCACCGATCGCGGCGATGTGCGCGGGCGTCGTCCCGCAGCAGCCGCCGACGATGCCGACGCCGTAGCGCTCGACGAACTCGCCCAGTGTCGCGGCCAGCGGCTCGGGCTCCTCGGGGAAGATCGTCTCGCCGTCGGGGCCCTGCAGGGGAAGGCCGGCGTTGGGGATGCAATGGACCGGCAGCGGGCTGTTCTCGCCGAGGTAGCGGATCGCGTCCCGCATGTCCTCCGGCCCGGTCGAGCAGTTGAGCCCGATCACGTCGACGTCGAGCGCAGCCAGCGTGGTCAGCACCGCCTGGATGTCGGTGCCGAGAAGCATCTTGCCGCCCTGGGGCAGGAGGGAGACGCTGGCCTGGATCGGCAGCCTGCGAGCGCTCGCCACAAAAGCCTCGCGAGCGCCGAAGATCGCCGCCTTCACCTCGAGGATGTCCTGCGCGGTCTCGATGATGATCAGGTCAGCGCCGCCCTCGATCAGGCCGCTCGCCTGCTCGGCGAAGACCTCGACCAGCTTGGCGAAGGAGATGTCGCCCAGGGTTGGGTCGGTGGAGGCGGGCAGGAACCCGGTCGGCCCGATCGAGCCGGCGACGAAGCGCTCTGGGCCCGCCGCCTTGCGGGCGATCTGCGCCGCGGTGGTGTTGATCTCCAGGGTGTGCTCGCCCAGCCCCCACTCGTCGAGCTTCAGCCGCGAGCCCTGGAAGGTGTCGGTCTCGACCACCTCGGCGCCGGCCTCGAGCATCGAGGCGTGGACGCCCTCGATCACGTCGGGGCGGTTGAGCACCAGCGCCTCATGGCATTTGCCGGCCAGCCCGCCGTAATCGGCCTGGGTCAGCTCGAACTGCTCCAGGGTCGCGCCCATGCCGCCGTCAAAGACGACGACGCGCTCCCGCGTTGCGCCTAGGTAGTCACGATCTGGCATCGGTAAAGACTGTCACCTCCATCGACCCCGGCTGTAGCACCGCACCTTGATCCGGAGATCTCGGCCGGTTGCTGCGGTGTCCTCGGGCCGGGACCCTCGACCGCTCTCGATGGTCTACGAAATGTAGCGAAGTCAGCCGCGCATGCCCAGCCGACGCCGCAGATCGCGGGCATTGAACGCCTGGACGATCCGCCTCACCAGGCTGCGGCGGCCCTTGGTGTAGGGGTACCAGGTGGGTTCGCGCTTGCCGCCGAAGCGGGTGATCACCAGGGACTCCGAGCGGCAGTACTTCTTGATCCCCGGCTCGCCGTGGCGGAAGCCGATCCCCGACTGCTTCCAGCCGCCGAACGGTACGTCAGAGGAGAGGTAGTTGACGAGCACGTCGTTGACGTTGACCGAGCCGCACTCGACCCGCCGCGCCACCCGCTCGGCCCGCTCCCGCTCCCCGAACACCGACGCCGCGAGTCCGTAACGACTGTCGTTGGCGAGCCGCAGCGCCTCCTCGGAGTCACGCACCTTCATCACCCCGACCACGGGGCCGAAGGTCTCCTCGCGCATCACCTTCATCGAGTGGTCGACGCCGACCAGCACGGTCGGCTCGAAGTAGTCGCCGGGGCCCTCGACCCGCTTGCCCCCGGTCAGCGCCCTGGCGCCGGAGGCGATCGCATCGTCTACGTGCTCCTCGACGATCGCAGTCTGCCTTGGCGAGGTCATCGCGCCGACGTCCTTGCCGAAGCGGCGGTCGTCGGCTCCCTGGCGCAGCTTGCCGACCTCCGCCGCCAGCTTGCCGACGAACTCGTCATAGACCTGCTCCTCGACGTAGATCCGCTCCACCGACATGCAGATCTGCCCGGAGTTCATCATCCCGCCCCAGGCCGCCGCGTTGGCGGCGCGGTCGATGTCGGCGTCGGCGAGGACGATCATCGGGTCCTTGCCGCCCAGCTCGAGGCTGACCGGGGTCAGCGTCTCGGCGGCGCGGGCCATCACCTTGCGCCCGGTGCGGTCTGAGCCGGTGAACTGGACGAAGTCGACCGCATCGATCAGGGCTTCGCCGGTCTCGCCGATGCCCTGCACGCAGTCAAGGACGTCGGGCCCGCCGATCTCCTCCTTCCAAGCCCCAACGACCTCGGCCAGCCCCAGCGGGGTGAACTCCGAGGGCTTGATCACCACCGCCGCGCCCGCCTGCATCGCCGGGATCGCGTCACCCAGGGCCAGGATCAGGGGAAAGTTCCAAGGGCTGATGATCCCCACCACCGGGTGAGGTCGGTACTGGATTCGCAGCTTCTTCGTGGCGAGCAGCGGGGTGTGCGGGCGGACGCTCTCCTCGCCGATGAACTTCGCCGCCTTGGTCCCGTAGAAGTTGATCAGATCGGCGAGGTAGGCCGGCTCATTGGAGGCGTCGGCGCGGACCTTGCCGGTCTCCAGCTGCATCGTGTCCAGCACCCGGTCGGAGTTGTCGAGCAGCCAGTCGCGCAGCTTCCCGAGCCAGCGGTAGCGGCCCTCGATCCCGAGCGCCTCCCACTCGGGCTGGTTGGCGCGCACCCGGGCGACGGTCTCGGCGACCGCTTGCGGGGGGTCGATCGCGACGGTCCTGATCAGGCCGCCGGTAGCCGGGTTGTAGACCTCAAGACGATCCGCGCCGGCGGCGCTTACCGCGTCGATCGTCTCGCTGCTCGTCTCCACGGTTCCACTCTCCACCGGCACTCCCTTCCTCGACAGCGTTGGCTGGTCAGCCAACTTTACCCCGCTAGCGCGATTCGCCCCGCTATTGGCCGCGGTGCGCCTGCTTGCCGATTTCGACCACTTCGCCGTTGTCTGTGACGATCGTGTTCGGGGGCACGCTGGAGATCCCAACCACGAAGGACCCGCCCGCCGCGACGCCGCCGGCGGTCTGGGTCTTGGCGACGCCATCGAGGCCGCTGTTGATCCTGTAGAGAATTGTGTAGTGCCCGGCCTTGACCGCGGTCAGCTTCCAGATCGCCTCGGTGCTGGCGCCGGGCCTCAGCGGGCCGAAGGCAAAGGTCTTTGAGTTCGCGGTCTGGGCGCCGCCGGGTTCTGAGGATCCGGCCAGCTTCGGGAAGTGTTCGGCCAGCACCCAGACCGGCCGGTTTGGGTTGGTGAGGCCCGGCTGGGGGTCGCGGATGCCAAAGGGCAGCGAGGAGTCTCGCCCCTGCCTGCCCGCGATCGAGACGGTTACGCTGAGTGCCGGGATCGTCTGGGCGCCCGCGTTGCGGACACCGAGCTGCAGCAGCGAGGTCTGGGCGAGCCTCTGGGCGGTCGGAAACCTCGCGTTTACGACTTGCACCCTGTAGGTGGCGGCCGTCTGGTTGGTGTTCGAGGAGGAGCCGCAGGCGGCGAGCAGCGCCGCCACGGCCACGGCGGCAACCCCGGCCACGGCGGCTCGTAGGCGGGTGCGCCGGGAATTTGGTCCGGTCCCCCGCAAAGCCGGCGGAACATACCACGGAGGTTTGCCTGCACTCGGGCGCGTTTCGCGGTCTCGGGCGGGTTAGCCGGATCTCAACACTCGTGTAACGGTTGGCGCCCAGCCGTTCCCATAGACTCAGTCCACCGAGCAGGTCGCTGCGCGCATGCGGCGCCGCTCATCGGAGGAGTAGATGGTCAGATCCGCTGTAGACAGGGCGTTCCTGCCGGCAAAGTCTCTGTTCGAGCAGGTGGGGGACTTGATGATCCTCACGGCGCGGACGATCGGCTCCGCCGTGCGCCCGCCCTACCCATACGGGGAGGAGTTCATCGGCCAGTTCCTCTTCGCCCTGCAGCTCTGCTGGTTCCCGCTGCTGGTCTCGACGGTGGCGATCTGCTTCGGTGCCCCGGGCCTGCAGGCAGCCAACTTCCTCACCCTGGTCGGCGCCCTGGACCGGCTCGGCGGCTTCTTCGTTTTGGCCGCGATCCGCGAAATCGGGCCATTCGTGACCGCGGTCGTCGTCGCCGGCGTCGCCGGCACGGCGATCACCGCCGACCTCGGCGCCCGCAAGATCCGCGAGGAGCTCGACGCGCTGCAGGTGCTCGGCGTTGATCCGATCAAGAACCTGGTCGTGCCGCGCTTCCTGGCCCTGATGCTGATCACCGGGCTGCTCGACATCTTCGCGCTGGTCTTCGGGCTGAGCGGCGGGATCCTCACCGAGCTCCTCTACCACCAGTCGCTGGGCGGCTTCATGGCCACCCTCTTCTCCAACGCCTCGATCACCGACCTCTGGGGCTCGGTGATCAAGTGCACCCTGTTCGGCGCGATCATCGCCGTCGTCAGCTGCTACAAGGGGATGACCGCCTCCGGGGGGTGCGGCGGGCGTCGGGCGCGCCGTCAACCAGTCGGTAGTCATCTCCATAATGGCGGTCTTCGCCTTCAACTACGTCTTCACCCAGACTCTGCTCGCCACCCATCCCGAACTGCAGGTGGTCCGATGAACGCCTGGTTTGAAGTCTCCGCGCGCCTGGCTTGATTCCTTCGGGGAGATCGCCCGCTTTGGCTCGCGGATGGCCGGCCTGGTCTACTCGGGCCGCGTCCTTCGCTTCTTCGGCGAGAGCCTGCGCCAGGCTGGGATCCTGATCCTCGGCTCGGCGCTCATCATCTGGGGACTCGTCTTCGTCTTGGGCCTGCAGTGCGGGATCGAGGGCGCTTACCTGCTGCGCGCCCAGGGCGCCCCTGCCTACGCCGGCGTCTTCTCGGCCTGGTGCGATTTGCGCGAGATATTGCCCTACGCGTTCGGCTACATGCTGGCGGCAAAGGTGGGGACCGGGATCGCCGCCGAGCTGGGTGCGATGCGGATCTCCGATGAGATCGATGCTCTGGAGGTGATGGGGGTGCAGCCGGTCACCTACCTCTGCGCCACCCGCCTTTTGGCTGCCTGGATCGCGCTCCCGTTCATGTACCTGGTCGGGATCGGGATCATGTACCTGGCCAGCTACATCGCCGTCGTCAAGCAGATCGGCGACGTCTCCTCGGGGGGCTACGAACTGATCTTCTGGCAGTTCCAGAACCCCCCAGACCTGATCTTCAGCTTGATCAAGGGGATGGTGATGGCGACCGCGATCGTGATGGTCGGCTGCTATTACGGCTACACCGCCTCCGGCGGACCGGTCGGGGTGGGAACCGCTACCGCGAAGTCGATGGTCCTCAACATCATCTTGGTCCATATCATCGGGATGCTGGGGACCGTTGGTCTTCTGGGGGGCCAATCCAAGGGCGCCGATAGGAGGCTGACCTATGTCGATGGACGATCCGAACCAGGTCGGCGAGACAGAGTTTGAGGCGGAGGTGAGCGCCGATGCACCGCCGCCCGAGCCTGAGCCGAGCGGTCCCTACGTCGGCCCCGACGGGGCAGTGATGGGCCGTGACTTCGTCATCCCCGGCGTCGATCCCAGCGAGCCCGATCCCTATCGCTTCCACACCGGTCGCAAGCGCGACCACGGCGGCGAGGACGCGATCGAGATCATCGACCTGGTCAAGCAGTTCGGCCGAGCGCGCATCCTCAACGGGCTCAACCTCGGCCTTCCCGAGGACCAGGTCTCGATGGTGCTCGGCCCCTCGGGGACCGGCAAGAGCGTGCTGATCAAGCACATCGTCGGGCTGCTGCAGCCCGACTCCGGCGACGTGCTTGTCCACGGCGAATCGATCCCCAACATGACCGACGACGAGTTGTTCGAGGTGCGCAAAAAGTTTGGCCTGCTGTTCCAGGACGGAGCCCTGTTCGGCTCGATGAACATCTACGACAACACCGCCTTCCCGCTGCGCCAGCACACCGACAAAAGCGAGGAGGAGATCGGCGAGATCGTCAACCGCCGCCTCAAAGAGGTGGGGCTTACCGAGGCGATCTACAAGATGCCGAATGAGCTCTCGGGCGGGATGCGCAAGCGCGCCGGGTTCGCCCGGGCGCTGGTCCTCGAACCCCAGATCGTCATGTTCGACGAGCCAGACTCAGGGTTGGACCCGGTTCGTACCGCGCTGCTTTGCGAGTTGATCCGCGAGGTGCACGCCGAGAACGGCGGCTGCTACCTGACGATCAGCCATGATCTCAACACGGCGCGCCGGATCGCCGACTTCCTCGCGGTGCTGTGGAACGGCAAAATCGTCGAGTCGGGTCCCAAAGAAGAACTGTTCGACTCGGAAAACGAGTTCGTGTCGCAGTTCCTCAAGGCGGACGTGAGCGGTCCGCTCTCGATGGATTGAGCGCAATTGCGGGCTGGTCGGTCCGCCACGCGCGCGCAGTCCTGACGATCTCGGTTATCTTCGCGATTGCGGCTGGGGTGGCCGCGACGCAGCTGTCGACCGATGCAGGTTCAGGGACCTTGGTCGATTCGGACACGGCCAGCTACCGGGCGACGCAGCATGTGCGGCAGGTATTTGGGGAAGAACCGGTGGTCGTGCTGGCCGAGGGAGACCTGCAGCGACTGGTGCTCACCGCGAACCTGGGGCGGCTGCTTCGGCTGGAGGGATGCCTCTCGGGCAAGGTTCCGCAGGGGGCGAGGCCGATCCCCGGGCCCTGCACCGAGCTGGCGCGCCTTCACCCGGTCCAGTTCCTCGCCGGTCCCGCCACCTTCTTAAACGAGGCGGTCATCCAGATCGACAGCCAGCTGAGCCGGCTGGCCGCTCGGATCCCACCCGAGGAATTCCGCCGCTACCTGCTCTCCGTCGCGGCCCACTACGGGATCACCAGCTTCCCCAGCCTCGGCAACCCCGACTTCCTGGCGAGCGTCGTCTTCGACATGCGCCGGGGTCGCGAGGTGCCCAAGGCGCGGCTCGCCTACCTCTTCCCCAACGGCCACTCGGCCCAGATCGTCCTGCGCCTGCGCCCGGACCTGACCGAAGCCGCGCGCCACCGGGCGTTGGGCCTGATCCGCGAAGCGGTCTACGAAGCGACGCCGCGCCGGGTATGCGCCTTCCAGGGCCGCCCGGCCCCCTGCTTTGCGCTGCACGGTGGCCGCTACGTGATCTCCGGCGTGCCCGTCGTCGTCGACGGGCTGGCGCGGGCGCTGAAGGACTCCCTGCTGGTCCTCTTCGCGGTCGCCGTCGCGGTGATGGCGCTCACCCTGGCGGCGGTCTTCCGCTCCCGCTTCCGGCTCTTGCCGCTCGCCGTCGCGCTCGCCGCAGCCGGGCTTACCTTCGGCCTGCTTAAGCTGGTGGGCGGCTCGCTGACGATGGCCTCGATCGCGGTGCTGCCGATCCTGATCGGCCTCGCTGTCGACTACGCGATCCAGCTCCAGGCTCGCTATGACGAGGCGGTCGAGGGTGGCGCTAGCGGGGCCCAGGCGGCCCGCCTCGCGGCGGCGCGCGGGGCGCCGACGATCGCCACCGCCTGTCTTGCCACGGCGGCGGGATTCCTCGCCCTTCAGCTCTCCCCGACGCCGATGGTGCGCAGCTTTGGGCTGCTGCTCGTCGCCGGGGTCGCCATCGCCTTCGCGCTGGCGCTGACCGCCGGCTTCGCGGCCCTCGGCCTCAGGCGGGAGCGGCCGGCCCATGCCCCAAGCCGGCTGACCGAGCTCCAGGGCCGGGCGGGGGCCCGGATCGGCAAGCTCAGTCGCAACGTCTTGGCCCTATCGCTCGCCCATTCGCGACGCGTCCTCGCGGTCGGGCTGGCGCTGGCCGCGATCGGTTGGGTTCTCGGGACCCAGATCCAGACCGTTTCGGACATCCGCTCGCTTGCTCCGCAGAGCCTCCCCGCGCTGCGCGACCTCAACCAGCTTCAGGATGCCACTGGCGTCTCCGGCGAGCTCGAAGTCAGTGTCCAGGCCCCCGACCTTGCCGACCCCGCGACGATTCGCTGGATGGCGGCCTTCAAGCGAAGGGTGCTGAGGTCGAGCGGCTTTGGCGGGTCCGAGCCAAGCTGCAGCGCCGCCGAAGTCTGCCCCGGTCCGGCGCTGTCGGACTTCCTCACCGGCGGGGGCGGCAGGCTGAGCGGGCGGGGCATCCGCGAAACCCTCGCGGAGCTCACCCCCTATGACCTCGAGCAGGTCGCCCCGGTCGATCCGAAGAGCGGCCGTCTCGGCCACACGGCGCTGATCTCCTTCGGCATCCGCGCCCAGTCGCTGGCCGGCCAGCAGGCGCTGATCGACCGGGTGCGGAGCGAGATCGGCACGCCAGGCTCCCCCGGCGGCCCGCCTTCGGGGGTCGAGGTGCGGCTCGCCGGGCTGCCGGTGATCGCCTCCGAGGCAGCGTCCGATCTCTCCGGCAGTCGCTACTGGCTCACCCTCGCCGGGCTGGCCGGGGTGGCGCTGGCGCTGCTCGCGGTCTACCGCTCGCTCTCCCGCGCCCTGCTACCGCTGGTCCCGACCGTGCTGGCGACCGGCTGGTCGGGGCTGGTCCTCTGGATCAGCGGCATCCCGCTCAATCCGATGTCGGCGGCGCTGGGAGCGCTGACGATCGCGATCGCCACCGAGTTCAGCGTCATCCTCGCGGCGCGCTTCCACGAGGAGCTGGGCGGGGGGCGCTCGGTCTCTGAGGCCCTCCGTAGCGCCTATTCCCGGACCGGGGCCGCGGTGCTCGCCTCCGGCGTGACCGCGATCGCCGGCTTCGCGGTTCTGATCGCCAGCGACATCGCCATGCTTCGCGACTTCGGCTTCGTCACCGTGATCGACCTCGCGGTCGCCTTGCTGGGCGTGATGGCGGTGCTGCCGGCCGCGCTGGCCTGGAGCGAGGAGCGATGAGGGACCGCTACTCGATCTTCGTCGGCCTGCTCTTCGTGGCGCTGATCATCGTCGCCTTCCTGCATACGATCGGTGCCAACCAGCCGGGCACGCTAGGGCTCGAAAAGCTGCCCGCTCGCTGGCCGCTCCCGGAGTTCGCGGTGCCGGTCGCCGCCGGCACCCTGGAAGGGGAAGCAAACGTCGCCCAAAACGACTGCGAAACCGCCCAGGTCCCCTGTCCGGCGGGCGCTCGTCGCACCCCCGCCTGCCACATCCACGTCGCCGGGGCGATCCGCGTCTGCGACCTCTTCGACCGCCCGCTGGTGCTCTCCTTTTGGTTCACCAAAGGTGGCGACTGCACCGACCAGCAGGACGTGGTCCAAAGCGCCTATGAGCGCTACCGTGGACGGGTGAGCTTCCTCTCGCTGGACGTGGGCGACGAACGCGGGACGGTACGCGAACTGATCCGCCAGCACCGCTGGAAGATGCCGGTCGGATATGACCGCGAAGGCACCGTTGCCGGCCTCTATCGGGTCGGCGGCTGCCCGACCTTCGCCTACGCCTTCCCCGGCGGGACCCTGCAGAGCACCAGCATCGGAGACCTCACGATAGGTCAGCTCGACGCACATATCCGCGCGCTTTTGCGAGCGACCCGCGCCGCGGAGAGAGGTTGAGATGGGCGCCGAGGCGGCCGGCTCGCGGGTGGGGTGGGATCCTGCGCCTGAGCAGGGCTGGGTGGCCCCCCATCTCGCTGCCGAGTTCCCCGGCCTCGGCATCGCCTGGGTCGAGGTCGACGCTCGCCCGGGCAAGAGCCCGGAGCCGGTCCGCCGACGCCTTCGCGACCTCTCCGACCGCTTCTTCGGGACCCACGCGATCCACATGCGCGAGCGCCCGATCCCCTGGGCCTACCGGGTCTTCTTTCGCCAGATCGGCCTTGACCCAGACCGCACCCGCACCCCGGTCGAGCAGTTGGCGCTGGACCGGCTCCATGACGGGGCCTTCAAGAGCCGAGGGCTGCCCGCCGACGCGCTGACGATCGCGATCGTCGAGACCGGGGTCGCCCTGCGCGCCTTTGACGCCGACGAGGTCGAGGGAAGGCTGTGCATCCGCGACTCGGCGCCGGGGGAGTCACTGCCCGGCAGGCCCGGCGAGCTGCCGCAGGGGACGCTGGCGATCGCCGACGAGCGCGCCCCGATCGGGCTGATGTTCGGCGCGACCGCCGAGGGCCGTGGAGTGCACGGCGCCACCCGCCGGGTCGCGATCGTCGCCGTGCAGGTCAACGGGGTGCCGCAGATCTCGGTCGATGAGGCGCTCTGGATGGCGGCGGCGACCCTCGAGGCCTCTTAACGCCATCCTCGCTTGCGCAGTCGACGGCTTGATTTAGACTCAGAGCGGGTTCTATGCCTGATCTGCTCGAACGAGACACTCTCGCTGGGCTTCGCATCGGGGCCGACGAGCGCCTCGCGCGCGCCGAGCTGCGGCGCCAGATCGGCCGGCTGGAGCGAGAGCTGGCGGGTCTGTTCGCGGACGCCTTTTGCCGGGTGAAGATCGGCTGGGAGCTCAACGGGTTCTGCGCCGAGCCGCGGGTGCTCGGCCTGGGCGAGCTGGAGCGGGTGCGGGACGAACTCGCGACCCGGATCGGCGAGGCGCGCCTGGCGCTCGATGAGCGTGCCCGGCTGGAGACCCGCAACCGGGAGCTGCTGCGGCAGATGCTCGCCGACCCCGCCAGGTTCAAGTGGGTCCGGGTCTCCCGTCACGACGTCGGTGAGCCGGGCTGTGGTGCCTGGCATTCCCGTCCCCGCTTCGGCCCGCTCGGCATGCTGATGGGGTGGTGGCGGGTGAAGGTCTCCTCCGGATGTCCGTTATCCGGACGGCTTGCGGCCGTTGAGCAGGAAGGCCAAGATTGACGAGCGCCCGCCGGCGCCCTGGGGTCCCTTCCCGCTCGCCGAGCTAGTCGTCCTTGCCGGCATCGTGATGCTTGTGATCGGCCTGATCGGGCAGATTCCGACGGCGATCGGGGTCGGCGTTGTGCTCGGCGGCCTCGGCGGCCTGGAGGTCTCGGTTCGCGAGCACTTCGCCGGCTACCGCTCGCACACCACCCTGCTGGCCGGCACCGTCTTCGTACTCGTCGTCGGGGGGCTCTTCTACCTGGGGGGCTTGATCCTCGCAATCTGCCTGGCGGTGGGCGCAGCTGCCTTCCTCGCTGCCTTCCTGGCGCTGCGCCGGGCCTTCCAGCGGGCCTCGGGCGGCCTCAGCTTCAGGGCCGGCGGGCTTCGCGGCGGCTAGACGAGCACGGCCTCCCGATCGCACGCCGGGCCTTTGGCTGCCAGCTCCGTCGCGAGCAGCAGGCGCTGGCGCGGGGTGAGGGTGCCGAGCCGCTTGTTCTCATTGAGCGCGAGGGGGAGGAGGAACTTGCGGGCGCGGGTGCGTCCCCAGCGGCGTTGGCTGGTCAGCAGCTCGGCGATCGTCATGCTCTCGGTCTCCCACGGGCACTCTCGGATCACCTCGGATGCCTCGATTTCGCCACGGGCGATCGAGCGCTTCAGCTCCGCTCGGGCGAGCCGGACCAGGTTGGCCCGTTCGAGGGCCTGCATGTGCTGCGGGGCCTGGGCGGCGGAAGCGGTCATCGTTGCAGGGGCGATCGAAGCAGCATCCACTAGGACTCCTCCCTTAAGGGGATCGGTTAACTGGGAATCTCTTTATGCGGCGGGCTGGCGGCGCGAGCTGCTGGCCTGGGCCGATTCAAGTCTCCGCCGCCCGACCCGCCCAGGGTGCGCGCGGCGAGGTCGCAAGCTATGCCGTCTGGGCGGTGAGCGTCAACCCGGCGTCGCGAAACTCGGCCCGGGCCATTCGCTAAGAGCAGCTTTTTCCGGGCCGCCGGGACTTGTCCAGATCCGGACAAGCCTGAAACTACCTATGACGGGGGATGTTGAAATTCAGATAACCGCCTGTTACGCGCGCGGCAACTCCGGAAAGTCTTGGATCACCCGGGCGATCGTCCCCAGCGCGCCGTCCAGATGCTCGCGCTCGTGGGTGGCCATCAGACTGGTGCGCAGGAGGGCCCCACCCGGTGGGACAGCCGGATGGATCGCGACGTTGGTGTAGACGCCGGCGTCGAACAGGGCCTTCCAGAGCAGCACCGCCTGCCAGTCGTCGCCGACCTTTACCGGTACCACGGGGGTGGTGGCGACCGCGCCATCCGGGAGCGTCCCCGGCTCGATCACCGCAAGCCCCAGGTGCCGCAGGCCCTCGCGCAGGTATTCGGCGTTGGAGAGCAGCGCCTCAAACAGCGCGGCCCGTCGGAGCGGATCACCCGCAGCGCCGCCAGCGCGGCGCCGACCGCAGCCGGGACCGCCGAGGCGCTGAAGATGAAGGAGCGTGACGCGACCCGCAGGTACTCGATCACATCGGCGGGCCCGGCGACGAAGCCACCGCATGAGGCAAGGCTCTTGGAGAAGGTCCCCATGCGCAGATCGACCTCGTCCTCCAGTCCGAACAGCTCGCAGGCCCCGGCGCCGCGCGCTCCCAGCACCCCGGCGCCGTGCGCCTCGTCGACCATCAGACGCGCCCCGTGTGCTCTGCAGAGCTCGACGATCCGCGGCAGGTCACAGACATCGCCCTCCATCGAGAAGACGCCGTCGACGATGACCAGCACGCCGCCACCGTCCTCCGCCGCGCGGTCGAGCATCTTCTCCAGCTTGTCCATCCGGTTGTGTCGGAAGGGGCGCAGCTTGGCGCCGGAGAGGCGGCAGCCGTCGAGGATCGAGGCATGGTTCCCGGAGTCGCAGATCACCGTGTCGCCCGGCTCGAGGATCGTCCCGATGCAACCGAGGTTCGACTGGTAGCCGGTGGTGTAGACGATCGCATCCTCGGTTCCCATCCACTCCGCCAGCTCGCGCTCCAGTTCGACGTGCAGCGGCGTTGTCCCGTTCAGCAGTCGCGATCCGGTGACCCCCGTCCCGTAGGTCTCCAGGGCATCGCGAGCCGCCTGCTTGACCCGCCGGTCGCCGGTCAGTCCCAGGTAGTTGTTGGAACCGAGCATGATCGTCTCGCGGCCCTCCATCTCGACCACCGGGCCGGCCTGGGAGGTGAGCAGGCGGAAGTAGGGGAGGAGGTCGTGCTGCTTTGCGGCTTCGAGCTGCTCGAGGCGGTCGTGGCTGCGCGCCTTCTCGAAGACGTCGACGGGGGCTTTCGCTGTCTCGCTCATGCCCAAGAGTGTAGGTTCCGCACCCATGGGAGGCGTGACCATCCAGCCGGTGCGCACCCGAGCTGAGCTGAAGCGCTTCGTCAAGGCACCCTTCTCCCTGCACCAAGACCACCCGCAGTGGGTGGCGCCGCTGATCTTCGAGCGGATGGAGTTCCTCAACCGCGACAAGAACCCTTACTTCGAGCACGCCGAGGCCGAGTACTTCCTTGCCGAGCGCGATGGCGAACCGGTCGGCCGGATCACCGCCCAGGTCGACGCGCGCTGGGACGAGTTTCAGGGCGGCAGCGACGCGATGTTCGGCTTCTTTGAGACCGTGAACGAACCCGAGGTCGCCGCGGCGCTGCTCGGGGCGGCGACCGAGTGGGCGCGGTCGAAGGGCCGCTCCCGCATCCTCGGCCCGATGGACTTCACCACCAACGATGAGATCGGGATCCTGATCGAGGGCTTCGAGCGGCGGCCAATGATCCTTGAGCTCTGGCACCCGCCCTACTACCGGGAGCTGGTTGAGGCTGAGGGCTTTGAGAAGGCGATGGACGTGCTGATGTGGGAACTTCAATTCGGCGACCTCAAGGAGGGCGAGCGGTTTGACCCGGCGATCCACGCCGCCGCCGAAAAAGCCCTGGGTGACGAAGGGATCACGATCCGCAACATGCGCAAGCGCGACATGGCGGCCGAGGTTCGGCGTTTTATGGACGTCTACAACGAGGCGTGGGGGGATAACTGGGGGTTCGTCCCGATCACCGATGCCGAGGTCGAGTTCCAGGCAAAGAACCTCAAGCAAGTGCTCGACGAGGACTGGGCCTACATTGCCGAAAAGGACGGTGAGGCCGTGGGAGCGCCCTTACCCTGCCGGACATCAACCAGGTGATGGCGAAGCTGAACGGGCGGCTGCTTCCGTTCGGCTGGGCCAAGTTCCTGCTCGGCAAGAGCAAGATCGACCAGGTGCGAGTCTTCGCGCTGGGGGTCAAGCACGACTACCGGCATACCGGCGTTGCCGCCGGTCTCTACCTCAAGCACCTGGAGACGGCGGCTAGGCCGGGCGCGATCGGAGGCGGCGAGATGGGCTGGATCCTCGAGAACAACGGTCCGATGAACCGGGCGATGGAGGGGATGGGCGGCAAGGTCGTGAAGCGCTACCGGATCTACGAGCACTCGCTCTAGCCCGGAAAGCCGCAAGTTCCGAGGTTTAAGCGCTCCTGGTCCCTTGCTGGCCTGAGGTCTCGTTAGAGTCGCGTGGGTGAGTGAGTTTGAGGTAGAGGGCGAGGTCTTGGCGGAGGAGGACGCGGAGGCCGGCGCCGGACAGCCGGTGCGGGCGCTGCCGTTGCGCTACGAGGAGTCCGCTTCGCCGGTCCTGCGCGGCGAGGTTCGCACCGCCGCGATCGCGGCGGCCGGAGGGGCGCTGGCGGGTGCCGCGACCGTCGCCGCGGTGCGGGCGGTCGGCGCGGTCGGCTCGCGCAAGCGCACGTCGAGGCGCCTCTCGCGCCGTCGCGATCGCCCCGCCAACGTCGTCGCCAGCCGCTCATTCCTGGTCGACGTCCACTTGCTGGGACGGTGATGGGCAGCTCGGCTTCGCTTGAAGTCGAGGTCCGACCCCCGTCGCCGTTTCGCCTGCCGGCTTCCGGCGGCGAGGACCGGGTGATGCTGGTCAGCGCCGGGGTCGCCACCCGCTTGCTCCATGTCGAGGAGCGGCCGGTCTTGGTTCGCGCCTGGCAGCCGGCCGCCGACTGCGTTGCGATCCGCGCCGAGCCCGTCGACCCCGGCGCGATCGCGGCGCCTCGCACGCTGTCTCTGCCTCCCGAAGCACCGGCCGGTTCCGCACAGCTGGAGGTCGCGGTCGAGCGGATGCGCTTCGCCCTCGGAGTCGACGACGACCTCGGCGAGTTTCACCGCTGCTTCCGCCGCGACCCCCTGCTCGGGCCGCTGCTGCGACGCAGCCCGCATTTCGGCCCCGCCGTCGTCCCTGGCCCTGGGAGGCGCTCGCCTGGGCGGTCGTCAAGCAGCTGATCGAGTCCGAGCGCGCGGCCCGGATTCAGCGCCGCATCGTCGGCCGCTGGGGCGCGCGGCTGGGCAGGGAGCGCGGAGACCTGCGCGATGTCCCCGGTGCCGCCGCGATCGCCGGGCGGGCCCCCGTCGAACTCGAGTCGATGGGCCTTGCGTTGCGGCGGGCGATCGCCCTGCGCGCCGTCGCCCGCGAGGTCGCTGCTGGGCGCTGCGAGCTCGCCGCGAAGGCCGGCGATCAGCGTCTGCTCGCGGTGCCGGAGATCGGCCCTTGGACGGTCCAGTGCCTTGGCCTCTTTGGCCGCGGTGACCCCGACTCGCTGCCCGCCGCAGACCTCGGCTACGTCAAGCTGGTCGGCCGCCTCACTGGGCTCGGCCGCCGCGCGACGGTCGAGGAGGTCGAGGAGTTCTACGCGCCGTATGCCCCCTTCCGTGGGCTGGCAGGAGCGCTCACCCTGGCCGGCCTGCATCGGCTCCTCGCCGCGGGGCCGCCGCTCCGCTACGCGGCCTGAGCTCCTACCGGCCTGCGCGAGCCGATGCCTGGACGAAGGTGCCGTCAAGGACTCGTCGATTGGTCGATACCGCGCCCAATGGAGCGGGCGGCGGGAGATAGGAACTGGCCCGAGGAGCAGGTCGACGAATTTCTCGACCAGATCACCTCCGGCGGAGAGGACTACCGCCACCTGGTCGAGCGTCTCCCGGCGATCGTCTACACCTCCGAGCTCGGCGAGCACGGTCGTTGGCGCTACGTCAGCCCACAGGTGGAGGAGATCCTCGGCTACAGCCCTGAGGACTGGAAGTCCGACCCCGGACTGTGGGCCAAGCTGCTGCACCCCGAGGACCGGGAGCGGGCCCTCTCCCAGGAGACCAGGGAAATCTCGGAGACCGCAACCCGCCGCCACTTGACTACCGGATGATTACCCGCGGCGGCGAGATCGTCTGGATCCTCGATGAGGCGGTGTTGGAGCCCGACGAGGAGGGGGTGCCGATCTGGCACGGTGTCCTCTATGACATCACCGAGCGAAAGATCGCCGAGCAGGAGGTGCAGCGCTCCGCCGCCCAGCAGGCTGTGGTCGCCCAGCTCGGCGAGCGGGCTCTGAAGGACGGCGACCCCGGTTCCCTAATGCGGGCGGCGGTCTCTTTGATCGAAGGGGTCGAGGGGGTGGACGGGGCCTGCATCTGGGAGGTCGGCCGCGACGGTCGCCGCCTTCACCTTCGCGCCGGGCTGGAGGGCCAGGTGACCGGGGCCGGCCGCCGAATCTCGGCGGCCCGTGACTCCCACGCCGGCGCAGCGCTTGAGTCCGGGCTGCACGTGATCGTCGGCGACTGGTCAACCGAGCAGCGATTCACGATGCCGCCGGTGCTGCGCGTACTCGGGTTCGACGGCAGCATTGCCGTGATGATCGACGGCAAGGAGCGCCCCTTTGGCGTGCTCGACGTCCACTCGACCGATCCCGGCCGCTTCGGCCCGCAAGACGTCCACTTCCTACAGGCGGCGGCGAACGTGCTGGCCGAGGCGATCGAGCGCCACATCGCCGATCAGGCGCTGCGCCACCGGGTTCTGCACGACTCCCTGACCGGGCTCCCCAACCGGCTCAGCTTCATCGAAGCGCTGGACGAGGCGCTGAGGCGCGCCACCGCGTCGGGGTCCCCGGTGGGGATCCTCTTCCTCGACCTCGACCACTTCAAGCTGATCAACGACAGCATGGGCCACCACGCCGGTGACGCGCTGCTGCGGGCGGTCGCACCCCGCCTCCGCGCTCACCTGCGCCCTGGCGACCTCGTTGCCCGTTTCGGCGGCGATGAGTTCGGCGTCCTGATCGACCGCCTTGCCGACGAGGAGGAGGCGGTCGCGATCGCCGACCGGGTGGGCGCCGCCTTCGCCAAGCCCTACTCGATGGAGGGGGTCGAGCACTTCATCTCGGCGAGTGTGGGGATCGCCATCGCCTGTCCCTCCGACCGTGAGCCGGTCGACGCCGACCTGCTGATCCGAGACGCCGACGCGGCCATGTATCGGGCCAAGGAGCGGGGCCGGGCGCGCTGCGAGCTCTTCGATGCCGAGATGCGAGCCAGCGCCCTGCGCCGGCTTGAGACCGAGCACGACCTGCGATACGCGCTCGAGCGCCATGAGATGGTTCTCCATTACCAGCCGGTCGTCTCCGTTGAGGAGCGGCGAGGTCGCCGGGCTGGAGGCGCTGCTGCGCTGGCAGCATCCCGACCGTGGCCTGCTGGACCCGGCCGAGTTCGTCGCGATCGCCGAGGACAGCGGCTTGATCGAGCCGATCGGCCGCTGGGTGCAGGAACAGGCCTGCCGCCAGATCCTCGAGTGGCACGATCAGCGCCCGGATGCGCGGCCGTTCGACGTCTCGGTCAACATCTCCGCCAGGCAGGTGGCGCACCGCGACCTGCCGTCGATCGTCGCCGAGATCCTCGCGCGCACCGGTCTTGACCCGGCCCACCTGCGACTGGAGATCACCGAGAGCGTCCTGGTCGAGGAGTCGGCGACTGCGAAGGCGACCCTGGAGGCTCTCACCGAGATCGGCGTGCGGCTGGTGCTCGACGACTTCGGCACCGGCTACTCCTCTCTCGCCTACCTCAACCGCTTCCCCTTCGACGCCTTGAAGATCGATCGCTCCTTCGTCGACGCGCTCGGGGTCGAACAGGAGCGCACCGCGATCATCGAGGCGATCATCGGGATGGCCCGCGCCCTCTCGCTCGACGTGATCGCCGAGGGGGTCGAGAACGAAGCGCAGCTATATGAGCTACGCCGCCTGGGCTGCGACTACGTCCAGGGACACCTCTTCTCACCCGCCCTACCGCCGCAGGAGGTACCTGGGCTGCTGAGCGAAGGGCCTGGCGCTATTCGGGGATTTTCCCCGGCAGGTAGGCGTTGCTGAGCACCTGGGATGGCGTCGGCAGCGCTGAGATCAGTTTGTTGTCGCGCATCCAGCCGATGAATTTACGCCACTGCACCGGGTCCATGTAGCCGTAGGGCTGGCCGGGTCGGTTCGGCTCCAGCAGCGGCAGCGTTGCCTTGATCTCGGCGGCGGTCAGCTTCGGTTCGAGGCTGTGGTTAGCTTCCAGCACCGCCTTGGTCGCCGCTCCTGGGTTCCTGACCGCGGCCGCAGTGCCGCGAGCGAGGGCGGCGATGAACAGCCGGATCGATTCGGGGTCTTCTTCGAGGTGCTTGCGCTGGGCGACCAGGACCAGCTCGTCATAGGGGGGGACGCCGAGCCTGTTCACCGGGATCACGACCGGGTGCTTGCCGCGTTCGCGCAGGTCGATGCCCTCGACGTTGATGTAGCCGCCGAGCATCGCTTGGGCGCTGCCGCCGGCCAGCGCCGGCAGCAGCCCGAAGCCGACGTTGACCGCCTTGACGTCGGAGGGGGAGAGGTTGGCGCGGGCGAGGATCGTCTTCAAGAAGGCGTTCTGGTAGGGGATGCCGGCGGTGGCGATCGTTTTGCCGCGCAGCCCCCCGACCCCCTTGATCCCCGACTTCTTCAGCCAGATCATCGAGGTGAGCGGCCGGTCGACCAGCGCCCCGACCGCGACCACGTCGAGGCCCTGCTGGCGAGCCAGCATCACCTCCGGCTCATAGGAGATCGCCAGGTCGGTCTGGCCGGCGGCGACCTCTTTGATCGGCGCCGAGGGATCGGAAGGGGCGGCGATGCTGACGTCGAGCCCCGCTTCCTTGAAGTAGCCGAGCTTCTGCGCCATGTAGATCCCGGCATGGTCGGGGTTGGGGTAGAAGTCGAGGGTCAGGCTGAAGGGCTGGGCCTGGCCGGTGGCGCTGTTGCTCTTCTTCCCGCAGGCGGCGAGCCCGAGCGCGAGGGTGGCCAAGGCCGCGATGAGCGCCACTGCCAGGGTTCGAGACGGCTTCATCCTCTGCTTTCTATCGCCAAGTGAGGACACGGCGCTCCGCGAGGGCGAATAGGCCGAAGAGGGAGATCGCCATCGCGGAGAGGACGACGACCGCGGCGAATTGCCTCGCCACTTCGAATTGGTAGCCGTCCTGGTTGATCAGGTAGCCAAGCCCGGATTCTGGATTCGCCAACTCGGCGAAGACGGCGCCGATCACGGCGACCGCCACCGCGATCTTCGCGCCGCTGAATGCATACGGCAGCGCCGTCGGCGCCTCCAGCCGGCGGAACGTCTGCCATCGCGAGGCGTCGAGGGTGCGCATCATCTTGATCGCATCGGGATCGACCGCCCGTAGTCCGTCGAGCGCATTGACGGTGATCGGGAAGAAGCAGATCAGGGCCACGATCGCCAGCTTCGGGCCGATTCCATAGCCGAACCAGACGATGAGTATTGGAGCGATGACGACGATCGGGATCGTCTGTGAGGCGACGATCAGTGGATAGAAGGCGCGGCGCATCGTCTCGAACAGGTGGAGGAGGACCGCAAACGAGAGCCCGGCGAACAGGGCGCAGCCGAAGCCGATGACCACCTCCTTCAGCGTCACCAGGGCGTTTTCGGCCAGCAACGCTCGGCTGTCCCACAGCGAAGTGGCGATTTCGGCGGGGGAAGGGACGAGGAAGGATTCGATGTGGAGCGCGCCGGCGAGCGTGCCGTTGCTGGCGACGATCTGCCAGGCGCCGATCAGAGCCGCGAGGACGATGGTGGGGAGGAGCCAGCGCTTCACGCGGACCCCTCGCGCAGCGCGTGCATCGCCCGCTCGCGCACCGCGACGAACCCCGTGTCAGTGACCGCCTCGTCGCGGTCGGCCGCGCGCGGCGCCGGCGCCCGCAGCTCGGCGACGACCCGCGCTGGCCGCGCCGAGAGCACCGCGACCCGATCGGAGAGGTAGAGCGCCTCCTCGACGTCGTGGGTGACGAGGACGACGGTGCGGGGGTTGGCCTCCAGCGCCCCGGCCAGCCACTGCTGCATCTCGGCCCGGGTGATCGCGTCGAGAGAGGCGAACGGCTCGTCGAGCGCCAGCACCGGCTTGCCGGCGACCAGGGTGCGCAGGAAGGCGACCCGCTGGCGCATCCCACCGGACAGCTCTGCGGGCCGGGAGCCCTCGAAGCCGGCGAGGCCGAAGCGCCCGAACAGCGCGCTGGCCTGCCGTCGCGCCTCGGCACGCCGCACGCCGCGGTTGCGCAGCGCCAGGGCGGCGTTATCGATCGCCGAGAACCAGGGCAACAGCAGGTCGCGCTGGGGCATGTAAGCGCAGCGGGCGAGGCGAGCGCGCGCGCCACCTACGCCGCCGACATCGACCTCGCCGGCGGAGGGCTCCTGAAGCCCGCAGATCAGCTCCAGCAGGGTCGACTTGCCGCAACCGGACGGACCGACCAGGCCGACCACGCTGTGCGGCGGCGCCTCGAGGTCGAGCTGCTCGATCGTCTGTAGCTCCCCGTAGGAGTGGCGCAGGCCGCGGATCGAGAGCCCGGCCGCGGGAAGCGCCGTCGGGTCGGCGGGGGAGACCCCGCGCGCAGCGAAATCCGTGACTTCGGTGGGCATCCACGTATCCTCGCGCACTCCGCGCTTCCGACTGCCGGCGGCGCTCGACCGAGCACCCGGCGCTCGGGCTGATTTACTGCGCGCATGAGGGTGTCCGCAAAGGCCGACTATGCGGTGCGTGCGGCTGCCGAGTTGGCTGCCGCCGAGGAGGGTCCGATCAAGGGGGAGCGCCTCGCCGAGGCGCAGGACATCCCGCTGCAGTTCCTCGAGCACATCCTCTTGGAGCTGAAGCACGCCGGGATCGTTCGCGCCCGCCGCGGCGCCAAGGGCGGCTACTGGCTGGCGCGGCCCGCTGATGAGATCACGGTCGCCGACATCGTCCGCGCCGTCGAGGGCCCGATTGCCGACGTCCAGTCCTCTCCGCCGGAGTCGATCGAGTACCGCGGCAGCGCCGAGCACCTGCAGGAGGTCTGGATCGCCGTCCGCGCCAACCTCCGCGCCGTCCTAGAGCACGTCACCCTGGCTGAACTCGTCTCCGGCGAGCTGCCCCCAGTTGTCGGCGAGCTGACCACCTCTCCCGACGCCTGGGCGTCGCGGTAGGGGGCGGTCTCTGCCGTATCTCTATCGCTGGGCGGAGTCGGGGACGGCCGGTACCAGGTCGAAGTCCGTCCCCAGCCGCAACTCGCTGTAGCGCCTCGCCCAGTCGTCGTTGAGGCCGTCGGATTGGCGCTTGATCCGCGGCTCGAAGGTAAAGCCCTCCGGCGGGGAGAGGTCGAGTCGCTTGAGCAGGCGCAGCGTGCTGGTCTCATAGTCACCCTCAAAGTTCTCGTAGAGGATCAGCACGGGCTTGATTCCGGAGTGCTCGAAGAAGGCATCCCAGGAGGCCTCCTCGACAAAGCTGCGGGAGCGCCTCGAGGCGTGGATGATCGAGACAGAGGACCCGTTGCTCGGCGGCCAGATCGACCCGCCGCCGGGAGCCACTGTGAACGAGCAGTGGCAGATCTCTCCCAGCGATCCAGTTCGCGTGGTCAGCGTGAACCCCGCCGCCGCCGCGTCCGGTTGACGCAGATCCTGCCGTGGCCTATTCGGTGGCCGGAATGCCCCCGGCGACCACGTTGACGAAGTTCTCCAGGTGCCGAGTGGTCCAGCACTCAAACGCTCCGTCGCAGTAGGGCTCATAGGCGGCCATCACCGAGTCGCCGTAGTTCCAATAGAGGCGCGGCTCAGGATTGAGCCAGAAGAGGCGCCCGGCCCGCTCGGCAACCCTGGCGAAGACCTCGGCGTGCGGCTCGCGCCCGTTGGTGCGGGCGTCGCCGAGCACGATCACGGTCGAGCGCGGGTCCAGCTCATCGGAGATCTCGCCGAGGAACTCGAGCCAGACCCGGCCATAGTCGGTGTACCCCGGAGACGTCGGCGACGCCACCCTCGCTGGAGATCCGCTGGGCGATGACCCGGAAGTCGCGCTCGTGCTCGAAGACCTCGGTCACCTCGGAGATCCGCTCTATGAAGACGAAGCTGCGCAGCTTACGGAAGGAGTCGTGCAGCGCGTGCAAGACGCTGAGGAAGAAGACGCTTGCCGAGGTGACCGAGGTGGAGACGTCGCAGAGGACGTAGATCTCGGGCCGGCGCGGGCGCTTTGGCCGGTAGCGCAGGCGCAGCGGCACGCCGCCGGTCTCAAGCGAGGCGCGCATCGTACGCCGCACGTCGACCGCCTGCCCCCTGCGGCGCCCGCGTTGCTCGTGCCCGAGCGTCGCCAGCCGCCGCTTCATCTGGGAGACGGCGCGGTGCACGGCAGCGAGGTCCTGGGTCGGGCTGGTCGGCAGGGCGCGGTCCAGCTCGGCGAGCGGGCGCGCGGGGGGCAGGGTGGAGGTGCGCTCGATCAGGTCGCGTTCCAGCTCGCGGCGCAGGTGGCGCTCGAAACGGACCAACTGGTCGCGGTCGATCGGCGGCAGCTCGACGGCGCCGTCGGCGGCCGGTGGCTGCGTCCCGGCGGAGAGTCCAAGTGTGCGGCGGATCCGCTGCACGTCGACCCCGACCACGCCGGAGCCCTCGGCGCGGCGGCCGAAGGCGGCGATAGCCAGCCGCGCCAGGTCGCGCATCTCGCCGTCGTTGCCGTCGAGGATCGCCTGGCGGATCTGCTCGCGTAGCTCGTCGATGTCGAGGCGCTCGCCGCCCTCCTGGTGCTCCCCCTGCTCGCCGACCCCCCGCTCCACCGCCTCCGCCTCGGCAGCACGGAAGAAGAAGCGCTCGAAGAGCAGCTCGAAGACGCGCCGGTCCTCCTGGGACTTGGCGATCGTCGCCGCCAGCGCCTCGCGGAAGTCCTCCTGCGCCGTCCACGGCACCGCCTCCAGTGCCGCGAAGGCGTCGAGGATCTCCGAGGTCCCGACCGCGACCCCCTCGCTGCGCAGCTCCTCGCAGAAGCTGAGCAGCTTCGCCGCCAGGCCCGGCGGGCCGGCGTCGGCCCTCGGCCCGTAGGGCGAGCCGGGCGTCGACCTCACCCCGCCGTCTGTGTGGGCGCCTCGGCCAGCTTCACGCCGACCCGCTCGGCGACGAGGTCGATGTCGGTGCGGTGCTTGACGATGATCGACATCGACTGCTCGAAGGTCCGGCGGTCGATGTCCTCAGCGCCCATCAGGAGCAGCGTCCGGGCCCAGTCGATCGACTCCGCAATCGAGGGTGGCTTCTTCAGGTCCAGGGCGCGGATCATCTGCACCACCTCGACCAGCCGCCGCGCCAGCGTCTCGGGCAGCTCGGGCGCGTGCAGGCGGACGATCTCCATCTCCCGCTCGGCCTCGGGGTAGTCGAGCCAGAGGTAGAGGCAGCGGCGCTTAAGCGCCTCGGTCAGCTCGCGCGAGTTGTTGGAAGTGAGCACGACGATCGGCATCGTCGTCGCCGAGACCTGGCCCAGCTCGGGAATCGTGATCTGGAAGTCGGAGAGCAGCTCGAGCAGCATCGCCTCGAACTCCTGGTCGGTCTTGTCGATCTCATCGATCAGCAACACCACCGGCTTGGGACTGGCGATCGCCTGCATCAGCGGCCGCTCCAGCAGGAACTCCGAACTGAAGATGTCGTCCTGAACGTCGTTCCAGCCGGCCTCGCCACCCGCTTGGATCCGCAGCAGCTGCTTGCGGTAGTTCCACTCATAAAGCGCCTTTGCCTCATCGAGGCCCTCGTAGCACTGCAGGCGGATCAGTTCGCGGCCGCTGGCGCGGGAGAGAGCCTTCGCCAACTCGGTCTTGCCGACCCCGGCAGGGCCCTCGACCAGGACCGGCTTGCCGAGCCTCTGCGCGAGGAAGGAGACCAGCGCAGCCGACTCGTCGGCGAGGTAGCCGACCTTCGCCAGCGCGTCCTTGACCTCGGCGACCGAGCCATCGGGCATGGTGGCGATGATAATCCGCCCGGTGCCCGATCTCATCCCGCCGCTTGCCACGCTGCTTCCCCATAGCATCGGGCCCTACGTCGCGTTGGTGCTCGCCGGCTTTGCGATCGGCATCCTCGGCCACCTGACCCGAGCCCGCTGGCTGGTCGCCGCCGGCGTCATCCTCATCTTCCTCGGCACCCTCCTCTTCCCCCTGGCGCTGAACCTGACGGGCGAAAACCAGCCGCCGCCGACCGAAGCTTCGCCATAGCCTCTACGATCTCATCAACCCACTTCGCAAGCCAGGAGGACGTACCGCCTTGAGCCGACTTCGCATCTTCGCCATCTTCGCTTCGCTGCTCGCGCTGAGCGCCGCGCTCGCCGCCTGCGGCAGCAGCAGCTCCAACAATAGTGAAAACCCCCAGAAGGTCGTCAACGAAGCGACGCTGAAGGGCATCAAGAGCGGCAACTTGGACCTCTCGCTCGGGGTCAAGGTCGAAGGGAGCGAAGGGGGCAACCTCAACGTCAGCCTCTCGGGCCCGTTCCAGAGCGAGGGCAAGGGTCAGCTTCCCCAGCTCGACATGACCGTGAAGGCGAGCGGCTCGATCAACGGCAAAAACGTCAACCTCGACGGCGGCCTGACGCTGCTCTCCGAAAAGGCCTACGTCGACTACAAAGGCACCGAGTACGAAGTCGAACCTACGACCTTCAACTTCATCCGGTCGACGATCGAACGGGACCAGCAGCAAAGCGGCGCCCAGAGCAAGTCGGCGGGAGCCACCGCCTGCCAGGAAGCGGTCTCCAACCTGAAGGTCGGCAGCTTCGTGGATCACCTCGCTAACGAAGGCAGCTCCGAAGTCGGCGGGACGAGCACGACGCAAGTCAGCGGTGACCTCAACGTCCCCGGGGCGATCGACGCACTGCTCAAGCTCAGCGAAACCCCTGCCTGCAGCTCCGAGCTCGGCGCGACCGGTCAGATCCCGCCGGCAGCTGAACTCGACAAGGCCAAGAGCCAGGTGGAAAGTGCGCTGAAAACCGCGCACATCGACCTCTACGTTGGCAGCGACCACATCGTGCGCAAGATCTCGGGCGAACTGCAGATCGAACCGCCGAGCGGATCGAGCAGCGGTCCGAAAAAGGTCGCCCTCACCTTCGACCTGTCGCTCAGCGGCGTCAACCAGCCGCAGACGATTAACGCTCCCTCTGGCGCGAAGCCCCTCAACACACTGTTCCAGCAGCTCGGGGTCAATCCGATCGAACTGCTCGGCGCGGCGAGTGGCAAGGGCGGTTCCAGCGGTTCCAGCGGCCTTGGCAGCCTGCTGAACGGGCTGAGCGGTGCGGCTGGGGGCGGCTCGTCCTTGCCCTCGGCCGGCGGTTCCTCCTCGGCCGGCGGCGCCTCGGCCGCCGGTGGGAGTGCCCAGCAGGCATATCTGCAGTGCCTGAAGGGGGCGACCACGCCGGTCGACCTCCAGAAGTGCGCCGCGCTGCTCAAGTAGCGCGGCGCAGCTCGAGCCGATGAGCGTCGCGCTGCTGGCGCTCAGCTTCGCCGTCATCCTCGCCGGCGCGCTGCTCTTCACCAACGCGGTCGAGTGGATCGGCCATCGGCTGGGGCTCGGCGAGGGCGCCGTCGGCAGCCTGCTCGCCGCGGTCGGTACGGCGATGCCGGAGACGCTGATCGCGATCGTCGCTCTGCTCGGTGCCTCCAACGGGTCCCACCAGGTCGCGATCGGGGCGATCGTCGGGGCCCCCTTCTTGCTCGCCACGTTGGCGATGGGGTTGGTCGGCCTCTTCGTTCACATCTTCCGCGGGCGCCGCGCGCAGGGGTTGGAACTGAGTGCTCACACGCCGACCCTGGAGCGCGACCTGCTCTTCTTTTGTGCCTTCTTCGCGGGGGCTCTGGCGCTCTCTTGGGGGCCGCCCGCGGTGCTGCGGATCCCGGTCGGGATCGCCTTCGTCCTCTCCTATCCGCTCTACATCCGCCGCACCCTGCGCAGCGACGGCGAGGTCCAGGCAGACGAGACGCTCAACCCTCTGCTCTTCGAGCGCCGCTCCGGCCATCGCCGCAACCCCGGCCTCTTGCTCTGCGCGATCCAGCTCCTGGTCGGCCTTGGCGCGATGGTGGGAGGCGCCCACCTCTTCGTCGAAGAGCTGCTGCAGATCGCCAAGGACCTCGGGGTCCAGGCCGTCGTCCTCGCTCTGATCCTCGCCCCCCTGGCCACCGAGTTGCCAGAGAAGGTCAACAGCTTCTTCTGGGTCCGCGAAGGCAAGGACTCCCTGGCGCTCGGAAACATCACCGGCGCGATGGTCTTCCAATCGACTATCCCGGTCGGGATCGGCCTCATCTTCACCAGCTGGGCGCTGAGCACCAACGCGGCCGTTCTCGATCGCGCTCGGCCTTGCGGGCGGCTTTCTCTCCTATCGGTGCTTGCGCCGGAGGGGCCGCTACACGACGCCCGCCGTGGTCGCCTGGTTCGCCCTCTATGCGACCTTCATCGTCGTGGTTGTGCTCAGCGTCTGAGCGGGGCGCTCAGGAGGCCGACAGCTCGGCGAGCGCGCCGAGCACGACATCGTCATGCGTCTTTGGTGAGACCTTCGGGAAGACCCTGGCGATCTTGCCCTCGGGGTCGATCAGGAAGGTCGCCCGCTGCACGCCCATGTACTTCTTGCCGTACATCGACCTCTCGCCCCAGGCGCCGTAGGCCTCGGCGACCGCGTGGTCAGCGTCGGCCAACAGCGTGAAGTCGAGATCGAATTTGTCGGCGAATCCCTTCACGTCTGAGACCGGGTCGGGGGAGACGCCGAGCACGCGCGCGCCGGCCTCCCGGTACTCGGCGCCTCGGTCGCGCACCCCGCAGGCTTGGATCGTGCAGCCCGGGGTGTCGGCGCGCGGGTAGAAGTAGAGGACCACGGTCTCCCCGCGCAGGCTCGACAGCGCCACCTCGTTGCCGTCTTGGTCGGGGAGAGTGAAGTCCGGCGCCCGATCCCCCTCGGGGAGCATCAGTCCTCCCGCCCGGGGTCTTGGCCGTTCTCGCCCTCGTCCAGCTCCTCGTCGCCCTGCTCGAGGGCGGTCTCTGAGACCGAGCCGGCCGAGCCCGGGTGGTAGTGGGTCTGAAAGGCCTCCATCAGCCGGTCCCGACGGTCCTCATCGACCGGCACCTCCTCGGAGATCCGCACCCACTCGGCTCCCTCGTAGGCCTCCATGTTGAAGACCTCCTGGTCGAGCGAGGTCGAGTCGTCGACGATCACGACGACCTCGGTCTGAGGGTTGAAGTAGGTGCCGGGCTGCATCAGCAGGTCCTCGACCTCATAGAGGTTGTCCTCGGCGGCTTCGGCCATCAATCTGATCCTATGAAATCGGTGAGTTGGCGGCGCGTCTCGACCTCGACGTTCAGCGGCGCCTGCCCGCGGCGCAGCCGCCGCTCGTTGCGGGAGGCCACGAGCAGGCGCAGCTCTGCCCACAGCTCTTCATCAATACCTGGCGCCGCTGTCGCGGCGTCGAGCACCCGCGCGGCCTCCGCCTCGACATCGATCGGAGCTTCGCCGCGCCGCTGGCGCCGGTAGGACCTGGCCTCCAGCATCTGGCGCACCTCCGCGGCCCGGAAGGCCTCGTCGGGCGCCGGCTCAGGTTGCGCGGCCCTCGGCGGCGGCAACTCTGGCTCGAGCCCGAACCGTCCCCTGCCGAGGCCCTTCCAGGCGGCCCCCGAGCAGGCGAAGGCGATCGCGGCGATCGGTGCGACGATCACCGTGATCAGCACCAGGATGGTGACGTTGTCGACTGCGATTGCGGTCGGCGCCAGGGTCATAAGGAACAAGAGTAGGGAGCGCACGTCGCCTCATCCATCCGCTAGTCTTGGGGCTGGTTGACTGACCAGTCAATCGGTGGCGATCGCCTTCGGCGGTGGCCCCAAAAAGGCTTATCGCACGGACGAAAAGGAGTCCCGAATCGTGGTTGACTTCACCCTGACCGACGAGCAGAAGGACCTCCGCGAGCTGGCGCACAGCTTCGCCGAGAAAGAGATCCGCAAGGTCGCCTGGGAGTACGACAAGGACGGCACTTGGCCCCAGGACATCATCGAGAAGGCCTGGGAGGTGGGGTTGATGAACACCCACATCCCCGAGGCCTATGGCGGCCCTGGCCTCGACTACCTCTCCGGCTGCCTGATCGAGGAGGAGATGGGGTGGGGCTGCTCGGGCATCGGCACCTCGCTGATGGCCAACGGGCTGGCCTCCGCGCCGATCACCCTCGGCGGCTCTGAGGAGACCAAGAAGAAGTACCTCGGGATGCTCTGCGAGGAGCCGAAGCTGGCCTCTTTCTGCCTCACCGAGCCCGACGCCGGCTCCGACGTCTCCGGGATGAAGACCCGCGCCGTGAAGCAGGGCGATAAGTACGTCATCACCGGCTCCAAGTGCTTCATCACCAATGGCACCTACGCCGATTTCTTCACGGTCTACGCCAAGACCGACCCCGAGGCCGGCCACCGCGGGATCAGCGCCTTCGTCGTCGATGCCGACCTCCCCGGGGTCAGCGTCGATAAGAAGGAGGACAAGATGGGCCAGCGGGCGTCGAACACCGCGACCATCTCCTTCGACGAAGTCGAGATTCCAGCCGAGAACCTGATCGGCGAGGAGAACAGGGGCTTCAAACTGGCGATGATGACGCTCGACCGCACCAGGCCGGGCGTCTCGGCGATGGCCGTCGGCATCGGCCGCGCCGCCTTCGAGTTCGCGGCCGAGTACTCCAAGGAAAGGGTCCAGTTCGGCGTGCCGATCGCGATGCACCAGGCGATCCAGTTCATGATCGCCGACATGGCGACCAAGGTCGACGCCGCCCGCCTGCTGGTCTGGAACTCGGCGGTCCTGCTCGACCAGGGCAAGCGCAACACGCTTGTCTCCTCGGAGGCCAAGCGCTTCGCCGCCGACTCGGCGATGGAGATCACCGTCGATGCCGTTCAGGTCTACGGCGGCTATGGCTTCATCAAGGAGTACCCGGTCGAGAAGCTTATGCGCGACGCGAAGATCATGCAGCTCTACGAGGGCACCAGCCAGATCCAGCGCCTGGTGATCGCCCGCGAGGTGCTGATGCCGCGCAACATCGACGAGGCCACGCCGGAGGCCCAGGCTGCCGCCAAGCAGGCCGTCGAGTCCGAAGCTAGCCAAACCGAGCAGGCAGGCGCTACCGTCTAGGCATGGATCCTTCCGAGCGCGCCGCCGCCGGAAAGGCGGCGCGCTCGCAGGCTCCCCGCTCCGCCCACGCGGAATGGGAGCCAGCGGGCGACCGGTCTGACCCGGTCGAGATCCTCGAGGCGCAGGCCCGCTGGCGCGTCCCCGAGCTGGTCCCGATCCGCTACGGGCGGATGGCGGTCTCTCCCTTCGCCTTCTTCCGCGGCGCCGCCGCGGTGATGGCGTCTGACCTGGCCGCCACCCCCGCCTCGGGGCTTCGGGTGCAGGCGTGCGGCGACGCCCATCTCTCCAACTTCGGCACCTTCGCCTCTCCCGACCGTCGGCTCGTCTTTGACCTCAACGACTTCGATGAGACCACGCCCGGCCCGTGGGAGTGGGACGTCAAGCGCCTCACCGCCAGCTTCGCCATCGCCGGGCGCGAAAACGGCTTCAAGGACAAGCAGCGACGCGAGGTCGTGCTGACCGCGGTGGGCCACTACCGCGAGGCGATGCGCGGCCTCGCCTCCCTCAGCGATCTCGACGTCTGGTACGCGCGCCTCGACGTCGAGTCGCTGATCGCGAGCCTGGGGGCCGAAGTCAAACGCGCCGCCGGGAAAAAGGCGGTGAAGCGGGCCGAGCGCAACCTCGCCAAGGCGCGGTCCAAGGACAACCTGCGGGCGTTTGACAAGCTCACCCACACCGTCGACGGGGAACTGCGGATCATCAGCGACCCGCCCCTGATCGTCCCGATCGAGGAGCTGCTGCCCGCCGGGGAGAGCCGCGACCTGCAGCAGACGATGATCGATCTGCTCGCCTCCTACCGCTCCACGCTGCAGGGCGACCGCCAGCACCTGCTCGATCGCTACCGGTTTCGCCACCTGGCGCGCAAGGTCGTCGGGGTGGGCAGCGTCGGGACGCGCGCATGGGTGGCCCTGTTCACCGGTGTCGACGACAACGACCCGCTCTTCCTGCAGGCCAAGGAGGCAGAGTCCTCGGTGCTGGAGCCCTACGCTGGGAGCAGCCGCTTCAAGAACCACGGACGGCGGGTGGTAGAGGGCCAGCGGCTGATGCAGGCCGCCAGCGACATCTTCCTCGGCTGGTGCCCGGCGGTCGGCTTTGACGGTCGCGACCGCGACTTCTACGTGCGCCAGCTCTGGGATTGGAAGGGTTCGGCCGATGTCGAAGCGCTGACTCCGGAGGCGATGAGCGTCTACGCGCAGATGTGCGGTTGGACGCTGGCCCGCACCCACGCCCGCTCCGGCGACCGGATCGAGATCGCCGCCTACCTTGGCGCCAGCAAGGCCTTCGACGAGGCGATCGCCGAGTTCGCTGAGCTTTACGCCGAGCAGAGCGAGCGCGACCACGCGGATCTTTTCGCGGCGATCGACTCCGGGCGAATCCAGGCAGAGGACGCCTAGCCCGTGAGGACATGGCGCGTCATCCTCATCCTTTCGGCTGCCCAGTTCATCCTCGTGCTCGACACGACGGTGATGAACGTCTCGATCTCCAGCGTCGTCGCCGACCTGAACACGACGGTGGAGAAGGTGCAGCTGGCGATCACCGCCTACATGCTGGTGATGGCCTCGACGATGCTGCTCGGCGGCAAGCTCGGCGACATCTGGGGGCGCAAGCGCGCCTTCCGGATCGGCTTGGTGGTCTTCGCGATCGGCTCGGGCCTGACCTCGATCGCCCCCAATGTCGGTTGGCTCCTCTTCGGCTGGTCACTGATGGAGGGCCTGGGCGCCGCCGTGCTGGTGCCGGCGCTCATCGCCCTGATCGCCTCTAACTACGAGGGAGAGAAGCGGGCGGTCGCCTACGGAATCATCGGTGGGGTCGCCGCGGCGGGCGCCGCCGCCGGGCCGCTGATCGGCGGTGCGGTGACGACGGCGCTGAGCTGGCGGGATGTCTTCGCCGGCGAGGTGGTGATCGCGATCTTCGTCCTGCTCGCCTCGGGCAAGATCAAGGACGCGCCCCGCGAGAAGGCGGGGAGGCTCGACTGGGTCGGGGCCGCGCTCTCGATCACGGGCCTCTTCCTAATCGTCTTCGGCGTCCTGCAGAGCAGCGCCTGGGGCTGGGTCCTGCCGCGCAACCCTCCGACGATCGGCGCCACCGAGATCACCCCGCTCGGCCTCTCCCCGGTGCCATTCGTGATCCTCGCCGGCGTCGGGGTGCTGCTCGGGTTCGCCCGCTGGGTGGAACGGCGCGAGGCGCGTGGGGAGGAGCCGCTGTTGCGGATCGCGCTGTTGCGGATCCGCCAGCTGCGCGGCGGCGCCCTGATGATCTTCGCTCAGCAGACGATCCTGCTGGGGACCTTCTTCGTAGTGCCGCTCTACCTCCAGGTGGTGCTCGGCAAGGACGCCTTCCAAACCGGGGTGAAGCTGCTGCCGCTCTCGGTCGTGATGCTGGTGACGGCGGTACTGGCGCCAAGGCTGTCGAGCCGTTCTCGCCGCGGGCGATCGTCCGCGGCGGCCTCCTGGCGCTCCTGGCCTCGGTGCTCGGGCTGGTCGGGAGCGTCGACTACACCCTCAACACGGTCACCTTCGGCATCTCCCTGGGGCTGATGGGATTCGGCGCCGGGCTGATGGTCTCGCAAATCGGCAACGTGATCATGTCCTCGGTCAAGCAGTCGGAGACCAGCGAGGCGGGCGGCATCCAGGGGACCTTCCAGTACCTGGGCGGGCGCTGGGGACGGCGCTGGTCGGCGCGATGCTGCTCATCGGGCTGACCGGGGCCTTCAATAAGTCGGTCCTCGACAACTCGCAGGTCTCGCCGCCGACCCAAGAACGAATCATCGCGGCGACCGAGCAGGGGGTCGACTTCGTCCCTAGCTCCACGGTGGAGGCGAAGCTCGATCAAGGCCGGCCTGCGGCCGCGGGAGGCGAGCACGATCGTCGACAGCTACGACGAATCCCAGATCACGGCGCTGAAGGTTGCCCTGCTCTCGGTAGCGGTCTTCGTGGTCGCCTCCTTCTGGTTCACGCGAGCTCTGCCGGACCGGCCGATGGTGGGCGCCGGGACTAGGAGGCGACGCGGGGCCGAGAAGGGCTCTGGCTTGCCGCCTTCTGGCGTTGGTTCTTGTCCAGCAGGACCTTGCGCAGGCGCACCGACTCCGGCGTGACTTCGACGCACTCGTCCTCGCGCAGGAACTCCAGTGCTGCTTCGAGCGTGAGCCGGGTGGGGGGCTCCAGGCGCTCCAGCACGTCGGCGCTGGCGGCGCGGATGTTGGTCTGGTGCTTCTCCTTGATCGCGTTGACGTCGAGGTCGTCGGCGCGGGCGTTCTCGCCGATGATCATCCCCTCATAGACCTCCTCGCCAGGGCCGACGAAGAGCGTGCCGCGCTCCTGCAGATTGGCCAGCGAGTAGGAGGCGGTCTTGCCGCGGCGGTCGGCGACGATCGAGCCGCTCGGCCGGGTGCGCAGCTCTCCCGCCCAGCGCTCCCAGCGGTCGAAGACGTGGTGGAGGATGCCGGTGCCGCGGGTCTCGGTGAGGAACTCCGTGCGGAAGCCGATCAGGCCCCGGGCAGGCACCAGGTATTCCATCCGCACCCATCCGGTCGCGTGGTTGACCATCTGCTCGAGCCGCCCCTTGCGCTGGGCCAGAAGCTGGGTGACGGCACCGACGTACTCCTCGGGGACGTCGATCGCCAGGCGCTCGACCGGCTCGTGGACCTGGCCATCAATCTCGCGGGTCAGCACTCGCGGCTGGCCGGCGGTCAGCTCGAAGCCCTCGCGCCGCATCAGCTCCAGCAGGACGACGAGCTGCAGCTCGCCGCGGCCCTGCACCTCCCAGGCGTCGGGTCGCTCGGTGTCGCGGACCCGGATCGAGACGTTGCCGATCAGCTCGGCGTCGAGCCGGTCGCGGACCTGGCGCGCGGTCAGCCTGCTGCCCTCCTGGCCGGCCAGCGGCGAGGTGTTGATCCCGACCACGATCGAGAGCGAGGGCTCGTCGACGGTGATCACCGGCAGTGGCCGCGGGTCGGCAGGGTCGGCCAGGGTCTCGCCGATCGTCACCTCGGGGAGTCCGGCGACGGCGATGATTTCGCCCGGCCCGGCCTCCTCGGCGGCGACCCGCTCGAGCGCCTCGGTCACGTAGAGCTCGGAGACCGTGGCCCGCTCGATCGAGCCGTTGGCCCGGCACCAGGCGATCGGCTGTCCGGAGCGGATTGTCCCGTTGCGGACGCGGCAGAGGGCGAGGCGGCCGACGTAGGGGGAGGCGTCGAGGTTGGTGACGTGCGCCTGCAGAGGGTCCTCGGGGTCGAAGCCGGGGGCGGGGATCCGCTCCAGCATCAGGTCGAGCAGGGGGGAGAGGTCGGTCCCCTCGACCCCCTCCTCAAGCGAGGCCCAGCCCGCTTTGGCGTTGGTGTAGACGATCGGGAAGTCGATCTGCTCGGAGTCGGCGTCGAGGTCGATGAACAGCTCGTATACCTCCTCGACGACCTCGGCGATGCGGGCGTCGGGACGGTCGACCTTGTTGACGACGAGGATCACCGGCAGCTTCGCCTCCAGCGCCTTGCGCAGCACGAAGCGGGTCTGCGGCAGGGGTCCCTCGGAGGCGTCGACCAGCAGCAGCACCCCGTCGACCATGGTCAGGCCGCGCTCGACCTCGCCGCCGAAGTCGGCGTGGCCGGGCGTGTCGACGATGTTCAGCTTCACCCCGCCGTAGTTGACCGCGGTGTTCTTGGCGAGGATGGTGATCCCCTTCTCGCGCTCCAGGTCCATCGAGTCCATCACCCGCTCGGCGACGTCCTGGCCCTTGCGGAAGGCACCGGACTGCCACAGCATGGCGTCGACCAGGGTCGTCTTGCCGTGGTCGACGTGGGCGATGATCGCGATGTTTCTGAGGTCGTCTCGGGTGGCCATCTGTGGGAGGGGGAGATTAGGGAACGGGTTCGGGGCTCCCGAACGACGAAGCCCGCCTAGAGGCGGGCTTCGTGACTGCTAAGCGCGGTGCGCGACTACGAGGTCTGCTGGACGCTCGCCGCGGCCGGGCCTTTGGGCCCTTCCTCGGACTCGTAGGTCACCTTGGCGCCCTCGGCCAGGGACTTGAAGCCCTCGCCGATGATGGCGCTGTGATGGACGAAGACGTCCTTTGAGCCGTCGTCGGGGGTGATGAACCCGTAGCCCTTGTCGTCGCTGAACCACTTGACAGTTCCAGAGGGCATGCATTGCCTCCACTTATGTGCTGCGAACGCGGAGGATGCGGTGAAGCAACGACGCGAGCGCTAGACACGACTTTGCCGGACATGAGGTCCGACCCAACGCCGGGACCGTAGCAGGCTGAGAGCGTCCGGGGGTGCATCTAGCGTGGCCGCGTGCGCTTCTTTGACCGCATCGACCGCGAGGGGG
>CAWDNP010000002.1:0-126988 GCA_963803755.1 uncultured Solirubrobacterales bacterium
CCAGTTCGCGTGGTCAGCGTGAACCCCGCCGCACGCCGCGTCCGGTTGACGCAGATCCTGCCGTGGCCTATTCGGCGGCCGGGGTGCCGCCGGCGACGACGTTGACGAAGTTCTCCAGGTGCCGGGTGGTCCAGCACTCAAACGCTCCGTCGCAGTAGCGCTCATAGGCGGCCATCACCGAGTCGCCGTAGTTCCAGTAGAGGCGCGGCTCAGGGTTGAGCCAAAACAGGCGTCCGGCCCGCTCGGCTACCCGGGCAAAGATCTCGGCGTGGGGCTCGCGCCCATTGGTGCGAGCGTCCCCAAGCACGATCACGGTGGAGCGCGGGTCCAGTTCATCGGAGATCTCGCCGAGGAACTCAAGCCAGACGCGGCCATAGTCGGTGTACCCGGAAACGTCGGCGACGCCACCCTCGCTGGAGATCCGCTGGGCGATGATGCGGAAGTCCCGCTCGTGCTCGAAGACCTCGGTTACCTCGGAGATTCGCTCGATGAAGACGAAACTACGCAGCTTGCGGAAGGAGTCGTGCAGCGCGTGCAAGACGGAGAGGAAGAAGACGCTGGCCGAGGTGACCGAGGTGGAGACGTCGCAGAGAACGTAGATCTCAGGCCGCCGGGGACGCTTGGGCCGGTAGCGCAGGCGCAGGGGCACTCCACCGGTCTCAAGTGAGGCGCGGATCGTGCGCCGCACGTCGACGGTTTGACCCTTGCGGCGTCCGCGCTGCTCGTGCCCGAGCGTCGCCAGCCGCCGCTTCATCTGTGAGACGGCTCGGTGCACCGCGGCAAGGTCCTGGGTCGGGCTGGTCGGCAACGCGCGGTCGAGTTCAGCGAGCGGGCGCGATGGGGGCAGGGTGGAGGTGCGCTCGATCAGGTCGCGTTCCAGCTCGCGACGCAGGTGGCGCTCGAAGCGGTTGAGCTGGTCGCGGTCGATGGGCGGAAGCTCTGCGGCGCCGTCCTCGGCCGGGCTGCGGCCCGGCGGAGAGTCCCAGGGTACGGCGGATCCGCTGCACGTCGACGCCGACGACGCCGGAGCCCTCGGCGCGGCGACCAAATGCGGCGATCGCGAGCCGAGCCAGGTCGCGCATCTCGCCGTCGTTGCCGGCGATGATCGCCTCGCGTACCTGCTCGCGAGCTCGTCGATGTCGAGCCGCTCGCCGCCCTCCTGGCCCTCTGCCCTGCTCGCCGATCTCCCGCTCGATTGCCTCGGCCTCGGCAGCACGGAAGAAGTAGCGCTCAAAGAGCAGCTCAAAGACCCGGCGGTCCTCCTGGGACTTGGCGATCGTTGCCGCCAGCGCCTCGCGGAAGTCCTCCTGCGCAGTCCAAGGGACTTGCTCAAGCGCGGCGAACGCGTCGAGGATCTCCGAGGTCCCGACTGCCACGCCCTCGCCGCGCAACTCCTCGCAGAAGCCCAAGAGCTTTGCCGCAGTCCCGCCGGACCGGGGTCTGCGCGCTGACCGTAGGGCGAGCCGGGCGTCGGACTCACCCCGGTTTGGGTGGGCGCCCCGCTCAGTTTCACTCCCACCCGCTCGGCGACTAGGTCAATGTCGGTGCGGTGCTTGATGATGATCGACATCGACTGCTCAAAGACCCGGCGATCGATGTCCTCGGCGCCCATCAGCAAAAGGGTTCGCGCCCAGTCGATCGACTCTGCGATCGAGGGTGGCTTTTTGAGGTCCAGGGCCCGGATCATCTGGACCACCTCAACCAGCCGCCGCGCCAGGGCCTCGGGCAGCTCGGGCGCGTGCAGGCGGACGATCTCCATCTCCCTGCTCGGCCTCGGGGTAGTCGAGCCAGAGGTAGAGGCAGCGGCGCTTAAGCGCCTCGGTCAGCTCGCGCGAGTTGTTGGAAGTGAGCACGACGATCGGCATCGTCGTCGCCGAGACCTGGCCCAGCTCGGGAATCGTGATCTGGAAGTCGGAGAGCAGCTCGAGCAGCATCGCCTCGAACTCCTGGTCGGTCTTGTCGATCTCATCGATCAGCAACACCACCGGCTTGGGACTGGCGATCGCCTGCATCAGCGGCCGCTCCAGCAGGAACTCCGAACTGAAGATGTCGTCCTGAACGTCGTTCCAGCCGGCCTCGCCACCCGCTTGGATCCGCAGCAGCTGCTTGCGGTACTTCCATTCGTAAAGCGCCTTTGCCTCGTCCAGGCCCTCGTAGCACTGCATGCGGATCAGTTGGCGGCCGCTGGCGCGGAGGAGCATCGCGAACTCGGTCTTGCCGACCCCGGCAGGGCCCTCGACCAGGACCGGCTTGCCGAGCCTCCTGCGCGAGGAAGGAGACCAGCGCAGCCGACTCGTCGGCGAGGTAGCCGACCTTCGCCAGCGCGTCCTTGACCTCGGCGACCGAGCCATCGGGCATGGTGGCGATGATAATCCGCCCGGTGCCCGATCTCATCCCGCCGCTTGCCACGCTGCTTCCCCATAGCATCGGGCCCTACGTCGCGTTGGTGCTCGCCGGCTTTGCGATCGGCATCCTCGGCCACCTGACCCGAGCCCGCTGGCTGGTCGCCGCCGGCGTCATCCTCATCTTCCTCGGCACCCTCCTCTTCCCCCTGGCGCTGAACCTGACGGGCGAAAACCAGCCGCCGCCGACCGAAGCTTCGCCATAGCCTCTACGATCTCATCAACCCACTTCGCAAGCCAGGAGGACGTACCGCCTTCAGCCGACTTCGCATCTTCGCCATCTTCGCTTCGCTGCTCGCGCTGAGCGCCGCGCTCGCCGCCTGCGGCAGCAGCAGCTCCAACAATAGTGAAAACCCCCAGAAGGTCGTCAACGAAGCGACGCTGAAGGGCATCAAGAGCGGCAACTTGGACCTCTCGCTCGGGGTCAAGGTCGAAGGGAGCGAAGGGGGCAACCTCAACGTCAGCCTCTCGGGCCCGTTCCAGAGCGAGGGCAAGGGTCAGCTTCCCCAGCTCGACATGACCGTGAAGGCGAGCGGCTCGATCAACGGCAAAAACGTCAACCTCGACGGCGGCCTGACGCTGCTCTCCGAAAAGGCCTACGTCGACTACAAAGGCACCGAGTACGAAGTCGAACCTACGACCTTCAACTTCATCCGGTCGACGATCGAACGGGACCAGCAGCAAAGCGGCGCCCAGAGCAAGTCGGCGGGAGCCACCGCCTGCCAGGAAGCGGTCTCCAACCTGAAGGTCGGCAGCTTCGTGGATCACCTCGCTAACGAAGGCAGCTCCGAAGTCGGCGGGACGAGCACGACGCAAGTCAGCGGTGACCTCAACGTCCCCGGGGCGATCGACGCACTGCTCAAGCTCAGCGAAACCCCTGCCTGCAGCTCCGAGCTCGGCGCGACCGGTCAGATCCCGCCGGCAGCTGAACTCGACAAGGCCAAGAGCCAGGTGGAAAGTGCGCTGAAAACCGCGCACATCGACCTCTACGTTGGCAGCGACCACATCGTGCGCAAGATCTCGGGCGAACTGCAGATCGAACCGCCGAGCGGATCGAGCAGCGGTCCGAAAAAGGTCGCCCTCACCTTCGACCTGTCGCTCAGCGGCGTCAACCAGCCGCAGACGATTAACGCTCCCTCTGGCGCGAAGCCCCTCAACACACTGTTCCAGCAGCTCGGGGTCAATCCGATCGAACTGCTCGGCGCGGCGAGTGGCAAGGGCGGTTCCAGCGGTTCCAGCGGCCTTGGCAGCCTGCTGAACGGGCTGAGCGGTGCGGCTGGGGGCGGCTCGTCCTTGCCCTCGGCCGGCGGTTCCTCCTCGGCCGGCGGCGCCTCGGCCGCCGGTGGGAGTGCCCAGCAGGCATATCTGCAGTGCCTGAAGGGGGCGACCACGCCGGTCGACCTCCAGAAGTGCGCCGCGCTGCTCAAGTAGCGCGGCGCAGCTCGAGCCGATGAGCGTCGCGCTGCTGGCGCTCAGCTTCGCCGTCATCCTCGCCGGCGCGCTGCTCTTCACCAACGCGGTCGAGTGGATCGGCCATCGGCTGGGGCTCGGCGAGGGCGCCGTCGGCAGCCTGCTCGCCGCGGTCGGTACGGCGATGCCGGAGACGCTGATCGCGATCGTCGCTCTGCTCGGTGCCTCCAACGGGTCCCACCAGGTCGCGATCGGGGCGATCGTCGGGGCCCCCTTCTTGCTCGCCACGTTGGCGATGGGGTTGGTCGGCCTCTTCGTTCACATCTTCCGCGGGCGCCGCGCGCAGGGGTTGGAACTGAGTGCTCACACGCCGACCCTGGAGCGCGACCTGCTCTTCTTTTGTGCCTTCTTCGCGGGGGCTCTGGCGCTCTCTTGGGGGCCGCCCGCGGTGCTGCGGATCCCGGTCGGGATCGCCTTCGTCCTCTCCTATCCGCTCTACATCCGCCGCACCCTGCGCAGCGACGGCGAGGTCCAGGCAGACGAACGCTCAACCCTCTGCTCTTCGAGCGCCGCTCCGGCCATCGCCGCAACCCCGGCCTCTTGCTCTGCGCGATCCAGCTCCTGGTCGGCCTTGGCGCGATGGTGGGAGGCGCCCACCTCTTCGTCGAAGAGCTGCTGCAGATCGCCAAGGACCTCGGGGTCCAGGCCGTCGTCCTCGCTCTGATCCTCGCCCCCCTGGCCACCGAGTTGCCAGAGAAGGTCAACAGCTTCTTCTGGGTCCGCGAAGGCAAGGACTCCCTGGCGCTCGGAAACATCACCGGCGCGATGGTCTTCCAATCGACTATCCCGGTCGGGATCGGCCTCATCTTCACCAGCTGGGCGCTGAGCACCAACGCGGCCGTCTCGATCGCGCTCGGCCTTGCGGGCGGCTTTCTCTCCTATCGGTGCTTGCGCCGGAGGGGCCGCTACACGACGCCCGCCGTGGTCGCCTGGTTCGCCCTCTATGCGACCTTCATCGTCGTGGTTGTGCTCAGCGTCTGAGCGGGGCGCTCAGGAGGCCGACAGCTCGGCGAGCGCGCCGAGCACGACATCGTCATGCGTCTTTGGTGAGACCTTCGGGAAGACCCTGGCGATCTTGCCCTCGGGGTCGATCAGGAAGGTCGCCCGCTGCACGCCCATGTACTTCTTGCCGTACATCGACCTCTCGCCCCAGGCGCCGTAGGCCTCGGCGACCGCGTGGTCAGCGTCGGCCAACAGCGTGAAGTCGAGATCGAATTTGTCGGCGAATCCCTTCACGTCTGAGACCGGGTCGGGGGAGACGCCGAGCACGCGCGCGCCGGCCTCCCGGTACTCGGCGCCTCGGTCGCGCACCCCGCAGGCTTGGATCGTGCAGCCCGGGGTGTCGGCGCGCGGGTAGAAGTAGAGGACCACGGTCTCCCCGCGCAGGCTCGACAGCGCCACCTCGTTGCCGTCTTGGTCGGGGAGAGTGAAGTCCGGCGCCCGATCCCCCTCGGGGAGCATCAGTCCTCCCGCCCGGGGTCTTGGCCGTTCTCGCCCTCGTCCAGCTCCTCGTCGCCCTGCTCGAGGGCGGTCTCTGAGACCGAGCCGGCCGAGCCCGGGTGGTAGTGGGTCTGAAAGGCCTCCATCAGCCGGTCCCGACGGTCCTCATCGACCGGCACCTCCTCGGAGATCCGCACCCACTCGGCTCCCTCGTAGGCCTCCATGTTGAAGACCTCCTGGTCGAGCGAGGTCGAGTCGTCGACGATCACGACGACCTCGGTCTGAGGGTTGAAGTAGGTGCCGGGCTGCATCAGCAGGTCCTCGACCTCATAGAGGTTGTCCTCGGCGGCTTCGGCCATCAATCTGATCCTATGAAATCGGTGAGTTGGCGGCGCGTTCGACCTCGACGTTCAGCGGCGCCTGCCCGCGGCGCAGCCGCCGCTCGTTGCGGGAGGCCACGAGCAGGCGCAGCTCTGCCCACAGCTCTTCATCAATACCTGGCGCCGCTGTCGCGGCGTCGAGCACCCGCGCGGCCTCCGCCTCGACATCGATCGGAGCTTCGCCGCGCCGCTGGCGCCGGTAGGACCTGGCCTCCAGCATCTGGCGCACCTCCGCGGCCCGGAAGGCCTCGTCGGGCGCCGGCTCAGGTTGCGCGGCCCTCGGCGGCGGCAACTCTGGCTCGAGCCCGAACCGTCCCCTGCCGAGGCCCTTCCAGGCGGCCCCCGAGCAGGCGAAGGCGATCGCGGCGATCGGTGCGACGATCACCGTGATCAGCACCAGGATGGTGACGTTGTCGACTGCGATTGCGGTCGGCGCCAGGGTCATAAGGAACAAGAGTAGGGAGCGCACGTCGCCTCATCCATCCGCTAGTCTTGGGGCTGGTTGACTGACCAGTCAATCGGTGGCGATCGCCTTCGGCGGTGGCCCCAAAAAGGCTTATCGCACGGACGAAAAGGAGTCCCGAATCGTGGTTGACTTCACCCTGACCGACGAGCAGAAGGACCTCCGCGAGCTGGCGCACAGCTTCGCCGAGAAAGAGATCCGCAAGGTCGCCTGGGAGTACGACAAGGACGGCACTTGGCCCCAGGACATCATCGAGAAGGCCTGGGAGGTGGGGTTGATGAACACCCACATCCCCGAGGCCTATGGCGGCCCTGGCCTCGACTACCTCTCCGGCTGCCTGATCGAGGAGGAGATGGGGTGGGGCTGCTCGGGCATCGGCACCTCGCTGATGGCCAACGGGCTGGCCTCCGCGCCGATCACCCTCGGCGGCTCTGAGGAGACCAAGAAGAAGTACCTCGGGATGCTCTGCGAGGAGCCGAAGCTGGCCTCTTTCTGCCTCACCGAGCCCGACGCCGGCTCCGACGTTTCCGGGATGAAGACCCGCGCCGTGAAGCAGGGCGATAAGTACGTCATCACCGGCTCCAAGTGCTTCATCACCAATGGCACCTACGCCGATTTCTTCACGGTCTACGCCAAGACCGACCCCGAGGCCGGCCACCGCGGGATCAGCGCCTTCGTCGTCGATGCCGACCTCCCCGGGGTCAGCGTCGATAAGAAGGAGGACAAGATGGGCCAGCGGGCGTCGAACACCGCGACCATCTCCTTCGACGAAGTCGAGATTCCAGCCGAGAACCTGATCGGCGAGGAGAACAGGGGCTTCAAACTGGCGATGATGACGCTCGACCGCACCAGGCCGGGCGTCTCGGCGATGGCCGTCGGCATCGGCCGCGCCGCCTTCGAGTTCGCGGCCGAGTACTCCAAGGAAAGGGTCCAGTTCGGCGTGCCGATCGCGATGCACCAGGCGATCCAGTTCATGATCGCCGACATGGCGACCAAGGTCGACGCCGCCCGCCTGCTGGTCTGGAACTCGGCGGTCCTGCTCGACCAGGGCAAGCGCAACACGCTTGTCTCCTCGGAGGCCAAGCGCTTCGCCGCCGACTCGGCGATGGAGATCACCGTCGATGCCGTTCAGGTCTACGGCGGCTATGGCTTCATCAAGGAGTACCCGGTCGAGAAGCTTATGCGCGACGCGAAGATCATGCAGCTCTACGAGGGCACCAGCCAGATCCAGCGCCTGGTGATCGCCCGCGAGGTGCTGATGCCGCGCAACATCGACGAGGCCACGCCGGAGGCCCAGGCTGCCGCCAAGCAGGCCGTCGAGTCCGAAGCTAGCCAAACCGAGCAGGCAGGCGCTACCGTCTAGGCATGGATCCTTCCGAGCGCGCCGCCGCCGGAAAGGCGGCGCGCTCGCAGGCTCCCCGCTCCGCCCACGCGGAATGGGAGCCAGCGGGCGACCGGTCTGACCCGGTCGAGATCCTCGAGGCGCAGGCCCGCTGGCGCGTCCCCGAGCTGGTCCCGATCCGCTACGGGCGGATGGCGGTCTCTCCCTTCGCCTTCTTCCGCGGCGCCGCCGCGGTGATGGCGTCTGACCTGGCCGCCACCCCCGCCTCGGGGCTTCGGGTGCAGGCGTGCGGCGACGCCCATCTCTCCAACTTCGGCACCTTCGCCTCTCCCGACCGTCGGCTCGTCTTTGACCTCAACGACTTCGATGAGACCACGCCCGGCCCGTGGGAGTGGGACGTCAAGCGCCTCACCGCCAGCTTCGCCATCGCCGGGCGCGAAAACGGCTTCAAGGACAAGCAGAGACGCGAGGTCGTGCTGACCGCGGTGGGCCACTACCGCGAGGCGATGCGCGGCCTCGCCTCCCTCAGCGATCTCGACGTCTGGTACGCGCGCCTCGACGTCGAGTCGCTGATCGCGAGCCTGGGGGCCGAAGTCAAACGCGCCGCCGGGAAAAAGGCGGTGAAGCGGGCTGAGCGCAACCTCGCCAAGGCGCGGTCCAAGGACAACCTGCGGGCGTTTGACAAGCTCACCCACACCGTCGACGGGGAACTGCGGATCATCAGCGACCCGCCCCTGATCGTCCCGATCGAGGAGCTGCTGCCCGCCGGGGAGAGCCGCGACCTGCAGCAGACGATGATCGATCTGCTCGCCTCCTACCGCTCCACGCTGCAGGGCGACCGCCAGCACCTGCTCGATCGCTACCGGTTTCGCCACCTGGCGCGCAAGGTCGTCGGAGTGGGCAGCGTCGGGACGCGCGCATGGGTGGCCCTGTTCACCGGTGTCGACGACAACGACCCGCTCTTCCTGCAGGCCAAGGAGGCAGAGTCCTCGGTGCTGGAGCCCTACGTTGGGAACAGCCGCTTCAAGAACCACGGACGGCGGGTGGTAGAGGGCCAGCGGCTGATGCAGGCCGCCAGCGACATCTTCCTCGGCTGGTGCCCGGCGGTCGGCTTTGACGGTCGCGACCGCGACTTCTACGTGCGCCAGCTCTGGGATTGGAAGGGTTCGGCCGATGTCGAAGCGCTGACTCCGGGGGCGATGCGCGTCTACGCGCAGATGTGCGGTTGGACGCTGGCCCGCACCCACGCCCGCTCTGGCGACCGGATTGAGATCGCCGCCTACCTTGGCGCCAGCAAGGCCTTCGACGAGGCGATCGCCGAGTTCGCTGAGCTTTACGCCGAGCAGAGTGAGCGCGACCACGCGGAGCTTTGCGCGGCGATCGACTCCGGGCGAATCCAGGCAGAGGACGCCTAGCCCGTGAGGACATGGCGCGTCATCCTCATCCTTTCGGCTGCCCAGTTCATCCTCGTGCTCGACACGACGGTGATGAACGTCTCGATCTCCAGCGTCGTCGCCGACCTGAACACGACGGTGGAGAAGGTGCAGCTGGCGATCACCGCCTACATGCTGGTGATGGCCTCGACGATGCTCCTCGGCGGCAAGCTCGGCGACATCTGGGGGCGCAAGCGCGCCTTCCGGATCGGCCTTGTGGTCTTCGCGATCGGCTCGGGGCTGACCTCGATCGCCCCCAACGTCGGTTGGCTCCTCTTCGGCTGGTCGCTGATCGAGGGCCTGGGCGCCGCCGTGCTGGTGCCGGCGCTGATCGCCCTGATCGCCTCCAACTATGAGGGACAGAAGCGGGCGGTCGCCTACGGGATCATCGGCGGGGTCGCCGCCGCCGGCGCCGCGGCGGGGCCGCTGATCGGCGGCGCGGTGACGACGGCGCTGAGCTGGCGGGTCGTCTTCGCCGGCGAGGTCGTGATCGCGATCTTCGTCCTACTCGCCTCGGGCCTGATCAAGGACGCGCCCCGTGAGAAGGCCGGGAACCTCGACTGGGTGGGCGCCGCGCTCTCGATCGCAGGCCTCTTCCTGATCGTCTTCGGCGTCCTGCAGAGCAGCACCTGGGGCTGGGTCCTGCCGCGCAACCCGCCGAGGATCGGCGGTACCGAGATCACGCCGCTGGGCCTCTCCCCGGTGCCGTTCGTGATCCTCGCCGGCGCCGGGGTGCTGCTGGGGTTTGCTCGCTGGGTGGAGCGGCGCGAGGCGCGCGGGGAGGAGCCGTTGCTGCGGATCGCGCTGCTTCGGATCCGCCAGCTGCGCGGCGGCTCCCTGATGATCTTCTCCCAGCAGGTGATCCTGTTGGGGACCTTCTTCGCGGTGCCGCTCTACCTCCAGGTCGTGCTCGGTAAGGACGCCTTCGAAACCGGAGTTAAGTTGCTGCCCCTCTCGGTCGTGATGCTGGTGACAGCGATGCTGGCGCCGAGGCTGTCGAGCCGCTTCTCGCCGCGCACAATCGTCCGCGCCGGCCTCCTCGCGCTCTTGGCCTCGGTGCTCGGCTTGGTCGGGAGCATCGACTACACGCTCAACTCGGTCGCCTTCGGCGTCTCCCTGGGGCTGATGGGCTTCGGCGCCGGGCTGATGGTCTCCCAGATCGGCAACGTGATCATGTCCGCGGTGAAGCCGTCGGAGACAAGCGAGGCGGGCGGCGTCCAGGGCACCTTCCAATACCTGGGCGGGGCGCTGGGCACCGCCCTGGTCGGCGCGGTCCTGCTCAGCGGGTTGAGTGGGGCGTTCAACAAGTCTGTGGTCGACAACCCGCGGATCTCAGCGCCGACGCAGCAGCGGCTCACCGCCGCGAGCGAGCAGGGGATCGAGTTCGTACCCAGCTCCACGCTGGAGGCGAAGCTCCAGAGCGCCCGGGTGCGCCCGCAGGAGGCGAGCGCGATCGTCGACAGCTACGACGACGCCCAGATCGCGGCGCTGAAGGTGGCGCTGCTCTCGGTCGCCGTCTTCGTTGTCGCTTCCTTCTGGTTCACGCGAGCCCTCCCCGACCGTCCGATGGTGGCGCCGGGCTAGGAGGCGACGCGGGGCCGGGAAGGGTTTTGGCGCGCCGCCTTCTGGCGCTGGGTCTTGTCGAGCAGAACCTTTCGCAGGCGCACCGACTCCGGGGTGATTTCGACGCTCTCGTCCTCGCGCAGGAACTCCAGCGCCGCTTCGAGCGAGAGCCGTTTGGCGGGCTCCAAGCGCTCCAGCACGTCGGCGCTGGCGGCCCGGATGTTGGTCTGGTGCTTCTCCTTGATCGCGTTGACGTCGAGGTCGTCTGAACGGGCGTTTTCGCCGATGATCATCCCCTCATATACCTCCTCGCCGGGGCCGACGAAGAGCGCGCCGCGCTCCTGCAGGTTGGCCAGCGAGTAGGAGGCTGTCTTGCCGCGGCGATCGGCGACGATCGAGCCGCTGGGCCGGGTGCGCAGCTCTCCCGCCCAGGGCTCCCAGCGGTCGAAGACGTGGTGCAAGATCCCGGTGCCGCGGGTCTCGGTGAGGAACTCGGTTCGGAAGCCGATTAGCCCCCGGGCGGGCACCAGGTATTCCATCCTTACCCAGCCGGTTGCGTGGTTGACCATATGCTCGAGCCTGCCCTTGCGCTGAGCGAGGAGCTGGGTGACGGTGCCAACGTGCTCCTCCGGGACATCGATCGCCAGACGCTCGACCGGCTCGTGGACCTTGCCGTCTATCTCGCGGGTGAGGACCCGTGGCTGGCCGGCGGTCAGCTCGAATCCCTCGCGCCGCATCAGCTCCAACAAGACGACGAGCTGCAGCTCGCCGCGCCCCTGCACCTCCCATGCGTCGGGCCGCTCGGTATCGCGGACGCGGATCGAGACGTTTCCGATCAGCTCGGCGTCGAGCCGGTCGCGGACCTGGCGCGCGGTCAGCTTGCCGCCCTCTTGGCCCGCCAGCGGCGAGGTGTTGATTCCGACCACGATCGATAGCGAGGGCTCATCGACGGTGATCACCGGCAGCGGCCGCGGGTCGGCGGGATCGGCCAGGGTCTCGCCGATCGTCACCTCGGGAAGGCCGGCGACGGCGATGATCTCACCCGGCCCCGCCTCCTCGGCGGCGACCCGCTGCAGCGCCTCGGTTACGTAGAGCTCTGAGACCGTAGCCCGCTCGATCGAGCCGTCGGCCCGGCACCAGGCGACCTGCTGCCCGGAGCGGATCGTCCCGTTGCGGACGCGGCAAAGAGCGAGGCGGCCGACGTAGGGCGAAGCGTCGAGGTTGGTGACGTGCGCCTGCAGCGGGTGGTCGGGGTCGAACTCGGGGGCAGGGATCCGCTCCAGCATCAGGTCGAGAAGGGGGGAGAGGTCGGTCCCCTCGACCCCCTCCTCGAGCGAGGCCCAGCCAGCTTTGGCGTTGGTGTAGACGATCGGGAAGTCGATCTGCTCGGAGTCGGCGTCGAGGTCGATGAACAGCTCGTATACCTCCTCGATGACCTCGGCGATGCGGGCGTCGGGACGGTCGACCTTGTTGACGACGAGGATCACCGGCAGCTTCGCCTCCAGCGCCTTGCGCAGCACGAAGCGGGTCTGCGGCAGGGGTCCCTCGGAGGCGTCGACCAGCACCAGCACCCCGTCGACCATGGTCAGGCCGCGCTCGACCTCGCCGCCGAAGTCGGCGTGGCCGGGCGTGTCGACGATGTTTAGCTTCACCCCTCCGTAGTGGACCGCGGTGTTCTTGGCGAGGATGGTGATCCCCTTCTCGCGCTCCAGGTCCATCGAGTCCATCACCCGCTCGGCCACGTCCTGGCCCTTGCGGAAGGCGCCGGACTGCCACAGCATCGCGTCGACCAGGGTCGTCTTGCCGTGGTCGACGTGGGCGATGATCGCGATGTTTCTGAGGTCGTTCGAGTGGCCATCTGTGGGAGGAGGAGATTAGGGAACGGGTTCGGGGCTCCCGAACGACGAAGCCCGCCGAGTGGCGGGCTTCGTCACTGCTAAGCGCGGTGCGCGACTACGAGGTCTGCTGGACGCTCGCCGCGGCCGGGCCTTTGGGCCCTTCCTCGGACTCGTAGGTCACCTTGGCGCCCTCGGCCAGGGACTTAAAGCCCTCACCGATGATTGCGCTGTGGTGGACGAAGACGTCCTTAGAGCCGTCGTCGGGTGTGATGAACCCGTAGCCCTTGTCGTCGCTGAACCACTTGACAGTTCCAGAGGGCATGCATTGCCTCCACTTGATGTGCTGCGAACGCGGAGGATGCGGTGAAGCAACGACGCGAGCGCTAGACACGACTTTGCCGGACATGAGATCCGACCGAACGCCGGGACCGTAGCAGGCTGAGAGCGTCCGGGGGTGTATCTAGCGTGCCCGCGTGCGTTTCTTTGACCGCATCGACCGGGAGGGGGACTTCGATCAGCTCCACTCCGTCGCTGTTGGTGCTGGGGCTTTTGGCCTGGTTCAGGCGCGCCGACTACATCTGAACCTTGGAAGGTGGCGGTCGTAACCCCGTGTAGCGGTGTTGTGGTGAGTTAAGGAATGGCCGATAGCTTGGATTGAGATGAATCTGAAGGTGGGACGGGGCAGCCTGGTGGGTTGGTCGATCGCTGCGGCGCTCGGCGCCGCCGGCGTGCTCGCGGCTCCCGCCACAGCGATGTCGAGCGACAGCGGGCCCCTTTCGCCGCGGCTGGCCGAGCTGGTGAGGCCGTCGGTGCGCTCAAAGCCACTGGCCAAGCAGGCGGCGATGCTGAGCGTCGCTCCGAGCGGCCCAGGCAGCCTGCTGCGCGAAGGAGACCGGGTCCTCGTCAACGTCCGCTTTGAGCGCGGAGCGGTCGCGAGCCTCAAATCGCTGCGTGCGGCGGGGGGGCGCATCGTCACGGTGAGCCGCCGCTACCAGACGGTCACCGTCGCGGCGGCGCCCTCCTCGCTGCGGGCGATCGCCGCTGCGCCGAGGGTGCAGGGCGTCACCGAGATCCTGGCCCCGATCGTCTACGGAGTCGGCGGCGCTGCCTCTGCCTTGTCCTCCGCGACCACCTGCGAAGGGGGGTCTGCGGTCTCTGAAGGAGTCGGCCAGCTACACGTCGGGGAAGCCCGCCAGGAGTTCAGCGTCAATGGGAGCGGGGTAACCGTAGGGGCACTCTCGGACTCCTTCAACACGGCGGCAAAGGCGGTCACGGGAGACCAGCCGATCGCCACTCACGCCGCCGAAGACGAAGCCAGCGGCGACCTGCCTGGCGCCGCCAATCCCTGCAGCGGCCAGCAGACGCCTGTCCGCGTGCTCGAAGATTATGCGGGCGGCTCCGGGGAAGAAGAATCGACCGACGAGGGCAGGGCCATGCTGCAGACCGTCCACGACGTCGCGCCGGGCGCCTCGCTCGCCTTCGCGACGGCATTCGGTGGCGAAGAAGCCTTCGCCCAGAACATCGAACGGCTGGCGAAGCCCGTTTCCGATGGCGGCGCCGGCGCGCAGGTGATCGCCGACGACGTCGCCTACTTCGAAGAGCCGTTCTTCCAGGACGGGCCGGTCGCGGGGGCGATCAACCGCGTGACTGCGGCCGGGGTCGATTACTTCACCGCGGCGGGCAACGACAACCTGCTCGACGCGATGGGTCACGAAATCGCCTCTTGGGAAGCGCCGGCATTCCGCGACTCGGGAAGTTGCCCGGCGACCCTTGCCGTCAACCCCGAACTGGGAGATCCGACGCACTGCATGCAATTCGGGTCAAGCCCGGCCGATAACACCTTTGGCATCACGGTCGAAAGAGGCGCCACCCTCACCGTTGACCTGCAGTGGGCGGAACCTTGGTATGGCGTCCACACAGACCTCGATGCGTTCCTTCTCAACTCCGCAGGGGAACCGATAGAAGAAGAAGGAGAAGTTGTTGGGAGCTACGGCGACAACATCAAAACCCAAAAGCCAGTTGAGGTTTTCCAATGGGAAAACAAGACGAAATCGACCCAGGAAGTCGAGTTGGCGATCAACCACTGCTTCGGTGAATTGTGCAACGAAAAAGCCGAAGAAACCTTGATGCCGCGACTCAAGCTCGCCCTGCTGGAGAACGGTGGCGGGGTCTCAGAGACCCAGTACCCGACCTCCTCCGACGGCGACACGGTCGGACCGACGATCTTCGGCCACAGCGGCGCCGCCAGCGCGATCACCGTCGGCGCCGAGCGCTTCGACGACAGTACGGCCCCGGAGGAATACTCCTCCCGTGGCCCTGCCACCCACTACTTCGGCCCGGTCTCGGACACTACTCCCGCACCCGAACTCCTCCCACCTGAAACGGTCTCCAAGCCCGACCTCGTAGCCACCGACTGCGGCGTCACCACCTTCTTTGCCTCATTTGAAGAAGGCGTCTGGAGGTACTGCGGAACCTCGGCCGCCGCTCCGCACGCCGCCGGGGTTGCGGCTCTGATGCTGCAGTCGAATCCATCGCTGACGGTCGCCCAGGCACGCGCGGCGCTCGCCGCCACCGCCCAGCCGGTAGGGGCCTTTGGCCCGAACGCGGTCGGCGCCGGGCTGGTCGATGCCTTCGGCGCGGTGGCCCGCGTCGCGCTGCCGCCGACGATTACGTTCACCCAAGCCCCGAAGGCGATCAGCCGCAACCGCAGACCGACGATTGCCTTCACCGCGAACCGCCCGGTGGGCTTCTCGTGCTCGCTCGACGACAGCGCCCCCCAGGCCTGCACCTCCCCCTTTGTCCCCGCGACTCCCCTGACCGACGGTCACCACAGATTCGAGGCGAGCGGGGCCGACATAGCTGGCCACGTCGGCAGCAGTGCGGTGTCCTTCACCGTCGACACCAGGCAGCCCAACACGTTCTTCGCCAAGCACCCGCATAAGCTGATCCGTACGCATAGGAGGAAGGCGAAGGAGGCATTCCGGTTCGGCTCAAACGAGTCCGGCGTCACCTTCATCTGCGGGGTGGACCACGGTCGCTTCCACCGCTGCGGCGTCAAGTTCTCCCGCTGGTTCGGGCTCGGCAAGCACACCGTCCGAGTCAAAGCGCGGGATGCAGCCGGCAACGTCGACCCGACCCCGGCGGTCTTCCGCTTCCGGGTCAAGCGGGTCAGCTGACCCTCGCCTGGCCCGGTGGCTATCGCGCTGCTTGCACCGCTGCCCTGGCGAAGCCTTCGACCTGGAGTGAGCCCCAGCCGGTGGCGAGGTCATAGCCGGGGGTCGCGGAGCAGCAGCCGAGTGGGTGGCCGCCGCCGGCTTCGGCTGGGGTGAGCAGGCCGAGGTCGTTGTTGCCCTTGGTCACGTCGCGAAAGACGCTGCGCCTCGACCTTCCGTCACCGAGTCTGTAAAGCAGCGGGTTGAGGAAGCCGAGCGCGGGCTGGCGGTGGCGCGCCGCGTACTGGTCGGCGAGCAGGACGCCACCGGCCATCAGCGGCGTCGCGGCGCTGGTGCCCCCGATCGCCACCCAGCCGGGGTTGGGCTGTTCGAATTCCGCGCATTCCGGGGCGGTGCAGTAGATCGCGTAGCCGGGAATCACGTCGGCGAGGCCGGAGATGTCGGGGACGAGACGACCGGTGCCGTATCGGCGCATCCCAGGACCGTGCTGCCACCAGGGACGCTGCGAAGAGAAGAGGCTGACACCGCCACCGCCGGCTCCGAAGAAGGCGGGCGAGTCGTTCCAGGTGACCTCAGCGTGGATGTGGTTCCGCGCGTTCAGGGAGATGTTTGTGCCGCCGACCGCAGTCACGAATGGCGAGCTGGCGGGATCGCTGACGGCGAGCAGCGGCAGCGCCGTCGCACCCTCCGGGGTCATGACTCGACAGGCGCTTGAGCCCTGATCGCCCGCTGCGGCCAGGGTTGAGATCCCGGCTCCGGCGGCGATCGCGAAAACGTTGCCGAGCGCGCGCCTGGCGGCCAGTTCCATATTGAGTTCGGGCTCGCAGCCGCCAAGCGAGATCGAAATCGCGTCGGGGTGGTGGCCCCTCGAGCCGAGGGCAGCAGCGGCGCTCTTCATGATCCCCGCCTCCGAGGAGCGGCCCTCGTATACGTAGATGCGCTTCAGCCCTGGGGCGGAAGCCGAGAGGACCTCGAGGTCGAGTGTGGTCTCGTCGCCGGGTGCGAGCAGGCGCTTGATCCCCACCGTGGTGGCGCGAATCGGCGGGATCCGCACGCCGAAGCACTTGCCGAAGGCGGCGATGTCGCGGCGCCGGAAGCCGTCGATCTCCACCAGCGCTGCGCTCAAGCCACCGCCGCGAAAACCGCGGCGCTGAAGCGCGGCGTGCCCGAACGCGGTCAGGTACTGGTTTGGCGTGAAGGCTGAGCCGAGGCCGGTGCTGCCCGCCGCCCGCCCGGCCGCGCAGCCGGCTGAGGTGCCGGAGTGGGGCATCAGTGAGCCCAATCCTCCCCCTTGGGTAGCGGAGAAGCCGGCTGGCGCCGCGGTCGCAGTCGGGGCGAAGGCGCCCGGCTTGGTGCTGAGCAGGCCGATCGCAGCGACCTGTCGCCGTAGCGCCGCGGGCACCTGGCGCCCCACCGCCACCGCCGTCGGGCTGCTGGAGGAGCCGGCCACCGCCGCGCGCGGCAGGAGCCGCGATGCGACGCCGCTCGGTACGCGGGCGAGCACGTAGGTGCCGGTCGGTCCGATTCGTCCCCGCAGCCCGTGCTGCGCCAGCCAGCTCAGCGTCGCGCGACGGTGCTTCGCAGGGGCGCCGAAGCGCTTCACTAGCTGTTCCACGGTTGCGTAGCGACGGTAGTCGGGAGAGCCCGGTTCGGAGACCGAGCGCACGAAGCGGTTGAGTCCGCCGGGGTGGTGGAGGAGGAAGAGGGCTTCGACGTAGCGGCGCGGCGCGGGGGGCGAGGAAGCCGCTGTCGCCGATGTGGCCTGGGAGCAGATCAACGCCACCCCGGCGAGGGCGATCAGCACTCCGAGCGGCTTCCTCATCGGCGTAGTCTCTGAAACACCGAGGATGCCACCCCGGTGCGGCCCGTGGCGCCTATCCCCGCAGCCGCTCCGCCAGCCCGGAGTGTCGCCCGCCGCCGTCGTCGCGGCGCACCGCCATCGCCAGCGCGGCCGGGTCCCCGACCAGCACGCAGCTGTTGCGGGCGCGAGTAATCGCGGTGTAGAGGAGGGGGCGGGTGAGCATCCGTGCATGGGAGTGGTGGCAGACGCCGACCACGACCGGCACCTCGCAGCCCTGTGCCTTGTGGACGGAGATCGCGTAGGCGAGGCGCAGGGTCGCCGTCTCTCCGTAGGGGATAACCAGGGAGCCGCCATCGTCGGTGTCGACGACGATTGCCTCCTCCTCGGGGTCCTCGGAGCACAGGAAGACGATCGAGCCGTTCATCAAGCCCAGCTCGTGGGAGTTGCGGGTCTGGATCAGACGGTCGCCGATCCGAAAGCGCCCGTTCAGCGCCGGCTTGCCGCTCGGGTTGAGCCGGGCCTGCAGGCTCTTGTTGAGCGCGTCGATCCCGACCGCCCCCTTATACATCGGCGCCAGCACCTGCACATCGCGGATCGGGTCGACGTCAAAGCGCTTCGGCGCCCGCTCGACAACCACCTCCACCACCGTCTCCAGCGCCCGCTCTGGGCTAGGCCGGTCGATGAAGAAAAAGTCGTGTTCCTGGCCTGCGTTGGGTCTCATGTGCGGCAGCCGGCCCTGGTTGATCTCGTGGGCGGCGGTGGTGATCATCGACTGCGCCGCCCGTCGGAAGATCTGGTTGAGCCGCACCACCGGTGCGATCTCCGCGGCGATCAGGTCCTCGAACGGCTTTCCGGCGCCGATCGGCGCCAGCTGGTCAGCGTCGCCGACGAAGACGACGTGCGTCGACTCGGCCAGCCCGTCGAGCAGGACCTCGACCAGCCGCAGGTTCAGCATCGAGGCCTCATCGACGATGACGAGATCGGTGGGGAGGGGGTGGCCGGGCCCATAGGTGGGGTCGCGGCCGGGCATCCACTCGAGCATTCGGTGGATCGTCTGCGCCTCGTGCCCGGTCGCCTCCTCGAGTCGGCGCGCCGCGCGGCCGGTCGGCGCGCAGAGCGCAATGGTTGCTTCGGCGGCCTCTGCCTCGGCGACGATCGCCTGGGTGCAGACGGTCTTGCCGACGCCCGGCCCGCCGGTCAGCACCGAGATACGGGAGGCGAAGGCGCCGCGCACCGCTGCCCACTGCTCGTCGGTGAGCGAACCGTCCGGATTCTCGGCGGCGGGCTCGTGGTTGAGGTGGGGCTCGGCGCTGGCGCGGGAGCGCAGCGTCTCAGCCACGGCGATCTCACGAGCACGGGTCGGCTCGCGATAGACCCGCCCCTCCTCGACCAGTAGGCCGCGAGCACCGACCAGTACATCGGGATCTGGATCGAGGCCTAGCAGCTTCGCGGCGCGCTTGGTCAGCTCGGCGACCGGCAGGAAGGTGTGCCCCTGCTGCTCGGCCTCGATGAGGACGAAGGTTGCGGCGGCCTGGGCGCGGCGGTCGGACTCCGGCGGTACGTCGGCGCTCAGCGCAATCTTGTCGGCGCGCGCGAACCCGACGCCTTCGACCTCGGTCAGTCGGTAAGGGTCCTCGTGCAGGATCGCCATCGACCGATCGCCGTAGCGGGCGAGGATCGGTGCGGCGAGGTGCGCCAGCCCGTGCGGAGCTAGCAGGACATGCAGGTCGCGAACGGCGCGGCTCGCGTGCCAGGACTCGACCGCAGCGCTCGCCTGCTTGGCGCTGACTCCGTTCAACGAGCCGAACACCCTGGCTGGGTCGGCGGCGATCGCTCCCAACACCCTCTCGCCGTGCTCCTCGACCAGCCGCTCCGCGCGGGCGGGCCCGATGTGGCGCAAGGAGGTGAGGTAGGCGATCTGCCCCTCGCGGTCGGCGGGGTCAATCGGCAGCGCCCGCTGGGCGCGAAGCTGGCGCCCGTAGCGGGAGTGCGTCTGCCAGTCGCCACTCACCTCGGCTCGGTCGCCGGAGCCCAGGTGGGCGACCGGGCCGATCAGCGCAAAACCCTCGCCGGACTCCGCGTCTTGCACCTCCAGTACCGCGTAGCCGTCGTCCTCGGCCCGGAAGATGACGCCCAGAACCTCGACCGTGCCCGAGTAGGCAGCCTCATCGGTGTTGAACAAAGTCGCCTTGCCGTTCACACACCAAAGCTAGCCGCCCGCGAGGCGGCTAGCTTTTTGTCGAGTTGTCTGCGGATCGCGTCACAGACCACCTCGACCTCTGCGTTATAGCGCTCTGAGGGGAGCACTCCCAGCAGGACCTCTGCATCGACTCGCTGACCCTGCACCGCTGGGTCGAGAACCTCGCCGCCCACCGCGACGCGATTGCCGAGGCCGGAACGGAGCGGGAGCGGATCTGGCGCCTCTACATGACCGGCTCGGTGCTGGCCTTCGAGCGCGGCGATATCTCAGTCCAGCAGCTGCTGGGGCCCGCCCCCGGCGCCTCGCCGGGGCTACCGCTCTCCCGCCGCAGCGTCTAGCGTCCCCGTCAGATGAATCGAGGGCTCTGCGATAGCTGTGCCTACCAGCGCCTGGTGCCCAACACCCGCGGGTCGGAGTTCTCACTCTGTGAGCGCTCGCGGTCGGACCAGCGCTATCCGCGCTATCCGCGCCTCCCCGTCAGGAGCTGCCCCGGCCACGAGTTGCGTGACCGGGGCGCGGCGGGTGAGTCGCGCGGCGGCGGCTCCTGAGCGTCCTAGCCTGCCGCCATCGGGTCGGGTTCGCCAAGCTTGGTGACGTCGGGCGCCTCGTAGATCTTGCCGACCGTGCCACCGAGGACGAGGAGGCGGATGCCCTCATCGCCCGGCCAGACCTTGCGGCTGATGCCCGGGCCGACCTTGGCGACCTGGTCGGGGTCGAGCTGGAAGCGCTCGCCCTCGATCTCAATTTCACCGCCGCCACGCAGCGTCACGTAGACCTCCTCTTGCCCGTCATGCTCGTGATCGTGCGTTGGGTAGTTCTCGTAGTTGGGCGGCAAGTCGATGATCTGCATGCCGAACGATTCGACGCCGAGTTCGGCGCGGGCTCGCTTGAAGCCGCCACCGAAGACCGCCTCCATGTCGTCGATCCTCTTCACCGTGTGAGTGCTCATCTGTCCTCCTCGAAGTGGGTTTCTCCCCGGTCGGGGCTGAGCGCACGATCCTAGTCGATTTGCACGAACGTTCGTGCTTTTCTGTAGCCTGATCCAGATCAGCATTATCACCGAGACCACCAAGGGCGCCGAGACACGAGCCGCGATCCTCGAACGCGCTGTCGACATCGCCTCCGCCGAGGGCCTCGAGGGGCTGACGATCGGACGGCTCGCCGCCGAGCTGGAGATGAGCAAGAGCGGCATCTTCGCCCACTTCGGCGCCAAGCAGGAGCTGCAGCTGGCAACGGTGGAGGCTGCGGCCGCCCGCTTTAGCGCTAGCGTCATCGAGCCGGCTGCAGCCGCGCCCGACGGCGCCCCCCGCCTGCGCGCGCTCGCCGAGGCCTACATGGCCCATCTCGACCGCGACGCCTACTCGGGCGGCTGCTTTTGGGCAGCGACCTCGGCCGAGTACGACGACCGACCTGGCCCGGTCCGAGAAGCTATCGCAAGCGCCCTCGATGCCTGGCTCGGCGAGTTGGAGCGCCAAGCTCGGGTGGCCGGCGCGGAGGACCCGCAGCGCCTAGCCTTCGAGTTCTACGCCGTCGTCATGGGCGCCAACTCAAGGTACCGGCTCTCCGGGGATCGGCGAGTCTTTGACTATGCCCGCGACGCGATCGAGCGGCTGCTGAAGGAGGTGCCCGCATGAGTTCCACCGACCAGGACGGGATCAGGGGGGAGATGGCGGCTGACTTCGTCCGCCGCTTCGCGGAGTTCTGGCAGGCGCCGGCGCCCGAGCGACTCGGCACCGTGTTGGCGGAGCGGGTACGGCTCTCAGCGCCGATGGTGCCGACCACCCACAACCTGGCCGAAGGCGAGCAGGCCTTCGCCGACCTCTTCGAGCTGATCCCGGACATGAGAGCAGAGGTCCATCGCTGGGGGGCGACCGAGGACGGCGTCCTGATCGAGTTCACCGCGTCGGGAACCGCGGCTGGCGGCCCCGTCTCCTGGCGGGCGGTCGATCGCTTCACACTCGGCGAGGATGGCCTCGCGACCGAGCGCGACACCTTCTTCGACTCGCTGCCACTGATGCTGACATTGGCGCGGCGCCCCCGTGCCTGGCCCGGGTTCACGCGCAGTCGCATCAAGCAGATGCGACGCTGAAGTCGGATCCGATCGCAGGCACCTACGGCGCCATGTGCTGGACGCGCTGCGGTTGGACTTTGACGATGACCCGCACTTCGCCGGGCTGGCGAAGCGGGTACTCCTCGACGCCCATGTAGCGCTTCGCCAGCGCATCGATGTGCTCGTCGGCGCCCTCGTGGGTCAGCTCGACCGCCCGCCCGCGGATCAGCAGGCTCTCGTAAGGGTTCTCCGGGTTGGTGATCGAGATCGCCACTCGTGGGTCTCGCCGCAGGTTCTTGGGCTTCAGTCGGCCCTCGGCGGTGTTGAAGAGGACCAGGCCGTCCTCGGAGTCGATCCAGACCGGTGACACCTGTGGGGAGCCGTCCTCCATCACCGTTGCGACGTGGGCGAAGTTCTTGCCTCCGAGCAGGTGCTGTGCCTCTGCGGGAATCTCTGCCATCTGAGCCTCCTGACAATTGCGGGATTGCGCGCTGCGTCAGTGACCATAATCATCGGCGTGCCCGGCTGAGGCGGTCGGCGATGATCTGAATCCATGCCTGAGGAGCTTCCGATCCTTCTCTTTGCCTCGCGCGCTGAGTTCGCGGTCTGGCTAGAAGATGGCCACACCACCTCGGAGGGCATTTGGCTGAAGATCGCCAAGAAGGAGTCCGGCGCAAAGAGCGTCACCTATACGGAGGCGCTGGAGTTGGCGCTCTGCTTCGGGTGGATCGACAGTCAGAAGCGGGGCTTTGACGAGAAGCACTTCCTGCAACGGTTCACGCCGCGGCGCCCGCGTGGCAGGTGGTCGCGGATCAACCGAGACAAGGTCGAAGAGCTGATTGCGGCCGGGGCGATGCGGGCCACGGGCATGGCCGAGGTCGATGCCGCTAAAGCCGACGGCCGCTGGAAGGCGGCATATGAGGGGCAGCGAAACGCCAAGGTCCCCATCGATCTGGCGCGTGAGCTCGACCGAAACACGGCCGCGCGCGAGTTTTTCTCCACCCTCGACAGCTCCAACCGCTACGCGATCATCTATCGGCTGAACGACGCGAAGAGGCCCGAGACTCGGAAACGGCGGCTGCGCAAGTTCGTCGGCATGCTTGAGCGAGGCGAGAAGATCCACGGATAGCCATAGCTGTCTCCGTACACTCGCCTGGTGGACCGTTCGCTGCTCGCAAGGACTCTCGCCGAGGCCGGTGAACCCGACTACCGTGCTTCTCAGGTCTGGGAGTGGGTCGCGCGCGGGGCACGCTCCTATGAGGAGATGAGCAACCTTCCGGCGGCGCTTCGGGAGCGACTCGCCGAGCTGGTGCCGCTCTCGACGCTCGCCGTCCACGCGGAGGCTAAATCCGACGACGGTACGGTCAAGACCCTCTTCCACACTGCCGACGGGCGGCCGATCGAGGCGGTGCTGATGCGGTACCGCGACACTCGCCGCTCGGTCTGCCTTTCCTCGCAGTCGGGCTGCCCGCTCACCTGCACCTTCTGCGCCACAGGGCAGATGAAGTTCGGCCGCAACCTCAGTGCCGATGAGATCCTCGACCAGGCGCTGCACTTCCGACGTGTCGAAAGGATCGACCACGTCGTCTTCATGGGGATGGGTGAGCCGACGATGAACCTCGATGCGGTTCTCGGTGTCTGCGAGCGGCTGCCTGACCTCGGCGTCACTCACCGGCGCACCGCGATCTCGACGGTCGGCTGGGTGCCGGGCATCGACCGCCTTACCGAGTGCGAGATGCCGGTTTCCATGGCGCTCTCGCTGCATGCCCCGAACGACGAGCTGCGCTCCTCGCTGATGCCGGTCAACGACCGCTATCCGCTGGCCGAGGTGCTCGCCGCCTGCGACCGTTACCGTGCTCGCCGCCGCCACAAGGTCTTCGTCGAGTACGTGATGCTTGCCGGGATCAACGACCGCCCCGAGCACGCGCGCCAGCTCGCCGCCCTGCTCGACCCACGCACCTACAAGGTCAACCTGATCCCTTACAACCCGACCGGCGCCTATGAGGGCTCCTCTCCGGAGCAGATCGAGCGCTTCCGCGCGATCCTCGCCGAGCACCGCCTCACCGCCACCGTCCGCCTCACCCGCGGTCGCGACATAGATGCTGCCTGCGGCCAGCTCGCGGCCACGGCGAGCCCTGGATAGGTGAAGCTCCCTCGGGGTCCCCAGCTGCGCCACATGACGGCCTGGCTGCTCAGCCAACTAGCATCCCCTCGATGCCAGCAGTCGACACCGCAGCGCAAGTTGCCCGTCCCAAGCGGTTCTCCGCCAACCCGATGCGGCGGCTGGTCGGCGATGTACTCGCCGAGTGGAGCGGCCGCGGCAGGTTTCCTCCGGGCCCTGGCGATTTCAGCGTCTCCCGCACCCGGCAGATCGTTCGCGATCCGCTGCCGATTCTTCTCGCCTGCTATGAGGAGCACGGGCCGATCTTCAGCCTCCGTGTCCTTCATTCCCGCAGCGTCTTCATGCTCGGCCCCGAGGCCAACCACTTTGTCACCGTCGCCCACCCGGAGAACTTCCACTGGCGTGAGGGCAGCTTTGGCGACCTGATCCCGCTGCTCGGCGACGGCCTGCTGACGATCGATGACGCATACCACGATCGAGCCCGGGAGATCATGATGCCCGCCTTCCATCGCGAGCAGGTGACGACGATGCTGGAGTCGATGAGCGCAGAGGCTGAGGCGGCGATCTCCCGCCTGCGCCTAGGCGAGGTGCTCGACCTCTACGTCTGGATGCGCAACCTGGCGATGAGAATCGCGATGCGAGCTTTGCTCGGGCTCGACCCCGACGACGGCGGCAATGGCGCCGCCGCCGCCGAGCACTTCGAGCGCGCCCTCGGCTTCTATGGGATCGACTTCGCGCTGCGCTTGTTGCGCGGCCCGGGTTCTCCCTGGCGCAAGATGATCGCTTCGCGCGCCGAACTCGATCAGATCGTCTTCGGCGAGATCGCTCACCGGCGCGCCGAGCCCAACCCGGACAATCGCGACATCCTCAGCCTCCTGCTCAGCGCCCGCGGCGAGGCGGGGGAGGCCTTCACCGACCGCGAGGTCCGCGACCAAGTGATGACCCTGATGTTCGCCGGCCACGATACCTCCAGCTCGACCCTCACCTTCATGATGCATGAGCTGGCCCGACACCCGGAGGTTCTCGCGCACCTCTGTGAAGAGCAGGACCGGGTTCTCGCCGGCAGCGTCCCGACGGTCGACCAGCTCGAGCGGGAGATGCCATACCTCGACATGGTCCTCGACGAGGTGCTGCGCCTCTATCCGCCTGCCTGGATCGGCCCGCGCCGCGCCGTCCGTGAGTTCGAGTTCGGCGGCTATACCGTGCCCAAGGGCGCCTACGTCAACTACTGCTCCTGGGCCAGCCACCGCATCCCGGAGGTCTTCCCGGACCCCGAGGCGTTCATCCCCGAGCGCTTCACCCGCGAGCGCAAGGCCGCCCTGCCACGCGGTGCCTACGTGCCCTTCGGCGGCGGTCAACGCATCTGCATCGGTAAGCGCTTCGGCCAGACCGAGGTGAAGCTGGTGGCGACGATGCTGCTGCAGCGACTGCGACTCGACGCGCTGCCCGGCCGCACGATGACGGTGCGGCAGATGCCCACGCTTTCGCCGAGGGGCGGTTTGAAAATGCGGGTGAAGGAGCGGGGCGCCCCCCCGGGGCTCCCGATCGCCTCGGTTTCCGGGCCTTAGCCAACACGTCGTATTCTGGGCCGCATGACGGCACTCGCAATCACCGTCGTGCCGCCGCCGGCCCTTGAGGCCTGGCCGGCCGTGGTCGGAGCCGGCCTGATCCCGATCGTTGGCCTGATCGCCGTCGGATACATCATCTTCCGTGCCGTGCGCGACCACGACGAAGAGGACGGAGACGAGCCGGAGCCGCCTCCTACTTGATGAAGAGCATCTCCTCGTACTTCGGCAGCGGCCAGAGGTCGTCGGCGACCACCTTCTCCAGCTCGTCAGCCGCCTCGCGCACCGTGGCCATCGCGGCGATCTGCTCGTCGCGGGCGTGTATCGCGAGGTCCATTCCCTCCATGTCGCCGGGGTAGGCGTTCGCCTTCTTGAGCCCATCGAGGGCTCCGACCAGCTCGGAGGCCAGTAGCTCGACCTCTCCGCTTGCCTGGGGGAAGCCTGCCTCCTTAGCCAGCGCCAGGTGTCGCAGCGCCGCCGGAAGGATCATCGTCTGGGCGATCGAGAAGGTCTCCTCTGCCTCGATGTTTGCCCGGATCGCGTACTGCTCGAGCCATACCTCATAGCGGGACTCCAGCTCCCGCTTGGAGAGGACGTCGTAGTTCTCGAAGGCCGCGATCGTCTGGTCGCTGATCACCTCCGGAAGCGCGTCGGGCGACGTGCGCAGGTTTTTGAGCCCGCGTCGCTCGGCCTCGGCATGCCACTCCTCGGAGTAGTTGTCGCCGCCGAAGCAGACCTGCTTGTTGGCGGCGTAGGAGTCTTTGACGATCTCAATCACCGCCTCGGGCACACTCATCCCGCCGGAGACCTTCTCCTCCAGCTTGCCCGCCAGCTCGTCGATCGCCTCGGCGACGATCGTGTTCAGCACGGTGTTGGGGAAGGCGAGCGACATGCTCGACCCCAGTGCCCGGAACTCGAATTTGTTGCCGGTGAAGGCGAACGGCGAGGTCCGGTTACGGTCGCCGCCGTGCATCGGCAGGGATGGAAGCACGGTCGCCCCCAGGTCAAGGAAGGAGGCCGGCGTGTTGGGGTCGCCTTCGCCGGTGGAGATCGCCTCGAACACTTTCTCCAGCTCGGCGCCGAGGAAGATCGAGATGATCGCCGGCGGCGCCTCGTTGGCGCCGAGCCGGTGGTCCTGACCGATGTTGGCGACCGAGGCGCGCAGCAGGCCCTGGTGCTTGTTGACGGCCTGGATCACCGCCGCGCAAAAGAACAGGAAATGGATGTTCTCCGCCGGCGTGTCGCCGGGATCGAGCAGGTTGGAGCCGGTGTCGGTCCCCATCGACCAGTTGTTGTGCTTGCCGGAGCCGTTGACCCCGGCGAACGGCTTCTCGTGCAGCAGGCAGACCAGCCCATAGCGCCGCGCCACGCCTTCCATCACCTGCATCATCAGCTGCTGGTGATCGGAGCCGACGTTCGAGTTCTCGAACACCGGGGCGATCTCATACTGCGCCGGGGCGACCTCGTTATGGCGGGTCTTGACCGGGATGCCGAGCTTTCGCATCTCCAACTCGGACTCCATCATGCAGGCCAGCACTCGCTCGGGGATCGAGCCGAAGTAGTGGTCGTCCAGCTCGTGCCCCTTCGGAGGCTTGGCACCGAACAGGGTGCGGCCGGTGGAGATCAAGTCGGGTCGCTCGAAGAAGTACTGCTCGTCGATCAGGAAGTACTCCTGCTCGGCGCCGACCGTGGTGAAGACGCGCAGGGACTGATCATCGCCGAGCAGGCGCAGTGCCTTGATCGCCGAGCGCGAGAGCGCGTCCATCGAGCGCAGCAGGGGGATCTTCGCGTCGAGTGCCTCTCCCGTCCAGGATGCGAACGCGGTAGGGATGCAGAGCAGCGCCCCATTGGGGTTCTCGAGGATGAAGGCGGGGCTGGTCGGGTCCCAGGCGGTGTAGCCGCGCGCCTCGAAGGTGGCACGGACGCCTCCGGTCGGAAAGGAGGAGGCGTCGGGCTCGCCCTGGATCAGCTCCTTGCCGGAGAAGCCGGCCAGCGCCGTTCCCTCCTCGCCCGGCTCAAAGAAGGAGTCGTGCTTCTCCGCGGTGGAGCCGGTCAGCGGCTGAAACATATGGGTGAAGTGGGTGGCGCCCTTTTCCAGCGCCCACTCCTTCATCGCCTCGGCTACGGCGTCGGCGAGAGCCGGGTCGAGCGCATCTCCCCCGGCCAGGGTCACCTGCAGCCGCTCGAAGACGTCGGCGGGTAGGCGATCGCGCTGCACGGCGACGGAGAAAACGTTGGCCCCGAAAGCGTCGTTCTCGGGCAGGGTCAGGTCGAGTGCGCCGAGGGCCTCCCCGTTGGAGCTCCACTGCGCTGCGGTCACGTTCTGCTGGCGGATACGAGTCATCGCTTGATTGGTCCTCACTTGGCGGCGCACCCAAGCCCTGGGCGCGTTCGATTACCGGTCTCACTTCCCATACGAAGAGCCAGAGCAGCCTAGTGGCAACGCGGCGCCGGCGAGTTGTACGCGGGTACAACGTTCGGCGTGCCGCCTTGTCCCGGATGGCGGTCGGCGCTTTACCGGTAGCCTGCGGCCTCCCGCGGCCAAGTGCCGCATCGCAAAGCCAAGAATCCCGGAGGACCTACCCGCAATGTTCGTTTCCAAGGCCGCCGTCGTCGGCGGCGGCACCATGGGCGGTGAGATCGCCCAGGCGATCGCCGCCGCCGACATCCCCGTCGTCGTCAAGGACATCGACCGCAAGTTCGTCGACGCAGCGGTCGAGAAAGCACGCACCGTCACCGAGGGCCAGCTCGCCCGCCTGGTCAAGAAGGAGAAGCTGACGCAGGAGCAGGCAGACGCCCGTCTCGCTGAGGTGATGTCCCTGATCCTCGGCACGACCACCTATGAGGAGTTCGGCGACGTGGACCTCGTGATCGAGGCGGTGCCGGAGAGGATGGAGATCAAGCAGGCCGTCTTCGCTGAGCTGGACGCGGTCACGCCCGGCCACGCGATCCTCGCCTCCAATACCTCCTCGCTCTCGATCACCGAGATGGGGGAGACGACGCTGCGGCCCGACAAGGTGATCGGCTTCCACTTCTTCTACCCGGCCTCGGTGATGCCGCTGGTCGAGGTGATCGTCGGCGAGGACACCTCGCCCGAGACGGCCACCGCCTCCTACAACTTCGCCCAGGCGATCAAAAAGCAGCCGATCGTCTGCGGCGAGGTCCCCGGTTTCGTCGTCAACCGCATCCTGATGGCGACGATCGGCGAGGTCTGGCGCGCCCAGGAGGAGCAGGGCCTCTCGCTGAAGTCGATCGATGAGGCGATCGCCGCCGCCCAGGTGGCGCCGATGGGCCCCTTCTTCCTCACCGACCTGCTGGGGCTCGACACGGTGCTGCACGTCGCCGAGCACCTCAGCGATTCATACGGCGAGACCTTCTACGTCCACCAGGGACTGAAGCGGCTCGTCGCCGACGGCAAGCTCGGCGCCAAGAGCGGCGGCGAGGGGTTCTTCAAGGACGGCGAGCAGACGATCCCCGGTGACGCCGATCCCGACGCCGAGGAGCTGGTCGCCCTGTTCACCAGCCGGGCACTGATCGAGGCCTGCAAGCTTCTTGAGGAGGGCGTCTGCTCGGCTCGCGACATCGACGTCGGCATGATGGCCGGCGCCGGCCTTGACCCGCGCCGCGGGCTGCTGCCGCCGTTCTGGAAAGCCGATGTCGAAGGGCTCGACTCCGTGCTCGAGCGGATTGAGCTGCTCGAGGAGAGTTACGGGGAGCGCTTCGCGGCCCCCGTCATTCTCCGACGCCTGGTCGCCCAGGGCCGTCTCGGGTTGAAATCCGGACAGGGCTTCTATCCCTACCCCCAGCCCGACGAGGGCGAGCAGGCCGACACCGTGAAGCTGGAGACGCGCGGCAAGATCGCGATCGCCTGGCTCGCTAACGCGCCGATGAACGCCGTCTCCCCCGACGTGATCCGCGACCTGAAGGCGGTCTGGGAGAAGGTCAAGTCCTGCGGCGAGGTTGGGGCGATGGTGATCGCCTCCTCGGTTCCGATCGTCTTCTCGGCCGGCGCCGACATCAAGGCCTTCACTCAGATGGACGAGGCGACGGGGAGGGAGCTGGTCGACACCGCCCACGCCCTGCTGCGCGACTTCGGCCAGGCGCGGGTGGCGACGATCGCCGCCGTCAACGCGCTCGCCTTCGGCGGCGGCTGCGAGCTGGCGATGGCCTGCGACGTGCGGATCGCCGCCGAGTCGGCGGTCTTCGGCCAGCCGGAGATCAAGCTGGGGATCATCCCCGGCTTCGGCGGCACCCAGCGGCTGCCGCGCCTCGTCGGGCCGAACAAAGCGCTGGAGATGAACCTGGTTGGCGACGCGATTCCCTCCGACGAGGCGCTCGAGTTCGGCCTCGTCAACCGCGTCGTGCCCGACCACGAGCTGTTCGAGACGGCGCTGATGTGGGGTCGCAAGCTCGCCTCCCAGGCGCCGGTCGCGGTTGAGCAGATCAAGCTCGTCTCCCACCAGGGCGACCTCGACGAGGGGATCGAGGCTGAGAAGCGGGGTTTCGCCGCTGCCTTTGGCAGCGAGGACGCCAAGGAGGGCATCGCCGCCTTTCTCGCCAAGCGCACCCCGCGCTGGAGCGGCGAGTAACTACCCGGTAAGCGCCGAAGCCGAGCCCCGCTCAGCCGATTCGCTCGTGCCGGCAGCTTTCCTCGATCGACCGCGACCCCGGGTCTTCCAGCCTCGCATGCGTGGCGCAGAGGCTCCTCGCCCGCGCCCCGCAAGCTTCGACCGAGTCCCCTCCCATGATGCCGGGGACGATTGCGGAGATGCAGCCACGCCGCAGCGCCGGCCCGGAATTTCCCACCGTCACCAGCACCAGCGCGATCACGGCGACCGCCGTGATCGCGACCGCCGCCACTGCCACATTGCGCTCGCGCGTGCCCAGCCGCCGCAGCGGCGTGTTGACGCGCTGCCAGTGTCCCTCCATCGGCATGGCGGCGCAGGTTAGCGATTTGCCGCAGGCCCAAATGGGTCAATCGGCCTGAGCGCCAGCCAGGCTCAAGCGTGGTTCCGACAATATGGCGAACCGCTCGCGCCGATCTTTAGACGCCTGTACGTAGTGGCCGCTGCCCGGCCACGGCAGGGTTTACGCCGATACCGCCAGGAGTCCAATGCCCTGGTGGGTGCGTTTGATGCATCCGGCTCTGCTCTCCATAAGAAAGGAAACAGTGGATCGATGAATTGGCTTGACACAGGAGACAACTCCTGGCAGATGACCGCGGCGACCCTGGTCGGCTTGATGAGCGTGCCGGGGCTGGTCGTCCTCTATGGCGGCGTAATGCAGAAACGCTGGTCAGTGAACTCGATGATGATGGCCTTCATCGCGTTCGCCTTGGTGCTGATCGTCTGGGTGCTGTTCGCCTTCAAGATGGGCTTCGGGGCACCGATGCACATCTTCGGAGCGAGCGGCGGCAGCTTCTTCGCCAACCTCTGGGGCAAGCCCGGCTCGATCCTGAGCAGCGCAGGGCTGACTGGCCAGGCAAAAATCCCGTTGCTGGGCGAAGCCGGCGAACTGCACTTCCCGACCTCGACGCTCGCCTACTTCCAGTTCGTGTTCGCGGCGATCACGCCGATCCTCTTCCTGGGCTCGGTGCTGGGCCGGATCAACTTCAAAGCGTGGATTCTGTTCGTACTGATCTGGTCGAGCGTCGTCTACACGGTCAACTCGTTCCTGCTCTGGGGCGGCGGTTACTTTGCCCAGCACGGTGCGCTTGACTTCTCCGGCGGCTACGTGATCCACCTCGCGGCCGGCGTATCGGGCTTCGTCGCGGCTGCCGTGATCGGTCCGCGCCTGCGGCGCGATCGCGAGATCGACGCGCCGAACAACCTGGCGATGGTCGCGATCGGAGCCGGTTTGCTGTGGCTGGGCTGGAACGGCTTCAACGGTGGTGACCCCTATCTCGCCAGCCCTGATGCCTCGGCGGCGGTCCTCAACACCAACCTCTGCACGGCGGTTGCCTTCCTGGTCTGGGTCGCCTGGGACTACGCTACCGGGCGCAAGCCGAGCCTGATCGGCAGTGTCAACGGAATGATCGTCGGGCTCGTCGCGATCACCCCGGCAGCCGGCTTCGTGAACGGCTGGGGCGCGATCGCGATCGGCGTGATCGGGTCGACGATCGTCTACATGGCGCTCAACTACCTGAGCCGGGTGCGGCCCTTCCGCAACGTCGACGACACGCTGGGCGTCGTCTACACACACGGCTTCGCCGGCCTCGCGGGCGGCTTGCTGGTGGGTATATTCGCCAATAAGGCGATGGACAGCGAATTCATCATCAACGGACTGGTTTCGGGCGGTGGCCTGCGCTTGCTTGGTTGGCAGGCGCTCGCCGGGCTTTGGGTGATCGTCTTCTGCGCGATCGCTACCTACATCATCTTGAAGGTGATAAGCCTGTTCGTGCCGCTGCGGATGACCGAGGAGGAAATGGAGGAAGGAGACATCGCCGTCCACGGGCACGAGGTCTACCCGTCCGACGTTCCCTCGCTCGGATACCCCGATGGGATCGGCTCGGCCGCCCCTGCGCCGGCTGGAGGAGCCTCGACGTAGGGGCGAGCGGCAGCGCCGCTCACCACATAGCCGACGACGAACCGCCCCCGCACTCTCCCGGGGGCGGTTCTCGTTGGCGATTCGCCCCGGCTCACGCCGGTGCCTCGCGAGAGCCTCCGGCGACGTCGCGAAGGACGTCGAGCATGGTCGCTACCGCCGGTGTCACCGCCGCCCCGCGCCGGGTGGCCGCGAAGACCTTGCGGACCGGGCTGTACGGGTGCAGGGCGCGGATGCGGATGTCATCGCGGACCGTTGAGAGCGCCAACTGGGGGATCAGCGCCACTCCGACACCTGCGGCGACCAGGCCCTGCACCGTCTGGTAGTCGTCGCTCTCGAATGAGACGCTCGGCTCGAGCCCTGCTGCGTGGCATGAGCGGACGACGTGCCTCGCGCAGGGGCTGGTGGCGGAAGTCTGAATCCACGACTCCCCCCCGAGGTCCTCGAGCCGCAGCTTCTCGCGACCGGCCAGCGGATGGTCGCGGGGCAGCGCCAGGTGGAGGGGGTCGTCGAGCAGGTCGAATCGCCGCATCCCGGCCCCGAGTCTCTCGCCGACCCCTTCGAACTCGAAAAGCAAGACGAAGTCGAACTCGCCGGCTCGCAGCCGCGGTGCGATCTCCTCTGGCTCGCCCTCGGCCAGGGTTATGTCGACGCCGGGGTGCGAGGCGCGAAACGCGGCGATCGCCTGCGGCATCAGCGTCGCTCCGGCGGTCGGGAAGGACGCGGTCCGCAGCCTCCCACCGCGCCCGGCCGCGATCGCCGCGATCTCGGCCTCGGCCGTCTCCATCCGCGCCAGGATCCCGCTGACATGGCCGGCCAGGGCGGCGCCCGCGGCGGTGGGGCGCACGCCGCCGCGGGTGCGCTCTATCAGCGGCGCCCCGACCTCTCCCTCGAGGGTGGCGATCGCTTGGGACACCGCTGACTGCGAGTAGGAGAGAGCGTCTGCGGCATCCGAGAAGGAGCCGTGCGCGACGACTTCGCGGAAGACGTTGAGGCGGTTGGGATTTAGCATAAGTAAAACTGATTCTATACATAGGTATTAACAGTTGTGGTGATGCTAATTCGGTGCCACCATCGCCTCGACACTTCGCAACCCCTTCCAAGGAGGGCAACCATGGCACCGAAGATCATCGTTTCCTACGACGACACCGACAACGACCGCGACGCGCTGGCGCTCGGACGCCTGCTCGCCTACTCCGGAGCGGAGCTCTCGCTCGCCTACGTGCGCCACTCCCAGGGCGGGGCGCTCGAGGAGAAGGAAGCGGAGGAGCTACTGGCCCGCGGTGCGGCCTCGGTCGGCGCCCCGGACATGCCCCGCCACGTCGTCGTCAACCCCGGGACCAGCGTGGGCCTGGCGGAACTGGCCGAGCGTGAGAACGCCGACGTCATCGTCTTTGGCTCTGAGTACCGCACGGCACCCGGTACGGTCAAGCCCGGGATCCCTGCCCACAAACTGCTGCTGGGCGGACCTGCGGCAATCGCGGTTGCCCCGGCAGGTCTGCGCTCGAACCCATCGATCAGCGTCAACACGATCGGCGTCCTCGACGAGGGCGACGCGAGTGCCAGGGAGACCGCGAACAGCCTCGCGTCCGCGCTCGGCGCAAGCGTCGCCGAGCACGGCAGCGGTCCAGTCGATCTGCTCGTCGTCGGCTCGCGCCCCGAGTCCCCGCAGGGGAAGGTCACGCTCAGTGCCGCCAGCGACTACGTAGTCGAGGCGGCGACCTACCCGGTGCTGGTGACTCCCCGCGGCGTCGCGATCAGCTTCTCTGCGGCCCAGGCCCCGGTCGCCTGAGGACCAGGATGACGGCCGCGACCGAAGGGTCGCGGCCGTCGATCCGCTCCCGTACGGCGGACCAGCTGATCGGCTGCGGGTCGCGTCCCGCGCTCAGCTCTGCCACGGCCTCATCCAGGGAGTCAGCCTCGACCAAGGCGGCGCTCGGCACGACGGCGGCATTGCCCTCGGCCTCCTCCAGCATTCGCCTCGTCACGTCCTCGGTCAAGCGCTGCGCGTTGGACCACCCCTGCCCGAAGGACAGGTCAGGTGTCTCCAAGCTGGGCCCCTCGAGGATCGTCAGCTTGCTCTCACCGGGCTCCCATTCATGTTCGCCGAACTCGAACGGCTGACCGCCGAGCCACGGCTCGAGGACCGTCCGGCGCAGCTCGTCCTCGCCCAGGTTAAAGAGCCGGGCACGGTGAAAGGAGGAGCTGATCTCAACGTGAAATGGCATGGAACAACCATATGCTGAGGCGCTATGCAGGCGCCGCTGCCCGACGCCGTCGTGTTCGACAACGACGGCCTGCTGCTCGACACCGAGTCGGTCTGGACCCGGGCCGAGCAGGACCTATTCGAGCGGCGCGGCGTTGCCTTCAGGCCGGTCGACAAGCTGGAGCTGGTTGGCACCTCGGCCGAGGTTGCCGGGGGGATCCTCGAGCGCCGGCTCGGCGAGCCGGGGCGAGCGGCGGCGCTGATCGAGGAGTTGAACGAGCTCGTCGTCGCCGAGCTGGAGCACGGGGTGGAGGCGATGGTCGGGGCACGGGCGCTACTCAGCTCGCTGCAGGAGAGGGGGACGCCGATCGGCCTTGTCTCCAACTCGCCGCTGCGCTTCGTGCGTCGCTCGCTGGAGATCGTCGGTTTCGCGAGTTGCTTCGATGCGGTGGTGAGCGCGCATGAAGTGGCGGCTCCGAAGCCGGCGCCCGACCCATATCTGGAGGCATGCCGGCGGCTGGGCGTGGAGGCGGGCCCATCGGTGGTGGCGCTGGAGGACTCCCCGACCGGGGTGGCCGCGGCGCGAGCCGCCGGGCTGACCGTGATCGGGGTGCCCTCGATCCAAGGGGTGGCCCTCGACGAGGCCCACCATCTGGCCGAGTCGTTGCTCGATGACGTGATCGCCCGCCGCCTCGCCTTCTGACCTGACCCAGTCTATGAGCCTCCAGTCGAGGCTCAGGGTCGATCAGCCGCGCAGGACGCGTCGGCGCCGCAGCACCCGTTCACAGATCTTGAGCAGCTCGCCCACCCGACGCTCGGCTTCGGCGTCAAGATCGCCGCTTAGCGCTACGTTCGCCGCCTCGCCGGCCTCCCCCCGCCGCGCTTGGAGCGTCCCCATGTCCTCGTCGTGGCCGGAATCGGTCACCGCCCCGCCCAGCTCGACCAGCAGCGCCTCCAGCCCGATTCGAAGCTGCAGGGCCGCCTCCCGGCCGCGCCCGGCGTCGAGGTCGGCCCGGGCACGCAGCAGCAGCGTTCTCGCAGGCGTCGATCCGTTCGCGGCCGCCGAGTACCGCCGCCGTTCGTTCCTGGGGGCGCAGCGATTCGGCACGCCGTCGCCTTCGCGAGGCGTCGGTCGCCCAGACGTCGACCTCACACGCCGCGGCGAAACCTCCCGTTGCGACCTCCTTGCCGCTGCCGTAGCCGACCCGCACCGCGACGGCTCGCTCGGGGCTCAGCTCATGGCCGTGGGGGTCGGCGCTCGACGTCGCGTGGACATGCAGGGCCCGGTTTAGGAGGGCGATGCCCTCGGTGACGAGGGCATCGACCGTCTCGTCTGCCTGCACCGCCTCCTCCAGCCAGCGGGCGGCCTCATGCTCGCGGTCAAATGGCTCAAACGCCCGCACCGCCGTCGCCCGAGCCAGCGGTAAGGGGGCGATGGAGCATCCGGCCTCGGTCGCGCGCGGCCGTTTCCGGCGCTTTGAGGCGGGCCGCGGCGCGCCGAGCGTCTCGACGATCAACACGCTCTCCCCGTCCTGCCTTGCGCCGGCGCGCGCCAGGTAGCGTCCGTCCGCGAGGGCGAGCGGGCCGGCGAACTCGAACTGCACGAATCCGAAGAGCTGGGCCACGAGGCCGGATTATCTCCTCGGGCCGGCTCGCGACCGCCGGGCTCTCAGTAGCCGGCGGGGTGGCGGACTACGAAGCCGGCTGGATAGGGCGGTTCGGTGTGCCAGCGCGGCCCGGAGCCCTGGGCGTCCCCGACCGTGTCCCAGCGCAGGCCGGCGATCTCAGCGTAGGTGTGGGTGGCGTTGGCATAGACGGTCACCCAGCGCCCGGAGCCCGGCTGTCCCCAGCTCTCCAGCGCTCCCGAGGTCAGCGGGGTGGAGAGGAGGTGGGCGGCATGGAGCACGTAGCTGACTGATCCGGAGCAGTCATAGCCTGCAGCGTTCCAGGAGCCGTGCCCGCCACCCCAGATGTAGGGCGTGGTCGAGATGTGGTTGGCGGCGGCGATCATCGTCTGGACGGCGGGCGGCGCGTCGATCGGCGCGATCGCTTTGCCGCCTATGAGGCTCGCCGCCTGGGGGGGGTAGAAGTCGAGGTCGATGAGGCGCGGGCGCGCGTCGCTGGCGACGCTGACGCTGCCGAGCCGCATCGTCGAGACCACCTCCTGCGGCTGCACGGCGCCCTGCATCCGCAGCGTCGCCTGGGCCAGTTCGTGGGGAGGATCCCCGACCCCCTGATGGCCGAGCACCGAGGTGCCGTTCACCCGGTCGATCTTCACCACGAAGCCGCTATGGTTGGCACAACTCGACGGGGCGATCCCGAGGCTAAAGCCCTGGGCGGTGAGGTACTCGATTCCCGCCAGGACACGCCGTTCCACCTGCCCGGCGCGGATCGCGCTTTGCTCGCAGGACGGCAGCGAGAGGTGGGTGTCGCTGAGGGATCGGCGCCGCAGGTCCTCGCTGGAGAGCAGCAACACCTGAGCGGGGCTGGCGCTCGGGGCGAGCGGTCGGGCGCTGTGGTAGATCGCTCCCGCGCCGCCTCTGCGCCATCCGTCGAGGATCGCCGTGGGGTCGATCTTCGGCGAGCCGTCGGGCTGGATCGAGAAGTTGATGTGGGCCCCGGAGCCCGAAGCGCCGTCTCCGACCTGGGCAAGCACGGTACCTGCCACCACATGGGCGCCCTTCCCCAGTTGCTGTTCGGTGGTCGCCACCGAGGAGGCACCGAGCTGTCCAACGAGAGCGGCGCGAGCGCGGTTGGCAGGGCGGCCGGGTAGGGCGTAGAGACGCCGCCGGAAGCTCCTCTCACCACTTGCCGCCAAGTTGGGTGCCGGCGTCTTCATCGCCGCGAGCTTCGCGGTCGGTTCGGAGGGCTGTTGGGCCTTCGGCGTTCGGTAGCGGCTGCGGATCGCTCCCAGGTCGGTGTATGTGAAGCGGCTTCCGTAGGCGTCCTGGAGAACCATGTAGTTGCCGAGGCGGGCGCTGTGTCCGACCTTGAGGATGACCCCGTTGGCTACCGCGACCACCGGCGAGCCGGCCGGCGCGTAGATGTCGATCCCGGCGGCTGAGGGATGAGTGCGCTTGACGGCGGCCGAGGCGGTTGCTTCGCTGAGCCAGTTCCGCTGCAGCATTTCGGCGGCGCCGGCGTTGTCGGCATAGCTGGCCTTGCCGCGAACCGGGAAGTTGGATCCCTCGGCGAGCTGGGTCAGCGCGCTCACCAGGTTGGCGGGGAGGCTCTCGTAGTTCTGAGCGTCGCTCAGCACCTCTCGCGCGTACCAATCGGCGTGGTTGTAGGCAAGGACTGCCTTGAAGATGTCTTTGGTCCCACCCGCGGCAGCGAGATAGCGAGCGGCGGCGCAGATCGCGTCGACTGGGTTGTATGGGTCCTTGCGGCCATCGCCGTTGGCGTCGACTCCCCATGTCGCCCAGGTCGAGGGAAGGAACTGCATCCATCCCTCCGCCCCGGCGCTGGAGGGGCCCAGGTCGGTGCCGAAATCGGTCTCAACTTTGTTGATCGCGGCGAGCACCTCCCAGGGGATCCCGTATTGGGTGCCGCACGCCTGGTAGACGGGCAGCAGAAGCGGGGGGATTTCGAACGAGCCGATGGCGAAATCGGAGACTCCGATCGGCACCGATTCGAAGGGGCCGGCCGCGGTCGAGCTAGGTTCGACCGGCGAGCCGCCGTCGCCGGGCCGGGCGCCGGCGCCCTTCGTTGTCGAGTGGGTACCGGCCTTCCCGCTCGGCGCGCTGACGCCGCCATTCGCTGCTTCCCCGCCGATGCTCTGATGATGGACCACGCCCGTTCTCGGTTCGTGCCCGGCTTCGCCGGGCGCCTTGCCGAAGCCGATAGTCGTCCCATGTTTGACGCCGCCCGACGGCGTTTTGGCAGTCGTTTCTTCGCTGCTTTTCGAGGGCGGCCGGCAGCGTGCTTCGGTCTTGTGGGCCCGGTTGCGGTGGTGGCCGACCTCCTTCGAGCAGGCTGGTGCGGTCGTCGTCGGCGTCGTCGGGGTCGTGCTGAGCGGCGTTGTGGACTGCGCGGCGTTGCTCGCGCTCGGCGGGGTCGCGCCCGCCATGCCCGCGCCGAGCGCCGTCACGGCGCAGAAGCTGGCCAGTGCGATGGTCAGTGCAAGCTTGTGTCTCATCCCAGGGCGCCTCGGTACCCGCTGTGACGGATCGCGTAACCCGTGTCCGCTCTCTCCCCGCGCAACAGGCCCGCCCACGCTACTTGTTGGCATGGGGGGGATGCAATGAATCGCGACGCCCCCAACAAGGCCTTAATCAACGTTTGTTCCATGCCGGCGGGGCAGAGGATTTCAGCCGTGCCGGATGCGCTCGTTAAGCTCAGGTCAATGAGCGCGGAGCAGGACGAGCAGGAGGGCCTCAGAGCCCGCAGCGAGCAGGCGATCGGCGACTTCGCACAGGCCCTCTTCGACAGTCAGGTGCTTGAGAATGCCCTTGCCGCTGCCTTCGGCGCCCGGGAGAAGGCGCTGGAGGCACAACATGCCGCGATGAGTGCGCTCAACCTGCCCTCCGCGGGAGATCTCGAGCGCCTAGAGCGCCGTCTGCGTTCTTTCTCCCAACGATTGGAGGATGTCGAGGAGCAGATCGATCAGGTCTCCCGCGAGCTCGCCGAGCTCCGCCGCCGGATGGCCAAATCTGACAAAGACTAATCCTCAACTTTAACCTGAGAGTGTGCGAGTGGCAGCTACCCCCGCTCGCTTCGCAGCCTCCTCGAGCGCCCCGTCGCTGACCCGCTCGCTAAGCCCCACCTCCTCGACGATCAGGATCGCAGCCGCCGCGATCCCCAGGGCGCGGCAGCGGGATAGAACCGTCGCGGTCTGCAGGTCGGCGGCGCTCACTCCGGATGGCGCCGGCGCCGACTCCGCCAGCGGGCGGTCGAGGCTAGCGATTACCGCCGCCGTGGCCTTCTCACCCAGCTCGCGCTGCAGCCGCGCGCTCAGGTCGGGGTCGGGCAGGACCGCCTCCCCAGGCGCCAGGGCTTCGGCGACGAGGAGCAGCTCACCCGTCTTTCGGGCCGGGTCGATCGCCACACAGGTCCCGACCCTCACCGCCCGCTTCACTCCCAGCTCGGCCAGGTCGGCGAGCACGATCGCCGCACTCGGTCCGCCTATCCCGGTCGTCTGGATCGTCAGCTCCCGGCCCGCGGGTGTCAGCCCGGTGTACCCCCACAGCCCGCGCGCGTGGTTGCTCATCTTCGGCTCCTCCAGTAGCTCCTGCGCGAGCAGCAGGGCGCGGCCCGGGTCGCCGACCAGCACCGCGTCGGCGGCGATCGGGGCGGTCGGACGAAGTCGCTTGGGCATGGGCGGCGGACCATCTTGCCACCCGTTACGACCCGCCCCGCTCGCGCTAACCCTTAGGTAGGTCCCCGCGTCCGGCTAGCCTCGACCTTCGATGACCCCCGATGAGCTCATATCCCTCAGCGAGGCCTCCCGCCGCTCCGGTGTCCCGGCCAGCACGCTGAAACGTTGGGCAGCCGAAAAGGTGGTTCCCGTGAGGCGGGGTCGCTGGACGGCGGCCGCAGCCGCCCAGGCGCGGGTCGTGGCGCGGATGCGCGAGCGGGGACACTCGCTGGAGGACCTGAAGAGGGCGGGGCGCGAGGGCAGGCTCGCCTTCGGATTCGCCGAGGAGCTGTTCTCTGAGCCCGAAGAGCGGGTCACGGTCGAGGAGGTGGCGAAGGAGACCGGCCTTGAGCCGGAGCTGATCGAGCGCATCCTCCTCATCCTCGGCACCCCGCTTGGTCGCGAGCGCATGCTCAACCCCAGCGACGTCTCCGCGATGCGCCACTGCGCCCGCGTCCTTGCTGCCGGCTTCCCCCTCGTCGCCTTCCTCCAGCTGGTCCGCGTCTACGTGCAGTCGTTGCGCCGCATCGCCGACGCCGAGGTGCGGCTGTTTCACCTCTACGTCCACGAACCGATGATCCGCGACGCGGTGCCGGAGCTGGAGATGGCCGAGGAGATAGGGGGGCTGGCCTCCGACATCCTGCCCCTTGCCGCCCCGCTCACCGAGTACCTGCACACCCGCTACCTGCGCTTCTTCCTCGAGCAGGACGTGGTCGGCCACATGGAGAGCGGGCTGGGCGAGGCCGCGACCGAGCTGGGGCAGGTCACGGTCGCCTTCTGCTTCATCGACATCGCCGGCTTCACCCGCTACACCGAGGAGGAGGGCGACCTGGAGGCGCTGGACCTGGTCGAGCGCTTTGTCGAGACGGTCGAGTCGACGCTGCCGCCGGAGGCGACAATCGTGAAGACGATCGGCGACGAGGTGATGGTCGTCTCGCCCGACGCCGCCTCGTTGACCGAGTGGGCGGTGGGCTTCCTCTCCCGCTTTCCGGAGCGCCCGCAGCCGCGCGTCGGAATCCACTGCGGCGAGGCCGTCTACCGCGACGGTGACTACTTCGGCGGTCAGGTCAACCTCACTCACCGGGTGGTAAGCCGGGCCCAGGCCGGAGAGGTGCTCGTCACCGACCGGGTGGTCGGCGCGATCGAGGACCGTGACGGCCTCGAGTTCGAGCCGATCGGCGAGGTGGGTCTGAAGGGGTTCCCGATTCCCACCCCGCTGTTCGTGGTCAGGGCGATGTCCTGATCGCTGATCGCCCGCGAGCCTCGGCCTTGGGCGCGCCTACACTCACCGTCATGGAGAGCGACCGCATGCTGGAGGAGGTGCGGGCCGGGGGCTTGATGCCAGCCGGGACGCCGCTGGTCTCCCTGCTCTCCGGCGGGCGGGACTCGGTCTGCCTCCTCGACCTGGCTTTGCGGGCGCTGGGCGCCAGCGAGGTAACCGCGCTCCATGTCAACTACGGCCTGCGCGATGACTCTGAGGAGGACGAGCGCCACTGTGCGGAGCTCTGCGAGCGGCTGGAGGTTCAACTCAAGGTCGAGCGGCCGCGACGCCCGGAGGGCCCCGGTAACCTGCAGTCGTGGGCGCGCGACACCCGCTACGCCGTGGCCGCGCAGCTGGCGCTGGCCCGCGACGCGATGATCGCGACTGGCCACACCGCCGATGACCAAGTGGAGACGATCCTCTACCGACTCGCCTCCTCGCCGAGTCGCCGCGCGCTGCTGGGTATGCGCCCCCGCGACGGGCGACTGACGCGGCCGCTTCTTTCTTTCACCCGGGCGGAGACGACCACCTATTGCGAGGAGAGGGGTCTCGCCTGGCGCGATGACGCTACTAACGCCGAGCCGACCTACGCGCGCAACCGCGTGCGACACGGGCTGATTCCCGCGCTGGCGGCGGTCCACCCGGCCGCGACGGCGAACGTGCTGCGCACCGCGGAGCTTCTGCGCGATGAGGCGGAGGTCCTCGATGCCCTCGTCGCGGCCGAGGTCGACGGGTCCAATGGGGCGGCGAGGGGCACGATCGAGCTGGAGCGGCTCGCAGCTCTGCCGCCGGCGCTGCGTCGGCTCGTCGTACAGCGGCTTGCCGACCGGGCCGCCGGTCGCCCGGTGGCGGGCGCCGCTCGCCACGCTGAGGAGGTCGCGGCGCTGCGCCGCACCGGTACCGCAATGCTCGACCTGGGCGGTGGCGTCCGCGCCATCGCCGAGCGCGGCGTGCTGCGCACCGAGCTCGGTTAGGGCCTCGGTCTCGGCCAGATCCCTCTATATCTAGACTGCGCCCCGATGGCGGACCCGGCGATCGGTGAGACCCTCGTCTCCAGCGAGGAGCTGAAGCGCCGCGTCGCCGAGCTCGGCGAGGAGGTGAGCAGCGACTACGAGGGCCGCGACCTCTTCATGGTCGGGGTGCTGAAGGGCGCGGTACTCTTCCTCGCCGACCTGATGCGCAGCCTCACCGTACCCTGCGAGGTCGACTTCATGGCGGTCTCCAGCTATGGCTCACAGACCGACTCTTCGGGTGTGGTGCGAATCCTCAAGGACCTCGATGCGCCGATCGAGGGCCGCCACGTGCTGATCGTCGAGGACATCATCGATTCCGGTCTCACCCTCCACTACCTGATGCGAAACCTCAGGGCTCGCAACCCCGCCTCGCTGGAGGTCTGCGCGCTGCTGACCAAGCCGGAGCGCCTCCGCGTCGACCTCTCCCCCCGCTACGTGGGGTTCGAGATCCCCGACCGCTTCGCGATCGGCTACGGCCTCGACCACGCCCAGCGCTACCGCAACCTCGATTACGTAGCCGCACTCCAGGGCTGAGGCGCAAAACCGCCCTGGTACGCTGATTTCTTCTGCCCGTGAGGCGTTTCTTCAAAAGCGCGGCTTTCCCGATCCTTTTGGTGGTGATCCTTGCCTTCGTCGCCCAGCGGTTCATCAGCAGCGCGCCGGGGCCCCCAGTGCCCTCCTACAACGAACTGGTCAGGCCGAAGACCGGCCTGATCGCGACCGGCAAGATCGAAGAAGTCTCGGTCAACACCAAGGAAAACACGCTCAGCGTCAAGGAGACGAAGCAACACGGCAGCCAGCAGAGCTTCTCCACTGGCTATCCGCCAAACACCGAGCAGAGTCTGGTCGACCTGCTCGACAGCGCCAACGTGAAGACGATCGTGCACGGGACCGGCGGCTCCAACCTGCTCTCGCTGCTTATCACCATCCTGCCCTTCATCCTCTTCTTCGGCTTCTGGATCTTCCTGATGAACCAGATGCAGGGCGGTGGCTCGCGGGTGATGAACTTCGGCAAATCGAAAGCGAAGCGGATGTCGGTCGACGCGCCGAAAATCACCTTCCGCGACGTCGCCGGCGTCGACGAGGCCGTCCAGGAGCTTGAGGAGATCAAGGAATTCCTCGAGAACCCGAAGAAGTTCCAGGCGCTCGGCGCCCGCATCCCCAAGGGCGTCCTGCTCTACGGCCCTCCCGGCACCGGCAAGACGTTGCTCGCCCGCGCCGTCGCCGGCGAAGCCGGGGTCCCGTTCTTCTCGATCTCCGGCTCGGACTTTGTCGAGATGTTCGTCGGGGTGGGAGCAAGTCGTGTTCGTGACCTCTTCGAGCAGGCCAAGCAGAACTCCCCCTGCATAATCTTCATGGACGAGATCGACGCCGTCGGCCGCCACCGCGGTGCCGGCATGGGCGGAGGCCACGATGAGCGCGAGCAGACGCTGAACCAGCTCCTGGTCGAAATGGACGGCTTCGAGATGAAGGACAACATCATCTTGATCGCTGCCACCAACCGCCCCGACATCCTCGACCCGGCGCTGCTGCGGCCCGGCCGCTTCGACCGCCAGGTCGTAGTCGACCGCCCCGACCGCAAGGGCCGCAAGCACATCCTCGAGGTCCACACCCGCGGCAAGCCGCTGGTGAAGGAGATCGACCTCGATACGCTGGCCGGCCAGACCCCGGGATTCACCGGCGCCGACCTCGCCAACCTGATCAACGAGGCCGCTCTCCTCACCGCCCGCCAGGGCCGCCGCGAGATCTCCATGCAGGAGCTGGAGGAGGGGATCATGCGGGTAATCGCTGGCCCCGAGAAGAAGACCCGCGTGATGTCGGAGAAAGAGCGGCTGATCACCGCCTATCACGAGCTGGGGCACGCGATAGTTGGGCACATGCTGCCCAACTGCGACCCGGTCCACAAGATATCGATCATCAGCCGCGGCCAGGCGCTCGGTTACACGATCAGCCTGCCGACCGAGGACAAGTTCCTCACCTCGCGCGCCGAGCTGACCGACACGATGGCGATGACCCTGGGCGGTCGGGCGGCCGAGGAGATCGTCTTTGGTGAGATCACCACTGGCGCCTCCAACGACCTCGAGAAGGTGACCGAGACCGCGAAGCAGATGGTGATGCGCTTCGGCATGTCCGAGCGGCTCGGCCCGCGCGTCTTCGGCCACGATCGCGGCCAGCCCTTCCTCGGCCGCGAGTTTTCCTCCGAGCCCGACTACTCCGATGAGATCGCCCGCGAGATCGACGATGAGATCCGCCGCATCGTCGAGGGCGCCCACCAAATCGCGAAGGACCTGCTCACCGAGAAGCGGGATGCGCTGAACCGGGTCTCGAAGATCCTCTTGGAGAGGGAGACGATCGACGCCGATCAGTTCGTGGCGTTGCTCGACGGCAAGCCGGAGGGCGAGGTTTTCGCCGAGGACGAAGAGCCGGAGAAGCCGGCCGAGCCGGCACCTGCCCCCGAGCGGCCTCAGCGCGAGGGCGCCCGGCCGATGCCGCGGCCGCGGCCGGGGTACGCCAGCGGCGACGCAAGCTGAGCCTTCCAGTGAAGTTGATGGGGGTCCTCAACGTGACCCCGGACTCGTTTTCGGATGGGGGGCTCTACTTGGATCCGGAGGCCGCGATCGAGCATGGGCTGGAGTTGGTCGCTGCGGGCGCGGAGATCTTGGATGTGGGCGGGGAATCGACGCGGCCCGGGGCGGTGGAAGTGAGCGCTGAGGAGGAGTTGGCTCGGATTGGACCGGTGGTGGACGAGCTGGCCGGCAGTGGGGCGACGGTCTCGATCGACACGTCGAAGCTGGCGGTTGCCGAGGCGGCGTTGGATGCGGGCGCGGAGATCGTCAATGACGTGACCGCGCTGCGGGCGGATTCCGGGATCGGGGGGCTGTGTGCCGAGCGCGGCGCGGGCCTCGTCCTCATGCACATGCGGGGGACTCCGCGGACGATGCAGGAGAGCCCGGTCTATGACGACGTTGTCGAGGACGTCAAGGCCTTCCTCGCCGAGCAGATGGAGGTTGCGGTGTCGGCTGGGGTCGATGAGGAGCGGATCTGGTTGGACCCGGGGGTGGGCTTCGGCAAGACCCTTGAGCACAACCTGGAGCTGCTGCGGCGGCTCGATGAGTTGCGCTCACTCGGCCGCCCGCTTCTCGTTGGCACCTCGCGCAAGAGCTTCATCGGAAAGATCGACGGCTCCGAGTCGAGTGAGCGCCTCGGGGGCACGATCGCCTCCTCCGTCCTTGCCGCAGTCGAGGGCGCCGACATCCTCCGCGTCCACAATGTCGCCGAGGTCGGGCAGGCGATGAGGGTCGCTGCCGCGATCCTTGGATAGGTTGAGGCCACATGGAGGCTCACGGCAACGGGATCGAATCGAGCGTCGAGGTGGAGCTGCGCGGGCTCTCGATCTACACGCACCATGGCGTCAGCGACGCCGAGCAGGAGGTCGGCCAGCGCCTTGAGTTCGACGTCTCCTTCGACGTGCCCGACTGCGACGCGGTGCTGACCGACCGGCTCGAGGACACCGTCGACTACGCCCAGGTCTGCGACATCGTCGCCCTGGCTGCGACCGAGCGCAGCTACAAGACGCTGGAGCGACTCGCCCAGGTCGTCGGCGAGCGGCTGATGGAGCGCTACGGCTGCGAGTCGGTCCGAGTGCGGGCCGCGAAGCCTGAGCCGCCGCTGCCCCTCGCCATCCAGGAGGTCGCGGTCGAGGTCACCCACGAGCGCGCCGTGGAGGAGGGCGGTGAGGGCGGCGGCGAGTAGGCCGGTGCGGATCGGGTACCTGGGGCTGGGGTCAAACGTCGGCGACCGCGAGGGGCACCTGCGGGCGGCGATCGAGTCCTTGCGCGAGAGCGGTGTCGAGGTCGAGGCCACCTCCTCGACTTATGAGACCGAGCCTGTGGGAGAGGTCCTCGACCAGCCGGACTTCCTCAACGCCGTGGTCCGCATCCGCACCGACCTCGAGCCCGAGGCTCTGCTCGACCGCTGCAAGGCGATCGAGGCCGAGCGCGGTCGCGCCTTGCAGGCGCCCCGCCACAGCCCCCGTCCACTCGACGTCGACCTGCTCCTGCTCGGCGACCTCGAGCTCTCGACCGAGAGGCTGACCCTGCCGCACCCCGAGGTGAGGAGCCGCCGCTTCGTCCTGGCCCCGCTGCTCGAGCTGGACCCCGGCCTGAGGCTCCCGGACGGAATCCGCCTTGCGGATGCGCTCATCGTCCTCAGCCCCGGCCAACGGGTCGAGCGGGTGGGCTCGCTCTAAGCTGCGGCTGGTGTCCCGCGCAGCGGCTCAAGCCAGGCGGGGTGGAGGATCGGCGGGGTGTGGCCGGGATAGCTCGGCACGACGCGCTTTGCCAGCTCGCCTGCCGGTCGCGCCTCGATCGCCGGGCGCAGGTCGTCGAGAGTCATCGCCAACCCGAGGCTGGGGGCGATCTGGAAGTCGGCGGCATTCAGCAGCTCGCCGTTCAGCACCCCGGCTGCAATCCACTCGTCGATCTTCTGAAGCATCCCTGGCAGCTCGGTCAGGCCGCGGCGCACGTGCTCATCGTCGGCTTCGTTGAAGCGAGCCGAGAGGGTGATGATCGGCGCCGCGGTGAGCATCGCCAGGTCGAGAGGGACGCCGAGCTTGGCTCCTTCGGAGTAGCTGCGCAGCGGCGCCTTGTCGCGCTTGATCGCCCACCAAAGGATCTGGCGCACGGGCGACTGAAGCTCCTCATCGCCAAAGCGCTCCGCCTCCTCGACCGCCTGCCGCTTCTCGGGGTCGGCGGGGAAGAGCGGTGGCTCGGGCCGCAGCCTGTCCAGCTCACGGGCGATCTCCCGCGAGCCCTGCACCTTGCGACCATCGACCTTCAGCGCGGGTACCGTGACGCCGGGGAAGCCGACCGCCCTCAACACGCCCTTGGAGATCACCGGCAGCAGGTCGGTCCGCTTATAGGCGATGCCCTTGTGGTCGAGCATCGCCGCTGCGGCGATGCTCGGATGCGAGGCTGGGATCACGTAGAGCCGTGCGTCCACTGGCGAAGCATCCTACGTGCATAATCGCCCGCGTGCTACTCGCAGTCGACGTCGGCAACACCCAGACCCACCTCGGCGCCTTCGACGGCGAGCGGCTGTCCGAGCATTGGCGCTTCCAAACGCGTGCCGGCGCCACCGACGACGAGCTCGCCGAGCGAATCAGCGGCCTGCTGGGGCTACGCGGCATGGGCCTCGCCGACTTCGACGCGGTCTGCGTTTCCTCCGTGGTGCCGCCGCTCGGCGCCCAGTATGAGCAACTGGTCGAGCACTACCTCGAGGCCGAGTGCCTGCTGGTCGCCCCCGGGATCAAGACCGGGATGCCGATCAGGATCGACAACCCGCTGGAGGTCGGGGCCGACCGCCTCGTCAACGCCGTGGCGGCCTATGACCGGGTGGGCGGCGCCTGCGTCGTCGTCGACTTCGGCACCGGCATCAACTTCGACGCGGTCTCCGGAGCGGGCGAGTACCTCGGCGGCGCGATCGCCCCAGGCCTGGAGGTGTCTCTCACCGCCCTGGTCGAAAGGGCGGCGCGGATACCGCGCATCGACCTCGCTGAGCCCGAAGCGGCGATCGGTCGCTCTAGCCGCGCCGCGATCCAGTCGGGGTTCGTCTTCGGGTTCGCCGGACTGATCGACGGCATCGCACGGCGGATTGAGGAGGAACTCGGGGAGGCGCGTTTCCTCGCCACCGGTGGCCTAGCCGAGGCGATCGTCCCCTTCACCGAGACGATCGACGAGGTCGATGACCTGCTTACCCTGAAGGGCCTGCGTCTCATATATGAGCGAAATGCGCCCACAGCTGACTGATCCGTTCCGGATCGCCGACGTCGAGATCCCCAACCGCGTCCTGCTGGCCCCCTTGGCGGGGATCGGCAACTGGTTTGTGCGGCTGCAGGCGAAGCGCCACGGGGCCGGGCTGACGGTCTCGGAGATGGTCTCCAGCTTCGGGCTGCACCATCGCAACGAGCGCACTCTGCGCGAGCTGATGCGGATCCACCCCGACGAGCACCCGGTCTCAATCCAGCTGTTCGGTCACGACCCCGAGGTGATGCGCTCCGGTGCTGCGGTTGCCGCTGAGGCCGGCGCCGACCTGATCGACATCAACATGGGCTGCCCGGTGCGCAAGGTGCGCCGCACCGGCGCCGGTGCCGAGTTGCTGCGCGACCCCGAGCTGGCGCTGGCGCTCGCCCGCGGGGCCGCCGAGGGCAGCGGCCTGCCGGTGACGGTGAAGCTGCGCTCGGGGATCGAGGCCGGCGAGAGGTCTGGCTTCGAGCTGGCCCTGCGGCTGGTCGCCGACGCCGGGGTCTCCGCGATCGCCTTTCACCCGCGCGCCGCGACGATCGGCCACAAGGGCAAGCCGGACTACGCGCTCACGCGCGAGCTCGTCGAGAGCGTCGACGTGCCGGTGATCGTCTCCGGCGGCCTGAGGAGCGCAGAAGCGGCGCGGCGCGCCTACGAGGAGTCCGGGGCCGACGCGGTGATGATCGCCCGTGGCGGGCTCGGCAACCCCTGGCTCTTTGAGGAGCTGACCGGCCGTCGAGCCGAGCCGCCGAGTCGTAAGGAGATCGTCGCCGAGCTGCTCTGGGTTCTCGACCGCGCCGAGGAGCACCTTGGGGCTGATCGGGCGGAGCGTTACCTGCGCAAGTTCTACCCCTGGTACATGGCCCCCCTCAAGGCGCCGGCCCCGCTCGCCGAGGAGCTGCAGCGAAGCGCCGACCTGCGCCGGGCGCGGGCCCTGATCGCCTCTCTCGTCGAGCCGGCTGCGGTCGCTTAGAAGGCCTTGATTGCCCGGGGTGACCCCTCGCTATAATCCCGCGACTTCGTGCCCAGGTGTGGCGAGCGAAATCCGCCGCATCCGGGTTTTTTGGGTCTGGGAGCCAATTCCCCGGCTTCCCCCGCAAAACAAAAGCGAGGTTGGACACGTGAGTCGCCAGGCCGTCATCACCCCAGAAGGACTCGAGAAGCTGAGAGAGGAGATCGAGCATCTCTCGACGACCAAACGCCGTGAGGTAGCGGCGCGGATCAAAGAAGCGCGCGAGTTCGGTGACATCTCCGAGAACGCCGAGTACGACGACGCCAAGAACGAACAGGCGCTGCTTGAGGGTCGGATCGCCCAGCTTGAAGAGCGGTTGCGCCGCGCCACCGTGATCGATGAGAAGGCGCTCGGCACCGACGAGGTGAAGTTCGGCTCGGTAGTCCACGTCAAGGACCAGAAGACCGGCGATTCGCAGAAGTTTCAGATCGTCGGCTCCACCGAGGCCAATCCGCTCGAGCACAAACTCTCCAACGAATCGCCGATCGGCAAAGCCCTGGTCGGCCGTAAGCGCAACGACGTGGTGACCGTCGAGGTCCCCCGCGGTCCAAAGAAGAAACTCAAAATCACCAAGATCGAGACGGCTTAGCGGTCGATAGGCTCGCCCCTCGATGAGCGAGCCCGAGACCCCCGACGTCCTCGCCGACAGGCGGGAGAAGCTTGAGCTATTGCGCGAAAAGGGGGTCGACCCGTTCCCGCACGAGTTCGCCGGGCGCGAGGACATCGCTGAGGTGCGGGCCGCCCACGAGGGGCTGGCGCCGGGGATCGAGACGGCCTCGGCGCATCGGATCGCCGGTCGCATCGTCGCCCGGCGCGGCCACGGCAAGGCCGCTTTCCTCGATCTTCGCGACGGCAGTGGCCAGATCCAGCTCCACGCCCGCGAGGACCTGCTCGGACCGGAGGCGTTTGGGCTGCTCGTCCACCTCGACCTTGGCGACATCGTCGGGGTCGAGGGGACGGCGATGGCGACGCGCAACGGCGGCGAGCTGACCCTGGCGCTCACCCGCTGGCGACTGCTCGCCAAGAGCCTGCGCCCGCCGCCCGGCAAGTTCCACGGCCTTGAGGACACCGAGACCCGCTACCGTCGGCGCGAGCTGGACCTGATCGCCAACGAGGAGAGCCGCCGCCTCTTCGCCCTGCGCACCCGGATCGTGAGCGAAGTGCGCCGATGGCTCGACGAGCACGGCTACCTCGAGGTCGAAACGCCGGTCCTTCAGCCCCTCTACGGGGGCGCCCTGGCGCGGCCGTTCATCACCCATCACAACGCCCTCGACCGCGACCTTTACCTACGGATCGCCACCGAGCTTTACCTGAAGCGGCTGGTTGTCGGTGGCATCGACCGGGTCTACGAGCTGGGTAAGGACTTCCGCAACGAGGGCGTCTCCAACAAGCACAACCCCGAGTTCACGATGCTCGAGTGGTATGAGGCATATGCCGACTACCGAAAGACGGCGCACGACCTTGAGCTGCTGGTTGCCGAGGTGATGGAGCGGGTGTTGGGGACGACCAAGGTGTCGCGGGGCGAGGAGGAGATCGACTTCGCCCCGCCCTGGAGGCGGGTGACCCTGCGCGACGTGATCCGCGAGCGCACCAACATCGACATCGCCGAGCACCCGACCCGCGAGGCGCTGGCGGTGGCGATGGACAGCGAGCCCGACCCGGCCGAGAGCTGGGGCAAGCTGATCGACGGGCTGCTCTCCAAGGAGGTCGAGCCGCACCTGATCCAGCCGACCCTCGTCTTCGACTACCCCGTCGAGCTGTCCCCATTCGCCAAGGCCCATCGCTCCGAGGATGGACTCGTCGAGCGCTGGGAGGCCTTCGCCGGAGGGGTCGAGATCGCCAACTCCTTCAGCGAGCTGAACGACCCCGATGAGCAGCGGCGCCGCTTCGAGCAGCAGGCAGCTGAGCTTCAGCGCGGCGACGAGGAGGCCCAACCCTACGATGAGGCCTTCGTCGAGGCGCTCGAGCAAGGGATGCCGCCGACCGGCGGCGTCGGTCTCGGGATCGACCGACTGGTGATGATGATGACCGGGGCCCGCAGCCTGCGCGAGGTCCTGCTTTTCCCGGCGATGCGCACCTGATCGGGGTCCGAAAGGCCGCTCGGAGCGGAAATTCAGGGCCCAAAGCCGGTTGGACGGTCTCGGTATCGTTTAAAGGGCGCATGGGAGCATCCCGATACCCCAAGGACACCTGCGGTACTTCCCCGACCGAACCGAGTTGGATTAGGTAGAGAGGTCTCTTGTTCGAGCGATTCACAGAGCGAGCCCGTCAAGTCGTCGTCCTGGCGCAGGAGGAGGCGCGCACGCTCAAGCACAACTACATCGGCACCGAGCACATCCTGCTCGGGTTGCTGCGCGAGGAGGAGGGCCTGGCGGCCCGCGTCCTTGAGTCGCTCGACATCACCGTCGAACGCGTCCGCTCACAGGTGGTTCGGATCGTCGGCTCCGGCGAGGAGGTCACCTCCGGACAGATCCCGTTCACCCCGCGCGCCAAGAAGGTGCTCGAGCTGGCGCTGCGCGAGGCGCTCTCCCTCGGCCACAACTACATCGGAACAGAGCACATCCTGCTCGGCTTGGTGCGTGAGAACGAGGGCGTCGCCGCCCGCATCCTGCTCGACTTCGACGCCGACTCCGACAAGATCCGCAACGAGGTGATCCGGATGCTGTCCGGTCCCGGCGGGCGCCGACAGGGCGCCGGTGGTGGAGGCGGCCAGGGTGAGGGCAAGAAGTCCTCGAAGCTGCTCGACCAGTTTGGCCGCAACCTGACCAAACTCGCCGAGGAAGGCAAGCTCGACCCGGTGATCGGCCGCGAGACCGAGATCGAGCGGATCATGCAGATCCTCTCCCGCCGCACCAAGAACAACCCGGTCCTGCTGGGCGAGCCCGGGGTGGGCAAGACCGCCGTGGTCGAGGGTCTCGCCGCTCGTATCAACAAGGGCGAGGTGCCGGAGCTGCTCAAGAACAAGCAGATCTACACCCTCGACCTGGCGGCGCTGGTCGCCGGCTCCAAGTACCGGGGCGAGTTCGAGGAGCGCCTCAAGAAGGTGATGAAAGAGATCACCCAGCGCGGCGACATCATCCTCTTCATCGACGAGCTGCACAACCTGGTCGGTGCCGGTGCGGCCGAGGGCGCGATCGACGCCGCCTCGATCCTGAAGCCGGCTCTCGCCCGCGGCGAGCTGCAGACGATCGGCGCCACCACCTTGGACGAGTACCGCAAGTACCTGGAGCGCGACTCGGCGCTGGAGCGTCGCTTCGCCCAGATCAAGGTCGACCAGCCCTCGGCCGAGGACACGGTGAGGATCCTCGAAGGGCTGCGCGAGCGCTACGAGCAGCATCACCGGGTGACGATCAACGACGACGCGCTGGCCGCCGCCGCTGAGCTTGCCGATCGCTATATCTCCGACCGCTTCCTACCCGACAAGGCGATCGATCTGATCGACGAGGCCGCCTCTCGCATGCGCATCAAGTCGATGAGCGCGCCGCCGGTCTACCGCGACCTCGAGGAGGAAATCGAGAACGACACGGCGCGAGAAGGAGGCCGCGATCGAGGCCCAGGAGTTCGAAAAGGCCGCCAGTCTGCGCGACACCGAGCGCCAGCTGACGACGCGCAAGCGCCAGCTCGAGGACGAGTGGGCCGAGGGCGAGAACGGCGAGCGGCCGGTGGTCGGTGAGGAGGAGATCGCCGACATCGTCTCGATGTGGACCGGCATCCCGGTCTTCAAGCTGACCGAGGCCGAGACCAAGAAGCTGATCCGCATGGAGGAGGAACTGCATAAGCGAGTGATTGGCCAGGAGGTCGCGATCACCGCCGTCTCCAAGGCGATCCGTCGCTCGCGCGCCGGAATCAAGGACCCCAAGCGCCCGGCCGGCTCGTTCATCTTCCTCGGTCCCTCCGGGGTCGGCAAGACCGAGTTGGCCCGCACCCTCGCCGAGTTCCTCTTTGGCGACGAGGAGGCGATGGTCCGCATCGACATGTCCGAGTACATGGAGAAGCATTCGGTAAGCCGCCTGGTCGGCTCGCCTCCGGGCTACATCGGCTACGACGAGGGCGGGCAGCTGACCGAGGCCGTGCGGCGCAAGCCCTACAGCGTGCTGCTGCTCGACGAGATCGAGAAGGCCCACCCAGACGTCTTCAACATCCTGCTGCAGATCCTTGAGGACGGGCGACTCACCGACGCCCAGGGCCGCACCGTCGACTTCCGCAACTCGATCGTGATCATGACCTCGAACATCGGTGCCTCAGAGATCGCCAAGAACACCTCGATCGGCTTCACCGTCTCCGATGAGACCGGCATGTCCTACGACGACATGAAGAACCGGATCATGAGCGATCTGAAAAAGGTCTTCCGGCCGGAGTTCCTCAACCGGATCGACGAGGTGATCGTCTTCCACAAGTTGGCCAAGGACGAGGTCAAAGAGATCATCGACTTGATGATCAACCGGGTCCGCGTCCAGGTCGCCGAGCACGAACTTCAACTGGAGCTGACCGAGGAGGCCAAGGACCTGCTGGTCGAGAAGGGCTGGGACCCCTCGATGGGCGCGCGGCCGCTGCGCCGCGCGATCCAGCGCTACATCGAGGACCCGCTCGCCGACGAAGTCCTGCGCCAGGGCCAGATGACGCCCGGCTCGACCGTGATGGTCGCCCGCGACAGCTCCGGTGATGACGAGGACCGTCCGCTCAGCCTGACGATCCTCGAGCCGCCGAAGCCGCCGAAGGCACTGCCCCCCGAGCCTGAGCCCGAGCCCGAGAAGGTCGGCGTCGGTGCCAAGAAGGACGGCGACGGCGACCACGAGCCGGACGGGGGCGACGAGCAGCCCCTGGGCGACGCCGAGTCCTGAGCGCCCCCGCGCGTGCGTGAGCCTGGCCGCAGCGCGATCGGGACCTGGAGCGGGGGCAGGTTCCTGCGCTTCGGCGAGGCGGTCGAGGAGGACCGGCTGGCGGCGCTGCTGCGCCCCGGTGCCGGCATCGACACGGTCCTCACCGCCGACGCCTACGGCCATGGGGAGGCCGATCGTCTCCTCGGGCGGGCCCTGGGGGGCGTCCCGCGCGACTCCTACTGCCTCATCGGCGCGGTTGGCCACGACTTCTATGAAGGCGAGCGCGATGGCCCACGGGGGTTCCCCCGCTTCACCGATCCGCGCCTACGCGGGCCCACCGAGTACGCCGGATACCTGCGGATGGCATCCGAGCGCAGCCTCGAGCGGATCGGTGCTCCCGCCTTCGACCTGCTGCTCCTCCACAACCCCGACCGTGTCGGCTACTCCAGCGAGGCGGTTTGGGACGGGATGGAGGCGCTTCGCGAGGCCGGTCTGGCGGCGAAGATCGGCATCGCGCCGGGTCCGGCAAACGGCTTTACCCTTGACCTGATCTCCTGCCTGGAGCGCTTCGGCGAGCGGATCGATTGGGCGATGATCATCCTCAACCCGTTTGAGCCCTGGCCGGGGGAGCTCTGCCTCGACGCCGCCGCCCGCCACGATGTGAAGCTGATCACTCGCGTCGTCGACTACGGCGGTCTCTTCTGGGGGGATCTTCACCCGGGCATGGAGCTAGCCAAAGGCGATCACCGTGGCTTTCGTCCCGGCGGCTGGATCGAGGCCGGTCTGGAGAAGCTGGCGCAGGTGCTGCCGATCGGTGAGCGGGCCGGCCTCAGCCCGATCCAACTCGCCTGCCAGTGGAACCTCGCTCACTCCGCGGTCGAATGTGTCGTCCCTACCCTGATCCAGGAGGCGGGAGTCGGCGCTCGCTCGATCGAGGAGAAGCGAGCCGAGCTGGCCGCTCTTCCCACCGAGCCGAGGCTCACCAGCGAGGACATGGCGGCGATCCGCGCGGCTGGCGACAACACGGGTTGCATGGCGCTGAAGGGCGCCAGTGCGGAGCATGAGGGGGAGGAGCGCCCCGACCGTTGGGCGCTGACGCCCAGTCTGGTCGAAGTCGGCGCACGCTGGGGTATCGACCCCGAGCACGATCTCGCCGGCGCTCCGGCCGCCTGAAACCTGCCGTCGGAGGCTCGCCATAGCTTCTGCGCTCTTGCGGCGGCATTGTCGAGCCTTGTCGGCACCTGCCCCGGGCCCCTCCTCTTGATGCTCGACTCGACCGTCGCCGCGCTGGTGCTGCCGAGCATTTGCCGCGACATCGGCGGGCGTTCCTTCGCGAAGCCGTCGGTAGCTCGACCCGTATCTCCGGTGCTCTTTGCGGCATCGGCGCCGCACTCACCTGGGCCTTCGTCCGCGACACCGATCGACCCGATCCGGACCCGGCTGTAGCAGGCGACCCGCCGGGCCGAGCAGCTCCACCACCATCGCCATCACCGTCTCTGAGGGCGCGAGTTGCGGCCGCGATCTGGCCACTGCCTTGACAAAGCGCATCCCGACCTTTCCACACGGATATCACCGGCCCGCATTCCAGAGCGCTTTTTGGCATTCTTGAAGCGATGCCTTCTTTGTCCGGGGATGAGCTTCATGAGCTGTCTGAACGACAGGATCCCCGGCTCGTAAGGGCCTTGGACGTTGTCGCCCCGGGCAGCGCCCTGCGCGAGGGGCTCGACAACATCGTCCACTCCCGCACCGGGGGGCTGATCGTCGTCGGCGACCTCGGGGATGTCTCCCATCTGCTCTCCGGCGGGATCAAGCTGGACATCGACTACACCCCGGCGATGCTCTACCAGGTGGCGAAGATGGACGGCGCGATCGTCCTCAATGCCGAGGCGACGAACATCGCCTGGGCGAACGTCCAGCTGATGCCTGACCCGACGATCCTCTCCTCGGAGACGGGCACCCGCCACCGCACCGCCGAGCGCGTCTCCAAACAGACCGACGCGCTGGTCATCGCGATTTCCCAGCGCCGCGACGTCGTTTCGCTCTACGTCGAGGGGACGAAGTACATCCTTCAGGACATCCCCGCGGTGCTCGCCAAGGCGAACCAGGGGCTGGCGACGCTCGACAAGTATCGCGACCGCCTCGACCAGGTCTCCGCCCGCCTCACCGTCCTTGAGTTCGAGGGCGGCGGCGTCCTCTATGACGTGCTCGCCGTGCTTCAGCGGGTCGAGCTTGTAACTCGGATGGCGGTCGAGGTCGAGCGCTACATCGTCGAGCTCGGCACAGAGGGGCGCCTGATCGAGATGCAGCTGGAGGAGACGATGGTCGGGGTCGCCGCCGACAAGATGGCGCTGGTCCGCGACTATTCGGTCGAGGACTCCGAGCAGAACCTCGCCGCCGTGCTCCAGGCGCTTGCCCGCATGCCACACCAGGACGTGCTCGACTTCGGCCGCCTTGCCGAGCTGCTCGGTTATGACCGCAAGATGAACACCCTTGACTTCCCGGTCGCGCCGCGCGGCTATCGCGTGCTGGGTCGCGTCCCCCGCATCCCCAAGCTTGTCGTCCAGAAGATAATCCACGAGCTCGGCGGGCTGGAGGAGGTCCTTGCAGCCTCCGACGCCGATCTCGAGGCCGTCGACGGAGTCGGCCCGACCAGGGCCAAGGACATCCGCGAGGGCCTGCGGAGGCTTCAAGAGGTCGACATGGTTGACCGGTACCTGCAGAGCTGACGGCGATGGGCGCCGTCGCAAACGGAAAGGAGCAAGCGATTCCCGAGCTAGAGGAGGCCATGGAGGCAGGCTTCGAGGAGGACGTCGTTTACGTCTGCGACTTCGAGGAGGGTGACAAGGTCGTCTACCCCCACCACGGAGCTGGCCTCGTGCTGAAGAAGGAGACCCGGAAGCTGATGGGGGCAGAGCGTGAGTACCTCACGATCAAGATCCTCCACAACGAACTCACCGTGATGGTCCCATGCGAGAACGCCGGCCTGGCAGGGCTGCGCCGCGTGATCGATGAGGAAGAGATCAAGAAAGTGACCGACGTCCTCACCGACGACGTGTCGGAGATGCCGAAGAACTGGAACCGGCGCTTCAAGTACAACCGCGAGAAGATCAAGACCGGCGACGTGTTCGAGCTGGCCGAGGTCGTCCGCAACCTGGCGATTCGCGAGATGGAGAAGGGTCTCTCCACCGGCGAGAAGCAGATGTACACGCGGGCAAAGAAGATCCTCGCGTCGGAGTTCATGTACGCGCTCGATAAGGACGAGGAGGGCGCGGAGGAGTACCTCGACGGACTGCTGGAGGCGCGCTTCGCCACCACCGCATAGCAGCGCGGCAGCGTCCGTCACAGCGGTCATCGCGGCCGCCGGCTCCGGAGAGAGGCTCGGAGCCGGCGGCCCGAAGGCTTTTGTGCGGGTGGCCGGGAGGCCGATGGTCGAGTGGTCGATAGCGGCTTTCCGGGCCGCCGAGTCGGTCCGCTCGATTGTGATCGCCGCCCCACCAGGCCACGTCCACGACCTGGCGGGCGGCGACGTCGGCGTGGTCGCTGGGGGCAGGACGCGAGCTGAGTCGGTCTCAAGAGCTCTGGAGGCGGTCGGAACCGAGCTGGTCGCTGTCCATGACGCCGCGAGGCCACTTATCACCTCTGGGCTGATCGAGGACCTGGTCGCCGCCCTTAAAGGCGACCCTGAGGCGGACGGCGTCATCGCCGCGACCCCGGTCGCGGACACGATCAAGGAGGCTGGCGTGGGGGATGCTGCTCTTGTCGTTGAGACGACCCTTGGGCGCGACCGTCTTTGGGCGGCGCAGACGCCCCAGGTCTTCCGCGTCGGCGCGCTGCGTGAGGCGCTCGCGGCAAACCCCGAGTGGCGCGCCACCGCCACCGACGAGGCGATGCTGGTCGAGGCGGCGGGCCGTCGGGTGCTGATCCATCCCTCACCGGCGGAGAACCTCAAGGTGACGACGACACTCGACCTCAGGGTGGCGGAGCTGCTGCTCGCCAGCCCGGCATAGCGGCGGCTCGGGCGCGGGCGGTAGCGTGCGGCCGCGTGCTCACCGACTACCACCTCCACCTGCGCCCCGATGAGGACGACACCCCGCCGGAGCGCTTCTTCACCGCCGAGAACGTCGATCGCTACCTGGCCGCGGCGGTCGTGGCGGGGGTGGGGGAGCTGGGGGTCTCCGAGCACGTCTACCGCTTCGCCCAGTCGCTCGACCTCTGGCGCCACCCCTTCTGGGTGCAGAGCGCCCGGGACGACCTCGATTCCTACTGCGAGTTCGTACGTGGCACGCCGCTGCGGTTGGGCCTGGAGTGCGACTTCGTCCCCGGTTCTGAGGACCGCACCGCCTCGCTGCTGGGCGCGCGCGACTTCGACTACGTGATCGGCTCGGTCCACTTCGTCGGCGAACGCGCGATCGACCACGATGGCTGGGACGTGTGGGAGAGCGACGGCGACCCCGACGAGGTCTGGCGCCGCTACTTCGCCGCGCTTGCCGAGTGCGCCCGATCCGGCCTCTTCGACATCCTCGCCCACCCCGACCTGGTCAAGGTCTGGGGCGCCGCTCGGCCGCTGCCTGAGCGCGACCCCCGCTTCTTCTATGAGCCTGTGGTCGAGGCGATCGCCGAGAGCGGGATCGCGGTGGAGGTCTCGACCGCCGGGCTGCGCAAGCCCGCCGGCGAGATCTACCCGGCACCGGCCTTCGCCGAGATGTGCGTGGAGGCGGGCGCCGTCTTCGCCCTCTCCTCCGACGCCCACCTGCCCGAGCAGGTCGGTTTCGGCTATGAGCGGGCGATCGAGTTCCTCGGCACGCTGGGCGTCGGTGAGATCTGCGTTTTCGAGGGCCGGCAGCGCCGGCTCGAGCCGCTCGGCGCCGCGGTGAGCGAGGATTCAGATAGATGAGCGTCGGGATCGGCTACGACAGCCACCGCTTTGCCGAGGGCCGGCGCCTGGTGCTCGGGGGCGTCGAGGTCGAGCACGACCGTGGGCTGGCTGGCCACTCCGATGCCGACGTTCTCACCCACGCGGTGATCGACGCGCTACTCGGGGCCGCCGGTATGGGCGACATCGGGACGCTCTTCCCTGATGAGGAGGCGCGGTGGGAGGACGCGGACTCGATCGACCTGCTCCGCACCGTCGTCGGCACCGTCCCCGGCCGCATCGTCAACATCGACGCCACCTTGGTCTGCGAGCAGCCGCGGCTGGCGTCGTATCGGGCCGAGATGGAGCGGATCCTTGCCGAGGCGACCTCGGCCCGGGTCAGCGTCAAGGCGACGACCAACGAGGGGATGGGCTGGATCGGCCGCGGTGAGGGAATTGCCTGCATAGCAGTCGCTTCGGTCGAGGGCGGATAGGCACTAGGCTTCCCGGCTCCGATGGGGAACCTCAACTCGATAGTGTCAAGCGCCCGGGAGTCGCTCTCCGACGCCCTCTTTGAGGCCAAGGTGCTGCGCGAAGCGGGGATCTTGACGCCGCTGCGTCCCGACAGGGCGGCGAAGATCGGGGTGACCTTCCTGCGCTGGGGTGCCTCGCCGGCGACCGGCATCGCCACTGCGGCGATCCACTACCCGCACGAGATCGCGCTGATCGATGAGCGCGGGTCGCTCAGCTACGAGCGGGTCCACCGCCGCTCCAACGCCCTCGCCCACGCCTTCGCCGAGATGGGGATCGGCTACGGGGATGGGGTCGGGATCATGTGCCGCAACCATCGCGGCTTCGTGGAGGCGACCCTCGCCGCCGCCAAGCTCGGCGCCAGCGCCCTCTACCTCAACACGATGTTCGCCGCCCCCCAACTCGCCGAGGTGATGGAGCGCGAGGGCCCCAAGGTGCTTGTCTATGACGAGGAGTTCACCGGGCTGCTGGAGGGTGTGGACGGTGGGGTGTCCCGCGTGGTCGGGTGGTGCGACGGTGAGGAGCCGGGCGAGCCGACCCTAGATCAACTAATCGGTGGCGGCGGCGAAGCTGACCTGCAGCCGCCTCCCGACAAGCCACGCTTCGTGATCCTCACCTCCGGGACGACGGGAGCGCCGAAGGGCGCCCAGCGATCCAGCCCCGACGGTCTGCTCGCGATGGCGGCGCTGATCGAGAGGATTCCCTTTCGCGTTCGCGAGACGATGGTTATCGCTGCCCCGCTCTTTCATTCCTGGGGCTTCCTCCACTTTGTGATCAGCCTGCCGACCGCCTCGACGATGGTGCTGCGCCGCCGCTTTGATCCCGAGGACACCCTGCTCGCCGTCCAGGAAAGCCGAGCCGAGGTGCTGGCGGCGGTGCCGGCCATGATTCAACGGATCCTTCAGCTCCCCGAGGAGACGCTCGCCAAATACGATCTCTCCTCGCTGCGGATCACCTCGCTCTCCGGCTCGACCCTGCCCGGGGATCTGGCCACTGCTTGGATGAACCGTTTCGGCGACAACGTCTACAACCTCTACGGCTCGACCGAGGTCGCATACGCGACCGTCGCCACCCCCGAGGATCTGCGCGCCGCGCCGGGAACCGCCGGCAGACCGCCGCACGGCACCGTCGTGCGCCTCTACGACGAGAGCGGGCGGGAGGTGTCGCGGGGCGAGGTCGGTCGGATCTTCGTCGGCAATAAGATGTCGTTTGAGGGATATACCGGCGGTGGCGGCAAGGAGGCGATCGACGGCCTCCTCTCCAGCGGCGACGTCGGCCACATCGACTCCGCGGGTCGACTCTTCATCGACGGCCGCGACGACGAGATGATCGTCTCCGGCGGGGAGAACGTCTTCCCGCGCGAGGTCGAGGACTTACTTTCAGACCACGAGGCGGTGGTGGAGGCGGCGGTGATCGGCGTCGCCGACGAGGAGTTCGGTCAGAGGCTGAAGGCCTTTGTGGTGCTCGCAGAGGATGCGGAGGTCTCTGAGCAGGACCTGAAGGCTCACGTCAAGGCCAACCTCGCCTCCTACAAGGCCCCGCGCGAGGTTGAGTTCCTCGACGAGCTGCCGCGCAACGCAACCGGCAAGATCCTCAAGCGCGAGCTGCGCGGGCGCGAGACCCAGAAGTCCGCCTGAGCGGCGCGCAAATTGCGCCTTTTTCGGCAAGCGTCAGGGTGGCGTCGCTTCCGGTGGCCATAGTAGGTTGCCGGGACATGGGCGAACCCGCGGTTCAATTGCAGGCGGTCGGTGAGGCGAGGGAGACGGTGCGCGGCATCGCCGAGCAGGCCCTGGAGTGGGTTCGCCTCAGCGAGAAGCGCGTCGGCGAGGCCGAGGCGAGGACGGAGGCGGTTCGCGCCGAGCTGAAGGAGCGGGCAATGGTGACGCTGTCCAAGCTCGGCGAGGAGGGCCGCGAGCACATCGCCGCCGAGCGCGCCAAGCGGCGCGAGGCGGAAGGGCGCTCGGAGCGCGCTGAGGCCGCCAGAGACCGCGCCGAGAGGGCCTTTGAGGAGTCCAAGCAGCACGCTGAGCGCGATCGCAAAGCGCATGCCGATGAGCTGGCGGCGAACCGTGCCGACGCCGGGAATTCGCTTGCCGAGGTGGTCGCCAACCTGGAGCAGGAGGCCGAGCGGCGGGAGCGCAAGGCTCGCGAGGAGGTCCAGCTTGAGGCCGATCGCAGGGTCGCCGTCGCCGAGCAGCGAGCGGCCGACGCGGAAGCGGCGGCGGCCGAGGCGCACGAGACGGCGGTGCGGATCGAGACCGAGATCGAGCGGCGTGTGATGGAGGGCACAGAGGAGGTGCGCCGCGAGGCCGAGGAGCGGGTGCAGAAGCTGATCGAGAAGGTAGAGCACGAGGCCGCGGAGGTCGCCCGGGCGCGGGCCGAGGACCAGCTCCGCGCCGAGTCGGACCGGATTCGGGTGCAGGCCGAGCGGCGCGAGGAGCGGGCCAGGCAGGCCGCCGAGGAGGAGATCAAGGCGAGCGCCAACAAGGCAAAGCGCGAGGCGCTTGCCGCCGCCGAGGAGACGGCGCCCGCGTGGGCGCGCTCGGAGTCGGTAGCCTCAACCGCCGGGTACAGGACCTTCTAGGCTCCGCCTCGCGATGCGCGAGGTGAGGATCAAGGACACGCTGACTGGGGAGCTGCAGGCGCTCGATGCCGGCAATGAGATCGGCATCTATGCGTGCGGCCCAACGGTCTACAGCAGGATCCACATTGGAAATGCTCGTCCGTTCGTCGTCTTCTCTCTGCTCGCCCGTTTCTTGAGGTCGGAGGGCTATAAGGCGAAGCTGGTCGTAAACGTCACCGATGTCAACGACAAGATTTATGCGGCTGCGCGCGAGGTGGGGGAGCCTTCGGCGGAGTTCGCGGCGCGGATGACCGAGGCCTATTTCGAGGACACCGATCGGCTTGGGTTGGGGCGCCCGGACGCCGAGCCGCTGGCGACCGAGACGATCGGGGGGATCGTCGGGCTGATCGCCGAGTTGGTCGAATCCGGGCACGCGTATGAGTCCGGAGGTGACGTCTATTTTCGGGTCCTCAGCTTCAAGGGCTACGGGAAGCTCTCCAACCGCAGCACGGTGGACATGGACCAAGGCGAGGAGGCCGGCTCGGCCTCCCTGAAGGAGGATCCGCTCGACTTCGCGCTATGGAAGGAGCACAAGGAAGGGGAGGACACCTGCTGGGACTCCCCATGGGGGTCGGGTCGCCCCGGCTGGCACATCGAGTGCTCGGCAATGGCCGAGGCGGAGCTGGGATCCGCCTTCGCGATCCATGGGGGCGGCTCGGACCTCGTCTTCCCCCATCACGAGAATGAGATCGCCCAGTCCGAGGCGGCGGGGCGCCCCTTCGCCCGGATCTGGATGCACAACGGGATGATCGAGGCCGACGCCGTCAAGATGTCGAAGTCGGAGGGCAACATATTTCAGCTCTCTGAGGCGCTCGACCGCTACGGGCGCGAGGCTGTCCTCGATTACCTGGTCTCTGGCCACTACCGCCAGCCGCTCGTCTTTGGCGCCGAGCAGATGAAGCAGGCAGGGGCTCGCGTTAAGCGGCTGCGCAACTTCTTCCGCGAGCATCCCTGCGGCGAGATGGCGCCTACCGGCGAGGACGAGTTAGTCACGGCGCGGCGCGAAGCCTTCCGTGTGGCACTCGCCGAGGACTTCAACACGCCGCGGGCGATGGCCGAGGCGTTCGAGCTGGTCACCGAGGCGAACCGGCGCGAACTGCCGGGCGCGCCGGAGGCGCTGCACGAGATGCTCGATCTGGTCGGCCTCGGTTCGCTTGCAAGCGTCGTGGAGAAGGTCAGCGAGGAGGCAGAGTGCCTGCTCGCCGAGCGCGAGCAGGCCCGAGCGGCCAGAGAATTCGCCCGCGCCGATGAGATCCGCGTCCGGCTGGCCGAGCTGGGCTGGGAGGTCCGCGACTCGGCGGACGGAGCTCGCCTGGTGAAGAAAAAGAGCTGAGACATGGAGGGCGGCCGCCAGATGATCTACGGCCGCCGGCCGGTGGAGGAGGCGGAGCGGGGGAGACGTCAAGTTCATCGGGTCTGGCGAGCTCCGGAGACATCGCCGGAGGTGCTGGAGCGCCTCTGCGGCTCCCCCGACCATCAGGGCGTAGTCGCCGAAGCGGACCCATACCAGTACGCCGACCCGAACGAGCTGCTGCGAAGTCGGGACCCGCTGCTGATTGCCCTCGACCAGGTTCAGGATCCTCGTAACCTGGGCGCCGTCTGTCGCTCCGCCGAGTTCGCCGCCGCCGCCGTAGTAATCCCCGATCGCCGCTCCGCAGAGGTGACCGCTGTCGCCTGCAAGGCCTCGGCCGGCGCTGTAGAGCACGTCCAGATCGCCAGAGTCCGCAACCTGGCGGACTGGCTGGGCAAGGCCAAGAAAGCAGGCTTCTGGATCTGGGGCGCCGACGCCAGCGCCGAGAAGGCGCCCTGGGACGTCGATCTCAGCGGCCCAACTGTGCTGGTCCTCGGTGGAGAGAGTAAGGGCATCCGCCCCCGAGTAGCAGCCGCCTGCGACGGTCGCGTAGCCCTTCCACGCAGAGGGTCAATCAGCTCCCTCAACGTCTCAGCCGCCGCTGCCGCCCTCCTCTTCGAGGCGCTCCGACAGCGCTAGCAATTGCAACGGCGGTTGCACGAACCTCAGTTCGGGGTTGACAGAACTCCGCTCGGCCGTAAACTAATGCGCCAATAAGGGTGAACCTCAGCTTGAGTCTGAGATACCCCAGTCCATAGGGCGCCTTAGGGGAGGTAAACGGCGCCACGACCCTTCACAAGGAGAAGGATCTGTGGCTCTATCTACGCCTACGCAGGAAATGCGACTCCCTTCGGGACGCCGCTCCGGCGCCGTCCGCCCTCAGCAGACTAACTCTCAACCTGAGCTTGATGATCACTATCTGGTCGCCCTTGCCAAGGAAGGCAAGACCGATGCCTATGACGCGATCGTCCGCCGCTACCGTGGCTTCGTCCGACTCAAGGCCTCCTCCTACTTCCTACTCGGCGGCGAGTCCGACGACCTGATCCAGGAGGGCCTGCTCGGCCTCTACAAGGCGATCCGTGACTACCGGACCGACCGCGAGTCGAGCTTCCGCAACTTCGCGGAGCTATGCATCACCCGCCAGATCATCACCGCGGTGAAGACGGCGACGCGCAACAAGCACACGCCCCTCAACCAGTACGTCTCGTTCAGCCAGACGCCGGCCGCGGCGGGCGACTCGGACACGACACTGGACGAGATCCTGCCGGGGCCGACCGTCTTTGACCCGGTTAATCAGGTGATCGCCGCCGAAGAGCTGGAGAGCCTCGTCTCCTGCCTATCGGGCGTCTCGGGCGTCCTCTCTGACTTGGAGAGCCGCGTCCTCTCCCTCTACCTCGACGGCCACTCCTACGAGATCGTCGCCGAGCACCTCGAGTGCGACACCAAGACGGTGGACAACGCGCTGCAGCGCGTCAAGCGCAAGGTCGGCGTCCACCTCGCCTCCCGTGAGGTGCCTCTATAAAGAGGGGGCGCGGAGCTCAGGCGGCGCCCGCCGCGGCGAGCACGTAGTCGAGCAACTCGCGACCGTGCTCGGAGGCGACCGCGACGTCCTCAGCGGTGACCCGGACGCGGTGCAGCGACTGCATGCGGAGCACGTCGCCGTCGGTGCGGCTGTTAGGGAAGACCCCGGCGTAGGAGACGCCCAGCCGCTCCAGGTGCTCGGCGACCAGCGCCGTAGCGGGCGTTGCCAGCGGCAAGTCGACGTAGACGGCGTCGAGTCCCACGCGGCGGAACAGGTGGTGGCGCTCGGCGGCGATCGCCTCCTCCAGGAATTGGTGTGGGCATGTTGCTGCTGGCACTGTTGCCGCCCGCAGGCCATGCCCAGGTGGAGCGGGTTATGCGGGGCAGTGGCCGGTTCCTGTCGGGAGCGGGGGAATTGACGGCGGGCGCCGGGATCGGGTTGGTCGGCGAGCGAGCGCGCCTTGAGGGCCATTTGAGAGAGGCAATGGTGGAGCCCGAAACGACGCCAACGCTTGAACAACGACTGGGGCACGAGCTTGCGGTTCAGGGACCACTTGACGCTGCGCAACTGGCTGCGGTCCTGGGTACCGATGGGGAGAATGTCGAAGCGTTTCTCACCTCGCGGCGCTGCTTTTTTAAAGACCAGGACGGCTGGTGGCTCGGCCAGCGAGTCCGTGCTCTCGCGGTCACCATCTGACTTCCAGCGGCGGGAATGTCCGGGCGGTTTCTGATGAGTCCTGCTCCGAAACGGAAACGCGTGTCCTGAGGGACCGCTTGTCCCTGAGAGGGCCTTTGTATCGAGTATTGATACCTGATACATTACGCCAATGGTAAAGGCGCCGGACATCTACGTCCTCAGCGGTCTGCTCGCTCACGGGGAAAATTGGACCTACAGGTCGCTTGCAGATCGTTCTCCATGTTCCGCACCCAGTGGTTCAGCGGGCGTTGTCACGAGCCCAGGCCGCGGATCTGTATGCGGCGGAGCGGCGGGAGGTTCACCTTCCTCACTTCGAGGAGCTTGCCGTCCACGCTCTGCGTTTTGTCGCTCCAGCTTCGCTAGGTGCCCTGGTGCCGGGGATGCCTGCGGCGTGGGCGGCAGAGCCTATGGCCAGCGTGATCCACTCCTCCGGCGAGGAGCCGCCCCCGGTGTGGCCCTATGCCCTGGGTCGAGTGCGGGGGCAGGCGATCGAGCCGCTGCATCCCGCCGCGCCGGAGGCGGTCGAGGACTGGCCGCAGCTTGGTGAGATCCTGGCGCTCCTCGACAGCCTCCGAGCCGGCGATCCACGCGTTCGCAAGATGGCCGAGGATATTCTCGCGAAGACGCTTCGTGAGCGACCACGAACGTGAGCCGATGAGCGCGCTCCAGCTCGAAGCCGCGGCGGCGGTCCTCGGCCCAATCCTCGATGAGGTCGTCTTCGTCGGCGGCGCAACGATCCAGCTCTGGCTCACCGAGCCCGGCGCACCTCCGGCCCGCGCCACCGACGATGTCGATGTCGTCTGCGAGGTGGCGACCCGCGCCGAGTACTACCGGCTTGGATCCCGGCTGCACGAGCGAGGGCTACAGGAGGCGAGCGACGAGCCGGTCATATGCCGCTGGAGGAGCTCCGACCCCCAACTCGTCCTGGACGTCATGCCGACTGATCCGGACATCCTCGGCTTCTCCAACCCGTGGTACGAGGAGGCGATCTCGACCGCGACTGTCATCGCTCTCGACTCGGGCGCCGAGATACGCGTCGCGACTCCGGCGCCGCTCGTGGCGACCAAGCTCTGCGCCTGGAAGGGGCGAGGCAAGGGCGATCTCCTGCGCAGCCTCGACGTCCACGACGTTCTGACGCTCATCGACGGGCGTCCCGAGCTGATCGCGGAAGTCCAGGCCGCGCAGCCGCATCTCCGTTCATACATCCATGACGAGCTCAGTGAGCTGCGCGTGGAGCATTACTTCGACTACGCCATCGACAGCGCGACCGCGGGCTACGGCCCGCTTGGAGCCGAGCGTGCCAGCCTCCTCCGAGACCGCCTCGACGATCTCCTCTCTTCCTGACCAGCGCTTGGGCAACAAATGGGCACATGTCCGACAGATCTCTGCCGATCTCAGGCGAACTCGACCACATGAAAACCGCTCTAGAATGGGCTGTACGGATTGCGTACGCACGCCGGGAGTCGACTCATAACCCGAAGGTCGCGGGTTCGAATCGCGCCCTCGCCGTACGGTGTGCGTTTGGGCGACGGCCCCGCATCTCGTCGCCCAAACCCCCCCGAAAGTACCCAAAACCACCCGTAATCCAGCCTTTGGGGGGCCTTATAGAATCCCGAGCCAGGTAGCCCCGAATCCGCCCGCCTAGCTCAATTGGTAGAGCACTTCCCTTGTAAGGAAGAGCGTCTCGGTTCAAGTCCGAGGGCGGGCTTAGGAGCTAGGAGCTTCCGTTGCCGCTAAGCACGCGCGCCTTCTCGGCGGCGAACTCATCGTCGGTGAGGATGCCCTTCTCGTGCAGGTCGCCGAGGCGCTCGAGCCGAGCGAGGCGGGCATCGTCTTCGCTCGGCGGCAGCACGGTGGTTGGCGCCTCGGGGCCAGCCGCCTCGCCGCTCGGCCTCCTCATCTCCGGCAGTCGCAGTTTCGAGGCGCGCTCGCCGAGGTTGGCGCCTTTCACTGCGTCGACCACGCGGTCTTTGGTGTGGCCGAACATCGTGTGGAACTTGGCGTCGGGGAACTCCGTCGCCGTCTGCCTGCCCAGCTCGCGGATCCCGAACGCGGCCATCGCGGCGACGACCAGGGTGGTGAGGAAGGAGCGCAGGCCCTGGGTCGGGGCCGAGAGGAAGTAGATGCCGACGACAATCGCCAGGCCCGTGTAGACGAAAGGCCGGTATTCTCTCAGGGCCGGCGCGATCGCCTTGCGACTGGCCCGGGCCGAGCCGGTCGGAGAGCCTAGCCAGCCGGCGATCGCGAAAAGCACACCGACCACGATTACCGTCGTCGCGATGCTGGTCATCAGCGAGGTGGCGATCGTCCAGGTCGCTTCTGCCGCCGGCTTGACGCTCTCGTTAGTCACAAGCTGGCCGACCACGATCCCCCCGGCGACGTGGCGGGCGACGATCACCGCGAAGCCGGCCGCGATCAAGCCGATCCCGGAGAAGAGGATCGTCACCCAGCGCCCCTCGCGCGCCAGGTAGATCGCCGCGGCGAAGGCGGCGAAGGTGAGCAGCGAGAGCAGCAGAGCCAGCCCCTTAACGGCTACGGTGATGTTCTGCGCGGTCTTCAGTTGATCGGAGTGGAGGATCTCGATCTGGCCGGCATTGGGCGGCAGCTTTGCCGCCAGGTCGGCGCCGATTCCGACCTGTTTGGCGAGATTGGTGACAAGGCTGCCGAGGTTCAGCGTCACGGTCCCGTTTTCGGTCGAGAGGGTGCCGCTCTTTTCTTCCAGGACGGCGACCAGCTGTTCGTGGGCGGTTCGGTTGGCGCTCTGCCAGAGGCTCTGCGCGATCGAGGTCTTCAGGATCTCTTCGGCACCGTTGCCGGCCACCTGTCGCAATCCGCCCGCGGCCGGCCCGGCGAGTCGCTTCGTTTCGCCGGGGAGGATGCTTTTCAGTTCCTTCTCGACGTTGACGTTTTCGTAGAGCTGGTCGACCAGGTAGTTGGCGACCGCGCTGCGGATCTTTGAGTTCTGCAGGAGCTGGCCGCTGGTTTCGACCCAGTCGCTGGTGTTGAGCGCCTGGCGTTCGACCCAGATCGAGAAGACGCTGAGAAAGGCGAGGACTGAACCGAGGGCGACCAGCGCTTTCACCGTGCGTCGTCGTCCTCGACCCATACGGAGGATGCTATACGTGACTCGGTGAAGCTCGAGGGAATTCACCACATAACCGCGATCACCGAGGACGCGCAGCGAAACGTCGACTTCTACGCGGGCGTGCTCGGCCTGCGCCTGGTCAAGAAGACCGTCAACCAGGACAACCCGACCGTCTATCACCTCTTCTTCGCCGACGAGAGGGGCAGCGCCGGCTCCGACCTCACCTTCTTCGAGTACCCGGGCGTGCCGCGAGGGCGGCCCGGCGCCGGGATGGTCCACCGGATCATCTGGCGGGTCGCCTCGGAGGATTCGCTCGCCTTCTGGGCGGAGCGGTTGGGGGCGAACGGCGTCTCCTCGGAGCTGCTCGACGGCGCGCTGTGCTTCTCTGATCCCGAGGGGCTCGACCACGAGCTGGCCGTGGTCGACGTCGCCGACGAGCCACTGATCGCCGATCATCCCGAGATTCCCGTCGAGCTGGCGTTTCGGGGCTTCCATGCGGTTCGCGCCTACAGCGCCGCGCCAGCCGCCAGCCGCGGCCTGCTCGAGGCGCTTGAGTTCGAAACGCGCGGCGCGGGCTGGGAGGCGCGCGGCGAGCGGCGCGGCGGCCTCTACATATATGACGAGCCGCCTGAGCGCGGGCTGCAGGGAGCGGGCAGCGTCCACCACGTCGCCTGGGCCTCCAACATGGACGAGCACGCCGAGTGGCGGGAGAAGGCGATTGCCGCCGGCGCCGATCCGACCCCGGTGATCGACCGCTTCTACTTCCGATCCATCTACTTCCGCGAGCCGAGCGGAGTGCTCTTTGAGATCGCCACGCTCGGTCCAGGCTTCACCGTCGATGAGCCCCTGGAGCACCTCGGCGAGAAGCTCTCTCTGCCGCCCGACTATGAGCACCTGCGAGCCGAGGTGGAGCCCAATCTGCGGCCGGTGATCAATCCGCGGGTCATCGCAGCCGAGTGAACGGCGACTTCATCTGGCGGGACGCGGGCCGCACGGTCGTCTTCCGCCACGGGGGCGCCGCCCGGGCGTCCCAGCTTCTTCGGGAGCATGGCTTCGCCCCGTTTGAGCTGTTGACGACGCCGCGGGCGCTGGCGGGCGCGGCGGAGCTGGCCGCCGCCGCGGCTGCCATCCATGAGGTGGCTCCCGGCGGTGTGCCCGAGGCCGCCGCGGCGCTCCTCGGCTCGGCCCGCTCCCCCCGCCTGGTGGCGCTTGGCGGCGGCCGCGTCATCGACGCCGCGAAGGCGGTCGCCTCGGTGACCGGCGCGAGCATCGCTGCGATCCCTACCACGATGTCGGGAGCCGAGATGACCGGCATCCACCGCTTGCCAGCCGGCGCCGAGGGCAGAGTGGGGGCGCTGATCCGCCCGGCGCTGGTGATCGCCGACGAGGAGACGATGACCAGCCAGCCAGAGCGGGCGCTCCGCCTCAGCTCGATGAACGCCCTCGCCCACGGCGCCGACTCCCTCTACACGCCCTTCGCGAACCCGGTCTCTCAGATGACCGCGTTGCGCGGCGCCGAACTGATCGCCACCTCCCTCGATCAGGACCCCGCCGAGCGCGATCGCGCCGTCCTCGCCCTCGGCTCGATCCTCAGCGGTTATGCGATCGACTCCGGCATGTTCGCCGTCCACCACGTGATCTGCCAAACCCTCGTCCGCATCTGCGGCAGCCCCCACGCGGAGACCAACGCGGCGATCCTCCCCCGGGCAATGGCTTTCATGGCGCCCCGAGCCCCCGAGCGGCTCTCATCCCTCGCGGCGGCAATCAAGACTGATCTCGCCGAGATAGAGGCCCGCATCCTCGATCTGGGCGGCAACCCATCCGGCCTTGGATTGCTCGGCGCGGACAGGGCGAAGCTCGATCAGGCCCTTGACGCCATCCTGGCCCGCCCCGAATTGGCATTCACACCTGACCCACCCAACCGCGAGGAGCTCTCCCAGCTGATCGAAAGCGCCTGGTAACCGCGTCCCGGCCTCCGTGTAGCGCTCTTCGTGAGCGAAGAGCGTCTCCAGGGCTACCACGCCTATACCCGCGCCCACGGCGTCAACTGGCCGCTTTACCTGCTGGCCAGGGTCTTCATGACGCCGTTTTTCCTCATCTACTTCCGCTACGAGCGCAACGGCCGCGAGCACGCCCGCGTCAGGGGCGGCCTGATCGTCGCCTCCAACCACCGCAGCTTCCTCGACCCCTTCGCGATCGGCGGCTGCCTGCCCTGGCGCCGGCCGATGAACTACGTCGCCAAGGTGGAGCTGTTCGAGCGCCGCTGGCAGGGCTGGCTCCTCTCTCGCCTCGGCGCCTTTCCGATCTGCCGCGGGTCCTCCGACGAGGACGCGATGGAGACCGCCCGCCTCGTCGTCGAGCGCGGCGGCACCGTCTGCATCTTCCCCGAGGGCACCCGGATCCGCACAGGCTCGCTGGCGGCGCCGAGGCGAGGGCTGGGCCGGCTCGCCCTGCAGACCGGCGCGCCGGTGATCCCCTCCGCCGTGATCGGCACAGAGCACGTGCGGCGCGGCTGGCGCATCCGGCCCCGCAGGGTCAAGGTCCGCCTCGGCCGCGCGATGACCTTCCCGCGCGCCGCCCACCCCTCGCCGGCACTGGCCGAAACCGTGACCGCGCGGATCTGGCCCAACGTCCAGCTGCAGTGGGAAGACCTGGGCGGCCTGCCGCCAATGCGCCGCGCCGCCGTTATCGGTGCCGGCAGCTGGGGCACCGCGGTCGCCGTGCTGCTCGCCCGCGGCGGGCTCGAGGTCCAGCTTGGAACCCGCACTGCTGCGCAGGCGGCAGAACTGGCGGAGGTGGGGGAGAACCGCCGCTACCTAGAGGGCGTCAGCCTCCCCGAGGCCATCGACGTCCGCCCGGCGTCGCGGATCGAGCTGGCCGGCCTTGACCTCGTCTGCCTGGCGATCCCCTCGAAGTCGCTGCCGCAGGCGGTGGGCGCGATCGCCGATCGGGTCGGGGAGCGCTCGGCGGTGCTGGTGCTGACAAAGGGCCTGATCGCCCCCCAGGGCCAGCTCCCGGCCGAGTACGTCGGGGAGAGGGTGAGGGCTCGAGCGATCGCCTGTCTCGGCGGCCCAGCCCACGCCCGCGAGGCCGTATCCGGCTCGGCTGCCTTGGTCCTCGGCTCGGCTGACCTCGACCTGCGAGACCAGCTCGGCGAGGTCTTCGACCAAGCCGGTCTGGTCTGCGAGCGCTCCGCCGACGTGACCGGGGTCGAGATGGCCGGGGCGGCCAAGAACGCCGCCGCCTTGGCCGCCGCTGCGGCCGAGCCGCACGGGCTCAACGCGGCCGGGATCGCCGCGGCCGAGATCTGGCGCGAGTGCATCGAATACGCGATCGGGCGCGGCGCTCAGCTGGAGACCTTCTCCGGCCTGGCCGGCGTCGGCGACCTGACCGCGACAATGATGGCGCCGACCGGGCGTAACCGCCGCGCCGGCGAGCTGCTGGGGACGGGCACGCCGGCGGCCGAGATCCCGCAGCTGATTGGCCAGGCCTCGGAGGGCCTCGACACGGCGCCGCTGCTCGCCGAGGCGATTGCGGCTGCCGGGGTGCCGGCCGATGCTCTGGGTGGGCTTGCGGCGCTGATCCGCGGCGAGATCGACACCGAGGCCTGGGTTGCCGGATTGCGCCGGGTCGAGCGATCCAGGCGGGCTGCATGATCGGACTAGGCTTGGCGGGTGAGCGGCGCAAAGGAGAACGTCGAGCCAGCGAGCCTTGGCCCAGCCGAGAAGGCGGAGCTGGACCGGGCCTTCGAGGACCTCTACAGGGCCCACCTGCGCGACGTCTACTCCTACTCCTACTACCGGGTCGGCAACCACCACGACGCCGAGGACCTCACCGAGCAGGCATTCCTACAGGCTTACCGGCACTTCGATCGCGCCCGGCGCGAGTCCGACGGCCGGCCGCTGCGGCCCTGGCTGATCCGGATTGCCCACAACCTCGCCTCCAATTACTACCGGGACCGCTCCCGCCGCCCACAGACTCCGCTCGACAACGCCGACCCGATCGCAACGCGCCACGGCACCGAGGCGATCGCCGAGGGACGCGAGGAGCTGCGGCAGGTGATGGAGAACCTCGAGCACCTGCCGGGGGACCGTCGCGAGGCGCTGATCATGCGCTTCGCGCTCGGCATGGACAATCGCGAGATCGCCCGGGCGCTGGGCCGCACCGACGGCGCCACCAAGGTGCTGATCCATCGCGCGATCAAGCAGCTTCAGGAGAAGATGGACGATGAGTGACGCGACGGAGCGACTGACCGGTAGCACCTGGGACGTCGAGCAGCTGCTCGGCGACGCGCTGCGACCGATCGAGCCGCCAGAGCGGCTCTCCGGACGGGTCGAGGACACTTTCGCCGCCGTCACACAGGCCGCCGCCGAGGAGCTCTCCAACTGGGCCGAGGAGCTGTCGGGGAGCGAGTTGCGCGCCCTGCGCGACCCGCGCAACTGGGTGCGCCCCGTGGTCGCTATTACGGCCGGCGGTGCCGCCACCGGCGCCTTGGTGTTGCTCGAGGCCCGCCGCCGCGGCAGGCAGAGGACTCGGCGCGGTCTGCGATCTCTAGCCGACGGGCTTCGCTCGCGCTTTTAGCTTCGGCGCCGGCGTGGCCAGCGCCGCGGCGACCCCGAGCAGGCCGAGGACCAGGTGCAGGAAGTCCTCCCCGGCGTTGGCCGGGAGGACACCGAGGATCGAATCCCCGCTGCTGATCGCGAGGCCCCAGATCGCGAGCGCGATGTAGAGAACTCCAAGCCATAGCGCGTACTGGCGCGCCGCATAGCCCGCTACGAGCAGCCCGATCGCTCCCGTCGCGACGTGGAAGACGTTCTCCCAGCCGTTGACATTGAGCACACCGAGCACGTCCTTCACCTGGCCCGGAGTGCCGAACGAGGCGCTGTAGAAGAAACCGACGATGCCGAGCACGACGAGAAACGCGCCGGCCGCGCTTGCGTAGAGCCGGGCTGGGCTGGGGGCGTCCATGGGCGGCGATTGTAGGCTGCCCATCCCTTGGCTCAAACCTGTTACCGACATCCCGACCGCGAGACCCGCGTCTCCTGTTCCTCCTGCGGGCGGCCGATCTGCCCCGATTGCATGACGCCGACGCCGGTCGGTATGCGCTGCCCCGAGTGCATGCGCGAACGGACGAAAGTGACCCACGGGGCGGCGGCGTTCGGCGGCTCGGTCCGTGCTCCGGCGACTTTCATCCTGATCGCGATCAACGTCGCCATCTACCTCGCCGAGATCTCCTCCGGCCCCGGCGGCCTCAACACCCCCGGCGTGAGCCTGGTAGACCACTACGGCCTGCTCGGCACCTCCGTGGCGAGCGGCGAGTGGTACCGGCTTCTCACCGGAGCCTTCCTGCACGCCGACCTCACCCACATCGGCTTCAACATGGTCGCGCTCTATTTCGGGGGCCGGCTGCTGGAGCCGGCGATCGGCACGACGCGGTTTCTCTTCCTCTATACCGCGTCCCTGTTCGCCGGCGCCTTCGGAGCGCTCCTGCTGAGCGGCCCGGATCAGCTCACGATCGGAGCCTCGGGGGCGATCTTCGGTGTCTTTGGCGCGGCGTTCGTGCTCGCCCGCGGGCGCGGCCTCGACCATGTCGCCCGGACGATAGGAGTGCTCGTGTTATTCAATCTGGTGTTCGACGTCAGCGATCCGGAGATCAGCCTCGGCGGTCACCTCGGCGGCCTCGTCGCGGGCGTCCTCTGTGCTTTTGTCATCATCGCCGGAGAGCGCGGTCGGCTCGGGACCTCGCGGCTGTACGCGGAGCTGGCGGTGATGGTCGCCGTGGCCGTCGCCTCGATCGTCGGCGCGATCGCGATCGCCTGAGCGATTACCCGGAGCGACCGGGCTTTGAAACGGGGGCCCGCAGTTCGGCGAACTCGATGTTGCCCGGCGGGTCGATCAAGTCTGGGTGGAGAAGGTGGCCCAGGAGCTCCACGCCGTCTACCAGCCGTGGCCCCGGGCGCGAGAAGGTCGACGCCGCGTCGACCGCGAAGACGTGGGCGGCACCGAGCGTCTCGATTCGCTCCCATTGCTCCTCGGCCTGGGCGCGCGCGTCCTCCAGGTACCAGCCGCACGGCATCGCGATCACCACGTCTGGGCCCAATCCCGAAAGCTCGCCCCAGCCGACCTCGGGCGAGCGCAGCCCCGGCGGCCCGGCGACGTCCTCGCCGCCGGCGATCGAGATCATCTCGGGGATCCAGTGGCCGCCGACGTAGGGCGGGTCGAGCCACTCCAGCGCGATCACCCGCGGCAACGTAGCCCCCGATACGGCGGCGCCGACGGCGGCGAGCCTTCCCTCCAGCTCGCCGCGCAGCTCGTGGGCCTGCTCCACGACCTCAGCCGCCTCGCCAAGCCCGATCACGTCCTCCAGCATCTCGCCGAGCGTACTCGGGTCCTGCTGGACGACACGTGGGTGGCTCGGCAGGCGGGCGGCGACCTCTACCACCTCCTCATAGGACACCGCGCACACCTCACACACCGCCTGGGTGACGATCAGGTCGGGAGCCAGTTCGGCCAGTCGCTCCTCGTCTAGAGCGTATAGCGCCCGGCCCTCGCCGACGATCGCCTTCACGGCGGCGTCGATCTCCCCGGCGCTGAGCACATCCGGGAGCACCGTGCGGGTCAGGTTGGGAAGCGATCGAGCCTCGGCTGGGTGGTCGCACTCGTGCGTGACCGCGACGACGCTTTCGCCCAGCCCGAGGGCGAACAGCATCTCCGTTGCCGATGGGACAAGGCTTGCGATGCGCATCCGGGCTCAATATGGCACTTCTCCCAGTTTCGGCGTGCGGGGAAGCTATATTCCGTGCGCCGAATGGCCGAAGACGACCTCCCCCGAAGTACTGGGCCACATAGCCGATGACTGCCCTGCTGCTCGTCTTGCTGCTCGTTCTGATCGCCGTCAACGGCTTCTTCGTGGCGGCGGAGTTCGCGCTGGTTCGCAGCCGCCGCGGCAAGATCGAGCAGCTCGCCAAGGAGGGGGAGAGCGGTGCCGAGGCCGTGATCGAGCAGCTCGACAAGATTGAAGACTCGCTGTCGGCCTGCCAGGTCGGAGTCACGATGGCCTCGATCGGGATCGGCTTCCTCGGAGAGCCCTCCCTGGCAAAGCTCTTGGAGCCCGTCTTTGGAGGCCTCTCACACGAGGTTGCAGCGGCCATCTCGGTGGTGATCGCCTTCGCGCTCGTCACCGCCGTCCACATCGTTATCGGCGAGCAGGTGCCGAAGATGCTGGCGATCAGCCACGCGGAGCGCACCGCTCGCCGCGTCGCGCGCCCGCTCAACTGGTTCCGCGCCGTCACGGCCCCGATCGTGTTCGGGCTGAGTGGACTCTCCAACGCGATCGTCCGCCTCTTCGGGGTCAACCCCGGCGACCTAGAAGAGCGCCACACGGCCGAGGACCTGAAGGAGATCATCGACAGCTCGAGGCTAGTGGGGACGCTTGACCCCGGCGAGGCCGGGATGCTCGGCGGCGTCTTTCACCTGCACGAGCAGGAGGCGCGGGAGGTGATGACACCGATCCCCGCCGTGGTCACCGTCGATGCCTCCGAGGCCGTCGAGACGGCGCTTCAGCGTTGCGTCACCTCCGGCCACACGCGGCTGGTGGTGATCGAGGACGAAAACCCCGATCGGGTGAAGGGGATCGTCCACAACAACAGCCTCGCCCGGCTCTACATGGGCGAGGGGTCCGAGGCCTCGATCGAGCCCGTGATCCGCGACGCGCTGATCGTCCCTGAGACCCGGCCGCTCGACGACCTCCTCCACGACCTACAGGTGCAGCGCACCTCGGTGGCGGTCGTAGTCGATGAGTACGGGCGGACGGTGGGAATCGTCAGCGTCGAGGACATCCTCGAGGAGGTTGTGGGGGAGATCGAGGATGAGACCGACCCCCGTGCCGCGGCGCTGCGCCGGCTCACCAACGGCGACTGGTTCGTGCGCGGGCATGTCTCGCTCGGCGACCTTGCCGACGCGGGTATCGAGCTGCCGGTCGACACCGACGCCTACAACTCGGTCGGCGGTTACGTCTTCGGCGAGCTGGGGCGCCTGCCGAAGCGCGGCGATGCGATCGTCTCCAACGGCTACACGATCAGGGTCGAGTCGGTGCGGGAGAACCGAATCGAGGCGGTGCGGATCAGCCGTTCCGTCCGTCCGTCCGCCTAGCTTCCCCGGGCAACCCGCACCCTGCCGAACGTTGGAGGTTCCGTATGTGGGTTGTCCGCCTAAGCGACAAGCAGCTGGAGGTGCTGAGGGCGCTGCTGCGCTCCGAGGAGCATCTTGGCCCGGCGCTTCAGGGAGCAGTCGAGGCCCTCGATCTGGCCCGCTGGGATGATCTGCCGGAAGCCGAGCTGCCCTGGGAGCAAGTCGAGATCATCGCCCGCCGCCAGGGCATCTCCGAGGCCGACGTGATCTGGGACATGAGCGGTAAGCGTCAGTCGTACTCGTAAAAGCCGGCGCCGCTCTTTCGGCCCAGCTTCTCTTCCCCGACCATCTCGACCATCAGCCCGGGCGGCTTGTGGGCGGCCTCTGAAGAGTCGGCATAGAGGGCGTCGCCGATCGCCTCGGCGACATCGAGCCCGACGAAATCGAGCAGGGCCAGCGGTCCCATCGGGTGGCCGGCGCCGAGCTTCATGCAGGTGTCGACCTCGCCGGCCTCCATGCCGGTGCGCTCGATCAGCCGCACCGCGTCAAAGAGATAGGGGAAGAGCAGCTGGTTGACGACGAAGCCCGCCTGATCTGGGACCTCCACCGCCGTCTTGCCGAGCGCTGCGCACCAGGCCAGCGCCCTCTCGCGGGCGCCCTCGGCGCCATCGGGGAAGCAGACCTCGACCAGCTTCATTCGCGGCACGGGATTGAAGACATGGAGTCCGAAGAGGCGACCCTCGGTGCCGCTCGCTGCGGCGATCTCGGCGACGCCGAGAGAGGAGGTGGTGGTGGCCAGATCAGCGCTGGGGCAGGCCTCGGCGACGGTCGCCAGCACCTCGCCCTTCGGCTCTAGTTCCTCGATCACCGACTCGACGACGACGTCGCACTCTGCCAGGTCGGCCGGGTCTGTGGTCACCCGCAGCCGCGAGGGATCGGCCCCCTCGATCTTGGCGCAGGCCGCGACCGCCTTCTCCTCTGCTCGCCAAGCCGAAGCTTCACTCCGAGCCAGCAGGATCGTGTTAGCCGTCGTCGTGGAGACAGCAGCAAGCCCGGTAGCGATGGCCCCGCTACCGGCAATTCCAGGGTTCTCGTATCCATGATTCGCGTTCATCAGGACGGGGTTCCTATCACGCGGCCCCATCCGCGGGTGGCGTGGGGGGCAGGGGGTGGCGGAGGTACACCTCGCTCGCCGGTCCCTTCCGGCGAAAGGCCCCGAGGGCAGGCGCTTCGTCCTGGTCCTGGCTGACTCGCCAGTCAATTTGAGTACAGTTGGGTGACCAGTCGACTGAACGGAGGCTTCCATGGCAGGCAACGGCAAGGGCGGGTTCGGGGGCCGCGAGGTCGTCATCGTTGAGGCAGCGCGCACGCCGATCGGGCGAGGCCATCCCGAGAAGGGCTACTACAAGGACCTCCATCCCTCCAACCTCCTGGCAAAGTCCTACGCCGAGGTGATCGCGCGGGCCGGAATCGACCCCGCCGAAGTCGGAGACGTGGTCGCGGGCTGCGCGCAGCAGTTCGGGGAGCAGGGGGTCAACATCGGCCGTAACGCATGGCTGGAGGCTGGCCTCCCGGTCGAGACGCCGGCGACGACGATCGACCGCCAGTGCGGCTCCGCCCAGCAGGCGGTCAACTTTGCCGCGGCGCTGATCGCAACCGGCGTCCACGACATCGCGATCGGCTCCGGCGTCGAGCACATGGGCCACATCTCCTTCGCCGACGGCTACTCGGTGATGGAGGAGCACGGGATGCCCTTCTCGCCACAGTTGATTGAGCGCTACAACCTCGTCCCCCAGGGCATCTCCGCCGAGATGATCGCCGACCGTTGGGAGATCCCCCGCTCCGAGCTTGATGAGATCGGGCTGCGCTCCCACCAGCGCGCCGCCAAGGCGACCGAAGAGGGCCGCTTCGAGCGCGAGATCATTCCCTTCTCGGTCAACGGCGACACCTACGTCACCGACCAGGGTATCCGCCCCGATACCTCGCTGGAGGCGCTCGCCAACCTGAAGCCCGCCTTCAAGGAGGACGGCAAGATCACCGCCGGCAACTCCTCCCAGGTCTCTGACGGGGCCGCCGCCGTCCTGCTGATGGCGCGCGAGAAGGCCGACGCGCTCGGCCTCAAGCCGCGGGCGCGAATCTATGACCAGACGACGGTCGGCGTCGACCCGGTGATCATGCTGACCGGCCCGATCCCGGCCACCAGGAAGCTGTTGGAGCGCAACGGAATGACGATGGACGACATTGAGCTGATCGAGATCAACGAGGCATTCGCCTCGGTGCTCGGCGCCTGGCGGCGCGAGCTTGACCCCGATATGGATCGGGTCAATGTAAACGGCGGCGCGATCGCGCTCGGCCACCCGCTCGGCTCGACCGGGGCGCGGCTGATCACCACCTTGCTCCACGAGATGGAGCGCTCCGACAAGGAGATGGGGCTGGTGACGATGTGCTGCGGTGGGGGCCTTGGGACCGGCACTCTGATCCAGAGGATCTGAGCGCCGGCGTCAGCTGGATCGGGGCCTGGCCAGCCAGCCAGGTAGTCTCCCCGGCCAATGGACCTGACCCTCTCGCCATCTGAGCAGGAGTTCCGCGATGAGGTGCGCACCTGGCTGGAGGAGAACCACCCCGGCCCCGAGCCCGAGGCCGGGCTTGATGAGGTGATGGCCTTCCGCCGCGAGTGGCAGCGCAAGATGCACGCGGCCGGCTGGGCGGGCATCTCCTGGCCGAAGGAGTACGGCGGCCGCGGCGCCACCATGATCGAGCAGGCGATATTCGTCGGCGAGGCGGCGCGGCAGGAGGCGCCCAGCCCCGCCAACATTCTCGGCTTGGCGATGGGCGGGCCGGTAGTAATCGCCCACGGCACCGACGAGCAGAAGCAGCGCCACCTGGAGCCGATCCTCACCGCCGAGGAGATCTGGTGTCAGGGGTTCTCCGAGCCCGAGTCCGGCTCCGACCTCGCTTCGCTGAAGACCCGCGCCGTCCGGGACGGCGACGAATGGGTGGTGAGCGGGCAAAAGGTCTGGACGACCTTTGCCCAGTACGCAAAGTGGTGCATGCTCGTCGCCCGCACCGACCCCGACGCGCCAAAGCACAAGGGCCTCACCTACTTCCTGATGGACATGGAGCAGGAGGGGGTGCAGGTGCGGCCGCTGGTCCAGATCACCGGCGAGGGGGAGTTCAACGAGATCTTTATTGAGGAGGCGCGGATCCCGGACGCAAACGTCATCGGCGGGGTTGGCAACGGCTGGGCGGTGGCGATCACGACGCTGATGAACGAGCGCGCCGGTCTCGCTTTCGGTGCAATCGCGCAGATCCAGAACAGCCTCAACAGGCTAGCGGCGCTGGCGAGCGAGGTCCGCGTCAACGGCGGCTCTGCGGCTGAGGACCCCTACTACCGCCAGCGGATCGCCCAGCTCCATATCGAGGCAGAGACGATGCGGCTCAACGCCTACCGTGGCCTGACCAAGACGATGCAGTCGGGCACCCCAGGCCCGGAGGGGTCGCTCGGCAAGTGGCAGTGGGCCGACATCAATCAGGGGATCGCCGAGCTGGCGCTCGACGTCGAGGGTGCCTACGCGCCGCTGGCGCGTGGCGCAGAGCACGCGGTGGCGAACGGCGCCTGGCAGTACGGCTTCCTGCGCTCGCGCGCCAACTCGATCGAGGGCGGCACGACCGACATCCTCAAGAACATCATCGCCGAGCGGGTCCTCGGCCTTCCAAGGCTGCGCTGAGCGTGTACTTCGACCTCACAGACGAGCAACAGGCGATCCGCGCGACGGCGCATGACTTCCTCGCCGCCCGCTACCGCTCGGAGCGGGTTCGCGAGTTGGCCGAGAGCGAGCACGGCTTTGAGCCCTCCGATTGGGAGGAGATGGCGGAGTTGGGCTGGCCGGGTCTGGCGCTGCCGGAGGAGTGGGGTGGGCAGGGACTTGGCATCGTCGAGCTGGCGGTCCTCTTCGAGGAGATGGGCTACGCGCTGGCCCCCTCGCCGCTCTTTTCCAACACGATCGCCGGCCTCGCCCTCGCCTTCTGCGGCTCTGACGAGCAGCGCGAGCGCTGGCTGCGGCCGTTGGCCGCTGGTGAGATGCGCGGCACGCCGGCGCTTTGGGACGCCGACTCGCCCGCCCCGCCCGGCGGCTTCACGATGGAGGCCAAGGTCAGACGGAGACGGCATCGTCCTTAACGGCGAGAAGGTCCTGGTGATGGACGCGGCGAGCGCCGACTTCCTCCTGGTCGCAACCGCCGACGGCAGGCGCCACCTGGTCGAGCTCGGCGCCGACGGGGTGACGGTGACCGCCGAGCCCTCGATCGACCTCACGCGACGGCTCTACTCGGTCCACTTCGACGGTGTCCGGGTCACCGCCGCCGACACCCTCCCCGCCGCGGAGGCCGACTACTACCCGGTCTTCTTCCGCCTCTGCGTGGCGCTTGCCGCCGAGTCGACCGGGATCGCCCAGCGCACGATGGAGATGGCGGTTGCCTACGCCAAGGACCGTAAGCAGTTCGGCCGGCCGATCGGCTCCTACCAGGCCGTCTCCCACCGCTGCGCCCAGATGCTGCTGGAGACCGAGAACGCCCGCTCCGCCGTCTACGGCGCCGCCTGGGCCGCCGACGCCGAGCCCGAGTCGCTGCCGCTCGCCGCCTCGATGGCGAAGGCCTACGCCTCAGACGCTGGCTGGAGGGTGCCCGACGCCTCGATCCAGGTCCACGGCGGGATCGGCTTCACCTGGGAGCACGACCTCCACTTCTTCCTCAAGCGCGGCCGCGCCAACGCGGCCATGTTCGGCGACTCCAAGTGGCATCGCGAGCGGGTCGCCGACGCGGTCCTCGCCAGTGCCGCGGAGCCGGTCCTGGCCTGAAGGCGCCGGCGGGGTGGGCGCACTGGACCGCATCTCCGTCGCCGCGATCGGCACCTCGATCGCCGACCTCGAGTCCGAGACGCTCCGCGCCGAGGCAGCCGGGGTCGAGTGCGTGTGGGCGCCGGAGCTGTTCCGCAGCGCGGTGACGCAGGCGACCTACCTGGCGGCGAAGACCGAGCGGATCGACGTCGCCACTGGGATCGTTTGGGCCTTCACCCGCAGCCCCTTCATTCACGCCGTCACCGCGCTGGACATCGACGAGATGTCCGGAGGGCGCTTCCGCCTCGGAATGGGGGCGGGAGTCAAACGCCTGAACGAGACCTGGCACAACGCCGACTACGGCAAACCGGCGCCCCACCTGCGCGAGGCGATCGAGGCGACGCGGCTGATCATGCGGCAGGCCGGTAAGGGCGAGCCGATCCGCTACGAAGGCGACTACTACGACATCGACGTCAAGGGTTGGGTGCGGCCACACCCGGCCCCACGCGAATCGGTGCCGATCTACACTGCCGCCGTCCAGGCCGGGATGGCGCGGATGGCGGGCGACGTTGCCGACGGGCTGATTGGCCACCCGATCCAGTCCCTACGCTGGATCGAGGAGGTCGTGGTCGACTCCTTCGAAGCGGGCCTGCGCCGCTCCGGCCGCGAGCGCAGGGACTTCGACTACTTGCCGACCGTCTGCTGTGCGATCGATGAGGACGAGGAGCGGGCGATCGAGATGGCCCGCCGCACGATCTCTTTTTACGCGACGGTCAAGACCTACATGCCGCTCTGGGAGCTGCACGGCTTCGCCGACAATGCGGTCGAGGCAGGCGAGGCCTTCCGCCGCGGCGACCTTGGCGCTGTTCCCGCCGCGATCGGCGACGAGATGGTCGAGACCTACTGCGCCGCCGGCCCGCTCGACAAGGTGCGGGCAAGGGTGGAGGAGACCGCCGAGCGAGCTGACGGCCTCTTCTTAACCCCGCCCACCTACTTCATCTCTCCCGAGGAGCTGAGCGAGTACCAGAGCCGCATCATCGACGCCTTCGGTCCCGCGTCCTGACGGCTTCAGGGGCATCGCGAACCCTCGAAGTGCTCGATCGGGTGCGCGAGATCCCTGCCGGCTTCGTTCGCACCTACGGCGATCTTTCGCCCGGCGCCCCTCGCTTCGCCGGGTCGGTCCTCTTTGAGTGCGAAGAGCCCGACCTCCCCTGGTGGCGCGTCGTCCGTGCCGATGGCTCGCTGGCGAAGGGAGCCCGCCAGCGCGAGCGCCTGGAAGCCGAGGGCGTCCCGTTCCGCGGCGCCCGCGTTGATATGGGGATCGCCAGGATTCCCTCGTGAGTCATGGGGTTGCTCGGCCCCTTGCCGACCGGATTGCTTCGCGCTTGCTGCGAAACATGACTCGGCAGTGCTAATGGTCGATCGCGCCTGGGGCGATGGTTGAGGCACACCTGATCCGCTGACGGGGCAGGGAGCGGCGCTACTCCTCGCGGGGAGTTATGCGGAAGGTCGAGACGACCTCGGCTTGGTGGGCCTCGGGGTGGACGACGTAGGCGCTGGGGCCGCCGCCGAACCAGCCCGAGCTTTCGTTGTCGCCGACGAAGACTCCAGGATGGTGCTTGCCGTCGCCATCCTCGACCCAGACCGGGTCGCCCTCCTTGAACCCATGCTCGACCTCACTCACCGGGTCAAGACTAGCCGTTGAGCGGGCCGCTGCCTGCCGCCACGTCCAAGCCGGCGCTGCTTGGCGCTAGTGGGCCGTATCCAAACCTCGCACCCGAAACCCTGAACTCACGCCGCGACCCGTAGCTTGGCTCCAATTGGGCGAGGCGACGATCGCGATGGGGCCCGTTTCTGTAGCTGATGTGGCGGGCAAGGGCGTGGGCGAAGGCATCCCAATCGAGGTAGTCGGCGTTCTTGACGACGAACTCGGCGATCGGCCAGAAGTGACACTCGATCGGGTTCAGGTAGCTGGCGTAGGTCGGGGTTGGAGACTAACACGATGCGGTTGCCCGCGGCGAACTCGCGAACCTCCGGTGTCCAGTTGGCTGCGAGGTTGTCCTGGATCCAATAGATCGTCTTGGTGCTCGGGTAACAAAGCCGGATCTGGCGCATGAAGCCGAGCCCGTCACGCCCGCGCCGGCGGGGGCGCAATCTCAGCCGCAGGCGATCGGCGCCGAGGTCATAGGCGCCGAAGCCGTAGCGCACCCCGGCCCTTCGGTTGAAGGTCGCGCGGTGGCGCTCGGGTCGGCCTTTCAGAGCCCAGCCTGCTCCATGGGTGGGGCGCAGGGAGATCGGCCCCATCTGGTCAAAGGCGATCACTACCGCCCCCTTTGGAGGCCGCTTGCAGAGCGCGATCACGCGCTGCGCTTTTAGCTCGTAGTCTGGATCGGGAGAGGCCTTCCAGGAGCGGGTGCGCTGGAAGGAGAGGTTGGCGGCAGAGAGGATGCGGCCCAGATGGGCCGGGGAGACCTCGATCCCCTCCACCGCGGCGAGGTGGGTGGCCAGGCGCCGCAGTGACCAGCGGGTCAGCGCGGCCCCCTGAGTGTCGGGGCGGGCACCGGCCACCGCGACGATCCGCTCTCGCTGGGCCTCGGTGATCCGGCGGGGACGCCCGCCCCGGTAGTTAGGGCGCAGTGAGTCCAGTCCCCTCTGGTTGAACTCGGTGATCACCTTGCGCACGTGACTCTCATCCGTTTGCCACATGGCGGCGATCTGGGTTGCGGAGTGCTGGGTCGCTGAGGCCAGCACGATTCCGGCTCGCTGACGGGTCGAGAAGTGCTTGGCTCCTCTGACCAGCCGCTTTAACCGCTGGCCCTCCTCGGGACTGAGCGGCCGGACGAACACCGATGGGGGACGCATGACCACCTCCAGGATCGGGTGCATGCATCGGTGTTCGCCGCCTCAGGCGAGTTTCCGGTCAAACGTTGGGATACAGCCCACTAGCTCGGGAGCCCCGCGGCGAAGCGCTCGAACTCGGCCATGTCGGTCACGGGCGGGCCGTGGCCGGGGAGGATCAGGCTGGGGTTGAGGTCGGCGAGCTTGCGGATCGAGCGGCGGTTCTCCGCGGGGTCGGGGGTCAGATCCTTGGGCGGCTCGTCGAGCCGGTTGCGGAGGGTCAGAAAGGAGATGTTCCTGATCACGTCGCCGCAGATCGCCACCCGGTCGGACTCGCGCCAGTAGATCACCTCTCCCGGCGCGTGACCGGGCGCGTGGATGACCCGGAACCCCGCCACTTCGTCGCCCTCGCGCAGTACCTGGTCGACCTTGTGGGGAGGCCCCTGCCAGAGTCGCGCGAAGGCCCTGGCGACCGGATGCTGCGTAGCTGCGACCGGGCGCCTTCCCTCCATCGCGTCGACGTCGGCCTCGTGGCAGGCCAGTGGGATGCCGCGCTCCTCGCAGATGTCCTTCGCCGAGCCTTGGTGGTCGGGGTGGGCGTGGGTGAGCGCCAGCAGGGAGAGATTGCGGCCCGCCGTCTGCCTACGGATGCGGCCGGTGTCCCAGCGGCGGCCGGCGTCGATCAGCACGTCCTCCACCAGGTAGACGTTGATCAGCGGCCGCGGAGTCTCACCGAGCCGCCAGACGCCCGGGGCGAGGTATTTCAATGCGCGATCCCCATGGTTCCGCGTGGGTCGCCGCTGTGCTCGGCCAGGTCCTCCAACTCGGCGATCTTGCGCTCGCCTTCGACTCGGGCGGGGTGGCCGGGGGGCAGCGGCTCGATCAGTCGTCGGACGCGATTGCGGACCTGGAGGGCGAAGTGAGGGGTTGAGGCCCCCGCCAGGGCTCGGATGTCCTCGGCCGTGACCTCGTGACCGGCGCCGAGAAGCTCTGGGCTCTCGGCCTCGCTCACGGTTCTCCTCCGATCTTGCGTCAGTGCCGCCAGGTTGTCTATTTCGGCTTGCTGGTTCACGTCGATGGCCCCTTCGTCTCCGATCACCCACACATGGTTGTAGAAGGCGCGCGTCGGGTCGGTGGTGTAGCCCGGCTTGACGTCGAGCAGGTACCCGCGCAGCGCCGCTGGCAGCGTAGCGGCGTTGTCGGTGAGCAGCAGCGGACCCCAGGTACCCGAGGCAGAGAGTGGGGCAGCGGCCGCGGCATCGAGCGGCGAGTCGCTGCGGGCGACGACGAAGCCATGGCCGGGTTCGTTGACATCCCAGCCGAAGCCGCCTTCGCCATAGCGCGCCAGGGCGATCGCGTTTGTCACCGGGTTCTTGCCGGAGACGCGATGGACCCGGCTGTCGATCCTGGCGATCTGCCGCACTACGGCGGAGGAGATCACCGAGGAGGGCCCGAGCACGTAGACGGGCGTCTTTGGGTGCAGCTTCAGCGCCGCGGCGGTCGGCGCTGGCAGCTTGTCGCGGTCAGTGAAGAGGACCGGATCGCCCGATCGGGCCGCCCAGGAGGCCGCGGGCATCGCGAACCCGGGCTGTTCGGCGGAGGCGATCACAACGTGTTCGGGCGCCGCGCCGAGCAGCTTGTCGCGCAGCGCCTCTATCGCCGCCGCGATCGAGGCGGCATCGCTCCCCTTGACCGCCGTCACCTTGGCCAACCCGGCGGGCGTCGCCACTGTCGCCGATCGCGAACGCCTGGGCGCCACCGGTGGCGCCGCTGCCGCGGGGATCGAGGGCGGTGAGGGCGGCGGAGGTCGGGTTCGGGGACGCCTCCCTGCGCCGAGATCAGGACCGGAGCTTTCACCGGAGCGGCCATCAGCACTGAGGCGGCGATTGCGCCCTGCCAGTCGTCTTCGCCGACCAGGGCGACCGCAGCGGGGCGCTGGGCGGAGGTGGTCGAGGGGAAGGTCGCCAGCGCCACTGCGGCGGCGTTGGATGTGGGGTCGGCTCCGCCGATGCGGGTGGTGTTGTTGGTGGCGAAGGCGGGGTAGCCGAGCTGAGTCGCAGTCTGTCCAGTGGGCGATCCGCCCATCCTGGCATTGCCGCCCACCGGCGCTGCGGCGCCAGGGAGCGGATTGCTGCTCGTCGAGCCGCTTCCCCCGAGGATCGCGGCGACGATGAAGGCCACGGCCACCACCACGAGCCCGGCGATCGCCTTCAGCGCGAACGGGACCGGCCTGCGCCGCCGCTTTATCCGAGGCGGTGAGGAAGGGCGCGGCGGCGCGACAGAGGGCGTGGCGGTCGTGGGCTTCTCGGCCTGCGGAGGCCGGCGGAGGCGGCGTTGGCCGCTTCGGCTTCGGCGGAGGCGACTCCGCGGGCCCCTGCGGAGGTTGTGTCGCCGGCACGTCGGCATTGATCGGGCGGTCTCTGGCCACGGCGAAACGCTACACGCGAGTTATTGGCTGGCTGTTCAGATAAGGTTCAAGGACTGGTTGACTGACCAGTCAATCAGTTGCCGACACAGCCCGCGCAGCGCGCGCCGACCTCAGAGGAGATCGCATGGATTTCTCACTTAACGAGGAGCAGCTTGAGTTCAAAGATCGCTGCCGGGCCTTCGCCCGCGAGGTGATCCGTCCTGCGGCGCGCAAGCACGACGAAGAGGAGAGCACTCCCTGGGAGGTCATCAAGGAGGCGCGCAGGCAGGGGCTTCAGGGTCTCGAGGCGATCCAGCGCTCTGCTGGTGACTCCGAGGGCCAGATGCAGGTGATCTCAGCCGAGGAGATGCACTGGGGTTGCGCCGGGATCGCGCTGGCGATCGCTGGTTCCGGGCTTGCCGCCGCCGGGATCGCCGCCACTGGCACGCCCGAGCAGATCGCCCGGTGGGTCCCCGAGTGCTTCGGCGTCCGGCGAGGAGATCAAGCTTGGCGCCTACGCGGTCACCGAGCCGCAGGCCGGCTCCGACGTGAAGAGCCTGAAGACGACCGCAAAGCGCGACGGCGAGGAGTGGGTCCTCAACGGAACCAAGGTCTTCATCACCAACGGCGGCATCGCCGACGTCCATGTCGTCGTCGCCACCGTTGACCCCGAGCTGGGTACGCGCGGCCAGGCCTCCTTCGTCGTCGGCAAGGGCACTCCCGGCCTCAGCCAGGGCAAGAAGGAGACGAAGCTCGGCATCCGCGCCTCTCATACCGCCGAGGTCGTGCTCGAGGACTGCCGCATCCCCGCCGAGAACCTGCTCGGCGGGGAGGAGAAGCTGGCGAAGAAGCTGGAGCGCGCCCGCTCCGGCCAGAAGTCCCGCTCCGCCGATGCGCTGGCTACCTTCGAGGTGACCCGGCCGCTGGTCGGCGCCTCGGCGCTCGGCATCGCCCAGGCCGCCTACGAGTGGACCCTTGAGTACCTCGACGGGCACTCCGAGGGCGGCACGCCGCTGCTGCAGACGCAGCGCATCCAGCAGACCCTCGCCGACGTCGCGACCGAGATCGAAGCCGCCCGCCTGCTCGTTCAGCGCGCCGCTTGGATGGGCCGAACGGCATGCCGATGACCGGCGGCCAGGGCTCGATGTCGAAGCTGAAGGCCGGCGACGTGACGATGTGGGCGACGACCACGCTGATGGACCTGGTCGGTCCCTACGCCTGGAGCACCGAGTGCCCGCTGGAGAAGTGGTTCCGCGATGCCAAGATCTACCAGCTGTTCGAGGGCACGGCCGAGATCCAGCGTATGGTCATCTCTCGCATGCAGGCCCGTGAGTACGCCGAGCGCCTCGCCTATGGGGCCGAAGTTGCCGCCGCTGCGATGGGTGGCGGCGGCAAAGCGCCTGCTGCGGATAAGGCGCCCGTCCCAGCGTAGCCTGGGTGCCCGCCCCCGAGCATCCTATGCTCGGGGGGCGATCGTGAACGATCACGCTCACCACGGCTTCGGCTCACACGCCCACGCACTGGAGGGGCGGCGCGGTGACAGCCGCCGCCGGATGTGGGTCGCGCTGGCGATCAACGCCGCGATGCTCGCGGTGGAGGCGGTCGGCGGCGTCCTCACCGGTTCCCTGGCGGTGCTTGCCGACGCCGGGCACCTGCTCTCCGACGTCGGCTCGATCGCGCTGGCCCTGGCCGCCACCCGCCTCGCCTCTCGCCCCGCCGGCGGGCGACGCACCTTCGGCTACCAGCGCTCCGAGGTGCTTGCCGCGCTGGTCAACGGACTGCTGTTGGTCGCGGTTGGGATCGCGCTGGCGATCGCCGCGATCGCCGGCTGGGCAACCCGACCGCGATCGACGGCGGTGGGGTGCTGGCGCTGGGCGCGCTCGGCCTCGCCGGCAACTTAGTCGCGACGCTGGTCCTCGCCCGCGGGCAGCGCCAGGACATCAACCTCGAGGGTGTCCTGCGCCACAGCGCCGCCGACGCGCTCGGCTCATTCGGCGTCGTTGTCGTCGGTGCCGTCGTCCTGGCCGGCGGCTCGCCGGTCGTTGACCCGATCATCAGCCTGCTGATTTCCTGCCTCATCCTCGCCTCCTCCTGGCGGCTGATCAAGGAGCCGTTCGACGTGCTGATGGAGGCGGCGCCCGCCGGCATCGACGTCGAGGGTCTCGGCGCCGCCGTCTGCGCCGTGGAGGGGTTCGCTCGGTCCATGACCTGCACGTCTGGACGGTGACCGCAGGCTTCGGCGCGATCGCCGCCCACGTGGTCGTCGCGCGCGGCTCCGACCGCGACCTGGTCCGCCGCCGGCTTGAGGTGCTGCTGGCCGAGCGGTTCGGCATCGACCACACCACCCTTCAGATGGAGGAGGAGGCGGGAGAGGGGCTGCTGCGGGTAGAGAACCTGTCCGGCGGGGACTGAACCGCAAGCCCGAAATCAACCAAGATACCAAATAATCGGTATGTGCGGACTGGGCCAGTGTGTCTACCCTGGACGGGAGGAACCTGGGCCCAGCGAAACGGAGGCAAGTTGGTTCGTCAGGCTCACTCCTATTTCGCCGGTGCGATTTCGAGCACCGTCCTGATCGCCGCAGCCGTGATCGCCTTCGTGCTGCTCGTCTCGGCTCAGGCCTTCAGGGAGTGGCCGGTCTCCGGGTTGGGGTGGCGGGGCGGGACGGTCTCGGTTTCCCCGGGCCGAGCAGTGGGTGGTGCGGCCGCGTCGCACCCGCGTGTGGCCGCGACGGCGAGGACGGGCGGCGCGATCGCTGGGGGCACCGCCGGCGCACGCCCGGGCCATCCGGGACGCTCGGGCAGCCGGGCGGCCTCGGCGGCGGCGGTCCCGGCGCGACGGCGCCGCGCGGTGGCCCGGGTCGCCTTCCGGCGGGGGCGGCAGCTCCTCCCCCTCGAGCCCTTCGCCGACTCCCGCGCCGGGTGGCGGGTCGGGATCGCCGGCAACCGGTGGTGGCGCGGGCGCTGGCGTTGGCGGCGCCGGGAGCAGCGCCGCCAGTATCAGCGCCGGCCTCACGAGCACCATCGAGAACACGGTCTACCAGGTCAGCGAAACACTTGGCGGTGCGCTCGAGCAACACCGGCGTCGCCAAAGTCACCGAAGGCGCATCAACGGCGTCGCCGGCCCCACCTCGACGGTCGGCCACGCGGTCGAAGAAACGGCTGGCGCGGTCGGCGGCTTGCTCCACCCCACCGCTGATCGGCGGTAGCGCCTCAACCGTCACAATGCCCGTCCTATGGCGGAGCGCGAACAGTCGGGCGCGGTCGTGGCCGACCCGGTCGGGGCTCGCCGGTCTACCCGGCCGGCAGCCGCGTCAACGAGCGCGGCCACCTCGAGGTCGCCGGCTGCGACGTGGTCGAGCTGGCCGCGGAGCTTGGCACGCCCGCCTACATCTATGCCGAGGACGACATGCGCGCCCGCGCTCGCGCCTACCGCGACGCCTTCGAGCGCCGCGGCGCCAGCTTCGAGGTCCTCTTCGCCAGCAAGTCGCTGCCCTGCACTGCCGCCTACCGGCTGTTCGCCGAGGAGGGGCTATCGGTCGACGTCGCCTCCGGCGGTGAGCTGCACATGGCGCTGCGGGCCGGGTTTGACCCGGCCCGCATCCACATGCACGGCAACAACAAGACCGACGAGGAGATCCTCTTTGCGGCGCGGGCCGGCGTCGGCCACCTGATCCTCGACTCCTTCGACGAGATCGAGCGCTGCGAGCGCCTGCTCGATGCCCCCCAGGACGTGCTGATCCGCGTCACGCCCGGAATCAAGCCCTCCACCCACGACTACGTGCAGACGGGGCAGCTCGACTCGAAGTTCGGCTTCGGGCTCGAGGACGGCCTGGCGGCGCGCGCGATCGAGCGGGTGCTGGCATCCGAGAAGCTCGAGCTGGTCGGACTGCACGCCCACATCGGCTCCCAGATCTTCGAGCTGGAGGCCTACGCGCTGGCGATCCGCGCGCTCGGCGAGCTGGCCGGCGAGTGGTGTCGCATCGTCAACGTCGGCGGCGGCCTCGGCATTGCCTATATCGCCGAAGACGAGCCGCCCTCGATCGACGCCTATGTCGACGTCAAGGTGCGCGGTGTCGCAGAGGTCTTCGGCGACGGGGTTCGGATCCTGGTCGAGCCGGGGCGCTCCCTGGTCGGCAACGCCGGCCTCACCGCCTACCGGGTCGGCACCGTCAAGGAGATCCCCGGCGTCCGCACCTACGTCGCCGTCGACGGCGGCATGTCGGACAACGTGCGGCCGATGCTCTACGGCTCACGATATGAGGCGCTGATCGCCGACCGGGCCGGCGCCGCTTCTGACACTCCGGCGACGATCGCCGGCATGCATTGCGAGTCGGGCGACATCCTCGTCCGCGACGCGATGCTCGCCGCGCCCGCGGTCGGCGACGTGCTCGTCACGCCCGCGACCGGCGCCTACGGCTACGCGATGGCCAGCAACTACAACGGCGTGCCGCGTCCGCCGGTCGTCTTCTGCCGCGACGGCGAGGCCCGCGTCGTCGTCCGCCGCGAGACCTATGAGGACCTCACCTCCCGCGATGTCTGACCCCGTCCGCATAGGGCTGCTGGGACGTGGCACGGTCGGCGACGCCTTCGCCGAGCTGTTGGCCGAGCGCGCCGTCGGCGGTCGAGGCGGCGACCGGGCGGCGCCCCGAGGTCTCCGGTGTCCTGACCCGATCCGACGGCGATTTCGGCGCGATCCTCGGGCGCTCCGACCTGGTCGTCGAGCTGATGGGGGGAACCGATCCGGCTCGCGATTACGTGCTTGACGCGCTACGCGCGGGGAGGCCGGTCGTCACCGCCAACAAGCAACTGCTCGCCCAGCACGGCGACGAGCTGTTCGGCGTCGCTCGCGAGGCCGGCGTGCAGCTGCGCTTCGAGGCGGCGGTGGCGGGCGTGATCCCGATCGTCCGCACGATCCAGGAGAGCTTCGGCGTCACCGAGGTCTCCAAGGTCTTCGGCATCGTCAACGGCACCACCAACTTCATCCTCAGCGAGATGGCCACTACCGGCGCCGCCTATGCGGACGTACTCGCCCGCGCCCAGGAGCTGGGCTATGCTGAGGCCGACCCCGGCGAGGACGTCAATGGCGCCGACGCTGCGGCGAAGATGGCGATCCTCGCCCGCCTCGCCTTCCACACGCCGGTCACCCTCTCCGAGGTTGCCTATGAGGGGATCGAGACGATCCAGCCCGACGACCTCGCCTACGCCAAGGAGCTGGGCCTCTCGCTGAAGCTACTCGGCGTCGCCGAGCGCAGAGAGGGTGGGATCAGCGTCCGTGTCTTTCCCTGCTTCCTCTACAGCGGGCATCCGCTCGCGCCGGTCGAGGGCCCCTTCAATGCGGTGATGGTCGAGGCGCCAGCTATCACCGAGGTGACGATGTCAGGGCCGGGGGCAGGGGGGGTTCAGACCGCCTCAGCCGTACTCGGCGACGTCGTCTCGATCCTCGCCGGCGACGCGCCGGTCCCCGAGCCCCTCGAGCGGCTTCCGATCGTCACCGACATCACCTCTTCCTTTTACCTGTACCTGGAGGTCGCCGACCGGCCGGGCGTGCTCGCCCAGATCGCCAAGGTGCTGGGCGATAAGGAGATCTCGGTCAAGAGCGTGGTGCAGCGGGGGATCGGGGACGACGCGCGGCTGGTAATGGTCGTTCACGAGTGCCTGGAGTCGAGATTCAAGGCGGCGGTGAGTGAGATTGCCGAGTTGGGAGACCTGCGGTCGCCGCCGCGGTCGATCCGTGTGATCGAGGAGGAGTTTGTTTGACGCCGGTCAGCCTGATCGAGAGATACAGGGACCGCTTGCCATTGGAGACCGATGACCCTGTTGTAACTTTGAACGAGGGGTCGACTCCGCTGATCGAGGCTCCACGGCTCTCGGAGCGGATCGGGGTTCGCGCCTATCTGAAGTTCGAGGGTGCGAACCCGACTGGGAGCTTTAAGGATCGGGGGATGACCGTGGCTGTCTCGCGCGCCAAAGGTCGGGGTGCTGAGGCTGTGATCTGTGCGTCTACCGGGAACACTGCTGCCAGCGCCGCGGCCTATGCAGCGCGGGCTGGGCTGCGCGGGGCGGTGATCGTTCCGGAGGGCAAGATCGCAATTGGGAAGCTGGCCCAGGCGCTGATGCACGGGGCGCGGGTGATCGCCCTGCAGGGGAACTTCGACGATGCGCTGCGGATCGTGCGGGCACTGGCCCAAAAGCACCCGATCGAACTGGTCAACTCGGTCAACCCATACCGGATCGAGGGGCAGAAGACCGCCGCCTTTGAGGTGGTGGAGGATCTGGGAGAGGCGCCGGGAGCGTTGGCGATCCCGGTCGGCAACGCCGGCAACGTGACCGCCTACTGGCGAGGCTTCCAGGAGCTAGAGGCCGCACCGGTGCTCTACGGGTTTCAGGCCGACGGGGCGGCGCCGCTCGTCTACGGGGCGCCGGTCGCCAACCCCGAGACAGTGGCCTCTGCGATCCGGATCGGCAACCCCGCCCGCTGGGAGGAGGCGATGGCCGCCTTCACCGCTTCGCGCGGGCGCGTTGCGGCGGTCTCCGACGAGCAGATCCTCGATACCTACCGCTGGCTTGCCGCCACCGAAGGCGTTTTCTGTGAGCCTGCCTCTGCCGCCTCGGTCGCGGGCCTGTGCGCCCATGGCCTGCCCGTGGTCGAGGGTACGCCGCCGCCCGAGTCGGTCGTCTGTGTCCTCACCGGTCACGGCCTAAAGGACCCTGACACGGCCCTGGGCAAAGCCCCCGCGGTGATCAACTGTAAGAACGATCTCGGCGCGGTTGAGCGTGCGGTCTTTGACTGATCGCTCACTGCTCGCCCCGCTGCGCCTTTAGTCTGCGTTCGGGGTGACCGCCCGCCGCCGACTGATCCGCGTTCCCGCCTCCTCGGCCAACCTGGGGCCGGGATACGACGTGATGGCTGCGGCGGTCTCGCTGTACCTGGAGGTGGAGGTTGAGGAGACCGGCGAGTTCTCGCTCGATCCTGGTGGACTTGATGTCTCAACTGGGCATGACAACCTCGTCGTGCAGGCCTTTGAGAGCCTGCATTCAGCCGACGGCATCGCCTTTCGCCTACGCAGCGAGATCCCGCTCGCCCGCGGCCTCGGCTCCAGCGCGGCGGCGATCGTCGCCGGCCTCTTCGCAGCCGACCACCTCTACGAGCTGGCGCTCTCGCGGGAGGAGATACTGGCCTTAGCGGCTGAGCTGGAGGGACATCCCGACAACGTCGCCGCGGCGATCTACGGAGGTTTCGTGATCTGCGGGGTGGGGGAGGGGGGTGCGGCGAGCGCGGTCCGCTTCGACCCACCGGGCGGCTTGGAGGGCATCGCCGTCGTCCCCGCCGAGGAGGTCTCTACCGATCGTGCCCGAGAGGCGATCCCGGCTGAGGTCCCGCTGGGCGACGCCGTCGCCAACGTCTCCGCCGCTGCGCTGCTCGTGCTCGGGCTAAAGACGGCCGACCTTGACCTCATCGCCCGCGGCCTCGCCGATCGCATCCACCAGGCCCGCCGCCGCGACCTCTACCCGCGCTCGATGGAGCTGGTCGACTCGGCTGCAACCGAGCTCGGCTCGCTTGGCGCGACGATCTCCGGTGCCGGACCCACCGTTCTCGTCTGGACGACCTGGCAGGATGCCGGCAAGGTTGCAGAGGAGCTGGAGCGCCGCTGCGAAGGCTGGGCCGAGGTCCGCCGCCTCCCCTTCACCCCCCACGGTGCCGACGTGCCCGAGCTCTGATCAGCTCAGCAGGCCGACCTGGCGCAGGATCGAGACGCTGTCGGAGTAGACGTCCTTGCGCTTGACCAGGCCGTTCTCGAAGGGGATCACGTCGAGGCCGTCCCACTTGACTCGACGCCCGGTCGGCTCGGCGAGGAGCTCTCCCCTTCGCATCGTCTTCGCGTGGGTCGCCTCCGCCGTCCACTCCTGCACCACCAGCCCCTCGCGCACGTAGAGGCGACGGGTGGTGAACTCGATGTCGGGCCATGTGTCGAAGATCGCGCCGATATGGGCGCGCACCTCCGTCCCGCTTGCGGACTCGCCCGCGGTGTGGTTAGCGAAGACCATGTCAGGCGCGTGCATTGAGGCAATCGCGTCGAGGTCGTGTGCGTTCCAGGCGTCGTTGTAGCGGGCGATGGTCGCCTGCAGCACCTGCTCTGAGTCCTTCGTGCCAGCGTTCATTCATGCTCCTTAGCGGGGGACCAAGGTATGGTCGCACGCGACCACCCCCTGGTGAATGAGGAGGTTGCGATGGCGAACGGCTACACGATCAAGCACCGAGACGAGTTCGAGGTGCTTGAGGGCTCGGGGGAATCGACCTGGAGGCTCGCCCGCAGGGCGCTCGGCACATCCGCCTTTGGCTTCAACCTGGTCGAAATCGAACCCGGAGGTCAGATCCCCGAGCACGATGAGGCCGGCAGCGGCCAGCAAGAGCTCTACGTGATCCTCGAGGGAGACGCGATCCTGCGGATCGGCGGCGAGGACCACTCGGCGCCGGCTGGGACCTTCGCCTCGATCGAGCCACCTGTGAGCCGCACGATCCTCAACCGCTCCGAGGAGAGGGTGAGCGCCCTGCTGATCGGCGTCCACCCGTCGGGCGAATATGAGCCGCCGTCCTTTGCCTGAGTCCCCGCCCTAGACGGGGCGCCACGCCCCACCCTATAATGCGGCGCTCTCGTCAACCCGTCGCGCGCCCGCTCGGAGAAGGCGCGGAACCCGGGAGGTCAGACGTGCCCCACATCCAGTCCCGCGAGCGTGGCCCGGTCCGCTACTCGCCCGAGCGTCCCTACCGGCCGCTTGTCTCGCCACCCAGCGTCGAAGACAAGGACGCCTGTGCGATCTATGCCTCGGTTCGCAAGGACGCGACTCCGAGCCATACGCCGATCGAGCTCGCCGTCCCCGCTCTGCAGAAGATGCTCCACCGGGCCGGCAACGTCGACGGCGAGGGGGATGGCTGCGGGCTGCTGCTCGATCTGCCGCGCAGGATCTGGGCAGAGGAGGTCCGCTCCGGCGGCCACGATCCATCGCTCACTCTCGACGATGCCTTCGCCGTCGCCCACGTCTTCATCGAGCGCTCCCAGGATCGAGAGCGCATCCAGCACGACGCCCGCGAGCTGCTCGGTCGGGGGGGCTTTCGCATCCTCGCTGAGCGGATCGGTGTCGTCGACTCACCCGCCCTCGGACCCACCGCGCGCGAGGAAGAGCCGCACTTCTGGCAGGTCGCCGGGCTACTCGCCACCGCCTCCAGCCGCGACCGCGTCCTCTTCGAGCTGCTGATCGAGCTGGAGCAGAGGCTCGGCGTCCACGTCCCCTCATTCTCGGCGACTACCTGCGTCTACAAGGTGATGGGGGCGCCGAAGGTGCTCGGCGAGTATTACCCGGACCTGCGCGACGAGCGCTTCGAGACGATCGGCTGCTTCGGCCACAACCGCTACTCGACCAATACCTGGCCCTCCTTCAAGCGCGTCCAGCCCTTCTCGGTGCTCGGCCACAACGGGGAGATCAACACGATTGAGCAGCTACGCCAGGAGGCGCGCATGCTCGGCGTCCCAATCCAGCCCGGCTCCTCGGACTCCCAGGACCTAAACCGAACGATCGACACCCTGGTCAGTCGCGACGGCCTTAGCCTCGCCGAGGCGATGGAGATGGTGCTGCCGCCGATAGCCGAAGAGATCCGCTCGCTCCCCGCCGAGCTGCGCTCCTTCTACATGTACCTGCACCAGGCGATGGGCCCATTCGCGCAGGGGCCGGTGGCCTTGATCGCTCGCCACACCGACGAATGTGTGTTCTCCGCCGATGCGCTCGGCCTGCGCCCGCTCTGGCAGCTCGAGACAGACGACGATTACGTCTTCAGCTCCGAGCCGGGCGTCGTCTCCGTTCACTCGATGGTCTCTGAGCCCAAGCCACTCGCCCCCGGCGAGAAGGCGTTGGTGGAGATCGACCGCGAGCGCAAGCGCTCGACCCTGCACTCCCACGAGGAGATGTTGCGAATCGTCTGCGAGGGCTGGCTGCGGCGCAATGGCGCCGAGGACGCCGGTCCCTTCGATCGCGCCCTTGACGCCGGCGGGCCGCTAGAGGGCGAGGATGTCCCCGGCTACTCCGACGCCGGACCCGAGGAGCCGGTCAAGGTTGCTGACGGTGTCCTCGCCGGCTTCGGATGGCAGCGCGACGACGTCAAACTCGTCCAGCAGATGGCCTCAAACGGCGCCGAGCCGATCGGCTCACTCGGCTACGACGGGCCGCTCGCCGCCCTCTCGCCGGAGCGCCAGAACCTCGCCGACTACTTCAAGGAGACGGTCGCCGTCGTCACCAACCCGGCGATCGATCGCGAGCGCGAGGTCGAGCACTTCTCGACCCGCGCCGTGTTCGGTCGTCGCCCCTCGATCGACGCCGCCGGGGAGGACACCGGCACGGTAGAGACCGCCCTCCCAGTGATCCTCGGCGGCCATCACGGCATGGCACCGCTCTCCGACAAAACCTACCGGCGCATCGCCCGCGAGCACCGCACATACCTGCTGGAGGATCTCTGGGAAGAGTTTCGGGGGCGGGCGGATGCGGTCGACATCTCCCTGCTCGAGTCCGAGACGACGAAGGGGGCAATCGAGCGGATCAAGCAGGAGGCGGTGAAGAAGGTCCGCGACGGCGCCGAGCTGCTGGTCCTCACCGACCGCACCGTTTATGATGCCGACCGCCGATATCTCGACCCGCACCTGGTCACCTCCGCCGTCGATCAGGCGCTAAAGCAGTTCCGGGTCGAGCCCGGCGAGGAAAACCTGCGCCGCCGCTGCGGCGTCGTGCTGCGCTCGGCGGCGATCCGAAACGTCCACGACACGATGCTGGCGCTGGGGCTTGGGGCAAATGGCGTTTGCCCGTACACGATGGTCGAGGTGGTATGCGTCGAGGATTATGAGACCGACGTCTCCAACCTTTGCGCCGCCCTCACCAAGGGGATCGAGAAAGTTATTTCGACGATCGGGATCCACGAGGTGCGTGGCTACGCGCGCCAGTTCTCCTCGATCGGGGTGAAGCCGGAGCTTGCCGAGATCCTCCAAGCCGAGGCCTTCGCCGCCTCCGAGAACGGGGGGAATCGGCTTCGCTCACCTTGATGAGGACAGCAACGGGCGGGCGCGGGCGCTGGCCGGGTACGAGGACGCGAAACCGGCGAAGACCTTCCGCTTCTACCCCAAGGTCTACAAGGCGGCGATCGCCACCGCCAATGGCTCCGGCTCCTATGCCGAGTACTCCGAGAAGGTCCGCGACCTGGAGCGGCAGAGCCCGATCTCGATGCGCCACATCATGGGCCTTAAGGGCGATCGCGACCCGGTCGACCCGGCGACGGTCGATGCCGGGGTCGGCCACCACGACTACCCCGTTGTGATTTCCTCGATGAGCTTCGGTTCCCAGTCTGAGCCCGCCTTCCGCGCCTACGCGGAGGCGGCGAAGGCGATCAACGTGCTCTGCGTCAACGGCGAGGGTGGCGAGATCCGCGACATGTACGGCCACTACCGCAAGTGGCGCGGCCAGCAGGTCGCCTCCGGCCGCTTTGGCGTCTCGGCAGAGATGATCAACTCCTCCTACGTCGCCGAGATCAAGATCGGCCAGGGCGCTAAGCCGGGCGAGGGCGGCCACCTGCCCGGCAAGAAGGTCTCCGAGAAGGTTGCCGCGGCTCGTAACGCGGCGCCTGGCACCGACCTGATCTCACCCTCCAATAACCACGATCTCTACTCGATCGAGGACCTAGCCGAGCTGATCGACGAGCTGAAGACGGTCAACCCCGACGTACGGGTCTCAGTCAAGGTGCCGGTAGTACCGAACATAGGCACGATCGGCCTCGGGATCGCCAAGGCTGGCGCCGACATCATCACCCTCTCGGGCTTTGAGGGTGGCACCGGCGCGGCGCGCCAGCACGCGCTCCGCCATGTCGGCCTGCCCTCTGACATCGGCACCCGCGCCGTGCACCGGGCACTGATGGAGGCCGGCATTCGCAACCGGGTGGAGATCTGGGCCGACGGCGGCTACCGCCACGGCCACGACATCGTCAAGTTGCACTGCCTCGGCGCCAACCGGGTCGGCTTCGGCACGCTGGCGATGGTTAGCCTTGGCTGCACGATCTGCCGTGGCTGCCAGCTCGACACCTGCCACGTCGGGATCGCGACCCAGATCGAGACCGTCGAGCAGGCTCAAGAGCACGGGCTGAAGAAGTTCACTCCGCAAGAGGTCGACAGCGCCGCCGAGAGCTGCGCCCGCTTCTTTCAGGCGATGGGCGAGGAGGTCAAAGAGGTCGTCGCCTCGCTCGGCTACGAGCGCGCCCAGGACCTGGTCGGCCGCTACGACCTGCTCGAGCAGGTCGCCGCCCACGACAGGGTCGACCTGGCGCCGCTGATCACGCCGCTGGAGGAGTTCCTCGATCTCGAGCCGCTCGACCTGCCGGTAGCCGAAGAGGCGGCCGAGTCCCGCGCCGAGGCGGGCCTGGTCCTCGCCCGCCCGATTCGGATGGAGGCGAAGCAGGCCTCTGCCCAGATCGCGGCCCTCGCCGGCGACATCTGCTCGGGCCGGACGCTGCGAAACGAGTTCCCGCGCCCGACCGATGCCAACGACCGCGTGCTCGGCACCGAGCTGGCGGGGGCGATCGCCCGCTCTCGCATCTTCGAGGACGGCCCGGAGTCAAACGATGATGTCCTCGCCAGCCTCGAGTTCAATGGCGGCTCGGTCGCAGGCCAAGGTCTCGGCGCCTTCAACGCCTACGGCGTTTCGATCCGGGTCGAGGGCGGCGCCCAGGACGGCGTCGGCAAGGCGATGCTGGGAGGGACCGTCGCGGTGCTGAAGGGTAAAGGCGCGAAGGGCAAGCGGCTCAACGGCTCGGTCGGCAAGTCCTTCGCCTACGGCGCACAGCGCGGCCGCCTCTTTGTCCAGGGCTCCGCCGACTCCCGCTTCTGTATCCGCCTCTCCGGGGCCGACGTCGTGCTGGGCGGCGAGCCCGAGCACGACCTCGATGACGGCCGCGGCTGCATCGTCGATCGCGCCAACGCCAAGGGCTTTGCATTTGAGTACATGACCTCGGGTCGGGCCGTAGTCCTCGGCGACATCGGCCCCTGGGCCTGCGCCGGCATGACCGGTGGCCGCGTTTACGTCCGCCAGAACGCCTTCGGAATCGACCGCGCCACCATAGAGCGCCGCCTCGGTGAGGGCGCCAAAGTCGAGCTCAAGGACTTAGACGCCGAGGGGCTCCTGGACGTAGACGACCTCCTAACCCATTACGCCGATGAGCTCCGAGCCACCGATCAAAACGAAGAGGCCGATCGCGTCCTCAAGCTCGCCGCTGATGCCGCCAGCAACTTCCTGATGGTCGTCCCGCACAAGGTCCAGGCGGATCCCAGCATCTCGACCGAGTAGCGGGGAAAGCGGCCCGAGCATGGGCCCTTTCCCACCTATCCAGTCAAACGGTCGGCGATCGCGCGTACCTCTCGGAGAAGGCCGTCGAGCATTGCCTCTGTGTTGGTGTGAATCCGCCACTCGGCGTAGCGGCGGTCTTGCTCGAATCCGTCCAGCCGTCGCTCCAGCTTGCGTGTGCGCTCGTCGATCTTTCGCATCGACTTCTCGATCCGCCTCTCGCTCTTGCGAACCCGCTTCCTAACGTAGCGGCGGGTCTCCTCTCGCAGCGCGTCCAGCTCCTTGCGCAGCTCGGCATCCTCCTCGCCGCCCTGCTCGGCCAGCATCTCCTCGACGCCGACCCGGACCCGCTCGATCTCCTCGTGCAGCCGTTCGCGCGCCCGGTCGGCTGCGGCGGAGATCTCCGGGACGTCGGGGGGATAGGAGGGATTGGGCGCAGCGCTCATCCTCCGCATCCTAGGGCCGGGGGTGGCCGGAACCGCCCGGCTCAGCGCTCGAGCGCGAAGAGGCGGTAGCGGCCGATGGTCAGCTCGTCCCCGTCGACTAGCCGGCTCCACTCGACGACCTCGCCGTTGAGGAGGACGCCATTCAGGCTGCGGTCGTCCATCACCCGGGCTTTTCGGCCCGGCTCGCAGACGATCAGGGCGTGGCGCCGCGAGACGCTCGGGTCATCAAGCCGGATGTCCGCGGTGACGCTGCGGCCGATCCGCGTCCAGCCCTCTTTGACCGAGAAGCTGCGGATGCCCCCTCCGTCCTCATTGCAGACGAGGTAGTGGCCGGGCCCCGGAAGCCGACCCCGCGCCTCCTCCAGCCAGTCCGGCGGCGCGCTTGGGGCGTGGGCGAAGAACTCCGCGGTCTGTTGCCCGTGCTCTTGCATCGGCTCGAAGATCGAGTCGCGGCGGAAGCTGGAGCCGCCGCAGCGGGGGCACTCGGGGAGGCGGTCGGTCTCCCGCAGCGAGAGCTGAGAGCCGCAGATGAGGCAGAAGAAGGTGCCCGAGCCAGGGACGATCCCGGTCTCGAGGCCACTGGTCGAACTGGTGCTGAGGCTGGCGAAGATGAAAGCTCCTTCCGGCGTCTCCCTCGGTGATCGTAGCGCCATTCGGGCCAACCGGGTAGACGATCTCTAGAATCGCGCCGGCCGATGGGTCCAGTCAGCTCCGAAGTCGAGATCGACGTGCCGCGAGAGGCGGCCTTCGGGCTGATCGGCGACCTCTCTCGCCGTCCCTCCTTCACCGACCACTTCGTCTCCGACTTCCACCTGACCCGGATCGAGCCCACCGGGGTCGGCGCCGGGGCGCGCTTCCGGGTCCACGCCCCGCTCAACTCCGCCTGGGCGGAGACGATTATCGTCGAGGCAGATGAGCCCCACCGAATCGTCGAGCACGGTCATGGAGGGCGCGACAATCGCGTTCCCTCCACCACTCTCTGGGAGCTGACCGAGGGGCCGGGCTCGTTGACCACGGTCCGCGTCTCCCACTGGACTGAGCCCGCACACCCGCTCGACCGAGCCCGCGAGGCGCTCGCCGCCGCCTCGATCTTCTCCGAGCGCGGATGGCGCCAGGCGCTTCGGCGGCTGCGCGATCTGCTTGAGGCCGGGGGGCCCGCCGACGGCCGGATCGCCGTCGCCGGAGGCAACCGTTACGCGACCGGCATCCCTTAATAGACTCTCGCCCGCTCATGCCTGCCCACCGCAGATTCACCCTGCCGCTGCTCGCCGCAATCCTGCTCAGTTCGGTCGCGCTCGCCGTCACGGGCTGCGGCTACTCGAGCAACTCCAAGGACGTGGTGGCGGGGCAGACGGTGAAGCTCGGCCAGCTCCAGTACACGGTCGTCCTCTCCCGCTATCTGAACCCGAGCGACAACGAGGATGCCGCCTACCTGGTCGGCCAGCGCCCGCCCCCGCCGGGCTCCAACTACTTCGGCGTCTTCTTCCTAGTCCAAAACGAAGACAAGAGGCCACACAGGCTGCCGAAGTCGCTGAAGATCACCGATCCCGGCGGCCAGGTCTTCAACGCGATCCCTACCAAGAGCCTCTACGCGCTCCCGCTCGGCGGCGAAGTGGAAGCCGAAGAACAGGTACCGGTGCCCGACTCGCCCGCCCAGCAGGGGCCGATCGGGGGCTCCCTCGTCCTCTTCGAGCTTCCCGCCTCCGTCTCTGCCAACCGACCGCTGACGCTCTCGATCCCCGGGCCCGAAGGCCCCGCCAAGGTCACGCTCGACCTCTAGGAGGGCCCACGGCTAGAGGCCGGCGGAGAGCACCATCGCCGCCGCCGGAGCGGCGACTTCGCCCCCCGCAGCTTCGGCGTCGATGAAGAGCACGCCGATCGCCAGCTTCGGCTTTCCGACCGGGGCAAAGGCGGAGAACCAGGCGTCCTTGAACTGGACCGGGTTGGAAGAGTTCTGCTGGCCGGGCTTTGGGCCAAGCTCGGCAGTCCCGGTCTTGCCGGCCACCTGGCCCTGGGGGATTGCGGCGGCGGTCCCGGTGCCTTCCCTCACCACCCCGATCATCAGGTCGGTCAGCTCGCCGGCGATCTTCTTCGACATCACCCGGACCGGCTTGGCGTCGGGCCGCAGCTTCTTTTCGATGACGATCGAGGTCGGCTTGCGGACTCCGCCGTTGGCGATCGTTTGCGCGACGCTTGCCATCTCCAGCGGCGTCGCCAGCACTTCGCCCTGCCCGATCGCGCTCACCCCTAGGTCGAGTTCGTCGCCGATCTCCTTCGGGATGCTGGGTTTCGGCGGGGCGACTTCGCGCACGATCCGCGGCGCGTAGAGAGTTGGGGCCGAGTTAAAGCCGAACCGTTCTGCCGTGCCCACCAGCGCCTCGTTGCCGATCTTCGGCCCGAGCGGGACGAAGTCGGCATTGCACGACTCAGCGAACGCCTGCCGGAAGGTCCCGCCACAGTACTCGCCGTTGGCGTTGTTGATGAATCGCCCACCGACGTTGACTCCGTTAACGACGGGGAATTCGTCGCCCAGCGAGACGACACCCTTTTCCAGCGCCGCGGTGGTGGTGATGATCTTGAAGGTCGAGCCGGGCGGTTGGGGCGCGGAGAAGGCCTGCCCAGCCAGAGCGAGGACGTCTCCGTTGCGGGCGTTGAGGACGGCCATCCCGCCGACCCGGCCCCCCAGCGCCGAAACGGCAGAGATCTGGAGGTGGGGGTCGATCGTCGTCTTCACCGGGGCGCCGGCCTTTGGGGGCTCCTGGGCGAGGACTCGGGGAGTACCGCGCTGCCCGGCGACAGCGAAGAGCGAGCCGCCGGGCTTCCCGGCCAGCCGCGCGTTGAAGGCCTTCTCAAGGCCGCTGACCCCGACCGGTGTGTAGGGGGCGAAGCCCTGGCGCTCAAGGGCCGGAAGGGCGGTCGCTTCCGCCGTGCCGACTTCGCCTGTGACGTCGATCGCGGCGTTGCCGATCGGGTGCGAGCGGGCATTGGCCGGCCCTTCGGCCAGGGGCGTGCCGTCGGCGGCGAGGATCGGCGCCCGCGGCGCCAGCTCGATCCGGCTCTCCAGGTGCTCGCCGCGGCGCAGTCCAGGGAAGATGAGACTTTGGTTCCAGGAGATCCCGCCTTCGGCGAAAGGCAGGTCGACGTCGGCGTCGAGGGGACCGAAGGCGACCGTGTCGGCGATGACCGGCACCGGCACCATCGTCACGCCGCGGGCTTCGGTTGCTTCCCCCGGGGCACCCGGTTTAAGGGAGCGCAGCGTCGCCACCCCTTCGGCTTCGCGGTAGGTCTTGGCAAAGTCGTTCACCGCGATCGCCCGTTTCGAGGCGGGGTTCAACTCCCTGTACATCGGGGCGAATTCGTGCCGTGCCCAGGCTTCGACGAACCGCTTGGCTGCGCCCTTATCGGGAGACCCCCCCGGCGTCCCTGCCGAGGCTCCGAGGATGAAAGCCAGGACGGCGACGATCGTCAGGGGGAGCGCGCGAGTAAGGAGGCGACGACGCCGTTCCACCTCAGGGGAGAGGCGTTTCATTTTGGTGAAAGGTAATAGAGGGATCGTCCGCCTGCTTTTATTGGGGGTTGTGACCGTGTTGGATTGGGGGATAGTCGCCTTCACTCTGGCCTTGGGCCTATGGGGCTACCGGCAGGGGTTGATCGTCGGGGCGCTGACGCTGGTGGGGTTTGCCCTGGGGGCGTTCCTGGGAAGCCGAGCCGGCCCTTTGGTGCTGGATCAGGGATCCGAATCGCCGTACGCGCCGCTGTTCGCCGCGCTGGGGGCGCTGCTGGTCGGGGCGGTCGTCGCGGTCACCCTGGAGAGTCTCGCTCTGGGGCTGCGGGCGAGGGTGATCCGCAGGAAGGCGCTGCATCGCGCCGACGGGGCGGGCGGCGCGGCGCTGGTCGCCGCGGTCGCACTCGGCCTCGTCTGGGTGTTCGGAGCCGTCGTCCTGCACGCGCCGGGGACCGCGCGGCTGCGGGCCGACGTCCAGCGCTCCTTGATCCTGCGCAGCCTCAACGACGTGCTGCCGCCCTCGGGGCCGGTGCTAAACGCGCTCAACCGCGTCGATCCGGCTCCCTCGGTCTCTGGCCCGGCGACCGCCGTGGGGCCGCCCGATCCGGCGATTGCCTCCGACCCGGGCGTGTTGGGAGCGGGGCGCTCGGTGGTTCGTGTACTCGGCACCGCCTGCGGTCTAGGGATCGAGGGCTCGGGCTGGGCGGTGAGGCCGAACCTGATCGTCACCAACGCCCACGTCGTCGCTGGCGAGGACGACACCACAGTCATCACCCAGACCGGCGCATCGCTCAGCGCCACGCCGGTCCACTACGACCCCCACAACGACCTCGCCCTTCTACGGGTCGGCGCCGCACTTCCCGTCCTCCGGCTCAGCCCCGAATCGCGGCTGGGGACCGCCGGCGCCGTCCTCGGCTACCCTGAAAATGGGCCCTACACAGTTGCGCCCGCGCGCTTCGGCGAAACGCGCGAGGTGATCAGCGAGGACTCCTACGGTGACGGCCCAATTCACCGAGCCATCAGCTCCCTGCGCGGCTCCGTCCGCAGTGGAAACTCCGGCGGGCCCATCGTCGACTCTCAAGGCCGCGTCCTCGGCACCGTCTTTGCGGCAACCACCTCCGGCACTGCGGGCGGCTTCGCAGTGCCCGACGATTTGGTCCGAGCAGCCCTGCGGGAAACGGCTCCCTCGGTGAACACCGGCCCCTGCACCAGCTGAGAGCAGGACCGAGCTGATACTCCTCCGGTGGCTTGTCCCTTCGCCTGAGTGCGTCGGTGAGGGACGCCCCGCGCCGGTGAAAAGCTGATCGGGAGGGGTGTCCGCTCGGTCCCATCACTTACGTTCAGTAAGCTCGATTTGACGTGGGTGTCACTGCCACGACCGAAGACCAGGCGGTTCCGGGGGTGTGCCCGCACTTTCACGCGGCGATCGAGCTGATCGGCAAGCGCTGGACCGGGGCGATCGTATGCGCTCTCACCGAGCAGCCGATGCGTTTCGGCGAGTTGGCGAAGGCGGTGCCGGGACTCTCTGACAGGCTGCTCTCCCAAAGGCTTCGCGAGCTGGAGGATGAGTGCCTCGTCGAGCGGGAGGTCGAGCCTGGGACGCCGGTTCGCGTCACCTACTCGCTGACCGAGAAGGGCGCCGAGCTGCGCCCCGCGATTCGAGAGCTGCGCCTCTGGGCCCGCCGCTGGAAGCGCGCCGGGTAGCCTCGCCGCGTGGAGGGGGAGGCGATATCGCCGGCCGAGGCGGCCGTGACGTCGGGTCCGGACCTGCCGGGCCCCTTTGCCGTCGGCCGCTACGCGCGAAAGCTCCAGGAGGAGATGCGTAAGCGAGCGCGGGTGCTGCTGATCGGGGAGGTCACCGGTGTCGGCCGCAGCAAGGTCCAGGCCTATTTCGAGCTGCGCGACGCCGAGGGCGCGGTGCCCTGCGCGATCTGGCTCAATGACCTGGAGAAGGCCGGGCTGCCGGCGGGCGCGCTGCGCGACGGCGCCGAGGTGGTGATCGCCGGCGGGCCCGACTACTACCCGGGCGGGGGACAGGCGTCCCCCAGCTTCGCTTTCCGCGCCACCCACCTGCGCCTCGCCGGCGAGGGGGACCTGCTGGCCCGTCTGGAGGCGCTGCGCAAGCAGCTTCGCTCCGAGGGCCTATTCGAGCTTCAAAAGCAACTCGCACGACCGCTGCTGCCAAGGACGATCGGCGTGGTGACGGCGGAGTCCGGCGCCGCCCGCCGCGATCTGCTGGCCGGGCTGGAGCGGCGCGGCTGGGCCGGGACCGTGGTATGGGCCTTCGCACCGGTGCAAGACCGCCACGCTGCGCCAACGATTGCCGCGGCGATCCAGGACCTGGCGGCGCGCCCCGAGGTCGAGGCGATCGTCATCACCAGGGGCGGCGGCAGCCTCGCTGACCTCTGGGCCTTCTGTGATGAGACCCTCTGTCGCACGGTGGCGATGCTGCGGGTGCCGGTGGTGAGCGCGATCGGCCACGAGCGCGACTCGACCCTGATCGATGACGTCGCCGCGGTTGCCTGTTCGACTCCGACCCACGCCGCCGAGGCGGTGGTCCCGCTCGACTGCGTCGCGGTGCGGGGTGAGCTCGAACGTGCCGTCGCATCGCTGCGTCGGGCGGCCGGCGCTGCCGTCCGCGCGCGCACTCCCCATTTGGCCGCTCTGGCGCGCGGCCCTGGCCGCGCGCTCCGCCGCGAGCGGCTCACCCTGAACCAGAAGACGCGTGAGATCCGTGCTGCCTCCGAGCGCGGTCTTGCCGAGCGCTTCTCCTACCAGCGCCGCCTTGCTCTCGTAGCGCTGGAGCGGGCACGACGCCGCGCCGCCGGGCCGGAAATGGGCAGCCGGCGCGACGGTCTGCGGCGAGCCGAGGTCGCCCTCCGCGCCCACGAGCCCCAGCGGACCCTGGAACGCGGCTACGCGCTGGCGGAGACCGTCGACGGCGAGCCTCTCCCCAGCGCCGAGGCGGCGCGCGCCGCCGAGGAGATTAGTCTGCGCTTTGCCGATGGCCGAGTCAGAGCGAGACCAGAGCAAGCCGGCGGGGGTTGAGTCCTACGAGGTCGCGGTCGACCGCTTGGAGCAGATCATCGATCGGCTCGACTCCGGCCAGGCGGGTTTGCGGGAGACCCTCGACCTCTGCCGCGAGGGCCGCGAACTGGTCGCCTATTGCGCCGCCGAGCTCGACGTTGTCGGCGAGGGCCTCAAGGAGCTGAGGCTGGACGAGCTGGCGGCGAAGCTGGAGCAGGGCCCGAGCACAGCCGGTTGAGCGCTGGGCAGCCGTTACAAAGAGACCAGCTCCGCTCCCTTGGCGGGGCGACCGGGAACTCGCCCGCGCCGATGCGGGCGATGACGGCGGCGAGCCGCTCGCGGGCTACTTCGATCTCGGCGAGACCGAAGACGGCGATCTGCGGCTCGTCGGGGCGTTCGAGGAAGACGTAGGCGACCTCGACCTCGGGCGCGCCACGGGACTCGGCCACGGCGAGGGCGTAGATATCGCGCTGGACCTCGTAGCGGGCCGCGTGCTCGGCCGGGCTGGAGCCGTCAAGGCGATCGGTCTTGTAGTCGATGACGAGCGGTGCCGATCCCCCGCGCTCGACCAGCAGGTCTATTGAGCCGCGCAGGACCGTGCCGGCGACGCCGAGCAAGACCGGCGCCTCGGCGCGGACCCCGGCCGGATCGTCGCCGATCCGCTCGCGCAGCAGGCTCGACCCGAGCCAGCCGCGCACCGGTGCCAGCAGGCTCTCGGGCAGGGCGTCGAAGTCGGGGTCGAGGCCCGCCGCGACGGCGTGGCGGCGCACCAGCTCCGCGGGCGGCTCCCGCCATCCGTTCGCCTGACTCCACTCGAGCAGCGCATGCACGGCGGCGCCGCGGGCGGCGCCCTCTTCCCGCGCAAAAGACATTGCCTCCAGGTCCTCGAAAGGCGCGTTCGCAGTTTGGTCCGGCATGCGAGCAGAGCTGCGAACGCTCTCGGTCAGCCCGAGGATCCGCTCCATATAGAAGCGGTAGGGACAGTCCTCATATGCGGAGATGGCGGTATAGGAGAGCGGCCGACTCGCCACCGGCGGGGGGCACCGCTCCAGCGGCGCCGGGCCCTCGCCGGGCGGGCGCTCGGCGTCAGTGTCCTGCCGCGTCGCGGCCAGCTCGGCGGCACGCGCGGGGGAGGGGAGGTTGACGCGGACCGCGATCTCGGAGGGTTCGAAGGCTGCATCGAGGCCATCGCGCGGCTGCGGGGACGCGACCGCGACGGATGAGTCGCTCCCGCGGTCGATTCCAAGTCCCTCGACGATCCGCTCGGCCACCGGCGTACCAGGTTTTGCCTCGCTCCCGGCCTCCGGTTTCACCACACCGCTGAGGATCAGCCGCTCTCGCGCCCGGGTGGCGGCGACGTGGAAGAGCCGCAGACCCTCCTCGGCGTCGCGTTCCCTTGCCTCCTCGCAGAGCTCCGCGTAGCCGTAGAGGTTGATCGAGACGGCGCCAAGGCGGCGCAGCTGCATGCCGACCCGCGGCGCCTCCCCCTCGCGGCCGATCGCCAGCAGCGGCGGCCGCGAGCCGGCCAGCAGACTGCGCGAGAGGTCGGGCACGGCGACGACGCCGAACTCAAGCCCCTTGGCGTTGTGGATGGTCATGATCCGCACCCCGCCGTGGCCCTCGACCGCCGTGGCCGCCTGCGCCTCGGTGCCGGTCTCGGCGCGAGAGGCGAGGAAGTCGAGCAGGCCGCGCAGGTCGCGCCCCTCGCGCGCTTCGAACTCTGCGGCTAGGCGCATCAGCTTGCGCACGTTGGCAAAGCGCGCCTCGCCGGAGGGTCGCATCAGCACCGCCAGGTCATAGCCGGTCTCTGTCACCGCGGCCTCGATCAGGCCAGCGAGGGGGAGGCGTGTGCCGCGCTCGCGCAGCCCCGCGAGCGTCTCCGCGAAGCCGCCCAGCAGCGCCAGCTCCGCCTCGGGGATCTGCCCGAGGCGCTCGGGCTCGGCGAGCTCGGTCTCACCCGACCCAACCGCCCGCTCCACCGCGGGCCAGACGTGGCGCCCCTGTCCCGCCGCCGCCCGCAGCAGCCAGAGGGTGTCGGGCGCGAGCCCGCAGGCAGGGGAGGCGAGGGCGCCAAACAGCGCTTGGTCGTCGAGCGGGTTGGCGATCGTCGCCAGCAGCGCGCAGACGTCGGCGACCTGTTGCTGGGACCAGTAGCCGCGACCGCCGACCACGTAGGGCCGCAGCCCTGCCCGCTCCAGCGAGTCCTCGTAGGCGTCGATGTGGGTGAAGGCGCGCAGCAGCACGACCATCTCGCCGCGCTCAATCCCGCTGTCGGCCAGCGCCCGCAGCCGCGCCGCGAGGAAGCGGGCCTCGGCGAGGCAGTTGAGGGGGGTGCGCCCGTCGGTCGCCGGCGTCAGGTCGATGCCCTCGGCGTCCCAACCGTCGCGGGCGGTGAGCAGCAGCTCGACCGCTGGGCTCTCGCCGGGCAGGGTGGCGGGCTGCGGCGCAGCGCCGACCCGCAGCGGCCGGTAGGAGTCGCCGAGCAGCGCTGCGCCGAGTGCGTTGACGGCGCCGATCACCTCAGGCCGGGAACGGAAGTTGCCGCTCAGCTCCATCGTCTCGGCGTCCGGGCGCTCCGCGATCATCCGCCGTTGCTCGCGGAAGACCTCGAGGTCGGCGTGGCGGAAGCCGTAGATCGACTGGAGCTCGTCGCCGACCGTCATCAGCTCGCTTCCCGGCCCGTGCAGCGCTTCGATCAGCCGCAGCTGGAGGCGGTTGGTGTCCTGGAACTCGTCGACCATCAGGTGACTGAAACGCGAGCGATAGGCCGCGCCGATCTCGCCTCGCTCCAGCAGCCGCGCGGCGAGGATCTGAAGGTCCTCGAAGTCGACCCCCGAGCGTCGCTCTTTGGCCGCCTCGAAGCGGGAGGAGAAGAGCTCCAGCAGGATCGCGAGGTGGCGGTAGGAGACGCCCCCCTCGCCGGCCTCGGCTGTGCGGGCGATCGCCGCCTCGATCGCCTCGCGGTACGCGGTCACGCCCTTGGCCCTGCTGTCGGTGCGCAGCGCCGCCAGCTCGTCGAGGCTTGGGAGCCGCTCCGCGCCGCCCTCCAGCACGACCAGCGCCCGCTCTAGCCGCTCCCGCTTCGGGTCGCTCGGCTTCAGCTCCTCGAGCGCCTCCGTGGCGGCCTCCGCTGCGCGGCGGATTGCCGCCGCCGCGTCGGACGGCGGCGGCTCGGGCAGCCGTGGCTCGGCGAGGCCGCGACTGCGCAGCTCCGCGTGGGCGCCGGCGACGATCGCCCGCAGCCCGTCGACCTCAAACGCCGCCACGGTGTCCTTGCGGGACTCCCCGCTCGCCGCCAGGAACTCCTCCAGCGCCTCCTCGAAGGCCTCCCGCGCCGCCCGCTCGGCCTCCGGCGCGTCGAGCACGCGGAAGTGCGGGTCGATCCCGGCGGCGACCGGGTGGCCCGCCAGCAGGCGGTTGCAGAAGCCGTGGATCGTCGTCACCCAGGCCCCGTCGATGCCGCCGAGCAGCCGCCGGGCGGGCTCGGAGCCGGCCTCGGCCCGCCGCGCCAGCTCGGCCCGGATCCGCTGGCGCAGCTCGGCCGCCGCCTTCTCGGTGAAGGTGAAGGCGAGGATCGCGTCGGGCGAGACACCCTCCTCGCAGACCAGCCGGCAGTAGCGGTCGACCATCACCCCGGTCTTGCCGGTGCCGGCGCCCGCCTCGACCAGCACGTCGTGCCCGGCGGCGGCGATCGCCGCCGCCTGCTCGGGAGTCGGGACCTGCGCGCTCATGAGACTGCTTCGCTCCGCGCTCACTGCTCCTCCACCTCGCGGTCCTCCTCGCTGACCAGCGCCCGGTCGCGGCGGCAGATCGGGGCGAAGTCGCAGTAATCCGGGCAGACGTCGTGGCCGCGCAGCCCGGGTCGCGGGCCCGGGTCGCGGCGGATCTCGCCCGCCCGCATCCGGTCGACGATCGCCCCGGCCCGGCGCCGCGCCTCGGCGAGCGTCACCTCGAGCATCTCGCGGTCCACCAGGTCGTTGTCGTAGAGGCGGTAGGAGGCGAGTGCGCCGGCCGCCTCATCCAGCACCACACCCCGCGGGCGCCGCACCGAGGTGCCGCGCATGGGGTGATAGAGCCCGCCGACCGGCAGCGCCCCCCAGTGCTCGGCGACGGCGATCAGGTAGAGCTGGAGCTGGAGCTTCGCCCGCTCCTCGAACTTGTCGAGCGGAGTGACGCTGCCGGAGAGCTTGTAGTCGAGGACGAGGGCGCGGCCCTCACCGTCGCGGTCGACGCGGTCGATCGCCCCGTGCAGGCGCCAGCCGTCGATCTCCAGCGCCGGGCGCTCGCTGCCATCGTGCTCACCGAACTCCGCCTCCAGGAGCCAGGGCTCAAATCCGCCCGTCTGGCGCTCGGACTCCTCCACCAAGAAGCGGGTCAGCAGCCGCTCGACCCGCCGCACGATCGCCTGCTCGGCGGGGTGGCGGCCCAGCCCGCGCTCGACTCCGATCTCGGCGACCAGCTCTCGCCCCCGCTCGATCCAGGCGGCCAGCGTCCCGGGGCGGGGGAGGGGGTCGCCTCCGGGGCGCTCCTTGTAGAGGTGGTCGAGCGCGGCGTGCATGAGGCCGCCCTGGACGAGCGGGTCGGGCGCCGGATCGAGCAACTGGGGGTCGAGCTCGTGCCCGGCGAACCAGCGGTAGGAGCAGAGGTCGAACTCCTCCAGGGTGGTGCCGCCGTAGGCGGGGACCGCTGCCAGCGACTCGACCGCCGCCGGGTCGGTCAGCGGGCCGGGGGCGCGGCTGGCGGCTGCGGCCGCGCGCGCCGCCTCGAATCGTGCCGTGATCCGTTCCCGGGCATCCCCGCCGACCCCGGCGGCCGCGAGCAGCGCCGCCGGGTCGGCGCCCTCGCCATGGGCGGCGATCGCTCGCGCCAGCTCGCCCTCGGAGGGAGATTCAGCGACGGGATAGACCACCTGCGCTAGGTCGTGCCCGCCGGTGATCGATTCCTCCACCGGGTCCGAGGCCTCGCCGTCGGGGGGCGGGTCGAGCAGGCGGCGGATATCGTCGAGCAGCGGCGAGCGCGGTTCGGCAGCGCCGTTCTCGTCGCTGTCGCGGTAGGAGAGGAAGAGTCGACGGCGGGGGAGCGAGAGGCAGACGTAGAACAGGTAGCGCTCCTCAGAGTCGGTGTCGCGGCGCGGCTCCAGCCCGAGCGCGGCGCGCTGTGACTCAGAGAGGAACGGGTCACCGCCGCGGTCGCGGCGGGGAACTCGCCGTCCTGGAGCGAGCCGACGAAGACGTGGTCGAAGCGCCCGGCCCGCAGCCGGTAGGGGCTGGCGATTCGCACCCGTCCCTCGACCGGCCCGCTCCAGGCGCGGAACTCGATGCCCTCGATCGCCGCCGCCATCTCCTCGGGGCGGGACGGCGGCCCGCCAAGCTCGCGCAGCTCAGAGAGCGCTCCCGAGATCGCCGCGGCGGCTCGCAGCTCGAGCCCGTCGCCTGGGGCCGGGCGCGGGCCGTCCCCCTGCCCGCGCAGGGGGCGGGCCGCCATCGTCGCGGCGAGGCGCCCGGCCTCCTCCAGCAGCTCGTCTGACGAGCGCGCCGCCGTATCTCGAATCCGCGCCAGGTCAAACGGGGGCTCGCCGTCTTCTCCCGTCCACAGCTCCAGCGCCGCTGCGGCGCTTCGCACGCGGCCGCGCCGCGCCGCTCGCTCCAGCCAGTCGACCCGCCGCGGCGACACTCCCGAGAGGCCGCGCAGGAAGCGCAGCAGGTCGCTCGCGCGGGCGGCGCCGAACTCCGCTTCCAGCAGGGCGATCAGCGTGCCTCCGACCGACGTCGCGGCGACCGGCAGCTCGGCCTCCAGCGCGGTGGCGACCCCGTAGGACTCAAGCACCGAGGCGACCAACGGGCCCCGCCGCGCCGGATCCCGCAGGGCGATCGCGATCTCATTCGGCTCGGCACCCCGCGCGATCAGCTTCGCGACCTCGGCGCCGATTGCCTCCGCCTCGCCCCGCTCGCCGGCCGAGCGCAGAAGGGACAGGTCCCCATCCGGGGGCAGCCGCTTGCTGTCGAGGGCGCCGAAGCCGCGCTCGAGGTGAAAGAGGAGCGGGCTCGGCGTGTTCTCCGGGTCGGCCTCGGTGCGGGTCTCCGCGGCGACCCCGACCCGGTCGCGCAGCTCTCCCAGCAGCCTCGCGCGGGCGACCAGGGCCGCGCTGCCCTCCTCGTGGGGCAGCGCCACCGTCACCTCGGCGATCCGCGAGAGGACCTCGATCAGCGCGAGCTGAGTCGGGGTCAGGTCGTCGAGCCCATAGAGGAAGAGCGGCCGCTCTTCCCAGAACTCGCCCGAGCGGCGCAGCAGCGAGATCGCCTCGCGGGCGACGCCATGGGAGTCGATCCGGCCGAGCCGCTCTCGCACCGCCTCATAGCCCGCGAACAGGGTGGCGAGGTCGCTCAGGTAGGCGGAGCCCTCCAGCGTCCCGGCCCCCGCCTCGACCGCCTCGGGGCCCAGGCCGGCCGCCTGCAGCTCGTCGAGCAGGCGCTCGAAGGCAAGCGCGAAGCCGGGGCGTTCGGCCGAGCGCCGCAGCGGCCCCAGGCGCCCCCGCCACTCCTCGATCGCGATCGAGACCGCTCGCCGGCGCTGCGCCGCCGTCAGCTCCGCACCCGGCGGCGAGCCCCCCGCGGTCGCCACCGTCCGGAATAGGTTCCGAAAGGTCATCACGGAGCCGCCGAGCGCCGCGCCTCCCTCGCACAGCTCCCGCTCGAAGGCGAAGACGTCGTCCGCGTTGGGCACGACGAGCACCGGGTCGCGGTCGAGCGCGGCCGTGAATCGGCGGCGGATCAGACCGGCGCGACCCGAGTTGGGAGGCCCGTGGATCAGGTTCAGCGGCACCCTTCCCAGCTTATGCACGAACCCGGCGCCCGCCCGCCGCAAACTGCGCATTTGCCGCCCCGCTTTGCCGTCTACCAGCCCCTCTAGATTGGCCCTACGCATGGCCCTCTGCTTCGTAGACCCAGCCGACGCGATCCGCGCGATCTCCGACTCGGTTGGCCGTGAGGCCCGCCGGCAGCTGCTCGGCGAGGCGGTTCGCTCCTGGGTCGACGAGATCCCCGACGCCGAGCTGGAGACTCACTACGCGAAGGCGCTCTCCGAGCTAGACGAGCACGACCTCTCGATGTTGGCCGCCTGGCACGGGTCGCTTGAAGTCGGCCACCCGCTCCCCAACCGCGACTTCCTGATGGGCGCCTTCGGCTCGCTCGGCGAGTACCGCCGCGAGGCGCTCAAGCTGGCCGCCGGCTTCCGCGGCGAGGAAGCCGTCGACGCCGGCGTCACCGAAGACGACGCCCTGGAGCTGGTCCTCAGCCTCCTCTCGCCGCCCCGCCTGATGGAGCTGGCAGTGGAGGCCGTCGACCTCTACATCTGGGATCGCGCCGGCTCGGACAACTAACCGGCCCAGTCGAGCACTGCGCGAATCTCGGCGATCGCCTGCTCGTTGTCGCGGAAGTGGACCGCACTCATGCCGGCCCTCCGCGCCCCCTCGCAGTTGTGAGCGATATCGTCGACGAAGAGGCAGGCCTCGGCAGACATCCCGATTCGCTCCAGGGTCAGCTCGTAGATCCGCGCTTCCGGCTTGCGGGCGCCGACGAAGCCGGAGTCGACGACGGTCTCAAAGATCTCGTCGACCGGCAGCATCGAGCGCCACAGCGGCTCCCACTCGCGCACGTTGTTAGTCAGCATTGCCATTCGGTACCGGGCCGCCTTCAGCTCCCGCATCAGCTCGATCATCGGCGGGTTCGGGGCCAGCGCCTCGAAGTAGATCTCTTTGAAGCGGTGCATGTGGGGGCGGTGGCCGAGCAGCGGCTCCAGCCCATCCGACAGCCGCTCCAGGAAGGCAGCCTCCGTGATCTCGCCCCGCTCCAGCGCGAACAGCGGGTTCTCGCCGTCTGCCTCGGCGATTGCCTGCATCGCCTTGCCGAGCGCCTCGGTCGAGATCCCGGTCTCGTCTTGGAAGGCCATGAAGGAGCCGAGCAGCGGCGTCGTCAGCACGCCCCCGAAGTCGGAGACGACGACCTCTATCTCAGCCATCCGCGTGCACGACCTCGTAGTGCCCGAGCCCCTCGCGCCCCTCCACCGACCAGCGGAAGAAGGCGACCTCGGCGCTCAGGCCCGGGCGGCGCACCGAGGCGGAGCTGATCAACGTCCCGGCGCCGCGCAGCGGCTGTCCGTCCTCGCCGTCGGGCCAAAGCTCCAGCGTTGCCCGGCGCTGCACCCCGTCGGGCCCGTACTCGGTCGAGAGCAGCGTCTCGGCGACCTCGACCGGGGCGCCGTCGGGGCCGCACATCACTGTCGCCACCTCCTCCTCGCCGTGTCCGCCGGCGCCCGCCGGCCGCACCGCGGTCAGCGCCAGCAGGCCGCCGTCGGAGAAGACGATCCCGATCGACCGCTGCCGGGCGGGGACCGGGTCGCTCATGCTGGGAGCGGGGTGGGGGCGGGCACGAGCGGAAGCCTAGACAAGCCGCCCGGCTACCATAGGGCGATGCCCGAGAACCAAACCGCGGTGCTCACCGAAGACGACGTGCTGGAGGCGCTGGAGGAGGTCATCGATCCCGAGCTGGGCCTGGACTTCGTTTCCCTCGGCCTCGTCTACGACGTCGAAATCGAGGGTTCGGAAGTCTACGTGACCTTTACCCTGACCACCCCCGCCTGCCCGATCGGTCCCCAGGTCTCCGAGCAGATGAAGGAGTTCGTCGGCGATCTGGAAGGCGTCAACGCCGTCCACCCAAAGATGGTCTTCGACCCCGCCTGGTCCCCGGAGATGATGTCCGAGGACGCCAAGTTCGCCTTGGGCTTCTAGCCCCGTATGGCGACCACCGGGCCAGTCGAGCCGCCGCGCCGGCCCATCCTGGGGCCGGGGCGGGCGAACCCACGGTACCGATAGGGCATGACGGTCGCGAGGTCATCCGCACGGTGGAGCTGACCAAGGTCTATGCCGGCACCGACTTCGCTGCGGTCGACAAGCTCAACCTGAGCGTCGCGGCGGTGAGATATTCGGCCTGCTTGGGCCCAACGGCGCCGGCAAGACGACGACCGCGGGAATGCTGACCACGCGGGTGGTCCCCACCTCGGGGTCCGCGTACGTGGGCGCGATCGACGTCGTGGCCCACCCGGCGCTGGCCAAGCAGCTGATCGGGACCGTCTCGCAGACGAACACCCTGGATCGCCAGCTCACGGTGTGGGAGAACCTCTACTTCCACGGTCGCCTGTTCGGCATATCTCCGCGTCGCAGTCGCGCCGCACCGCCGACGAGCTGCTCGAGCAGTTCCAGCTATCAAAGTGGGCGAAGGCCTCGGTGTTCGCGCTCTCCGGAGGGATGGCCCAGCGGCTGATGGTGGCGCGGGCGATCTTTCACCGGCCGGCCGTGCTGTTCATGGACGAGCCGACCGCGGGCCTTGACCCCCAGAGCCGCCTCGCGCTGTGGGAGATCCTCGGGGAGCTCAACCGCGCGGGGCAGACGATCCTGCTCACCACCCACTACATGGAGGAGGCAGACCTGCTCTGTGACCGGGTGGCGATCATGGATCACGGCAAGATCCTTGCGCTCGACACGCCAGCTGCGCTCAAGCAGTCGGTCGGCGCCGAGGAGATCGTCACCGTGAGGGCCGGCGGGGACAGGGCCGCGCTCGCCGAGCGGCTGACGAGTGAGATCGACGGTGTCACCCGCACCGCGTGGTCGACGGGGGCGTGGAGCTTCACGTGCAGGGCGCCAAGCGGCTCGTGCCGCGTGTGGTGAACGCCGCCGAGAGCGGCGGCTTTGAGGTCGCCGACCTCTCCGTCTCCAAGCCCAGCCTCGAGACCGTGTTCATCAACCTCACCGGGAAGGCGCTTCGCGACTGATGGCAGGTGCCGATCCAGCCGGCCCTGGCGGGCGCCGATGTCGAGCTGCGACCGTCGCGCTCCGCAGCGCCAGGCGAGCCGTCTGGCGCTGCGCGCGCTGATCCTGCGCGACCTGGTGGTGCTGAGGAAGAACTTCGTCGAGTTCTTGGTTCGTACCCTGATCCAGCCGTTTCTGCTCGTCTTCGTCTTCCTTTACGTGTTCCCCTCGATCGGCCAGGGCATCGGCGGGCGCGGGGGCTCGGTCGCCGAGTCGGCCTTCGCGACGGTGCTGGTTCCCGGCGTCGTCGCGATCTCGATCATGTTCCAGGGGATCCAGGCCGTCGCTCTGCAGCTGTCTACTGAGTTCGGCTACACCCGTGAGATCGAGGATCGCGTCCAGGCCCCCTGTCCGATCTGGCTCGTGGCCGTCGCGAAGGTGCTGTCCGGGGCCGTCCAAGGGGTGCTCGCGGCGGTCGTCGTCTTCCCGATGGCTGCGGTAGTCCATGCCCCCGGCGTGGAAGCCCATCTCTCGATTCACTGGTGGGTGGTCGTCACCCTGATACCGCTTGCATGCGTCGCCATGACCTCGCTCGGATTGCTGCTTGGGACCACCTTTGAGCCGCGCAACATCGGGCTCATGTTCGGGTTCGTCGTACTGCCGCTGACCTTCCTCGGCGGCACCTACTACCAGTGGACGAGACTGTCGCCAGTACAGGTGGACGGCATCCACTGGCTGCAGATCCTTGTCCTGGTCAACCCGCTGATCTACGTCGCCGAGGGCATGCGAGCGGGCCTGACAGAGGCCTCGCACATGCCCCTGTACGTCGTCTACCCGGTCCTGATCGGCTTCTGCGCCGCCTTCTTATCGCTCGGCCTGCGCAACTTCCGCCGCCGGGTGCTCTCCTGAGGAAGGCGCGGCCGACCGAGGGCGCCTCGCGGTTTGACCGACACAGCGTCCTGCGCCGCATGGGCGTGCCGCTGTTGCTGGGGGTTCTCATCTTTGGCCTGCTGCTCGCGATCCCGCCGCTGCGCGAGGTGCTGAGGGCGATCGGCCGCATGAGCCCGGGCTGGGTCGCGGTGGCGATCGCGCTCGAGCTTGCCTCCTGCGCGAGCTTTGTCATCGTCTTTCGGCTCTTCTTCTCCCCGCTTGCTCCTCGCCAGGCCCGCCGGCTCGCCTGGACTGAGATGGCATCCGGCGTGTTGCTGCCGGCCGGAGGGGTGGGCGGCCTGGCGATCGGCGGCTGGCTCGTGCACCTCACCGGTATGTCCACGCGCTCGATCATCAAGCGTTCCAGTGCGCTGTTCTTCATCACCAGCGCAGCCAGCGTCGCCGCGATGATCGCGGCGGGGGCCCTGCTGGTCACGGGGCTCTCGGCGGGGCCGGAGGACTTCATCCGGGCGGCGCTGCCGATCCTCGTGGGCGCTTTGGCGACGGTTATCGTCCTGGCACTCCCTGCGCGCCAATTGCGCAGGACCGCCCGCCCCGGCGGGCCGGCCTGGATCAGCGATCTGATCGAGGGGATTCGCGAGGCCGAGTACGCGGTTCGCAGGCCCAGTTGGCGCCTTCTGGGCGCGATCGGCTACCTCCTCTTCGACATCGCCGTCCTCTGGGCGGCGTTTGCCGCACTCGGGGACCGCCCGCCCCTGGCGCCCCTGACCCTCGGCTACATCATCGGCTACCTCGCCAACCTCATCCCGATCCCCGGTGGGGTCGGCGTGCTTGACGGCGGTCTGGTCGCCGCGCTGATCATTTACGGTCTCTCGCCGGTCGATGCTGCCGCGGCGGTGCTCGTCTACCACGCGATCGCCTTCTGGGTCCCAGGCCTCGGCGGCATGCTCGGCCTCGCCATGTTGCGGCAGGAGCTCTCGGGCGAGGTGGAGGCCGATCTAGCGAGGCAGTTGGGGCTCGTCGGGGCCGACCTCCTCGGCGGTCGCGTCGAAGTCATAAGACCGACCGGTGCCCCATCCCTCCCTGCTGCGCATGGTTTGATCGGCCACGCCGAGCAGCACGAAGCGGTGCCCGAGGTAGGTGCGCATCAATCGCCTTGCGATCGCCCTGGTCGGCGGGACCAGGAGGATCAAGCCGAAGACGTCGGTGATGAAACCCGGGATCAGCAGCAATGTGGCGCCGGCCGCGATCATCAGGCCGTCGGCGGCCTCGCGACCGGGGAAGCGGCGTGCGGCGAGCGCCGCGTTGAAGCGCCGCCAGGCGCCGCGCCCCTGGAGGCGCAACAGCAATGCGCCGAGCAGCGCGCCGGCGAGCAGCAGCGCCAGGGTCGGCAACACCCCGATCAGTTCACCGACTCGGACGATCACGTACAGCTCCGCGATCGGCATGAGGATCAAGAGGATGACCAGCAGGGCCACTGTCAGAAGCCTAGCCTTGGCGCTCGTTCGGCCGCGAGCGCTCAGGCCGGCGCCGCTGCCGTGGCCGCGGCCTCAAGCTCGGCCAGCGACTCGATGATGCCGCGGGCGATCGAATCCGCGTCGTCCATCGAGTCGTAGTCGGCGAGCAGGCCAAAGCCGACATGTCCGTTGTAGCTCATGATCGCGACCGCCAGCGCGTGGTTTTGAGGCAGGAAGGCGACGGGGAAGACCTCTTCCAGCTCCCGTCCCAGGACGTAGAGGGGGATCTGGGGCCCGGGCACGTTGGTGACGATCAGGTTGAACAGCCGGGTCGAGAAGTTGATCCGCGAGGCCTGGGCGAGCAGGGTCGGCGGGGCGAAGTCGTTGAAGCGGGAGATCACTTCCGCCCCCAGTGCCTGCTTTGAGCGCTTCAGCCCCTCCATCTGCTCGCTGACCACTCGCAGCCGCCGCACCGGGTCCTCGACGTAGACAGGCAGCGGTCCGCGCATCGCGGCGATCCGGTTGCCAAGGTTGCCCCGCTCGTCCTCGCTGCGGATCGAGACCGGCACCAGCGCCCTCAGCTCCAGCCCCTCGGTGCGGACGCCGCGTTCGTGCAGCCAGCCGCGCAGCGCACCGGTCACTGTCGCCAGCACCACGTCGTTGACGGTCCCGCCCAGCGCGTCCTTGATCCGCTTGAAAGTCGCCAGATCCGAGCGGGCCCATAGGAAGCGCCGGTGCGGTCCGATCGGCCGGTTGAGCGGCACGTCGGGCGCTGGATCGGCGAACGCCCCGACGACCTCGCTCACCCCCTCCAACGCCTCGGTCAAGCGCTTCGCAGCCGACTCGGGGTGGCGCACCGCCTCAACCGTCCGCTCCGCCAGCTTCACCGGCGCCAGCGCAACATCGATCGCGCCTCGCGCCACCAGCTCGGCCGTCGTCGGTGAGGGGTGCGGCACCCAGTCGTCATCGACCGGTGGCGGCTCTGGCAGCGGCTCGAGGTCGAACAGCACCGTCCCGATATCGACTCCGGAGATCCCGTCGACCATCGCGTGGTGGGTCTTGGTCAGGATCGCGAAGCGGTCACGCTCCAGTCCCTGCGCCAGCCATAGCTCCCAGAGCGGCTTGGAGCGGTCGAGCTGCTGGGAGAAGACACGGCCGGCGAGCCGCCGCAACTCCTCCTCGCCGCCCGGCTCGGGCAGCGCCGTGTGGCGGATGTGGTAGGTGAGGTTGAAGTTGACATCGTCGGCCCAGAGCGGCCGACCCGCCTCCAGCGGCGGCACCACGAGCCGTTGGCGGAACCGCGGCACCTGACTCAATCGTCCCCGCACGTGCTCGGCCAGGTCAACATAGCGGGGCGGCGGACCCTCGAAGATCAGAATCGCCCCCACGTGCATGTGGCTGGTGGAGGTCTCGTTGGTCAGGAACGAGGCGTCGATCGCGGTCAGCCTGTCTAGGTGGTGTCCGTCGGTGCTCATCTCGCAAGGCTAGCTACGCCCTGCGCGGCCGGCCACCCTGCGCAGCCGTCCGCAACCTCGCCACCGCTACCCTGCAGCTCATGGCCTTGACTGCAACTGCCGGCCCCAAGCGGGTTCTGCTCGCCGCTCCACGCGGCTATTGCGCCGGCGTCGACCGCGCCGTGCAGACGGTTGAGCGCGCCCTCGACCTCTACGGGGCCCCGGTCTACGTCCGCAAGGAGATCGTCCACAACAAGCACGTGGTCGAGCAGCTTGCCAAGCGCGGCGCGGTCTTCGTCGAGCAGGAGACCGAGGTTCCCGAGGGCGAGATGGTCGTCTTCTCCGCCCACGGCGTCGCCCCCGCCGTTCACGACAACGCCACCGCCCGTCACCTGCGCACGATCGACGCTACGTGCCCGCTGGTCACCAAGGTCCACGTCGAGGCGCGTCGCTTTGCTGCCCAGGGCTACACGATCGTGATGATCGGCCACGAGGGGCACGAGGAGGTGGAGGGGACCACGGGGGAGGCGCCGGACAGCATCGTCTTGGTGCAGACGGTGGAGGAGGTCGGCGTCCTCGAGGTGGCCGATCCCGAGCGGGTCGCCTTCATCACTCAGACGACGCTCTCGGTCGACGAGACCGCCGAGATCATCGCTGCCCTGCGCGCCAGGTTCCCCGCCATCGTCAGCTCCAAGTCCGACGACATCTGCTACGCGACGACCAACCGCCAGATCGCCGTCAAGCAGCTCGCCCAAGAGTGCGACCTGGTGCTGGTAATCGGCTCCACCAACTCCTCCAACTCCAACCGCCTGGTCGAGGTGGCGCGCGAGCACGGCGCCGCCTCCCACCTGATCGACAACCACGACCAGGTCGATGAGGAGTGGCTGGAGGGCGTGGAGACGGTCGGCATCACCTCCGGCGCCAGCGCGCCCGAGGAGCTGGTCGAGCGCCTCGTCTCCTTTTTCCGCGACCGCGGCGCCGCTGAAGTCTCCGAGCTGCGCACCGTCCACGAGGACGTTCGCTTCATGCTCCCCAGGGAGCTTCGCGAGGAGCTGGCCGCGCGGGGCTGATCGCAAGACTGGACTGGATTAGGTAGGTGGCGCTTTGTGTCGACGCGCCATCACGTCCTCAATGGATCGAAGCACAGACTGCCTCGCGCGCAGCGCGCGGTTTTTCTTGAGTCTCGTTTTCCCCGGCGACGCCGCGGGCGGTTAGGGTGAGGGACCTTCCCGAGTAAGCAAGCGAGAGCCGAGATTTGTCCGACGCAGACCCACAGCCGCAAATCGCCCCCTCAGGTGGCGATGCGCTGTGGTTCCTCGGCACGCTTGCGCGGATCAAGCTCGATGCCTCCCAGACCGCCGGGCGCTTCGGCCTAATCGAGGTGCTCTTCCCCCATGGCGCTGCCCCGCCTCTGCACTCCCATCCCCAGGATGAGACCTTATATGTGCTCGAGGGCGAGCTAACCGCCTGGATCGTCGAGCCCGAGCTTGCCGCTGAGCAGGGCGACCCGCCGACGTGGGTGGCCGAAAGCGGGCAACGCTGCGGCGCCGGTTCTGTCGTCTTTGCGCCCGGAGGTACCGCTCATACCTTCCGCGTCGCGTCCGACACCGCGCGGGCGCTGATCATCTCGACGCCGGCCGGCATCGAGGACTACGTCCGGGCGCTCTCTGAGCCCGCCGAGTGGCCGTGGCTTCAGCCGCCGCCCGACGGTCCGCGCGTCCCGGCTGAGCGCGTGGCCGCTGTCGAGCGGCAGCTCGGCATGGTGCGCTACGGCCCTCCACCGCCGCAGGTTTGAAGTAGATAAACCTCATCCGCCGAGCGCTGGACAGAGCCGCCTGAAGTGGTGGCAACGCCAGCTCGCTGAGAGCATGAGACCAGTCGGCAAGGTCAGGTCTCTGTCAGTGAGGGCTCCGCCTCTGCGCTGCCAGCCTCGCCATGAGATGCCAGCGATCTAGCGGCATTAGGTTGCCAGTGGAATCGATCATCCGGGCACTCCCGCGGCGAAGCTGATCGACCAGATGCGGAGGCCCGGGGTGGGACGGAGGGTGATGGCGTGGCTCTCGTGGCTCTCGTGCACGGCGAGCGCGTACAGTGCCGGGCTGCCGATCGTGACCGCCGGCTTGCTCGACCCGTCGAGCTCTAGCTCGATCGTGCCTTCGCCCTCGACGGTCGCGAAGGCGCCACCCGCCTCGTAGGAGGCCTCCAGCTCCTCGCCGTCTTCGCCCGCGGTCCACGGTCGCTCCCAAGAGCCGCCGGGAAAGCTCTCGGGGCTGGGGACCATGACCCGGGCGCTTGGGCCGTCGGTTGCTCGCAGCGGGTCCATCGGCGCCGGCAGCTCGCGCAGGGCGTGGACCTGGCGCAGCTCGGCCTGGATCGCCTCCTCGGTTCTGAGGTATTCGCCCTCGCCGAAGTGAAACCAGGCGAGGGCGCCGCCGAGGCTCCAGAGGAAGAGGCTCGGCCAGCCTTTGCAGCCGTAGGAATGCCACAGCTCCCGCTCGGCGTCGATCGCGACCGGGAAGTCGACGCCGAGCTGCCGCAATCCGGTTGCCACGACATCCGGGTCGGCGGCAAACGGGAACCGGTGGGCCTGGACGCCGATCGTGCTGAGGCCGGCGTCGCGGTAGCGCCGGTCCCACTCGGTCAGGTAGGGCAGCGTTCGCACGCTGTTTAGCTGGGCGAAGTCGAGGAAGTAAACGAGCGCCGGGCCGCCCGCCGTCAGCGCCGGCATCGACTCCGGTCGCCTGCCGATCCACTCGATCCTTGCGGGCAGGTCCGGCGAGGCGATGTTGTCCCGTTCGGGGCGCACCGGCGGACGTTATCCTGGGCCGCTGTGTCACGGCTGCCGCGCAGGGGGGGACTTGCCTGGATCTAAGCGAGGCGGGCGCCGGCTCGACTTAGCGGTCGGGATCACGCTCGGCGTGCTCCTCGGAGTCGCGGTCATCGTCGCCTTCGTCTTCTTCGGCAGCGAGGGGACCATCGACGCGCCGCGGATCTCCGGCGTCGACACCGGCAAGCCCGCGCCCGCGCCCAAGTCGAAGCCCGCGCCAAAGCCACGCACCTTGCCCGCGATTCCGGTCGTCCGGGTGATCGGCGGCGCCCCCCCACCGGCCGGCCCGGCCCGGCTGCGCTTTCACCGCGGCGAGCGCATCCGCTTTCGCATCGACACCGATGCTCCGGTCGGGATTGAAGTCCCCGGCTACGGGATCGCGGAGACGGTTGAATCTGGCACGGTCGTCTCCTTCAAAGCCGATCGCGCAGGTCAGTTCGCGGTCGTCGTTGCCGCCTCTCACATCGGCATCGCCGACCTGCGGATCTTGCCGTGAGCTCCCCGCTCGCTCAGAGGATCTCGGCGAGGCGCTTCTCCAGAGCGGCTGAGACCTCGTCTCGAACCGGTCCTTCGGCCAGCCGCTCTACCAGCGACTCCAGGAACCCCTCGATGATCAGCGATTTCGCCGCGGCCGGATCGAGCCCGCGGGATGTCAAATAGAAGAGCTGGTCACGATCGATCTGGGCGATCGCTGCGGCGTGGGTGCAGCGCACATCGTTGGCGAGGATCTCAAGTCCCGGGATCGCGTCGGCATGCGCCTCGGTGGAGAGCAGCAGGTTGCGGCTCTCCTGGAAGGCGTCGGTCTGCTGGGCGCCGGGGTCGACTTTGATCATCCCCCGCCAAACCGCGGTCGAGCGGGCGGCCAGCACGCCCCGGAACGCCAGGTCGGAGCTCGTGTTCGGCGCGGAGTGCTCCTGGGTCGTGTCGTAGTCGAGGTGCTGCCCGGGGCCGCCGGCGTAGCCGCCGGTCACCCGTGCCTCGGCGCCGGGACCGGCCAGGTTGGTCTCCATCCGCACCTTGCCTCCCCTTGAGCCGAAGCCAAGGGCGGTCCAGTCGAGCCGCCCGTCGTGCTCCACCTCCGCTCGCTGCGAGGAGAAGATCCACGCCGACTCGGAGATGTCCTGGGTGCTGACGTAGCGCAACGTAGCTCCCTGCCCGACCACCAGCTCGACCACCGAGTTAAGCAGCGCGTCAACATCGTCACCGGGAGAGGCGGAGTGCTCCCAGACCTCCGCCTCGGCGCCCTCCTCGAGCACGACCAGGGTGCGCCGGTTGACGGCGACGCCGTCCTGCTCGACGGGCACCTCGATCCGGATCGGCTCCTCGACTCTCACCCCGGCCGCTACGTGGACCAGCACGCCGTCGCGCCAGGCCTCCTCGTTGCGGGCGACGAAAGGGTCCTCGATCGGCACCAGCGAGCCGAGCCGCTGGTGGATCAGGTCGCCGTGGGAATCGATCGCCTCGGCGAGCGGCAGCACCGTCGCGCCCTCGGGCGCCTCGATCGTGGCGGTCGCCGCGCCCGCCACGTAGGAGTCGATCTCAAGCCTCGAGAGGTCGGTGAATTCCCATCCCTTCGCCTTGTGATCGGGAAGAGGGAGCTCCCGCGCGAGAGAGGCGCCCCTCTGGCGCCTCTCGGAAAGCCAAGCCGGTTCGGTCGCGACCTCAGCCAATCGAGCCCTCCATCTGCAGCTCGATCAAGCGGTTGAGCTCGACCGCGTACTCCATCGGCAGCTCCTTGGTGACCGGCTCGATGAAGCCGTTGACGATCATCTTCGAGGCCTCCTCCTCGCTGAGCCCTCGGCTCTGCAGGTAGAAGAGTTGCTCGTCGCCGATCTTCGAGACGGTCGCCTCGTGGCCGACGTCGGCGTCGTTCTCGTCGATGCGGATCGTCGGGTAGGTGTCCGAGCGCGAGTCCTCGTCGAGCAGCAGCGCGTCGCAGACGACCTTGGAGCGCGATTCGGTCGCCCCGTCGGCGACTTCCAGCAATCCGCGGTAGGTCGCCCGCCCGCCGTCCTTGGAGATCGACTTGGAGAAGATCGAGGAGCTGGTGCGCGGCGCCGCGTGGATGATCTTGCCGCCGGCGTCCTGATGCTGGCCGTCGCCGGCGAAGGCGATCGAGAGGATCTCGCCGTGGGCTTCGGGACCGAGCAGGTAGATCGACGGGTACTTCATCGTCAGCTTCGAGCCGAGGTTGCAGTCGACCCACTCCATCGTCGCCTTCTCGTGGGCGACGGCGCGCTTGGTGACGAGGTTGAAGACGTTCTGCGACCAGTTCTGCACCGTCGTGTAGCGGACCCGTGAGCTCGGCTTGGCGACGATCTCGACCACCGCGGAGTGCAGCGAGTCGCTGGAGTAGACCGGCGCCGTGCAGCCCTCGATGTAATGGACGTCGGAGCCCTCCTCGGCGATGATCAGCGTCCGCTCGAACTGGCCCATGTTCTCGGTGTTGATCCGGAAGTAGGCCTGCAGCGGCATCTCGACCTTGACCCCGGCCGGCACGTAGACGAAGGAGCCGCCCGACCAGACCGCCGAGTTGAGCGCCGCCAGTTTGTTGTCGTTGGGGGGGATGATCGTCGCCCAGTGCTCGCGGACCAGGTCCTCGTGCTCGCGCAGCGCCGTGTCCATGTCGGTGAAGATCACGCCCTGGGCCTCGAGCTTCTCGTTGACCTGGTGGTAGACGACCTCGGACTCGTACTGGGCGCCGACCCCGGAGAGGAATTTGCGCTCCGCCTCGGGGATGCCGAGCCGGTCGAAGGTGTTTTTGATGTCCTCGGGAACCTCGCTCCAGTCGCGGCTGTTCTTCTCCGAGGCGCGCACGAAGTAGTGGATGTCGTCGAAGTCGATCTGGCCCAGGTTGCCGCCCCAGGTCGGGGTCGGGCGGGAGTAGAAGTGTTCCAGCGCCTTTAGCCGGAAGTCCCGCATCCACTGCGGCTCGTCCTTGTAGGAGGAGATCGATTCGACGATCTCGCGGCTGAGGCCCTTCGGCGCCTTGTAGGCGTAGCCGGACTCGGAGTCGTGGAAGCCGAACTTCTCCTTGTAGTCGGAGTTGATTCCAGCCAGATCGCGCTGCTCTGCAACGGCCTCGGGTGTGGCCATGGTCTAGTCGACCTCCAAAACGATTGTGTCGTCCTCGACGGCTATCGGGAACGTCTGTACCGGAGCATAGGCGGGGAGGGTCTTCGGCCTGCCGGTGGTCAGGTCAAAGAGGGAGCCGTGACGGGGGCACTCGACCGTGCAGGCCGCGGCGTCAAACTCGCCCTCGGCGAGCGGTCCGTCGTCGTGGGAGCAGCGGTCCTCGATCGCATACAGAGCCCCGTCGCAGTTAAAGACGCCGATCTTGCGCCCCTCGTGCTCGACCAGGCGCATCGCGCCCGCCGGCAGCTCGGCGGCGGGGCAGACGGGGAGGGATGTCTTGGTGGGCTCGATCATGGGATTGTGCGCCTGCGACTTAATCCTACTTCTACAGTCGGATTTTAGCGGGCGAACCGGATCGGGCCGCGGCCGTAACAAACCGTTGACCCACGGGCTCGCGGAAATGCAAGGATCGTCGTCAAACCTTCGAGGAGAGGAAGCAGCAATGAGCGAGAGAACGAGCTACCCGCCGGGAACCCCATCCTGGGTCGACGTTGGCTCCCCCGACCTGGATGCCGCGGTCGAGTTCTACAGCGCCCTGTTCGGGTGGGACGTGGCGGAGAGCCAGAGCCCTGAGCAGACCGGTGGCTATCGGATGGCGATCCTGAGCGGCAAGCCGGTCGCCGGGATGATGCCGCTGATGCAGGAGGGCCAGCCGCCCGCCTGGACGACCTACGTCTCGGTCGAGGATGCAGACGCGACCGCCGCCGCGGTCAAAGAGGCCGGCGGCAGTGTGATCGCCGAGCCGATGGACGTGCTGGACGTCGGCCGCATGGCGGTCTTCGCCGATCCGACCGGGGCCGTGTTCTCGATCTGGCAGCCGCGCGCCCATCCTGGGTCCGGCCTCGCCAACGAGCCGGGCGCATTCGCCTGGAACGAGCTCAACACCCGCGATCCTGATGCCGCGAAGGCTTTCTACGCGGCCGTCTTCGGCTGGGGGCCCGATGACCACG
>CAWDNP010000003.1:0-334259 GCA_963803755.1 uncultured Solirubrobacterales bacterium
CAACTTCTACTCGGCGGTTTTCATCGACCAGCTCAAGCGGGGCCGAAAGACGGCGACGATCCGGCTGGGGGACAAGAGCAACAAGTATGAGCGCGGCCAGGTGGTCTGGGTGACGGTTGGCTTCCGCCACAGCCCGCGGGAGAAGATCTTCACGGCGGTGATCGACGATGTCGAGGTGAAGCGGGTTTCGGATCTCTCGCCGCGTGACATCGAGCACGACAACCCAGAGTTCCGTCGCCTCGAGGAGACCTCCAACTTCCTCGAGCAGATCTATGGCCGCCCGATCTCGGGAGAGGACAAGGTCACGGTGATCCGCTTTTCCCAGATCGTCGAGCCGCCGGGTGCGCACTTCGGCAACGGGGAGACCCCGCGCCACAACTGATGCCGCCCGCCTTGCGCGGAGATGCTCGTCGACCTTTCGCTTGACCTATCTGCACATGGGGGCTCGATTGCAGGCGATCTCCCGGCATTTGGGCTACGAGTTGATGGCGGACGGTTGAGAATCGCTATCTTTCGAGCTATTGGCACTCTCACTTAGCGAGTGCCAAAACCAGTTCGAACTTTCTGACCTATAACGGAGGTACACGGATGAAGCTGAAGCCCCTCGGGGACCGGCTGGTCGTAAAGCCGATCGATGAGGAGGAGACGACCGCGAGCGGCATCGTCCTCCCCGACACGGCCAAAGAGAAGCCGCAGAAGGGCAAGGTCATCGCCGTCGGCGACGGCGCGATCAACGAGGACGGCACTCGCCGCCCGCTCGACGTCGCGGAGGGGGACGAGGTCCTCTACTCCAAATACGGCGGTACCGAGGTCACCGTCGAGGACGAGGAGCTGCTCGTTCTGCGCGAGTCGGACGTACTCGCCAAGCTCGGTTAACCCGTCAACAGGACTTAGAAGAACCAAGGAGGACTGAATCCAGATGGCTCACAAGGAGCTGAAGTACAGCGAGGAGGCAAGGGGGGCCCTGCAGGCCGGCGTCGACGCAGTCGCAAATGCCGTCAAGGTCACCCTCGGCCCGAAAGGCCGCTACGTCGTGCTCGACAAGAAGTTCGGCGCGCCCACGATCACCAACGACGGCGTCACGATCGCCCGCGAGGTAGAGGTCGAGGACGTGTTCGAGAACCAGGGCGCCCAGCTGGTCCGCGAGGTCGCCACTGCGACCAATGACGTGGCCGGCGATGGCACCACCACGGCGACCCTGCTGGCCCAGATCATCGTCCGCCAGGGCCTCAAGAACGTGGCCGCCGGCGCTAACCCGCTGGCCCTGCGTCGCGGCATCGAGAAGGCGGTCGACGAGGTAGTTGAGAACCTACGTGAGAAGCAGTCCAAGGAGGTCGCAGGCAAGGACCAGATCGCCCGCGTTGCGGCCATCTCCGCCGCCGACGATGAGATCGGCAGCGTGATCGCCGACGCGATCGAGAAAGTCGGAAAAGACGGCGTCGTCAACGTCGAGGAGGGCCAGACCTTCGGCATGGAGCTGGAGTTCACTGAGGGGATGCAGTTCGACAAGGGCTACATCTCCCCGTACATGGTCACCGACCAGGACCGCATGGAGGCGGTGCTGGAGGACCCCTATGTACTCATCGCCAACCAGAAAATCGGCTCGGTGCGGGACATCCTGCCGGTCCTGGAGCAGGTGATGCAGGGTGGCAAGCCGCTGCTGATCGTCGCCGAGGACGTCGAGGGCGAGTGCCTCGCGACGCTCGTCGTCAACAAGCTGCGGGGCACCTTCACCGGTGTCGCCGTCAAGGCACCGGGCTTCGGCGACCGTCGCAAGCGAATGCTCGAGGACATCGCGATCCTCAGCGGCGGCGAGGTGATCACCGAGGAGATGGGCCTCAAACTCGAGAACACCCAGCTCTCCCAGCTCGGCAAAGCCCGTCGCGTCGTCGTCTCCAAGGACACGACCACGATCATCGACGGGGCTGGCGAGGCCGAGGCGATCAAGGGCCGGATCAAGCAGATCAAACAGGAGATCGAGAACACGGACTCCGACTTCGATCGGGAGAAGCTCCAGGAGCGGCTTGCCAAGCTGGCCGGCGGTGTCGCCGTGGTCAAGGTTGGCGCTGCGACCGAGACCGAGATGAAGGAGAAAAAGCACCGCGTCGAGGACGCTCTGCAGGCGACCCGTGCGGCCCTGGAGGAGGGCGTGGTGCCGGGTGGCGGCGTCGCCCTGCTGAACGCCCAGGCCAGCCTGGACCCCGAGAAGCTCGACGACCCCGATGAGAAGACGGGCGCGCGGATCATCCACCGGGCGCTGGAGGAGCCGGTTCGCCAGATCGCCGAGAACTCCGGCCTGGAGGGCTCGGTCGTGGTCAACAAGGTCCGCGACCTGAAAGCGGGCGAAGGGCTGAACGCGGCCAACGGCGAGTACGGCGACCTGATCAAAGCCGGCGTCATCGACCCGACGATGGTGACGCGCTCGGCGCTTCAGAACGCGGCGTCGATCGCCAAGAACATTCTCGTCACCGAGGCGGTCATCGCCGAGCCGCCCGAGAAGGACGGCGGCCGGCGGGATGCCCGGTGGCATGCCGGACATGGGCGGGATGATGTAATTCGCCCCAACAGGCGAGTGGTTTTCCGGGGGCCCGGCAGATCTGCCGGGCCCTCGCTACATCAATACCTCTGACATTCGCTTCGGCTGGACTCCGAGCGCCTCTGCGTCGGAGCTTCCTCGCTTGCTGAGCATCGAGACCTCCATCAGCTCCGCCTCTTCCCAGGTGGCAAAGGCCGACTCTCCGACAACCCTGCGAAGGGTGAGGAGGCCGGAGCGGACAAGGGGGAGGGGAAGGTGCACCAGCGGCCTCGGCCGACCGGCAATGCGGCTGACCAGATCGGACATCTGGTCGTAGGTGAGGGTCTCGGGGCCGGCCAGCTCGAAGCGGGGGCGATCGTCGGTGGCAAGGGAGTTGGCTACGCAATGCGCCGTGTCGGCTGCCCAGATCGGTTGAAACCTGGCTTGGCCATCGCCGGATACCGGGAGGGCGGGGAGGAAGGAGAAGCGCTTCAGGAGGGTGATCCAGGGATCGGTGTGGTCGTAGACGATCGAGGGGGCGAAGATCGTCGTTTCCAGGGGGGAGGAGTGGACCGCCTGCTCCGCCAGCCACTTGGCGCGGAAGAAGCGGGTGCGCTGCGCGGAGGAGGCGTCTAGGGCGCTGAAGAAGACGAAGCGCCGCACGCCGCTTCGCTCCGCCCCCCGCAGCAGGCGGACGGTCGCCAGGCCGTTCAGCTCCTCGATCCGGCGCGGGGGTTGGTCGCGGATCGTCGCTGCCAGGTGGATCACGGTCTCGACGCCGCGCAGGGCCTGGCGCACCAGGTAGGGGTCCGACATCTCGCCGAGGTCGCCGAGCGCGATCTGCACGTCCACGCGGCGCTCTCCTAGCCGCCGCGGCTCGCGCACCAGGCAGCGAACGTCTTCACCGCGCTCCAGCAGCAGCGGAAGCAGCCGCGACCCGATGCTCCCGGTCGCGCCGGTCAGCAGCAGCATCGCCGGATCTCGCTGGGGTCGGCGTCTTCCATGCGCAATCGCCAACCCTAGCCATCGCCCGCGTCGCCTTCCTCTGCCCGGCATCCCTAAAATGTGCGCTCGCGCCTCGGCGGGGGCTTGTAGCCCTCGCTCGCGCACCGAAAGACAACTTAGGAGAAAGCCTCGAATGACATACGTCATCGCCGAGCCGTGCATAGGCCAGAAGGACAACTCGTGTGTCGAGGTCTGCCCGGTCGACTGCATCCACCCGACCCCGGACGAGCCCGACTACGACTCGGTCGAGATGCTCTATATCGATCCGGACGAGTGCATCGACTGCGACGCCTGCGTCGAGGCCTGCCCGGTCGACGCCTGCTTCGCCGAGGACCAGCTCCCGGCCGAGTGGGCCAAATACGCCGAGATCAACGCCGACTACTACAAGAGCAAGAGCGCGGCGTAGCTCGAACTGTCCGGCCGATGCGACAGCTTCAAATCGCGTCGCCGCAGGGTCGATCCGATCTGCTACTGGACGACCGGCAGCGGGGTGCCGCTGATCGGCGGCGGCTCGGCTGCGCCGGGTAGCGCCTGAAGGACCGGCAGCTCCTGCGGGGTCGCGGCGAGGATGCCGCGCGCGGCCTGGCGGATCGCCTGGGAGGCCGGTGAGTCGGGGTCGGCGGTGACCAGGGGGGTGCCGGAGTCGGCATGCTCGCGCAGGGCCTCCGAGAGCGGCACCTTGGCGAGCAGCGGCACGTCGAGCTCGTCGGCGAGGAGCTGGCCGCCGCCCTCGCCGAAGATCGTGAAGCGCTCGCCGCTCGGGCGTCGTGAAGCCGGACATGTTCTCGATCACCCCGAGCAGCTCGAGGTCGAATTTGGCCGCCATCTCGGCGCCGCGCCGGGCGACCGACTGGGCTGCGGGCTGCGGGGTGGTGACGATCGCGAACTTGGCCTGGGGGAGGAGCTGGGCCAGGGTCATCGAGACGTCACCGGTCCCCGGGGGAAGGTCGAGCAGCAGGTACTCCAGCTCGCCCCAGGCGACGTCCTCGAGGAACTGCTGGATCGCCTTGTGGAGCATCGGCCCGCGCCAGACGACCGCGGCGTTCTCCTCGACGAAGAAGCCGATCGACATGACCTTGACGCCGCCCGCGGCCTCCAGCGGCAGGATCTTGCGCTCGGCGTTGACCTCCGGCTTGCGGTTGACGCCGAGCATGCGCGGGATCGAGTAGCCGTAGACGTCGCAGTCCAGCGCGCCGGCGGGGTGGCCTTCGGCGGCGAGCGCCGCGGCCAGGTTGGCGGTCATCGTCGACTTGCCGACACCGCCCTTGCCCGAGGCGACGCAGATCACGTTCTTGACCTGGGCCAGCGCCCCCTGCGGCAGCTTGCTGCGACCTAGCGCCTGCTGGAGGCTGCCCTTCTCCTCATCTGAGAGGACGTCGAAGCCGACCGCGACCTCGCTCACCCCGTCCAGCTCGGAGACCTGCTTGGCGACGGCCCCTTCGAAGTGGGAGCGGATCGGGCAGCCGGCAGTGGTCAGGGATACGACGACCTCGACTCGGCCGCTGTCGTGGACCTCGATCGAGCGAACCATGCCCAGCTCGACGATCGAGCGGCGCAGCTCCGGGTCGATGACCGCGCGCAGCTTCTCGGTGATCTGATCCTTACTCGGCAGGGGCATCGCCACCCATTCTCGCAAAGGGGCGGGGTGGGGGCCTCCGGGAGTTGCGAGAGAGTCCCGCGCTCCGGGCATATTGGGTGGCGCGGCCAGTAGTGTTTGGGTCAGATGTCGAAGGCGACCCTTCACACCAGCGCGGGAGCGATCGTGCTCGAGCTGCACGACGACGATGCGCCGAAGACGGTGGAGAACTTCCGCAAGCTTGCCGCAGAGGGCTTCTATGACACCCTCGTCTTTCACCGGGTCATTCCCGATTTCATGATCCAGGGCGGTTGCCCGGAGGGGAGCGGTCGCGGTGGTCCCGGCTACACGTTCGAGGACGAGATCAACGACCACAAGATCGTGCGGGGGGCGCTGGCGATGGCCAATGCCGGTCCCGACACCAACGGCTCCCAGTTCTTCATCGTCACCACCGCGGCGGCACCCTGGCTCGACGGCAAGCACACGGTCTTCGGCGAGGTGACCGACGGCATGGATGCGGTCGAGGCGATCGAGTCGGCAGAAACCAACGGTTCCGACCAGCCGCGCGAGCCTCAGGTGATCGAGAGCGTCGAGCTCTCCGACGGGTAGCTCTCAGCCGCCGTCGTGGGCGAGGGCGCCTGGGCCCAGCTCGCCGGGCCTGGTATGGCCGCTCAACGCCATCGTCAGGTCGAGCTCGGCGAGCAGCATTCGCAGGACCGTCTCGACCCCCTGCTCGCCGCCTAACGCCAGCCCCCACAGGTAGGGGCGGCCGAGGAGCACGGCGTCGGCCCCAAGCGCCAGCGCCTTGAAGGCGTCAGCACCGCCGCGGATGCCGCTGTCGAGCAGGACGGCGGCGCTGTCCCCCACCGCGTCGAGGATCCCCGGCAGGGCGTCCAGCGAGGCGATCTCGCCGTCGATCTGGCGTCCGCCGTGGTTGGAGACGACGATCCCCTCGGCGCCGTGCTCGACAGCCTCGCGCGCGTCGTCGGGGTGCAGGATGCCCTTGACGAGGACCGGCAGCGAGGTCATCTCGCGCAGCCGGGCGAGCTGATCCCAGGTCAGCGACGGGTTGACGTAGACCCCGACGAAGTGGCCGGTCGCCGCGCCGGGATCCTCCTCGGGAGTCTTCTCGAGCTGGGAGCGGAAGACCGGGTCCTGGAGGAAGTTGGCGTTTCCGATCCCCTCTAGGAAGGGCAGCCAGGCCCGCTGCAGGTCCCGCGGCTTCCAGCCGAAGATGAAGGTGTCGACGGTGAGGACGATCGCTCCGTAGCCGGCGGCCTCGGCCCGCCGCACAAAGCTAGCCGCGATCTCATCGTCGTTTGGCCAGTAAAGCTGAAACCAGCGCTGGCCCTCGCCACTGGCTTCGGCGATCTCCTCCAGCGTGGAGTGGGAGGCGGTGCTGGCGATCAGCGGCAGCCCGACTCGGGCCGCAGCGCGCGCCGTGGCCGGCTCGCCGTCCTCGTGGACGATCTTGTGGATTCCGATCGGCGCCAGTATCACCGGCGCCGGCATCGCGGTGCCGAGCACCGTCCGCGAGAGGTCGCGCTCGGCAACGTCGCGCATCATCCGCGGGACGATCCGCCAGCGCCGGAACGCTTCCAGGTTGGCTCGCATCGTGTCCTCGCTACCCGCTCCGGCGAAGACGTAGGCGGCGGTGCGCTCATCCATCGCTTTCGCCGCGGCCTCCTCCAGCTCAGCGAAGGAGACCGGGATCATCGGCTGCTCGCCCATCAAGCCGTGGGCGTAGATCTCGCGGAAGTAATCGCCGAAGTCGGGCAAGGCGGCTCGGGACGCTACCGCCTCCCCGCGCCCTCGGTTGCCCAGGCGGCGCCTCAGCCGGTCGGTGGGGCCTCGGCGGCAGCCCCTTCACCACCGCGCTTCTGGCGACGGCGGAGCGCGTCGCCGGGACGCCAGAGGCTTACCAGCCCTGCGACCAGGGTGACGAGGAAGATCTGGCCGAGCATCATCTCCAGCCCGGAGACCATCTGCCCGGGCTGGCCGGCCGGGACTAGGTCACCGTAGCCGGTTGTGGTCAGCGTCGTGTAGCTGAAGAAGAGGAAGTCAGAGCCGTGCGGGTGGGCCACGCCTTGGAAGAAGGGCCCTTCTTGGATCCGGGCGATCGTCCCGTAGGCGAAACTGAAGAGGAGCCCCAGCACGGTGTAGACACTGATCGCGCCGAGGATCGTCCGAAACCCGACCTCGGCCGAGGTGACGACGCGGCGCAGAACTGCGCCCATCGCCACGATCAACAGCCCGATCTGGATCAGCGAAGCGACATTGAGCCAGGTGCGCTCGCCCGTGGCGGCCGAAACGGCCGCCAGCACGACGGCGAGCGCCGAGAGCAGTACCGCCGTTCGCACCAAGGTGGCCCGCGCGCTGGAGCTGGTCAGCGAGACCACCGAGGTCGCGCTGGTGGCGATGATCAGGACTACCGCCGGCCAGCCGCGGTTGGAGAGCAGCGAGGCGAGGACGTAGGTGGTCAGGACCAGGAAGAGAACTAGGCCAAAGGCGTCACTGATCCGCTGAGCGCGCCGCAGCCAGCGCTCGCGCGTGCGAGCACGACGGGATGCCGAGTCCATGTCCGGCAGTTCGGGCGGGGCCACCCGTTTCCTCCCGACCCTGCCTGGACGCCGATCGATCCGCTCCCGTACGGCTTGCCCCGACGGGCCCGCTGCGGCGACAGCCAGCGCGGCGAAGAGCGTCGGTATCTCAGCAGGGGATGGCGCGGGCCGCACCGTCCCGTCGACGGGCATCACGGTCACGATTGATAGGCGGTAGCCACGTGGGCGTGCGCTTGGCCGAGCCCCACAGGCTCAGAGCAGGAGGGCGAGCTTGCCATCGGGCCGGGGACCCCGTACGGTCGGTCAGACCATGGCGGTAGACCCCAAGGATCGGGACGATCCCAATGAGTTCGCCCTGGCGGGCTTTCCGCTTGCTCCCCGTTCCCGGCACCTGCTCATGCTCGAGTTTGGGGATCGAAAGGACTTCGACGATCCCAGGCTCGAGTGGCGCAGGCTGTTCTCCGAGATGCTGGGCACTTTCTTCTTGGTCTTGGTCGCGGCCGGCGGCGGCCTCCTTCACGCCAAGGGACAGATCGGCCTTGCGCCGGCCGTCGTCGCGCCCGGTCTTATGGTCATGGCGATCATCCTGTTCATGGGCGCGGTCTCCGGCGCGCATCTGAATCCGGCCGTTTCGCTCGCCTTCGCCCTGCGCGGCGACTTCCCGTGGAAGCGGCTGCCTGGCTACATCATCATCCAGCTCGTCGGAGCGACGCTGGCGTGCCTGTTCTTGGTGGCCGTGTTTGGAAACGTCGAGCACCTGGGGGCAACTCTGCCCGGACCAGGGTATGAATCTTGGCAGGCACTGCTGATGGAGACCGTGCTGACCTTGGGACTGGTCAGCGTGATCTTGGGCACCGCGTCCGCCGCGCAGAACGTCGGCGCAATCGCCGCGCTGGGCGTCGGCGGCTACATCGCTTTGGCCGGACTCTGGGCGGCACCAGTCAGCGGGGTGTCGATGAACCCGGCCCGCTCGTTCGGCCCCGCGCTCCTCAGCGGCGATCTCAGCAGCTACTGGGTGTACGTGATCGGTCCCGTCGCTGGAGCGCTGATCGCCGTTGGATGCGCCGTGGTGCTGCGCGGCAAGGGTGGCAGCTCGATCTCCCGGGCCGCGGGATCCGGCATTCTTGACCCGGGCAGCCTCCGCGAGCGCCAGCGCTTGGCCCGCCAGATCGAGCTGGGCAAGTTCGACCCGAGCGCCATCGCGCCCAAAGACGAGTGAGAGGAGCGCCGGGCGGAGCGACGAACACCAAGGGGTGGCGAACCAACCGGCATCGCATCGGTCCGCCCGGTGGTTGGAGAGGCGCATGGAGCGCAAAGGCCTGCGCCCGCGCTTCGCGGCCTACGTGATCGTTGCATTCTGGACCGCCGCGATCATCGTCTTTGGCGTGGTCGAGCGCCTCGTCGACCCCAGGACCTTCCACTCGATATGGCTCGGGATGTGGTGGGCGACCCAGACGGTCACGACGGTCGGCTACGGCGACATCGTCCCGCAGCAGACGATCGGAAAGATCATCGCCGTCTTTCTCATGTTGGGTGGCCTGTCCCTGCTGGCAGTGGTGACGGGGGCGATCACAAGCTCCTTCGTGACGCGCGCCGAGGCGGAGCGGCGGGCGGCAGGGGACGATCCGACGATGCGAGCGCTGCAAGAAATGGCCTCCCAGCTCGAGGCGATCGAAGGAGAGCTCGCCCGGCTCCAACCGCGCCGCTAAGGTTGCGCTTCAAACCCCACTAGGAGGGACCCGATGAGGGCAGGGAAGCATATGTTCTTTGCGGTGGTCGTCGCTTTCGTTTTGATGACGGCAGGCACCGCGCTTGCCGCTCCCCAGACTGGCTCCTACACCGGGACCACCTCACAGACCGGGGGAAGCGTGAAATTCAAGGTCTCAAAGGGCGGTACTGCGGTCCAGGGATTTACGGCTGAGATGTCCACGACCTGCACGATGGGCACGGCTGTCCAGGAAATTCAACTTCATGTAAACCCCACACCGGACATGCAGATCCACAAGAGCGCGTTCGGCTTTCACAGCAACTTCGATATCGACAACGGCTCTGTGGTCATCGCCAACGGCAAGGGGACCCTGAGCGGCAAGTTCACGTCAAAGAAGAAGGCGACGGGGAGCTTTGACTTCCCATGGACCTTCGACAGTCGAGGGGGGTCCCTGAAGGGCTTCCACTGCGACGCTGGAAAGGTGACCTTCGAAGCTGCCCGCTGATCTCGATCGCAGCGGCGACTTATGAGTCGGGACCTGGTGCTTTTCGTCGCGGTCTTCCTCGCCTGTGCGGTCGAGGGGGTGGAGGCGGTGACCATCGTGCTGGCGGCGGGGATCACCCGCGGTTGGCGTTCTGCCTGGGCCGGGGTGGCGGCTGCCCTGGTGGTGCTGGCGACGCTCGTCGCCTTGCTTGGCCCTGCCCTCACCACGCTCCCGGTCAACGTGCTGCGCTTGGTGGTCGGCGGCCTTCTGCTCGTCTTCGGGCTTCAGTGGCTTCGCAAGGCGATCCTGCGAGCCGGCGGCTTCAAGGCCCTTCATGACGAGGAGGCGATCTTTGCCCGGGAGGTCGCCGAGCTGCTAGCCCAATCGAGCGGCGAGAGCCGAGGTGTCGATCCGTTCGGGTTTGCCGTTAGCTTCAAAGGCGTGCTGCTCGAGGGCCTCGAGGTGGCCTTCATCGTGATCACCTTCGGCAGCAACCAGCACAACGTCGGGCTCGCCGTGCTGGCCGCGGTCGCCGCGGTCGCGGTCGTCATCGTTGCCGGCGCTGCCGCGCATGCTCCACTCAACCGCGTGCCCGAGAACACACTCAAGTACGTGGTCGGCGTGTTGCTGACGTCATTCGGGATCTTCTGGGGCACAGAGGGCGCCGGAGCTACCTGGCCGGCCGGGGACGCTGCCATCCCGGCGATCGTCGCCGTCATAGCAGCCGCCTCGCTCTGCCTGGTGGCGGTGCTCCGTCGTCGCCATGCCGGGCTCAGTGGGCGCACAGCTCTGGCAAACAGATGAGCCTGCTCCGAGGATTCCCGGGGTTCCTCTACGAGTTCATCATCGGTGATGACCCTCTCGTCGCTGGGGTGGCTGTCCTCGCCCTCGGCCTTACTGCTGCGATTGCCGGCAGCGGTGCAGAGGCTTGGTGGGTCACGCCCCTTGCCGTCCTGGCTGTGCTCATCTTCTCTGTGCTGCGTGCTTCCCGCCGGGCCCCACCCGAGGGCGAAGGGCCTGGACGGCAGGTGGGCTGAAGTCGCGGCGGTTACGCGCTCTCGGCGCCGGCGAGTTCGTCGCGCTTCCACACAACTGAGCCGTATACGGTGCGCTGGTGCCACACACGGTCCGCCGGCTGCTGCTTGGCCCTGCGCTGCCGACGACTGCGGAGTCTGATCAGCGCCTCTCCCGGCCACGGGCGATGGGCGCGTTCGGGCTTGACGCGCTCTCCTCGGTCGCCTACGGGCCCGATGAGATCCTCTACGCGCTCCTTTTGGCTGGGAGCGCGGGGCTGGCGCTGGACCTGCCCGTGGCGCTGGCGATCGCCGCGCTGCTTGCGATTGTCGCCTTCTCCTATCGCCAGACCATCTACGCCTACCCGCAGGGTGGAGGCTCCTATACGGTTGCGCGGGAGAACCTCGGGATACGCCCGGGCCTGGTGGCGGCGGCGGCGCTCATGGTCGACTACCTCACCACGGTCGCGGTCTCGGTCACCGCCGGGGTGGCCGCGATAGTCGCCTTCGTCCCGGGGCTAAACGCGGACCGCGTCGTCCTCGACGTGGCGCTGGTCGTCGTGCTGATCGCGATCAACCTGCGCGGCGTGCGCGATTCCGGGGCGGCGTTCGTGCTGCCGACCTATGCGTTCATCGGCTCGCTTGGCGCGCTCCTGGTGGTGGGCGCGGTGCACCTGATCACGCAGGGTGCCCCTGCCCCCGCGCACCCAATCCCGCCAGCGAGCCAGAGCCTGTCGTTCTTCCTCGTGTTGCGCGCGTTCGCCGGAGGTTGCACGGCGATGACCGGGGTCGAGGCGATCGCCAACGGCGTCCCGGCGTTCAACAAACCTGCCTCCAAGAACGCCGCCGGCACCCTGGTAACGCTGGCCCTGATCCTCGGTGTCCTGTTCTTGGGGGTAGCCGGCCTGGGGCGGGAGATCGTCGCCGTTCCCTCCGACCAGTCCAATGTGGTCTCCCAGATCGGCCGCGCCTTCCTCGGCAACTCCCCTCTCTACTACATGGTCCAGGTGTCGCTTGCGCTCGTCCTCATGCTCGCGGCCAACACCTCGTTCAACGGCTTCCCTCGGCTGGCCGCCGTGATGGCCGAGGACAGCTGGTTCCCGCGCCGGCTCTCCCACCGCGGCTTCCGCCTCGCCTACTCGAACGGGATCATCGCGATCGGCTCGCTGGCGATCGTGCTCATCATCGCCTTTGGCGGTAGCACGCATGCCCTGATTCCGCTGTTCGCGGTCGGCGTGTTTTTGTGCTTCACGCTCTCCCAGGCCGGGATGGTCCGCCACTGGCAGCGAAAGCGCGGCGAGGGCTGGCGGCGAAAAGCCGCGATCAACGGCACTGGGGCCGTCGTCACCGGCCTCGTCACCTTGATCGTCGTTACCGCCAAGTTCACCGAGGGAGCCTGGATCGTGGTCCTGCTCATCCCGCTGTTGGTCGCGCTCTTCTACGGGGTGCATCGCCACTACGTCGCGGTTGGGGGCCGTTCGCGCTAGACCGCTTACCGGCGATGCGCCACGAGCGTACGGAGGCGATCGTCCCAGTGAGCAAACTAAACCGGGCCACCGCGGCAGCGCTCGACTACGCCTCCTCGATCAGCGATGACGTCCTTGCGGTCCACGTGGTCGCCGAGATCGGGGGCTCGCCCGAGGAGTTCGCCCGCCGCTGGAGGGAATGGAGCGACGAGCGCATCCCGCTTGAAATGGTCCCCTCCCCCTACCGCGAGGTCGTCGCGCCGCTGGTCGAGTTCGTCGAGGAGCGCGCCCGCCGCGAGGGCAAGCGGGTGACCGTGGTCGTGCCTACCCTGGTCACTCGCCACCCGTGGCAGGAGCCGCTACACAACCAGCTCGAGTACGCCCTGGCCCTGTCTCTGCTGGGCCGCCCGGATGTGGTCGTCACCTCGGTGTCCACGCGCGTGGACGGCTGAGTGCAGAGGCCACGCCGTCAGGCTCCGCCGAGCTGGGTCGCCTTGACGATCAGCAGGAGGACGGCCACGATCAGATAGCTGCGCATCAGGATCATCGCGGCTTTGCGCCCGCTCGACCAGCGGGGCCGCTCGAGCAGTGCCAGCGGAGGCATCGTCCAGTTGCGCCGCGCCTCCGGCGACAGCGCATAGGCGGGGGCGCCGCGCTCGCGCCGGCGCAGGACGAGCGCCCCGATCGTCAGCAGGCCCGCCGCAAGGGCGATACCCAGATAGAGGGTCAGGGTGGCCGCATTGATCGCCGGGAACAGGGTAGTTGCGACCAGGATCATCGAGAGCATGACGAGGACTGCGACGATCACGCTGGCCAGCGCATTCACCCAGGGCCCGTTTACCCAGGGCCCCAGCACCTCGCGGTCGTTGCAGAGCAGGAGCAGGAAGACAGTGGCGCTGGGCAGCAGGACCCCGGCCAGCGCCTGCACCCCCTCGGTCATCACACCGAGGGGGGCGCCGGGGATCAGGACGATCGCCGCGGCGAGGCCGATCAGGCCTGAGAAGATCGCGTAGAAGAGCTTGGCGTCGCGAAAGCCGCGATGCAGCGAGTGGCTGGCTCCGAAGACGTCGCCGAAGGCATAGGAGGTGGCGAGGGTCACCGCACCGGCGCCGATCAGCGAGGCGTTGAGCAGGACGATGGCGAAGATGGCGCCGGCGGTCGGGCTGACGTATCGGCGAAGCTCGCTCGCCACCGTGCCGGCGTTGGTGTAGTCGCCATGCGCCGGGGTGCCGCCAAAGCCGAAGGCGGTCACCGCGATCAGAGCCGCGGCCCCGATCACGACGATGAAGGCGCCGAGCACCGTGTCGGCGCGCTCGTAGTTGATCCAGCGCGGCGTGATCCGCTTGTCGATCACGTTGGACTGTTGAAAGAAGAGCTGCCAGGGGGCGACGGTGGTGCCGACGATGGCGATGATCAGGAGGATCGAGGTCGAGTTGGCGCCTCCCTCGATCCCCGGGATGACGAAACTGTGGGCCATCGTGGCGAGGTTCGGGTGGGACATGATCGCCAGCGGGATCACCAGGAAGTTGGCGAAGACGAAGACGAACATGAAGCGCTCCCAGCGGCGAAAGCTGCCGGTCGCCGTCATCGCGATCAGCGCCACTGCGGCTGCCGGCACGGCGATGTACTTGCTGACGCCCAGGTAGCTAAGAGCGAGACTGATTCCGATGAACTCGGTGACGATCGTGAGGAAGTTGAGGACGAAGAGGTCCCCGACCGAGAACCAGCCCCAAAAGCGCCCGAAGCGCTCGTTGATCAGGCGCGCATGCCCCACCCCCGTCACCGCGCCGAGGCGGATCACCATCTCCTGGTTGACGATCAGCACCGGGATCAGGAGCAAGAGCACCCAGAGCAGGCTGGTGCCAAAGTTCTGACCCGCCTGGGCGTAGGTCGAGACACCGCCCGCGTCGTTGTCGCCGACCATGACGATTAGGCCGGGGCCAATGATCGCCAGCAGGGCCAGACCGCGGGCGCGCCAGCCGTAGCGTTGGCCCGAGTCGCGCACGCGGAGGGTCCCGAGCGCACCGTGGATATCGCCGATGTGGGCCTTATCGAGGGCCGCGGCGTGCTCAGCAGCGCGCGACGGGGTTGCCCTGGCCTCAGTCTCTTCCAATTGTCATCAACCTCCTTTCCGACCGACGCTCATGGCCGGCCCCTTCCGGTCCCAAACCAAGAAGGGAGGGCGCGCAGATCTACCCGCGCGCACCTGAGGGTTGATGACTAACGCCTGGGCATCAAGGTGCAGGCGCGCGCGAGCGTGGTGGTACTTCGCGGTAGGTCTATGTCGATCACAAGCTCCAACGCCGTTCTCCTACACCTTTCGAGTCGCCGTTCTCGACGACGCGACGAGGCTAGCACGCGTCCATTCAACAGGCCGAACCGGGCGCTGCGAGCAGCGGGCAGCTAAAACTTGATTCGCCGCTCAGCCTTGTGCGACGCGCGCCCGTCGGCGCCACTCTTCGGGTACGAGAAGCTCCAATACGTCGTCGACGGTCACAACCCCGACCGCGCGTGAGGCCTCGTCGAGCACCGGCAACATGGTCAGGTTGAAGTCCGCCATCAGGCGCGCCACCTCGGGCAGCTCCTCGTCGGTCCGCACGCACGGCGCGTCGAGATCGGCCACGTCGCAGACTGCCCGGTCCTGGTCGGCGCGGAGCAACGCGACCACCAGCGCTGCGCCGACCAGATGGCCCTGCTCGTCGGTGAGGTAGACGGTCGTAGCCGCCTCGGGCGGCACATCGGCCCCCCTGACGAGCCCCAGCGCAGCGGCGACGCTGATCGTTGCCTCCACCGCGACGAGGTCGGGGCTCATCAGCCCACCGGCGGTAGCCGGGTTGTAGCCGAGCAGGGCTCGGATCTTGCGCTGCTTGGCATAGGGCAGCCGCTCGAGGATCGGCAGCCGCCGCTCCTGGTCGATGTCAGCGATCAGGTCCGCAGCGTCGTCGGGCGCCATGCGGGCGATCAGCTGCGCCGCCTGGGCATCGGAGCGCTCGCTTATGAACTCAAGGCGGTGCTCCTTGTCGAGCTCCTCGAAGACGTCGGCCTCGAGCTCCCGGTCGCTCCCCACCGCCTCGATGATCTCCTCGCCCTCCTCGTGGGAAGCCGCCTCGACCAGGTCTGCGATCTGGGCTGGATGCAGGCGGGCGAGGTGGCGACGGCCAAGCCTGAGGCGCGAGCTGGGAACGTGACCAACGAACGGCTCGAGCTCCGACCAGCTAAGGATCGGTGGCTCAGCTGGGCGTGCCCGCCCCCCGAACAGCCGCCGCCGGGCTCTGCGGGGCCTTGGGTCGATGCCGGCGACCCGCCAGCGACCCTCGATGCAGGAGAGCACGATCTCATGCGCGGTGACGAGGCGCGCCGCTTGCACATCGATCAGCTTGCGCCCGAGCAGGTCTTCACGCAGCAGCACCTCGCCTTCGCGGCGCTCGAAGCTCGCCAGGCTGAGCTTCTCGCCTGAGAGGCGCACCTGCCCCGGCTCCAGGGACGCGACGCGCTCGCTCGGGACGAAGAATTCGCGACCCCCGATCCGTGCTCTCAGCCCGGTGACCGGCGGCAACCCGGGTTCACCGAGCCGGACGATGAGGTCCTCGACGCGGCCCAGCTTCTCCCCGGCCCGGTCGAGCATGGGGCTGCGAATCAGGGAGGACAGGTTGAGCAACTCTGTCACCGAGGAGAAGATACGCCCAACCTCAGGCGCTCGGCGCGGTGCGGTGGCGGCTCAGCCCGATCCCTCGCCTCAGGCGAGGATGTTCACCGCCCGTGCCGCGACCAGCAGCACCGTCAGGAGCGAGATCAGCGCTTGCACCAGCATCAGCATCTTCGCCATCACGCTCATCGGCATCGCATCGGTGGGGCTGAAGGCGCTGGCGTTGGTGAAGGCCAGGTACAGATAGTCGGGGAAGCGCGGCTTCCAGTCGGGGCCGAGGGGCTCGGGGTCGGCCATCTGCGGGAAGAGGAAGTCCCTGGGGCGATGATCCTGTCGATCCTCCCGCTCCCTCGGCCCTCCCCCGTCCAACTCCCAGTACCAGAGCGCGAAGATGATGATGTTGGTGAGCCAGATCATCAACGCGCCGAAGAGCAGGTTGCGGCCGCTCGTCTTCGCTCCTTCGAGCAGGGCCTCCACGAGAAGCGCCAGCGACAGCGCGTTGGCGGCGCTGACCAGCGCCATCAGGCCGATCGCGAAGCGCCGCCGCCGGCGAAATTCGGCGCGGTCGTGGCGGGGGGTCGTGATCGCCAGGCCGACCAGCAGGATCGCCTCGAGGCCCGGTACCAGGAAACGAGGACCCGGAGTGACCTTGGCCGGCATCAAGAGCTGCAGGCCGATGGCAGCCAAGACCGCGAGCTGGGCGGGCCAGTAGGGCACGGCATGGCGCAGCCGCTCGACGTCGCGCTCGGCCGCCGGCTCCTCACGCTTTAGCCATCTCATCCGCTCAGGCATGCGTCGCTCACTGTACGCGAGGGCTCAGCTGGGCCTGCTCGTTTGGTTGGTCCATGTTTGGTTTGGCCCATGGATCGGCCTCAATCCCTGCGCGCATCGGTGTAATCGACGCCCCACGCGGACCCAAGCTCGCCAAGGGCGATACTCGAGGGTCTTCCATTACCCTGCGGTCGCGCCGTATGGACCTTCACGACTCAGCTAGAGCAGGCCCGGCATCGTCAAGACCAAACTCATCTGCATAGGATCATTTGTCGCGCTCATGCTGGGCCTCACGGCGCCGTCTGCATCGGCCGGTTGGGCCAGCCATGTCAACCTCTTTGCGGGTACGGAGCCGGGCCGTGGCACTTACGGAGAAGGCAATAACTTCCCGGGTGCGACCGTCCCTTTCGGCATGGTTCAATGGGGACCTGATACCACTCCCAATGAACATCAAGCCGCGGGATACGACTACCGCGACACGCACCTCAAGGGTTTCAGCCTCACCCACCTAGATGGCGCCGGCTGTTCTCTCTACGGCGACTTTCCATTCCTCCCGACGACCGACCCGCTCGTCTCCTCCCCCGCCGTGAAGGGGTCGTCTGCCCTCGCGGGAGCTTTCCAGCCCGGCTTTTCCCACGCCGACGAGCGAGCTCGTCCTGGCTATTACTCGATGCGCCTTAACCCTGCGCACGGGGCTGGGATCAACACCGAGCTGACAACTACAACGCGGACCGGACTTGCTCGTTTTACCTTTCCGTCGAACCCACACTCAAGCGTTCTCATTAACGCTGGTGGCAGCGCCAATCCCGACGACTTCTCCAGCGTTCAGATCAATCCCCAGAACAACGAAATCGTCGGCTCGGCCTCCAGTGGGCTTTTCTGCAATCAGCGGCCTCGCTACAAGGTCTACTTCGCGGCAGTCTTCGGACGCCCCTTTAGCGCTTACGGGACCTGGACCCGACAACATCTGAATCCCGACTCAACTTCCGCGAGCGATACACGGTCTCCGGCGAGTAACCCAAGAACGACCGCCCAAGCCGGAGCCTATGCGACCTTCGATACGACCCGTAATAAGGTCGTCATGGTCCGGGTCGGGGTCTCGTTCGTCAGCATCGAAAACGCGCGCGCCAACCTGGACGCAGAAGACCCTGGCGGGGCCTTTGCCACGGTCGCCACCCAGGCTGAGCGCAGCTGGAACAAGGTGCTGGGATTGATCCGGGTCAAAGGCGGGGAGGCGTCCGACATCGACATGTTCTACACGGCGCTGTACCACGTCTTCACCTCTCCTCGAACCTTTAGCGACGTCAACGGCCAGTATCTGGGGATGGACGGAAAGATCCACAATACGGATGGGCGAACCCAGTACACCGACTTTTCAGGCTGGGATGTCTACCGAAGTGAGATACCGCTCTTATCGATCCTGATGCCCGGTCGGGTCGACGACATGATCAATTCTTTACTTACCGACGCCGACCAGAGCGGCTGCCTGCCGCGATGGCCATATGCGAATGGGCAGAGCATGATTCAGGTGGGCGACTCCGCCGATCCGATCATCGCCTCGGCAGCGGCCTTCGGTGCCGATCGCTTCCATGCATCCGCGGCACTTACAGCGATGGCAAATGGAGCGACCGAGCCCTGCCAGAGCGAAAATGGAAGCTACCTCGAGCGACAAGGGCTGAGTTACTACGAGTCTCTCGGATATGTTCCCTATGACATAGATTCCAAGATCGAAAACGCAAACTCGATCTACCGCAGCCCCGAAACCGTCTGGGCGTCGGCGTCAACGACCCTTGAGTACGCCACGGATGACTTCGCAATCGCCCAGTTTGCTGCCCGAGTCCTGCATGAATCGCAGGCATATCAAACCTTCATCCATCGCTCCGCCAGTTGGCGCCAACTGTATGACTCAAGCACTGGACTGATCGAGCCGCGCTACGCGAGCGGCGCCTTTCCAGCCCCCTATAACCCTTCAGGAGGATTTGGATTCGTTGAGGGCGATGCATACCAATACACATGGATGGTTCCCCAGGATCCCGCTGGTCTCTTCCAGAAGATGGGTGGGCGCACTAAGGCAACCCAGCGACTGAACTTCTTCCTACGGGAGCTCACCGCAAAGAAGAATGCGACTCACACCAACCATGCTCTGCTCGGAGACGAGCCCAATCTCAACGTGCCGTGGCTGTATGACTGGACGCGACGCCCGTATGGGACCCAGGAGGCCGTCCGTCGCGCGACCCTTACCCTCTACAACACCTCGCCATCGGGTTACCCAGGCAACGACGATCTTGGCACGATGTCTGCTTGGTATGTCTTTGGAGCGCTGGGGCTTTATCCCGAGATGCCTGGCGTCGGGCTGCTGGCAATCAGCAGTCCGCTGTTCCCACGCGTGGTGATCAGTCTCCCAAACCACAAGAAGACAACGATCACTACGACGGCCTACACGTTCTCAAAGCCGAAGCCCTCCAAGAAACGCCACGCCAAGAGACCGAAGCCGCGCAAAATTACCGTGTCCCCGGCCAGCGTCCCTTATATACAAGAGATGCGATTCAACAGCCACCCGTACTCCCGACCATGGGTCACTTACTGCGCGCTCGCTCGTGGAGCTCACCTCAGCTATCGACTTGGCCCGAGTCCCAACCGCAGTTGGGGACGCTCTGCAGAGGCGCTGCCTCCGTCGTTCGGGCCCGGGAGTGCCATGCCAGAAGGCTTGTGTACGCGATAGCGAAAGTTGCCAGCACGGCGGCTTGATCCGGACCAGGTTCCCGGAGACTTCAACTCGACGTGCTAGGGGGGCACCAGCGAAAGCTGCAGGCGATTGCAGCAGGGAGCATCGTCAACGGTCTTCTGCGCAGAGGCCAATGAGCGCTCGGTCCCCTGGCTTCGCCGTCGAGAAGGACGCCGCTGAGCAGGAATCTCGCCAGGAGAGGCGCGATTGCTTGTTCACCTGAGTTCTCACCCGAGCTCTGTCCACCTAACCCCACAACAGCCTCAGCCTGCCCAGCAAGGGCAGGCTGAGGCACCGACACCGCAACCCTGATACCCCCCGAGGGTTGAGGGGCAAGGAGGCGCTGAATGGGGTCGGTGCCAGAGGGCTCCTCAGCTCCTCACAGACAGGTCCACCAAAAAGGCAGGAGATCATGATGCGCAAGGCGCTTTTAGGCGTTGGGATGCTGTGCGTTGCCCTCGGGGTCAGCTCTCGGCATTGGCCGCAGCCCCCTATCGGCCGCTCTTCCCACACCACCTAAAGAATCCGCGGACGGTCCTGATCAGTCGAGCCGATGGGCTCGGCGGGGCCGGCGCGAATGCCGACTCCAAGGCTGACTCGATCTCAGTCCATGGTCAGTGGGTGATCTTTGACTCAGCCGCCACAAACCTGCCCGGTCCCAACAACGGGGTCAGAGAGGTCTATGAGCGAAACGCCTCGACGAATCAGACCGTCTTGGTCTCTCAAAATACCGCGGGAGTGCCTGGGAACGCGAACTCGTTCGGGGGCTCGGTCTCAGCGAACGGCAAGTTCATCGCATTTGCCTCATTCGCCACGAACCTTGGCTCCCATAATCAGCGAGAGAACGTATTTGTCCGGGACATGCAGACCGGGGAGACCGTCCTCATCTCACGCAGGAGCGGCGTCTTCGGGGCAGAGGCAAACAGGAATTCCTTCGGCCCGACGATGTCGACCGATGGACGCTTCGTCAGCTTTTCCTCCGATGCCACCAACCTCGGCGCCACCAACAAGACGACGGATGTCTATGTGCGTGACCTGCGCAAAGAGAAGACCAATCTGATCTCCCGCCAAAGCGGCGTGGGGGGCACCGAGGCCAACGGGCGCTCCTTTGAGGCATCGATCTCCCCACATGGGCGCTACGTGGTCTTCGTCTCAGAGGCCACCAACCTCAGCCCCCAAGCGGCGAGCACTCCGCCAACCGAAGAGATCTACGTGCGCGATCGCGCCACCCACGTAACGACGCTGATCTCCCGGGCCGCCGGCCCGAGCGGGGCGCCGGCCAATGGCCCCTCGGGCGATCCGTCGGTCTCCCTGGACGGACGCCATGTCGTCTTCTCCTCGGTCGCGACGAATCTGGTGGCGACGCCAACCGCCTCGCCTGCGGTGCGCGAGGTCTACCTGCGTGACCTAAACAGCGATGAAACCACCTTGGTCTCACGCGGTGAGGGGGCAAACGGAGCTGTCGCGAACGGGGACTCCGGCGCACCGGTGATCTCAGCCGATGGGCGCTACGTGGCCTTTGCCTCAGAGGCGACGAACCTGCTCTCCCCGGTCCTACCCTCCACGCCTGCCCCGCTGCGAAACGTCTATGAGCGGGACCTTCGAACCGGGAGTCTGGCTTTGGTCTCGCGGGCGAGCGGGGCGGGCGGGGCGCCTGCAAATGCGAACTCCGGTGATCCGGCGATCTCACCGGCCGGGCACTACGTGGCGTTTGACTCGGCTGCCAGCAATCTGAGTCCGGCGGCCCAGCCTGTGCTCAACGTCTACCGACGTGGCGTGCTCAACCCGGGAGGGTTCCTGATCCCCTATTAGCGAGAGATCGAGCTGGCGGGGGGTGCTCGTGGGGGCGGGCGCTCCCGGCAGCGCCCACCCGCACGAGCCGTCGGGCGACTTGCAACCGCGGCCCGCTCAGGCGCTGGTCAAGTGCCAGCCTGGCCATGACGGAGTTCGGCCAGCTCATCGCCGCAGCCTCGGCGCGCCAGACGGGCGATCCAGAGCGGTCTTGAGCGGTGCGCGGGTATCCACTTGGGCTGTCGACAGGCAAGGGTGGATTCCGCTCCGCAAACGCGGAATCCGCTTGAAATAGCAGAGGGGGTGGGATGCGAACCCACAAGGCGTCGACGACGCCTAACGGCTTTCAAGGGACTCCCTTGCCTTGAGTTCGTCTACACTGCTGGCGTTCAAAACAACCGGTAAGCCGAATCCGAGGCTCTTGTGGAGCCTTGGAGCGGGGGAACCAATCACAGGGGCGAACCCACGAATGGGGGCGCAGGCTCCTTCAGCGCCAGCCCGACAGCTAACCCCGCAGGCCGACAGAGGAGACTGGTTTGCGGTCAGCTCGCAGCAAGCTGAAGGCGGGAGCATGTGCTTTTGCAGTCACGGTGGCGGTGGCCTCGGCACCGGCACTTGGCGGATGCCGCCTCGGGAGGCGGCCTGAGCCCTTCGCCAGGTCCGAGTTCGGCGCCTCCTGAATTGCCGACAGCGCCGTGCCCACCGGACTCCGGCGGTATTGCGAACTCCACAGACGGCTGCGGACCCGTTCAAAGGGCTCGCCTCATCGACGGCGAAGCAATTGCGCCGCCCGACGCTCCCCCCGCAGTCAAGGCGGTGATCGCGGCCGCCGACGCGATTCGCACCACGCCCTACATCTGGGGAGGAGGCCACATCCAGTGGCTGTCTCGCGGGTACGATTGCTCAGGCGCCGTCAGCTTCGCTTTGCACGGAGGTGGCTTCCTCGACTCGCCCCTCGTTTCCGGGGAAATGATGCACTGGGGCCGCCCCGGGAAGGGGCGCTGGATCACCGTCTACGCAAGTCCTGTCCACGCCTTCGCTGTAATCGCCGGCCGGCGCTGGGACACGGTTGGTGACCGCCCCGGAACCACCGGCCCGCGGTGGCATCCCTCCATGGCAGGAGACACCACAGCAGGCTTTGTCGCCCGTCATCCGGCGGGTTATTGAGTCAGTTCAAGATAGCGGGCACGGTCCTGACGGCTCCGATGCCAATGCCGTCAAAGATCCCAGGATGCCAAGATCGTTAAGGCGCGGGTCGGGTTTCCTCGACCGTAGCGATCTGCAGTCGCACTCCTGGGTGAAGAGGAATATCGGAAAGTGTTGAAGCCAAATGCAGACGTCCCGGCTCATACCGGGAGAAGCTCCCTCTGGTTCTGGTGATTGCGAGCACTCTCCTCGTCCTCGCCCTGCTTCCCGGCTATTCCTACGCTCAAGACCTGACCCCGACAGAGGCGCGGTTCCTCACCCTCGCGGAAAAAGGAGTCGCCAAGGTACACCGATTCTGGTGGAACGGCCATCGTCAATGGTTCGACGCCGAGCTGCACGACAGCGCGCGGGTGGCGACGCTGTGGGACATCGTGCCGCTGTTTGAGGCACTCGATGGGATCGCCGTAGCCGATCCGACGCCCCGCCATAAAAGCAACGTCATCGGCTTCGCAAACTTTGCTGAGTCCTACCTCAACCGCTCACTTGACCCGGTCGCGGGCTTTGCCCCTGAACCGGGCCAGCATGGGAGCGGCGATACAACCTGGTTTGACGACACGGCTGGTGGGGCTTACCTTTCTCGACGCATACCAGGTGACCGGGAAGCGCAGGTATGTCGGTGACGCCGAGGCCGCCCTTCGCTTTATCGCAAGGTCCGGCTGGGACAGCTCGCCAGGATCCGAAGGTCTATGGTGGAACACGCAACATACGTTTTTTGCTGGTGAGGCGCTGGCCAGCGGGACCGAGCTGGCGGCACGGCTCTACGCGATTACCCACAAGCCACAATTCCTGGCCGAAGCCCAGAAGTTCATCGCCTGGGGGGACCAGTGGTTGGGGACGATCAGCGTCTTTGCGTGGCTGACTGCAATCCCCTAGCTTATGTTGGCATTCAGGTATAGCTGGTGGGATCCGCTTTGACGATGAGCTGCAGGGTTTTCTGAAGGCCCTGCCCGAAGTTGGAGGCATGAAATGAGCCCGCTGCCGCCAGAGTCAGAGCCGAACCCTAATCGCGATTCAGCCGCCGGTGAGCCTTCCGAGAAGCGCTCCGAGCCGCCGACCGAGGAGCAGTTTGCTGCCGCGGCCGGTCTCCCTGACAGTGGCGAGGAGCCCTCCGGGGGCAATCTGCCCAAGGAGCCCTCTCCACCTTCAGCCGAGTCCGGAAAAGGGAAAAAGCCCGTTGGCGCGGTCGAGACTGTCAGCGGATTGTCCGCGCCGCCCGTATCTCCGCCAAAGGTTGCCTCCCCCGTTGGCGACGAGTCGCCCAAGCGGCCGCGGCTTTGGCTGCGGTTCCTGATCGCCTCGCTGCTGATCATCATCAGCACCGCTGCGGCGACCTCGATCAGCATCCTCGACTACCTGGGGGGGATTGCCAATGCGCTTGCACACAGCGGCCGCCTGAGTCAAGTCGACAGGTTCCTTGCGCGGGGCTACAACGGCGGGCCGCAGACGATCCTCTTGATCGGCTCCGATCACCGCCCCAACAACAGCACCAGCAAGAACGGGCTCTCCGACACGGTGCTCCTGGTCCGTCTTGACCCCAGCCAGAGCACGATCAACATGCTGTCGATCCCACGTGACCTCAAGGTCGATATCCCCGGCTACGGGATCGGCAAGTTCAATGCCGCCTACTCCGATGGAGGGCCGGAGCTTTCCCTGCGCACGCTTAAGCAGGTAACCGGGCTCTCGGTAAATCACCTATTCGTCGTCGACTTCCAGGGTTTTGCGAGTGCGGTCGATGCCATCGGTTGCGTGTACGTCGATGTCGACCGGCGCTATTACCACTCCAACGAAGGTGTGCCGCTTGCCGAACAGTATTCGGAAATCAATATCCAGCCCGGCTACCAGAAGCTCTGTGGAAAGAAGGCTCTTGAGTTTGTGCGCTACCGCCACACCGATACAGATCTCGTCCGCGAGGCCCGTCAGCAGCAGTTCCTGCGCGACGCGCGCCAGATGGTTCCAACCTCCCAACTGATTGATCAGCGCACGCAGCTGATCAACATCTTCACCAAGTACACGACCTCCGACCTGCACTCGACCGAACAGCTCTTGGAATTGCTGAAGCTCTTCGTCGAACTCAGAGGCGACGCGATCAAACAGATCTCCTTTCCTGCGGTCCTTCACCCCCTTGTTGAAAACCAGCCCGACTACGTGACTGCGAGCTCCTCCGCCATCCATCAGGTGGTCGAACAGTTCCTGGGTGCCCGGTCGAGCACGGGACGAGGCGGCTCCTCGCACCTGACGAAGAGCAAGCCGAGCTCTTCCAAGCGAGTCTCTCCGGTTGAGGCCCATGGCTCAGCGGGACTCAGTGACGCTTCCGAAATCGGCGCCCAGATGGCATCTAGCGCGTCCTAACCCCGAGATGTGAAGACAGGTCGGGTTCATCTCACGCTCGCCATCTTGCGGGCGCCGAAGACGATATCCGCCGGCACCCGCCCCTTCGTCAGCCTGCCCGTGTGGGCACGGTCGGTGTTGTAGTAACGCAGGTACTCATCGAGGTCGCGCCGCAGCGCCGTGATCCTCGGCGCCAGCGAGCGCGAGAAGGCCGGCCGCCAGCACTCCTCCAAGATCGTCAGCTGCACTCGCTCCACGCAGCCGTTTGAGTTCGGCCGCCCGGCCTTGATCTTGCGCTGGGTGGCTTTGTGGTTGGCGAGTGCCTTGCCGAAGCCCTCGGCGCGGAACTCCGAGCCGTTATCGGTGGTGACCTCGCCGAGCTTCCAGCCCGCCTGCTTGAGGTCTTTGGCAACCAGATGGACCAGCTCGGCGGTGTACCGGGCGGTGGGGTTGTGCTCGGTGGAGCGAAGGAAGGCCCAGGTGTAGGCGGAGGCGACGTCGATTGCGGTGTATTGCCAGATCACCCCTTTGCTGCCCGAGAGGCGCCCGACGTAAAAGCAGTCCATCTGCACCTTCTCGCCGGGGCAAGAGGCGTCGATGTGCAGCTCCTTCGGCGGGTGCTCGGGCTTGCGCTCGTAGGGATCGGCGTGGCGGGCGATCAGCGCCAGGCGCTTGGAGCGGGTGTTGAGGTTAAAGCGCTTGAGCACGCACCAGACGCCGTTCTCAGAGATCGCGATCCCGCCCCACTTCTCCCTCGCCAGCTCGGCTGAGATACGCCTGGGTCCGAAGCCGGGGTGGCCGAGGGCAAAGGCGAGGATGCGGTGCTCGAGGTGAGGGCCGACCTGGTTGGGCATCCGCGGGCGACGGCGCTCCCTGACTCGCAGTCCGTTAAGGCCGTAGCGCTCCAGCTTCGGCTTCCAGGCGTAGTAGGTAGACCTGGCCACCCCCATCGCCCGGCAGGCCTCTGAGACGTTGCCCAGCTCCTCGGCCAGGGTGAACAGCCGCAGGCGGAATCCGAACAGCACGTCATCCTCTGTCATTGCGCGCTCCCTTTTGGTGCTTCATTGATTGGCGTCAGGAAGCGTGGGTGAGCGCGCGGACGCCCCGGCCATGGCCGGGGCGTCCGAATGAAGGCGTCCCTACGGAGCCCGGAGGTGTCCGGGGTACTTGGGGTTAGTCCGATCTAGCGCCCAGAGCCGCCTCAACTTCCCAGTCTTTTACCCGAGGAAGCTTCCCGTCGGCTCGACCTACGCGGAAGCTCCGCGTGCCTACGGGCTGCGAGACCAGGCCGGCAAGCGCCACCTCGCCTACAAGATGGTCATGGAACTGCCCGCCGGCGCCTACACCGCCTACTTTGGGCTGCAGGGGATCGGCGGCTGGCAAAACCCGCCGATCCTCAGCGGAGCGAGCCAGCCGGTAAACCTCGATCGACGCCATTTCCAGGTCTTCACCAATGGCGGACACATCCGGCTGATCGCCTGGCATGACGGCAGCAATGTGTACTGGATCGACAACAGCCTCGTGCAGGTGCTGAGCAACGGCCAGATGCTCGGGGTCGCCCGCTCGCTCGCCGAGCTGAAGCCCAAGCGTTGAGGCGCCGCAACGTTTGCCTCGCCATTATGTTTCCAGAGATATGCTCAGGCTGAGAAGACACCCGAGGGCGACGGCCCCCTTTCTAAAGAGGCTCATCCTCATCGCTTCCCTGATCGCCGTGAGCCAAGCTCCTCAGCTAGCACAGGCTGGCAAGGTTCGATCCGCAATCACAGTCAGCGCTCACGCCAGCTCTTCGGCCGCTGCCCCCTCCTACACCCTGCTCCTGGTTGGAGGACCGGGGCCGACTGATATCGACATCTCGCTCAGCGCCGACGGCCGCACCTACATGATCAGCGCCAATGGTCCGCTCGAAGTCGGGATTCAGGCTTGTGCAAACCCGCCTGGCGATCAGAACGAGTTGATGTGTGACGCACCGGCGATCGACGGCCTTGAAGTCAACGGCGGCAATGGCGGCGACACGGAGGTTGTTGGCAAAACCGTTCCGGTTCCCGCGACCCTCAGGGGCGGTTCCGGAAACGACCTCCTGGTCGCTGGCGGCGGCAACGACACGCTGATCGGCCGTGCCGGTAACGACACCCTGGTCGGCGGTCCCGGCAACGATCGCCTCCATGGCGGTCCCGGCAACGATCGCCTCCAGGCCGGTTCGGGCAACAGCCTTCTCAATGGAGGACCGGGCTATGACACCTGCATCGGCGGCCGGGGCCACGACATCTTCGTCTCGTGCGAGGTCGTTCGCAGAAACGCTCGCTGAGGCTCCGATGCAGTAGAGCCGGAGAACGTGTCTCGGGGAGTCGAGCCTGCCCCGTGTCATCTGCCATGCTCGTGGCAACCCCTGGACTCAACGGGCACAAGGAGGACAAATGTTCAGCGGTCTTGAGAGCCCGTTTCATCTGCTCATCGTGTTGGTGATCGCGATACTCCTGCTCGGGCCGAAGCGAATCCCTGAGGTTGCCCATTCGCTTGGCTCGGGCATCCGGCACTTCAGGAACTCTCTTTCAGGCGAGGACCCAGAGACCGAAGAAGACGAGGCCACCGGTCCGAAGCAGCCCCAGCTCGATACCCATCCCCCGGACAAAGGGGGATCCGCGTAATTACCTCAGTTGCGCCTTCTTCGGGCAAGCGTGCCATCCGCTGTCCCGCTGGTCGTTCATCTCGCGTTGAATTTCCAAGTTCATGATCTGCGCGATGCGACGATCCGGACCCAGCTTCTGCCCTGGCTGCGGCGAGCGCGTCTCCGTCTTCGCTGCCGGCTGCGCCTACTGCGGCCGTGAGCTCGATCCCCGGCGCGGCCAGGGGCGGCCACGCTGGTCTGAGAGAGCTCGTGCTTTGCTTCGTTCTCTTCGCCCGAGTTCGCGTCCGTAGCCCCCACACGTCACTTGCGAGCGGCTCGAGGTTCTCCGTACTAACCGGCCTGCACAGCGCGGGCGTGCTTAGTCTTCGCGCCCTCTACCCAGGGGATGCGAGCACCCGCCAGGGCCACTCGCCGGCGAGGATGGTGAGCATGGTGGCGGCGCCGTGACAGGCATCAAAGTCAAGGACGCCTCGCTGACAGGTGCAGCATCAAGCCGCACTCGCTGGGAAGCGCCGACCTTCCCCTCCTCGACCTCACCAGTCTGCAGGGCGCCTCGGGCACGGCCACCAATTCAGCCATCGGGTTTCATCGGCAACCTTGACCAAGCAGAGTTCCAAGCCGGGCAAGGCACTGGCGCCACAGTAAGTAAAACGTCAAACTGAATCAGTGCCACTGTGCGTGGCTTGGAGAGCCCGAGCGTGCATCCTGCCGGGGTGTCCGTCGCGCGATGTTCTGCTCAGGGGCCACGGTCTTGAGCGGTCTCAGATGGAGGCATGTCGCCAGATTGCTGGACCCGGTGCCATTACGTGATTCCCCTCTGCAAAGGGAATCAGGCTCAAGATAGCGGAGGGGGTGGGATTCGAACCCACGAGGCGCCGAAAGACGCCCAACGGCTTTCAAGGCCGTCGCATTCAACCGCTCTGCCACCCCTCCGGGGCCTAGAACGAGGATCGATGCTAGCCGCAGCGGCGTATGACTCGGGCTTCAGCTGCTGATTGGATGGTGAGATGCGCTGGTTGCTCGTTCTCGCTTCGGCGGTGGTTTTCTTCGACGTTACTTTCTACGCGGCGATTGCTCCGCTGCTGCCCGACTACGTCGCCCAATTCGGGCTCAGCAAGGCGGAAGCCGGATTGCTATCTGCCGCCTATGCGGCTGGCACCCTGTTCGCCTCACTACCTGCTGGGCTGGTGGCCACTCGCTTCGGGCCTCGCCGCAGCGTTATCGGCGGGCTGGCGTTGCTCGGTCTCTCCAGTCTCGCCTTTGGGTTCGCCCGAGACATCACCCTGCTCGACGCAGCGCGTTTCACCCAGGGCGTCGCCGGTGCGCTGATCTGGTCCGGTGCGCTGACCTGGCTGATCACCACCGCGCCCGACGATAAGCGGGGTTCCGTGATCGGGACGGCGCTGGGAACGGCGGTCGCCGGCGCCCTGCTCGGGCCGGCACTCGGTGCGATCGCTGCAGAAATTGGTACCGAGCCCGTCTTCGGCTCAGTCCTCGCCATCACCCTTGCGCTTGCCTTCTTCGCCTCCCGCCTGCCGGAGGCCCGCGCCCCCGAGGAGCAGGACCTGCGCGAGGTGGCGGCGACAATCTTCAGTCGGCCGGTACTCATCGCGACCGTCTTTGTCGCCGTTCCCTCGCTGATGTTCGGTGCGGTCGAGGTGCTGGTGCCGCTGCGGATCGCGGCCCTGGGCGGAGGCCACACTGCGATCGCCGCTGGCTTCATCGCCGGGGCCGCCCTGGAGGCAGGGCTGGCGCCGATCGCAGGGCGCTACTCGGACCGGGTCGGCCGCCGCACGCCGTACATGGTGGGATTGACGATCTGCGCGGCGGCGATGATGACGATCGCTCTCGCGCAGGCACTCGGGGTCATTCTTGCCGGGCTGATCGTCACATCGCTTGGTGCCGGCATCTGCTTCGCGCCAGCCCTGACGATGCTCTCCGAGGCGGCCGAGTCCAGCCGCCTGCATCAGGGCTTTGCCGCCGGGCTCTCGAACATGGCCTGGGCGGCGGGCCAGGTAGCAGGAGGGGTCGCAGGTGGCGGTGTGGCGAGCATCACTGGCAACGCCGTTCCAAGCTTCGCCGTCGCCGCCCTGCTGCTCGCGACCGTGGTCTACGCTCATCGCGTCTTGGTTCCGGTCGCGGCGCGACCGGCCGAGCGTTAGGTTTAAGCGCTCGTGGGGGATATCTGGCGCAACTGGACCGGAGACCAGTCCTGCGAGCCGGCGGAGATCGTCCACCCGCGCTCTCGCGAGGAGCTGGCCGAAGCCATCGGGCGGGCCGCCGCGGCGGAGCGCAAGGTGAGCATCACCGGCTCGGGGCACTCCTTCACCGAGACCGCGCTGACCGACGGCACCCTGATTGGCATCGAGGCGCTGAGCGGCGTGATCGACGCGGACCCTTCCTCGGGGCGGGTCAAGGTCGGAGGTGGAACGGTGCTAGCCGAGCTGGGTGAGGATCTGGCGCGTATCGGCTTGGCTATGGAGAACCTCGGCGATATCGACCGGCAGACGATCGCCGGAGCGATCTCGACCGGCACTCATGGAACCGGCGCGAAGCTTCGCAATATCTCCTCCCAAGTCGAGGCGATCGAGTTGGTCCTTGCTGATGGCAGCGTGCGCGAGTTGAGCGTCACCGCCGAGCCCGAGCTGTTGCGCGCGGCGCGGGTGTCGCTCGGTGCGCTTGGCGCGATCTCGGCGGTGACGCTGCGCTGTGTTCCCGCCTTTACCCTGCGCCGGGTCGACACCCCGCGCCCGCTTGAGGAGGTGCTCGACACCTTCGGGGAGCGCGCCGAGGCCAATGACCATTACGAGTTCTTCACCTTCCCCTATGCCGACAGCGCCCTGGTCTTGGAGCGCAACCGCACCGATGCGCCCCCGCGCCCCCGCGGCCGGGCTGCCGCCTCCCTCAACAACGTCGTGCTGGAGAACTGGGCGCTGGAGGCGCTCTCGGCAACCGGCAGGCGTTTCCCCGCGTTGATTCCGCGACTAGCCCGCCTCGCCGCCCGCCTCGCTTCCGGAAGCCGGGCGACCGACCGCAGCGACCGCATCTTCGCCAACGAGCGGCGGGTCCGATTCACCGAGATGGAGTACGGGATGCCGCGCGAGCACGGCCCCGAGGCGGCGCGCAGGGTGATCGAGTGGGTGCGGGCCAACCGCTACCCGGTCTTCTTCCCGATCGAGATGCGGGTGACCGCGGCCGACGACGCTCCGCTCAGCACCGCGCACGAGCGCGACACCGCCTACGTTGCCGTCCACCAGTACCGGGGCATGGAGTGGCGCCCCTACTTCGAGGCGGTCGAGGAGATCATGGACGGCTACGGTGGCCGTCCCCACTGGGGGAAGCGCCACTTTCAGACGGTGGAGACCCTGCCGTCGCGCTACCCCTGCTGGGCCGACTTCCAGTCCGCCCGTGATGAGCTCGACCCCTCGCGCACCTTCACCAACGAGTACGCCGCGCGTGTCCTCGGTCCCTGACCCGGCCAACTTTCGCTGATGGCCCGAAAACGGAAGGGGAGGGCATGGGCCATGTTCGGCCACAGGCCTAAAGGAAGGCCTGCCCGTCCCCACGGTAGGTGGGTACCTCGTCGACGATGGCGTCACCCTCGACCAGGTGCAGGGAATCAAAGCGCTCGCACAGCTCACCTGCCTTAGCGTGCCGAAAGTAGACCCGCTCGCCGATCCGCAGCTCCGCTGCCGCAGCACCCAGCAGAGGCGTCTGCACCTCGCCGGCACCCTCCTCGGAGTCGAGCCGCAAGCCCGGCGGCAGCCAGGGGACGGGCAAGCGCGCAGCGTCGCCGGTGCCCGACGCGAGGTAGCCGCCGCCCAGCGCGGTCGCCACACCGCGGCTGGGCTTGCGCACGATAGGCAGCGCGAAGCCGGCGGCCGGAGTGAGGGTGAAACGGGTGTAGTGGTCGAAGAGGGCCGGCGCATAAAAGCCCGAGCCAGCAGTGACCTCGGTTATCGCGTCCTCGGCCGCGGTTAGTTCGAGGCTGCCAGTTCCACCGCCGTTGATTATCTCGAGGTCGGCGATCTCACTGACGGCGGCGACGATCGCGGCGCGGCGCTCGGCCAGCTCGGTCGCAGAACGGCGCTGCATGAAGCGGATCGTGCCCCCGTGTAGCCGCCGGCCCGGCGGGCGGTCGCCGACCCCGGCGATCTGGCCCTCGTAGGACATCAGCGCCGCCAACTTGACCTGCGGGCGCCGCCCGATCTCCTCCGCCAGAGCGACGGCTTGCTTGACAGTGTGAACAGGCGAGCGCTTGGGGCCGGCCTTGATCCGCCCTCGCAGCGCCCACCAGCCGGCGTCGACGTCAATGCAGACCCGCATCGGTGCGGCGCCGGCGCCCAACACCGACTCGATCGCGTCGAGGTGCTCGGCGCAGTCGACCATGATGATCGGCGCACCGCCCGGGTTGGCGACCGAGCGCAGCGCCAGCTCCCCGAGTGCGCCGGCGTCGGCGGTCGGGTAGGCGAGCAGCAGATCCTCGAAGCCATGCTCGGCGAGCCAGAGGGTCTCCGGCAGGGTGAAGGTGAGCAGGCCGGTGAAGCGCTCGTCGTAGTGCAGGATCCTCTTCAGCAGAGCCCGGCAGCGCAGCGACTTGCTGGCGACACGAATTGGCTTGCCAGTCGCCCGCTCCAACATCGAGTCCGCATTGGCCCACATCGCGTCGAGGTCGACGAAGGCGAACGGCGCCTCGACCTCCTCGAAGATCCGCTCGAACTCGGTGTGGGTTTGCCCCCTCGGTGCAGGCACGAGTACGAGCCTACTGGCCGTCCCCGGACCTGGAAACGAATCCCTGGCGGTATGTTCTTGATGCTTGGAGAGGTGGCCGAGTGGCTGAAGGCACTCGCCTGCTAAGCGAGTAGGGGGCGCAAGCTCTCTCGAGGGTTCGAATCCCTCCCTCTCCGCTTTATCCGGAGGTCGGCTCCGCTGTGTATACGACCGCGTGTGGCCACTCTCTACAGTCATACCCGTGGCGGCGGAGCCGACATCGGAGTTGAGCGAGTGGCGGGGACGGCGGACGAAGATCATCGCCACCGTTGGGCCCGCGAGCTGGGAAAGCTCCGTCCTGGGGCGGCTGATCGAGGCCGGCGCCGACGTTCTGCGCCTCAACTTCTCCCACGCCGACACGGAGCGCCACGCTCGCACGATCGACTCGATCCGCGAGGCGGCGGAGCGGGTCGGGCGCGAGGTCGCCGTGCTGGGCGACCTGCCCGGGCCGAAGCTGCGGATCGGAGAGCTGCGCGGCGACGTCGCCGAGCTGGAGACTGGCATGCATGTGACCCTGACGCCGCGGCCGGTACAGGGGGACGGCGAGACGATCCCGGTCTCTTGGCCGGGTGTGACCTCCCTGCGCGAGGACGAGCTGGTCTACCTGGCAGACGGAGCGATCCGCCTGCGGGTGCGCGACCCCGAGGAGGCGGGCGTCGGGTGCGAGGTGGAGGTGGGGGGGACGCTGTCCTCCCACAAGGGCATGAACGTGCCCGGCGTTGCGGCAGGGCCTGCGGCAACCGAGGGCGACCTCGGCTGGGTCGAGTTCGCGGTGCAGCATGGCGTCGATCTGCTCGCTGTCTCCTTTGTCTCTTCCGCCGCGGACCTGGCGCCGGTCGCCGAGCGGCTGCGCTCACTGGGCTCCGACATCCCGCTAATCGCCAAGATCGAGAAGCGGGAGGCTGCGGAGAACGCCGAGGAGATCGTCCGTGCCGCGACCGGCGGGATCATGGTCGCGCGCGGTGACCTCGGGATCGAGCTGCCGTTGGCGGAGGTCCCGGTCGTCCAAAAGCGGTTGATCCGCGCCGCCGGCAAGCTGTCCAAGCCCGCTATCACGGCGACCCAGATGCTGGCTTCGATGGTGACCGCGCGTCGCCCGACCCGCGCCGAGGTGACCGATGTCGCCAATGCGATCTACGACGGAACCGACGCGGTGATGCTTTCCGAGGAGACGGCGGTCGGCCAGCACCCGGTCGAGGCGGTGCGGGTGATGGACCGAATCGCGCGGGCGACCGAGCCGGACCTGCGCTATGGCGAGTGGCTGTTCACACGCACTGACCAGGCGACCCAAGACGTCGCCGACTCGGTTGCTCAGAGCGCCGTGGGGGCTGTCTACCGGCTGGGACTAAAGGCGCTGGTCGTGCCGACCACGAGCGGCCGCACCGCCCGCCTCGTCTCCGCCCACCGCCCGAACGTGCCGGTGCTGGCGATCTCACCGCGGATCGAGACCGTGCGCCGACTCAACTTGCTGTTCGGTGTGACCGCGGCGCAGAGCGACTACGAGACCGAGGTGCGGGGCCTGCTCGACGGCTGCGCAGCCCTCGCGGCCCGCCATGGGATCGCGAAGTCCGGCGAGCTGATCGCGATCACTGCCGGCCTGCCCGAGCAGGAACTCGGCACCAACCTCTTTGAGGTCCACCGCGTGCCCTGACCTTCCCGTCACGCGTATGAACTCGACGACCTCAGACCGCACCCATCCGAACGTCACGCTCGCCGTGCTCGCGGTCGGCGGACTGGCGTACGCGATGCTGAGCTCCCTGGTCGTGCCGGCGCTGCCGACGATGCAGCATGACCTCCACACGACCGAGACTGGGATCACATGGCTGCTCACCGGTTACCTGCTCGCGGCCTCTGTCGGTACCTCGATACTCGGACGCCTCGGTGATATGTACGGCAAGGAGCGCCTGCTCCTCTGGACCCTCGTCATCCTCGCCGCAGGCACGCTGTTGGGCGCGGTGTCCAGCTCCCTGGCGCTGATCATCGTTGCCCGCTTCATCCAGGGTGCCGGAGGTGGGATCTTCCCACTCGCGTTCGGGATCGTCCGCGACGAGTTCCCGCCTGAGAAGGTGGCCGGCGGCATCGGTCTGCTCTCGGCCATCCTTGGGGTCGGGGGCGGCGTGGGGATTGTGCTCTCGGGCGTGATCATCGAGCACCTCAGCTACCACTGGCTCTTCTGGATCCCGCTGATCGCGATCCTCATCGCCGCGGTCGCGACGTGGCGATTGGTCCCGGAATCTCCGGTCCGCTTGCCCGGTCGCGTCAACTGGCTCGCCGCGGTGCTGATGAGCACGGGCCTTTCAGCGCTGCTGCTCGCGATCAGCGAGACCACGACGTGGGGCTGGGGATCCACGAAGACGCTCCTGCTCATCCTCCTCGGCGTCGGGTTCACGCTGGCCTGGATCATGGTGGAGGTGCGCAGCCGCGAACCGCTCATCGACATGGTGATGATGCGCGTGCGTGGCGTGTGGACGACGAACGCGGCGGCGTTCTTGCTGGGAGCCGGCCTGTACGCCTCGTTCATCGTCTTTCCCCAGTTCGCCCAGCTCCCCACCAGCACAGGGTTCGGTTTCGGCGCCTCCGTCGTGGTCTCCGGGCTGTACTTGCTGCCGGCGACAATCGGCATGACGATCCTCGGTCTCAAGGCCGGCGCGATCTCGGCCCGCTTCGGCTCGCGCGCCGCGCTGTTGATGGGAACCGTGTTCGCGACAGGGTCGTTCGCGATGCTCGCGTTGGCGCACGACCACCCTTACCAGCTGCTGATTGCCGCTGCTTTGCTCGGGGTGGGCATCGGCCTTGCGTTCGCGGCGCTCGGCAACCTCATCGTCCAGGCGGTGCCGAGCCACCAGACCGGTGTCGCGAGTGGCATGAACACCGTGATGCGAACGCTCGGCGGCGCGCTCGGCGGCCAGCTCTCGGCGACGTTCATCGCCGAGAACACGGCGCATGGCCTGCCGACGGTCACCGGCTTTACTGAGACCTTCCTGATGGCGACCGGATTCCTGGTGCTCTGCTTTCTCGCTGGGCTGCTCGTGCCCAGGACGCTTGCCGGAGCGCCGGCCGCGGACGGCAGTGTCGTCGAGACTCAGGCCGCTGCACCGGAGGGCGCGCAGGCGTGATTGGCGTCGCTCGTCCTCCTTCAGATCGCGCCTGACCTAGAATCCTGCCTCCCTGCATCGTGGCTGTGTCGAAGGGCGCAGGAGGGCGGCATCGGGGCAGACCATGCACTAGGTTCGCCGGAGAAGCCCCGAAAACCCGCGATAGCAGGGCAAGCGCCCGTAGCTCAGTTGGATAGAGCGTCGGTCTACGAAACCGAAGGTCACAGGTTCGAATCCTGTCGGGCGCGCTTCCGCTGATCAGCGCACGATTGCGATGTTGAGGCCTGTCACCCAGGTCGAGGATCGAGCCGGGGGTCCAGCCGAAGCTCTCCAGCAGGGTCATCGTTTCGGACTTGGCGGCCTCGTCGTTGCCGGCAGATGAAGATGTTGTGAGCGCCTGTACGCGGCTGGGTTCGGTCATTACCAGGTGGTTGATCGTGCTGAGCGCCTTGACGACGCGGGCCTCGGGGAAGCGGCTTGGATCTGCTCGCCGACCCAGGCTAGCGACCTACTTGCTCAACTCGGGCGGCATTGCTCGCGGGCCGTCGGGGTAGAGTTCTTGCAGCTGCTCCTCGCTCATCTCCAGCGTGTTTGCTGGCTCCGGCGGAGCGCCAACGACGAGCCAGAGCTGCGCGGCACCGGTGTCGTTGAAGAGCTGGCGCACCGAGCCTGGTTCGACCAGGAGGCAATCGAGCGGCTCGAGGGAGAGGACCTCCCCCTCAACCTGAACCCGCCCCTCGCCCTCGAGCAGCAGGTAGAGCTCCTCCTGGTCGCGGTGGCGGTGCCTGGTCGAAGCCTGGCCGGGCTTCAGACGCCAGAGCCGGGCGCCGAGGGCCTGCGCGCCAAGCTGCTTTGCGATGTCGGTGTTGAGCACCGACATCTGGTTTGACGGCCGCCAGTGGGACTCCGCTGCTCTTAGGTGACGGAAGGCCATGGCGCCTCAGCTTGTGGCCTGCGCCGGCTGCGCTGCGACGTCCTCGTCGTGGTAGCGCTCTAGCAGGTGACGCTCCTCATCGCGCCTCGGGAAGCAGAAGAAGACGAGGGCTGCACCGAGGATGATCGCGATGATGCCGGCGGCGTAGGCCCACTGGTCCCCCTGCAGGAACGAGGTCTTCGCCGCGGCGATGATCTGGCTGCTGTAGTGGGGGTACTGGGAGGCGGTGTCGGCGGCGCTGGAGAAAGACTTGGTCAGCTCGCCTTCGACGTTTTCGGTGACCTTGGCGCCCTGGGGGGAGGCGGCTATCGCTGCGCCGGCCGCTGCCGCGTAGCCGGCGGTCAGCAGGGCGCCGAAGATCGACTGCATGATCGCGCCGCCGAGATCGCGCTGAAGATCGGCGGTGCCCGACGCCATCCCGGCGCGGGTGACCGGCACCGAGCCGGTCAGCGAGTGCGACGCCGGGGTGCCGGCGAAGCCGACCCCGATTCCGATCAGGGCGTAGCCGAGGCCGACCTTCCAGTAGGCGATGCCGTCCTTCCAGAGCAGCAGCATGACCAGGAATCCGAGATCGCAGAAGAGGTAGCCGAGCAGCAGCGTGAAGCGGGCGCCGCGTGCCTCGACCAGCTTGGCCGAGCGCGGCGCGACCACCACCATCAGCGCCGCCGCCGGCAGGATCGCCAGTCCGGAATCCAGGGTCGAGTAGCCGAGCACGTTCTGGAGGAACTGCTGGCCGATGAACATCGCCCCCATCAGCGAGCCGAAGACGATGATCCCGGCGCATGCCGCCACCCAGAAAGTGCGCCGCGCGGCCACCTCGAGGTCATAGAGCGGCGAGCGCGCTCGCCGCTGGCGGATTACGAAGGCCGCCGCAGCGGCGATCGCGATGACCCCGAGCCCGATCGCCAGCGTCCCCCTTCCCGGCACCGGCGCGATGTTGATCCCCAGCACCAACGCCGCGATCAAGAGGATCGAGAGGATGCCGCCGAAGTTGTCGACCGGCTCCGTCGTCTCGTTGACGTGGGAGGGGACGAGGCGCCACGCCATGATCAGGGCGAGCAGGGCCAACGGCAGGGTGATGAAGAAGACCGAGCCCCAGGCGAAGTGCTCGAGCAGGGCGCCGGAGAGCAGCGGTCCGAGCGAGGCGATCGCGCCGCCGATCGCCGACCACAGGGCGATCGATTTGGTGCGGGCTGCCCCCGACCACAGCGCCGTGATCAGCGCCAGCGTGGTCGGAAAGGCCATGCCGGCGGCGACCCCGCCGAGCAGGCGGGCGACGAAGAGGACGCCGATCGAGGGCGCCAGTCCGGCGAGCAGGGAGGCTGGGATCGAGAGCCCCATGCCGAGCAGCAGCATCAGCTTGCGCCCGTAGCGGTCGCCGAGCGCGCCGAGGTAGAGCACCGAAGTGGCGAGGCCGAGCGAGTAGCCGACCGCGACCAGGTTGAGCGTCGTCTGGCCGGCGCCGAACGCCTTGCCGATGTCGGGCAGGGCGACGTTCGCGACCGCCAGGTTGAGGTTGGCGACGGCGGCGACGAGGATCAGCGCCGAGAGGACGAGGCCGGCACGCTTGGGGCTGCTCGACTCCATCGAGGCCCTAAATATCGACCAGCAGGCCGGAGGGGCCCAGGTTGCGAAGGGGGGTGGTGCCGACCTTACTCTCACAGCCCCATGACTCGTGGATGTGGCCGCAGACGGCGAGGCGGGGGCGCTTCTCCTCGATCGTCCGCAGCAACGCCTCGCTGCCGAAGTGCATGCCGGCACCGTTGGCGTCGCAATGGCCCTGCGGCGGTGAATGCAGGACGAGGACCGCGTCCGGCGGGCAGGGGGCAAGCATCTTGGCCGCGGCCTCCTCGTCGAGGTCAAAGCTCCAGTCCCAGGGGGTGAGCGGCACCCCGGCGCCGAGGCCGAAGAACTCGACTCCCTCGATTGTCGTGCCCTCGCCGTGCAGAATCCTCGCCACCTCCCACCCGGACGCCGCCTCGCGCAGGGCCTCGACAGTCTCGTTGTTGCCTGGCACCAGCACGGTCGGCTTCTCGATCGCAGCCAAGGCTGAGATCGTCTCTGCCAGTCCCTCGTGGATCGAGGCAAAGTCGCCCGCCCCGATCACCACGTCGGCGTCGGCTGACATCTCGACCAGGGTGGCCGCCTGCCCCAAGTCCCGGTGCAGGTCGCTGAAGGCGAGCAGCCTCACGCTCTCAACCTATCCGCTCGGCCCGCGCGATCACCGAAGCGGCGCCGCAGCGAGGAGATGTGAACTGCCTGAAGGGGTTCTCAAGCGCCGGGCTGCCCGCTTCGGCAAGCGCCGCTGAGTGCAGCCAGAGCGCCGCGATCGCCGCGACCAAGAGCTACAGACGGCGCCGGGCCATCACCGGTCAACGTAGCAGCGCCGGCCGCGGATGCTTGACCTGCGACGGTTTCGATAATCTCGCTCTCCTCATGCCCCCCGTCTTTTGGATCGGCCTCGGAATCGCTGGGTTCGTCTTCTTGGTAGGCGTCATCTCCGGCGCCAGGTCACGTACAGCGACGGTCATGACCGGCGCGGCAATCGGCGCCTACCTGGGCGTGATGATCGCCTTCCCGCTGCTCGCCATCGGCCTGGCGACAAGCTAGGGCCGCTCCGCAGCGCCCAGGGGCATAATCGTCTGCCTCGCGAAGTTGCGCGGCAAGACGACAAGAAGGAAGCCATGGCCGATGCGATCTCCATCCCCATCGTCACCCTCCACGACGGCACTCGGATCCCGCAACTCGGATTCGGCGTCTTTCAGGTGCCGCCCGAGGACACTCGGCGAGTGGTCGAAGAAGCGCTGGCGGTCGGCTATCGCCACATCGACACCGCCGCCGCCTACCGCAACGAGAAGGGCGTAGGGGAGGCGATCGTCGCCTCGGGCCTCCTCCGCGAGGACATCTTCGTCACCACCAAGCTCTGGAACGCCGAGCAGGGCTTCGACTCGACCCTGAGGGCCCTCGACGCCAGTCTCAGGCGGCTCGGGTTCGACCATGTCGACCTCTACCTGATCCACTGGCCGGTGCCCTCGGCGGATCGCTTCGTCGAGACCTGGCGGGCGTTCGAGCGGATCCACGCGGAGGGCCGTGCCCGCACGATCGGCGTCTCGAACTTTCGCATCGAGGACCTCAAGCGGCTGGAGAGTGAGACCGAGACCCGGCCGACGGTGAACCAGGTCGAGCTCCATCCCCGCCACCAGCAGGCCGAGCTGCGCGCCTGGCACGCCGAGCACGGCATCGCCACCGAGGCCTGGAGCCCGCTGGCGCAGGGCGAGTTGCTCTCCGATCAGACGATTGCCGAGATCGCCGCCCGCCACGAGAAGACCGCGGCGCAGACGATCCTGCGTTGGCACGTCCAACGCGGCAATGTCGTCATCCCCAAGTCGGTGACCCCGGCGCGAATCCGCGAGAACCTCGACATCTTCGACTTCGAGTTGGACGAGGAGGAGATGGCGGCGGTCGGTCGACTCGACACCGGCGAGCGCATCGGCCCCGATCCCAACACCTTCATCTCGCCCTAGGAGCCTGGGTCGGTAACGGGGATCTGCGCAGGACGATCGAGGGCACCTCCGCAGTCAAAACGGCTGCGATGGCGATGAAATCACCACGGGGGGTGAAAAAAGCGGGTCTGGTGCTGGCTGGTGAGGCTCCCCACGGTTCAGGTTGCCCCGAGGAGGGCAAGACCGCCGGCCCGGTGGAGCTTCAGCAGGTTGTGGACCGCGCAGTGAAAGCGCCACTGGGCGCGGGCCGCGCCCTTGCCGCGTAATAGCAGCCGGCGCGCGCCCTGGACGGTGTCCATCTGGCCGAAGACCGGCTCGACGATCGCCTTGCGGCGGGCATAGACGGCATGACCCTCCTTGGCCCTCAGCTTGCGCGCCATGCGCTGCTTGGGGGTGGCGCCCTTGGGCAGCGGGCCGCGCGGGGCGGGAGCCTGGGGCTCTGAGTGCTTGAAGCGGCCGGTGGCGATATGGGGGTCCAGCCCGTGCCGGGCGGTGATCGCGACGTTCTCCTCGGAGAAGTAGCCGGCGTCGGCCGTCAAGGCCGCCTCGTCGGGCAGCTCGGCGTCGATCGCCTCCAGGTTCTCGGCGAGCTGCTCGAGCGCAGGCTCGAGCTGGCGCGCGTCGGGCGCTTCATCGGAGAGCTCTGAGGCGAGGATCACCTGGGCCGTGGAGTCGACGATCGCCTGGCCGTTGAAGCACTGGTGAAAGGAGCCGTCGGAGGTCTTCATGATCTTTGACTCGGGGTCGGTGAAGTTGCGCTGGGTTGAGGGCTTGGGCGCGAAGGGGTCGCGCCCCCTCGGTGGGCGGCGCGGCTTCTTGCCTTCCTCCTCCAGCTCGGCACGGCGTTTGGTCTCCTGCTCGGCGGCCTCTGCCTCAAGTGCCGCCTTGGCCTCGCGGATCGCGGCCAGGCGCCCCTCGCGGCGGCAGCAGCTCGGCGGGCAGCTCATCGCCGCGGCGATCGGGCCCGAAGCGCTCATCCTCCTCGGCGTCGGTGCGCTCGGCCTCGGCCAAGAGCGCCCCGACGTTGCCGCGCAGGGCGGCGACCTCGGCCACAAGCTCTGCCTCCCGCTTGGTCATCCGCTGATAGCTCATCGCCTTGTGGCGGGAGGCGTTGGCGCGCAGTTTGGTGCCGTCCAGGGCGAGCGTCCCCAGACCGACCAAGCGGGCCTCGCGGCAGAGCCGCAGCGCCTGCACGAAAAGCTCTGAGAGCGCCTCCAGGTGGCGCTTGCGAAAGCGGGCGATCGAGCGGTAGTCGGGGTGCTGGTCGGCGCACAGCATCCGCACCGCCACGTCGCGGTGGGTTGCCGCCTCCAGCTTGCGCGAGGACATCACCCCGTTGGCGTAGCCGTAGATCAGGAGCTTGGTCATCAAGCGCGGGTCATAGGGCGGATAGCCGCGCTCCTCCTCATAGGAGGCGTAGATCGCCGCGAGGTCCAGAGCGGAGTCGACCAGGTCAGAGACGAAGTGGGCGAGGTCGCCCTCGGGCACCCACTCCTTAAGCACCGGTGCCATCAGCAGCACCTGGTCGGGGTCATAGGGCCGGAAGGTCTTCTCCTCGCCTACGGGCGAGGGCTCTGCCCGCTTGGGCCCTTCGCTTGCCACCTCCACCAACCGCTCCTGCGTCACTGTGGCCGACATGACAACCTCCGCGTCGTGGACCCACAAATCGTCTTAAACCCACCGGACGGGTCAGCTTTGGTTACTGACCCAGGCTCCTAGACCCTTATCTGGAGCACCGCCCGCTACCCGGCACCGTCCTGGGGCCTGAGTAGGCGGCCGACACCCCCAACTTTGGGTTGACGATTGTCACGCCCTTGGGCAAGCGGGCCTGGGAGGATCAGTGCAATGAGCGGGGAGATAAAGCGCGAGGCGCCCCGTACCGAGCGGATCCTGCCCGGAGTCTGGCGCCTGCGCCTGCCGCTGCCCTGGCCAGGCGTGCCGCACGGCAACGCCTGGGCCCTCGCCGCCGATCGCGGCATCGTCCTCTTCGACACCGGGATCGGCGGCAGGGACCGGCTGCGCCAGTTCGACTTGGCTCTCGCCCAGGTTGGCTTCGGCCTTGAGGACGTCCGCCTCCTCGTCTGCACCCACTCCCACACCGACCACTATGGGCTTGCCGCGCCGATTACCGAGGCCGCTGGCTGCGAGCTGTGGATGCACCCCGCTTGGGAGCATGTCCGGCTGCTCGCCGACGATCCCGCCGCGGCGTTGGAGCAGCGACTTGAGGTCGCCCGCCAGAGCGGCGTGCCCGCCACCGCGCTGGAGAGCTACCGCGAGTCCCGCAGCGAGGACGAGGAGACTGGGATCGATGCGATCAAGGTGCCCGACCGCGACCTCCTGTCGGGAGTGGAGGTCGAGACCGACCTTGGCGCTTGGCAGGTGCACGGACGCCTGGTCACGCGCCTTCTCACGTCGTCCTGCACCAGCCCGAGCGCAGGCTGATGATCTCCGGCGACCATCTGCTCGGTCGCACTGTCCTCTTCTTTGACCACGGTCACACCCCCGACCCGGTCGGCGAGTTCCTGCGCAGCCTCAACGAGATCGAGCCACTCGCGGTCGACCTCTGCCTGCCGGGGCACGGGCGCCCCTTCCGCGATCCCGAGGCGAAGATCGCGGAGGCGCGGCGTCAAGTCGAGGAGCTGCTTGACAAGATGCGCGAAGCGCTCGCCGCAGGGGATAAGACCGCCTTCGAGGTCGTCGGTGAGATCGTCGGCTCGGAGAACCTCAACTCGCCACTCAGCGCCTGGGTTCTGCAGATCGTCCTCTCCTGCATCGATCATCTCGCGATCCTCGGCGAGGTCGCGGCCGTGGAGGGAACCGATCCACAGCAGTGGAAGGCCATATAGCCTTCGCGCCGATGCCTAGCTTCACTTTTGTGCGCGAGGTCGCCGCTTCACCCGAGGTGGTCTTCGACGTTCTTACAGACCACCGAGGCTATGCAGATATCACGCCGATCAGGAAGGTGGAGCTGGAGCGTGAGGGGGAGCCGGCGCCGAACGGGGTAGGGGCGATTCGCGTCCTGCACTCGGTTGGGCCGCCGCTGCGCGAGGAGGTCATCGCCTTCCAGCCGCCCGCCCGCTTCTCCTACCGGCTGCTCTCCGGGGCACCGTTGCGCGACCACGTCGGCACCGTCGCATTGGAGCCGGCGGGCGCCGGCTCCAAGGTCACCTACGCCGTTCGCACTACCCCGACCCTGCCGGTCGGCAACGCCGCCGTGGTGGCGATGGCGAAGCTGGCGGTCGGACGGCTCCTGAGCGGCATCGTCGCCGAGTCCGAGCGCCGCGCCGCGACCACCGGCTTGTAGCACCGGCGCGGACGGGCCCGCTTTGTCCTGCGGGTCGGCGGGCCCGGCGCTGGCGCCGGGCAGGAGAGCCTGGCAGTGGTGACCGGACTCCTCGTCGGCGAAAGCCAGACGATCAGCTTCACGATGTCGATCGACGTCGACGCTGGGAGCGCAACCTACGCGATGGACGGGACGGCGGTCTTAGCTCCTGAGAAGGGAGGCAGGTCAGAGGCGCCCGCGCGCCGCGGACGCTTCAGAGCGGTCTCGTACCATGACCGGCTCCCTAGATGACCGGTAAGGACCACACTCCGGCCGCCAAGCAGGGCCCGAAGTCTCGGCGGTGGCGCCAACTGGCGAAGCTCGCCCGCGACCCCAAGCGGATGTGGCGCGAGCACCGGCGGCTTACGATCGCCCTCGGAGTTGCCGCCGTCGCGCTGCTGGTCGGCATCCTCGTCGGCTATGAGCTGCTAAAGCGCCCACCGGACGTCCACAACTCCAACGTCGCCTTCAAGCCGCAGAAACCGCCAAAGCCGAAGGCGAAGACGGTCAACTGGCCGATGTTCGGACTCAACCCGGCTCGCACCCGCTACCTGCCGGCGAAGGGGGTCAAGCCCCCCTACCGCCTGCTCTGGCACTACACGGAGCGCCCCCTGCTCGAGTTTCCCCCGGTCTATGCAAACGGCAAGCTCTACGCGGTCAACAACGACGGCAGCGCCTTTGCGCTGGACGCGGACACGGGCAAGGTGCTGTGGCAGCGCCGCATCGGCCTGCTCAACGCCTCCTCGCCCACCTACTACAAGGAACGCCTCTACATCGTCAACCTCGTCCCCGGCCACGTGGTGAAGCTCGACGCGAGGACCGGCAGGGTCATCTGGAAGCGCGAACTGCCGGGCCGCGCAGAGTCCTCACCCCTGGTGATGGGCGACACCCTCTACTTCGGCTGCGAAGACAGCCAGCTCTTCGCGCTCAGCACCCGCAACGGCCACGAGCGCTGGGCGACGACCCTGGCTGGGCCGGTCAAGGCGGCCCCCGCCTATTACAAGGGGACCCTCTACGTCGGCGACTACGGAGGCGACATGAACGCGGTCGACGCCGGCACCGGCAAGCTGATCTGGCAGAGCGGCTCGCTCGGGAACGGGTTCGGCAGCGGGGGGGAGTTCTACTCGACCCCGGCGGTCGCATTCGGCCGCGTCTACGCCGGCAACAACGACGGGCGCATCTACAGCTATGACCTCAAGAACGGGGCGCTCGCCTGGACCCACTCGACCGGCGGCTACGTCTACTCCGGCCCGACCGTGGCCAGCACCCAGAACACGCCGCCCACCGTCTACATCGGTTCCTTTGACGGAAACATCTACGCGCTCAACGCGAGGAACGGCGAAACGCGCTGGGCGCACTCGGCCGGGGGGCAGGTGATCGGCTCGCTCTCGGCCGTCGGCGAAATCGTCTACGTGGCGGAGTTCACCACCGGCGGAACCAACGGCTATGACATGAAGACCGGCCGCCAGGTCTTTCACTACAAGACCGGCACCTACACGCCGGTGATCTCCGACGGCCGCCGCATCTACCTTGTCGGCTACTCGAGCATCAATGCTCTGCAGCCGTACAAGCCGAGGCCAAAGCCGGCGAGAAAGGCGCGGAACGCCAAGAGCCGCAAGGCCGCGAGCCCCTAGCGCGAGCCTTCGACCAGCACCGAGGAGTAGCGGCCTCCGTCGCCAGGCTTCGTTGGGCCGCGAGGCTACGGGGCCAGCCCTCCCGGCGGCGGGGGAGGCGGCTTGGGGGGCGCGGGGGCGTAGGGCGGGAAGGTGGGCACGGAGAGCTGGCGTCGCAGCACCCCGAGGCTGGCCGGGAAGTTCTGGATCCGGTAGGGGTTGGAGCTGCCGAAGTCCTGGTAGTAGACGAGCATCTTGCAGCGAGGATGGCGCTTTGCCCAGACGAAGAGGCGCCTGACGAAGGCCGGGTCATCGCTGTTCTCGACCCCCCACTCGGTGAGCACGAAGGGCTTGCCCTTGTATTGGTTATAGAGATGGGTCAGCGCCTTCCATTCAGGGAAGGGGGAGATAGAAATCGGTCCCGGTCCAGTCGGTGTAGGCGGCACCGGGGTAGAAGTTTTCCGGCCGATTCTGCTTTATCGCCGGCGAGCCGGTCGGCAGCGGGCTCCAGATCACCGCGATCGGCGCCGCCGGCAAGCCGGTCGGCAGCGCGCCGGTTTCGCTGCGCAGCGGCGGCAGCCCCGCCTTGGCGAGGCGGGCGTCGATCTTGGCGATCTTGCCGCCGCCGTGCAGGAGGATGTACATGCGGCGGAAGGCCTGCCTGTACCAGTAGGGCCGGTGCCCGCCCCCGCGCAAGTTCCCTTCACAGTCATATGCGGCGTAGACGTTGAGGCAGCGGTTCGGCTCGCCCAGCGGCCGGATGTAGGCGCGAATCCCCTGCGAGAAGAACAAGTGGTTGAGTTCGATCAGGTAGGCGTCGCCGTAGCCCTGGGCAATCGCCCGCGGGGTGATCAGCTCGGCCCCGTCGTTGGTGTTGGCGGTGGAGATGTGGAGGATCGGGCGCGCTTCGGCGCTCTGCCAGCGTTTGATCGAGCCGGTCAGGTTGGTGCCCCAGGCCCGGAAGGTCTCGATCACGGCGGGGTGCTTGCCGACCGCTTCGGCGAATTCGCCGAACTGGCTGGAGACCCCGGTGTCTGAGACGCCGAAGAAGACCTGGCCGGCGGGGGGTTGTAGGAGGCCGGCGCTGGCCTCCGCCGCGACGCCCAGCGCCAGCGCGAACGCCGCGGCGATGGCGATGAGTACCTTTGCCTTCCTTCGGACGCCGATCACCTCCCACTCCTTCGACTGGATGGCCCTCCTCACCTCCCCCAACACGCCGAGAGCCAAATGGTTCTTCTGGGCGGTAATCGGGCTCACCGCGCTAGGGGCGTCGATCCGCTTCTCGACCTTGGGGCTACAGAGCTACCGCCACGACGAGGCGGTTACCGCGGGGCGTGTCCTTTCCTCCAGCCTGTCCCAGACGATGCACCAGGTCTGGGCTGGCGAGTCCACCCCGCCGCTCTACTACTTCCTGGCCTGGCTTTGGATGCACCCCTTCGGCGTGCACGAAGTCGGCCTGCGCTCGCTCTCGGCGCTGTTCGGGACGGCCACGATCCCGGTCGCCTACCTGATCGGGCGGGAGCTGATCGGCCGCCGCACCGGCATCGCTCTCGCGGCGATCGTCGCCGTCAACCCGATGCTGGTCTGGTACTCCCAGGACGCGCGCGCCTACGCGCTGCTCGTCCTGCTCAGTTCGGTTGCCCTGCTCTTCTTCCTGCGCGCCCGGCGCACCGCGTCGGTGCGCGACCTCGCCTGGTGGGCGCTCTTCTCGGCCCTCGCCCTCGCCACCCACTACTTCGCCTTCTTCCCGCTGGTGATCGAGGCCGTCTGGCTGGCGCTCACCGTGCGGCCACTGCGGCGGCCCCTCGTGGCGCTTGGCGGTGTCGCCTTGGCCGCTGCGGCGCTCGCCCCGATCGCCCTGCACCAGGCGGCCGGCAAGAACAACAACTGGATCGCCACCTTCGGCATGGCCGGAAGGTTGCGTGAGACCGGGATCAGCTTCTTCGTCGGCGAGGCGGGCCTGCTCAAACACGCATTGGCGCCGATGGCGCTGTTTGCGGCCGCCCTTGCCCTGTTGGCGCTGCGCGGCGGAGCGCGGGAGAAGCGGGGAGCAGCCGTGGCCCTGGTGATCGGCGGCGGCAGCATCCTGATCGCGCTCGCCTTCGCCGCGGCGGGCCAGGACTACGTCCTAGACCGCAACCTGTTGCCGGCGCTGATCCCTCTGGCGCTCCTCGGCGCCGCCGGCATCGCTGCGCCGCGGTCCGGCCGGCTGGGGATCGCGGTAGGGGTCGGGCTGGTCGCCTACTTCCTCGCCTTCTGCGTGTACTCGGATTTCCGCCCTGCTCTGCAGCGCGAAGACTGGCGCACGGTGGCGAGCGCGATCGGCCCGCCGCGCCGCCCGCGGGCGATCCTCGTCTGGGAACAGGGAGATGAACCGCTCGCCTTCTACATCGGGGCGGGGGAGACCCGGGTCATGCCGAGGCAATGGCGCCCGGCGCCGCGCGCGGTGAGCGAGGTCGACGTGGTCAGCGGCCGTCCGCCTCCCCCCGGCGCCCGCAGCTCCTTGCCGCCCAGCTTCCATCTGGTGCAGCGGAGCACCCTCGGTCAGATGACCCTGACCCGCTACCGCGCGGCCCGCCCGCAGCGCCTGGGCTGGGACAGGGTCATCCACAACTTCACCGGCTACCGCAATAACGCCGTGCTGCTCGACCGCCCGCGCGGCGGCTGAGCGTCGGGCCCGCCGCCAAAACCAGCAGCTCTCAGCTGTGGTTCGAGGGTCGGAACCAGATCCCACCGCCCTCGTCGCCGAGCGCCTGGTCCGCGAGATGTCACAGCATCTCCCTGCGTTGAGCCACCTGACCGACGGGGCGAGTCCGCCCGTGCCGAGTCGGCCCTATCGACAGCGTCAGGCGGTGGGATCGAGGTGTGCAGCGACTACCGACAGCACTTCGGGGGCGTACTTGGAGATGAAGCTGGGGCCGACGCCGCGGATCGCGCCGAGGCACGACTCATCGCCGGGGCGAGTGGCGGCGATTGCCTTCAAGGTGCTGTCGTGGGCGATCGTGAAGGCCGGCTTGTCGCCAGCGGTCTCCCTGCGCCACGCTCGCAGCGCCTCAAAGAGCGGGGCATCGGCGGGGGAGAGGTCCAGGGTGGAGGCCGGCGGGCCGGCTCTTCCGGGGTGGCGCGCGGGGCGAGCCTTGACCGTCTCGGGGTCTGGCAGCCAGCTCTCGGGATCGCAGACGTCACAGCAGCGGCCCAGCGGCCGGCCGGCCTCGCGGTCGCTGAAGTGGTCGAGCAGGCGCCGTTCTCCTGCACCGCTCCGAGTAGATGAAGGATTTGATTACCCGGTAGGCGCGCCAGCCGCGCTCGTGAGCGATCGCCAGTTCGGGATCGCCGCTTCGCTGCTCGTTGAAGCGGACCAGCCGTCCTAGGTCGGAGCGCATCGCCAGCAGGACCGCTTTGGCCGGCAGGCCGTCGCGCCCCGCCCGCCCCGCCTCCTGGTAGTAGGCCTCGACGCTAGTCGGGATCGCCATGTGCCAGACCGAGCGCACGTCAGCCTTATCGACTCCCATTCCGAAGGCGTTGGTGGCGACCACGACCTCGGCCTCGCCGCTCATGAACCGCTGCTGGGCCTCGGTGCGCTCCTCGGCCTCCATCCCGGCGTGGTAGGCGACTGCGCGCAGGCCGGTGGCGCGTAGCGCCTCGGCGACATCGTCGGTATCGCGCCGGGTGCCGCAGTAGACGATCGCCGGCCGGTTCTCGGTCTCGGTCAGCCCCCATTCGAGCAGAGCCAGCCGCCGCGCCTTCGACCCCTTCCCCTCCAGCCGCACGACGTCGAAGGAGAGGTTGGGCCGGTCAAAGCCCGAGCGGACCTCGAGCGGGTCGCGCATCTCAAAGCGGGCCGCGATCTCGGCCGCCACCGCCTTGGTCGCCGTCGCCGTGCAGGCCATCACCGTCGGCCGGCCGAGCCGCTCGGCGATCTGGGGGAGGCGCAGGTAGTCGGGCCGGAAGTCGTGCCCCCACTCAGAGACACAGTGCGCCTCATCGACCGCGAGCAGGTCGATCCGCCGCCGCCCGATCGCCTCAAGGAAGACGGTCGAGCCGAACCGCTCCGGTGAGCAGTAGACGATCCGCGCCTCGCCGCCGCGGACCTGCGCCAGGGCGCCTCGCACCGCTTCCTCGCTCATTCCTGAGGAGATCATCGCCACTGGGTGGCCAGCGCCGCTGAGGCGACGCCACTGGTCGTTGATCAGCGCGATCAGCGGGCTGACGACGATCGTCAGGTCCTCCGAGGCCAGCCCGGGTAGCTGGTAGCAGAGGCTCTTGCCGCCCCCGGTCGGCATCACGACCAGCGAGTCGCGACCCCCCAGCGCCGCCTCTACCGCCTCGCGCTGCCCCGGCCGAAAGCGCGCGAAACCGAGCTGTTTGAGCAGCGCATCGGCTCGGTCTGAGGTCACGGGCATCGACCCAGGTTATGCCTCGGGGTGAAAGTCGGTCTGCGGCTGAGCTTTCAGGTGAGCCGCGAGGAGGGAATGGCGCACGAGGATCGCGCCGCGCCCGGTCTCATGGCTGGCTAAAACCGGCGCTCTGCGGTGGCGAAATTGGGAAGGAGCAGCGGCGGACCATCTGCCGCCTCTCTCGCTACGGCAGCCAGGGCTCGTTCCACTGGCAGATGCCGCGGGTGAGGCCCTTGGACTCCTCCGGCCCCCACGTGCGGGGCTCATACGGGTGAACCGGGCCCGGCTCGGTGAGCAGCGGCTGGACGATCCGCCAGGTCTCCTCGACTGCGTCCTCGCGGGTGAAGAGCTGGCTGCGCCCGTGCAGGGCGTCGTCGAGCAGTCGCTCGTAGGGCTCGGGGTCCTCGCCCGGCACTTTCTCAAACAGCACCTCGAGGTCGGCGGGCTCGAAGGCCTCGGTGCCTGCCTTCTTGGCGAGGAAGCGCAGCCGGGCGCCGGGCTTGGGGTCGATCCGGATGGTCATCTGGTTCTGCCCCGGGCGCTTGCTTGAGCCCACCCCCAGTGGCGGCGGGCGCTTGAAGGCGACGCTTACCTCGGTCGTCCTCATCGGCATCTCCTTGCCGGCCCGGATGAAGAACGGGACGCCGCTCCAGCGCCAGTTGTCGATCTCAAGCTCCAGCGCCACGAAGGTCTCCGTGGTCGAGTCCTTCGCGACCCCTTTGACGTCGAGATAGCCGTCGTATTGCCCGCGAACGTAGCGCTCGGGGTTGGCGCTGCACACCGCTTTGAACAGCTCCAGCTTCTTGTCGCGGACGGAGTCGGGGTGGTTGGCGGTCGGCGGCTCCATTGCGACCAGGGCTAGCACCTGGAGGATGTGGTTTTGGACGACGTCGCGCAGGGTGCCGACCGGGTCATAGAAGCGGCCGCGATCGGAGACGCCGAAGTCCTCAGCCATCGTCATCTGCACGTGGGAGACGTGCTCGCGGTTCCAGACCGGCTCCAGCAGGGAGTTGGCGAAGCGCAGGTAGGCGATGTCCATCACCGGCTCCTTGCCGAGGAAGTGGTCGATCCGCAGGATCTGCTCCTCGCCCAGCACCTCGTGCAGCTCCGCGTTTAAGGCCATCGCCGAGGCGAGGTCGTGGCCGAAGGGCTTCTCGATCACCACCCGGGCGTTTCGCGTCAGGTTCGCCTCGCCGAGGCCGCGCACCACGGTGGCGAACAGCGAGGGGGGCACCTCGAGGTAGAAGACCGGCCGCTTCGCCTTGCCGATTACTTTGCCGAGGCGCTTGAAGGTGTCGGGGTCCGCGTAGTCGCCCTGGACGTAGGAGATCCGCTCCGCGAGGCGGGCGAAGACGTCCTCGTCGGGATCAGCGACCGTCTCCGCGATCGCCTCGCGGGCGTGTTCGAGCAGCCGCTCGACGTCCCAGTCATCGATCGCCACGCCGACGATCGGGCAGCCCAGCTTGCCCCGCGACTCCAGCCTGTACAGCGCTCGGAAGGTCATTTTCTTCGCCAGGTCGCCGGTGATGCCGAAGATCGTCAGCACGTCTGCCGCCCCGTCATCGGCGCGCTTGGCTGTCCGCTTCGCCATCGGCCCGCAGGCTATCCGAGTGCCGTAGGGTTAGAGCATGGAGCTGGGAATCGTCGGCCTCGGCCGCATGGGAGCCAACATGGCCCGGCGGCTGATGGGCGACGGCCACCGGATCGTCGCCTACGACGTCAACTCCGCGGCGGTCTCCGAGCTGGCCGGCGAGGGCGCCGAGGGGGCCGCCTCACTGCAGGAGCTGGCCTCGAAGTTGAGCGCCCCGCGCGCCGTCTGGGTGATGGTCCCCTCGGGGGAGATCACCGAGCAGACGGTCGAGAGGGTGGCCGCGGTGCTCGAGCGCGGCGATGCGATCGTCGACGGCGGCAACTCCTACTACCGCGACGACATCCGCCGTGCCACGATGCTTAAGGAGAAGGGGATCGACTTTATCGACTGCGGTACCAGCGGCGGCGTCTTTGGTCTGAAGCGCGGCTACTGCCTGATGATCGGCGGCCCCGACGGAGCGGTGCAGAGGCTCGATCCGATCTTCGCTTCGCTGGCGCCTGGGGTCGAGTCCGCCTCGCGCACACCGGGCCGCAGCGGCGAGCCGTCCCCCTCAGAGAACGGCTACCTGCACTGCGGGCCCAGCGGCGCCGGGCACTTCGTGAAGATGGTCCACAACGGGATCGAGTACGGGATGATGGCCGCCTACGCGGAGGGGCTGAACATCCTGCGCAACGCCAACGCCGGCAAGCAAAAGCGCGAGGACGACGCCGAGACCGCGCCGATGGAGCAGCCCGAGTACTACCAATACGAGATCGACCTGCCCGAGGTCGCCGAGGTCTGGCGACGCGGCAGCGTGATCGGCTCCTGGCTGCTCGACCTGACCGCGGCGGCGATGAGCGAATCACCCGACCTCTCCGACTTCGCCGGGCGGGTCTCGGACTCCGGCGAGGGTCGCTGGACCTCGATCGCCGCGATCGATGAGGGTGTCCCCTCGCCGGTCCTCACCACCGCCCTGTATGAGCGCTTCTCCTCGCGCGGGCTCGACGACTTCGCCGACAAGGTGCTCTCGGCGATGCGCAAGCAGTTCGGCGGCCACGACGAGAAGAGGCAGTGAGCGCGGCGCGGGTCGGGAGAGGCCCGTGGGCATAGACCTCGAGGTCGTCGCCGACGAACGGGCGGCGGCGCGGCGCTGCGCGGAGCTGATCGCCGCCGCGGGCCGGGCGGCAGTGGCGGAGCGCGGCTCGTTCTCGCTGGCGATGAGCGGCGGGCGCTCGCCCTGGGCAATGCTGGCGATCCTCGGCGAGATGGAGGAGATGCCGTGGCCCGAGACCGAGCTGTTCCAGGTCGACGAGCGGATCGCCTCGCCCGGTAGCGAGGACCGCAACCTCACCCACCTCGTGCTGGGGCTCTCGATCGAGCACCAGTCCGTGCTGCGGCCGATGCCGGTCACCCAGCGCGATCTCGACGGCGCCGCTAGCGAATACGAAAGCGGGTTGCCCGAGCGCCTTGACCTCGTCCACCTCGGCCTCGGCCCCGACGGCCACACCGCCTCTCTGGTCCCCGGCGACCCGGTGCTCGAGGTCGCCGACCGTCGCGTCGCCCTCACCGAGACTGCCTACCAGGGTTACCGTCGCATGACCCTCACCTACCCAGCCCTGGCAGAGGCCCGCCAGATCGTCTGGCTGATCACCGGCGCCGAGAAGCAGGACCCCCTGACCAGGCTCCTGGCAGCCGACCCCATGATCCCCGCCGGTCGGGTCGAGAACGACGAGATGACCGCGGTAGTCGACGAAGCCGCCGCGCCGCCTTCCTGAGGCGACCCGACGCCCTACTCGTTGATCGCCAGCGCGGCCTTCAGCTCTTCAAGGCGCTGCAAGCGCAGATCCCTCCCGCCGACCATCCGCTTCAGCCAGCCTTCGATCTCGGCGATGTCGAGGTCGTCGGTCGCAACCAGCATCTGCTCGATGTCCAGCCAGTCCTTCGGGCGGTCGAACATCGCCTTGCAGACGGCGAGGTGCTCCGGTGACAGGATCGGCAGCGTCGTCCCCGCAAACGGGACGCGGCGGGCCTCTTTGCGCATCTCGTTGTGGATCTCGTCATATGCGAAGAAGAGATCGACGGGATTGTCTCCCCACCACAGCCTGCACTGCCTGTCCCGCTGGAGCGCTGTGGGGTCCAGCCCTCCGGCATCCACTCCCAGTGGTCTCAGCGCGTCGATCACTTCCCGCCATCGTTCGCTGGGGACGAAGACGTTGAGGTCGATGTCGATCGTTGCTCGCGGCTCGGCGTAGTAGGCGAGGGCCAGGGCCCCCCCAACCGCGTGGGGAAACTTCGCATTGCGAAGTTGCTTGTGAACGGCGATGACCTTGTCCGGGAGCGAGAGCTCGGCGCCGTGTGGGCCTTGCGGGACCGAGTCGGTCACGCGGGAGCCGACCTCAGCGGCGGGAAGCGTAGAGGCTTGCCCCGTCGCCCGCCCGAAGGCAGCGCGTCGGCCAGCAGCAAGAGGTCCTCCAACGTCTTGCCGCGCTGCTCCGGAGTGGCGGCGATCCACTCCGCCGCCGACCGGGCGGCGTCGGAAAGAGAGGAGGGTTTAGGAGCGTCGTCGCCGAGCGCGCCTACGAGCAGGCGCTGGAGTCGTGGTGCGAGCTCTTTGCCCCACGCCAGCTCCGCGATCAGCTCCCGCGCCGCACGATCGACGGGGGTCGTGCGACTGGCGCACCGACCCGCCTCGCCATGCTTCTCAGTTGTTCTGAGCTTGGCGGTTTTTCGGATTTCCCCCGCGCCTTCTCAATGACCTCATCGGTCAGCTCGCCGAAGGTAACCAGGGTTCGGCTACGAGGCCCCTTTGGGGTGCTCCGTGACTCGCGTATCTCAAACTTCCCACGCTTGTTTGGGGCGATAAAAGCTATAGTGGGTAAATATTACCACTACGATAGTCGGTACGAAACTGGCAGCTCAGGTCAGAGTCATGCGGTTAACGGCGCTCCCTTCTCCCACCAGGACATCGCTGACCATACCCGGGGGGAAGAGGCCGTGGGCGGCTATGCCGGGGTCGGCCTCAAGGCGCGCCGCCAGGGCGGCGGGATCGCCGATCTCGCCGCGGTAGTCGGCGATCGCGCCGTGGTCGGGGCTATGCGGCGCGTCGCGCAGCTCGACCGCTTCGCCGAGGCGCTCTAGGGTCGAGCGCAGGCCGAAGGCGAACAGCTCCAATGGCACCGGGGCGCTCAACGCCTCGACCGGCTTGCTGGAGTCGGCGATCACGACGAAGCGCTCGGTTGCGGCGGCGACGATCTTCTCGCGCAGGTGGGCGCCGCCGCCGCCCTTGATCAGCCAGCCGTCGGCGGCGATCTGGTCGGCTCCGTCGATCGCGATGTCGAGGCGCTCCAGCTCGCCGAAATCCTCGACCCCGATGCCCAGCTCCCGCGCCTGGCTCTCGGTCGTCACCGAGGTTGCGACGCAGCGAATCCCGCTCAGCCCGCGCCGCGCCAGCGCCGGCAGCAGGTGGGCGACCGTGGAGCCGGTGCCGAGGCCGACCGCCATCCCGTCGGAGACCAGCTCTGCCGCCGCCTCGGCGGCGAGCCGCTTCTCGCTATCAGCATTGCTCCTTCCCTCCACGTTCACGGGAATCTATGTGCTTGGCAATAGGATCGAGCGGACGCATGAAGCAGAGCGCCCAGGACATCGACCAGCTCGCCATCAACACGATCCGCACGCTGTCGATCGACGCGATCCAGAAGGCCAACTCGGGGCACCCGGGGACGCCGATGGCGATGGCTCCGGTCGCCTATACGCTCTGGCAGCGCTTCCTGCGCTTCGACCCAGCCGACCCGATCTGGCCCAACCGGGACCGCTTCGTGCTTTCGGCCGGGCACGCCTCGATGCTGCTCTATGCGCTGCTCTTCCTCGCCGACGTGCGGGCAGTTGACCCCGACTACGAGGTCGTGGGCGACACCGCCGTCAACCTCGAGGACATCGAGAGCTTCCGCCAGCTCGACTCCCGCGCCCCCGGTCACCCTGAGTACCGCTGGACCTCCGGCGTGGAGGCGACGACCGGGCCGCTCGGGCAGGGCGTCGCCACCTCAGTCGGGATGGCGATCGCCTCCAAGTGGCAGGCCGCTCGTTTCAACCGCCCAGGCGCCGAGCTGTTCGGCTTCGACGTCTACGCGATTGCCGGCGACGGCTGCCTGATGGAGGGCGTCTCCGGCGAAGCCGCCTCGATCGCCGGCCACCTGGAGCTCGACAACCTCTGCTGGATCTACGACAACAACCACATCACGATCGACGGCAGGACGCACCTGGCCTACGACGACGACGTTGCCGCTCGCTTCATGGGCTACGGCTGGAACGTGGCCAGGGTCGGCGACGCCAACGACACCGAGCTCTTGGCCAGGGCCTTCGAGGAGTTCAAGACGGAGCCCCACCGTCCCACCCTCGTGATCGTGGACAGCCACATTGGCTGGGGGTCCCCGCATAAGCAGGACACCCCAGCGGCCCACGGCGAGCCGCTCGGGACCGAGGAGGTGCGGGAGACCAAGCGCGCCTACGGCTGGCCCGAGGACGCCCAGTTCCTCGTCCCCGACGGGGTCAAGGAGCGCTTCGCCGAGGGAGTAGGCAGGCGGGGCGCCGAGGTCCACGCGGAGTGGGAGCGGACGCTCGCTGCCTACGCGAAGGAGAGCCCCTCCCTCGCCGCCGAGATCGAGGCGATGCAGCGGCGCGAGCTGCCCCGCGACTGGGACGCGGAGATCCCCGGCTTCGAGGCCGACGAGAAGGGAATCGCCACTCGCAAGGCCTCAAACAAGGTCGAGAACGCGATCGCCGCGCGCCTCCCCTGGCTGATCGCTGGCTCCGCCGACCTCACCGACTCGACCTCGGTGCGGCTCGACCTCGACGGGGCTGTCGACTTCGAGCCCGGCGGCTACGAGGGCCGCCAGCTCCACTACGGCATCCGCGAGCACGAGGCGGCGGCGATCTCCAACGGCCTCTCGCTCTCCAAGCTGCGACCGCTCTGGTCCACCTACCTCACCTTCTCCGACTACGCCCGCCCGGCGATCCGGCTCTCCTCGCTGATGGAGCTGCCGGTGATCCACGTCTTCACCCACGACTCGATCGGGCTGGGAGAGGACGGGCCGACCCACCAGCCGGTCGAGCAGCTCGCCTCGCTGCGGGCCGTGCCCGGCCTCGACGTGATCCGCCCCGCCGACGCCAACGAGGTCGCCGAGGCCTGGCGAGTGGCGATCGACCGCAGCCACCAGCCGGTCGCCCTCGTCCTCACCCGCCAGGACGTGCCGGTGCTCGATCGCTCTCGCTACGCCTCGGCCAAGGGGCTCCGCCGTGGCGGCTACGTGCTCGCCGACGCCGAGGGCGGCGATCCGGAGACGATCCTGATCGCCACCGGCAGCGAGGTGGCGCTGGCGGTTGCCGCCCACGAGGAGCTGAGCGCCGAAGGCGTCCGCTCTCGTGTCGTCAGCCTCCCCTGTTGGGAGCTGTTCGACCGCCAGGAAGATGCCTACCGCGACCAGGTCCTGCCGCCCTCGGTGACCGCCCGCGTTTCGGTCGAGGAGGCCTCGACCCTCGGCTGGGACCGCTACGTCGGGCTCGACGGCGAGAAGGTCGGGATGCACACCTTCGGCAGCTCGGCGCCGCTGAAGGAGGTGCAGACGAAGTTCGGCTTCACGCCGGACAAAGTCGCCGAGGCGGCGCGCAAGGCGCTCGCCCGGACGTCAAGGAACTCGTGAACGACTCGAAGGGAGCCGCGTGAAACCGACCGCACAGCTGCATGAGATCGGCCAGAGCCTCTGGCTCGACAACATCACCCGCACGATGCTCGCCGACGGCACCCTGCGCCGCTACATCGAGGAGCTCTCGATCACCGGGCTGACCTCGAACCCGACCATCTTCGACAAGGCGATCTCCGCCGGTGATGCCTACGACGAGCAGATCGTCCGCGACGCGCCCGACGCCGGCTCCACCGAGGATCTCTTCTTCGGCCTGGCGATTGCGGACCTGCGCGAAGCCGCCGACCTCTTCGCCGGCGTCCACGAGCGCACCGACGGGGTCGACGGCTTCGTCTCGCTCGAGGTCTCCCCCCTCCTGGCCGACGACGCCGCGGCGACGATCGAACAGGCCGCTCAGCTGCACGCCAGGGCCGAGCGCGACAACCTCTTCATCAAGATCCCCGGCACCGAGGCGGGGCTGACCGCGATCGAGGAGTCGATCTTCGCCGGCATCCCGGTCAACGTGACGCTGCTCTTCTCCGCCGAGCACTACGCCGCCGCCGCCGGGGCCTATATGCGCGGCATCGAGCGCCGGATCGAGGCCGGCCTCGATCCCAACGTCGCCTCGGTCGCCTCGCTGTTCATCAGCCGCTGGGACGCCGCCGTCGCCAAGCAGGCGCCCGAGGAGCTGCGTAACCGGCTCGGGGTCGCGGTCGCCTTCCGCGCCTTCGCTGCCTACCACGAGCTGCTCGACTCCGAGCGCTCACAGCGGCTGCTCAACGAGGGCGCCCGCCCGCAGCGGCTGCTCTGGGCAAGTACCGGCACCAAGGACCCCGACGCCTCCGACGTCCTCTACGTCGAGGCGCTGGCCGCGCCGCTCACCGTCAACACGATGCCGGAGGACACGTTGCTGGCCTTCGCCGAGCACGGCGAGGTGGGTGACCTCGTCCCCACCGACGGCGGTGAGGCGGACCGGGTCCTGGCCCGCTTTGAGGCAGCTGGGATCGGGGTCGAGGCGCTGGCTGCCCGCCTCCAGGAGGAGGGCAAGCAGAGCTTCGTCGGCTCCTGGACGGAGCTGCTGAAGACGATCGAGGCCGAGCTCTCAGAACCGCAGCGCTCGTGACGGCCCTGCGGGAGCGGGCGGCCTGGAAGGACCTCGAGCGCCACTGCTCCCGGCTCCGCGACACCCACCTGCGCGATCTCTTCGCCGCCGACCCGGGGCGCGGTGAGCGGCTGATCGCCGAGGGCGCCGGCCTCTACCTCGACTTCTCCAAGAACCGGGTCACCGACGAGACGATGATGCTGCTGGGCCGCCTCGCCCTGGAGTGCGGGGTGCCCGAGCGCCGCGAGGAGATGTTCGCCGGCGAGCGGATCAACGTCTCCGAGAATCGCTCGGTCCTGCACGTGGCGCTGCGGATGCCGCGCAACCGCTCGCTGATCGTCGACGGAGTCGACGTCGTCAAGGAGGTCCACGAGGTCCTGCACCGGATGAGCGTCTTCGCCGAGCGGGTCCGCTCGGGCGAGTGGACCGGCCACACCGGTCGCCCGATCCGCAATGTGATCAACGTCGGCATCGGCGGCTCCGACCTCGGTCCGGCGATGGCCTATGAGGCGCTGCGCCACTACAGTCGCCGCGAGATGACCTTTCGCTTCGTCTCCAACGTCGACGGCACCGACTTCGCCGAGTCCACCCGCGACCTCGACCCCGCAGAGACGCTCTTCGTCGTCTCCTCGAAGACTTTCACCACGCTGGAGACGATGACCAACGCGCGCACCGCCCGCGAGTGGGTCCTTGCCGGTTTGGGAGGCGAGGAGGCGGCAGTCGCCAAGCACTTCGTCGCGGTCTCGACCAACGCCGAGGAGGTCGGTGGGTTCGGCATCGACACCGAGAACATGTTCGGCTTCTGGGAGTGGGTGGGGGGCCGCTACTCGATGGACTCCGCGATCGGGCTCTCGACGATGCTGGCGATCGGTCCCGGTCGCTTCGCCGAGATGCTGACCGGCTTCCACGCGATCGATGAGCACTTCCGTGAGGCGCCGCTGGCCGCAAACCTGCCGGTCCTGCTCGGCCTGCTGGCCATCTGGTACGGCGACTTCTTCGGCGCCCAGACCGTCGCGATCCTTCCCTATGAGCAGTACCTGCACCGCTTCCCGGCCTACCTCCAGCAGCTGACGATGGAGTCCAACGGCAAGCACGCCACCCTGGACGGCGCCCGGGTCGATTACCAGACCGGCGCCATCCATTGGGGCGAGCCGGGGACCAACGGGCAGCACTCCTTCTACCAGCTGATCCACCAGGGCACCGAGCTCATCCCCTGTGACTTCATCGGCTTCATGCACACGCTCAACCCGCTCGGCGATCACCACGACCTTCTGATGGCCAACGTCTTCGCCCAGACCGAGGCGCTCGCCTTCGGTAAGAGCGCCGAGCAGGTGCGCGAGGAGGGGACGCCGGAGAATCTGGTCCCGCACCGCACCTTCGAGGGCAACCGGCCGACCAACACGATCCTCGCCGAGCGACTCGACCCCGGGACGCTGGGCTCGCTCATCGCCCTGTATGAGCACAGCGTCTTCACCCAGGGGGCGATCTGGGGGATCGACTCCTTCGACCAGTGGGGGGTTGAGCTGGGCAAGGCGCTCGCGCTGGCGATCGTCCCCGAGCTGCAGGCCGGCCGCGAGCCCAAGCTGCGCCACGACAGCTCGACCAATGCGCTGATCCGCCGCTACCGCCAGGCGAGGCGCGAGGAGTAGCGATGCCCTCGCTCGACCCGCTCCCGCTGGCGGCGTCGGCATCCAATCTGCTCGCCGCGCGCGAGCAGATGGCTTTCACCCTCGGCTTCCACATCGTCCTCTCCTGCCTCGGCGTCGCGCTGCCGGCGACGATCCTGGTCGCCAACTACCTGGGGCTGAAGCGCGGCGACGCCGACGCGATGGAGCTGGCGCGGCGCTGGTCGAAGGCGATGGCGGTCACCTTCGCGGTGGGGGCGGTGACCGGCACCGTGCTCACCTTCGAGTTCGGACTGCTCTGGCCGCGCTTCATGGAACGCTTCGGCGCCGCCTTCGGAATCGCCTTCGCGATCGAGGGGATCTTCTTCTTCACCGAGGCGATCTTCCTCGCGATCTACATCTACGGCTGGAAACGGCTCAGCGGCTGGGCTCACTTCTGGTCGGGGGTGCCGATGGTGATCACCGGGATCGGGGGAGCCTTCTCCGTGGTCGCCGCCAACTCCTGGATGAACCAGCCGCAGGGCTTCACCCTCGACGCCGCCGGCAAGGTGGTGAGTACCGAACCGGTGAAGATCCTGCTCAACCCGGCGACCTGGTACGAGGTCCCGCACATGATCCTTGCCGCCTACATCGTGGTCGGCTTCCTCGTCGCCTCGATCTATGCCACCGGGATGCTGAAAGGGCGGCGTGATCGCCTGCACCGGCTCGGCCTCTTGATCCCGCTGACGATCGGCCTGATCGCGGCGCCGCTCCAGTTCCTGGTCGGCGACACCGCCGCCCGCGCCGTAGCCGAAAACCAGCCGGCCAAGTTCGCCGGGATGGAGTGCATCCAGAAGACCGGTACCCACCAGACCGAGTACATCGGCGGCATCTGCACCTCGAGCGGCGTCAAGGCGGCGATCCCGATCCCCGACCTCGACTCCTTCCTGGTCGGCTTCAGCGCCGACACCAAGGTCGCCGGGCTGAACTCGATCCCGCCACAGAATCGCCCGCCCGCCAACACGCTGCTGCACCTTGCCTTCGACACGATGATCGGGATCTGCACCCTGTTCATCGCGCTCGGCGCCTGGGTCGCCTTCGTCTGGTGGCGGCGGCGCGACTTCCCAAAGACGATCTGGTTCCTGCGCGCGGTGGCGATCTCGGGAGCGGCGGCGGTGCTCTCGCTCTGGTGTGGCTGGATCGTCACTGAGGTCGGGCGCCAGCCCTGGATCGTCCAGGGCTACATGCGGACCGCCGAAGCGGTGACCCCGGCTCACGGCATCTGGCTTAGCTTCGGCGCGGTGCTGCTGCTCTACGCGGCGATCGGGACGATCGCGGTGCGCGTCCTGCGCGGGATGTCGAGGCGCTGGCGCGAGGGCGGGGCGGATCCGGAGGGTGGGACGCCGTACGCGCCGCCGGTCGCGGCCGGGGAGTCCGGGCTATGAGTTCGGAGCGACCAGGCATCCATCGCTGGTCCTTTGCGCCGGGAGCGGAGCGCGAGGTTCTCCTATGAGCAGAGCCGACGCCGCTGCGGCGATCCTCTGGGTCGGGACGACCTTCTACGCGCTCTTCGGTGGCGCCGACTTCGGCGGCGGCTTCTGGGACCTGATCGCCGGCAACGCCGAGAAGGGCGAGCGGCCGCGGGCGTTGATCCAGCGCTCGCTCACCCCAGTCTGGGAGGCGAACCACGTCTGGCTGATTTTCATCCTCGTCGTCCTTTGGACCGCCTTCCCGCCCGCCTTCGGTGCGGTGATGAGGACGCTCTACGTACCGCTGGCGTTGGCTGCGGTCGGGATCGTCCTGCGCGGCTCGGGGTTCGCCTTTCGCAAGTCGATCGAGGGCCTCTCGGCGCGACGGGCCGCCGGCGCCACCTTCGCCCTCTCCTCGGTGCTCACTCCCTTCTTCATGGGCACGGTGGTCGGCGCGATCGCCGCCGGCAACGTCCCAGCGAACGGCGACGGTAACGCCTTCTCCAGCTGGTTGGAGCCGTTACCACTGTTGACCGGGGCAATGTTCGTCGCGACAGGGGCTTATCTCTCCGCCGTCTTCTTGGTCGGTGACGCCCGCCGCGGCGGGGAGGTGGATCTTGAGCGCTACTTCGTGCGGCGCGCGCTGGCGGCGTCGCTGGTTGCCGGGGTTGCCGCCGCCACCGGGCTGGTCGAGCTCCACGCCGAATCGCGCTACGTCTTCGACCGCCTCATCGACCAGGGACTGCCGCTCGTGGTCCTCTCGGTCCTCAGCGGGGTCGGCTTGCTGGGCGTCCTCTTGCGGGGCGGCCGCAGGCCGCTTCGCCCACTCGCCGGCGGGGCGGTGATCGCCGTGATCTGGGGTTGGGGAGTCGCCCAGTTCCCCTACCTGTTGCCGACCAGCCTGAAGATCGGAGAAGCCGCGGCGCCGAACTCGACGCTGAACGTCGTCTTCATCGTCTTCGCCATCGCCGCCGTCCTCGTCCTGCCATCGCTCGGCCTCCTGTATTCGCTCAGCCAGCGGGACCTGCTGGAGGGCGAGCATTGATCGAGGCGGTCCTCTTCGACATCGATGGCACCTTGATCACCACCGGCGGTGCCGGCGCGGTCGCTTGGCGCCGCGCCTTCGAGGAGCTTCACGGAACGCCGCTCGACATCCGCGAGGTGACCGAGTCGGGGATGACCGACCCCGAGGTCGGCCGCGTTGCCTTGCGCAACATCCTTGGCCGCGACCCCGACCGGCGCGAGCTTGCCGCGGCGATGGGCCACTACCTCCGCCACCTCTCCACGGCGGTCGATGAGGCCGACGGCTACCGGGTGATGGCGGGGATCGAGGAGCTGCTCGAGCGCCTGGTCGACGGCGGTCACCTGCTCGGCATGACTACCGGCAACGTCGAGGCCGCCGCCCACATCAAGCTCGCCCGCGCCGGCCTCAACCGCTTCTTCTCCTTCGGCGGCTACGGCTCCGACTCCAAAGAGCGGACCGAGCTGACCCGCTGCGCCCTGGAGCGCGGCAGGCTCGTCTCCGGCGGCACCTTGTCCAAAGGGGCCAGCATCTCGGTGGGCGACACCCCCCGCGATGTCGCCGCTGGCCACGGCGCCGGGATCGAAGTGGTCGGCGTCGCGACGGGCAACTTTACCGTCGACCAGCTCCGCGAGGCGGGTGCCGACCACGTCGTAGCGACCGTCGAGGACGGCTTCCCCGTTTGACCCTCACGCAAGCGTGCAACGTGCTTGGTAGATCGAGGTAAAGCCGGACTCGAAACCGTTGCGTGCCGCGCGGAGGTAGAGGCGCCAGACTCGGACTCGCTCGGGGCCTGCGAGTTGGACGGCGCGGTCGAGGTTCTGGTCGAGGCGGCGTGCCCAGTGGCGCAGCGTCTCGGCGTAGTCGGCGCCAAACTCCTCGACGTGGCGGGTGATGAAGCCGGCGCGCTCCAGCGCCAGCAGCCCCCGCGAGAGGTGGAGCGGGTCGGCGTCGGGGAAAACGTAGCGCTCCGAGAACGGGCCGGCGTCGGGGTCGGTGTGGCGCAGTCGGGCGATGCCGTGGTTGAGCAGCCGCCCGCCCGGCTCCAGCAGCCCGGCCAGGGTTCGCGCGTAGACGTCGATCTGCTCGGCGCCGACGTGCTCGACCATGCCGATGCTGGCGATCGCGTCGAAGCGCTCGCCGGCCAGGTCGCGGTAGTCCATGACGCGGACCTCGACCCGGTCGCCGACACCAGCCTCCGCCGCCCGCTGCCGCGCTTTCTCGGCCTGGGGAGGGGAGAGGGTGATGCCGAGAACCCGCGCGCCGTGGCGGGTCGCCGCCCAGAGCGGAAAGCTGCCCCACCCGCAGCCGACGTCCAGCACCCGCTCGCCATCTTGCAGGGCCAACTTGCGGCAGACCATCTCGAGCTTCTCCTCCTGTGCTGCCTCCAGCGTCTGCGCCCCACGCGAGAAGACCGCGCAGCTATAGGTCATCGAGTCGTCGAGGAAGAGGGAGAAGAACTCGTTTGAGACGTCGTAGTGGTGGCGGACGGCGCGGGCGTCGCGCTCCTTGGTGTGGCGGTGGCCGCTGGGGCGCAGCTCCGAGGCTGGGCGGCGCGGCGGTCGGGTGACCCCGGCGGCACGCACCGTCCCCAACAGCAGCTTCGCCTTGTCCTCTCGCTGCAGCGTCGGCGGCTTCCAGCTGTGCAGCAGCTCGATCACCGCGTCCATGTCGTCGACCTCGATGTCGCCGCTGACGTAGGCGCGGCCGAGGCCGAGCTGTCCCGGTGCTCGCAGCACGTGTGCGGCGGCGCGCGGTGAGCGGACGTAGAAGGTGGGCCCGCCGTCGGAGCTGGCCGGCAGTCGCGTCCCGTCCCAGAACTCGACCGTGAACGGACGCTCCGGGATCCGCTTCTCGATCTCGCGCCGCAGCGGCGCGGTGCTTGCGAACGGCATCGAGTGGACCCTACAAATCGCGTGCGTCGGGTGCGCGCCAGGGGCATGTGACACCTTCCGGTGACATTCAGTCGTATCATCGCCAGGCGTGAGCGGACCTCTCCCTTCCGACATCCAGCCGGTCGCCAACGAGACTCGCGACCGGATCATCACCGGCTTGGTGACACTGGTCCCCTTCGTCGCGATCGGCCTTGCTGCTTGGCAGGTCTGGGACAGCGCCCTGCACTGGCGCGACGTCTTCCTCTTCCTCGGGCTCTACCTTCTGACCGGCCTCGGGATAACCGTCGGCTTCCATCGCCACCTCACCCACCGCAGCTTTAAGACCAGCCCCTGGCTGCACGGTCTGCTGGCGATCCTCGGCTCGGCGGCGATCGAGGGACCGGTGATCTCCTGGGTCGCCGACCACCGCAAGCACCACGCCTTCTCCGACGAGGAGGGGGACCCCCATAGCCCCCACGTCGACCACGGCGGCGGCCTGCGCGGCGAGCTGCGCGGCCTCTTCCACGCCCACATGGGCTGGCTCTTCATCCACACCCAGCGCGGCAACAAAGAGCGCTTCGCCCCGGACCTGATCAAGGACCCGGTGATCAGCTGGGTCGATCGCACCTTCATCTACTGGGCGATCCTCGGCCTCTTGATCCCGTTCGCGCTTGGCTATGTGATCGGCGGCACCCTCGTCGCGGCCCTGACCGGTCTGCTCTGGGGTGGTCTGGTGCGGGTCTTTGTCCTGCACCACTTCACCTACAGCATCAACTCGCTCTGCCACGTCTTCGGCAACCGCGACTATGAGACCGCCGACGAGTCACGCAACCTCGCCCTGATCGCTATCCCCACCTTCGGCGAGGCCTGGCACAACAACCACCACGCCTTCCCGACCTCCGCGGTCCACGGCCTAGGCCGCTGGCAGTTCGACCTCTCCGCCGTCGTCATCGACGCCCTCGAGCGCCTCGGCCTCGTCTGGGACGTCATCCGCGTCAGCCCCGAGCGCCTCGCCACCAAGGCCGCCGGTTAGGGGACCGCTGGCGATTCGTACCAGTCGATCCAGCCCCCGCAGACTGCCCGCAGCGGCACGATGCGGTGGGGCTTGGCGGGTACTGCGACCAGCTCGCCCAGGTAGGCCTTGCCTTCGTAGCCGGTCAGTTCCTGAAGCGTGCTCGGCTTCGCGGCGGCGATCGTGAACTTGATCGGGCCGCCTCTGCTCTCGTAGAGGCCGGCCGGCCAGAACTGACCGTTGTTGGCGAGGCTGATCCCGCTGGGGCGCTGGCCATCGAGGGCCGGTATCAGCGCCTTGCTGAACCCCGGCGCTGAGAGGGTGAGACCGAAGGGCGAGAAGTACTGGCAGCGAGAGGTCCCAGCGGCCGGCCGGCAGGCTCAGTGTCTGCGAGGTCTGCGCGCCGGTGCCCAGCTCGCTGCCCGCGTCCCAGCTCCCTTTCGCTCCGATGACGGGGGACGCCGGGAAGAGCGAGGCGCGCCCCGGATTGGCGGTGAGGATGCGGACCTCCGGCTCAGCGCAGTTCGCGAGCACCCCCGCTTCGGTGCCCTCCAGCAGCACCTGGCGATTGGGCGGTGTCGGTCCAACCCGCTTCCAGAGTATGTAGGAGGGGGTGACCGCGATGCGGTGGAAGTTTGGCGGCGCCTGGCTGTTCCACGCGGCTCGCCCGGTGATCACGTAGCGAAAGCGGTCGAGGGTGGCGCGGGAGAAGGAGTCGAAGTCGATCGGGCTGTAGGCGTCGCCGGTATCGAACGGCTTCTCGGGGTTCTGCGCGACCTCGGGGTCGGGGAACTCGACCAGAGGCACGTGGGTGTCGGAGCCCGCCAGCTCATAGGCGGCGTAGCGGTCCTGGCCCGCGTAGAGGACCGACTTGCCGCGCACGATCGGCATGAAGGCGCGCAGCTCGGCGCCGTGGCCGGGCGGCCCGACCGGGGCCTCCCGCAAGGCCAGGAAGCTCGAGTAGGCGGCGCCGCCGATGAACACCACGGCCAGCGCGCTCCAGGCGAGGCGGCGCAGCGGTTCCCAGGGCCGGCTCTGCGAGGGCGCCGAGTCAAGGCGCTCCTTGGTGGAGCCTCTGCCCAGCTCGACCAGCAGCGGCCGCACCGCGACGAGCATCGCCAGCGGCGCGGCGATCATCAGCGCCTTCGCCCGCGAGTACTCGCCGCTGAAGGGCAGCGAGACGAGGTAGAGGGCGACTCCGGCTCCCAGGGCGACCGGAACCGCCAGATCGCGGCGCCGCACCCACCAGAGCACCCCCACCAGTACCGCCAGCGCGGCGATCGCCCCCGCCAGGCCGGTTAGGTGCGCCCCGCCGGGCGCGCTGAGGCGATAGTTGGAGGTCGGCCAGATCCCCAGCGCCTCGACCGGCGAGACCGGTCCGTAGGTGTTGCTCCCCGCCACCTGGTTGAAGCCGTGGGCGAAGCCGAACGGGCCGACCACGGCGAGCACCGCCACCAGCGCCACCAGCGCGGTGATCGCCGCCAGCGTCGCCCACCGCTGTCGGCTCAGAAAGTTCGCCAGCGCCCGCGGCGCCAGCGCCCGTCGCAGCTCTGGCACGGCGAGGCCCCACAGGGCCGCGATTGCGACCGGCCAGGCGAGCCCGGCGAAGCTGTAGGAGAAGAAGATCCCGCCGGCGAGGGCAAGCGGGGGAAGGAAGAAGCGCAGTCGTGCACCCGTACCGGGTGGCAGGCGGCCCGGATGACGCAGCGAAAGGGCGAAGGCGAGCACGAAGAGGGCCTCCGCCATCTCCTTGAAGGCGGCTTGAGCGAAGTAGGAGGCGGCCAGGTATGGGAGGGCGATCAGGGTCGCGGCGATCACGCGCCGCACCGGCCCGAGGTCCCCCAGCGCCGCCAACGCGGTCAGCGCGGTGAGTACGCCGATCGCGAAGATCTCGCCGATGAACGCCTGCGCCAGCCCGATCCCGGGCAGTGCGGCGACGGCGACCGCGAGCCCGTGCGGGCCCAGTGGATAGCCGGCGTCGGGGGCCGGACCGAAGCCGCTGCGCAACCACTCGGCCCAGGCCAGGTGCAGGCCAAGGTCATTGTTGAAGCCCTCGCCGAGTAGCCCCCAGCGCCCGCTGATCGCGAAGGGGATCGAGAGTGCCAGGACGAGGACGACCGCGACCGGCAGCCCTTCTCGGAGCGCCCCCGGGGCTCGGTAGGGCCGCCGCCCCAGCAGCACGGCGAGGATCATCAGGGCGACGAGGGAGACGGTCGCCGTCGCGCCGTGCCCGGGCATGCGGGCGAAGAAGCCGGCCACGGTGAGCACCGTGCCGAAGCCGACCGCCGGCTCCAGCCACGACCAGGAGTCCCGTCCCGCGAAGGCGAGCAGCGCCCGCCCCACCAGCAGCGAGGCGGCGCAGATCAGCGCCGCCGAGGCGTAGGTCTCGATCATCAGGCAGCAACCTATGGCAGCGGCGCGCCAGATGCGCCCGCACCGCGCGGCGGCCTTTACGCAATCTTCATCCGCGGCCCCCGAATCCTCATACACCCTTGACGCCCCGGGGCGAATGATCCATCTGTCTTGTTCCCCGCGGCAAACATCTTCCCCGGCGGCGGCGGTCCCCTCGCCGACGCCTTCGCGATCGCGATCGCGATCGGCATCTTCGCCCTCCTCTACTGGGCGATTGACCTGATCGACCGGATATGACGCTGGCGACGATCACCGGCGCCGACATCTTCGGCCTGATCGTCTCGGCGCTGGTCTGCGTCTACCTGCTCTACGCGCTGCTACGCGGGGAGAAGCTTTAGTTGGCGCAGGGCTGGCTTCAGATCGCGATCTTCGCCGCCGTGGTCATCGCCCTAACCCGGCCCCTGGGCGCCTACATGGCCCGCGTCTACACCGGCCAGCGCGTCTTCCTCACGCCCGTTCTCGGCTGGGCGGAGCGCCTCACCTACCGGGCCCTGCGGGTCGATCCCGCCGGCGAGCAAGACTGGAAGGCCTACGCCCGCAGCATGATCGTCTTCTCGCTGCTCTTTTGGATCGCGCTCTACCTGATCCTCCGCACCCAGGGGGTCCAGCCCTTCAACCCCGCCGGCTTTCACTCGGCGCCGTGGGACGTCAGCTTCAACACGACCTCCTCCTTCATCACCAACACCAACTGGCAGTACTACGGCGGCGAAACGACGCTCACCTACTTCGCCCAGATGGCGGGGCTGGCCGTGCAGAACTTCGTCTCCGCCGCGGTCGGAATGGCGGTGGCGGTGGCGATGATCCGCGGCTTCATCTCCCGCAGCGGCGCCAGCCTGGGGAACTTCTGGGAGGACCTCGTCCGCGGCCTTTACTACGTCCTGCTGCCGCTGGCATTCGTTGTCACCCTGATCCTCGTCTCCCAGGGCGTCCTGCAGACGCTGGGCCACGCGATCAGCGTCACCACCCTGGCGGGCGCCAACCAGACCCTGGCGCTCGGCCCGGTTGCCTCGCAGATCGCGATCAAGCAGCTCGGCACCAACGGCGGCGGCTTCTTCAACACCAACTCGGCCTACCCGTTCGAGAACCCGACGCAGCTCTCCAACTTCGTCGAGATGCTGGCGATCATCCTGATCCCGGCGGCGCTCACCTACACCTACGGGCGCATGGTCGGCGCCCAGCGCCAGGGCTGGGCGATCTTCGCCGCGATGCTCGTCATGTGGGTCGCCCTGATCGCGGTGATCGTGCCCGCCGAGCAGCACGGCACCGTCGCCCAGCACGCGGCCGGTCTTCACACCACCGCCTTCAACGGCTCCACCGGCGGCAACATGGAGGGCAAGGAGCAGCGCAACGGGATCACCGATTCGGCGCTCTGGGCGACCACCACCACGGTCACCTCCAACGGCTCAGTCAACTCCGCGCTGGAGTCCTTCACCGGCCTCGGCGGCTCCGTGCCGATGGCCGGCCTCGCGGCCAGCGAGGTGATCTTCGGCGGCGTCGGCACCGGCCTCTACTCGATGCTGCTCTTCGTTTTGCTCGCCGTCTTCCTCGGCGGCCTGATGGTCGGCCGCACCCCCGAGTACCTGGGCAAGAAGATCCAGGCGCGGGAGATCAAGTTGGTCTCCCTCGGAGTCCTCTACACGCCGCTGACGGTGCTCTTCGCCGCCGGGCTCGCCTCGGCGACGAGGTTGGGGACACGCTCGATCTTCGCCGGGATCAACCCCCAGGGCTTCTCGGAGACCCTCTACGCCTACCTCTCCCAGGCCAACAACAACGGCTCCGCGTTCGCGGGCTACACCGGATTCGTCCAGCCCAACGCGCCCGGTAACGTCGGCGCCTACGGGATCACCTTCGCCGACCTGCTGGGCGGGGCGGTGATGCTCACCGCCCGCTTCATCCCGATGCTCATCGTCCTCGCGGTAGCCGGGTCGCTGTCGAAGAAGAAGGTCTCGCCCGCCGGGCTGGGCACGATGCGCACCGACAACCCGACCTTCGTGATCCTGCTGATCGGAGTGGTGATCCTGGTCGGCGCCCTTACCTTCTTCCCCGCCCTGCTGCTCGGGCCGATCGTCCAGAGCCTGACCACGAGGCTGTTCTAGATGCGCAAGGACCTTCTCAACTCGCTGCTCGCCGTGATCGTGATCACCATCGCGTTCGGCCTCGTCTACCCGTTGGTCATGACGGGGATCGCCCAGGTCGTCTTCCCCAGCCAGGCCAACGGGTCGAAGGTGAGCGTGAACGGGAAGGTCGTCGGCTCGGGCCTGATCGGCCAGTCCTTCTCCCACCCGGTGATCGGCAAGAACGGCAAGCCGGTGCTCGAAGAAGAAGAAGAAGTGCTGGCGCCGGACAAGGGCTACTTCCAGCCGCGCCCCTCGCAGACCGGCTACTCGGGCGATGCCAACTACTTCAGCAACCTAGGGCCCAACAGCGTCGAAGCGCGCGAAAAGGTGCGGGAATACATCACCGCCTACATGAGGCTGGAGAAGCCCTACGACCACAGCCTGACCAAGGACCGGGTCCCGGTCGACGCGGTGACCGAATCGGCCTCTGGGGTCGATCCAGAAATCTCTCAGGCCAACGCCTGGATCCAGGCCCACCGGATCGCCGCGGTTCGCCACCTTTCCCTGGCGAAGGTCGACAGCCTGATCTCCGCCCATACCAACGGCCGCTTCCTCGGTGTCTTCGGTGAGCCCGGAGTAGACGTCCTTCAACTCAACATCGCCCTCGACAAGGAAGCACCGCTCAAATGACCGAGACCCAGCCCCGTTCCCTCTTTGACCCCGAGATCCTGCGCCCCGCGCTGCTCGAGTCCTTCCGCAAGCTCGACCCGCGGGTGCAGGCCCGCAACCCGGTGATGTTCATGGTCGAGATCGGGGCCCTGATCACCACCGTTGCCTGGCTGATCCAGGTCTTCGGCGGCGGCCCGCTCGGCGGCGGCCACGAGCCCGCCTGGTTCACCTTCAGCGTCACCATCTGGCTCTGGCTCACGGTCGTCTTCGCCAACATGGCGGAGGCGCTGGCGGAGGGACGCGGCCGCGCCCAGGCGGCGAGCCTGCGGGCGATGCGGACCGACACCACCGCGCACATGCGCGACAGCAGCGAGAAGCCCGCCTCCGAGCTGGTCCGCGGCGATGTCGTCGTGGTCGTGGCGGGTGGGACGATCCCAGGCGACGGCACCGTGATCGAGGGCATCGCCTCGGTCGATGAGTCGGCGATCACCGGCGAGTCGGCGCCGGTCATCCGCGAGGCCGGTGGCGATCGCAGCGCCGTCACCGGTGGCACCAAGGTCCTCTCGGACCGGATCGTGGTCGAGATCACCCAGGAGCCGGGCAAATCCTTCCTCGACCGGATGATCGCGCTGGTCGAGGGAGCCGAGCGGCGCAAGACGCCGAACGAGATCGCCCTTGGCATCCTCCTTGCCGCCCTCACCCTGATCTTCGTGATCGTCGTCGTCTCGTTGCGTCCCTTCGCGCTGTTCGCCGGCACGCAGCTCTCCGAGACGACCCTGATCGCCCTCCTCGTTGCGCTGATTCCGACCACGATCGGGGCGCTGCTCTCGGCGATCGGGATCGCCGGCATGGACCGCCTCGTGCGCCGCAACGTGCTCGCCCTCTCCGGCCGCGCGGTCGAGGCCTCCGGCGACTGCGACGTGCTGTTGCTCGACAAGACCGGGACGATCACGCTCGGCAACCGCGAGGCGACCGAGTTCATCCCGATGCCGGGAGTGAGCGAGGCCGAGCTGGCCGAGGCGGCCCAGATGTCCTCGCTCGCCGACGAGACCCCCGAGGGGCGCTCGATCGTCGTCCTCGCCAAGGGCTTATGGCATCCGCGGGCACGACTTCGCCGGCCACGAGCCGACCTTCGTCCCCTTCACCGCGCAGACCCGGATGAGCGGCGTCGACTTCAACGGCACCCGGTTGCGCAAGGGTGCCGGCGACGCGATCGAGGGCTGGGTCGCCGAAGAGGGCGGCCGAGCGCCGGCGGAGCTACAGGCGCAGCTCGACCGGATCGGACGCGAGGGCGGCACCCCGCTCGCCGTCGCTCGCAACGAGCTGCGTGCTCGGCGTCATCTACCTCAAAGACATCGTCAAGGAAGGGATGAAAGTGCGCTTCGACGAGCTCCGCGCGATGGGCATCCGCACGATCATGGTCACCGGCGACAACAAACTCACCGCGGCCAAAATCGCCGAAGAGGCGGGCGTCGACGACTTCCTCGCCGAAGCGACGCCGGAGCGCAAGATCGAGCTGATCAAGGAGCAGCAGTCCGACGGGCGCATGGTTGCGATGACCGGCGACGGCACCAACGACGCCCCGGCCCTCGCCCAGGCCGACGTCGGCGTCGCGATGAACACCGGCACCCAGGCCGCCAACGAGGCCGGCAACATGGTCGACCTCGACTCCAACCCCACCAAGCTGATCGAGATCGTCGAGGTCGGCAAGCAGCTGCTGATCACCCGCGGCGCCCTCACCACCTTCTCGATCGCAAACGACGTCGCCAAGTACTTCGCGATCTTGCCGGCGATGTTCGCGACGACCTGGGCCGTGGCCGGGCCACACCGGGCCGCTCGACGCTCTCAACGTCATGTCCCTGGGCACCCCTGAAGCGGCGATCGTCTCCGCGGTGATCTTCAACGCGCTGATCATCCCGTTGCTGATCCCGCTCTCCCTGCGCGGCGTCCGCTACCGGCCGATCGGCGCGACGGGGCTGCTGCGCCGCAACATCCTCATCTACGGGCTGGGCGGCGTCATCGCTCCCTTCATCGGGATAAAGCTGATCGACCTCGTCGTCCACAACCTGCTCGGGGCCTGAGCGGGGCGCGAGATCGCTCAGGCAAGAACGATGGTCGAGTTGTCGCCAAGCTCAGAGACGACCGCCGAGGGCAGTCACCGGCGCGGCCGCTACAGGATCCTCCTCGGCATGGCGGCCGGGGTGGGGAAGACCTACCGGATGCTGCAGGAGGGCCACGCCGAGGCCGACGCCGGGCCGCGACGTGGTGATCGGCTATCTGGAGCCGCACGACCGCCCGGAGACGACCGACCGGCGCGCGGGCTGGAGGTGGTGCCGCGCCGCCGCGTCCCCTACCGCGACGTCGTCGTCGAGGAGATGGACGTGACGGGGTGCTGCGCGCGCCCCCGAGCTGGCGCTGATCGACGAGCTCGCCCACACCAACCTCCCCGGCCTCGTCCACGCGAAGCGCTACGAGGACATCGGCGAGGTGCTCGAGGCTGGGATCGACGTCTTCTCGACCGTCAACATCCAGCACCTCGAGTCGCTCAACGACCAGGTCGTCGAGCTGACCGGGGTGCGCGTGCGCGAGACGGTCCCCGATCGGTGCTCGGCTACGCCGACGAGGTCGTCCTCATCGACCTCACCCCGGAGGCGCTGGTCGCCCGCCTGCGCGCCGGCAAGATCTACCCCGGCGAGAACATCGACGCCGCCCTCAACAACTTCTTCCGGATCGAGAACCTCTCCGCGCTGCGCGAGGTCGGCCTGCGCCAGGTGGCCGAGGACGTCGAGTCCAAGCGCCTTGTCCTCACTGAGGGAGGGCAGGTGGGGACCCGCGAGGAGCGGGTCTCCGCCGATGCCCCGAAGGCGGTCGGCGAGCGGCTGCTCGCCCTCATCCGCCCCCAGCCCAGCTCCCAGCGCCTCGTCCGGCGCGCCTGGCGCTCGGCGCAGCGGCTCGGCACCGACCTCGACCTGCTCTGGGTGAAGCGGCCCGGTGAGCCGATCCAGGGTGAGGTAGAGCGGCAGGTGACGGCGCTGCGCCAGCTCGCCTCGGTGCTCGGCGCGTCCCTGCTGATCGAGGAGCACGACGACATGGTGGCGGCGGTGGCCCGTGTCGTCCGCGAGCGCGGCAGCACCTACATCATGGTCGGCGAGTCCCTGCCACGGCGTGGCCTCGCCCGCCTGCGCGAGCCGCTGCCGCAGCGGCTGATGCGCGCCACCCCGCCCGGCGTCGACGTGCGGATCGTCGCCAGCCGCAGCCTCAGGGAGGGGGAGGGATGATCGAGCATTTTCTCGTCGGCCTCGCCCTGTTGCTCGGCCTCGCCGGCGGCTATTTGATCGCCCGCTCGCGCCGCGGCGGCCGCCGCTCCGAGCGCCCCGACGCGGTCCACCAAATCCTCCTGCCCTTCACCGGCACAGAGATATCCCGCCGCGCCGTCGACGCCGCCCTTCGTCTCGCCCGGGCTGAGGGGGCGACGCTGATGCCCGCCTACCTGGCGACCGTGCCGAAGCAACTGCCGCTGGAGTGCGCGATCCCCAACGAGGCCGCCAAGGCGATGCCGATGCTGGAGGCGATCGAGCAGCGGGCCGGCGCCCAGCGGGTACCGGTGGACGCCCGCGTCGAGCGGGGGCGCTCCTACCGCCATGCGCTTGAGCGGCTGCTAGAACGAGAGAGTTTCGACCGCGTCGTCGTGCCGGCGACCGCCGCCGGGCGCACCGGGTTCTCCGGCGACGACCTCGTTTGGCTGCTGCAGAAGGCGCCGGCCGAGGTGTTGATCCTGCGCCCCGGCCCCGAGGACGACCGCGTCGTCACCGCCAACGCCAACGGCAACGGCAACGGGCGCTCCTGAGCGGCGCCCTGCTCATTACTTCTCGGCCGCCCGCTCCAGCGTCTCGCGCAGGTTCTCGCCGCGCAATGGCCTGTCGTGCCCCGCACAGAGGACCTTCGGTTCCAGCGCTGCCAGCCGGCGCACCGACTCCTTCGCCTTCGCGTGGTCCCAGGCCCAGGCCGGATGAGGGACGCTCGCCTCGCCCTTGGGCAGCGGTTTGAGCCGCGCGGAGTCGACCAGGTAAACGACGTCGCTGACGATTGCCACCCGGTCGTCCTCCCGCCACAGCCCGATCAGCCCGGGCGCGTGGCCGGGAAAGTGGATGACCTGGAAGCCGGCCACCTCCTCGCCCTCGATCACCGTCGCCGCGATCTTCACTGCGCTGCCGTCCCAGCGGCGCAGCAGGAACGGATAGATCCAGCGCACCGGCGCCACCGGCAGCTGGGAGAGATCCATGTACGGGGCGATCGCGACATCGCCTTCGGCGTCGGTGACTTCGTCGGGATGGCAGTGGACCGGTGCGCCCAGGTACGGCGCGGTTCCGCGGTGGTCGGCGTGGGAGTGCCCGAGCCCGCTTCACCCCGCCCAGCCGCTCCCCGTCGTCTTCGCCGCCTTCGTCATTCTCTTCGTCCCGGCATCGAACTGCACCACCCCTCCCTCATCCTCTAGGAAGTAGACGTTCATCGCGCCGCGCAGGTCTCCTCGCAGCAGCCAAACGCCGTCTGCGACCTTCTCTTCCTCCATCGCGCCCTGAGTTTAGTCTTGCCTCTATGCCTGGGCTGTGGAAGTTCGGATTGGCGGTGCTGGTTGTCTGTCTGGTCGCCTCGATGGCGATCGCGATCGTGCGGCTGGTGACCACGCCGACGGAAATCCTCGGCGCCGGCTTCCACGATTGGCATGGGCATCGACTGTCGCGTTAGTATCGGCCGCGTTCAGCGACCGAGCAGAGGAGGCGGGGCGTGTTCACTCGCATTGTGGTTGGGACCGATGGCTCTGAGACCGCCGCCGAGGCGGTTCGACAGGCCGCCGACCTCGCCAAGCTCTCCGGCGCCCAGCTCAGCATAGTCAGCGCTTATGCGCCGGTGCCGAAACGGCGTATCGAGGGGGAGCGCCAGGACGCTCCGCCCGACGTCCACTACGAGATCGGCCCGCGCGAGGACGTCAACCTGATCCTCGACGCCGCCGCCGCCGCGGCCAAGAACGAGGGGGTGGAGGTTCAGATCCACCCGGTGGAGGGCGACCCCGCCGAGGCCATTCTCAATGTCGCCGAAGAGACCAATGCCGACTTGATCGTGGTGGGCAACAAGGGGATGACCGGCGCCCGCCGCTTCCTCCTGGGTAGTGTCCCCAACAACGTCTCCCATCACGCTCCCTGTAGCGTGATTATCGTCCGCACTACCTAAGGACTGGGCGGGGGCAACGTAGCTTTTGCGGCGTCGATCAGCCCGGCACCTTGCTCTGTCGCCGGCAGGCCAATGCTGCGGGCGGTGTCTTTCAGCCGTTGCGTCACCCGGCGGTCCAGCGACCGCGGTGACACCTTCCCCAGCACGCCGCTGGCGATCACCATCGCTGCCACGCCGGAGACGTGCGCAGCTGCCATCGAAGTGCCGACATAGTCGCCCGGTATCCCGAAGGCCGGGTTGCCGCGGCTTTTCAGGGTGACTTGGTAGATCGGCGCCGAGAGGATCGACGGGCACCCGGCGATCGGCATGCCTCCGCCCGGCGCCACCACGTCGACGCCTTCGCCCGCCAGCGAGTAGTCGCCCAGGCAGCCACCCTCGGTGGTGCCGCCGACTCCGATCACCCCGGCCTCGGTGGCGGGCGGCGACACGCAGGTCTCCGAGCCGAGGTTGCCGACCGAGGCCACCAAGACGACGCCCTTCTGGGCGGCGAGTCGCAGCGCTTCGTCCACCCCCGGCACCTTCTTGCCGCAGCCGAAGTTAAAGCTCATGTTGATCACCTGCGCGCCGTGCTGGGTGGCGAAGCGGATACCCTTGGCGATGTTGCTCGCCTGACCTTCACCGCGTGAGTTGAGAACCTGCACCGGCATCAGCTTTGCCTTGTAGGCGAGGCCGGTCAGCCCGACGCCGTTGTTGGTCTCCTCCGCGATTGTGCTGGCGACGTGTGTGCCGTGACCGTTGATGTCGACCGGGCGCCGGTTGTTCTGGACGAAGTTGTAGCCGGGTACGAACTGCTGGGCGGAGAAGTCGGGGCTGCGCATGAGGCGAGGCCCGCCTGGGAGGCTCAAGTTACGGTAGGCGATGCCGGTGTCGAGGACGGCGACGGTCACCCCCCTCGCTCCCGGTCGCCCCGCGGCGATCAGGTTCCGCCAAGCGCCGACCGCGTTGATGCCGCCAGGGGAGGTGGGGACGCCGGGGGTTCCCGGTGACCAGGGCAGGAAGTTCCACTGCCGCATCACCCAGTGGCCTGCCAGGTTCGGAGCGAGCGGGAGTTCACCGGTGCTAGTTGGGATCGCGCCGGTGTCGTCGGGGACGAAGAGGGAGGCGGTTGCGGTGTAATTCGGCTCTGCGTAGACGACCTTCGGGCTGTGGCGCAGCGCCGTCGCCGCCTCTTGTGCTCCGATCTGAGGCGGCAGCGGCACCGCCCGACCGAACCGCTCGCCTGCGAACTTGACGACCACCTGGTGGGCGGCGAAGCTCCGCGCTGGGGCGACCCCGATCCTGATCGCGGCGCCGACAGGCGCGGTGGCTGCGGCGAGCGCGCTGAGCGCCGCGAGCAGGGCCGCTGCGGTGAGGGTCGGGAAGCGTCTTTTCATGTGCCTGTGCTCGTTGGAATCCCTGCATTCGCACGAGCACTCCCCTAACACCGGCCCGCTGGCGAAGTTGTAGGTCGCACATACTCCTCGATGGATGGACGCCAGCGTTTTAACACCAGAGCACGCCCGCCTGATGGGCCTTGCGATCGAGCGGGCGCGCGAGGCCGGGCGACACGGCGACGTGCCGATCGGCGCCGTCGTCGCCCGCGAAGGAGAGCCGATCGCGGCCGCCGGCAACGAGCGCGAGCTGCGCCGTGACCCCACCGCCCACGCCGAGATTCTCGCGATTCGCGCCGCCGCCGAGGCGCTGGGTGGCTGGCGCCTGCCGGGGACGACGCTCTACGTCACCCTCGAGCCCTGCGCGATGTGCGCCGGGGCGATCATCCTTGCCCGCATCCCCGCAGTCATATTCGGCGCCCCAGACCCGAAGGCAGGCGCAGTCGGGAGCGTCCTCGATGTCCTCTCCGAGCCGGCCCTGAACCACCGCCCGCAGGTGAGCGGGGGGATGATGACGGAGGAGTGCGCCGCCTTGCTTCGCGATTTCTTTAAGTCGCGTCGTTGAGCGGAGAGGGTGGGATTCGAACCCACGAGGCGGGTTAACCCCGCCCACGCGATTTCCAGTCGCGCTCCTTAAGCCACTCGGACACCTCTCCAGGGACGCCTGAAGCCTAGCTTGGCACTTGCCGCCTGGGTGGCCGCTCAGGCGGCCGCGACCTGTTCCAGTCCGGTGGCTCCGATCGGAATTACGATCGAGTTGGCCTCCAGAGTAGGAGCCTTCGCGGGGCGGTGGCCGCGCAGTCTCTCATGGCTGCAGACCACGTAGCACCACTCCATCAGGCGCATCCGCGAGTGCCGGTCGATTTCGGTGATCGTGGCTCCGATCAGGGATTGCCCCTCGACCTCCCGACAGGAGCACACCTCCACCTGGGCCGTGACTTCATGCGGCTCACCCGCTGAGTCGTGCAGGTCAAGAAGTACGGTCGGCTGCGAGCCGATCTCCAGCGGGGTGTCCATCACCAGGCCGATGCCCGCGGCGCTGGCGTCGACGAGGCGGCCGGCGACGTGGCCCTCGTCTGAGAAGCAGTGGGCGGGAGCGTCGCCCTCGAAGCGGTAGACAAGCCGGCGCTGGCGCCGGCTCCCGACCGCGAGCAGCGTGCGCAGCATCCGGCGCAGCTCGATCAGGCTGAGCAGCGGGACGATGATCGCGGCTATGCCCGGCAGAGCGGGGAGCGTGTCGATCCCGGCGAGGTCGAGCAGGCGCAACACGGTCCCGGCGGCGACCAGCGCCGTGAATGCGAGTACCAGGCGCAGCTTGAGCACCGCGTGAAGGCCGCCGCCTCCGGTGCCCTGCTTCGGCGTCACCTTGAAGGCGGTTCGGCCCGGGCGGACCGCGCAGCGCAAGGCCCGGGTGTAGATCTCCATCGTCAGCAGCTCGTAGTGCGCGGTCTCGCCGATTCGCATGTAGCCGCGCGTCAGAGCCGAGCCGGCGCACAGGTTGAGGGACACCGAGGGCAGCCAGAGGGCCGCGAGCGCCACCACGCTGATCTTCATCGGCAAGTCCCCGGTCCACAGCACCAGTCCCAGGGTCGCCAGCAGGAGCAGCCGCATCGGTGGCGCCAGGTAGGCGGCGAGGCTGACGAAGTAGGAGAGGCGCTGCAGCGGACGCAGCTCGCGGGCGCGCAGTGGCGACTCCGGCAGGGTGAAGACGGCGAGGTTTCCGCGTGCCCAGCGATCGCGCTGCATCAGATAGCCGTCGAGGTTGTGCGGCGCGAGCCCCTGCACCAGCACCTCGTCGTGGTAGCGGCTCTCCCAGCCGTGGCGCTGGAGGCGGATCGTCGTGTGGAAGTCCTCGGCGATCGTCTCGGTGGCGACGCCGCCGATCTCCAGCAGCGCCTCGCGGCGAATCAGCGCCGACGAGCCGCACCAGTAGGCGGCATCGTGGCGATCCTTGCCGGGACAGACGACTCGGTAAAACAGCGACTGCTCGTGGCGACCGACCACGTAGTGCTGAACCGAGTCGTGATTGAAGAAGTCGTGCGGGCTCTGGACCAGCGCCATCCGCTTATCGTCGAAGTAGCCAACCATCGCGTCGAGCGCGTCCGGCATCGGCACATGGTCGGCGTCGAGCATCAGAACCAGCTCGCCGTCGGTGCGCCTCAGCGCCGCGTTGATGTTGCCGGCCTTGGCATGGGAGTTGTCGGGGCGGGACAGGTAGCGGGCGCCCGCCAGCTCGGCCAGCTCTCGCATCTCCGGGCGCCGCCCGTCGTCCAATAGCCAGGTGGTGTGGGGGTAGGTGAGGGCGCGGCAGCCGGCCAGGGTCGCCAACACCACCTCGACCGGCTCGTCATAGGTGCAGACATAGACGTCGATCTTGCGCCCGGGCGTCGCGGGCGGTCGCTTGGTGGGCGGGCGCGACCAGGAAAACCAGGCCAACGTGCCCAACGCCCGTAGGCCGTAGATCTCCGTGACCAGCAGCATTACGAAGGCGACCGGGTCGGCGCCCTGGCCGCTCCAGCCGATCCGCCAGGTCAGGTAGCCGACCCCCCAGATCAACGCCACCACGGCGAGCGTCCGCAGCAGCGGCGGATGGCGGTCGAAGAACCGTCCCATTCGAGTCTGCTCGTTGCTCTGCATCGCGCTTTGATCGGGCGCTCCGGCCCGCGCCTTGAGCTCTGGAACGCGACTGCCACGCCAGCCCGTCTCGCTCGATCTCCCCCCGACCGTAGAATTCACTCTCTGGTCGAGTCCCGGAGGGGTGCCGGAGCGGTTGAACGGGGCGGTCTCGAAAACCGTTGGCCGTCGCAAGGCGGCTCGTGGGTTCGAATCCCACCCCCTCCGCTTTGTGGTGCGGAATCCGCGGTCCCCAAGCGGGACCACGTGTGGTGCTCCTAATGCCAGCGGGCTTGATCGTGTTGTTGGTCAACACCGCTCAAGACCGCTTGGGTTGGGCGGGCCGATCGCAATCCAATCACACAGGCGCGCGCTTGCGCTCCCGCATGTGAAACAGCAGCAATGGGCGCCGCTCTGAAGCGCTGCACCGGAGCAGCCGAGGCGGCTTCTTTCGTCACGCTGTCGCGGCGCCGAAGCAGGCTTCGAGGGGGCCCCCTCCTGCTGTGCTCGCTGGAATCTTCATCGCTCGTCTCAAGTGCCAAGCGGCTCCACTGCTGGCTCTGCGACCGTCCCGGCGCGACTGATTCTTGCCTTCGGCCCTTCCGCTCGCAGGAGCACGATGCAAGGGATCAGCGATAGCGCAGCGATCCCAAGCGACCACCAGTAGGCGGTGTCAAAGGCGCTCGCGAGCGCCGCCGAGGAGTGTGCGTGAGCTGCGGCACGCTGGAGCACCACCGCGAGCACGGCCGTGCCGATTGCTCCCCCCAGACGCTGCAACACGTTCATCTGCGGTGTCGCGTCTGAGAGCTGGTCTGTGCGCAGCGCAGCGAAGGCGGCGGTCATGGTTGGCATGAACGACAGGCCGATGCCCAAGCCACGCAATGCGAGCACGAGGGAGATCGCAAGGATCGAGGTATGGGAGCCGACGAATGCGAGCGGGATCGTGCTCACGCACAGGATCGAAACCCCCACGATCGCCACATGACCCGCGCCAAAACGTTGCGTCAGTCGGCCGTTGAAGGGTCCAACCGCCAGCATTCCGAGCCCCTGGGGGCCGACGAGCAGGCCGGTGGCGATCACGCTCTCACCGCGCACCTGTTGGTAATAGAGCGGAACGAGGATCATCGCTCCGAAGAGTGCAGCGCCCAGGCCGAACGTAGTGAGCGATGCGGCGCCGAACACACGGTTGGCATACAGGCTTACATCGAGCAGCGGGCGCTCGACTCGCAGCGCGTGCCAGACGAAGCCGACCGACAGAGCGATCCCGATCAGGATCGGCCAGATGACCGTCGGCGCCGTGAAGCTTCCCCGCGTGGCGATCTCAGCCAGGCCGTACACGATCAAGGGCATGCTTGTTGCGAGCAGCACCAGTCCAATCGTGTCCAACTTCCCAGGCTCGCCGAGCTTGGATTCCGGCAGCATTCGCACCCCGAGGAGGACCGCGACGATCCCGATCGGGACGTTGACGAAGAAGATCCATGACCAGTGAAAGCCCTGGAGGATCAGCCCGCCGACCACCGGGCCGAGGATCGGGGCGAGCATTGCCGGCATCACCACGACACCCATCACACGGCCCATCCGTTTAGGTCCGGCCACCTCGGCCATGATCATCTGGGCGACCGGCATGATCATCCCGCCGCCGACTCCCTGCAGCACGCGGAAGAGGATCAGCGAGGTGCTCGAGCTCGCCAGGCCGCATAGCGTCGAGCCGAGCGTGAACAAAACGACCGAGATCAGGTACACGCGCTTGGCCCCGAAGCGCCGGGCAGCCCAGCCGGTGATCGGGATCACCGCCGCCAGCGCCAGCAGGTAGCCGGTGATCACCCACTGGATCTGCGATATCGGGCTGTGCAGATCCCGTCCCAGCGTGTCCAGCGCTACGTTGACAATCGTCGTGTCGAGGATCGACATGATCATCCCCAGGATCACGACGCCCGCAATCCGCCAGACGTAGGGCTCGATGCGATCGGCGACGGAGGCCTCAGACATTCGGCAATAAAAGTCTAGGTATCGAATGTCTAGGCGTCAAAGGCTGTATTCGACGGATTGGGCTGCTCCCGGTTTTTCTAGGGAGTCGCCGGCACGATTGCGATCGGACCGTCCTCCTTGGCCAGCTCGGCCGTCTCAAACCGCGGAGTCTCCACTCGCTCAACCCGCGGCATCAGCCGGGCAAACTCTTCCTCGGTCTCTAGGAAGCCGATGCGCGGGGTGCGGTAGTGCATAGGCACGATCCAGCGCGGGCCGAGGCGCTTGACGATTGCGGCAGCCTGCGCGGCGCCGATCGTCGGGCCGCCTCCGACCGGCAGGAAGGCCAGATCGACCTGGCCGATCGCCGCCGCCTGCTCGGTGCGCAGTTCGGTCTGCCCGAAATCCCCGAAGTGAGCGACGCGGACGCCGTCTAGCTCGAAGACGAAGATCGTGTTCGGCCCGCGCTGGGTGCCCGCCTCCTCGTCGTGCTCGGAGGCGATCGCGAGCACCTCACCGATCGGGGATTCCAGTCGGCCGGCGGTCGAACGCAGGATGGTGGGATCGCCGGCGATGCCCTCGACCCCGTTGTGATCAAGGTGCTCATGGGTGACGAGGAGCAGGTCGACCTTGCCCACATCGATCGCCGGATATTCGAACTGCATTCCCCGCCCCGCCAGCGCCGACATGTCGCCGAAGGGATCGATGAAGACCGTCGCCTCTGGTGCGGTCAGAGCGAAGGCGGACTGGCCATACCACTCAACGTGCATGTTGCTCCTTCAGTTGTGGGCTTTGCGTGGGTGGGCGCGGCCCTTGATCGGGGCTGCTCGCCGTGGCGGTAGCGACCGTCGTGCAGCATCGAGGCCGCCGCAGCCACGAGAAAGGCGCCGATTGCGAAAACGAAGGCTGTGTCGAGCCCATCGCGGAAGGCCGCGGAGATCAGGTGGAGGAAGAAAGGAGTAGAGCGCTATCACTTGTAGCGACCCGTATCCGGCGAGGCCGTCATACGCCTGCGTCATCTGTACAACCTCGTCCTCGAGTCCCGACACCTTCATCTCCACCGCTCTCTTCGTCGAGGATCCGCCACCCCTCAATGAAGACGGTTCGCTCGGAGGCCGAGAGCCGGCTCAGGGTGCGCCGAATCGGTGTCATCGCATGCTGAATCCAGGCCTCGATGGCCTCGCGGCGATCCTCGTGCAGGGTGACGATTGTTCGGCGGCGGTCCTTGTCATCCTCAGTCCGGGTCACCAGTTCGGCCCTGCTTAGCTCTCCGACTAGGAGGCTCGTCGTTGGGACACCGAGCCCGATCCGCTCAGCCAACTCGCTGACGCTCAACTCGCCCTCCAAAGCGAGCGCGAACAGCACCGGCCCGTGGCGTTTGCCGAGCGATCCGCTCTCAAAGATGGCAACGAGGTCGCTTGGCGCGGAGCCGGCACTCTCCTTGAGCGCCCTGAATACGCGCCCGAATCGTCCGATTAGCTCGGCAGCCGCCGCCTCGACAGAGGCCGCTTCGCGCTTTTTGGATGAGAGAGTCGGCACTGGCGGTGTGCTATAAGCCTGTTGCTTTTCGAAAAGTTCGAACTTGTAACTACTTTAACAACCTCAGGATAGTGCCTCAAGAAAGACCAACAGTGGATCCGGGCCAAAGCGAACCTCGAAGGGCCGGCCTAGTCGCGCGTGTCGGGCGCACGGCCGTTGAGCATCCGCGCGCTCTAGTGATCGGCTGGATCATCCTCTTGGTCGGCGTCTTGGCGGCTTCGGGTTCTGCCGGCACCAACTACGCCAGCAATTTTTCGCTGCCCGGGACAGAGTCCCAGCGGGCTATCGACCTGTTGAAGCGCGAATTCCCGGCGCAGGCCGGCGACTCCGATCAGATCGTTTTGCATTCCCTCCGAGGCCGAGTCACCGACCCGGCCATTCGTGCTCGCGTGTCGACGGTCTTGGCGCAAATCGCCAGGCTGCCCCACGTCAGCGGAGTCAACAGCCCGTATGCACCAACGGGGCACGTGGCGATCTCCCGTAACGGTCAGATCGCATTCGCGACGGTTGACTTCGACCAGCGCGCCAACGAACTGCCGAAAGCGGCGATCGAACGCGTGATCTCGGTAGCCGAGAGCGCCCGCTCGCCCCAGCTTCAGGTCGAGCTGGGCGGCCAGGCGATTGAACAGACGCAGCAGCCGTCGCTTGGCGCCACGACCCTGATCGGCCTTGTCGCCGCGATCGCGATCCTTCTGATCACCTTCGGCTCGCTGATTGCGATGGGACTTCCGATCATCACCGCATTGCTGGGTCTCGGTACCGGGATCGGACTGATCGGGCTGAGCACCCACGTCGTCGAAATGCCCAACTTCTCTACCGAGCTGGCAGCGATGATCGGACTCGGGGTCGGCATCGACTACTCGTTGTTCATCGTCACCCGCTTTCGGGAGAACTATCGCCGCGGCACCGACGTGCGCGAGTCGACCATTGCCGCGATGGATACGGCGGGCAGGGCGGTCCTGTTCGCCGGGCTGACAGTGATTATCGCGCTGCTGGGGATGTTCGCGCTCGGCATAAGCTTTCTCTACGGATTGGCGATCGCGGCATCCCTTGCGGTGGCGATGACGATGCTTGCGGCGCTTACGGTGCTGCCGGCGCTGCTATCACGCTTCGGCGAGCGAATCGGGCGCAAGGCGCGCTCGCAGGCAACACGGACGGCAACCGATGTCGGGCGGCCTAGTGCTGCTTCGGGCTTTTGGCCCCGCTGGGCGCGTTTGATCCAGCGCCACCCATGGCTGGGCGCGATCACCGGTCTGGCGATCATGCTTGTCCTCGCCATTCCGGCCCTCTCCCTCCGCCTCGGCCAAAGCGACGCCAGCAGTGAGCCGACCAACCTGACCACCTACAAGGCCTATGAGCTTCTGGCGCAGGGCTTCGGCAAGGGCTTCAACGGACCGCTGCAGGTGGTCGTCCAGCTTCCGAGCCGGAAGGACCCCGCCGCCCTGCGTAAGGTCGCCGCATCGCTGCATCGCGCCGAAGATGTGGCCTCGGTCTCAGCTCCCGGCCTGAGCCCGGCGGGCAGGACGGCAGTGCTCCAGGTCTTCCCCAGCTCGGCACCGCAGGACAGCGCCACCACCGACCTCGTGAACCGCCTGAGAGACAGCGTCCTGCCTCCGGTCGCCAGTACCACCCACACGACACTGCTGGTCGGTGGCCAAACCGCGGGTGGCATCGATTTCACCCACGTGATCGCCAAGAAGCTGCCGCTGTTCATCGGGATCGTCGTGGCGCTCTCGGCGCTCCTGCTGCTGATCGTCTTCCGTTCCCTGGTCATCCCGATCCAGGCCGCACTGATGAACCTACTTTCGATCGGTGCCTCTCTCGGAGTCGTCGTCGCCGTCTTCCAGTGGGGCTGGTTAGGGAGCGTTCTAAACATCGAAGGTGGGCCGATCGAGGCCTTCATCCCGGTCCTTTTGTTCGCGATCGTCTTTGGCCTCTCGATGGACTACGAGGTTTTTCTCGTCTCGCGCATACACGAGGAGTGGACACGTAGGCGAGACGCATCGGCGGCGGTCGTCGAGGGCGTTTCCTCGACCGGCCGTGTGATCACCGCGGCTGCTGCGATCATGGTCTGCGTCTTCCTCTCTTTCGTCTTGGGCGACGAGCGTGTGCTGAAGCTCTTCGGACTGAGCCTCGCCAGCGCCGTCTTTCTGGACGCCTTCATCGTTCGCAGCTTGCTGTTGCCGTCGGTGCTTGAGCTGATCGGGCGGGCCACCTGGAAGCTGCCGAATTGGCTCGAGCGCAGGCTCCCCCACCTTGCGATCGATGCGCCGACCGCTGTTGGGCCCCCAGCAGCGGGAGTTCCGGCGGAGGGCTCGGCCGAACCCGCCGCGGCGGCCGAGATCAGCTGAACGCACGGGATTGGTTGCACCCGGGTTATGGACGGCGATCCGTCCGGCGCCCGCACCGGAAGGGAGCGGTCCCACTCTTGTCGACGATGGTGCCCTCGAGCGGGAAGCCCCGGTTCCGGGAGCCTTCTACAAGGTGGTTCTTAGGGGCCGACCTCCCTACCGTTCGGGATGCAGCGCGTGCCAGGAGCCCCCAAACTCGGTGATGCCATTGCCCGTCGCCTCACCCGGCTTCCTATCCCCCACATAGGTGTAGAGCGGGTGGCCGCCGTAGATCACCTGTGTAGTGCCATCGCTGCGCGGAGAGGTTCCTAGCAGCGATTGCTGAGCTCCCCCAGCGGCTTGAGGCGTGCCGCTCGTCGTCAGTGGCGGCCAGATCTTTGCGCAAGCCCCGTAGCAGGCGGACTTGCCGCCCCTGTCCTTGTGGAAGTCATAGAGGGTGAGGCCCTGTGAGTCGACGAGGATCCTGCCGAGCTTCGGGTTACTGGCGACGCTGACGCTCGTCCCACTTGCATTGGAGCTCTTCACTTTGCTGGGCGCCGATCCCTTGCCCCCTGTCTTCGAAGGGGCAGATCCCGAGCGCCGGGTGGATGTCCTCGTGCTCAGCGCGACCGTCTGCTGCCGGAGGCCCTGGATCTGCGCCTGCAACTTGGTCAAATCGGCGCTGGTCTTGTCCTCCAACGACCGCGCGGCACGGATGCGAGTGGCAAGTCGGTCGGCGCGGGTCTGTCGAGCGCGCAGCGAGTCGATCTGGTTCTGGAGCCTTTGGATGTCGCTGGCGGGAGCGCTGTTCTGGGAGTCCTCAATCGTCAAATAGAGGGCGGCTCCGCCGGCGCCGCTTGCAATCAGGAGCAGAGCCAATCCAACGCGACTGCGCACCCGGAGGGCCCGGTCGATCTCGTCTAGCCAGGCGCGCAGTCCGTCGAAATGGGTCGAGGCGTTCCTCTCCCGCTGGTTCTCCATTGAGCAGAGGGATGCGGCTCTGGTTCAGGGCGGAGGCCTACCTCACCGCAGCCGCGTGCCAGGTGCCAACGTCCTTGACGCCTTCGCCTTCGATCTGACCCGCTTTCGTGTCTTCGGCGAAGGTGTAGAGCGGCAGGCCTCGATAGGTGACCTGCACCCCCCCTTCGGGCCGCTTGACGGTGCCCAGCTTCACCGGTCCCTTCGGCTTCACACCGACAGCCACTTTGAGCGGATGCCATATCGCCGTGCAGCCGCTGCTCTTCGTGCAGGCGAACTTGCCGTGCTTCTCGACGCTCAGGCTGTAGAGGGTATGGCCATTGGTGGCGGTGAGAATCGTCTTGCCCTTGACCTTTGCCTCCTTGACCACGACCTTCGAGCTCGTGCCGCCGGCGAGAGCGCCGCTGGCGCCGAGACCGAAAAGCGCCAAAGCTGCGATCACTACAACGGTCGCGGTTACTGAGGCTCGTGGGCTGCGCACTGCTTGAGACTTCGACATGATTCTCCTTGGTTGGGCGTTAAGGGGGCTTAGGGGTGCACCGCTGCCTGGGCCGACGCTATTATTTTCCGCCGCTCTTGAACATCAAGCTCTTGCCGGTGGTGGCTGCGCTGCCGCCGGTGGGCTGGAAGGTGATCTTGACCTTCAGCTTCAGCTTGTGACCCTTTGCCTTCTTCAGGGCCTTGGCGCCGGCACTGGTCAACTTCAGCTTCAGGCTGATCTTCCCTGCACCAGTGACAATCGTGGTGGCAGGCTTCAAATCCTTGCCCGAAGCCGAGATCGTACCGGGGCCGGGAACGCTGATCTTGAGCATTGCTGCGGTTCCCGTTGCAAGCGCCGATTCGATTGTGAACTGGTTCGAGGACGGAGGAGGGGGCGGAGGGGGCGGCGGCTCAACCAGTTCAGCCGGGGTCGTGAATTCCTGGTTTTCGCTAGTAGTCGTGCCGCCTTTGTTGTGTGCGACGAGGCGATAGTCGTAGGGGATCCCCGGTGGAAATTCCCCCACCACTTCCGAGACAGCGACCGGTGCGTCGCCGCCCCCGGCGACCATCGCATCAGGTGAGGGTAGATCTGTCCCGTAGGCGGTGGTCGTGCCGAATTCGAAGTGGTAGGACGTTTCGGCTCCGTGGGGATTTACCGTGCCGTTTATGACGTAGCCTGCCGCCGTTTTGGTAAATGGGGTAGCGACTACAGTAGGCGGTTCAGGAAGGGTTGTGAATTCGCGGTCGGTGCTTTCTGTTTTGCCTTTCGAGTTTTTCGCGAAGACGCGGTAATGGTAGGTCGTGTTCGGTTCTAACCCGGAAATGTCAGTTTCTACGGATTTCGTGGTTTCACCGGCCACGAGTACTCCTTCGGTTTCGGGCCGGTTGGTGCCGTAGGCAATCGACTTCCCAAATTCGAAGTGGTATGTCGTTTTCAGACCGTCGGGATTGATTTCGCCCCTAAGCGTTGCCGAGGTCTGGGTTATTTCGATCGCGGGTTTTGCGCTGGCCGCCGGAGCGCTTTCATTTTCCGCTTTGGGAGTTGTAAAGCTGGGTCCCTGTTTTGTTTCGGAGCCGCCGGCATTTTCGGCGAACAGCTTGACGTTATAGGTCGTATTGGGAAGGAGTTTTTCGAGAATTTTTAGTTTCACCGAAACCGTCACCGCGGTGCTTCCCTGGGGGTTGGTCTGTTCGCCGGCGACAGATTCGTACACGCCACTGCCTTCTGCGCTGTATTCAAAATGGTAACTGGCTATCGAGGATCCGTTTGGATTGATAGTGCCGCTGAGTTCCTCGCCTCCGGTGATCGGGGTTGCCGCGTTCACGGTCACGGTCGGTTTCGTCGCGTTCCCCATGGTTCTGAATGTGTGATCAGATGTTGGGGTCCCCGATCCGTACGTGTTGCTGGCCGTAATCTTGTAGTGGTATTCGGTGTTTTCGGTCAGCCCCGAGATCGTCTTTTCGACCATTTCGTTTTCGCCGGCACCGGTTACACCGGACACGCTTGATCCGTAGCTTGGGGTCGATCCGTATTCGATCGTGTAGTTTGTTGCGTAGCAGTACGTGTCGATGCTTACAGTAACTTTCGCGCTGGTGTGGCTCGGGGTGGCCGAGGGACTGCCGATGAAAGGAGCGTACGGACCGCAATACGCCTCGGCGACGGAGGGCAAAACCGCGAGGGCGAGGGCCGCGATCGAGCTGCACAGGAGGGTGCGAGCAAGGGTGCCTCGCCACCACCGTGCCCTCGGTGTCCGTAGAGCGTGGTGATTGCTGTTCGAGTTGCTCATCATCGTTCCTCCGTTGTGTGTGCGTCGGCCGACGGTGACATTCCCCGTGCTAGTGGCGGCCACCCGTTTGCCTGAAGGTCAGGGTTTTGCTCATGCTTCCCGCGCTGCCGCCGGTGGGAAGGAAGCTGATCTTTGCCTTCAGCTTCAGCTTGTGGCCCTTGGCCTTCTTCAGGGCCTTGGCGCCGGCAGCGCTCAGCTTCAGCTTCAGCTTTACGGCACCGGCTTCAGTTGCGGTGGCCGTGGCTGCCTTCAGGTCCTTGCCCGAGGCCGAGACTGTGCCCGGATCGGGCACCGTGACCGCGATCGTCGCGATCGTTCCCTTGGTCGTCGCTGCACCGAGGGTGAATTGATTGCTGGGTGGCGGCGGGCCAGAGCCTGATGGGGTCGTGAAGGTTTCGTCTTTGCTGGTGTTCGGCCCCTCAGAGTTGGAGGCCTCGAGGCGGAAGTGGTAGGTCGTGCCCGGCTGTAGGCCGGTGACCGTCTGGGAGACCGGAACGAAGCCTTCGTTGGAGCCGGCGTCGGCGTCGGGCACCGGGACGTTTGTGCCGTAGCTGGTCGTGGTGCCGTATTCGAAGTGGTAGTGGGTGTCCAGTCCGTAGGGATCGACCGATCCCTTGAGTTCGAAGCCGCCGGCGGTCTGGACTGCCGGCTTGGGAACGACCAAGGGGGGCGCGTAGATGATCGCGGCGGCCGCGCCGGGGAAGGCGGCAAGCGCGAGGGGTGAAAGGGCGGCGGCGACAAGCAAACGAACGGCCCGGCCTCGATCGCGTCTTAGGCGCGACGGTCCATCATCTTGGTCCCTAGTCTGCATCTCGCTCATCCCTCCTTCTCTGGCCCCTTCGAGCCGGGGCCGACGTTCTCTGAACTGCCCTACGGCTGTAAGCCCCGAAAGGTTCGATCGACTGGGGTCCTCCAAGAAGAAGACCGGCCTCAGGCGCCACCCGTGCTGCATCGGCGACGCCGCTCCGGCAGGATGGTCATCCCAGGCGCGAGACCGCGTACTAGTCAGCATGGACGCCGAAGCGGGCTGGCCCTCGGCGTTCGCATATGTCGCGGGTTAGCGTCGCGGTTGACAAATACCGCCGCGGCCAGTGCCGCATACGAAGGAGGACCAGCCCATGCCAAACGTTAGCTCCAGCGCCCCCGCCAATGTCAACCAGTGGATCGTCTTCGACGTCCACAAGAACTCCCTCGTCGCCGGAGTCCTGCCGGCGAGCGGCGGCACACCGCAGGCGAGCCGCCTGGAGAACACCGAGCGGGCGATCCGCCGCTTCATCGATCGGGCGGGCGATCCGAGCACCCTGGCGGTCGCCTATGAGGCAGGGCCCTGCGGCTATGAGCTCTTTCGGCTCTTGGCGAGGATCGGAGTGTCTTGCGACGTGATCGCGCCCTCGCTCGTCCCGGTCAGAGCCGGAGACCGGGTTAAGACCGACCGCCGCGACGCCAAGAAGCTGGTGCGCCTCTACCGCGCCGGGGAGCTCTTCTTCGTGCAGCCACCCTCCCCGGCGCAGGAGGGGCTGCGCGACCTGGTGCGCTGCCGCGATGACCTGCGCTGCGCCCGCACCGCGGCCCGCCACCGGGTCGCCAAGACGCTCCTGCGCCACGGCCACATCTACCGCGAGGGCCAGAAGGCCTGGACCCACCGCCACCGCGCATGGCTCGATCGCCAGCGCCTTGACGATCCCCTCGCTCAGCTCGCCCTCGAGCAGATGCGCGCCCACCTCGATGGCCTCGACGCCCAGCTCGCCACCCTCGATCACGAGTTCGCACAGATCGCTTCACGCGAGCCGTGGGCCGACCCGGTCGCCTGGCTTTGCTCCTTCCGGGGTATCGCCACCCACACCGCCCTGGGCCTGCTCGCTGAGATCGGTGACTTCCGCCGCTTCGGAGCCCCGCGCGAGCTGATGAGCTACCTCGGACTCACTCCGAGTGAGTACTCCTCCGGTGATCAACAACACCGCGGCCACATCACCAAGACCGGCAATCGCCACGCCCGGCGCCTGCTGGTCGAGGCCGCCTGGCACTACCAGCACCCAGCCCGCCTCTCCAAGCGGATCGCCACCAACCGCCAGCACGTCCCACACCAGGTCTCTCCCGTGCCTGGCAGGCACAGATCCGTCTGCATCATCGCCACCGCACCCTCACCGCTCACGGTAAACGCTCGACCGTCGCAAACGTCGCCGTCGCCCGCGAGCTCTGCGGCTTCATCTGGGCGGCGATGACCGATCAGCCGCTACGTGAGGAGGTGGCTACTGCCTGAAGATCTGACAGCACTGGGGTGGGGCGGCCGGCGCCGACCCACCCGGAGGATCCTCGACTGATCTATGCGATTCCGACTCGCGACCCTAGTGCGAGGCAGCTCACGACCGGACACTGTCCTGCGGTTCCGACCCGCGCATCTCAGAGTGACCAGTTGTCGTTGCTATCGCGCCGGCCGCCCGACCCCAGTGCAAGAACCATCGGCCTGAACAGCAACTCACATCGAAGAAATCAACCGCCCCTTGACACGGGCGTCCATCTCAGATCACTGGTTGCCAATCCACGATTGTTCGGCGGGCGGCCTTGCTTGCGGTTGCCTGCCTTCGCGGCACCTACTGATTCCTGTATGGAGCCAGTGCTCACCGGAGGAGCGCTGGCTGGTCCTGCCCACCCCGCTACGCCTGGAGTTGAGTGAGGTTCCTGGATTTGTGGCGGATGCAAGGAGGTGCCGATCTTCGAACCCGATCCTAGGCAGGTGTGGCTCCAAGAACTGGTCGGGACGAGGCGGTGTCCGAATTCTGCAGGAGACCTCAAGGTGTCTCCCGAGCCGCTCGAATCGAGTACTTTTGACGAGTCGACGCTCAGGTCGGGCTGCGTCCACTTCCTAGCCAGGAGGGGGCTTCCCCTCTCCTGTCCCGCTCGATTTGAGTCCCAGATCTCCGAGCGGCCTCTGGCGAGCAGCTGGGATTCCGCGGCACGCCTGCCGAGCTCGCTCAGCGCACGGAGCCCAACCGGCTGATTGGGTCGGGCGCCAAGTCACGGCCCGATTCCGAGAGTCCGAGTGACTTATTTATTCACTTTGCCGGAGGGCGAGATCGTGTACCAGTAGCCGCCGTTGGCGTTGAGGGCCTGTCCTGTTGCCATACCCGGAGAGGTGTTGGCGATGTAGGTATAGAGGGGCCAGCCGGCATAAGTGGCGACTCCGCCGCCTTCGGAGTCTGAGTCGCTGCCGAGCAGAGACTGCTTTACCTGTCCGGAGGCAATGGGTTTTGCACCGGATTCCAATTTGAGCGGCGGCCATACCGCCGCACAGGAACTCAGACACGTGACCTTGCTGTGCATGTCTGGGGCGAACGTATACAGCGTCAACCCTTCGCTGTTGACGAGCACCGTGCCCAGGTTGGAGATCGACTTAGCCGAGATCTTCACGCCCTGCGTGGAGGCCCCAGACTTAACCGGTGCTCCGCCCGTTGAGGTGGACGGCGTTGTAGTGCTGCTGGCGCTGCTCCCACAGCCGGCGATGATGATCGTGGCAACGGGAAGGATGAGCACTGCGGCCAGTTTCCTCATGGAGCCTCCTGGTTGTAGACGACTGGATGCAATGTCGGCGACCCAGGCCTCAGTGGAGTAGCCGCAACGTGTTTTCTCCATCGTCGACGTAGTAGATGTCGTTGCCCTTGACGACCAGCCCGAACAGCGATCCTTCGCCGGTCTTCGTATCCGCCGTGCGAACCGCCACCTGCTTGCCGGCGGGCGTGGTTTCGACCATGCTGCCATCGCCGGCATTGGTCGTCAGGATGTTGCCACTCGGAGTCAGAACCAGTCCGAGCGGTTGCTTGAGATGTCCGCCCTGGGAAACGGTCGTCCCGCCGCCTTCGGCCGGTGTCGTGCGGGTCATTGCCTTGGGGATCGCGGTGATCCGGTTGTCGAGTGTATCTGCGAGATACAGCGTTTCGTCGCTTGCGAGCGCGACTCCGGTCGGGCCGATCACCAGCGCTTCAGGGCTGTCAATCCAGGGGATCTTGTTGGCGATGACCTGTTCGCTCAGGACCTCTGGCGGCTGCCCGGGACCCGAATGCAGGCTGATCCGCAGGACGGTCGAGTTCTTGTCCGTGTGAACGCCCTGCTTGGCGCCGCCATTTAGGGCCATGCTGACGAATAGCGTTGTGGTGGCGCCATGGCTGACCGAGGTCATGTCCCACGGGCCCTGGATCTGACTGCCGGCGATCGTGCTCACGGGACGCCCATTGCTGCCTAGCACTATCAGGCAGCCCAGTTTGGCGGTCGCTGACATGCCGTTGCTCGTCGGGAGGCTCCCAACGATGGCGTAGCCGCCCGGCAGCACGCTCAGCGCCGTGGTAAGGCCGACCCCACCGGGACAGCTGCCTGGCAACGATTTCGGATCGATCTGAGCGAACAGCGAGCTCTTGCCGGCTGGGTTAATCTGGTCGATCGTTGTGCCGGTTCCCTGATTGTTGGCTTTGTCGTTGAAGTTGCTGACCAGCAGGTCGCCTGCGACAAGCCGGCCGACCGTTTTCGGCACTTCAACAATCCCATATGGGTTTACATCGCCGTTGGCCGGGACTGTGGATGCGACCTTTGATGTGTTCCGCAAAGGCGCGAGGAACGCGGTCGTCGCAATAGTTGGGACGCTAGTGGTAGCGGAGCTGGACGTGGTGCTGCCGCTGGAGCCGCATCCTGCAAGCGCAAGCGTCGCAAGCGATACCGCCAGAATCAAACCTCTGTTCACCTGGGCCTCCCATCGTATTTTCGCGTGTGGTACGCACAAGATGGTGCCTCGGTTCAGATAGCGCCTACAGGCTTCGCAGAATGTGCCTCCTCGGGGGACCTGACGGCTTCACCTGGCCCATATGAGCCCTCCAACTCACCCAGGGTTTCTTGGACTCGGGCTCAGAGAGAGAGCATCCATTACTGCCGATCTCATCTGAAGTCAGCCCAGCGTGGCGCCTCTCTATCGGCCTGGAGGAGCAGCCGGCCAAGCGACCCGGTCAAAGAGGAGGGTCATGACTTCCTAGCTGCTTCCATCGCGAGCTTGCATCAGATTGCTCGATCGCCTGAGGAGCCGCCCACGTGCGAGCTGATGGGGCGCTCATTTCGCTCCCGGGTCCCCGATCAGATTCGTCGCGACGCCTCGGCGCTGATGGGGCCGAAACCGAAGCGAACCTGCACCAGCGCGAGCGCGCCTGGCGATTTGGTCCGAGATCCCAACTGCTGGGCGACCAACTACCCCGACACTTTCAAATCGTTGGGCGGCATGGGTGAGCCTTGAACCTTGATAGCTCAGCGAACGTAACCCGGCTACACGCTCGCTCGGCATGAGGCATTTCAGCGCTCGCCGAGCCCCAGGATCATTCACCCCAGAAAGAGGCTCACCCTATGGCGTCACGATTTCCCTTCGCGTTTTCTCTGGGCCTGCTTGCCCTCGCCGCACTGGCTGGATGCGGCGGCAGCAACGGCGGCTCTACGTCCGCCACGACTAGCGCCAATGGCGGCTCAGCCGCTTCCCGAGGGCAGAGCGCCGCGGCGAGCGTCGACATTGCCAGCAATTCGAAGCTCGGCTCGATCCTTGTCGACGCTCAGGGCCGAACGCTCTACCTGTTCCAGAAGGACATGGGAGGAAGGTCCAGCTGTTCGGGTAGCTGCGCCACGGTCTGGCCACCGGACGTCACCACCGCAAGCCCGAAGGCCGGCAACGGCGTGAGCGCATCGAAGCTCGGCACGGTGAAGCGCAACGACGGGACGATGCAGATCACCTACGCCGGGCATCCTCTCTACACCTACACGGTGGACATGAGCCCCGGCCAGGTCACCGGCAACGGGGTCAACGCTTTCGGGGGCATATGGAACGCCGTCCAGTCGAACGGCTCGAACGCTCCGGCGGGCACTTCCTCGGGTGGGGGCAGTGGCGCATCCGCAGGAAGCGGCGGCACCAGCACTTCCTCGGGCGGGGGCTACGGCTACTAGCGTCGGATGGTCGTGCGACCCGGTGGCCGGCGACGGGAGCTGGTCGCCAGCCCTAAACCACTGAATCCCACACCCATGTTAGCTCCGGGGGCGTTCTTTAAACGACGGCATGACGAGGGAGTCACGCCGGACTTCGACCCCGCGCCGCGCAGGGCCGAATAAAGCTACCGCTGGTGTTACATGGAATGAGGTCTTCAGAACTGGTCCTACGGAACCCATTGCGTTTTGGTGAGCTGTCCGCTTCGATGGATGAGTGCCAGCAGCTCACCGAAAGTGGATGGAGGACGTATGAAGGCAGTTCACAGGCGAAGGACGATGACCATCGCGCTCGCGACGGTAGCCGCGCTGAGCTGCGCCTCTGCCGCCACGATCTTCGCTGCGAACTACGGAAAAACCATCGCGGCCGGCAACTTGGTGATCCATTTCAAGGGCGCTCTCAGCCCGGAAACGCTGCCCAAGAACAAGATGGCGCCGGTCAGCTTCCACGCGAGCGCCTCGGTCGCAACCACCGACGGCAGCCACGTCCCACCGGCTACCTCCGTCCACATTCAGGTCGACAAGCACATCAGGATCGACGCCACAGGCCTGCCGGTCTGCACGGTCGGAAAGATTGAGGCCTCAACGCCCTCACAGGCAATGAAAGCTTGCGGTTCGGCCTTGGTCGGAAAGGGCTCGGCCACCGCCCAGGTTGAATTTCCCGAATCCACCCCCTTTACCGCAAAGGGCCCGATCCTTGCCTTTAATGGCCCTTCGATCGGCGGTGGGTATGGTGGGCACGGATATCCGGAGATGCTCGACTACATCTACGTCAACGTGCCGGCGCCGACCGCCGTCATCGTTATTGCCAAGCTCTCCAAGGACACCGGCAAATACGGCTACAAGGTCTCGGTCGCGGTTCCCACCATCGCTGGCGGAAGCGGCTCACTGACGAATGCCGAATTCACGATCAACCGCAAATGGCTCTACAAGGGTCAAGAGCACTCCTACCTGAACGCAGAGTGTCCAAACGGCCATTTCTTTAACCAGATTGAAGTTGCCTACGGCAACGGCGCCAACCTCATCGGTTCGATTGTGAACAGCTGTAAGTCCAAGGGGTAGATCCCACCGCGGCAACACCTGGACCGGGCGCTGGCGAGCTCGAGCTGCTCACTGCTCATCTTCGAGTTTCGCCTCAAGTCGCCCCAACCACCTCTCGCCATAGGCAAGGAGGTCGGCAGTGAGGCGCGCCGACACTGCCAGGTAGTACATGCCCTGTGACTCCAGCGTCTTTGCAAGGGGAATGATTTCACTGCGCAGTTCATCCACAAGGCTGTGATTGCGCTCGCGCAGCATCCGAATCAGCGTGAGCTGATCCTCACCCTCTAGCGCATCGGCGAAGAACAGCCGCAGCAGCGCCTCGTCGCGCATTTTTACCGGCGCCATCGTCGCTGAGCGCAACCAGGCACGCAGCGCCGCCTCGCCCTCCTCGGTGATCGCATACGCCGACCGGTTCCGGCCTCCCTGGGGATCGTCGCGCCGTGCCAGCAGCCCCGCCCCCTCCAAGCGAGCCAGCTCCGGGTATACCTGCGCCAACGAGATCGGCCAGAAGTTCTGCGTCGATCTATCCGCGACTTTCTTGATCGCATACCCGGAACTGATGCCAAGGCGAACCATGCCGAGGATCAGATAGGAGTGGGGCGTCAGCTTGATCGCTGCAGGCGATTGAGTAGCCGGATCCGACTCGGTGGGGGATGTCATTGTGCTGTGGCGAGCTGATTCACGCGATATATCGATCTGTCATATCGCAAGAAAAGGCCGCGTGCAAGCGCATTCGGATCGGAGGCGGGAGATCGGCGTGCTCGCCGTCATCTCGTCCCTGGCGATGGTCGCCTCCGTAGCAGCTTCGACGAAGGCCTCAAGGTCCGAGCCGCGCTGCCGCCAGCAGCCATGTTGTCCACGCGTCGTGTTGAGTTCGTGCAAGCGGGCGAGTCGAAACTGGGCCGGTCACTTGACAGGTGACTTATTAGTCACGTATAGTCGTCGGGCATGGACGCGGTGTTCAAGGCTCTCGCCGATCCAACTCGCCGGGATCTGCTCGACCGCCTGTTTGAGCAGGACGGCCAGACGCTCAGCTCGCTCGAACAAGAGCTGCCGATGACGCGCTTCGGAGTGATGAAGCATCTGAAGGTGCTCAAGGAGGCGGGGCTGGTGAGCACCAAGCGGCGCGGTCGCGAGAAGCTCCACTTCTTGAACCCCGTCCCGATCAGGCTCATCCACGACCGTTGGGTGAGCAAGTACACCGAGCCCTGGGCCGCAGCGCTCAGCGGGCTCAAATACGACATTGAGGAGGACGCGTGATGAAGAAGGTATTCGAGATCTACATCAAAGACGACCCCGGAGCGTCTCTGGAAGGCGATCACCGACAGCGAGATGAAGCGCAAGTACAACTTCGGGGTGGAAGCCATCTCGGACTGGACACATGGCTCCCGCTATGAGGGCGTCCACCCGCAAGCGCCCGGCGTGCTACTGGAAGGTGAGAATCTGGAGGTCGATCCGCCGCACCGACTCGTCCAGAGCTTCTTGGCCCTGTGGGGCGAGGACGTAAAGAGCGAAGGGACTTCGAGGGTCACCTGGGAGATCGAACCGGTGGGCGACTCGTGTCGGCTGACCGTCACCCACGACGATCTCCGCGAGGGAGCCAACGAAGAACTCTACGGCGGCTGGCCGATGATCCTCTCCGGGCTAAAGACACTGCTGGAGACCGGGGAGCTGCTCACGACACCCGGCTCACTGCGCTATTCGCAGCCTGCGCAAGGCTCCGGACCTGCTACCTGAGGCCCGTGGGTGCGAAGCCCGCGCTTTTCATCCCGCCTTTAGGCGCCGGGTAAAGAGTGCCCAGGGCTCTTCAAGATGTTGCTGCTGGCCTCCCTCAAAGTGTTGCTGGTCCCTCTGGGGATCCTCGCCTTCCTGCTCGTGCTGCTGATCATCGGCGCGGTCGGGCTCGGCGTCGCGATGGCGGTGATCTCCTCGCTCTCTTGGCTTTGGCGCTTGATCTTCAGGGGGGGGTCGAGGGCTCAGGCACGGTCTTAACGACCTCTTTATCTATCCGACCTACTTTCCCGCCCGCCAAAGCGTGGATGCGATAACCACACAACCAGTCAGCGATCTTGCGGCTCTGCCCGTCGATGACGCTGTGCCTTTCAGCGACGAGCGCCGCGCTGCGCTGCTCGACGTCCTCAAAGCCTTCTTCTCCTCCCGGGTGCTTATCTGGCTCGTCGGAATCGTCAGTGTCCTCGCGGTCGGCTTCTATCCCGGTGCCTCCGGGCTGCTCGATCCTCACCACCTGACGGCGCCGTTTCACCAGCGACTCGTCAACGTCCTGATCTCTCCCGCCGCCCGCTGGGACTCAGCCTGGTACCTGAGCATCGCCAAGACCGGCTACCAGTTCTCCTACCAGACCGTCTTCTTCCCTCTCTACCCCGGGTTGGTCGCGATCGGCGGAGTGGTGGTGGGGAGCGGACTCGATGTGATCGTCGGGATCGTCGTCTCCTGTGCTTGCGCGATCGGCGCGCTCTACCTCCTGCACCGGCTGGTGACTCTCGAGTTCGACGCGCAAGTGGCCCGCAACACCGTTTGGATCATCGCCTGGCTGCCCACCGCGCTGGCCCTCTCGGCGGTCTATTCGGAGGCCCTCTTCCTGGTGCTTGCGATCGGCTCCTTCTACGCGGGGCGTCAGGGTCGCTGGGTGCTGGCCGGCCTGCTTGGCGGTCTCGCCGCCGCCAGCCGCAACGGCGGCATCCTGCTCCTCTTACCTCTGCTCGTTTTCTACCTCTACGGTCCCCGCACGGACCGCGAGCCCGATTACCCTGCGGCGAGCGGGCTGATACCGCGCCTGCGCCTGTGGCCACGCATCCTCCCAAGCCCGCGCTACCGCCTCCGCCCCGACGTGCTCTGGATCGCCCTAGTGCCGCTTGGGCTGATCGCCTACATGACCTATCTCGCCTTCACCACCGGTCATCCGCTCGACCCCTTCACCCATCAGCACCACTGGGGCCGCTACTTCTTCCCGCTCGGGGGGATCCCACTCGGTGTTTGGAAGGTTCTCAGGGAGACGGTGGCGCTCGTCCCCTCATTGGAACCTCACCTGGCCCACAACCTTACTTTCAGCGGTTCGATGCGCCATATCTACTCCCTCGCCTTTCTCATCCTCGCCCTGCTCCTCCTGCGCATTTGCTGGAAGCGGCTGCCGGCCGCCTACACCGTGTTCGCCGGGATCAGCCTTGCCATGGCTGTCTCCGTGCCGGCGTCGAACGAACCCCTGAAGTCGCTCCCCCGCTTCACCCTGGTCATGTTCCCCCTATGGATCGCCCTCGCCCTGTGGGCGACCGAGCACCGGCGGGTGCGGACGGTGATCGTGGTCTCGGCACCGCTGCTCGCCCTCTCGACCTACCTGTTCGTCGCCTGGACCTGGCCACCGTAGCCACAGGAACCCAGCACTACACCTTTTTCGGTTGTAGAGCCGACGCCCGGACTTGAACCGGGGACCCCTTCATTACGAGTGAAGTGCTCTACCAACTGAGCTACGCCGGCGGGGGTTGGTGCATTCTAGGTCTCAACCCCGTTTGGCTATAAAGGAGATCGAGTGGCGGCTTGGAGTCGCCCGTTGCCTTGTTCACCCGCCGGGTCTCCGGTCACCGGCTGCATTTCGCCGCATACCGGGCAGCCCGGCTCCGGCACGACCGGCTCGCGCTCGACCTCCATCGTCCTCAGGTCGTAGATGTGGGAGACACCCAGGGTGGACGGCTCGGCGAGGCCGGTGAGGTGGTGCATGATCTCCAGTCCGACCTGGCCGCCGATCAGCCCGCAGGCTGGCCCCAGCGTGGCGGCGGGGGAGGGCTGGGCGCGCCGCTGCTCGATCGCGACGTCGAACAGCGGGTAGTCGCGACGGAAGGCGGTCTCCTGGCAGGCGAAGCAGCCGGTCCTCCCCGGCATGAAGAGCGGCCCGACCCTGGCGATCGGCGGAAAGTGGCTCATCGTGATGTAGGGGATGCCGGCCTCAAAGCAAGCGGCGTTGACCCAGCGCTCGATGTCGTGGGCGGGCCAGTCGGCGGCGTCGATGACGATGTCTGAGCCGGCGACGAACTCGGCGATCTCCGCCTCGCTCTCAAGCCGCCGCGCCGTCGTCTCGACCCGCATCGCCGAGTTGAACGCCGTCAGGCGCTCGGCGGCGGCCTCGACCTTGAGCCGGCCGATGTCAGCCTCGGTGTAGAGGATCTGGCGGTTGAGGTTGCTGACCTCAACCCGGTCGCCGTCGACCAGCCACATCTCCCCGACCCCGCAACAGGCGAGCGCCCAGGCGGCCCATCCGCCGAGCCCGCCAACGCCCAGCACGGCGAGGCGCGCCTCGCGTAGGCGCTCCTGGCAGTCGGACGGCGTCAGTCCGGGGGCGCCGATGTCGCTGAAGTAGCGGATCTGGCGGTCGAAGCGGGCCATCTCGCCCTCCGCCAGTCGATCGTCGTCGGCAGCGTCCTCGATCACCTCCAGCTCCTGAAGCTGGGAGACCAGATTGCGGAGGGCCTCCGCGCCGAATCGTGACTCGAGCTCCTCAGTCGTGCGCTCGCCGTCGAGCGCTTCGAGAAGCAGCCGCTGCTCGGCATCCGGGCTCTCGATGCGGATGTCGCTGTCAGCGCTGGGCCGCATCAGATAGAGGTCGCCGTCAGGCGATCCGATTGGCTCAGTGGTGCGCTTGATTCGCGGTCGGATCATGGTTGGAACGGGGAGGAGGCGTGCGAAAAAGGGCCGATCTCCCCGGTCGGAGATCGGCCTTGCGTTGTCGCGATCAGCCGGACTTGTGGATCGAAGCGATGGGGACGGCCTTCTCCGCCTTGCTGATTTTCACCCTGTCTCACCCCCTTGAGATCCTCCAACCCCTTGGTATGGGCCGTAGTTGGACTTCATAATGCTTTAGACCTTCGGAGCGATCTAATTAGTTCCGGTAGTCCGAAATTTTGGGGAACCCCTGCTTTCACTCAGCTGAGCGTCTTTAGAGGCAATACAATGGAGTGCTCAGGCCGCCTTTCAATCGATCCAGAGGAGTCCACTTGGCCCCGAAGACAAAGACCAAAGCCACGCCAAAAGGCAGGATCAGGGGCGCGTTCGATCAGCGGTTGGCCAGGGCCCTGGGGCATCCGCTGCGCGTGCAGGCTTTGACGATTCTCAACGAGCGAGTGGCAAGTCCGAACGAACTAGCCCAGGAGCTGGGCGAGGGATTGAGCCAGGTCAGCTACCACGTCAAAGTGCTCAAGGACTGCGATTGCATCGAGCTGGTCAAGACCGAGCCGCGGCGGGGAGCGGTCGAGCACTATTACCGGGCGACGTCTCGCGCTTTCCTCAGCGTCAGCGAGTGGCAGCAGCTGCCCGCCTCGATCAAGCCGGGCATGAGTGCCAGTCTGCTCCAGACGATCATGGACGACGCCGTTGATGCGTTGAAGGCGGAAAAGTTCGACGCCCGCGACGAGAGGCACTTGAGCTGGACCCCTCTGATCGTCGACGAGCAAGGCTGGCAGGATCTCACCTCCGCGTTGGCTGACATGCTGGAGCGGGTCTTCGACATTCAGGCCGAGAGCACCTCACGCTTGTCCGATTCGGAGGTTGAGGGCTTTACGGCAACAGTGGCGATGATGGGCTTCGAGGCGCCGGCGTCGAAGAAGAAGATCAAAAAGCCAAGGGAGCCCTAGCCTGCCAGTTTCCTCGCCCGGACGAAGACCTCGTCCAGCATCGGCTCCGTCAGCTTTCCGGTGAAGGTGTTCTGCTGGCTGGGGTGGTAGCAGCCGAGCAGCATCCAGCGGCCCAGCGACGACTCAGCCCCGTGGCCGAAGCGCGGCTTCGGACGCGGGACCTCGGATCCCAGTGCCCTCATCGCTCGCAGAGCGCCGTCCCAGGCGAAGGCGCCGAGGGCGACGACGATGCGGCAGCGCTCCAGCAGCGCCAGCTCTCGCTCTAGGAAGGGGAGGCATTCGTCGCGCTCCGCAGGGGTCGGCTTATTAGCCGGCGGGGGGCAGCGAACCACGGCGGTCACGTAGGCGTCGCGGAGGCGCAGCGAGTCGCCACGGCGAGTGGACTCCGGTCTGTTGGCGTAGCCGGCCCGGTGCAGCGCCGCGTAGAGCCACTCCCCGGAGCGGTCGCCGGTGAACATGCGGCCAGTGCGGTTGGCGCCGTGCGCGGCCGGCGCCAACCCGACGATCGCTACTCGGGCGGTTGGATCGCCGAAGCCGTCCAGCGGCCGCGCCCAGTAGCCCTCGCCGCGGAAGCGGCGCGGGGGGTTCGCCGCGCACGCCTCGCGCCACTCGACCAGCCGCGGGCAGCTCCGGCAGACGTGGATCTCGGCGGCCAGCTCGGCGAACGTGCCGGCCTGGCCTGAACTCATGGGCTTCGCCACCTCTTCATGGTCGCGAACCGAATCATGCGCAGCGGCGGTGCGACGCTGAGCATCTTTCCGGGGCGCGGTTGGGGATGATGCCCACATGACAGCCCCGCTTTACGCGATCGGCCGCTTCTGCTCTCGTCACCACTGGCCGACGATCGCTCTGTGGGTGGTCGCTGCCGCGGCCCTGGTGGTGGCGGGGCAGTCCTCGGGAGCCAAGACGAACAACAACCTGACCTTGCCGGGCACCGACTCGACCAAGGCGACTGAACTGCTGGAAGACAACCTGCCCGCACAGGCATACGGCAGCAACCCGTTGGTGATCGTCTCACCGCACGGGAAGCTGACCGAACAGCGCTACGCGAAGGCGATCGACCAGACGGTGAAGCGGCTGCAAGGTATGCCCGACGTCAACTCGGCGGTCAACCCCCTCGGCCCGCAGGGCGCCGCCTTCCTCAGCCAGGATCGCACGATCGCCTACGTCCCGGTGGTGCTCGGCGTCGGCCCCGGCGAACTGACCGAAACCCAAGCGCAGGCTGTGCTCGATGCCGGCGAGCCGGCGAAGGCGGCCGGCCTTGGCACCTCGATCGGCAGCTACGTCGGCCAGCAGCTCTCCAAGCCCTCGACCGAGGTCAGTGAGGCGATTGGCCTCGCCGCCGCCGTGGTAATCCTCCTCTTCGCCTTCGGCACAGCGACCGCGATGATGCTGCCGATCGCATCGGCGGTGATCGGTCTCGCCTGCGCGCTCTCGATCATCCGCCTGCTGGAGAGCTCGATCCAGGTGCCGAGCGTCGCCTCGACCCTGGCGACGATGATCGGGCTCGGGGTCGGGCTCGATTACGCGCTGTTCATCGTCACCCGCCACAAACTCCAGATGCGCGATGGGATGGAGCTGCACGAGTCGATCGCGCGGGCGACCGCGACTGCGGGGGGCGCCGTCGTCTTCGCCGGCTTCACCGTTGTCATCGCCCTCTGCTCGCTCGCCTTTGCGGGGATCCCGCTGGTGACCACGCTCGGCTTTACGGCGGCGATCGCAGTGGTGGTCGCCGTCCTCGCCGCGGCGACGCTGCTGCCGGCTATGCTCGGGGCACTCGGCCCCCGCATCAACTCGCTGCGGGTGCAGCTCAGCAAGACCCACCCCGACGACCACGAGCCGCACGGCTGGCGGCGCTGGGCGCAGGGGGTGGCCGACCGGCCGTGGCGCTCGGCGATCGCTGCCCTCGCGGTCCTGATCGTGCTGGCGCTGCCGATCGCCCAGCTCAAGCTGGGGCAGAACGACATCAGCGCGCTGCCCAAGTCCACGACAGCGCGCCAGGCCTATGACGGCCTCACCAAGGGTTTTGGGCCAGGCGTCAACGGGCCGTTGCTGATCGCCTCGCAGTTCGGCAGCGCGGCGGAAGCAAAACAGCTGCTGCCCGACCTCGAGCGCTCGATCCTGGCCGCGTCCGACGTTTCCTCCATCTCCAACCCGACCTTCGACAAGAAGGGGACCGTGGCCGTCTTCAGCGTTGTCGCGAAATCGGCGCCGTGGGCGGACTCCACCGTCACCCTGGTCGAAGACCTGCGCGACACGGTCATCCCGAAGGCGCTCACCGGCACGAGCGGTACGGCGTACGTCGGCGGCCAGACAGCCGGCTACATTGACCTCGCCACCCAGATCGGGGACAAGCTGCCGCTGATGATCGCGATCGTCGTAGGCCTCAGCTTCATCGTGCTGCTGCTCGCCTTCCGCTCGCTGCTGGTGCCGGTCAAGGCGGCGGCGATGAACCTACTCTCGGTCGCTGCCGCATACGGGGTGGTGACCGCGGTCTTCCAACTCGGCTGGGGTTCATCGCTGATCGGCCTCGACCACCCGATCCCGATCGTCAGCTTCGTGCCGCTGCTGATGTTCGCGATCCTCTTCGGGCTCTCGATGGACTACGAGGTCTTCCTACTGACCCAGATGCGAGAGCACTACCAGCAGCATGGTGACGAGAAGCGGGCGGTGATCGAAGGGCTGGCCAACACCGGGCGGGTGATCACCTCGGCGGCGGCGATCATGGTCTGCGTCTTCACCAGCTTTGTGCTCAACGGCGACCCGGTGGTGAAGGAGTTCGGGGTGGGGCTGGCTGTGGCGATTGCGATCGACTCGACACTTGTGCGCTGCTTGTTGGTGCCGGCGGTGATGGTGCTGCTCGGCCGTCGCGCCTGGTGGCTGCCGCGGTGGATGGAGCGGGTAGTGCCCCATATCAGCATCGAGGGTGAGGACTACTTCGCCGCGCGCGACGCCAGGCTGGCCGCAGCCGCCAAAGAGACGGCGGGGAGTGCCTGAGTGGGATGTTCCCGCTCAACCTTCCCAACGCGCTGACGCTGCTGCGGATCCTCGCGGTCCCGGTCGTCGTCGTGGCGCTTTTGGGGGAACGCCGAACGGCGACGCACTAGCTGCCGCAGTCTTCGCGCTGGCGGCGCTGACCGATGGCCTCGACGGCTACTTCGCCCGATCCCGCGACGCTGTCACAACCTTCGGCAAGCTGATGGATCCGCTCGCCGACAAGCTGCTAATCACCGCCGCTCTGGTCTCCCTCGTCTCCTTGCACCGGCTCGAAGCTTGGGTGGCGATGGTGATCATCGCCCGTGAGATCGCCGTCACCGGCCTGCGCGCGATCGCCGCCGAGCGCGGCACCGTGATCGCAGCTAGCTGGCTCGGCAAGGTGAAGACGGTGCTCCAGATCGCCGCCGTCTTCGCCCTTATCGCCGACAACCCGGCGCCCGCCTGGGTCGATGCCCTCGTCTACCTGGCGCTCGCCGTCACCGTAATCAGCGGCGCCGACTACTTCTTCGGCCTCCGCCGCCGCCTGGCCGAACCTCAATCGGCTCGGCCGAGCCGGTCGGCTTAGGTCGCCGGCGCCTCCAACCACTCGCGCATCGTCAGGTGGTGGCGCTGGTGCTCGCCGCTCGCCAGCTCCTCGCGTAGGTCGCCGAACAGTCCGTAGCGCTCGGCGACGACATTGTGGCGGTGGATCGTCTCCAGGTTCTCCTGGCGCGCCATCACGAACGCCTCGGCCGGCATCTCGTGGTAATTGCCGAGGACCTGGCGCACCATCTCTCGCACGCAGTCCTCGACGAAGCGCGGCTGGGAGTGCGCTTTTGCGACGACGGCCAGCTCGTCGGGGCGCTTCATCAGCTCATAGATCTCTGAGCTCATCGAACTCTCGACGATCCGCAGCAGCTCCGGTGCGTCGATCCACGCCTCCCCGTCCTCCGGGCAGCCGAGATAAAGCGTGCCGATGCCGCGCTGGTTGTGAGTGGCGATCGGCACCGCCTCGATTACCCGCTCTACCTCCTCGGGGCCAAAGCCCTTCTCGGCGAGCCGTTCGCGGGCCAACTCGGCGACCATCTCCTGCGCGCACGGGCAGGCGGTCATCCCCTGGGCTTGGACGCCGGTAAGCGTCCGCGTCCCCCGCTCAGAGGCGACCGCCGTGCCGAAGAGGACGTAGATCTCCTGGGTGCGCTGCCCGGTCGCGGGGGTTGACACCGTCTCCGGATATCGCGCGGTGACGGAGACCTCGGCCCGCAGCCCCCCCTGGCGCTCGCGCACCCTCTGGGCGACGTGGGCGGCGAGGACCTCGGCTCGGAAGGCCTCGCGCAGAACCACCTCGTTGATCGCCTCGCCTACGATCTCCTCGAAACGGGACATGTGGACGCCGGCCTGGCGCGGGTTGAGGTCGACGAAGCACTCGAAGTCGGCGTAGAAGAGGTTCTCGGTGCCGTCCGCCTTCACCCGGATCACCTTCTCTACCCCGGTGACACCGACCCGCGAGAGGCTGACCTGGGTGGCGGGAACAGAGGCCTGCACGTCAGGCGCCGCGGGGTTGGTGGTGGTCTGGCTCGCCATCGACTTATGAAGGGTAAGCAACCGGGCCGCCCAGCGGCCTCCGCGTCAATGCCAAATATTCTCCGCCTATACTTCGGCGCGGCCGGAGCTTCAGGGCCGGCCCCCCGGGAATGGGGGAGAGGGTTTCACCGGAGGCAGTAGAGATCGAACCGTTAGGGACGGTCCCGAAGGGGCTGGATGAGGATTCGGGCGAGCAGCCCTTCGCGGAATCAGAAGAGCTTCGCGGACTGATTGCTCTGGGGCGGGAGCGCGGCTATCTGACCTTCGAGCAGATCGCCGGCACACTCGAGGAGGTCGAGGTGACCAAGGAGCAGGTCGCCAGCCTCCACAGCCACCTGGTCGAGCACGGCGTCGACGTGATCGCCGAGGACGGCGTCAGCGCCTACAAGGAACAGCGCGGGGCGGAGGCGAGCAACGGTCACCCGAAGAAACCGGAGCTGGACTTGACCGTCGAGCCCAGTCTCGACTCGCTGCGCCTCTACCTGCGCTCGATCGGTCAGGTCGACCTGCTGAGCGCCGCGCAGGAGATCGAATTGGCGAAACGGATCGAGCGCGGCGACATGCTGGCTAAGCGCCAGATGGTGGAGGCGAACCTGCGGCTGGTGGTCTCGATCGCGAAAGGCTATCTGGGCCGCGGGCTGAGCTTCCTCGATCTGATCCAGGAGGGCTCGCTGGGGCTGATTCGTGCGGTGGAGAAGTTTGACTACCGTCGCGGCTACAAGTTCTCTACCTACGCGACCTGGTGGATTCGCCAGGCGGTTACCCGTGCGATCGCCGACAAGGCGCGGACGATCCGAATTCCCGTCCACATGGTCGAGAAGCTAAACCGGGTCGCCCATGTCGAACGCCAGCTGGTGCAGAAACTGGGTCGGGAGCCCGAGCCGGCCGAGATTGCCGAGGAGCTGCGCTGGTCGGTACGCGACGTGCGCGACATCCTGCGGGTGGCGCAGCTGCCGGTCTCGCTGGAGAAACCAGTTGGCGATGAGGACGAATCCGAGCTGGGCGACTTCGTCGCCGACGACGCCGTCGCGGAGCCGTTCGAGGAGGCGAGCGAGCACCTGCAAAAGGAGGGAGTGCGGAAGGCGCTGAACGCCTTGCCCGAGCGGGAGCGGCAGGTGATCGAGCTACGCTACGGCCTCTCGGGCCTGGAGCCGCTGACGCTCGAGGAGGTGGGCCGCACCTTCGGCGTCACCCGTGAGCGCATCCGCCAGATAGAGAACAACACTCTGAAAAAGCTAAAGCGCCTGCCCGAGGCGCAGATGCTGCGCGAAGCCGGTTAGCGCGGCTCCAAGACGAAGAGCGCGATGTCACGGTCGGTCTTTTCCTCGTAGTCGTCGAATCCTGCGTACTGGTCGTTAGCTCTGCGCCATAGCTCGACCCGCTCCTCGCCTTCGGTGACCCGGGCTCTCACCCGGCGCAATTCGCGGCCGACCTCGACCTCGGCGTCGGGGTTCGCTTTCAGGTTGAGCGACCATGCCGGAGTGCGCGCGTTGCCGGCATTGGAGCCGATCACGATCAGCCGCTCGCCATCCGCCAAGTAAAGGACCGGCGCGGTCCTCGGTTCTCCCGACTTGCGCCCGGTGGTCGTGAGCAGTAGCACCGGCGCTTTGCCAACCTTCCCCATCAGTCGCCCGCCTGTGGCTCGGTACAGCGGTACGTTCAGCTTCCCCGTCCACCGCAGCCCGGTAGCGCCGAGGGACATCGAGAACCGAGCCCAGGCCCTGTCGCTGATCACGGTGGCGAGTATCGCACCGTCAGTGTCGGTGTGGGTTCCCTCCGCGGTATTGCGCCGAGGAGGAGCTGCACCGCGGGGTGCGGAGCGTAGAGTGCCGTCGATGGCCGCGCCCCACCCCTTCCGTCGCGCCGCTGAAGCGAAGGATCTCGAGCTGCTGACCGAGACGCTGCGCGAGGATGTCGTCCTGCACAGCCCGGTCCTCTTCCGCGGCTTCGAGGGCCGTGAGGTCGTCATCCAGATCCTCGCTCACGTCGCCGAGACACTGGAGGACCTCACCTACGTCGACGAGCTGACCGACGACCGTACGATTGCGCTCCACTTCAAGGCCAGAGTCGGGGACCGAGAACTGGAGGGCATCGACTTCCTCGAGCTCGACGGGGAGGGCCGTGTTGCCGAGCTGACCGTCTTCATGCGCCCGATGTCCGCCCTCACCCGCTTCAACGAACGAATGGCGGAGCGTTTGGAGGTGGCATAGCCGCTTCGGATTGTCCTCTCTAGAATCGCCCTTCGACCCTGGGGGAGTGTCCGAGTGGTTAAAGGAGACGGGCTGTAAACCCGTTGGCTCTGCCTACGCAGGTTCGAATCCTGCCTCCCCCATAAATGAGTGCCCACGACGGCAATGTGGTTACGATCGCCGGGGGATCCCCGCTTACGATGGGTGAATGAGCAAGTCGCCCGAGGTCAGAGCCAAACCCCCCGAGGGCAAGATGACGATCGGGGAGCTGGCGCGGCGGACCGGGATGACGGTGCGCAACATTCGCGCCCACCAGACGCGCGGCCTGCTGCCGCCCCCCGAGGTGCAGGGCCGCACCGGTTATTACGGCGAGGAGCACGTCGCCCGCATTGCCCTTACCCGCGAGATGCAGGCAGACGGCCTCAACCTGGAGGCGATCCGCCGCTTGCTCGCGGGGGTTGACGGCAGCGGTAACGAGATCCTTGACTTCACCCGCGCCCTGCGTGTCCCCTTCGAGGACGAGTCGCCGGAGATCGTCGAGCCGGAGGAGTTGGCGAGCATGTGGGGGGGTGCCGGCCAGCCCGACTCGGATCTGGTGCGGCGAGCCGAGAAGCTCGGCATCCTGCGCGAGCTGCCAGACGGGCGCATCGAGGTGATCAGCCCGCGCCTGCAGCGGGCCGGGGCAGCGCTGGCCGAGCTCGGGGTCAGCCCCGACGCGAGCATGGTCACAGCAGAAAAGCTTCGCCGCCACGCCGAGGGCGCAGCCCGAGCCTTCGTCGACCTCTTTGTCGAGGAGATCTGGAAGCCGTTCGAGGAGGCCGGCTGCCCCGAGCAGGATTGGCCGAAGGTCCGCGAGGCGCTGGACCGGGTGCGCCCGCTCGCTTCCAGCGCCCTGCTCGCCACCTTCCAGATCACGATGAGCGAGGCGACCGAGAAGGCCAGCGAACGCACCCTCCAGGTTGTCGCCGGCAAGCCGCCGAAGCACAAGAAGCGCCGCCGCCGCTGAGCGCCGCATAATCTCTGCCGGTGACCGAGGCGGCGACAGCGGGCGAGGGCGCGGTCGGCGCTGCGGGGAGTGCGGCGGTCGCTGGCGTGTTGCCCTCCCAGGAGCTGAGCCGGGCTATTGAGGCCGAATGGGTCAGTTCCGGCGATTACCGGATCCGCCCTGAGGCGATCCAGCCGGCGAGCATCGACCTCCGCCTCGGCGACTTCGCTTGGGCTCTGCGCTGCAGCTTCCTTCCCGACGTCGACTCGACGGTCGAGGAAAAGATCGACGGGCTCGCCTTCCAGAGGATCGACCTGCGTGACGGCGCCGTGCTGGAGCGCGATCGCCCCTACCTGGTGCCACTGATCGAGGAGCTGGCGCTGCCCGACGACGTGCGGGCGAAGGCGAACCCGAAGAGCTCGACCGGGCGACTGGACGTCTTCACCCGCGTCATCACCGACCGTCACCATCGCTTCGATGAGATCCGCCTGGGGTACCGGGGCAGGCTCTACCTGGAGATCGTGCCGCGCTCCTTTGCGATCCAGGTAAAGACCGGCCTCTCGCTCAACCAGTTGCGCCTCGCCCGCGGCGACGTGCGTCTCGGCGACGAGGATATCCGCCGCCTGCAGGCCGAGTTCCCGCTGCTCTACCTCGACTCCCACGCGCTGCGCGAGTCCGAGCTGGCGCTAGCCGACGGCCTCTTCCTCAGCGTCGACCTCTCGGGGCCGGGCGACCGCGTGGTCGGCTACCGAGCGAAGAAGAACAGCCTCCCGGTCGACCTCGCCCGTGTGCATGCCTACCGCTGGACTGACTACTGGGACCCGGTCTTCCCCGAGCCGGGCGGGCGGATCGTGCTGGAGCCGGAGATCTTCTACCTGTTGCTCTCAGCCGAGGGGGTCTGCATCCCCCCGCAGATCGCCGCCGAGATGATGGCCTACGATCCAACCGCGGGCGAGCTCCGAACCCACTACGCCGGCTTCTTTGACCCGGGGTTCGGCTACGACCCGGTCGGCGACCGCCACGGCAGCCGCGCCGCGCTGGAGGTGCGCGCCCGCGATGTCTCCTTCATGGTCGAGCACCGCCAGCCGGTTTGCAAGCTGGGTCTGGAGCGGATGGTCGCCCCCGCCGAGCGCCTCTACGGCCAGGAGCTGGGGTCTAACTACCAGGGCCAGGTGACGATGCTGAGTAAGCACTTCGAGGAGCAGACGGCGGGCGGCCAGCCGCCTCAGGCCAGCCGCCCCGAGCCGGCTGCATCCTAGGTCAGGGTTCGGCCGAGGAACCCCGTCATCCGGTCCCAGAGCCGGAACGCGGCCTCCTCGACGTAGTTGGGCCGGTAGTCGGCGAAGAAGGCGTGCCCGGCGCCCTCATAGACATCCAGCTCGAACTCCTTGCCCGCGGCGCGCAGTCGCTCGGTCAGCGCCTCGGCGTCCTCGGGTGAGGGGTTCTGGTCCTCGGCGCCGACGGCGATCATCAGCGGGCAGGACAGGTTCTCGGCAAGGTCGATCACCGGCGCCGGGCGCTCCGGCGTCGTCTGCGCGTCGCGGGTGGCGCTCCTGACGAAGGCTCCCCAGCAGTCGACGGCGGCGTCGAGTCGGTCGCTGGAGCAGGCGAGGAGCAGCGTCTGGCGACCGCCCGAGCAGAAGCCGACGCAGCCGACCTTGCCGCTCGCCTGCGGCTGCTCGGCGAGGAAGTCCGCGGCGCCCTCGAGGTCGCCGACCACCCGCTCGTCGGGCTGGGCGAGCATGATCCGCATGATGTCCTCCAGCTGGGGATCGGCTGGCATCCCCTCGCGTGTGTAGAGGTCGGGGGCGAGGGCGAGGTAGCCGATCGCTGCGAAGCGCCGGGCGACATCTCGGATGTGGTCGTTCAGCCCAAACGCCTCGTGGATGACGATCAGCTCCGGGCGTGGTCCGTTCGTCGCCGGTCGCGCCAGGTACCCGTCGATCGCAACGTCGTTGTGGCCGGGGAAGGAGACCTCAACCTCCTCGATCCGTGTCCGCTCCTCAGCACTCACTTCTCCCGCAACGCTCATCTTGCCCCGTTCTTTCTCTTTAGTCGACTACAGAATCGCTCTGGGGTACGCCCGGGTCGCCGCCACGACCATCGCCACGAAGAAGGTGGCGACGACTAAGAAGTCGAGCCACAGCTCCCCCGCACCGCCCACCCCGACCAGCATCTGGCGCAATCCCTGCACCTCGTAGGTGAGTGGGTTGACTCGCGCCACCACATGCAGCCAGCCCGGCAGGATCGATAGCGGGTAAAGCGCCGAGGAAGCGAAGAAGAGCGGCATCATGACCAGCTGGCCGATCCCCATGAAGCGCTCGCGGGTGCGCACCGCGGCGGCGATCAGCATCGAGAGGCAGGCGAAGGAGGCGGTGCCGAGGACGAGCAGGGTCAGCGCCCCAGCCAGGTCGAGCACGTTGTAGTCGAGCGGGATGCCGGCGATCGCGAGGACGATCAGCAGCAGCACACCCTGGGCGAGCGCCCGCACCCCGGCGCCGGCCGCCTTGCCGAGCACGATCGCGGTGCGCGGCAGCGGGGTGGCGAGCAGTCGCTGGAGCTGGCCGACGTCGCGCTCCCAGATCACCGCCAGGCCGAAGAAGATCGCGATGAAGAGGGCAGCTTGGGCCATCACGCCGGGCGCCAGGTAGGCCTGGTAGTCGGTGGCGCCGGCGCTGAGCTGGCGGTTGTGCTGCAGGGCGGTGCCGAAGATGAACAGCCACAGCAGCGGTTGCACCGAGCGGGTGAGGATGTCAACGTGGTCGTGGCGGAGCTTGCGCATCTCCGCCCTCGCCATCGCGTGGGTGCCGCCGACGAGGCGGCGCAGGACCGAGCCGCGCAGCGCGGGCAGGCGTTTCAGCCGAGGCGGCGGGCAACGCGCCGGGCATGCGGACATCGGCCATCCTCCCTTCCTCTCGCGATCTCCAGTCCGGTGACCTCCCTGAAGACCTCCTCAAGGCCCGCGACTTCGTGCTTCTCGCGCAGCTCCTGCGGCGTCCCCTGCTCGACCAGCGCGCCCGCGGTCCATGATCGCCAGCCGCTCGCAGTGGCGCTCGGCCTCCTCCATCATGTGGGTGGTGACGACGATCGACGTCCCCGCCTGCTCGCGCAACGCGTGCAGTCGTTCCCAGACGAGGCCGCGGGCGATCGGATCGAGGCCGACGGTGGGCTCGTCGAGGAAGAGGACGATCGGCTCGTTGAGCAGGGCGGAGGCGATCTCCAGCCGTCGCAGCATGCCGCCGGAGAAGTCGCGAGCGAGGCGGTTCATCAGGCCCTCGATCTGCATCGCCTCGACCGCCTCCTCGATCCGCTCGTGCCCGGTCGCGTCGCGGCACGCCGGTGACGCGGGCGTAGAACTCGAGGTTCTCGCGGGCGGTAAGGGCGCCGTCGACGGAGAGCGCCTGCGGCACGTATCCGATCGAGGCACGCACCTGGAGCGATTCCCGCTCGACGTCGTGGCTGGCGACCAGGGCGCGACCGCCACCCGGCGGCAGCAGCGTTGTGATCACGCGCAGGGTGGTGGTCTTGCCGGCGCCGTTGGGCCCGAGCAGGCCGAAGACCTCGGCCCGCTCGACGGAAAAGGAGACCCCGTCGACGGCACGCAGCTCGCCGAAGGGGACGACGAGGTTCTCGACCCAGACGGTCGGCGTCGCCACGCCGGGCATCGGGGGCTGGCCGGAGGCGAGGGCGACCCCGTCGCTCATCTGCTTGCCTTGCTGGCGCCGAGCTCTCGAAGCCGTCCCTGCAGGCGCTTGCGCTTCGCCAGCAGCTCCCCTTCCAGCTTGGCGATCTCGTCGCGGCGGCGGCGCGCCAGCTCGAGCTGGCGGGCAATGTGCCCGAGCGACTCGTCGAGGATCTGGCGGCGGCGGACCGGGTCCTCGACGCCGCTGCGCCACTCGCGGCGCAGGGCGGCACGGGCATCCTCGGCCTCGACCAGCTCCTTCAACTCCTCGAGTGAGACCCCAAGCAGGTCTTTCAATCGCAGCAGGTCGGTGAGCCGCTCGACGTCTGCCTCGGCGTAGGTACGGTGGGTGCCGGGCTCGCGACCGCTCGCCACGGGCAGCAGGCCGATCTCCTCGTAGTAGCGGATCGTGCGCGGCGTGGTACCTGCCAGCTTGGCGACGTCGCCGATTCGCAGCTCTGCATCCGGCCGGGCCGCGCTCATGGGATCGCCTCCACCTCCTCGCGGATCGCCTCCTCGATGGCTTCCACTGGACTGCATGGGGTGGAATCCTCCTCGTTATCGTTCTCGGCGGAGACGTGGCGGGGCCGCAGCAGCGAGACTCCCGCGCCGAGAAGCGAGGTCGCCGCCAACACCCACAGCGACGTGTGCATGTTCTGGATGAACGGTTGGAGCTGGGCTTCGGAAAGGCCTGAGGCGAGCCCGGAGAAGATCTTGAAGAGGACTGACTTCGGTACCGCGGCGGTGATGATCGCCAGCACGAAGGCGATCGAGATCACCGCCCCGGTGTTTTGCAGCATCATCCTGGCGCCGGCGGCGATCCCGCGCCGGTGGGTCGGCACCGTCCCCATCATCGCCGCCGTGTTGGGCGAGTTGAACATCCCCGAGCCGACCCCGACCATCCCCAGCCACAGCATGCTCTGCCAGTAGGGGCTGTGGGCCTGCAGCGTGGTCATCAGCGCCAGCGCCACGGCGCTGATGACCATCCCCAGCGCCGCCAGCATCCGCGAGCCGCGGCGGTCGGCCCAGATCCCGGCCAGCGGGGAGGCGATCAGCATCCCGAGCGCCATCGGGGCGAGCTTGATCCCGGCGGTGATCGGGCTGTCGCCTTGGGCGCCCTGGTAGTAGAAGACGAAGACGAAGAGCAGCGCGAAGCGCGAGAGCCCGTTGATGAAGGCGGCCCCGCTGGCCGCCGCGAACATCCGGTTGCGGAAGATCGAAAGGTCGAGCATCGGGGCGCGGGCGCGGCTCTCGATCACGATGAAGAGGGGGAGCAGGACCGCGGAGGCCGCGAGACTGCCGATCACCAGCGGCTCATCCCAGCCCGAGATGCCGCCGCGCGAAAGCCCGTAGACGAGGCCGGTCAGCCCGACCACGAAGGTGAGGGTCCCGAGCAGGTCGAGACCGCGCTCGGCGTCGCGACGGGCCAGCTCGCGCAGGACCAGCGCCCCCCAAGCGGCACCAGCGAGGGCGAGCGGCACGTTGAACCAGAAGACCCAGTGCCAGGAGATCGCGACCAGGGCGCCGCCGAGCACCGGGCCGAGCACCAGCCCGATCGCGGCGACCATCGTGTTGGTGCCCATCGCCAGGCCGAGTTGCTCCTTGGGGAAGGCGTCGGTGACGAGCGCCGCCGCGTTGGCGAAGAGGAAGGCGCCGCCGATGCCCTGGACGATCCGCCAGGCGATCAACTCGGTTCCGTTAGCCGAGAAACCGGCGCCGAGCGAGGCGGCGGCGAAGACGAGGAAGCCGGCGATGTAGGCGGTCTTTCGGCCGAAGAGGTCGGAGAGGCGACCGGCGGTCAGGACCAGAACGGTCGAGGAGATCATGTAGGCGAGGATCACCCAGACGAGCTGGAGCAGCGAGGTGCCGAGCGCGCGCTCCAGGTCCGGCAGGGCGATGATCAGCGTCCCCGAGTTGGTTGCCACCAGCAGCATCCCGAGGCTGGTGCAGGAGAGCGCCCACCACTTGTAATTCTCGTGATCGGCGGAGACTCCGGGGCCGACTCGAAATCTATTTCTTACGTTCACGTCAAATACTATAGCGCCCCTCTAAGATCGGTGCCGTGAGTGAGCGGGCCTGGAACGTCTATCTCTCCGGGGAGATCCATTCAGATTGGCGTGCGCGGATCGAGACCGGGGTGCGCGAGGCGGGCCTGCCGGTCTCCTTCTCGGCCCCTGTCACCGACCACGCCGCCTCCGACGATGCAGGAACCGGGACGCTGGGTAAGGAGGACGAGGCCTTCTGGCGCGACCACATGGGCGCAGGCGTCAACGCGATCCGCACCCAGACGCTGATCCGCGCCGCGGATGTTGTCGTCGTTCGCTTCGGTGACAAATACCGCCAGTGGAACGCTGCCTTTGACGCCGGTTACGCGGCCGCCCTTGGCAAGTCGATCGTGACCCTCCATGACGCCGACTTCGACCACGCCCTGAAGGAGGTCGACCGCGCCGCCCAGGCGACAGCCCGCACCACGGAGCAGGTGGTTGCCGTCCTCCGCTACGTCATCATCGGAAAGCTGCCGTAATTCTGTCCGACTCGCATACGAACATATGTTCGTATGCGATGGGATGCGCAGAAGGTCGAGAGGGATCTGCGGTTGCCGGGGGTGGGCGATGGGACGGTGGTGCGGACCTTCGATGCGCCGGAGGCGATGGGGATCAACTTCCACGAGGTGCGGGCGAGGTCGGCGCTGAACCGGGTGCCCGGCGGCCGCTACGGGTTCGGCTACACGATCAACCCTTATCGAGGTTGCACTCATGCTTGTGTTTTCTGCCTACTGGGAGATACGCCGGTTCTCATGGCGGACGGCAATGCAAGGCGCTTGGCGGATGTGCGAGTGGGGGATGCGATCTACGGCACGGTACGTCGCGGCTCTTATCGTCGTTATGAAATCACCCGCGTACTTGCGCATTGGACGACCAGAAAGCCCGCGTATCGGATTACGTTGGAAGACGGAACTGAGCTGATCGCGAGCGGCGACCATCGTTTTCTCACCCGCCGGGGATGGAAGTACGTGACTGGCGCGGAACAAGGTCGTGCGCGTCGTCCCTATCTGACTCTGAACAGCAAACTGATGGGAATAGGTGCGCTTGCGGTGCCTATCGAAACAACGGCGGAGTATCGACGGGGATATCTCTGTGGATTGATCCGCGGGGATGGCCACGTTGGGTCGTATTCGTATGACCGGCCGGGGAGGTCTAACGGTGATGTCCATCGTTTTCGGCTCGCGCTAGTGGACGACGAGGCGCTGAAACGAGCGCACAGCTACCTGGTGGGAATCGGCATCCGTACCGACGAGTTCCAGTTCCTCGAGGGGAACGAGCGCCATCGTCCGATGAAGGCGATTCGGACTTCTTCACGAGGAAACGTCGATCGGATTCGCGAGCTGATTCGCTGGCCCAACGCGTTTGACGAAGAGTGGGCAAGGGGGTTCCTCGCGGGCATCTTCGATGCAGAGGGAAGTTGCAATGGCGCCTTGCGCATCTGCAACAAAGATCAGGAGATTGTCGAGCGCACGGCAGCTGATCTGGATCGGCTCGGATTCTCATGCACGCTTGAGCCGCCCAATGCGATTGGCGCTCGCAACGTGCGGCTGCTAGGGGGCATACGCGAGCAACTCCGTTTCCTTCAGCGAATCGATCCGGCGATCACCCGCAAGCGCTCGATCGCGGGCATCGCGCTCAAGTCACAGGTGAAGCTGGGCGTCGTTTCGATCGAGCCTCTTGGCCGTCGCATGCGCATGTTCGACATCACGACTGGGACGGGTGACTTCATTGCAAACGGCGTCGTCAGCCATAACTGTTTCGCCCGCAGGACGCACACCTATCTAGACATGAACGCCGGCAGGGACTTCGAGCGGGAGATCGTGGTCAAGGTGAACGTGCCCGAGGTACTGCGGGCCGAGCTGGCGCGGCCGAGCTGGAGGGGCGACCTGGTCGCGCTGGGAACCAACACCGACCCATATCAGTGGGTCGAGAGCCGCTACCGGCTGATGCCCGAGATCCTCGCCGCGTTGGAAGAGGCGGACACGCCCGTCTCGGTGCTGACCAAGTCGCCGCTGGCGATGAGGGACGTCGATATCTACGAGCGCATGTCGAAGCGGGTGCCGGTCTCGGTCAACCTCTCCGTCCCGACCCTCGACGAGAAGGCCTGGCGGGCGACCGAGCCCCACACGCCCAGTCCCAGCGCTCGCCTCGACGCGGTCGCCGAGCTGCGCCGCCGTGGCATTGACTCCGGCGTCCTGATCGCGCCGCTGATGCCGGGCATCAACGACACCCCCGAGCAGGTGCAGCCGATCGTCGACCGCGCCCGAGAAGCGGGCGCGACCTTCCTTGGCGGCGTCGCCCTCCACCTCCGCGACGAGGTCCGCGACGTCTTCTTCGCCTGGCTGCAAGCCAAACGCCCCGACCTGATCCCCCGCTACGAGCAGCTCTACTCAGGAGACCGGGCCTATATGCGTTCCGAGCAGAGAAACCGCGTCAGCAGCGTCGTCAAAGGCTGGGGTCGTGCTCGCGCCGGAAGAAAGGGCGTTCAGGCCGCTCCGGCGGGTGGCGCGGGGGATGGGGGAGTCGAGGACGCCCCCGCCCGCAGTGCCCCCCCATCACCCGCGACAGGACCCGCCGGCCGCCAGCGCCAGTCCCGCCTCTTCTGATCCTCAGCCTTCGTCCAAGGCCTCGAACCGGCATTCCCCCGGCGCCTTGTCGTCGCGGAAGCGGTGGAACCGCGCCCCGTGCCGGATCCGTCCCGCGGCGGCATGGTCGTAGCCGACCTCGATCACGAGCTCCGGCCGCAGCGCCACCCACTCCAGCTCGCGCCCGCCGGTCCAGCGGCTCGGCTCGGCGCCGCCGTGCTCGCCCGTCTCCAGCGGCGCCAGCATCGCGCGCATGCCCCGTTTGGCCTCGGCGCTGAAGCCGGAGATGTGCCCGACCGAGCGCAGCTCGCCGCCGTCATAGAGGCCGAGGATCAGCGAGCCGACCGTGCCCCTCTCTTTGCCCGGCCGCCAGCCCATCACGACGCAGTCGATCGTCCGCTCCCGCTTCACCTTCGCCATTCCCCTGCGCTTGCCCGGCTCGTAGGGGGCGTCGAGCTGCTTGGCCATCGTGCCCTCGGTGGTCCGCAGCCACTCCTCGGCCCGCTCGGAATCTTGGGTCAGCGCCGAAAGCTCCAACCCGGTCCGCTCGGCCAGGGCTTCCAGTCGGGCGCGGCGCTCCGCCAGCGGCCTCTCCAGCAGCGATTCGTTCCCCTCGGCGAGCAGGTCGAAGACGACATAGCCGGCGGGGATCTCCTTCGCCAGCAGGTTGATCCGCGACTCGGCCGGGTGGATGCGGCTCTGCAGGGCGTCGAACTCGAGCTCGCCCTCGGCGTCGCGGATTACCAGCTCCCCGTCGAGCACGTAGCGCCCGGGCGCGAAGCTCAGCTCGGGGAAGTAGCGGGAGAGCGCTTTTCCGCCGCGCGACTGGATGTAGGAGTCCTCGCCGTCGACGAAGACGATCGCGCGGAAGCCGTCGAGCTTCTGCTCGTAGGCCCACTCCTTCCCGAGCGGCAGCTCCTTGCGCGTCAGTGCGAGCTGTGGCTTCAGTGGCGGGGAGAGGGGGAGGGTCACGCTCCGTCGAGGCTAGCCTGCCGGCGCGCGCGGCTCTCACGCGGGTCTGGAATCGGCACCGCCGCGAGCAGCTTCTTCGTGTAGGGATGGGAGGGGTGCTCGCAGACCTGGTCGGCAGACCCTTCCTCGACGATCTTCCCCTCATACATCACTGCGATTCGGTCGGAGACGTGCCGGACCACCCCGATGTCATGAGCCACGAACACATAGGTCAGCCCGAGCTCGTCCTGGAGCTCGTCGAGCAGGTTGACGATCTGTGCCCTGATCGAGACGTCGAGGGCCGAGACCGGCTCGTCGGCGATGATCAGCCTCGGCTCCAGCGCCAGGGCGCGGGCGATGCCGATCCGCTGTCGCTGCCCGCCGGAGAACTCGTGCGGGTAGCGGCCGTAATGCTCCGGGGAGAGGCCGACCCGCTCCAGTAGCTCCTGAACCCGGCCGCGCAGCTCGGTGCCGCGGACGACCCCCTGCAGCTTCAGCGGAGCGCCGACGATCTGCCCGATCCGCTTGCGCGGGTTGAGCGAGGCATATGGGTCCTGAAAGATCATCTGCATCTCGCGCCGCAGCGGCCGCATCCTCCGCTGCGAGAGCCCGGCGATCTCGCGGCCATCGAAGCGGATCGAGCCCGAGGTCGGCTCCAGCAGGCGCAGGACGGTGCGACAGAGGGTCGACTTGCCGCAACCCGACTCGCCGACCAGGCCCAGCGTCTCGCCCCTGCCCACGGCGAGGCTGACGTCGTCGACCGCCCGCACCCGATCGACCTCGCGGTCGACCAGCAGCCCCCGCTTGACCGGGAAGTGCTTGACGAGGTTGGTGACCTCCAACAACGGCTCCGCGCTCATGCCGCTGGCTCCTCCAGCCCGATCCTTCCCTCGACCTGGCGCAGCTCTCGCTTGCGCTCGGGCTCCAGCCAGCAGCGGTCGCTGTGGGCGGGGGCGTCGGGGAGGCGCGGCTCCAGCGCGGGCATCTCCTCGCAGCGCCCGAAGGCGTGCGGGCAGCGCGGCCGGAAGGCGCATCTTTGTGGAGGGGCGAGGAGCGACGGTGGAGCCCCCCGTATCTGCGGCAGCCGGTGCGGCCGCGGCCGGTCGAGCCGGGTCAGGGAGCCGAGCAGGCCCCAGGTATAGGGGTGCTGAGGGTCGTAGAAGATCTCGTCGAGCGTGCCCTCCTCCACCACCCTGCCGGCGTACATCACCAGCACCCGATCGGCGACCTCGGCCACGATTCCGAGGTCATGGGTGATCAGGATCGTCGCCAGCTCGCGCTTCCGGTTGAGCCGCTCCAGCAGGCGCAGGATCTGGGCCTGGATCGTGACGTCGAGCGCGGTTGTGGGCTCGTCGGCGATCAGCACGCCCGGCTCCAGAGAGAGGGCCATCGCGATCATCGCCCGTTGCCGCATCCCGCCGGAGAATTCGTGCGGGTAGTCGTCGACCCGCTGCTCGGCGTTGGAGATTCCGACCGAGTCGAGCATCTCGACAGCGCGCTCGTGCGCCTCGCGCTCGCTCATCGCGCCGCGGTGGGCGCGGATCGCCTCGACGATCTGGGCGCCGACCCTGTAGACGGGGTTGAAAGAGGTCATCGGGTCCTGGAAGACCATCGCGATCTCTTCACCCCGGACCTTCTGAAGCTCGGCATCTCCCGCGTCGATCAGCTCGGCACCGCGCAACTGCACAGAGCCCTCGATCTGGGCGTTGGGGGAGCGGGTCAGTCCCATGATCGTCTGCGCGGTGACGCTCTTCCCCGAGCCGGACTCGCCGACGATCGCCAGCACCTCGCCGGGGGCGAGGTCGAAGGAGACCCCGCCGACCGCCTGCAGCAGGCCGCCCTCCGTCGCGAACCCGACCTGGAGGTTCCGCACCGAGAGGATCGCCTGCGAGCCCTGCGAGCTCATTGCGCCGAGGTCCCCAGCCTGACCCGCGGGTCGAGGTAGGCGTAGGCGATATCGGCCAGCGCGTTGAAGAGGACGACGAAGAAAGCGCCGAACAGGGTCACGGCCATGATGATCGGCAGATCGAGCTTTTCGATCCCTTCCACGGTGTACTGGCCGACCCCGCCGAGGCTGAAGATCGCTTCGGTCAGGATCGCCGCGCCGCCGAGCGTCGCGCCGAAGTCGAGGCCGAACAACGTGACGATCGGGATCAGCGAGTTGCGCAGCACGTGGCGGGTCATCACCTGGCGCTCGCTCAGCCCCTTGGCGCGCGCCGTGCGCACGTAGTCCTCACTCATCGAGTCGAGCATGTTGGCCCGCAGCACCTGACTGTAGAAGCCCGCCGAGAGCACCGCGACTGTGACCCAGGGCAGAATCAGGTGTTCGGCCCATTCGAGCGGTTCCTGAGTCAGCGGCACGTAGCCGCTCGCAGGGAACAGGGCGATCTTGTAGGTCAGGTAGTAGAGGAAGATCGCCGCGAGCCAGAAGACTGGGATCGAGATCCCGATCACGGCGAGGACCGTCAGCGCGCGGTCGGTGAGACTGCCCGCTCGGGTCGCCGAGATATAGCCGAAGAGGATGCCGAAGAACATCCAGATCACCGCCGCGCCGATGCAGAGGGAAAAGGTCGCCGGGATCCCCTTCACGATTTCTTCGTCGACGTTCGCCTGGCTGTTGTAGGAGATCAGTTCGCCGCTAAAGACCTTCCGCATCATCGTCACGTACTGATCCGGCAACGACTTGTCGAAGCCCCATTCCTTGGTGATGCTGGCGACCAACTGGGGCGTCGCGTTCTTGCCGGCCATCCGCTGCGCCGGGGAGGAGTTGGGAATCACGTTGAAGATCAGGAAGACGATCACCGAGACGGCGAACAGCACCAGCACCATGCCGATCAGGCGGCGGACGACGAAGCGGGCCATCAGACCGCCGTTCCCTTCGGCTCGGCCAGGCCGGCGTGCCGCTCCAGGCGGGCCTTCGATTTCGGATCGAGCGCGTCGCGCAGACCATCGCCGAACACGTTCAGCGAGAGCACGGTGAGCATGATCATCAACCCAGGGAGGATCGCCAGAAGGGGGGTGCTGTTGATCAGTTCGGTCCCTTCGGAGACCATCTTGCCCCAGGAGGAGTTGGGCGGCTGGACTCCCGCGCCGAGGAAGGAGAGCCCGGCCTCGAGCAGCATGTTGTTTGCGATGTTGAGGGCGAAGAAGACGATGATCGTCGACCAGAGGTTTGGCAGCAGCTCGCTGGCCATGATCCGCAGGGATCCGGCCCCCTGGGCGATCGCCGCCTCGACGAACTCCTTCTCGCTTAGGGCGAGCACCTCTCCGCGGATCGGCCGCGCCATGTACGGCACGGACACGACGCCGACGACCAGGATCGGGATCCAGAGCGAGCCGCTGGCGATCGTGATCGGCCCGATCCGAAGGCCGCCGACCGCGAACGCAGTTCCCAGCGCGATCGCGAGCAGCAGCACTGGGAAGGCCCAGATCACGTCCATCGCGCGGGCGATCACCGAGTCGACCCAGCCCTTGTAGTAGCCGGCGAGCAGGCCGAGCGCGACGGCCAGGACGGTCGTGATCAGCGCCGAGGCGAACCCGATGAGCAGCGAGGTGCGCCCGCCGTACATCAGGCGGACCATCTCGTCGCGGCCGAGCCGGCCGTCGGCGCCGAGGAAGAACTTGCCGCTCGCACCGAACCAGACCGGGCCGATCGGGCGCCCTTCGGGGTCGACGACATCGCGCTGCTGGCCGTCGACCGTGATCCTCTCCAGCGTGTGGGTCGTGTTGGGCCCGGTGTGGGCGACGTCGTTGGCCCACAGTGGCGCCGCCAGCGTGAAGAGGACGATCAGGACGAAGAGCGCCAGGCAACCGAGCGCCGCCCGGTTACGGCGCAGCCGCCGGTAGGCGATGTACCAGGGGCTCCGGCCCTCCACTACTTGAACTGGAAGCTCGTCAGGTCGTCCTCGAAGGTCGGGTTCCAGATCACCTTTCCGAGGTTGATCGAGCTGGAGACGAAGGTCGAGAGTTTCTCGCTTCCGTAGGGCGCCCACGGCGCCTGTTCCATGTAGGACTTGTCGAGTCCCGCGTACTGCTTTTCCTGCTTGGGCCCGAGGGGTTCTTCGCCAAGCCGCTTGATCTCCTTGTTCAGCGAGGGGACGTCGAGCTGGGAGAGGTTCCCGTTGTTCGTCGGCAGGATGCTTTCGCTGGAGAGCAGCGGCTGGAAGAAGTCGTTCGGGTGCGGGTAGTCCTCGAACCAGTCGGACCAGCCGGTGTCCAATTCCGGCGTCGAGAGGTTGCCGATCACCGCGAAGTAGTTGTCGGCGTTGACGACTTTCAGCTTCGGGTTGAAGCCGAGTTTCTTCAGCACGTCCTGGTAGTAGGCGGCGGCTTCGCTGTTTTCGGTTTCGCTGTCGGTCCAGACCGTGATGTTGCGATCAGAGGGATTGGCTTCCTTGATCAGCGCCTCCGCCTTGGCCATGTTGTGCGGGTAGAGCTCGAACTTCTTGTACCCTGGCATCCCTGGCGGCAGGATCTGCTGACCGGGCGAGAGCTGACCGGCGTAGATCCGCTCCAGGGCTTCGGCGTCGACCGCGTAGTTGACCGCCTGGCGGACCTTGAGGTCATTGAACGGCGGTTTCGTCGTGTTCATCCAGAAGTAGTAGACGCTGATCGTCGGCTCGCTCCGGAACTGGGCGCCTTCGTACTTGCTCTTCACTTCCGAATAGCGAGCGGGGGGTGGGGGGTTCTCCATCCAGTCGAATTTTCCCTGCTCGACGTCGTCGACCTGGGTCGAGCGGTTGTGAATCACCGTGATGTCGATCTTGTCGACGTGCCCGCTGGGCAGTTCGGGCATCAGCTTCGCGTTGTTCTTGAGCCACTCCGGGTTGCGTACGTAGGACCAGCTGCGGCCAGGGTCGGAGCTGGCAATCACATAAGGCCCGGTGGCGGGCGGGGGGTGGGGGGACTGGTCTTTCGCCGGAGTGCCGGGCGGCACCGGAGCGACGAACATCATTGCCAGCTCGTTGGTGAAGGTGCCTCGAGGCTTGACCAGGTGGATGACGATTTCCCCGGTCTTGTCGTTGGTCACAATGCCGGGGATCCCGCCGCTCTTCGTCTTCTGGAACTTTTCGGCCCCGACGATGTCGGTGTAGAACGGGGAGCCGCCGGAGTTAACCTTGAACAGGCGTTCGACCGCGAAGGTGAAGTCGGAAGCCTTGACGGGGGCGCCGTTGGAGTACTTCAGTCCCTTGCGCAGGAAGAGCGTGTAGGTCTTGCCTCCGTCGGTGATCTTCGGCAGTGCTTTGGCGAGGCCGGGGACCACTTTGCTTCCAGCGGCGCCGCTCGCGTGGGCGTAGGTGAGCAGCGGGATGTAGGTGTTGTACATCGCCGTCCATCCTTCGACCGTGTAGGAGAGCTGGGGGTCGAGGTAATCGGGGAACGACGAGTAGGTGCCCAGCAACGTGCCGCCTTCCTTGCCGCCCGAGCTACCGCAGGCGGCAAGACCCAGCGCCGCGAATACTGCAAACCCCCCCACCGCGAGAATCGCACCCAGCTTCTTCAACTCAGGACCTCCGGGTAGTCGGACCGGACGAAGCTCCCCCAGCGATCAACTCCACCACAATCTCGTCGCCCACGTCAAGGCTCGCTGGATTGGCTCCGGTCACGCGTTCGGGCCATTGTCCACCAAGGAGCGGCGTCGCCACCGCGACTATGGCCATGACCCCGATCCCGGCGAAGAGGAACGTGGCCCGCGGCCCCTGACTGGCGGCGATCAAGCCGCCGAGGACGTAGCCGAGGCCCGGCGCCGCCGAGCCGATCGATTCGAGCACGCTGATCACGCGCGCCTGCATCCTCGGTGCCGTCAGCTCCTGGACGGCGCTAATCACGGCGACCCACTGCACGCCGTTGCCGGAGCCCCCGACGGCGGAGGCCACGCAGGCGACCGCCAGGGTCTGCGCCCCGGCCATGCCCAGGTAGCCGGCGCCGATCGCCAGCGTGCTGAAGAGCAGCATCAGCGAGAGCGGCGCTCGCCGCAGGGTGGCGAAGACGACGCTCCCCAAAACCATCCCGGCTCCCCAGCTGCCGAGCATCAGGCCGTATCCGGTGTCGCCGGCGCCCAGCGTTTCCTTCGCGTAGATCACCTCGATCGGGATCACCGCCGAGAAGAAGACGAACGCCGCGCCCTGCGCCCCCAGCAGCCGCCGCAGCGTGCGGTTTCCGCGGATGTAGGAAAGGCCGGCGCGCACCTGCTCGCGGAGCTGGCCGGGCTCGGGCTCGGCCTGGGGCAACGGCCCCGCGGTCAGCAGGATCCAGGCGATCGCGTAGAAGGAGCCGGCGTCCAGCAGCAGCGCCGACTGGACGCCGAAGGCAGCCACCACCACTCCTGCCACCGCCGGCCCCACCGCCGCGCCGCCGGTGAAGGCGACGTTGAGGATCGCGTTCCCGGCGCGCAACTCGCCCTCGGGCTCCAGCATAGCGGCGGTCACCGCGCGGGTCAGCGTCTTGGCCGTCAGCGCGAGGGTGCTGTCGATTGCGGCCACGGCGACGACGACCGGCAGCGAGAAATGTCCAGCTAGCAGCGCCAGGGCGCCGAAGGCCGCCGCCTCCGCGGCGTAGATCGACGGCAGCACCAAACGCGGCGGGGGCCGCTCCAGGCGGGCGACGAAGACGGGGATCAGCAGCGCCGGCAGGAAGCCGGTTCCCAGGAAGAGCAGTGCCGTGGCCAGGGCGCTGCCGGTCAGCTCGAAGACGAGCACCGAGAGGGCGACGATGCCGAGCCAGTCGCCCATCTCGTTGACCGCGTAGGAGATGGCGAGCCGGCGAAAGACCGGGCGCCGCAGCGGGTCTCGCAGGCGTGGGCTACTCATTACTTGGTCGGATCCGCTAGGGGTTTATGCACAAGATTCCTTGCAGATGCACGAGTTTTCGCCAGGTTGTGCTACAAACTTGCCAGCAAGGCGAAAGGTTCTCGCCCCAACTTGAACTGGATGCAGCTACGGGCTTCGACGAAGGGAAGGCACATGGGCTACAAGCGTTAGATCTTCCAGAGACAGCGGACGCTACTGTGTTCGCTCTGCAAGAGGGGCGCCTTCGGGGCGCCCTTCGTGCGTTCTGGGCCCGTTTTCGCGTCTCTCCGCAATTTGCAAGGCGCTGGCCAACTGGTCTAAACGCCTTGCCTGGGTAGGACAGAGCGTCTACCGTGGGAAGGCAGGTCTCCACCCGCGATACGCACGACTGTTGCCAGTCGCAGGGAACTCCGTCGTTCAAGGAATTCCCAGAGCTGAGGCGGTCGCGCGAAACCGCGGCTCCGGACGTGACCATGGAAAACGATCGGCCCACACGCCTAAGTCGTGCCCTGACCTTGGCGGGTCTGGTTCTCGTGGCTGCAGTCGCCGCCTGGCGCGCGCCGGAGTCCAACTGGGATCCGGCCCTTTTCGGCATCCTGCTCAGTTTCGCCGTCTTCAGCGACCTGACCGCGATCGAAACGGACTCGCTGAAGATCTCGGGCAGCTTCCTGGCCGTCGTCCTCGCGATCGTTTTCCTCGGCGGAGCGGCGGCGGCGGCGATCGGCGTCCTCTCGATCCTCGCCGGCTGGCTCCACTGGCGCGAGCCCCTGCACGACCTCTGGGTCAATGCGCTGACCTACGCCTTTTTCCCGCTGGTTTGCGGGATCGGCTTCCACGAAGTCGTCGCCTCGTCGCAGATCACCTCGTTGGAGCCGACCTTCTACGTGCTCGTCTTCAGCGTCTTCCTGGTCGCGCTGGCGATCAACTTCTCCTGCATCGCCGCCTACACCTGCTACCTGGAGCGCAGCTCCTTCGCCGGGAAGGTCCGCACGGCGCTGTTCCCGCTGCTCCCCTCGGAGTTGGCGGCGGCGCTGATGACGGTCGGGGTGGCCTTCCTCTACGTGCAGATCGGCCTGGCCGGGATCGCCCTCTTCGGCATCGTGCTGGTCACCTTCCAGTACCTGCTCGGCGCCTTGATTAAGTCGCAGGAGCGTGCCGAGGAGCTGGAGGTGCGGACCAAGCAGCTCGCCAGCTTCCAGGTCGGGATGTTGAGCGCGATGCTGCGCACGCTCGATCTGCGCGACCAGATGACTGCCCGCCACAGCGCCGCCGTGGCCCGCTACTCGCGGGCGATCGCCCAGCGGGCCGGCTACTCGCGCCAGGAGGAGGAGCTGGTCCACATCGCCGCGCTGCTGCACGACATCGGCAAGTTCATCCTCCCCGACCGCATCCTCAAGGCAAACGTGCCGCTGACGGACGAGGACTGGATGTTGATCCGTCGCCACCCCCAGCAGGGAGCCCGCGTCGTCTCCTCGCTCGACGGCTACGGGCCGGTCGCCGAGATCATCCTCGCCCACCACGAGCGGATCGACGGCAAGGGCTACCCGCGCGGCCTGTCCGGCGACGACATCCCCGAGCTGGCACGGATCATCTCCGTTGCCGACACCTATGACGTGATGACTGCCCGCGACTCCTACCGCTCCCCGACCACCGCCTACGAGGCGATGCAGGAGTTGCGCAGGGTCGCCGGCAAGCAGCTCGACGCCCGCTTCGTCGAGATCTTCATCGAGCTGCTAGAGGGCAAGGACGTTTCCTTCCAGCACGGCGAGGCGGCAGATTTCGAGAGGGAGCTGGCGCTGGAGGCGCGGATCGAAGAGACCGCGAGCCCCGCCAGCGACTCCGGCCGCTTCCAGGTGCCCGGCGTCAGCGTCGGCTAGACAGATACGGTTGGGCGCGATGCGCGCCATCACCTACCAGGCGCCCGGCGAGGTCCGGGTCGAGGAGAAGCCCGATCCCGAACTGACGGCTGCCGACGAGGCGGTCATTCAGGTCGAGGCGAGCGGCATCTGCGGTTCTGACCTCCACATCTACCACGGGAGGGTGCCGGTGGAGCGCGGCTTCACGATCGGCCACGAGTTCGTCGGCACCGTGCTGGCGATCGGGGAGGACGTGGAGCGCGTCGCCGTCGGCGACCGCGTGCTCGGCTGCTTTCACACCGCCTGCGCCACCTGCTCCGCCTGCTTGCGCGGCGACTACCATCGCTGCCGGCGTGGGCGCACCTTCGGGCACGGCTCAAAGCTTGGTGACCTGCAGGGAGCCCAGGCCGAGAAGCTGCTGGTGCCGCGTGCCGAGCTGACGCTGCGGCGCGTGCCGGAGGGGATGTCAGCCGATGTCGCCCTGTTCGCCGGCGACGTAATGGGGACCGGCTACCACGCCGTCGCCCACGCAGGGATCCGCTCTGGCGACACCGTCGCAGTGCTGGGTCTCGGCCCGGTCGGCCTCTGCACAGTGCAGGCAGCGCGGTCAGCAGGCGCCGTCGGGGTCTTCGCGGTCGACACGGTCGAGCAGCGCCTAGCGATGGCGGCTGAGTTCGGCGCCACGCCAGTCCACCTCACCGAGCAGGACCCGAAGCGGGTCGTGCGCTCGGCGACCGACGGCGGCGTCGACATCGTGGTCGACGCGGTTGGCGATCCCGCCCCGCTGGAGATGGCGGTCAGCCTCGCCCGGGACGCCGGCACGGTTTCGGGGATCGGGGCCTACGCGGGGCGCGGCGAGGTGCCGCTCGGGCTCGCCTGGTTGAAGGGGCTGACTCTGCGGCTCGGGCTTGCCAACGTGATCGCCCACGTCGATCGCGTGCTGGCGCTGATCGAGGCAGGGGAGCTCGACCCGGCACCGCTCGTCACCCACCATATGAAGCTCGACGAGGCACCCCATGCCTACGAGCTTTACGACCGACGCGAAGCGCTGAAGATCGTCTTGACGCCCTGAAGCACCGCTCTGTCGCCGATCTGGAGGGTCAGTCGCCGGCCAATAGCGGGATGAGCGGTTAGGACACCGCGGTTGCCGCACCGGTCTTTGCCGGCTTGCGGTGGCGGTGGAACATCTCTTCGACCCAGCGATAGCCGCGCCGCTCCTTCAGCGGTGCCCGGAATCGCTGAATCCCCGCCGGCGGCTCTTCCTCCGTGGGCAGGGGGCCCTCCTCGGGGAGGACCAACGGGTAGAACAGCGACGCCGCGGTGAGGTCGGCGACGCTGAAGCTGTCGCCGACGAGATAGTCGTTGGAGGCGAGCTCGCCGTCGAGCCGGTCGAGGGCGGCCAGCACCTTGGCGCGGGCGCGCTCGGCTGCCTCAGGGCTACGGACCCCGAAGCGCAGGCCGGTGTAGGTGCGCGCGTAGGTCGCGGCGGGGCGGCTCATGCGAGCCAGCGGTCCGGGTGCTGTGCGTTCCATCAGCTGGGCAAAGCGCTCCGGGTCGTTGCCGAGCTCGTGAAAGACGAGGAGGCGGATGTGTGGTCCCAGCTCCTCGTCGAAGAAGTCCTCCAGCTCCAAGGCGCGGCGACGCTGCTCGGGGTCCTCGGGATAGAGGGACGGCTCTGGGAAGCGCTCCTCCAGGGCGGCGATGATCGCGGTCGAGTCACCGATCCGCTGCCCGTCCAGCTCGATCACCGGGAAGGTCTTGTGAGCCCCGCGGGTGAGCCAGAGTGCGACCGGGATGTGGGCGCCGGGCACCGGAGCGCGGCGGTTGTGCTCGACCCCCTTGTAGGCGAGGGCCCACCGCGCCTTCTCGCTGTAGTGCGAGATGTCAATCTGCCAAAGGGTGGGAAGGGAGTTGCGCATTGCGTCCTTATCGCCGCCGTGGCAGCATAGACGTAAGCGATGGCCCTGCTGAGCGATTCCGAGATCGAGGCCCGCCTCGCCGAGCTGGCGGGCTGGCGACGTGAGGGAGGCTCGATCATCAAGTCCTTTGACCGCGGCGACTTCGTCGGTTCGGTCGGGTTCGTCGAGAGCCTTGTCGAGCCAGCCGAGGCGATGAGCCACCATCCCGACCTGGAGATCTCCTGGAGCGAGGTCAAGGTGACGATCTCGACCCATTCCGAGGGCGGACTCACCGCCGCCGACTTCGAGCTGGCGGCGAAGATCGACGCACGCTCATAGGGTGCCTCGATGACGCAGCCACCTCTCTGCGCCCGCTTTGGCCTCGCGTTGGCTTGCGCCCTGGGGTTGGTCCTCGCAGGGTGTGGCGGTGGGGGCTCGACGACCACCGTGGTCAACAAGACGGTCACCGTGACGCAGCCGACGACGAACAATGCCACTTCGACGAGCGCTCAGACACACACGAGCACCGAAGAAGAACCTCCCTCGCGAACCGTCCACCTCTCGACCTTCCGCAGCCCCACCGGCGCCATCGGGTGCGTGCTTCTCGGCGGCATTGCCCGCTGTGACATCGCTAAGCGCGACTGGTCGCCGCCGCCCCGCCCGGCCAACTGCCCGAACGTCGTTGACTTCGGCCAGGGCCTCGAGGTCGGGCACTCCGGATCGGGGAGATTCGTCTGCGCTGGGGACACCGCCCTCGATCCGACCGGCACGCCGTTGGGTTACGGCACCGCCTCTCAGTTTGGCGGCTTCACCTGCGTAAGCCGCTCGACCGGCATGACGTGCACCGACCCGACGACCGGGCACGGGTTCTTCATCAGCATCCAGAGCTACAGGACGTTCTGAGCGTTGGCCAAGCGAAAGCAGCGCCGGCCTAGGCAGAAGGCCCCTACCGTCGACTACACGGACGCCGAGGGCAACGTCCTCGCCCTTCGCCAGTCGCTCAGCCCCGGCACGATCGCCAAGATCGGCGAGCCTCCGGCCGGCGCGGCGACCTCGTTCGAGGACGCCTGGCACCGTCGCTCCGAGCTGCTCTTCGAGCGCCTCGTGGTCCGCTGGGAGATCGCCGGCCTCCCTCTCACCGATCAGACGATGCTGCTCGGCCGCTACCGCATGGCCGACCCCGAGACCCAGCGCTGGGTCCGCGAGAACGATCGCCGAGCACCTGGAGCACCACATCCCCGAGCTTTCGGGTTAGCTGCGGCGGACCGCGGACGCCGCTAGCGTGAGCCCGTGACCGAGAAGCTGAAAGTCAACGACCGGCTGTCGCTCCCGCTCGGTGAGGTCGAGTTGCGCGCCAGCCGCTCCTCCGGCCCCGGCGGTCAGCATGCCAACGTCACCGCCTCGCGGGTCGAAGCAGTGTTCGACGTCGAGGCGTCGGTGACGCTTGATGGACCACAGCGGACTCGGTTGCTCGAGCGCGTCGGCCCGCTGGTCACAGCCGTCGCTCAGGATGCACGCAGCCAGGCGCGCAACCGAGAGCTGGCGCTGGAGCGCCTCGCTGAAAAGCTCTCGAAAGCTCTCCGGGTGCCGCGCCGTCGCCGTCCGACCAGCCCGACTCCCGCCTCCCGGGAGCGGCGCCTCGTGCAGAAGCGCCGTACCAGCGATCGCAAACGCACCCGCCGCAGGCCTGCGGCTGAGGGCGACTAAGCAAGCGGGCGACCGTCAAGCGGCTGGGAGAATTGCCGTTGTAGAGACCTCGGCGGCGGCAATTCTGTGAGCGCGGCAGTTAAAGGGGCGGCCAAGGCGAGAAGCGGTCCTCCATTCAGCTTTCGCACCTCGCGCACCCGAACCTGGTGTTGGATGTTGGATCTGCCGAACTCTGCGATCACTCCGCAACCACGTGTCCGGGTCGACCGCGGCCTCCGCGAAGCCCTCTGGGGTGCGGCATCGCTGAACACAGGCCCTCGCATGCGCTCGAGCACATCAACCTCGCCGCTCAACCCGTCGGCGAAGGTCAGTTTGAGGACGCCGTGACGAACGATGCCGGCATTGGTGATGTCGGGCGTGAGTCGTGTTCGGCTTACTTGGGGAAGGCGACCGGGAATCGCTCCGGATTCGTAAAGAAGCGGATGCTTTGTACGACATCGTCAGCCACCTCGATGGCGATGATGCTCAGGAAGCCGTCGGCGGCGCTGTCCACGCGCACCCCCGGATCGCCGTTGACGAGCACCTGGGTGAAGATGGGGTCGGCGGGATAGTCCGCTTTGCGCTGCACGCCGACCATGAAGCGCGCAATCTTGTCCGCACCGTAGATCGGCTTTCGCGCTGCGGCCACCACGCCGCCGCCGTCCGAGTACATGACGGCATCCGCTGCAAGCAGGTCGCGGATGCGATCGACGTCACCGGAGACCGCAGCGGCCAGGAAGGTGTCGGCGAGACGCTGGCGCTCCCCCTCGCTTACGGTGTTCCTGCGGCTCGGGTCTCCGGCGTGGTCGCGGGCGCGCTTGGCGACCTGGCGGACGTTGGCCGGCGTCTTGTCGAGGGCATCGGCGATCTCGGCGTACTCCAGGTCGAAGACGTCGCGAAGGACCAAGACGGCGCGCTCGACCGGGTTCAGGCGCTCCAGCGCGCCAAGCAGAGCGAGGTTTAGACGCTCGGCCTCGATCGCCTTTGTCTCCGGCGTCTCGGCGTCGGTGACCAGTGGCTCCGGCAGCCAGGGGCCGACGTAGACCTCGCGCCGAGCGCGAGCTGAACGCAGGCGGTCGAGCGCGAGCCGCGTCGTGACCGTGACCAGGAAGGACTCGGGGTTGCGCACGGCATCCCGGTCGGTCCCGTCCCAGCGCAGCCATGCGTCCTGGATGATGTCCTCGGCCTCGGTGAGCTCGCCCAGCATCCCGTAGGCGATGCCGAGCAGGCGCGGACGGCAAGCGGCGAAGGGGTCGCCTGTCATGCAGGCGCAAGCACCGGGCTTCGCAGGGCCGCCGCGGCCGCCGCGACGCCGCTGGATATCGCGGCGTCGACGAGCCAACCCTCCGGCCCCAACCAGTCGCCGGCCAGGTACAGGCCCTCGCCGCGGTCGAGCGCCGGGCGCCCGGCGAGGCCGCCGTCGGCCGGGCTCGGGATCGCCGATACGGCGACCATGCGAGGAAGGAACCGCTGCAGCGTCGCGCGCTCGCGCCAGCCCGGCTGCACGGCGTCGGCCATAGCCTCGAGCTCCACGCGCGGCTGGCGGGCGTAGCTGGCCAGGCTGAGCAGGACACCGCCGCGATGGTTGGGCGGAGAGTGCCTGGAGAGGTACGTGGGGGCATCGATGCCAAGCGCGAACCTTCGGCCCCCTCGCGGCAGGCTCCTCAGCCCGAGGTCGAGCACGCTCAGCTCGGCGGCCGGCCCGGGCGTGGGCGGCGACCTTTCGCCAAGAAGCTCAGCGGCCGCATCGGGTCCGCCGGCGGCGACGACCAAGACGTCGGCGTGCAGCGTTTCCCCGTCCAGCGTCACCACCCACCCGTCGGCGGCCCGATCCACCGCTCGCACACCGGCGCGCGTGCGCACTATCGCGCCCTCGCGCTCGGCTCGGGCGGCGAGGGCGTCGACCAGCGATTGCCAGCCGCCCCTGAGGTAACGGACGCCGGGGAAGAGGCCGATCCTGAGCTGCGCGGCGGCCACGTCGGCGCTGAGGGCGTCGTGGTCGGCTACGAACGTCGTCACTCGCACCAGGGCCGCTGCGCCGGCTCGGGCGCTCTCGGAGCGTAGGGTCCGCTGCAACCACTCAGCGACGGACAGCTCGCAGAGATCCTCGGGTTGGCTGCGTGCGACGCCGATCAGCCAGCGCGTCAGCGCCAGAGATCCGCCCGGTAGGCGCGCCGGCTTGCCGCCGCGCAGAAACACCGAGCGGTGCGAGGTCGGGTTCCACCGGGGTAGATCGATGCCCATCGTGCGCAGCGCGCGCATCGCCGGTCCGCCTACGTAGAGGGCGTGCGGGCCCTGGTTGAGGTCGAACCCCTCGAGACGCTCGGAGGCGGCTCGGCCGCCAAGTTTGGCGCTGGCCTCAAGCAGCGTCGTGGCAACGCCGCCCTCGGCCAGCCGGCCGGCCGCGACGAGCCCTGCGGGTCCACCGCCCACGACGATGGCTGTCTTGGAAGTGATCATGCTCACCAGACGCGACAGCCTGCCGGTCTGTGACACCACAGATGCTGCACGGCCGATGGGTTCAAATTCGTCCAGTTGAGAGGGGCTTGGGATGAGTCGCGCCAGCTGGCGGCAATCGACGGCAACCAGCGCCAAAGTGATGTTCGCTCATAGCTCGTTGCCATGCACGACGATCGCTCGCAGATCGCGCGATAGGTCAATGGCAGACCCCGAGTTTTTGGCTCTACAAAGCCGATGGGCGCGGCTGGTTTCGAACCAGCGACCTCTCGCGTGTGAAGCGAGCGCTCTCCCACTGAGCTACGCGCCCGGGAGGGGCAATCATAGGCTTGCGTTTCAGGCGAGGGCGGGGGCCTCGTTACCCTCGGTGGGACCCGCTCTGTTCTGCGCGTCGGCACTCTTTTTCAGAGCCAGGCCGACGAAGGGGAAGATCAGCGTGGAGAGCATTGCAGCTCCGACTAGGCCCGCGGCGGTCGAGTGCCGCATGTGCCCCTCGTCTATCGCGAGGGTCGTGATCGCGACCACGAGCGGCAGCTCCGTCGCGCAGTAGAAGGCGAGGGCGGCGCGTTCGCGGGCGCTGAGGACTCCGCGGTAGAGGAGCAGGGCCGGGGTGCCGCGGATGACGACGAAGAGGCAGAAGAACATCGCAAGCTTGAGCAGCGCGGTGGTGGAGCCGAGCGCGCCCAAGTCGAACTCCAGCCCACTGGTGACGAAGAAGAAGGGGACGAAGAAGCCGAAGCCTACCGCGGTCAGCTTCGACTCGAACACGGTCAGCTCGTGGCCCTTGAGGGCCGCCCGGGTGATCATCCCGGCGACGAAGCCGCCGAGCAGGACGTCGAGGCCGAGCTGGCTGGCAAGCAGCACCAGCCCGAAGACGAGCACCACGGTGATGCGCACCGCGAGCTGGCTGCTCGCCTCGAAGGTGCGCTCCAGCGCCGGCCACCCTTTCCAGGCCAGCCGCACCGAGCTCAGCGCCACCGCGAGCGCCAGCACCACGAAGCCGATCAGGATCACCGCCTCGTGCAGCGGGTGGGTGGTCGAGAGCACCAGAGTGATGAGCAGGACCGGGCCGAACTCCCCGCAGGCCCCCGCCGCCAGCAGGTAGGTCCCGAAGCGCGTTTTCAGCTCGCCGGTGTCGCGGAGGATCGGGATCAGGGTGCCGATCGCCGTTGTCGCCATCGCCGAGCCCGTGTATAGGAAGGAAACGATGATGCCCGCTGCGGCCAGGGCGCCACCGATCCCGTAGGCCAGCGCCACAGACAGCGCCCAGCCGATGGCCCCCAGCTTCAGCGGCTTCCCCTCGATCCGGTCGAAGTCGATCTCATAGCCGGCGAAGTAGAAGAGCATCCCAAGGCCGAGGTTGGAGAAGAAGTCGATGAAGTCATCGCTGTGGGCGAGATGGAGGACCCGGGGGCCGATTGCGATCCCCAGGACCAGCTCGAGCACGACCACCGGAGGGGCGAAGCGGCTGGGGATCACCGCGACCGTGATCGCCGCCAGCGCGGCGACCGTGACGATCGCGAAGAAGGAGGATGTGTCGACGTCGATCACGGGGGCGGCCGATCCTATGCCGGGCAGGGTAGGATCTACAGTGGACCGTGCTAGGCGGGGAATCAGCGGTGCCCTGTAACCCGCAATCCGCTCTAGCGGGGCCGAATTCCGTTCTGAGGGGCTGGCCTTCGGGGTCAGTACGCCGCAGGCGGCGTTGACGGCCGGGTCCTGCGCGACGTGGGCACGCGAACCAGGTCAGGTCCGGAAGGAAGCAGCCTTAAGCGGATGCCGCGGGTGCCGCAGGCGAGCCCGGCCCGAGCCAAACGCGACGGGCACGCCCGGGGACCTCGCTTCGAAGACGGGTGCACGGTCCACTTTCTTCGCTACCCATGACCATGGGTAGCTGGATCTCTTTAGGCCGCTCCGCGGCCTAGCCGCAGCGCCGGTAGACCTTCCACGACTGGTTCCGGGTGACGAAGTGAAAGCCGCGGGGGTGGCTTAGTGAGAAGCGGGTCGGGTCGCTGGGGTCGAGGATGAAGTTGTGGATGACGAAGGAGTTGGCGGGGTCGACGAAGTAGCCGTGGCGGGGGATGCCCTGCTCGGTCGCGCTGATGATCTGGGTCGGCTTTATGTCCAGGCCGAAGGCGAGGCGGGGGACCGCGCGGTGGTTGGGCACCGCGATCGGCCCGCAGAGCGGCTTAAAGGCGCCCGCTTCGACCAGATCGGTGAGGTTGCGCTCGATGTTGCCCTGGTTGGTCACGTCGGTGTTCACAGTCGAGTCGAGGCGCCACTGGTTGGGAAGCCGGATCACGAACATCGCGACGACGATCCCGGCGAAGAGCTGCCAGTGCCGCCGCCAGGGGTGGCCGGGCTCCAACAGCCGCCAGCCGAGCAGCGCCAGCGCGACGAAGACCGAGAGCACTGCCGCCGCGAGCATCGTGTAGCGGGCGATGATCGCCAGGCCCGCGCATGCGAGGATCGCGAAGGCCCCCCCGGCGAGGAGCGCCGCGGCGATGCCGAGCGCCGAGCGCCGGCGCAGGAATGCGAAGCCGAGGACCAGGCCCCCGGCGGCGCCGACCATCCCGGGCCACTGGAGCACTTCGCCGAGCCGGCGCGGACCGTAGAGGATGAGGTCGACGGGGCCGGTCTGGCGCTTCAGCGTTTCCACCGTCTTCTGGGTTCCGGTGAGGGAGTAGAGCGGGTTGCCCGTGGTGACCGAGTCGAACAGCACCCAGGCGAGCGGAGCGGCGAGAGTCAGCGCCGCCAGGGCGGCCAGCTCGCGCGGGCTGCGCTCGCGGCGCCAGCGCAGTCGGTAGGAGCAAAGCGCTCCAGCAGGCGCGCCCGGCCTTCGCTCGATGTCGAGCGCCAGGTAGGCGAGGTAGGCGAAGGAGAAGAGCCAGGCCTCCGGTCGCAGCAGCCCCGCCGGTACGAGCAGCGCCAACACGGGCCATCCACACCGCGGCCGCTTCGTCTCGATCGCCAGCGCGCCGAGGCAGAGGGCGATGTAGGGGAGGTCGATGTAGGCGACCAGGCCATTGGAGAGGTACGGCGCCCTTGTGATCACTATCGCCGCCGCGACGACGCCGATCCAGCGGTCGAACCAGAGCGTCCCGAGTCGGTAGACCAGATAGGTCACCAGCCCCAGCGAGGCGTAGGCGATCGCCATTGTCACCACGATCGTTCCCGCGTCGCCGATCGGCGTGGTCACCAGGCCGAGCAGGTCGGCGAGCGGGTGTGGGGTGGGGGGAAGGGCCGCGCCGTAGTCGGGGCTCACCCCGTGGGCGAGTTCCTTGCCCCATAGCAGCGCGTAGATCGTGTCGTAGTTGGGGAAGCCGACTGGGAAGAGGACCAGCAGCGCCGCCGTTACCGCGGCAACCCAGGCGGCCGGCGTCAACCAGCTTCGGACCCTCGATGGCACCGGCGCAAGGTACAGATGCCGGTGCCCCCCCGACTCTCTCGGGGGGCGCATGGTCCGCAGATACACTGGCCCGAGCTCCCGATGACCGAGTCGCTTTCCCTCTACCGTCGCCACCGCCCGGGCTCCTTTGACGAGGTGGTCGGCCAGCAGCACGTCGTTCGCACCCTGCGCAACGCGGTCGAGCGAGACAGGGTTCACCACGCCTATCTGTTCGTCGGTTCGCGCGGGACCGGCAAGACCTCGATGGCGAAGATCCTCGCCCGCTCGCTCAACTGCGAGCGCGGCGGGCCCACCGTCACTCCCTGCGGCGAGTGCGAATCCTGCTTGACGATCGCCGCCGGCACCTCGATCGACGTGATCGAGATGGACGCCGCCTCCAACCGCTCGGTCGACGACGTCCGCGACCTGCGCGAGCGGGTCGCCTACGCCCCCGCCGCTGGCCGCTGGAAGGTCTACATCCTCGACGAGGCCCACATGCTGACCAAGGAGGCCTGGAACGCCTTCCTGAAGACCCTCGAGGAGCCCCCGCCGAACACGGTCTTCGTCCTCGCCACCACCGAGGCCCACAAGGTGATGGCGACGATCGCAGACCGCTGTCAGCGCTTCGACTTCCAGCGCCCCTCGCTGGAGCAAATCTCCGAGGTAGTGATGCGGGTCGCCGGCGCCGAGGGGATCGAGCTCGAGGACGGGACGGTGGCGATGATCGCCCGCTCGGCCTCGGGCAGCTTCCGCGATGCGCTCGGCACGCTCGATCAGCTCGTCGCCTTCGGCGGCGAGCGGATCGAGCTCGACGACGTGCTGGAGATGCTGGGCGCCGCTGATGCTGAGTTGCTCTTCGAAGCGGTCGACGCGGTGATCGCCGAAGACCCTAGGGGGGTGCTCCTCAGCGTCGAGCGGATGAGCGCCTCGGGGCGCGACCCGGCCCAGTTCGCCCGCGACCTGCTCGCTCACCTGCGCCACCTGCTGGTCACCCAGACGGTGGGCGAGGTGCCCAACAGCTTCGTGGTTACCGCCACCGACTCCGAGCGGCTGGCCGTTCAGGCCACCGCGATCGGCGCCGCGACCCTGGTCCGTACGATCGATGAGCTGGCGACCGCGCTGAGCGGGGTGCGGGAGGGAGATGACGCCCGCATGGCGGTCGAGATCGCGCTGCTGAAGGCGGCTCGCCCGGACCTCGATCCGTCGACTGAGGGGCTGCTGCGGCGGGTCGAGCGGCTGGAGAAGGACGCTCGATTCGAGGGGGAGGAGGCCCGATCTGCGTCTTCGACCCCCCTCTCCCGCGAGCACGACGCGCAGCGCGATCCGGACGCGCAACCCGAATCCGATATGACCGAGAGCGAATCGGAGGAGATTGAAGCCCCTGCCGAGGCAGGTGAGACTGACTCGGTGGAGGGGGACCCGGTCGACCTGGAGCGGGTCGTGCGACTGTGGCCCGCGGTCCTCGATCAGTTGCGCCAGTCGAGCGCTCCGGCGCTTGCCGCGCTGTTCGAGGGGGCCCGGCCGATTGAGATCGATCGCGACGAGGCCACGCTGACGGTCGGATTTCCGGCGAGCTCCACGTTCAACAAGCGCAAGGCCGAGGTCCCCGACAAGCGAGAGCAGATGGCGGCGGCTTTGGAGGCGGTTACCGGCGAGCGGCTGCGGCCCGTCTACGCGGTGCTCAACGGGGAGGCGACCGCGGAGGGCTCTGGTGGCAAGGAGGAGATCGACGAGGACGAGTTGGTGGAGCGGCTTAAGAGCGAGTTCGACGCGGAGGAGGTCGGTTAGGTGGCACGAGGCGGTGGCCCGGGGGGCTTTGACGTGAACGCCCTGATGAAGCAGGCGCAGCAGATGCAGAACGAGATGCTGCAGGCGCAGGAGGCGCTCAAAGACGAGGTGGTCGAGGCGAGCTCCGGCGGCGGCATGGTCAAGGTGAAGATGAGCGGCGACCTAAACCTGCGCGAGATAGCGATTGACCCTGAGGCGATTGACCCTGAGGAGGCCGAGCTGCTGTGCGAGATGGTGCAGGCGGCGGTCAACGAGGCGCTGCGCGCGGCCCAGGAGCTGGCGTCCTCGAAGATGGGCGGGATCACGGGGGGTCTCGGCGGCCTCCCCGGGATGTGAGCGCCGAGGGACCGGCGCCGCTGGCGCGCCTCGTCGCCGAGCTGTCGCGGCTGCCGGGGATCGGGCAGCGCACCGCGCAGAGGCTCGCCTTCCACATCCTGCGCTCGCCCGATGAGGAGGCGGCGGCGCTCTCCGACGCGATCCGCGAGGTGAAGGAGAAGGTCGGCCTTTGCGAGCAGTGCTTCAACCTCGCCGAGGGGCCGCTCTGCCGGATCTGCACCGACACCACGCGGGACCGCTCAACGATCTGCGTGGTCGAGGAGCCGGCCGACGTTATCCCGATCGAGCGCACCCACGAGTACCGCGGCCTCTACCACGTGCTCGGCGGCGCACTCTCACCGATCGACGGCGTCGACCCCGAGGATCTGAAGATCGCCGAGCTGCTGCGGAGGGTCGAGGGGGGCGAGGTCCGCGAGGTGATCCTCGCCACCAACCCGACCACCACCGGCGAGGCGAGCGCCCTTCACATCGCCGAGCGGCTGCGGGGCACGGTCGCCGTCACCCGCCTCGCCAGCGGCTTGCCGGTGGGAGCCGACCTCGAGCACGCCGACGAGGTGACCCTCGGCAAGGCGCTCGCCGGTCGCCGCAGCCTCGATTAGAAATCAGGCTGGACAAGCATCTGACCGTAAATAGCGAGTTCTCCTCTTGTCGCCGTCCGCCCCGTTCGACAGGGTCTCGTCGTGGCGAGTGGTCTCCGATCAGAACCCGAGTCTCGCACCGGCTCCCAGGCGGGCCAGCTCGCGCGCGAGGTCTCTTCGCTTCAGGCGTTGTTGCTGGCGAGGCTGAATGAGGAGCTGAGCGGGGGCGACACCGAGCTCTTCGCCGAGACCGCGCGTCGCCTGGCGGAGGAGTTCGGCTCGGTTACCGCCACTGCGGTTGGAGCCGTCTGTGAGCGGGCCGACGCCAGACTCGACCACGACCCGCTGAGGGGCCTCTACCGGCCTGGGCAGATGCGGCGCCGACTCGACCAGATGCTCGAGATGAACAGGCGCTACGGGCATCCCTTCGGGCTGGTCGTGTTTGCAATCGAGGGGCCGGGCGCCCGCGACGGCTCCGGCGGCGGCCGTGAGACGGTGCTGGCTGTCGTCGGCGCGGCGCTGCGCGACAGCATTCGCCTCGTCGATGAGGTCTTCCCGCTGGAGGAGGACGCCCTCTGCGTGCTGGCGCCCAACCAGACCACGGTCGAGGGGGTGCAGATGGCGGAGAGGCTGTTGCGCATGCTCGACGAGCTGGAGGGCGCTGGCGGCCTCAGCATCGCGATCTGCGCCGGGGTCGTCGCCTGCCCTGAGCACGGCGCCGATGCGGAGCGCCTCCTGCACGGCGCCGATGCGGCGATGTGGCGGGCCCGCGCCGTCGGCCAGCCGGTCGGCGTCGGCGTCTTGCAAGATCGCTGACAGATTCCCCGAAATCTGTCCATAACCGGCGTAAACCTGGAATCGGGGTGGGAGAATGGCGCTCGCGCGGCGAATCCCCAGTCGCGCACCACTACCTTCTTGCAGATGCCAGGAATCCGGACAAACGCGGCAGCCGAGGTGCTCGGCGTCAGCCCCAACACTCTCCGAAGCTGGGAGCGGCGCTACGGCTATCCGACGCCGAAGCGCACTCCCGGCAACCACCGCAACTATGAGCTGGTCGAGCTGCAGACGCTGCGCGATGCGCTCGCCCAGACGGGGAACATCTCCTCCGCGATCGAGCTGGCGCGCCAGCGCCAGTCGGCGCCGGCGACCGGCGGCGCGCTGCTGGCGGCGCTGGAGAGCTTCGACGAGGAAGCCGGCGATCGGGCGATCGAGGAAAGCTTGGCGCTACGGCCGCTTGAGCGCACCGTCGAGGAGCTGCTGCTGCCGGCGATCGACGAGCTGGCCGCCGACCCCGACCGCGAGCCGGAGCTGGAATTCGCCGCCCGCTGGGCGATGGGCTGGCTGCACGGCGCCCGCCGCCTCGCCTCCTCCGCCTCGCGGCCGGCCGGAGTCCTGCTGCTCGACTCCAGCCGTGGGCAGGACGCCGAGGCGGTTCACGCCCAGGCGCTCGATCTCGCCCTGCGCCGCGCTGGCTTCCGTGTGCTGATGCTCTCCACCGAGCTTGGCGATGAGCGGCTGGAGCGCGCCCTGCGCGCCCTCGAGCCGACCGCGATCGTCCTCTGTGGCCCCGGAGCCGACACCGCTGCCGCCGTGAGGCTGGTCCGCAAAATCCGTGAGGTCGGCTTCGACGCCCCCCTATTTGGTTTCCGCGCCACCGGTCTGATCGGCGACGCGGTCCCCTCCGCGGGCGAGAGCCCCAGCGCGGTCACTGGGATGCTGAACGCGGACCTGCGCCGTCGTGCCGCCCGGGCCTTCGCTTAAGACAAGGCCGGCATAGGGCCCTGGGCGGTTTATCAGCCGAGGACCGAGAAGAGCAGGCGGATGGCGAGGACGATCAGAGCCACCCCGAGAATCCGCCTGATCGATGGGCCAGTGAGTCGCTGGGAGAGCCTTGCTCCCAGTTGCGCTCCGGGAAGCACACCAACCGAGAGCGCGATCGCCCTGCGCAGGCCGTTGCCTACGTACAAGACGCCGCCGATCAGATGGGTGACGCTGGCGCTGCCGGCGATGAAGACCAACACGAAGTGTGAGGTGGCGGTCGCGATGTGGGTGGGGAAGCCCAGCGCGCCGACGAGGATTGGCACATGCATCACGCCGCCGCCGATGCCGAGGAAGCTGGAGAGGAAGCCGACGAAGACGCTGTAGGCCATCCCGCGACGCACCGGCACGCGGTAGCGGTAGGTGGCCCCGAGCCGGTCAACGAGCTCCCGCGCCTCGGTTGGGCCGCGCGGGTGCGCTCGCTCGGCATGGGGTTGGAGCCGGATCACCGCGATCGCCGCGCTGCCAAGCACCACCGCCATGATCAGGTCGAAGACGCGGATCGGGACGTAGCGCACGGCGAGCGCGCCGAGCACCGACCCGGGCATCGCGGCCGCCGAGAAACGGGCGCCGGAGCGGTAATCGATGCGGCGCAGGCGCGCGTAGGCGATCGAGCCCGAAAGCGCGTTGAAGAAGACGACCAGGAGGCTGATCGAGGTGATCGTCGCCGCCGAGAGGGTTGGGTAGAGGATCAGCAGGATCGGGGTGAGGATGAAGCCGCCGCCCGCGCCCACGAGGGTGCCGAGCACGCCGACCGCGAGCCCGAGCAGGGCCAGCAGCACATATGTCACCTGGCTGGTGCCATTACGCTTGAATATCTGGCCGCAAGTGAGGAGGCCTCACCCGCAGGCAACGAGGATCCTCTCCTTCGGCTAAGGAGCGGGCGAGGACCGGCAGTGAACGCCTCATCACCGCCCAAGATCTCCCCACAAAAAAGGCCGGCACAGGGCCTTGGGAGCCCTGTGCCGGCCGATAGCCGCGGCGCCTCTCCAGCCGCTAGCCAGACTTTCCTTCTAGAGCGATGCGACTGCCCTCTCGCCTGCCTTGAGTACGACCTTCGGCAGTTCGGCGAAGTCGAGCGCCGCTCCGTATTTCTGTCCCGTCGTCAGGTTGTAGCGGATGAACTGTTCGAGTTCGGCCTTCTTCGGCGCCCCGTGGGGGACGATGCAGTAGGTGAACGTCGATATCGGATAGGCGATCTTCGCCTTCTTTGGCGGGTCAACGATGTGCAGTTCGTTGTTCGCAGGCACGTGCTTGACGGTCTGCGCCGCATCCTCGATGTTCGGGATGTTTGGGTACTCGAACTTCCCGGCAGTGTTCTCGACAGCGGCGGCTTGTAGGCCCGCTGCCTCGATGTAGGAGGCCGAGATGTAGCCGATCGCGCCCTTGGTCGTATCGACGACCGCGGTGACGCCGGCGTTGCCTTTGGCGCCAACTCCGATTCCCGGCGGGAAGCCGACCGAGGTCGCATAGCCGATCGAGCTCTTCCAGGTCTTGTTGACCTTCGAGAGATAGTTCGTGAAAGCGTAGGTGTCCCCGGAGCCGTCGCTGCGGAAGACCGGGGTGATCGCGAGGCCGGGTAGGTGGAGCTTCGGGTTCAGCTTCTTGATCTTGGGGCTGTTCCACTTCGTGATCTTGCCGAGATAGATTTCGGCGATCACCGGCCCACTGAGGTGCAGCTTGTCGTGCTTGACGCCCGGGATGTTGTAGGCAACGCCGGTTGCCGTCAACGCCCACGGGATCTGGACACAGTTGCCGCATTTCGTGGCCTGTTCGGGCGTCAGCGGCGCATCGGAAGCGCCGAAGTCGACCGTCCGCGCGGTTATGTCCGCAATGCCTGTCCCGGAGCCAACCGATGAGTAGGAGGCCGTGATGGCACCGTTCTCATGAGCCTCGAAGCCGTTTATCCAGTTAGCCATCAGCGGCGCCACCAGCGTGGACCCCGCGCCTTTGAGTTCGGCGAAGGCACTCGCCGTCGAGACGGTCGCCATGCATGCAACTGTTCCGACTGTCGCGATGATGAGACCAAACAACCTGTTGCGAATCAAGTCAAATCCTTTCGGCTTGTTTTGTCCCGTTGAGACACGGGCGTCGTAGGTCATGCGACTGGTGCGCGCCCCAGAATCGCGGGAGAGAGTTGACCATTTGTTTCAATCTCGTGAAAAGTCACTTGTGTCCAACTTGTGAACGACGCACACCCGAACGCACACACTTGTTTCAATTTTGTGAAATTCGATGGGTTGAGGGCGAAACTGGATCGATCTCATCTACGCTGCGCGCCATGAGCACTACGGCCAGCCCAGCGCCTCCCGTCGGTCCGGCCCCTTCTCACAGCGACAGCACACGCGCTCGCCGCCGCCGGCGCCGCAAACAGGCTGACCGCTTCGGGGACGGCCTGCTATACGGGGTGTGTGCCTTCGCGGCGCTGCTCAGCGTCACGGTGCTCCTCCTGGTCGGCTACCAGGTGGTTCATGGTGCCACCCCCGCGATATCCAAGTTCGGGCTGGGATTTCTCTACCACACGACCTGGCAGCCGAACTTCCATATATTTGGCGCCGGCTCCCTGCTTTTCGGCACCGCAGTCAGCTCCTTTATGGCCCTGTTGCTGGGGGCTCCGGTCGCTATCGCGATCGCCCTCTTCCTGAGCTTGCTGGCGCCTGCGGGCGTGCGTGGAATCGTCTCACCGCTGGTCGAGATGCTGGCGGCGATCCCCAGCGTCATCCTCGGTTTCTGGGGCATCTTGGTCCTGGCGCCCTTCGTGCATGAAGACCTCGAGCCCTTCCTCCACAACACACTGGGCTTCATCCCGATCTTTGGCGCCCCCCAGACGACCGGCGCCAGCGTCTTCACGGCGGGCCTGATCCTGACGATCATGGTCATCCCGATCATCGCCTCGATCTCACGCGATCTCTTCCTCACGGTCCCGCGCGAGATCCAGGACGGGGCGAGCGCGCTCGGGGCGACCCGGTGGGAGGTCGTGCGCGGGGTGGTCCTTCCCTCGACCGCCTCCGGGGTGGTCGCCGCCACGCTGCTCGGCCTCGGGCGAGCCCTGGGTGAGGCGATCGCAGTGACTCAGGTGCTCGGCGCGGGGTCCGAAATCCACGCATCGCTGTTCAAAACCGGCGACACGCTGGCCGCCCGGATCGCAGAGCAGTTCACGGAGTCGCTGGCCTCGCCGCTGTATCTGGGATCCCTCTTCTACCTGGGGGTCATCCTCCTCGTGATCGGGCTGCTCTCAAACCTCTGCGCACGGTGGATCGGCGGGCGTTTCGACTATCAGCGAAAGGCCGCATGATGAGTGACGGCGGCGTGCCAGATCCGACCGCCCCGCTGACCCCTTCGGGCAATCTGCGCCGGCGACAATTCGTCAGCCGTCTTGCCGAGTCCGGGGCGACCCTCGCGGCGGTGGGGGCGGTCGCAGTGCTTGGGATCGTCGTCTACTCGGTGCTGGTCCATGGGGCCAGCGCGCTCAGCTTCGAATTCCTGGTCAAGGGCGCCCCCAACGGGATCGGGCCGGCGATTGTCGGCACCGCTTTGATCGTCGCGCTCGCGACCGTGATAGCGATGCCGCTGGGGATCCTCGTCGCGCTCTACCTGACCGAGTTCGCCGGAGACCGCGCCGCTCGCTCGATCCGCCTCGTCTTGGACCTGATGAACGGCCTTCCTTCGATCATCGTCGGGCTCTTCATCTTCGGCCTGCTTGTCTATCACCATCACGACTCGGCCTACGCCGGCTCGATCGCGCTGGCGATCATCATGCTGCCGTTGATCGCCCGCGGCAGCCAGGAGATCCTCCTTCTCGTCCCCAACAGCCTGCGCGAAGCGGCCGACGCCCTGGGGGTCAGCCGCTGGCGCACCGTGCTCGGGGTGATCCTGCCCAGCGCGCTCGGGGGGATCGTCACCTCGACCGTGCTCGCCGTCGCCCGCGCCGCGGGTGAGACCGCGCCGCTGCTCCTCGCCGACGCGATATTCAACCCCAGCCATTACAGCCTCAACATCACCGAAGGGGTGCCGAACATCCCGATGACGATCTACACGCTCTCCGAAGAAGCCAATCCGGCCGGGTTCGCGCGTGCTTGGGGGGCGGGGTTCGTGCTGCTGGCGTTCATAGTGCTCGCGAGCCTTGGGGCCAGGGTGGCGCTCTCCCGCAGTCGGAGGAAGATCGACCTCATGAGCCATTCCGACCCACGAGCCTGCCCCCGGCGCACCCGCCGTCCCTCGCCGCGTCCGGATTCAGACCGGGCCGCAATCTCACGCGGGGCTCGCCGGGTTCAACGGCGGGCGCCGCGACGTAGCGCAGGAGGTGGTCTTCGACGTCCGCGATGTGTCCGTCTCCTACGGGAGCAAGAGGGCGCTTGAGGGCGTCAACCTGCGGATCTACCGCAACCGGATCACGGCCCTGATCGGCCCCTCCGGCTGCGGAAAGACGACCTTCCTGCGCAGCCTCAACCGGATGAACGACCCCGTGCCGGGCTTCAAGATCGATGGGCAGATCTCCTACCACGGACACGAGATATACGGCGAGCGAGTCGATCGGATCGAGGTGCGGCGCCGCATCGGGATGGTCTTTCAGAAACCGAACCCGTTCCCGAAGTCGATCTACAACAACATCGCCTGGGCCCTGCGCAACCTCGGCTTGAAGGACGGGCTCGACGATCGCGTCGAGCGCGCCCTGCGCGGCGCAGCGCTCTGGGACGAGGTCAAGGATCGGCTGAAGGACAGCGCGCTTGGGCTCTCCGGCGGACAGCAGCAGCGGCTGTGCATCGCGCGGGCGATCGCGATCGAGCCCGACGTCCTGCTCCTCGACGAGCCGGCCTCGGCGCTGGACCCAGTCGCCACCGCAAAGATCGAGGAGCTCATGCACTCGCTCAAAAGCCGCTACACGATCGTGATCGTCACGCACAACATGCAGCAGGCGGCGCGGGTCGCCGACCAGACCGCGTTCTTCGGCCTCGATGTGAGCGGCGCCGAACGGGTGGGGTCGCTGATCGAGTGCGGTGATACCGAGACGATCTTCAACCAGCCCGCGGACCCGCGCACCCGCGACTACGTGACGGGCCGCTTCGGGTGATCTAAGACCGGAGGATCGAGTCGCCCGAGACCTGCTGGAGGAGCGACTGGCCGCACTGCCAGCAGTAGGTCGCGCCGCTGCTGTGTGGCGCCCCACAGGTGCCGCACGAGCCAGCCGTGCCGGTCTGCTCCATGCGCACGATGCGCTCGACCTCGCTGAGCTCAGCGTCGGCGTCCTGAAGGGTCGCGGCGCGCTGGATCAGTACGTCGACCCGAATGCGGTTGCGGATTGCCATCTCATAGACCAGCCCGCCGAGGTCCCACTGCAGCTCCGCGACCCGTCCGGTCAACTGGTCGCGGCGGCGTTCCAGGTCGATGACCAGGTCCGACCCGTACGCCGCGGTCAAGGCGGAGGGCCCCGCCGCCGGCGAGGCACCCGCCTGCGGCGGGGAGACTGCCCCCGAGCTGGCCCTTGCCGTCCCAGGTCCTCCGCCGTTCGCACGAACACGAGCATCGCGACGCGGGTTCCGCAGGCCGTCGCGGATGCGCTCGGTGATCGTCATCGCCTCTGCCTCGCCGACGGCCTCATGCTCACCCTCCTCCGAAGAATTCGCCGGTGAACTTGCCGTGTTTGCAGCCGGAGGTGCTGCCGGAGCACTTTTCGCCTAGCTTCGCTTTGGGTGGCGGCAGCTTGACACCCTTCGCCGGTTTGAGGACTTCTTCGACTTTTGTGCTCTGGCCACTGCTCCCGGTAGCACCGGCGCTTGACTTACTCGCCTTGGCGGCAGAGCCGCCGGCAGAGTTGCCGCCCGCCTTGGTCTGAGCGGCCGTGCCCGTCGCTTCGCCGCTGCCCGGCACCTTTACGACCACGGGGGTACTACTGGCACCCGAGCTCGTGTGGTTGCCCGAGCGCCCGATCAGGACGCCGATCCCCAGCGCGAGCAGCAGCGTCCCGATACCGGCGATCAGCGTGGCGTTGGCGGACAGCCGCGGCCGCCGCTTGGGCGGGGGGTGTAGGGCACCTCGCGCGGGTCCTTCACCACCGTGTCCATCAGCACCACGGCGTCCATAAACGGCAGGCGCGGCTCCCCGCGGCGTTGTCCGCACTCCAGGCAGTAGCGCTGGTCGGCTGCCATCAGGGCACCGCAGGCCGGGCACTGCTCCCCTGTTGTGGGAACCAGAGAGGAATGGGCCGCGGTTGCCGCGACAGGGACTGAGGTCATGGGCGCGGTGATCTGTGTCGTGGGCTCGCCGGCCGATGTCGTGGATCGGTCTACCGGCGACAGCGGCGGCGGGGCATATGCCGAGGGGAGCGCGGGAGAGATCTCGCCCTCCGGCCGGGCCGCTTGCGGTATCGAGGTGTCTATCGAGTCCATGGCTCAGTTATCAACAGCCGCGCATCTTGCAGAGTGCGCCCCGTGCTCTGGCGCGCCGTCACCCAAAGAAAGCAGCCACGCATTGCATGGTCACGCCCAGCATCCGTCTCAAATGTTTAAGAGTTGTGAAGAAACCGGTCGCCGCACCTGCGGACTCCAAATCTTCACATCGAGGTAACGAGGCGGCGCGAGACTGATAGCCCAGGGTGACGGCATCCAACGACGACGAGAACTGCGACGCCGCCCGCGCCATGAGTTGTGCGGGCTGCGGTTCGACGCTCGGGAGTGCTCAGCGCTACTGCCTGGAGTGCGGGACGCGACGCGCCCCGTTGCCGCCGCTGGTCGCCGAGCGGATTGGCGCCTTGCAGCACCGGGGGCACCGTGACGAGACAAAGGCCGAGGGCCAGCCCCCTGCGGCGGAGGCGGCTGCCGCTGCGGCGGCAGGGGGACAGTCGGCGGAGGAGCCCTCCCTGGAGGATCGCTTCATGCCCGGTCCGCGGGTCGCCGCGGTCGCGGTAATGAGCTTGCTCGCATTCGGCGTCTTTCTCGGCTCGGCCACCAGCCCATTTGCTCAGAGCGCCGGCATCGCGCCCATCCTGCTCGATGAGGGGTCCTCGGCGACGCCGAGCAGCCCCTCGGCCTCGAGGCCGGAATCGACGTCTGAATCTGCCCCTGCGACGACGGCTTCGGCCCCCGCGTCCTCTGTCCCTGAAGCGACGGCCCCGCTAGAAGAAGGAGAAGAAGAAGCAGCAGCGGGCAAACCGTCTCCGAAGTCCTCGCCGCCACCGGAAGTTCCCAGCGAACCGACGCTGCCACCGGTCAAGCACGTGTTCATGATCGTGCTCGCCGATCAGGGGTTCAACGAAGCCTTCGGTCCCAATTCATCCGCCCCATACCTCGCAAAGACCCTACGCGGCCAAGGGGAGCTGCTGTCCAACTACTACGCCGTGGCCCAGGGGGACCTAGCCAACGAGATCGCCCTGATCAGCGGCCAGGGACCGACCCCGCAGACGGCGGCGAACTGCCCCAACTACACCGAAATCTCCCCCGGCACGGTTGCCGCCGAAGGTCAGGTCACGGGGAGCGGCTGCGTGTATCCGTCGGCGACCCTGACGCTCCCCGGTCAGCTGGCTGCCGCCGGCAAGACGTGGAAGGCCTACGTCGAGGGCATCGCCAACGGTGGCGCCGGCCAGCCGAGCAGCTGCCGCCATCCGGCCCTTGGGGCCGCCGACGGCGGCCAGGCCCCGCTCCCTGGCGACGCGTATGAGACTTGGCGTAACCCCTTCGTCTATTTCGACTCGCTTACCGGCAGCCCCGAATGCGCCCAGGACGACGTCGGCCTCGAACAGCTCCAGCCTGACCTGCAGGCGGCCAGCAGCACCGCATCTCTCTCCTACATCGTGCCCAGCCCCTGTCACGACGGCAGCGAAGTGCCCTGCGAACCCGGCCAGCCCGCAGGGCTCGCCGCCGCCGAACCGTTCCTGAAGACGGTTGTGCCCGAGATCGAAGCCTCGCCCGCCTACAAGGAAGGCGGGCTGATCGCGATCACCTCCGACCAGGCGCCCCAGACTGGGCCGAACGCCGACTCGAGCTCCTGCTGCGGCACGCCTCAGTACCCGAATCTTCCCGCCAGCTCGGCTCCGCCGCCCGGTGGCGGCGCGGTCAAACCGAGCGGCGGCGGCGGTCATGTCGGGTTGCTGCTGATCTCCCCTTACGTCAAGGCGGGCAGCGTCAACGAAACGAGCTACTACAACCACTTCTCGCTGCTGCTCAGCATCGAGGAACTCTTCGGCCTGAAGCCTCTCGGCTATGCGGCCAACTCGGCAGTCAGCGGGTTCGAAAGCGCCGTGTACAACAACACCGGCTCCTAGGTCAGCTCGAGGTCTGCGGCGCTGCCTTGGCCTCGCCGATCCCGAAGCGGTCGTGCAGGCGCCGCAACGGCGCCGGCGCCCACCAGTTCCACTTGCCGAGCAGCCCCATCAGAGAGGGCACCAGCAGCGCCCGGATGATGCTGGCGTCGATTAAGACCGCCAGCGCCGTACCGACCCCGTTCTCCTTGATGAAGATGATCTCCGAGGTGGCGAAGGCCGCCATCGCGACGGCGAAGAGCAGTGCCGCGGCGGTGACGATTCGCCCCGTCCGCTCCAGTCCGATCGCCACGCACTCGGAGTCTGAGGCGCCGTTGTCGCGCGCCTCCTTGATCCGCGAGAGCAGGAAGACGGCGTAGTCGGTCGAGAGGCCGAAGGCGACCGCGAAGAGCAGGATCGGCATCGTCTGCTCGATCGCCCCCGGGCTGGTGTAGTTGAGCAGGCCCTCGAACCGCCCGTCCTGAAAGATCAGCACCAGCAGGCCGAAGACGGCGCTTAGGTTGAGGAAGTTCATGATCAGCGACTTGATCGGGAGGATCAGCGAACCGGTCATCAGGAAAAGGATCGTCAGCGTGGCGACGATGACGATGCCGAGGGCGATCGGCAGGTGGCGGGCGAGGCTGCTCTGAAAGTCGATGAAGTCCGCGGTGGCGCCGCCGACCAGCGCGGTCGTGCCGGGCGACGTCTGGAGCGCGCGTATCCGCTTCACCGTCGTCTGGCTGGCGTCGGAGATGAAGGGATTGGCGGAGACCGCCGCGATCGCGGTCACGCCCCCCCTGAGGGGCTGGGGCGGGGCGACCTCAGCGACGCCGGGCACCCGCCGCACCCGGGCGTCGAGCCGCGCGGCCACAGCCGGGCCGCCGCCCTTGACCGCGATCCAGATCGGCGTTTCGTGGTATGGAGGGAATTCGTTGCTGACCGTGTCGTAGGCTTGGCGCGCGCTCGCGCTCTTGGGCAGAACCGTGGGGTCGACCGTGTTGAACTTGATCCCCAGGAACGGCAGGCCCATCGCGATCAGCAGCAGGGCGCTGAGCGTCGCCACCGGGACCCGGCGGCGCATCACGAAGCGCGAGAGCCGGTACCAAAAGCCGCGCTCATCGGGCCGCGTGTCGGCCTCGGCGCGCCGCTGCAGGAAGCGTGGGGCCAGCGCGTTGACCCGCGTCCCGAGCAGGGTCAGCACGGCCGGCAGCACGGTCAGCGAGATCATCGCGGCGAACAGCGCAACCAGTGCGCCGCCGAGGCCCATCGAGTAGAGGAAGCGCTGCGGGAAGACCAGCAGCGAGGCGAGCGCGGCGGCGACCGTCAGCGAGGAGAAGAAGACGGTGCGGCCCGAGGTGGCGAGCACGCGGCGCATCGCCGCCAGCCCTGGCCCGTCCTTGGCTATCTCCTCCCGGTAGCGGGAGACGATGAAGAGGCTGTAGTCGATCGCCAGCCCCAGCCCGAGCGCGGTGGTCAGGTTGAGCGCGAAGATCGAGATCGATGCGAATTCGCTGGCGATCCGCAGAATCAGGAAGGTGCCGACGATCGCCAGGCCGCCGATCATCAGCGGCAGGAGCGCCGCGACGAGGCTTCGGAAGAAGAGCAGCGAGAGCAGGAAGAGCAGCGGGAAGGCGAGCAGCTCCGCCTGCCGCAGGTCCGTCTCCACCTGTTTGTTCACCTCCGCTTCGGCGACGGCGAAGCCCCCCACCAAGACTCCTGGGTGGGCGCCGAGCGAGTCCGCGATTTCGGTGCCCACTTCCTGCTCGGCCTTGGCACCGGTCGGCTTCAGGGCGACCGCGAAGTAGGTGGACCTGCGGTCGTGGGAGACGAAGGCGGGGGAGTGGGTGTCGTAGTAGCCGATCACCGATTTGACGTCGGCGCGCCTGCGCACTTCGTTCTCGAGCGCCTCGACCCGGGCGCGGGTGGCGGGGGAGGCGACGGGCGCGTTCTTCACCACCGCGACAACCGCCGGTACCCGCAGGCCGGCCGCCTGCAGCTCGTCCTTCGCCTTCACCGTCTCGGTGGCTGGGTCTTCGGCTCCGTAGGGGTCGAGCCGGCTGGCGACCGAGCTGCCAAGGACGCCGGCGATCGCGAAGAAGGCGATCGCGAAGAGCCCGATCCGGCGGGCGTTGCCGTTGGCGAAGCGGGCGAGGGCGTCGAACATCAGCTGCTCCTTTGCTCGCGAGCCGGATCGAGGAGCTGGCGCTCCATCCGCTCACACCACTCGGCAAACCACTCGTTGAACTCGACTCCCCCCCGCAGCACCATCAGCGGGAAGGGGTCCTCCTTGGCAAGCGCTTTGGGCTCCATGCTTCGCAGCCGCCGGGCCAGGCCGAGCCGGTGCTCGCGCATCCAGGCGAGGATCTCGGCAGCCTCCTCTCGTGGCAGAACCCCGGCGAAGAAGAGCTTGAGCAGCCCTTCCTCGCGCATCTCATAGGTGGTGGGCGGCTGCCGCAGCCACCCCTTCAGCGCCGTCTCCCCCTCGGCGGTGATCTTGTAGACCGTGCGTTTGCGCCCTCCCGTCGGGGAGTCCATCCCCTTGACCAGCCCCGTTCAGAGAGTCGTTCTCAGCTCCGGGTAGATCTGACCGTAGCTGGCCGCCCAGAAGAAGCGCGTCGTGTTGTCGACCAGCGCCTTGATCTCATACCCCGACCGCGGCTCTCCGCTGACCATCCCCAGGATCACGTAGGCGGTCGGACTCAGGTCCATGCATCCGCATATATATCGCTCCGATATATCTCAAAGCGTGATCTTAATCACACGAAGACGGAGTGCTCCGTCAGCCGACCTCGGCGATCAAAACCTCGACCACGGCGTGGTCGAACTGGGCTCCGGCGTTTGCGCGTAGCTCGCGGATAGCCGCATCCTTGTCCATCCCCTTGCGGTAGGAGCGGTTGGAGATCATCGCATGGTAGGCGTCGCAGGTGGCGATGATCATCGCGCTGCGGGGGATTTCCTCGCCGCGGAGGCCGTCGGGGTAGCCGCCGCCGTCTACGCGCTCATGGGCGGAGCGGACGAGGGGCGCGACGGGGGCGAGGAAAGGGATCCGCTCCAACATCCGGGCACCTATAGCTGTGTGGGCGTCCATCTTCGTGCGCTCCTCGGGGGTGAGCGGGCCGGCCTTGCGCAACAGCTCTCCCGGGACGCCGATCTTGCCGACGTCGTGCAGCAGCGCGCCGTAGCGGAGTCGGTCCAGCTCGGCCCCGGCGACGCCCATGCGTTCGCCCACCCGCACTGCGAGCTCGGCGACCTCGTTGGCATGGTCGGCGGTGTAGGCATCCTGCAGCTCGACGGCATCGGCGAGGACGCCGAGGGTCGTGAGGAAGGCGCCCTCCAGCTCGTCGACCAGCTGGCAGCGGTAGATCGCCGCTGCCACCTGGCCGGCGACGATGTGGGCGAGCAGCAGGTCCTCGTCGGTGAAGGCCTGGCGCTCCTCCTGCTCGAGGTTCATCACGCCCCAGATCGATCCGGCGACGCGGATCGGCAGGGACAGCTCGGAGCCCGGATCTGTGTGGGGGTTGCGTTGTAGGTAGTCGGAGTCGAGCTGGGTGTTATTTACCATCGCTGCCTCGCCGCTGCGAGCGACGCGGCCGTTGACGCCGATCTCGACCGGCTGGACGAGGGCGAGGAAGTCGCTGACCTCTTCGGCCAAGGGACCGGCGCCCGCGACGACCCGCAGCGAGCCGTCGGGGTCGAGCCGCTGCACGACGGCGAGGTAGTAGTCGAATGACTCGTGCAGCTGGCGCACCGCGATCGAGGCGACGTCCTCGACGCTGTGTGCCTGAGCGAGGCCGCTGGACAGGCGGCTGGCGACGACCAGGCGCTCGTTCGCTCCGAGCCCTCTGCAGCCAGCTCCGCCCTTGGGATGTCAGTCAAGCGTGGCTCCACGCACGAGGCCATCGGTTTTTGAGCGTCTCTCCTTTAGCGGCGGGCGGGCGGGCGTCTATCCTCAGCCGTTCTGATGGCCACAGCCAATTCCGACATCGTCGTGATGAAGTTCGGTGGTACCTCGGTAGCCGGGGCCGAGCAGATCAAGCGGGCTGCAGGGCGGATCGTTGCTGCACGGGAGGCTGGGAACAGGGTCGTGGCGGTGCTCTCGGCGCGGGGGAAGACGACGGATGAGCTGGTGGCTCAGGCATTGGAGATCTCCGAGCGGCCTGTTGCCCGGGAGATGGACATGCTGCTCTCAACCGGGGAGCGAATCTCCTGCGCGCTCTGTGCGATGGCGATCCATGACATGGGGCACGAGGCGATCTCGCTGACCGGGTCCCAAGCCGGGATCGTCACCGATTCCTCCCACACGAAGGCGCGGATCATCGACGTGCGGGCCGATCGGATCAAGGAGACGCTTGACGCCGATCGGATCGTGCTGGTCGCCGGCTTCCAAGGGGTCTCGACCAAGAGCCGCGACGTGACCACGCTGGGGCGCGGCGGGTCGGATACGACGGCGGTGGCCCTCGCCGCGGCGCTTGGGGCGAGCATCTGCGAGATCTACACGGATGTCTCCGGAGTGTTCAGCGCCGATCCGCGGATCGTTCCCGCGGCGCGCAAGCTGCCGGTGGTCTCCTACGAGGAGATGTTGGAGATGTCGGCCTCGGGGGCCAGGGTGCTGCAGCTGCGCTCGGTCGAGTACGCGCGCAACCACGGCGTCCGCATCCACTGCCGCAGCAGCTTCGAGGACGGCCCCGGTACCCTCGTTGTCGCCGAGCAGGAGACCGTGGAGCAGCCCTTCGTGACAGCCGTGACCCACTCCGACGGGGAGGCCCGTGTGACGTTGACCGGCGTCCGCGATGAGCCCGGCGTCGCGGGACGGATCTTCACCGCGCTGGCCGAGGCCAACGTCAACGTCGACGTGATCATCCAGAACGAGCCGGTTGGCGACAACGAGCTGGCCGACCTCTCCTTCACGGTCGATCGCTCCGACCTGAGGACCGCGGCCGACACGATCGCCGGCCTGGAGGTCAGCAACGGCGTCCGCACCGACGAGCGGATCGGCAAGGTCTCGATCGTCGGTGCCGGGATGCGCTCGCACCCCGGCGTCGCGGCAAAGGTCTTCGAGGTGCTCGGCGGCGAGGGGATCAACATCGAGATGATCTCCACCTCGCCGATCAAGATCTCCTGCGTGATCTCGGCCGACCGCGTCCCAGACGCGGTGAAGGCGCTGCACCAGACCTTCGACCTCGGGGCCGATGCCGTGCGCCCCGAGGAACCCGCCGGCACCGAACATCGCCCGACAGTCAAGTCATGAGCGGCTACAGGGTCGGGGTGCTAGGCGCCACCGGAGCCGTCGGCTCGACGATCCTCGGCGTTCTCGCCGAGCGCGAGTTCCCCGCCTCAGAGGTCGTCCCCTTCGCCTCCGGGCGTTCTGCCGGCAAGGAGTTGGAGTGGAACGGCTCGGTGCTGGAGTGCCAGGCGCTGAACGAGGAGACGATCCAAGGTCTCGACGTCGTCCTCTCCTCGGCGGGCGGCGCGGTCAGCGCTGAGTGGGTGCCGCGCCTGGTCAAGGCCGGCGCCGTCGTCGTCGACAACACCAGCTACTGGCGCATGCACGAGGAGGTGCCGCTCGTCGTCGTCGGTATCAACCCCGACGCCGCCGAGGGCCACCGCGGCATCCTCGCCAACCCCAACTGCACGACGATGGTGATGATGATGGCGCTGGCGCCGATCCACCGCGCCGCCGGCCTCAAGCGGCTGGTCGTCTCCAGCTACCAGGCGGTCTCCGGCACCGGGCAGCGGGCGATCGAGGAGCTGCGGGCGCAGTCCCAAGCGGTGCTCGCCGGCGAGGAGAGCCCGCCCGCCGACGTCTACCCCTACCGCATCGCCTTCAATGTGTTGCCTCAGGTGGAGACCTTCAAGGATGGCGACGACTACACCACAGAGGAGCGCAAGGTGATGGCGGAGACGCGCAAGATCCTCGGCCTCGGCGAGGAGGTCGGGATCTCCGCCACCTGCGCCCGGGTGCCGGTCTTCACTGGCCACTCGGAGTCGGTCAACGTTCAGACCTACGAGGACCTTTCCCCGGAGGTATGCCGGGAGCTGCTGGCCGAGGCGCCGGGCGTAGTCGTCGTCGACGACCCGGCTGACGGCCGCTACCCGATGGCGATCGACGCTGCCGGCCGCGACGAGGTGCTGGTCGGCCGCATCCGCCGTGACCCGAGCCAGGAGCGCTGTCTCAACCTCTGGGTGGTCGGCGACAACCTGCGCAAGGGCGCGGCAACCAACGCGGTGCAGATCGCGGAGCTGCTGGTCGAGCGCGGCCTGCTCGACAGCCGGGGGTAGGAGTTGGACATCGGCTTCGGCGAAGCGCTGCTGCTCTTCGGAACCCTGCTCGCGGTCGTCGCGGCGCTCTCCGGGCTGATGCGAGGGACGGTTCTCTCGGCCTCGGTGCTCTCGGTGGCCCTCGGCATCGGCCTCGCCGCCGCCGGCGTGGTCCACGTCGACGCGACAGACCAGTCGATCGTCGAGCTGATCGAGCTGGCGCTGATCCTCACCCTCTTCTCCGACGGGATGTTCGTCGAGCGCGAGCTGCTACGTCGCCACTGGAGCCCGGTCGCCCGCTCGCTGGTGATCGCGATGCCGATCACCATGGGACTGCTCGGCCTTGCCGCGAAGGCTCTGTTCCCCGAACTGAGCTGGACCGAGGCCTTCCTGCTCGGCGCGGTGCTTGCTCCCACCGACCCGGTGGTCACCTCGTCGGTCGTAGCCTCGCGACTCGTCCCCTCGGCGGTGCGCCACACGCTCAACCTCGAGTCGGGCCTCAACGACGGTCTGGCGCTGCCCTTCGTCCTCTTCTTCCTCGTCTTCGCCTCGCCGAGCGGCAACGCCGGCACGGAAGCCGCGAAGCTGGCGGGGGAGGCGGTGATCGGCGCCGGAATCGGGCTGGCGCTCGGCTACCTGGGGGGGCGGCTGCACCAGCGGCTCCCCGGCGGCGGCCTCACCCAGCGCTATGAGGGGATCTATGCGGTTGGTTTCGCCCTCGTCGCCTTCGGGCTCTCCGAAGTGACGATCGGCAACGGGCTGATCGCCGCCTTCGTCTGCGGGATCGCAATGGGCGCGACCGAGCACGACGTCCCCCAGGGCTTCGTCGAGTTCGCCGAGAACGCCAGCGCGATCTTTCAGGTCATCACCTTCTTCGTCTTCGGCGCGCTGATCGTCGCCACCGGGTTCGACTACAGCATTCCGCCGCTCATCGCCTTCGTCCTCTTCGCCCTCCTCATCGCTCGGCCGGCGGCGGTGCTGCTCTCCTTCATCCGCACCAGGCTGCCCTGGGCCCAGCAGCTCTTCATGGCTTGGTTTGGGCCGAAAGGGGTGGCCTCGATGCTCTTCGCCCTCCTCGTGCTGAAGTCGCGAGTCGGAAACGGCGGGCTGATCTTCGACGTTGCGGCGATCGCGATCATCGCCTCGATCGCCGCCCACGGCCTCACCGACACGCTCGGGTCCCGCTGGATCGGTCGCCGCACCAAAGAAGAACGTGGGCAGACGACCGCCGGCGGCCACCTCGGCACGGCCGGGCTGGACTGAGGCGGGGCTACGCGGTCGCCGCGGCGCCGGCGAGGCGCTCCTCGACCCAGGCGGTCGAGGCGATGTGGCGGCTCATCCCAAGCTGCTTGGGCTCGGCGCCGAGCGCCAGGCCGACCATCTGGGGCAGGTGCAGTACCGCGAGGCCGAGGTCACGGTTGACGACCTTCGCCGCCTCGGGCTGCTGCATGTCGAGGTTGAGGTGGCAGAGGGGGCAGGGAGTGACGAGGCAGTCGGCGCCTGCGTCGAGCGCGTCGCCGACGTGGGTGCCGGCCTGGCGCAGCGAGGTCTCGCGGTTCATCGTGATCACCGGGAAGCCACAGCATTTGCGGGCGCCGTCGTACTCGACTACCTCACCGCCGAGCGCCTCGATCACCTTCTCCAGGTAGAGGTCGCGGTCGGGGTGCTCGTCGTAGCCGAGTCGCTCCTTCGGGCGCACCACGTAGCAGCCGTAGAAGGGACCGACCCGCAGCCCCGACAGCGGCCGCTTGACCTGCGCGGCGAGGCGGTCGAGGCCGTAGTCCTCGACAAGCAGCCAGAGGAAGTTCTTGTTGGTGAAGCCGTCCTTGCCCTTCTCATAAGAAAGGCCCTGCCCGGAGAGGACCTCGTTGATGTGGGCGCGGTAGGCGGAGTCGGCGTCGAGGCGCTGCTGGCACTCTGACTGCGCGCCCTGGCAGGTCGAGCAGATGTTCATCATCGAGAGCCCGGTCTGCTGGGCGAGCGCGAAGGTGCGGGCGTTGAGCGCGTCGGCCAGCTCCTGGTTGTGCTCGGCGATCACGCCGGCGCCGCAGCAGTTGGCGCGGTCCAGCGTCACCAGCTCGATCCCCAGCCGCTCGGCGACCAGCGCCATCGAGCCGTGCAGCTCGGCGGTAAAGCCGCGCGAGACGCAGCCAGGCCAGTAGGCGACTTTAAGGTTCCCCTCGCTCACCGTATCGCCTCCTCGCCGGGCTGGGCGCCGGCAGGCTCGAGGCCCTCCTCGACCGCGGCCTCCTCCTCGCCCTCTTCGCCCGTGATGTACAGGTTGAATTCCTCGCGGTGCTCCTCGGCGTGCTTGTAGATCGCCTTCACCTCGTCCTGGGCGCCGCCGGGCAGCTTCGGGTGAACGCCTGGGATCAGCTTCGGCAGCGAGCGCATCTTGCCGGTCTTGAGGCCGCGGATCGCGGTCGGGATAGAGCCGAGCATTTCCCTGATCGCCCGTTTGGACGGTTTCAGCTTGGCCTTGACGCCGGGCGCGAATGACTCCTGCAGCAGCAACGACTCATCGAGCGTCCCCTTCTTCTCGATGATCTTGACGAAGGCGATCTCGTGATCGTGGCCGCTGTTGGGGTCTTCGATCCCCTCCTCGCCGGCGCGGCGGCGCAGCCGCATGATCTGGTCCATCGGCGCGACGCCCTTGGGGCAGGCGTCGATGCAGCTGAAGCAGTGTGTGCAGTCATAGATCCCGTGTGGGTCCTCTGCGAGGTCGTGGAGGCGCTCCATGGTCTCGGCGTCGCGCGGGTCCCCGACGAAGCGGTAGGCCTTGGCGAGCGCCGCAGGTCCGATGAAATCGGGGTCGGCTTCCATCGAGAGGCAGGAGGAGACGCAGGCGCCGCACTGGATGCAGGCCATCGACTGGGTGATGTCGATCATCGATTCGGGCTCGACGATGTACTCGCGCTCGGGCGCAGCTCCGTGCGGGAGGAGCCAGGGGGTAACGCGGCGGATCTTGGCCCAGTGCGTCGACTCCATATCGGTGATCAGATCCTTGATCACGGGCATGTTCCCCATCGGCTCGACGACGATCGGGCTCATGCCACCGTTGCGGCGGTTGGCGGCCTCATGCGCCTCGCCGATCTGGGTCTTGCAGCCGAGGCCGGAGGAGCCGTTGATCCTCATCCCGCAAGAGCCGCAGATCGCGGCGCGGCAGGAGCAGCGGACTGAGAGCGAGCCGTCGTCGCGATCTTTGGCTTGGAGTAGCCCGTCGAGAACCGAGAGCGAAGGGTCGAGCTCGACCTTGAACTCCTCCCAGTAGGGACCCGCACCGCTCTCCGGCTGGTAGCGACGGACTTTCAGTGTGTACTCGGCCATCAGTAAGTCCTCTCCTGGGGCTCCCACTTGGTGATCGTCACCTCTGAGTATGAGATCTCCGGCCCGTCGTCGCTGCGCTGGAGGTCGATGTGTTTGAGCCACTCCTCGTCATTTCGCTCCGGGAAGTCGGTGCGGTACTGGGCGCCGCGACTCTCCCTGCGCTCGAGGGCGCCGACGCAGGTGCACTCGGCGTTGTCGAGCATGTAGCCGAGCTCGATCGCCGCCAGGACGTCCTGGTTAAAGACGCGGCCGCGGTCGTCGATGTAGGCCAAGGAGGCCTCCTCCTTGAGGCGGCGCACGATCTCAAGCGCCTCCTGGATGCCGGCCTCCTCACGGAAGACTGCGACGTGTTTGTCCATCGTCTGGCCCAGCTCCAGCTTGATCTCCGAGACGCGGCGGCCGGAGCCCTTCTCGCGGGAGGAGATCGCGTCGATGTTGGCCTGCTCGGCCTCCAGCGCCTGCTTGGAGGGGCGCGAGCCGTCGATTCGCTTGGCCCGAGCGGCGGCGTTCACCCCGGAGCGGCGCCCGAAGATCAGCGTGTCGAGCAGCGAGTTGGCCCCGAGCCGGTTGCCGCCGTGGACCGACACACAGGCGGTCTCACCGGCGGCGTAGAGGCCGGGGATGTCGGTACGCCCGTCGACGTCGGTCTTGACGCCGCCCATCGTGTAGTGGTTGCCGGGCTTTATGTGGATCGGTTCGCGGGTGATGTCGACGCCGGCGAAGTCGCGGCCGACCAGGACGATCTCGCGCAGCGCCTCGTGAATGCGCTTCTTCGGCACCACGGTGATGTCGAGGGCGACGGTGCCGTCGGGAAAGCCGCGCCCCTCGTTGATCTCGGTCTGCTCAGCGCGGGAGACGACGTCGCGCGAGGCCAGCTCCATCTTGTTTGGCGCGTAGCGCTCCATGAAGCGCTCGCCTTTGGCGTTGAGCAGGTGGGCACCCTCGCCGCGGGCGCCCTCTGTGATCAGGAACCCCTTCCCGGCCAGCGTCGTCGGGTGGTACTGGATCATCTCCATGTCCATCAGCTTCGCCCCGACCCGGTAGGCCATCGCGATCCCATCTCCGGTGCAGATCAGCGCGTTGGTGGTCGGCTTCCAGACCTGGCCGTTGCCGCCGCAGGCGAGGATTACCGCCTTCGCCCTGAACAGCTCCATCGAGCCGTCGGCGATGTTGCGGGTGACGGCGCCGCAGCACTCGCCGTCCTCGTTCATCGCCAGCGCCGTGCAGAACCACTCCTCGTAGCGACGAACCTGCTCGGAGTGCTTCATCAGCTGCTCGTAGAGCACGTGCATGATCGCCTGGCCGGTGATGTCGGCGACGTAGTAGGTGCGGGCCGCGGAGGCGCCGCCGAAGGCCCGGGTGCCGAGCTTGCCCTCCTCGTTGCGGTGGAAGGTGACGCCGAGATGCTCGAGGTGGAGGATCTCCTCCGGCGCCTCGCGGCACATGATCTCGATCGCGTCTTGGTCGCCGAGGTAGTCGGACCCCTTGATTGTGTCGAAGGCGTGGGACTCCCAGGAGTCGCCGGGGTTGAGCGCCGCGTTGATCCCGCCCTGGGCCGCGTTGGAGTGGGAGCGAACCGGGTGGACCTTGCTGAGGATCCCGACCGATACTCCCTGCTCGGCGCCCGCCAGCGCCGCCCGCTGCCCGGCCAGGCCAGCGCCGATTACCAGTACGTCATGAGTGGGCACGAGCGCGGATGCTATAGAGCAGAAATCCGACAGCGCGGTCGGATTTTCCTGGCCGCTTACCATTGAGCGATGCTTGGCGGTGGCTCGATCACCCTCTTCCACGTTCGCGGGATCCGGATCGCGGTCGACTGGTCCTGGTTCCTCGTCCTCTTCCTGGTGATCTTCTGGCTATCGCCGATCTACGGGCGCGTGCTCGGGCAGCCCAGCTCTTCCACCGCCCCCTTCGCTCTCGCCGTGGCGAGCGCCATCGGGTTCTTCGGGTCGATCGTCCTGCACGAGCTGGGTCACGCGGAGGCCGCGCGACGCCACGGGATCGGTATCTCCAGCATCCAACTCTGGATCTTCGGCGGAATGGCGCGGATGGACCGGGAGCCCGACAGCCCGGCCACGGAGTTCGAGGTGGCGATTGCGGGCCCGCTGGTGACGCTGGCGATCGTTATCGCCCTTAGCGCGATCGGCCTCCTCGTCGCCGGGCCGCATCAGTTCAAGGAGGCGATGCCCTTCGAAAACCGAGCCGGTGTCTCCGGCGTGCTGGCGATGATCGACTGGCTCGCCTTCATCAATCTCCTCGTCCTCGTCTTCAACCTGCTTCCCGCCTTCCCGATGGACGGCGGCCGCGTCGCCCGCGCGATCGCCTGGTGGCGGACCGGGGACCAGGCCTCGGCGACGCGTTTCGCCGCGACGCTTGGCCGCGTCTTCGGATACCTATTCATCGGCGGTGGGCTGCTGCTGGTTGCGGGGGGATATGCCTTCGAAGGGATCTGGCTGGCGCTGATCGGGTTGGTGATCAATGGCTCGGCGCGGGGGGCCGCGATGCAGACGGCGATCTCCAGCCGCATCGGAGGGATGCGGGTCGCCGACGTGATGGACCGCGAACCGGTGGCGATCCCGGGCGAGCTGAGCGTCGAACAGGCGCTCGATGAGTACTTCCTTCGCTACCGCTGGCCTTGGTTCCCGGTAGTCGATGCCGCCTATCGCTTCCTGGGGCTGCTGGAGCGAGAACGGGCCGACGAGGTTCCCGAGGTGTCGCGTGCCACCTCCCTGGTCTCAGAGCTCTTAGAGCGAGACCGGGGGTCACTGCACGTCAGCGAGGATGCCCCGCTCGACTCCCTCCTGGCAAACCAGAACCTGCGCCGCTTCGGCGCCCTGATGGCGGTCGACGCCGACGGGCGCCTCAGCGGCGTGATAACCGTGGAGCAAGTGGGTCGGGCGCTTCGCGATGCGACTATGGGCGGTGCCGCTCGATGATGCGGGTGAAATCGGCGCCGGAAGGCAGAGTGCCGAAAGCCTGGCCCCAGTCGCCTGAGAGGCGCGACGCGCAGAAAGCGTCGGCCACGGCCTCATCGCCATGGCGGAGGAGGAGGGAGGCCTGTAGGGCCAGTGCCATCCGCTCGACTATGCGGCGGGCGCGGTGTTGGATCGTCTCGACGTCACCGGGGATTTCGTCGCGCAGTGAGGTGATGTAGGCCTCTAGCTTGGGCTCAGCTCCCGCGCCTGCCAGGACTTCGGAGAAGAAGGCCTCCACTGAGGCGGGGTTCTTGACCATCGCCCTCAAGACGTCGAGGCACTGGACGTTGCCCGAGCCCTCCCAGATCGAGGCCAGGGGACTCTCGCGGAAGAGGCGCGGCATACCGGAGTCCTCGACGTAGCCATTGCCGCCGAGGCACTCCAGGCACTCGACCGCGTGTGAGGGCGCGCGCTTGCAGAGCCAGTACTTGAGGACCGGGTTGGCGAGGCGGCGGAACTCTGTTGCCTCCTCCTCGCCCGCGGCGACCTCGTCGTAGCTGCGCGCCAGGCGCATCGCGGAAACGGTTGCCGCCTCGGACTCGATGCACAGGTCTGCCAGCACGTTCCGCATCAAGGGCTGGTCGATCAGCTCGGCGCCGAAGGCGGAGCGGTGGGCGGTGTGGTGGAGGGCCTGGACGACGCCGGCGCGGTAGCCGGCGGTGGCGCCGATCACGCAGTCGAGCCGAGTGTGGTTGACCATCTCGATGATGGTGGGTACGCCGCGTCCCTCTTCGCCCAGCATCTGCGCCCAGGCGCCGCGGAACTCGACCTCGCTGGAGGCGTTGGAGCGGTTGCCGAGCTTGTCCTTGAGGCGCTGGATATGGAAGCGGTTGCGCTCACCGTCCGGGGTCCAGCGGGGCATCAGGAAGCAGGAGATGCCGGAGTCGGTCTGGGCGAGGACGAGGAAGGCGTCACACATCGGCGCCGAGCAGAACCACTTGTGGCCGACGATCTCATACTCGGCCCCCGGGCCGCCCCCGTTCAGCGGGGTCGCCGTGGTCGTGTTGGCGCGCACGTCAGAGCCACCCTGCTTCTCGGTCATCGCCATCCCGCAGAGCGAGCCCCTCTTGCCCGCGGCCGGTGCCGAGGTCTCGTCGTAGTCCAGCGAGAGGAAGCGCGGCTCCCATTCCTCGGCCAGCTCCGGTTGCTTGCGCAGTGCCGGGATCGCCGAGTAGGTCATCGAGAGCGGGCAGCCGACCCCACTCTCGGCCTGCATCAGCTGCGTGAACATCGCGGCGCGAGCGACGTTGGCGCCGGTCCCTGGCTCGCGCCAGGGCATCGCGTGAAGCCCGCTGCCCACCCCGATCCGCAGCAGTTCGTGCCAGGAGCTGTCGAACTCGACCTCGTCAATACGGTGCCCGTAGCGGTCGTGGGTGCGCAGGACCGGCTTGCGCTCGTTCGCCTCAAAGCCCCAGCGGATCGTCTGATGAGAGCCGCATATCGCGGCCAGCTCCCGGGTGCGGTCCTCGGCCCACTCCCCCTTCGCGGCGCAGCGCCTCGACCAGCGGGCGATCGGCGTCGAAGGGGTTGTAGTCCTCCAGCGGGGGCGGCTGGTTGAAGACCTCGTGCGTGCTCGGGGCCGAACGCTCGACGGTTGCCATCGCCTCGATTGTGTCACTTCGGGCGCTCGGCTCGCGGCATCCGCGACCGGTGTGCGGCAGGTAGCATCGCGCGGCGGTGGCAAAGATCTCGGTCAAGAACCCGATCGTCGAGCTCGACGGCGATGAGATGACCCGGATCATCTGGGCCTTCATCAAGGAGCAGCTGGTCCTTCCCTACCTCGACGTCGAGCTGGTCTACTTCGATCTCGGGATCGAGAGTCGCGATGCGACTGAGGACCGGGTCACGGTTGACGCGGCGAACGCGATCAAGGAGCACGGGGTGGGCGTCAAGTGCGCGACGATCACCCCTGATGAGGCGCGGGTCGAGGAGTTCGGGCTGAGGGCGATGTACCGCTCGCCCAATGGGACGATCCGCAACATCCTCGGCGGCGTCATCTTCCGCGAGCCGATCGTGATCTCCAACATCCCGCGGCTGGTGCCAGGCTGGACCAAGCCGATCGTGATCGGCCGCCACGCCTTTGGCGATCAGTACCGCGCGACCGACATGGTGATCCCCGGCGAAGGAACCCTGACGCTGACATACACGCCAGGAGACGGTGCCAGGCCGATCGAGCTCAATGTTTATGACTTCCCCGGCGGCGGCGTCGCGATGGCGATGTACAACCTTGACGATTCGATCCGCGACTTCGCCCGCGCTTCGATGCGATATGGCCTCGACCGTGGTTACCCCGTCTACCTCTCGACCAAGAACACGATCCTGAAGCGCTATGACGGACGCTTCAAGGACATCTTCGCCGAAGTCTATGAGAGCGAGTTCAGGGCCGAGTTCGAGGTTGCGGGACTCACCTACGAACACCGCCTGATCGACGACATGGTCGCCGCGGCGCTGAAGTGGGAGGGCGGTTACGTGTGGGCCTGCAAGAACTACGACGGTGACGTGCAGTCCGACACCGTCGCTCAGGGCTTCGGCTCGCTGGGGCTGATGACGAGCGTCCTGATGAGCGCCGACGGGCGGACCGTCGAGGCCGAGGCGGCGCACGGCACAGTCACTCGTCACTATCGCCAGCACCAGCAGGGCAAACCGACTTCCACCAACCCGATCGCCTCGATCTTCGCCTGGACCCAGGGGCTTTCGGCTCGCGGCCGCCTGGACGACACGCCCGATGTCTCACGCTTTGCCGAGACCCTCGAGCGGGTCTGCGTAGAGACGGTCGAAAGCGGCAAGATGACCAAGGACCTTGCGCTGCTCGTCGGTCCCAACCAGGAGTTTCAGACCACACAGGAGTTCCTGGCCTCGATCGAGGAGAACCTCCAGCAGGTGATGGCGTAGCGGCTCTAAACCCACGACTCCAGGAGAACCGATTCCGTGAGCACACCCGTCAAGGTCACCGTCACCGGCGCCGCCGGCCAGATCGGCTATGCGCTTTTGTTCCGGATCGCCAGCGGCCAGATGCTCGGCCCCGACACCCCGGTCGAGCTGAGCCTGCTGGAGATCCCCGATGCCATCAAGGCAGCCGAGGGCACCGCGATGGAGCTGGACGACTGCGCCTTCCCCCTGCTTCGCCGTGTCGATATCTCAGACGATCCGGGGCAGGCGTTCAACGGCGCCAACGTGGCCTTGCTGGTCGGTGCCCGTCCGCGCGGGCCGGGCATGGAGCGCTCCGACCTACTGGAGGCCAACGGCGGCATCTTCAAGCCCCAGGGCGAGGCGATCAACGCCGGCGCCGCCGACGACGTCAAGGTACTGGTGGTCGGCAACCCGGCCAACACCAACTGCCTGATCGCGATGTCGAATGCACCCGACGTGCCGCGCGAGCGCTTCACCGCGATGACCCGCCTCGACCACAACCGGGCGATCTCCCAGCTCGCCAACAAGCTCGGCCAGCCGGTCGCCGCTGTGACCAAGATGACGATCTGGGGCAACCACTCGACCACCCAGTATCCGGATCTGGTCAACGCCAGGGTGAACGGCGAGAGCGCCTGGGACGCGGTCGACGACGAGGCATGGATCGCCGATGAGTTCATCCCTCGTGTGGCAAAGCGTGGCGCCGAGGTGATCTCTGCCCGCGGGGCGTCGAGCGCGGCCTCCGCGGCCAACGCGGCGATCGACCACATCCACGACTGGGTCCTCGGCACGCCGCAGGGCGACTGGGTCTCGATGTCGGTTCCCGCCGACGGCTCCTATGGTGTCGAGGAGGGAATCGTCAGCGGCTATCCCTGCGCTTGTGAGGGCGGGGAGTGGAGGATCGTCGAGGGACTCGAGATTCCGGCGTTCTCCCGCGCCCGGATCGATGCCAGCGCCGCAGAGCTGCGCGAGGAGCGCGACGCGGTCAGCCAGCTCGGCCTGATCTAGATCCAACAAAGAAGGCCGGCCCCGATTCGGGGCCGGCCTTCTCGCAAGTCCTTTCCTGCGGAAACGCTTAGGCAGCGTGGTACTGGCGGCCTTTCTTCTTCACCCTTCCCTCTTTCTCGAGGTCGCCGAGGACCCGGTAGAGGTAGTTGGGCTTGATTTTCATCGTCTTGGCGATCTCCGACGCGTTGATGCCGGGCTTTTTCTCGATCAGGCCGACCGCCTGGTCAGCGCGGGTGCCGCCACGGCGTCGACGGCGACGTCGACGGGGGGCGCCGGCTTTTTTGGAGGTCGAGCCCCGCGGGCGGCCGGGGCCGCGACGACGGGTGGTGGTGGTAGTAGAGCCTTTGTTGCCGACCAGGCCCGCGAGGGCGTTCTCAAGGCGATGCCGCTCCTCGTCGAGCTCGGCGATACGCTTCACGAGCAACTCGCGAGCCTCGTCAAGTACGTTGGAAATGCTTGCCATCTCTTCCTTTCCATCGGTAAGACGTCTGCCATCGCGCAGTGTGGCACAGAGTCACTGTCACTGTCACTGTGACTGTGCGTTTGATCCAGAAGAGCTGCGTATATAGGCCGATTCTGGCCTTGTTTCAGATCGCCTTCTGGGCCTGACGCTCCGGTGGGATTCTCACCACGTTCCAAGCCAGGCCGAGCTTCTCCATGGCTGATATGACCAGTGCGGAGGGGTCCAGCTCCCACCGTTTGAGGCCGTGGACGGCAGAGCGGGGGAAGGCGTGGTGGTTGTGATGCCAGGACTCGCCAAGCGAAGGCAGGGATAGCCAAAAGACGTTGGTCGAGCGATCGTCGGTCTTGAATCGGCGGCTGCCGAGGAAGTGACAGACCGAGTTGACGCTCCAGGTGATGTGGTGAACGAAGAATATCCGCACCAGTCCACCCCACAGCAACCCGGTCGCCGCTCCTACCAGAGTGCCGCTGAGGAGGTATCCGGCCAGGGTGGGGACGGCCAGGCTGAGAAGGACGAGCGGCACGAAGCGGCGACCGATCAGGCGCATCCCGCGGTCCTCGTAGAGGTCTGGGGCATAACGCTTCCAGTCGGCCCTCCCCTGTGTCGACATCAGCCAGCCGGAGTGCGCGTGCCACAACCCGCTCAGTACCCCGCCAACCCCATTGCCGTGGCCAACGTGAGGGCTGTGCGGGTCGCCCTCTTCATCGGTGTGGGCGTGGTGCTTGCGATGGTCGGCGACCCAGGAGATCACCGGTCCCTGCACTGCCATTGAGCCGAGCACAGCGAAGACGTACTCGATCGGCTTTGAGGTCTGGAAGGAGCGGTGGGTGAGGAGCCGGTGAAAGCCGACGGTGATGCCGATTGCGGTCAGCAGGTACATCGCCGCCGCGATCGCAAGGTCGGCGGGGCTGACCAGGCTGTTCCAGAGCAGCGCGATCGCCGCCAGCGTGGCGGCGAAGGGAACGACCACGGCGCCCAGGTTGGCGGTCTTCTCGACTTTGGTCATCTCACCCATCGACACAACTTACGTGTGAAAGTGAGGTATGAATTAACCTTGAAGCCAACTTCAAGACCGAGTTCTTATTAGATAGATGATAAATATTGACACCGAGCCATGGCGCGGCCTCCCCGCCGAGGCCGCCGATGTGATCGAGCCTGAGCTGGCAGCCGTGACCGAGGAGATCCTCGCCACGATCGCCCGTGAGGTGCCGGAGTACGCGCGGCCGCTGGAGGGGAGGTTTGGCCGCGGTATCCAGACTGGGGTCGCCGAGGCACTACGTCAGTTCGTGGCCCTGATCCGCGACCCCGGAGCCGGCCGCGGGCCCGGGCGCGAGGTCTACGTCGGTCTCGGTCGCGGCGAGCTGCGACAGGGGCGGACCCTGGACTCCCTCCAGGCCGCCTACCGGGTCGGCGCGAGGGTGGCTTGGCGACGGATCGCGGCCGCGGGGCGCCGGGCGCGGCTCGACCCCGAGGTGCTGAGCCTGCTGGCGGAGTCGATCTTCGCCTACATCGACGAGCTCTCGGCCGACTCGGTCGAGGGATACGCCGAGGCCCGCTCCGAGGTCGAGGACCTGCGCCGTCGCCGTCGCCGCGAGCTGGCGATGCTGCTGGTCCGGGAGGCGCCGGTCGAGGAGGCGGACCTGAGGGCGGCGGCGCAGGTCGCGGGTTGGCCCCTGCCCCGCAGCGTTGCGGCTCTCGCCTGCGCCGAGAGGGATCTGGCCGCCGCGGCCCGGCGAGTGCCGGCTGATTCGCTGGCGACACTGCTCGAGGAGGCCGGTTGCATCTTGGTGCCCGACCCGACGGGTCCGGGGCGCGCCGAGGGCCTTGAGCGGGCGGCCTCGGGCGCCCCGCTGGCGCTCGGACCGGGGGGCCCACCCTCGCAGCTGGCGGCGTCGTGGTCTTTCGCACGGGCGGCGCTTCGGGCCTCAGAGGCGGGGGCCCTGCCGCCCGAAGGACTGATCCGGGTCGACGACCATCTCGGCGCCCTGCTGCTGTTTCAGGGAAGCGCCTTGGTCGGGAGGATCGCGGCACGGCGGCTCGCGCCCCTGGCCTCGCTCACCCCGAAGGCTCAGAGCCGGATGCGGGAGACCGCCCTCGCCTACGCCCGCCATGGCGGCAACTCGGTCGCGATGGCCGCCGCGCTCCACGTTCACCCCCAGACCGCCCGCTACCGAACAGCGCGTCTGCGGGAGCTGCTGGGGGATCAGCTCGATGACCCGGACGCCCGCTTCGAGCTGGAGGCGGCCCTTCGACTCCCGACTCCGGGGTGAGTGTCAGTGACCCCGCTTGCGCGGCAAAGTCCTGAAGACGGCGTCCCAGATCGGTGAGGAGACCCCGAAGCCGTAGCGGTGGTCTTGGAAGTGGTGGCGCATGTGCTGCTGGCGCAGCCGCCTGCCGAGATCGGACTTCGGCACGAAGTGATGCACGTAGTAGTGGGTGTAGTCGTAGATGAGGTAACCGCCGATGAAGCCGCCGAACAGCGGGTAGGTGGCCGGCGTCCCGAACAGCAGGACGAAGGCGAGGTAAAAGAGCGCCGCCAGCGGGATCGCCACAGCCGGGGGCATCACCAGCCGCAGCTTGTCGTTGGGGTGGTCATGGTGGATGCCGTGGATGATGAAGTGCATCCTGCGGCCGAAGGCGTTGTCGGGCTCCCAGTGGAAGATCAGCCGGTGCAGCCAGTACTCGGTCAGCGTCCAGATACCGACCCCGCCCACGCTCAGCAGTAAAAGCTGCCAGGCGGCGTATCCGCGGTCGGCGCCAAGCCACTCCATGATCGCGACCACCGGCACGAAGACGATCGCCGGGATCGCCGGGTGCACGCGTGAGAAGAAGTTGAGGAAATCGCTCTCGAACAGCTGTGGCGAGGCCGCGAGCTTGTCGGTGCGGTTGTGAGCCTCCATCGGAGAGCCAATGGTAGCGGCGGCAATCGCGGCCTTCGCAAGACGCGGGGAAGATGTGACGAGACTGTGTCAAAGAGGTTGCGATTTGCGGAAACGGGCAACGCGACAGCCTCGTTCCGGTGCCAACATGCGCCGCCATGCCGCGCAAGCCCAAGGCCCCCACCTGCGAGGACTGCTACTTCCACAAGAACCTCCTTTGCGCCCTCGATCTGGATGAGCCCTGCGCGACCTTCAGGCCCAGCCGACCTGAGGGCCTGGTCCCCCCTCGCCAGCCCGTACTTCTGATGCGCTCCCCCCGCTGGGCCTCTGAGTCTCGCGCCGCATAGCTGCCCTGGCTATGTTTTGACTGTGCCTGAGCGCGACCTCTTTGCAAACTTCGCCCGCATGCGGCGGGAGATGGACCAGATGCTGGGAGATTCCTGGGGCCGCGGTGGGTACGTGAGCCGCCGCACCACCGGGTTCTCGCCCAACGTCGACGTGTACTACTGCGGCGATCCGCAGCGGGCGGTGGTCAAGGTGGATCTCGCCGGCATTGACCTGGCCGACGTCAGCATCGAGGTCAGCGGCCGCAGGCTGGCGATTGTCGGCGGTCGGCCGGTGCAGGAGACGGAGGGGCGGGTCTACCAGCAGGTCGAGATCCCCTCAGGCCCTTTCCGTCGTATTGTCGAGCTCCAGGTCGAGGTAGACGCCGATCGCGCCAAGGCGACCTACGAGGACGGCGTCCTGCGCATCGACCTGCCACTGCGCGACCCCGCTGATACCACCCGCCAGGTTCCGATCGGACGCGAGTGATGGAGGGAAGCCCGGTGCTCGAAGTGGTCGAGTCTCCCATCGACGCCGAGGAGGCGATCCGCGCCAACGAGCCGCTGCCCGACGCGCTGCCGGTCCTGCCCCTGCGCGAGACGGTCACCTTCCCAGAGACGCTGACGCCGCTGGCCGTGGGGCAGACGCGCTCGATCAAGCTGGTCGATGACGTTCTCGGCGCGAACCGGATGCTGGCGATGGTCGCCTCGCGCGACCCCGAGAAGGAGGAGCCTGGCCCCGCCGACCTCTACGAGGTCGGCGTCGTCGGCGTCGTAGCCCGCATGCTCAAAGTCCCCGATGGGACGCTTCGCATCCTCGTCCAAGGGGCGCAGCGGATCCGGCTCGGCCCCTACGTAGCCGAGGAGCCCTATCTGGTGGCGCGCATAGTCGAGATGCCCGACGTGGTCGAGCCCAGCGCCGAGCTGGAGGCGCTGACCCGCAACGTCCAGCGCACCTTCTCGGAGATCATCGAGCAGATCCCTTACCTGCCCGAGGAGCTTCAGATGGCGGTCGCCAACATCGAGGACCCGGCGGCGCTCGGGCACCTGATTGCCGGCGCCCTGCGGATCGCCACCGAGGAGAAGCAGAAACTGCTGGAGGAGGTCGACGTCGCCAAGCGGCTGCGCCACCTTTCCCGGATCCTTGCCCGCGAGCTGGAGGTGGTGCAGCTCGGCACCCAGATCCAGTCCCAGGTCCAGTCAGAGATCGACAAAGGCCAGCGCGAGTTCTTCCTGCGCCAGCAGCTGAAAGCGATCCAGGACGAGTTGGGGGAGGGAGATGAGCAGCAGGCCGAGGTCAACGAGCTGCGCGAGCGGATCGAACAGGCAAATCTGCCAGAGCACGCCCGTAAAGCCGCCGAGCGCGAGCTCTCGCGGCTTGAGAAACTGCCGCCCGCCGCCGCCGAGCACGGCGTCATCCGCACCTACCTGGAGTGGCTGGTCGAGTTGCCCTGGTCGGAGGGGACCGAGGACAACCTCGACATCACCCATGCCCGCGAGGTGCTCGACGCAGACCACTACGATCTTGAGAAAGTCAAGGACCGCATCCTTGAGTACCTTGCGGTGCGCAAGCTGAACCCTGAGTCGCCGGGCCCGATCCTCTGCTTCGTCGGCCCGCCGGGGGTCGGTAAGACAAGCCTCGGGCGTTCGATAGCCAAGGCGCTGGGACGCGAGTTCGAGCGGATCTCGGTCGGCGGTGTCCGCGACGAGGCGGAGATCCGCGGCCATCGCCGCACCTACATCGGCGCCCTGCCCGGGACGATCATCCGCGCCCTGCGCGACGCCGGCTCGCGCAATCCCGTCTTCATGATCGATGAGATCGACAAGATGGGCACCGACTTCCGCGGCGATCCCGCCTCGGCGATGCTGGAGGTGCTCGACCCGGCCCAGAACGACTCCTTCCGCGACCACTACCTCGACCTCGAGTTCGACCTCTCCAACGTGATGTTCATCGCCACGGCGAACATCCTCGACACGATTCCCAGCCCTCTCCTTGACCGGATGGAGACGATCGAGCTGGCCGGCTACACGCTTGAGGAGAAGAAGCACATCGCCCGCCGCTACCTGGTTCCGCGCCAGATCGAGGCCAACGGGCTGAAACCCTCCCAGATCGAGTTCTCCGATTCGGCCCTGGCGGCGATCGTCGAGGAGTACACGCGCGAGGCCGGAGTCCGCAACCTGGAGCGCCAGATCGGTGCGATCTGTCGCAAAGTCGCCCGCGATGTCGCCGAGGGCAAGGTGGACGCCAAGGTCAAGGTCTCCGCCAAGCGGGCCCGCGAGCTGCTTGGGAGACGCCGTTTCTTCGCCGAGCAGCGGCGTCGCACCAAGGACCCTGGCGTCGCCACCGGACTTGCCTGGACCCCGACCGGCGGCGATGTCCTCTTCATCGAGGCAACTGCGATGCCGGGCTCCGGCGGTCTGACGATCACCGGGCAGCTCGGCGACGTGATGAAGGAGTCAGCACAGGCGGCCCTCTCTTATGTGCGCGGTCATTTGCGAGAGGTCGCCCCGGTCCTCGACGAGGATTGGTTCGCCAAGCACGACATCCACATACACGTCCCGGCGGGCGCCGTGCCCAAGGACGGGCCCTCGGCCGGCGTCGCGATGACCGTGGCTTTGGCCTCGCTGATCGGCGGTCGGGCGGTCCGCAACGACGTAGCGATGACCGGTGAGGTGACGCTGACCGGGCAAGTGCTCCCGATCGGTGGTCTCAAGGAGAAGTCGCTCGCCGCCCAGCGCGCCGGGATCAAGCGGGTGATCGTTCCAGAGCGCAACGAGGGCGACGTCGAGGAGATCCCCGAGCGCGAGCGCAACGAGCTGGAATTCGTCTATGTGGACGAGGTGTCAAAGGCGATCGAGGCGGCGCTGGCCTGACGGTTCGGCCCCGGTGACTAATTCGGAGTTATCCTTGAGGGCCCACGGAGAATCCAGCGAGGAGAGGGCATGAACAAGACACGGGCGAACCAGGCCACCGATCTTTATTCCACCGCGCGTGAGAACCCCTATGTGCAGCGCCTGATCGAGGACGACGAGCTGCGCGACAGTCTTCGCAACGCTTTCGAGGCGGCGCGCCATGCCTACGGGCGGGCCACCGGCAACGGCAAGGGACCCGTCAAGGCCGTGACCAGCGACAGGAAGGTGCAGAAGGACCTGCACTCCGCGGCGGAGTCGCTTCGTGAGGCCTCCGTACGTCTGCAGGCGCCGAGGAAGCGCAGGAAGAGCAGGCTCGGTCGACTTATCCTCTTCGGCTTGGTGGCCGCCACGGTTGCGCTCGTCCTCAGCGAGGACGCCCGCAAGACGGTATTGGACACTCTCTTCGGTGCCGAGGAGGAGTTCGAGTACACCAGTACGACGAGCATCAACGGCTCCTAGTCTTGCCCGGCGGGCCGCCCGCCCGCCCCTCGCCCTAAACTGGGCACCGTGGAGGCAGCAACCAAAGAGCGCGAGCTGAGCGGCGAGAAGGCCCAGCGCATCGTCGACGCGATGCGCAACAGCGTCGCCAAGCGTGGCGCCGCAGGCTCGACCTTCGAGCAGGTCGCAGCGGAGGCGGGCGTCAGCCGCGGCCTCCTGCACTACTACTTCGGGACCAAGGAGCGACTGCTGGTCGAGGTGGTGCGACGTGACGCTGAGATCCGCATCTCCCGGCTCGACGAGATGCTCTCCAAGGCAAAGACGGTCGACGATGTCCTCGACGTCTTACTCGCGAACCTCACCGACATGATCGAGAACGAGCCGGCCTTCTTCCTTTTGCTCTACGAGTTGTTCAGCGCCGGGCGGCGCAATCCCGACATCCGGCACGAGGTCGGTCAGCTCTTCCAGCGCACCCGCTCACATGTCGCCGAGGTGCTGAAGGCGAAGGAGCGTGAGGGCGTGCTCAACCTCCGCTATGACGCCGAGGCGGTCGTCTCCTATCTGTTCGCGGTCGGCGACGGCTTCGCCCTGCAGGCCCTCTCTGACACCGAGCGCGATAACAGCGGCGCGCTCGCGGCCGGGGCCGCGTCAGCGCGGTACCTGCTCGTCGCCGAGTAGCGTCCGCGCCTAGGCCTAGGCGTGACGCTACTCACAGACGTCAGCCTTTGCATGCGAAAAGCTGGCTAACCAGCCAATGCGCGCGCTGATGATCAGGCTGGCCGGATTCCTGGGGCGAAGGCGCCGCTGGATCTTGGTCCTCTGGGTTGCCGTCATCGCTCTCGCGCTCCCGTTCGCCTCGCGCCAGACCGAACACCTCACCGGTGGCGGCTTCGACGTTCCGGGGAGCCAGTCCAACGCGGTCAGCGAGTCTCTGCAGAGAGACTTCAGCTCCCGGACCGACGGTATCGCCGTGCTGCTGCGGGCCGATCCCGGGGCTGGCCCGGCCGAGCGGGCCGCCGCTGTGGATCGAATCCGTCACGAGGTCGCCACGGTGGGCAACATCTCCCTGCCCCTCGCGACGGCCCGCCTCGTCACGCTGCGCTTGCAACGCACGGGTACTGCGCTGGTGCCGCTGCGCAGCGACCGGTCCCCCGATCAGCTGATCGACACCGCCGCGAGCATGCGCTCCGACCTCGACCCCGGCGTCGCCCGCGCGGGCATCACCTCCTACCTGATTGGGCAGCCGGCGATCTGGGCCGGGTTGCAGGACCTCTCCAAGCGTGACCTTGCCCAGGCGGAGGCCAGCGGCTTCCCGATCGTTGCCCTGATCCTGCTCGTCATCTTCGGCTCGCTGGCAGCGGCGGCGCTACCGCTGGCGCTGGGCTTCGTCAGCGTCATCGTCACCGGCGCTCTCATCTACTTCATCTCGCTGCAGATGGAGACCTCGGTGTTTGTTACCAACATGGCCTCGATGCTCGGGATCGGGGTGGCGATTGACTACTCGCTGTTCATCCTCGCCCGCTATCGCGAGGAGCGCCAAGCGGGTCGCAGCTCCGAGGAGGCGCGCTCGGAGGCGCTCGCCACCTCCGGCCTGGCGGTCACCTTCTCCGGTCTCGCCGTGATCGTCTCTTTGGCCGGGCTGTGGATGGTCGACAACCAGGCGCTGCGCTCGATGGCGCTGGGGGCGATGATCGTCGTCGCCGTTTCGATCCTCACCGCGACGACCCTGCTGCCGGCGCTGATTGCGATGCTCGGCGACCGGGTGCTGCCGGGCGGCATCGTGGCGAAGGCTCTCTCCTATTGCCAGCGCGTCTTCAGCCGAGATGAGCGGCCGGACCGCGAGGCTTTCTGGGTGCGCTGGACGACAAGGGTGATGGCGCGGCCCTGGGTCTCGGTGATCGGGGTCGCATCGGTTCTGCTCTTCCTCGCGATTCCGGTCCTCTCGCTGAGCACCGGCACCCAGGCTCTTGGGCAGTTCCCCAAGGGCAGCGACGTTCGGATCGGAACCGAGCTGGCCTCCAAACAGCTCGGTGGCGGCACCGACCCGGTGCAGATTGTCGCGACCTTCCACGGCTCCGGCCCCGGAGGGTCCGGCGCTCGCGTCGCCCTTGCCGCCTTCGCCCGCACGATCGGGAGGACGCCCGGCGTCAGCTCGGTCGCTCCTCCGGCGATCGTCGGCGACAGTGCGCTGATCCAGGCTACGCCCAGCGCCCCGAGCGAGTCCAATGCCGCTACCTCCCTGGTCAACCGCCTTCGCGACAGCGTCGTCCCCGGAGCCGCGCTGAGCCGCATCGCCACGGTGAACGTCGGCGGCGAAACCGCCCGCACCACCGACCTGCGCACCCAGATCACGGGCTCGATGTGGAAGATCTTCGCCTTCATCCTCAGCCTCAGCTTCCTCGTGCTGATGGTGATGTTGCGCTCGTTACTTTTGCCGTTGAAGGCGGTGCTGATGAACCTGCTATCGATCGGCGCAGCCTTCGGCGTCCTCGTCGCGGTGTTCCAGTGGGGCTGGCTCGACGGGGTGCTCGGCTTCGAAAGCCTCGGTGCCCTGGACACGATCAACGTGCCGCTGATCATCGCCGTCGTCTTTGGCCTCTCGATGGACTACGAGGTCTTTCTGCTCTCGCGGATCCGTGAGCGCTACACGGTGCACGGCGACAACCGCCGCGCCGTCGCCGAGGGCCTCTCCTCCAGCGCCCGCACGATCTCCTCGGCGGCGCTGATCATGACCTGCGTCTTCTCCGTCTTCGTCCTCACCGGCGTCCCCTCGATCAAGGAGCTGGGGCTGGGCTGCGCGGTGGCGATTGCCCTCGACGCGACCCTGGTGCGGCTAATTCTTGTTCCCGCGACGATGGTTCTGCTGGGCAGATGGAACTGGTGGATGCCGTCCTGGTTGGACCGGGTGCTGCCCGACCTCAACTTTGATGGTGGCGGTTCCGTAGAGCTCGAGCCCGCCGAGGCCTGAGCCCGGGCGGAGGTTAGGATCTACTCACCGATGGCGGGAGAGGGCCGGCGGGCCGATGACGACGTCGCCTTCGCGGGAGCCGCGAAGCAGGCTGAGATGGTGCGGGCCGGAGAGGTCTCTCCGACCGAGCTGGTGCGGCTTTACCTCGACCGGATCGAGCGGCTCGACCCGCAGCTCAACTCCTTTCGGGTGGTGCTGGCGGAGCGGGCGCTGCTCGAGGCTGAGCAGGCCGAGGCGCGGCTGAAAGGGGGCGAGGAGCGGCCGTTGCTCGGCGTGCCGATCGCGATCAAGGACGAAAGCGATGTGGCCGGTGAGGTGAGCATGCACGGCACCGACGCTTTTCCGAGCCGGCTCCCGCCGACTGCGAGATGGTGCGGCGACTGCGCGAAGCCGGTGCGATCGTCATCGGCCTCACGCTCCTGCCGGAGCTTGCGATCTGCGGCTTCACCGAGTCGGCGACCTGGGGCGTGACCCGTAACCCTTGGGATCTGCAGCGTAGCCCCGGAGGGTCCAGCGGCGGATCCGCTGCCGCGGTGGCAGCGGGGCTGGTGCCGATCGCCTCCGCCGGCGACGGAGGTGGGTCGATCCGCATTCCCGCGGCGTCTTGCGGCCTCTTTGGCATCAAGCCCACACGGGGTCGGATCTCGCTCGCACCGGCCCTTGAGCTCTGGAACGGCCTAGCGGTCAACGGCTGCGTGAGCCGCTCCGTGCTCGACTCCGCGCTCTGGCTCGACTTGACCTCGGGCGGCTCGCAGGAGCCTGGGGCGCCGCCGGCTCCGGAGCGGCCCTTTGCCGAGTCGGCGAAGACGGCGCCCGGCAAGCTTCGCGTTGCCTATTCGACGCTCGCCCCCCGGGCAGCGGCGCCGCCAACGTCTCGGACGACGTCAAGGGGGCCGTCGCCGACGCCGCCGATCTGCTGCGCTCCCTCGGGCACGATGTCCTCCAGCGCGACCCCGACTGGGGTGGGATCGGCAACAACATCACGTTGCGTTTCCTGCGCGGAGTCGCTGACACCGTCGACGAGGTCCCGCACCCGGAGCGCCTCGAACGCCGCACGCGTGGTTTCGGAAAGCTGGGAGGGCTGATCTCCGACGGGCTATTCGAGCGGGTGATGCGCGGCCGCGAGTCCGATGCCGCCCGCGTAAACGCGATCTTCGATTCCCACGACGTGCTGATGACCCCGGTGATGGGCGGGACTGCGCTTCCGGTGCGCCGCTGGGAGGGACGGAGCGCGCTGTGGACGGTGCTTGGGATGAGCCGTTTCTATCCTTACTGCATCCCCTGGAACCACCTCGGCAATCCGGCGATGGCGGTGCCGGCCGGCTTCGCCGCCGACGGTATGCCGCTCTCGGTGCAGATAGTCGGCCGCCCCGGAGACGAGGCGACCTTGCTCTCACTCGCCGCCCAGCTCGAGGCCGAGCGTCCCTGGGCCGCCCAGCGGCCGCCGATCTCCTGAGCCGCTAGCCGGGGAAGACCTTGCGCAACCGCGCCAGCTCGCGGAGGCTGCCGCGGGGTCGGACGCGGCGGCTCAGCACCATCTTCAACGGGTTGCCGTCGGGTCCGGTGAAGGTGACCCAATCGCGCCAGCTGGTCTCGAGAACCAGGTCGGGGTTGGGCGCTCGCCCGGCTCGACTCGGGTCGAGCCGCCCTCGATCACCAGGTGCCAGGGGTCGGCGTCGCTGAATCGCCATTGGTAGACCAGCCTGGACCCGTTGGCGGCGGCAGGGTCCGCCGCTTGGGCGACGATGTCGAAGTAGAGGCGTTGCAGCTCAGGCGAAGCATCGGGCTGGCGGCCGTTTGGCGGCGCGCCCACGATCCCGGCCAGCAGCAGCTTGATCTGGCGATTGGCGACCTCCTCCTCGGGCATCTCGGGGTCGAAGGGGAAGACGCCGGGGGGCATCTCCTCGGTGGGGTAGCCGATCGTTCGCCAGCGCTGGCGGATCAGCTTCAGGCCGAACGCGTAGATGTCCTCGAGGCTGAAGCCGTAGCACTCGGTGTAGCTTCGGTCCAAGTTCGGGGGCGTGAAGACGGCGACCCCGTAGGGCAGGGTTTCGCGCAGAAGCTCAACTACGGCGGCTTTGCACTCCTCCGATTCGGCGAGCAGCTCGGAGAGCACCTTGACGCCGAAGCCGATGTGGCGCTGCTCGTCACGGGAGACGTTCGCCATCCCGGAGCTGAACCCCGGCATCGTCTCTTCCGAGGCGAAGAAGTCCTCGATGAAGTGCTGTCCCGGCTGGGCGAGTGAGCCCTCGACGATCAGGTGGTAGAGCGTGATCGCCTGCGCGTACTTGGGCAGGGATCGGTCCTTGCGAAGTTCCTCCGCCATCCGGTCGAGCCGGTCAAAGACGCCGCGGTAGCCCCAGCTCAGCTGGGGGAGGGTGGAGGAGAGCGTCTCCTGCAGCGACTCCCCGCCGACACCGATCACCTCCTTGAAGAAGCGGTGAAAGAAGACCGAGTGGCGCACCTCATCGACCTGCTGGGTGGCGAGGAAGTAGGCCTGCTCCTCGGTCGGGGCGGCGGTGATGTAGGGGGCGAGGGTATCGGCGACCCGGTCCTCACCGTAGAAGAACATCGAGTAGATCCACATCGCCGAGCGGCGCTGGATGTCGCTGAGTGCCTCCCAACCGTTGCGGTCCTCGGAGAAGTCGATGTCATAGGCGCTCCAGTTTCCCTGCTCCCAACGGTGGTAGAGGTCCTCGTAGGTGACGTCCTGCATGAGGCTCTGCGCTGCGACGCTCATCTCTCTCCTTTGGGTGGGACTCCGGCTTTGTTGCTTGGGAGGTTAGCGTTCGACTGGCTGGGCAGCCAGGATGACAAGTGTGATCTCGATCACACTGACTCAGAGGCGGGGACGTCGATCTCGCGCTTGAGGATCTTGCCGGTGGGGCCTTTGGGCAGCTCGTCGAGGAACCAGACGACGCGCGGGTACTTGTAGGCGGCGATCCGCTCCCTGACGTAGGCGCTGAGCTCCTCGGGGGCGAGCTCCTCGCCGTCGTGGAGGACGATTGCCGCGCCGACCTCCTCGCCCCATTCGTCGTGCGGGACGCCGACCACGGCGGCTTCGCGAACCATCGGGTGCTCGTAGAGGACCTCCTCTACCTCGCGCGGGTAGACGTTGTAGCCGCCGCGGATGATCAGGTCCTTCTTGCGGTCGACGATGTAGAAGTAGCCGTCCTCATCGACTCGGGCCATGTCGCCGGAGTGAAACCAGCCGCTGCGCATCGCCTCGGCGGTGGCGTCGGGGCGCTGCCAGTAGCCCTTCATGATGTTGTGGCCGCGGATCACGATCTCGCCTATCTCGCCCTGCGGCACCGGGTTGTCGTCCTCGTCGACGACGCGCATCTCGACCCCTTCGATCGGGGTGCCGATCGAGCCGGGCTTGCGCTCGCGGTCGGGGTGGTTGAAGCAGGAGACCGGCGAGGTCTCAGAGAGGCCGTAGCCCTCAAGGACAATGCATCCGAAGGCCTCCTCGAAGCCGCGCAGCACCTCGACCGGCATCGAGGCGCCGCCAGTGACGCAGCTGCGCAGGGTCGAGGTGTCGAGCCGCTCGCGATCGGGGTGGTGAAGCAGCGCCCCATACATCGTCGGCACCCCCTGGAAGTGGGTGACGCGGTCGCGCTGGATCGCTCCAGCGCCTCGCCCGGGTCAAAGCGGGGCAGCATGGTGAGGCAGGCGCCCATCCGGATCGAGCCGTTCATGCTCACCGTCTGCCCGAAGGAGTGAAAGAGCGGCAGAGCGCCGAATACCACGTCGCCCTCGCGCACCTCGGTCATCGTCTCGCCGGAGATCTGCGCGTTGCGGGAGAGGTTGTGGTGGGTCAGCTCGGCGCCCTTAGGTTTGCCGGTGGTGCCCGAGGTGTAGAGGATCACCGCGGTGTCCTCCTCGGCTGTCTCGGCGAGCCCGGGCGCGGTGTCTAGCCGCTCCAGGGTCGCGGCGAAGGTCGCCGGCTCGATCTCGACCAGCTCAGCACCGGCCTCGGCGGCGCCTTCCCGCGCCTCCTCGGCGAACCCGTGCCAAGCGAGCAGGCCCTTGCCCCGGAGTCACCCAGATAGAAGGCGATCTCGCGCCGCTTCAACAGCACGTTCATCGGCACCACGACGCCGCCGGCCCGCAGCACCCCGTAATAGGAGATCGGGAACTCCGGCACGTTGGGCAGCATGATCCCGATCCGGTCGCCGGTCGCCAGGCCCCTCTCATGCAGCAGTGTCGCCAGGCGGGCGCTGCGGTCGTCGAGGTCGGCGTAGCTCAGCTCGGCCTCGCCGAGCCGGATCGCCGGGCTGTCCGGCGCTCGCTCGGCGCTCGCCGTGAGCATCGAAGCCAGGTTTAGTCCCATCTCTACTTCCGGGTCTAAGCTCGCCACGCCCCGTCGCGCAATGCGTCCGCTAGGCTCGGACACGATGGAGGATCTGGGTCAGCCGAGTTCCTACCTCAGCCTCGACAAGGGCGTGCCCGTCTACGCAAGCGACGGCAAGGAGCTGGGCAGGGTCGAGCACGTCCTGTCGGTTGCGAACCTCGACATCTTCGAGGGCGTCATTCTCGACAAGAGCGTCCTTCCCGGCGGTCACCGGTTCGTGGATGCCCTCGTAGTCGATGAGGTGTATGAGCGCGGGGTCGTGCTCAAGATCAACGCCGCCGCGGCCGCGAGCCTGCCCGAGCCGAGCGCCAATCCCGGCGAGATCGAGATCGGGGGGGCCGACCTGGTAAAAGGCGACCACGACAAGCTCCGCCGTGCCTGGGGCCTGATCTCCGGCAAGGGTTGAGGCCGGGCATAGCGCCAACCGGTTTAGCGGTTCCCCGATTCGCGATGATCGGCTGGTGAGTGGCCGAGCGATCCTTGCCGAGCGGCTGACCGCAGGGGAGCGGGCGCCGCGAGGTAGCGCGAGGGCGGGCCGAAGCTGCGGCGGCGTGGCAGCGTTGATTTGGGCCAGCCGCAAGCAGAAGTGAATGCAAGACAACAGACGCTGGTATCGCAGCGCGGAACGGAGAGAAGATGGGGCAGCCGGTAGTCCACTTCGAGGTAATCGGGAAAGATGGCGACAGGTTGAAGGGCTACTACTCCGAGTTGTTCGGGTGGGAGATCGCCTCCAATAACCCGATGAACTACGGGATGGTTCAGCGCGACGGCAACACCACCGCCGACGGCATTGGCATCGGCGGTGGTGTCGGGCAGGGGCCGGAGGGCTACGACGGCCACGTCACTTTCTACGTCGAAGTGCCCGACGTGGAGGCCGCACTCGCCAAGGCCGAGAGCCTCGGGGGCACCCGGGTCATGGGTCCGGCGGAGGTGATGGACGGCCTCGTGCTCGGCCAGTTCAAAGACCCCGAGGACCATGTGATCGGTCTCGTTACTGGCAGCGTTCCACTGCCGCGGTGATCCCGGGGCGGTTCATTCCGTGTCGATTCGTCTCCCCCGGCGAGCGAGTTCAGAGATCAGCGATGGTGGATGCCTCGGGTGTCTGCGTAGGGCCTTGGTCAGCCCAGCTTCGGGTTGCCCAGGGCTGATCCAGTCGCGCGGTCAGGGCGTCGGCGAGGCCCCCGATCGGGACTCGGGTCTGCTCCAGGGTGTCGCGGTCCCTCAACGTCACCGTGCCGTCTGCAGGGTCTGGTGGTCGACGTGATGCCCCAGGGCGTGCCGATCTCGTCCTGGCGGCGGTAGCGCTTGCCGATCGAGCCGCCCTCGTCGTACTCGGACGGGAGCTTGCGGCGGAGCTCCTGGAAGACCTCGCGGGCCTTCTCGGGCATGCCGTCCTTGCAGAGGAGGGGGAGGACCGCGACCTTGACGGGGGCGAGCCGCGGGTGGAGGCGCAGGACGGTGCGCTGGCGGCCCTCCACCTCCTCGACGTCGTAGGCGTCGACGAGAAAGGCGAGGGTGGCGCGGTCGGCGCCGGCGGCAGGCTCGATCACATGCGGGACGTAGCGCTCTTTGGTCTGCTGATCGAAGTACTCGAGCTTCTCTCCGCTGAACTTGGCGTGCTGGGTGAGGTCGAAGTCGCCGCGTTTGGCGATCCCCTCGAGCTCCGACCAGCCGATCGGGAAGAGGTACTCGATGTCGCTGGTGCCCGAGGAATAGTGGGAGAGCTCTTCGGCGTCATGGGTGCGGACCCGCAGGTACTCAGGACGGATCCCGAGTTCGGGGTACCAGCGCTCGCGCTCTTCGATCCAGGCTCGGTACCAGCGCTCCTCCTCCTCCGGGGGGACAAAGAACTCCATCTCCATCTGCTCGAACTCGCGGGTGCGGAAGATGAAGTTGCCTGGGGTGATCTCGTTGCGGAAGGACTTGCCGATCTGGGCGATCCCAAAGGGCGGCTTCATGCGCGCGAACTGGAGCACGTTCTTGAAGTTGACGAAGATGCCCTGGGCCGTCTCGGGGCGCAGGTAGACCTCCGAGCCCTCGCCTGCCACCGGGCCGACGTGGGTCTCGAACATCAGGTTGAACTGGCGTGGCTCGGTCAGGTCGCAATCGGGTCCCTCGCCGGGCCTCTTCGAGGGCTTTTGCCCGCAGCGACCGTCCTCGAGCTTGTCGGCACGGAAGCGCAGCTTGCAGGTCCGGCAGTCGACCAGGGGGTCGGTGAAGCCCTCCAGGTGCCCCGAGGCCTCCCAGACCCGCGGGTGTTGGAGGATCGCCGAGTCCAGCGCGACGATGTCGTCGCGCTCCTGAAGCATCGCCCGCCACCACTCCCCCTTGACGTTGCTCTTCAGCAGCACCCCGTAGTGGCCATAGTCGTAGGTCGACCCCAGGCCGCCGTAGATCTCCGAAGAGGGGAAGACGAAGCCGCGCCGCTTGCAGAGCGCGACGATCTCCTCCATCGAGACCCCATGGGCGGTTTCCTCTGCCATGTAGGAACCGTATAGGTCGCCTTGCGATAATCCCTCACCCGTGCCGATCTATGAGTACAAGTGCACCAACGGCCACGTTTTCGACGTGATCCAGAGGATGGCCGACGAGCCGCTGACCGCCTGTCAGGAGTGCGGCGCACCGGCCGAGCGCGTCCTTCACCCGGTCGCGGTCCACTTCAAGGGCTCTGGCTTCTACAACACCGACTACGGCAAGAAGAAGGGCGCCGGAAACGGCGGACCCTCGGAGGGCACGTCGGAGTCGAAGGACTCGAAGCCCATCTCCTCGGACTCAAAGTCCGACTCGAAGTCTTCCGGCGGCGAGAAGGCGAAGGCCACCAGCAACGGCGACTGAGCCGGCGCCCCTAGCCGCCCAGGAACCGCTTCACAGCCTTACGCCGCACCGACTGCGGCACTTCGATGCTGCCTTCCGGCCCGTCGGGGTTACAGCCTTCCTTCGGCTTGCCGCAGAGCACGTCGGCGCTCGAGCCGCCGCCGATCGCCGCCGACAGCACCAGCTGCGGCATCGTGAAGAAGCCCATGTCGCTGACGAACGCCTGCGGCGCGTCCCAGCCGATGATCGGCCCCATGATGAAGTTGTATGGGATGCGGAGGGGGTCGGTGAGGCGTTCCTTGATGCCGCTGATCACCGCCTGCTGGGCCGCCTCGCGGTTGAAGTCGTTGTAGCCGAGCGAGTAGGCGCTCTTGCCCGGGCCGGGGCATTCGCTCGGCTCGCGCACCCGTGAATAGGCCAGGGCCGTCTGGCCGTTGAGGGTGTTCTCGCCCCGGTGCAGCCGCAGCGTGATCCCGCCCTGGCCGTGGCCGGCGCCGCCGGAGATTTCTGCGCAGAGCTTGTGGGGGACATTGACTTCGATCCCGCCGACCGCGTTGATCAGCTTTTCAAAGCCGGTGAAGTCGACGATCGCGAGGTGATCGATCTTGATACCGAGGAACTTTTCGACCGTCTTTACCGTCAGCGCCGCCCCGCCAAAGGAGTAGGCGGCGTTGATTTTCTGCGGCGCCTGACCGGGGATTTCGGCGTAGCTGTCGCGCGGGATCGAGAGTTTGTTGAAGGTGCCGCCGCCGGCCCGGATCAGCATCAGCGTGTCGGAGCGGAATTCGCCCACATCGCAGCCGTCACTTGGCGCGTCGCCGCGCGACTGGCGTTCGAAGCACTTCGGCGAGGGGACGCCGACCGGTTCCTTGGAGCTAGTCGGGCGGGCGTCGGTGCCGATCACCAGGATCGTCTGGGCGCTGGGCAGCAGGAAGGGGTTGCCGTGCAGCGTCGACTTGGCTTCGCCGGAGAGCTTGAGCGCCTGCAGCTGGGCCGATACGGCGAAGGCGAGGAAGCTGAGCACGATCCAGCCGCACGCCGCCAGCACCACCCATTTGAGGACGCGGCGGGGGGTCCAGCGGCGGGCCGACCTGCCCCCTTGCCGCCCCGGTCGCTTGTCGTCGCCAGAGCGCTTTGAGGATCGCTTCGAACGCTCTCGGAGACCGGAGAGGTCAGGGGTCCGCAACCGGGACAGGAGGCTCCTGCGGGACCGGTAGACCTTGTAGTCAGGCGGCCTCGGGGGCTGCTGCTCGCCATTGGTGGGCATGAAAGACTCCGGAATCATGCCTATGCCCTCGGTCGCCTGCCGTCAGCCCCTCCTGAGTTACTCGTGAGCGCAGGGGAAACGATCGGGGTCGACCTGGGCGGGACGAAGATGCTGATCGGCGTCCTTGGTTTCGGCTCTGAGGTGCTCTGGGAGAGCCGCGAGGCCTCGACCGGGCAGACCGAGGGCGATCTGATCGAGCTGCTCGTGCGGGAGGTGATCGAGGCGCGGGAGGCCTGCCCGGGGGTAGCTGCGGTAGGGCTTGGCATCCCGGCGACGATCGACCGGCGCCGCGGCGTCGCCGTCTCCGCCGTCAATCTCCCGATCCACGATCTCCCGATCCGCGATCTGGTCGCTGAGCGCACCGGGCTGCCGACCTTCGTCGACAACGACGCCAACGTCGCGGCGCTCGCCGAGCACCTCTATGGCGCGGCCAGAAACGCGCGAAACGCAGTGATGATCACGGTCGGCACCGGGATCGGCGGCGGGCTCATCATCGGCGGCGAGGTCTACCGTGGCGCCACGGGAGCCGGTGCCGAGCTCGGCCACATGGTCATCGACCGCGACGGTCCCCGCTGCCAGGGCAACTGTCCGGGCTATGGCTGCATCGAGTCGCTCGCCTCCGGGACGGCTCTGGGCCGGGAAGGCCACGCGGCAGCCGAGCGTGAGCCGGGATCTGCACTGGGCAAGCGGTTGGCCGAAGGCCGCGAGATCGACGGCAAGGCGGTGAGCGAGGCGGCGCTGGCGGGCGATGGGACCGCGGTGAGCGTGATCGAGGAGATCGGCCTCAACCTCGGTGTCGCCCTGACCAGCTTCGCCAACATCTTCGAGCCCGAAGCGATCGTCGTTGGCGGCGGCGTGATCGCGGCGGGCGATCTGCTTTTGGAGCCGGCCCGTCGCGAGCTGCGCGAGCGGGCGCTGCGACCGATGAACAGGACCCCCGTCCTAGCGGCCGAGCTCGGTCCCGACGCCGGGATGATCGGCGCGGCGGCGATGGCGCGAATCGAGCTGGAGAAGGAGGCGAGCTGATGCCGGGGGCGCTGATCGTCTGTCCGACGCCAATCGGCAACCTCGACGACGTGACGCCGCGGGTCCGCGATGCCCTCGTCGCCGCCGACTACATCGCCTGCGAGGACACCCGTCGCACCGGCGGCCTGCTCGACAAGCTCGGCATCCGCCCGGCGCCCCGCCTCGTCTCCAACCATGAGGGCAACGAAGCCTCGCGGGCGACGGAGCTGGCGCAGCGGATCGAGCGTGGCGACATCGTCGCCCTCGTCTCCGATGCCGGGATGCCGGCCATCTCCGACCCTGGCTACCGGCTGATCAACCGCTGCATCGAACGCGACCTCGACGTGACAGTCCTGCCGGGGCCCTCCGTGGTCCCGGTGGCGCTGGTCGCCTCGGGGTTGCCCACCGATCGCTGGCGCTTTGAGGGCTTCCTGCCGAAGCGCGCCGGCGAGATGGAGCGGGTGCTGCGCTCGGCGGAGACCGTGATCGCCTTCGAGTCCCCGCGCCGGGTCGGCGAGTCGCTCGCTGCCCTGGCTGCGATCGCCCCGGATCGCCCGGCCGCAGTCTGCCGCGAGCTGACGAAGATGCACGAGGAGGTCGCGCGGGGCTCTTTGGGGGAGCTGGCACGGCGGTTCCGTGGCGAGGTCAAGGGGGAGATCGTGCTGGTGATCGGGCCGGCCTCCTCCGCCGAGCACGACACCGACATCAGTTTCGCCGTCGATGCGTTGCGCCACCTGGTCCAGTCGGGGGCGCGTCCGCGCGCCGCCGCCAGCGTCGTCGCGGCGCTGACCGGCACCCGGGCCAACGACCTCTACAAAGCGCTGACCGGAAGGGAGGCGCGCAGGTGAGCTACTACGTCACCACCCCGATCTACTACGTCAACGCCGAGCCGCACCTCGGTCATGCCTACTCGACGATGGCCGCCGATGTGCTGGCCCGCCACATGCGCCAGCGCGGCGAGGACGTCTTCTTTTTGACCGGGACCGATGAGCACGGCGAGCCGATCGAGACCGCGGCCGAGCGCGAAGGGATCTCGCCGCAGGAGCTGGCCGACCGAAACGCCGAGAAGTTCCGAGCCTTGATGCCGATCATCGACGCGACCAACGACTTCTTCATTCGCACCTCGGACCCACGCCACACGGAGAAGGTCGCCGAGATCATGCAGCGCGTCTATGACAACGGTTGGGTCACGAAGGGGGTCTATGAGGGCTGGTACTGCCCGCGCTGCGCCGACTTCAAGACCGAGCGCGAGCTGGGGCCCGGGCAGACCTGCCCGATCCACGAGATCCCGCTGGATCGCGAGCGCGAGGAGAACTGGTTCTTCCGGCTCTCCGCCTTCCAGAAACGGCTGGAACGACTCTATGAGGAGCGCCCCGACTTCGTCGTTCCTGACTTCCGCCGAAACGAGGCGGTCGCTTTCATCGGACAGGGGCTCGATGACGTCTCGCTATCGCGGCAGAAGCTGAAGTGGGGAATGCCGCTGCCCTGGGACCCCGACCAGCGGATGTACGTCTGGTTCGACGCGCTCCTTAACTACGTCACCGCGCTGACCTTCGCTCGCGAGGGGGAGGATCTGACCGGCCGCTTTTGGCCGGCCGACATGCACGTGATGGCGAAGGACATTCTCAAGTTCCACGCGGTGATCTGGCCGGCTCTGCTTTGGGCTGCCGACCTTGAGCCACCGCGGCGGATGGCGATCCACGGCTACCTGCTGATGGGCGAGAAGAAGATGTCGAAGTCGCTCGGCAACGTGCTCGATCCCTTCGAGGCGATCGAGCGCTTCGGCGCCGACGCGCTGCGCTTCTACTGCTTCCGCGAGGTCAGCTTCGGCCAGGACGGCGCGATCTCCACCGCCGGCTTTGAGGCCCGATACGAGACGGAGCTGGCAAACGATTACGGCAACCTCGCCAGCCGCGTCACCGCGATGGTCGATCGCTACCGCGACGGTACTGCTCCGGTGGCGGGGCTTGACGCGGTGCTCGCTGAGGACTTCGAGGGTGCCGTCGAGCGTTTCTGCGAGCTGCTCGACCGGGCCGAGCTGAGCCAAGCGCTGGACGAGACGTGGAGGCTGGTGCGACGCCTCAACCGTTTCGTCGAGGAGACGAGGCCGTGGGAGTTGGCCCGCGAGGAGGCCGACCCCGAGCGCCTCGATGAGGTCCTCTACAACCTGGTCGAGGGCCTGCGGGTAACGACACTGATGCTCGTCCCATACCTGCCGCGGAGCAGCGAGCTGGTGCTCACGGCGCTCGGCGAGGACTCGACGGCATTGGCCGAGCTGGGCTCCCGCCCCGGCGGCCAGAGGATCGAGCGTATGGCGCCACTCTTCCCGAAGATCGAGCCGCCGGCCCGATGATCGACTCCCACACCCATCTGTTTCTCTGCGAGCGGCCCGAGGCCGAGGTGGTCGCGGCGGCGCTTGAGGCGGGAGTGGGGCGGATGCTGAACGTCGGCCTCGGAGCGAATACCAATGCCGAGGCTATCGCCGGGGCCGAGCGCAACGAGGGGGTGTTTGCCTCGGTCGGGCATCACCCGACCGAGGCGGCCGGGTTCGACGAGTCGGCGACGGCGGGGATCGCGCGGCTTGCCGGGCACGCAAAGGTGCGGGCGATCGGCGAGACCGGCCTCGACTACTACCGGGAAAGCGCCCCACCCGCCGAACAGCGCCGTGCCTTTAAGGCCCAGATCGAGATCGCGGTCGACCTCGGCCTGCCGATCGTCATCCACGCCCGCGACCCTGACGGCGGCGGCGAGGCGATCGACGAGGTTTTCGCCACCCTCGACGCGCGGGCGCCTGGGCACCCGGTCGTCCTGCACTGCTTCTCGGCGCCGCAACGGGTCGGCGACGCGATCGAGCGCGGCTGGCACTGCTCGTTCGCCGGCAATGCCACCTACTCGAAGTCCGAGGACCTGCGCGCCGCGGCCGCAGCTCTGCCGGACGAACTGATCCTGGTCGAGACAGACGCTCCCTACCTCACTCCGCAGGAGATGCGGGGTCAGGGGAACGAGCCCGCCAACGTCATCGCCACCGCCCGGGTCCTCGCCGAGGCCCGCGGCGTTTCCTACGAGGAGCTGGAGCGCACGGTGGAGGCGAACGCCCGCGCGGTCTTCGGCTGGTAGCCGACGTTGGTTCGACTCGGCCAGAACTTCCTCACCGATCCCAACCTGCTCGACGCGATCGTCCGCGACGCCGGCCTGACCCCCGAGGACGTGGTGCTGGAGGTGGGCGCCGGAGAGGGGGTGCTGACCGAACGTCTGGCCGGGGCCGCAGCGCACGTTCACGTGGTAGAGATCGATCGCGGCCTGGAGCCCGCCCTGGCGGCGATCGCCGCCCGCCCGAACGTCGAGCTGCACTGGGCCGACGCGATGAAGCTCGACCTCGCGGCCCTGCGGCCGGCACCGACCGCCGTCGTCTCCAACCTCCCTTACTCGGTGGCCACCCCGGTGATCTTGCGCACGATCGAGCAGCTTCCCCCGGTGCGGAGCTGGACGGTGATGGTCCAGCGCGAGATCGCCGAGCGGCTGCGCGCGGCGCCCGGCAGCCGCACCTACGGCTCGGCGAGCGCGGTGGCGCAGATCGCCTGCGAGGTCGAACTGGTTCGCAGGGTCGACCCCGCCGTCTTCCGCCCCCGCCCGCGGGTCGACTCCGCGATCCTGCGCCTGCGGCGGATTGGGCCCGGCGCGGACGAGGAGACCCGGAACCTGGTGCGCGCCGCCTTCGCCCACCGCCGCAAGTCCCTCGCCCGTTCGCTGGAGCACGGTCGTCCGGGCGCGATGGCCACCGCCCGCGCCGCGCTGGCGGAGCTGGGCCTGCCCGAGGACGCTCGCGCCGAGACCCTGTCCGCCGAGGACTTCGTCGCGCTTTCGGCGAAGCTCCACCCTGACGCCTGACCTTCAGGTCATCGCTCCCATGCTCGTCCACGCTCCCGCCAAGCTCAACCTCTGTCTCTACCTGGGGTCCCGGCGCGAGGACGGCCGGCACGAGCTCTGCTCCCTGTTCGAGCCGCTGGCGCTCGCCGATTTGATCGATGTCACCGAGGGCGAGCGCGACGAGGTCCTCTGCCCGGGGGTCGAGGGTGAGAACCTCGCCGCCCGGGCGCTGGCAGCTCTGCGGGCGCGGGGGTGGGACCGCCCCCCCCTGCGCGTGCGGATCGAGAAGCGGATCCCGGTGGCGGCCGGGCTGGGCGGCGGCAGCGCCGATGCCGCCGCGGTCCTGCGGCTCGCTGCCGCCGAGATCGGCGATCTGCCGGCCGTCGCCGCCGAGATCGGCGCCGACGTGCCGTCCCAGCTCGTTCCCGCTCTGGCCCTGGTGGAGGGTGCCGGCGAGCGGGTGCAGCGGCTTCCCGATCTCGTTCTCCACGCCGTCGTCCTGCTGCCGGGCGGCGGCGGGTTGAGCACCGCCGACGTCTTCGCCGAGGCGGACCGGCTCGGGCTCGGCCGCGACGCCGCCGAGCTGGAGGATCTCGGCGCCCGGCTGCGCGCGGTGGCGGGCACCGGCGCCTCGCCGCTCTCCTACCCGGACCTGCTCGTCAACGACCTCGAGCCCGCCGCCCGGTCCCTGCGCCCCGAGATCGGCGATGCCCTGGACGCGCTGCGCGAGGCCGGCGCGCCCCTCGCCCTGCTCACCGGCTCCGGCCCCACCGCCTTCGGCCTTTTCGCCGACCTTGCCGCAGCCCGCGACGCCGCAGCCCACATCGACCGCGACGACACGATCGTCTGCGCGGCCGGGAGGGCGCCGTGAGGCTGCCGGCCGAGCTGGCGGGCAACCGCAAACGGCTGGTCTTGGCGATCGCCGCCGCAGTGGTGATCGGCGGCTACTACCTGCTCAGCCGCCAGCTCGGCCACCTCAACCTCCACAAGCTGCTGGAGGAAATCTCCAACACGCTCGGCGCTTGGACCTACCTGTTGGTCGGCGTCTTTGCCTTTGCCGAGGTCGGGGCCTTCGTCGGCATGGTCGTGCCGGGCGAGACGGTGATGCTGCTCGGCGGCGCCGTCGCCGGCCAGGGAGCGATCGACATCTACCTGCTGATCGCGATCGCCTGGTTCGCGGCCTGGGCGGGGGACTCGGCCAGCTTCTTCATAGGCCGCCGCCTTGGCCGCGATTTCATCCTCCAGCACGGCCCCCGCTTTGGCATCGGCCACGAGCGCTTCGAAAAGGTAGAGGACTACTTCGCCCGCCACGGCGGCAAGACGATCTTCGTCGGCCGCTTTGTCAGCTTGGTGCGCGCCTTCGCCCCGTTCATCGCCGGCAGCTCCGGGATGCGCTACCGCGACTTCGTCCCCTACAGCATTCTCGGCTGCGGCCTCTTCGTCACCGTCCACATCCTGATCGGCTACGCCTTCTCGCGCAGCATCGACACCGCCGCCAAGTACGCGGGCACCGGCGCCTTTCTGCTCGGTGCCCTGATCGTTGTCATCGTCGGGGTCGTCGTCCTCTTCCGCCACTTCCGAGTCGCGGAGAACCGGCGTGCTGCCACGCGATGGATGGGGCGCCACGCGGCGACCCGCTGGCTGAGCGTCCTCGGCCGCCGTTTCCGGCCTCAGCTCCAGTTCCTATGGAACCGCGTCACCCCGGGCGGCACCTTCGGGCTGGAGTTGACCTCTCTGATGGCGGCCCTGGCCGTCTCCCTCTTCGTCCTCGTCGCCTACACGGTCGTGGTCGGACACGAACCGGGGCCAACGCCGGGCGACGTCACAGCGATGGAAGTCGTCGAAAGCATTCGCACGGGCTGGCTCACAGACCTGGCGAAGGTGGTCACGGTGCTTGGCTCGGGGGCGGTGGCCTGGGGAATCGCGATCGTTTGCGCTGCCTTCCTGGCCGTGCGCAGGCGGTGGACGGAGTTTGCTGTTCTGATCGCCGGGATGACGCTGACCGCGATCGGCTTCCACGCGATCAAGGCGGCGGTCGCCCGCCCTCGCCCGCCCGACCCGCTCGTCGGATTCTCCGGCTCTTCCTTCCCCAGTGGGCACGCCGCCTACTCGGTCCTCTACGTCTGGCTGGCGGTGACGATCCTCATTCGCCTGCGGCCCGGCATGGCTCGTGGCGCCGCGGTGGTCGGGATCGGGATTGCGCTGACCGCGCTGGTCGGCCTCTCCCGCGTCTACCTCGGCGCCCACTACCTCAGCGATGTCAGCGCCGGCTGGGCCCTCGGCGTCGCGGCATTCTCCTTGTGTGCGGCGGTGGCGCTCGTCATCTCCCAAGTGCGCCAGAATCCATGGCAGTGACTGTTCTCGCGCTGATGAAGATCGGCAACCAGTACCTGCTGTTCGGGGCCGCGGGGCTGATCAGCCTCGTCGCCTTCGTCACCTTGATCCTTGTCCCCGCCCTCAGCTCTTACGGCCGGATCTGGGAGAAGACCGCCGCCGGCTTCCTCTCGCTCTTCGTGCTTCTCGCCCTGGTCGTGATCGGCGTCGTGATCGGGCTGGCTTTTGTCTACTACTACAACGACATAGTCAATCTGCTCCACGGCAAGTAGCTGGGGATAATGGTCGGGTGTCCGCGACCGCGAAAGGGCAGGAAATGCCTGCAAAGGGGGAAGAATCTGATGGGGCGCTTGACCGGCTGGCCGAGGCGGTCGAGTCGGGCGCCGGGCTGCCCGCTGTCGCCCGCGCCGCCGCCAAGGTCCTCGACGCTAGCGTCGCTCTGATCGACCGTTCAAGCGCCGTTCTCGCGGTGGCCGGCGCCTCGGCGGACCAGGAGCAGAAGCTGCTCTCGGGCGGCGAGGACGTGACCGCGGTCGAGTTGCGGGTCGCCGACAGTGCGGTCGGCGAGCTGCGCTACCGCGGCAGGGCCGCGCCCGATCCGGCGATCGCCCGCATGGTGAGCGCTCTGCTCGCGCTGGAGCTGGAGCGCTCCCGCTCACCAGAGTGGGAGAGTGAGGAGGTGGCCGGGGCTTTCGTCGAGGCCGTCCTCGGCCGCGAGGTGACCGACCGGGGGGACATCATCGCCCGCGCCGCTGAGCTGGGTGCCGACCTCGAGCAGGGGGCGGGGGTGCTGATCGTGCGCGCCGCCCCGCGTGCTGCGCAGACGGGCGAATGGCGGGCACGAGTGATGACCCTGGCGCTACGCGCACTGCGCTCGCTCGCCCCCGGCTCATTGGCGGCCGCCAAGGGGGGTGAGGTCGCCGCCGAAGTCGCGGTGATCGTCCCCGTCCCCGGCGACGAGCAGCTCGCTCGCGCCGCCACCGGGTTGTCCCGGGAGCTGGGAGACAGCCTCTCGGGCTTCCACCTGACGATTGGTCGCAGCCGCCGGGCAGGTGACCCGGTGGACCTCTACCGGTCGGGAAGCGAGGCCCGTCTGGCGGTCAACGTCGGCGAGGCCGAGGGCCGCTTGCTGCTCGCCTTCGAGGACACCGGCGCTTACCGCCTGCTGCTGCCCGCGATGAGCGAGGACCCGCGCGAGCTGGAGCGCTTCTACGCCGAGACGATCGAGCCGATCTCTGCCTACGACGACCAGTACGAGACCGAGCTGGTGGCGACGGTTGAGGCCTACCTCGACAACGATGGCAACGTCGCCGCCACCGCCAAACAGCTCTTCACCCACCGCCACACGATCCGCTACCGCCTCGAGCGGGTAAAGGAGCTGTGCGGCCACGACGTCTCCGCCACCGAGGGCCGCGAGAAGCTCGGCCTCGGTCTCAAGACGATGCGCGTCCTTGGCATTGCTTCTCCACGCGGCCCTGCGATGGAGCTTGGCGCCGAGGCGGGCAAAGTGCCGCGGTCCTCGGAGGACTAGGAGCAGGCGATGGGAAGGTGGCGGTCTTGGGGGGGACCCCTGATTGCCCTGTGGGGGCAGTCCGTGAGCGCAGGTGAGGGCTGTGCTGTGGGCACGAGGCGGTGGGGCGTCCATGTCAGGAGCAATTCCGGGGGGAGGATTTGAACCCACCTCTTTCAGGGCCAAGACCTGACGTGCTACCGATTACACCACCCCGGACCGAAGCTCGACATTAGCGGTCGAAGGCGCGTAAGGTCCCGTCCGCTAAGCGAACTAGTGTTCGTGTATGCCCCGATACAGCGCGCAGGAAGCTCGTGCAGCGGTCGCTGCGTCGAGGTCATACAGCGAAAGTGCTCCGCCGGCTAGGCATGCGGCCCGCCGGAGGCAACCACAGCCTTCTCCGGCGGTACGTAGACGAGGTGTGGAGGATCCCAACCGATCACTTCGATCCAGGCGCGGCTGCCAGGGCGAATTTGAACAGGCCGTCCAAGCCCATCGAGGAGATCCTCGTTGCGCATTCCTCTTACTCGCGCGGCAAGCTCAAGCAGCGCCTCTTCGCTGAGGGCTTCAAGCAGCGACGCTGTGAGATATGCGGCCAGGACGAACGGTGGCACGGCCGCTGGATGTCGCTGCTTCTCGATCACGTCAACGGTGTTCCCGACGACAATCGGCTTGAGAACTTGCGGATCGTTTGCCCGAATTGCGCTGCCACATTGGACACGCACTGCGGCCGCAAGGACAGGCAAGAGCCGACCCTGCGTTCCTGCAAGCACTGCGGGCGCGAGTTCGTGGCGAAATACAGGCGCCACTCTTATTGCTCGCATGCTTGTGGATGCCGGTGGGATCGCTCGCGATCAGGGGTAGGCCACACCCCCACTCCCGGAAAGCGCAGCGGCCGCCGTACGAAAAGCTGCTGGAAGAGATCGTGGCGACGAGCTACGTCGCTGTCGGGCGCAAGTACGGGGCGTCGGACAACGCGGTGCGCAAGTGGGTGCGCTTCTACGAGCGACAGATCAAGCGGGAGCAGGTTGAAGCCAATGGCACGAGCGGGTATTGCCGAGGTTGATCACGTCCGGGTGGGCGCTTAGGGTCCGCTGCGTGGAGATGGGAAGGGTGGAGATGGACCCCGAGGTTCGCGAGGGGCTTGCGCGTGGCTGGAAGGGGTTGATGGTCGTCGGGGTGCTGGCGATCGTGATCGGGTGCGTGGCGATCGTCGTGCCGGCTGTCGCCTCGGTCGGGACAGCGATCTTCATCGGCTGGATCTTGGTGATCGCGGGGGCGTTCCTGGTTGCCGGCGCCTTTACTGCCCACTCGATCGGAACCGTGATCTTGCGCTTGGTCTGGGCGGCGCTGACCGTGATCGTCGGCCTCTACCTGATCGTCGAACCCCACAACGGCACGCTGACCCTGACCCTCGTCCTCGGCATCTACTTCCTCTTCATGGGCGTGACGCGGATCGCGGTCGCCTTCTCCTCCCGGGGCCAGCGGAACGCCGGTTTGGTCGGCCTTAGCGGCATCGCCGGCCTCCTGATCGGCATCCTCGTTCTCGCCAAGTTCCCCAGTTCTGCCGACTGGGCGATCGGCCTCCTAGTCGGCATCGATCTCATCTTCGCCGGCTGGACCCTTACCAGCGTCGCCCTCCTGGGCAAAGATCTGGCTCGAGCAAACTGACAGGACTCCCGCGCCGCGTCTACGATCCCGGGGTGAGTTCGCCCCTTGTCTTGGTCATGGCGGCGGGCGAGGGAACGCGAATGCGCTCCTCGCTGCCGAAGATGCTGCATCCAGTCTGCGGGCGACCGATGGTCGCCTGGCCAATCCTCGCCGCTCGCGAGGCGGGGGCCGGCAGGGTTGCGGTGATCGTCTCGCCCGGACGAGACCTTTCCGGGGGGTTGCCGGAGGGCGTCGAGACCGTCGTCCAGCCCGAGTCAGACGGCACCGGTGGCGCCGTCCGCGCAGCGCTGCCGCTGATCGAGTCCAGTGACACCGTCCTCGTCCTCTCCGGCGATGTGCCGCTGCTCTCCGCTGAGACGATCGCGGCTCTGCTCGCCGCGCATGACACCTCCGCCGGCGCCGCGACGATGCTGACGATCGAGCTCCATGACCCTGGCGCCTACGGACGCGTCGTACGCGGCCCTTCGGGAGAGGTCGAGCGCGTGGTCGAGGCCAAAGCCGCCGGCGACGCCAATCCCGAGGAGCTGGCGATCCGCGAGATCAACGCCGGCGCCTACGCCTTCGACGCGGCGCCCCTGGCGGCCGCCCTGGCCGGTCTCTCCAACGACAACGCTCAGGGTGAGTACTACCTGCCCGACGTCTTCCCTGCGCTGCGCGAAGCGGGCCACTCCGTCGCCGCTCATCTCGCCGAGGACCTCGCGGTGACGATGGGAGTCAACAACCGCGCCGACCTCGCCGCGGTCGAGACAGAGGCGCGCCGCCGCATCCTCGAGGCCCACATGCTCGCCGGCGTCACCGTGGTCGACCCGGGTTCGACCTGGGTCGATGCCGGGGTCGAGATCGCCTCCGACGTGCGGATTGAGCCTGCTACCAGCCTGCGCGGTCGCACCGAGGTCGGTGCCGGCTCGGTGGTCGGCCCGCTGACCACTCTGACCGACACGCGGCTCGGCGAGGGCGTCTGCGTTCTGCACTCCTACCTGGTCGAGTGCGACGTCCTCGATGGTTGCTCGGTCGGTCCGTTCGCCTACCTGCGACCGGGCGCCTCCCTGGAGCGGGGTGCCAAGGCGGGCTCCTTCGTCGAGATCAAGAACTCGCGGATTGGCGAGGGGGCCAAGGTTCCGCATCTCGCCTACATTGGCGACGCGGAGGTCGGCGCTGCCAGCAACCTCGGCGCTGGCACGATCACGGCGAACTACGACGGATTCCGCAAGAACCGGACCGTGATCGGCAAAAACGTGCGCATTGGCGTTGACACGATGCTGATCGCCCCGGTAGAAGTCGGCGACGCCGCTTACACTGGCGCTGGCGCGGTGATCATGGACGACGTGCCCGAGGGTGCGCTCGCCGTGAGCGACAACGAGCAACGGAATATCGAGGGATACGCGAAGCGCAAGGCGACCGAGGAGCAGAGCACGTGAGCACGATCGAGGAGCGTCCCCAGGCGGCAACCGCCATTCCGCATGACTACTCGAAGCGGCTGATGATCTTCGGCGGGCGCAGCTCGATGGAGCTGGTCGCCAAAGTCGCCGGCAAGCTCGACCTCGACGTCGGCCAGGCGACGCTGAAGACCTTCGCCAACGGCGAGGTCTACTGTCGCTATGAGGAGTCAATCCGCGGCGCCGACGTCTTCCTGGTCCAGTCCACCTGTGGCAACGAGCAGACCGGGATGACCCCGAACGACTCGCTGATGGAGCTGCTGACGATGATCGACGCCGCCCAAGGCGCCTCGGCCCATCGGATCATCGCCGTCATGCCCTGGTACGGCTATGCCCGCCAGGACAAGAAGTCGGCGCCGCGCGAGCCGATCTCGGCCCGCATCGTCGCCAAGTGCCTGGAGGGAGTCGGCGTCGACCGCGTCCTCACCATGGACCTACACGCCGGTCAGGTGCAGGGTTTCTTCCACGTGCCGGTCGACCACATGACGGCGATGCCGATGCTGACCCAGTGGTTCGCCGACCAGAACCTCACCGACGAGCTGGTGATCGTCTCCCCCGACGCCGGCCGGGTGAAGACGGCACGCAACTTTGCGCGCCGCATCGGTACCCACTGGGCTGTGATGGAGAAGGAGCGCCCCGCCCAGCAGGTAGCTGAGATCGGCTACGTGGTCGGCGACGTCAAAGGCCGCACCGCGGTGCTGGTCGACGACATGATCGACACCGCGGGGACACTCTGCGCCGCCGCCCAGACCGTGCTCGACGAGGGAGCGGCGCGGGTGATCGCCTGCGCCACCCACGGCGTCTTCTCCGGCCCAGCCTTCGAGCGCCTCGCCTATGAGAGCTCCGGCATCGAGCGGATTGTCGTCACCGACACGGTGCCGCTGCGCTCCGGCGCCCCAGACAACATCACCGTGCTCTCGACCGCGAGCACCTTCGCCGACTCGATCCGCCGCATCTTCACCGACGACTCGGTCTCCGAGATCTTCGCCGGCGAGAATCAACTCTTCTAGTGTCGCCCGACGGGCTGCGGCTGGTCGGCCACAAGGGCGCCGACCTGATCTCGCCGGGCAACACCGTGGAGAGCTTCGTCGCGGCGGTGAAGGCCGGGGTCGACACGATTGAGCTGGACGTGCTTTGGAAGCGCGACGGGCACCCTCGCCTCCCCGACGCGGAGCGCTCGCCGCTCGTCGTCGCCCACGACTGGGGCGATGCGGAACGGCGCACACCGTTGACGCTGGGGGAGTCGCTCGACGCGTTCGGTTCGCCGCCGCTTAACCGGGTCGAGATCGACCTCGACATCAAACTGCCCGGCCGTGAGGAGGAGCTGGTGGAGGCGCTGGGAGAGCGCGACCTGCTCGGGCGGGCGATGGTCTCAACGATGGAGCTGTCGAGCCTGGCGCGGATCCGCGAGCTTGAACCTGACCTGAGGCGTGGCTGGACCTATCCGAGGGTCACTCGCGACTGGGCCTCAAAGCGTTGGGCGAAGGTGCCGATGCTGGCGGCGCTGATGCTGATGCGGCGCAACCTCCCCGGTCTCGCGGCGCGCGACCTGCCCAAGCTGGGGGTCCACGCGATGTGGGTCTACCACCCGCTGATAACCCGCCACCTGGCCCGCATCACCGAGATCGCGGGCGTCGAGCTGATCGCCTGGACGGTTGACGACCTCGACCGGATGAGGCGCCTGGTCGAGCGTGGCGTCGACGGCCTCTGTTCGAACGACCCGCGTCTCTTCGCCCAGCTCTAGACGGTGGTCGGGGCGGGACCGGCGCCGCCGCGCCCGCGCTTCTTGCGCACGGCCGACTCCATGTCCTCCGCTGTGAAGCCGCCCAGCGCCTCCCCGTCCAGCGCGTAGCGGTAGAGCGCCACACCGAAGATCCCGTTCAGCGCCTGGGAGATCAGCAGCGCGATCGCCATCCCGATCGCGCCGATCACGACCAGCAGCGCCCCGCCGAAGCTGGTCGAAGACCAGATCGCGAGCCCGAGCACGATCAGCGCCACCGAAGGCAGCACTCCGAGCAGGAAGACCGCGCCGCCGATCGCGATGTTGCCGGTCACCTGCTGGCCCCAGCGGGATTTGAACAGGCTCGCCGAGCGCTTCAGGGTCTGGAACGGGCCGGCGCCCTCCAGCGCGATCACCGGTACCGCGAGGAAGGTGATCAGTGACCAGCCGATGTCGAGCAGGCGCCCGAAGATCGCCCCGGCGAGCCCACCCTGATTCTCGAGCAGGCTGAGGACGAGCCCGACCACGGTGGAGACCGCGGCCCAGCCGGCGATCTGGGAGAGGCGGCTGCGCGACACCGCGAGGCCGTCGGCGACCGTCGCCTCCTGACCGCGGAAGATCATGTCGGCGGCGGCGGCGAGCCCGACGCTGAAGTAGATGCCGACACCGCCAGTAGGTAGAAGCCGATCACCGCCAGCGGGCCGCCGATCGCGGCCTTGTGGTCGGAGATCAGGTAGATGCCCGGCCCGAGGACGATCACTCCCATCAAGATCGTCGCCACCGCGCCGTAGAGCGGGAAGCGGATCAGCTCACGATGCTCCCTCAGCAGCGCCCAGCTTTTCTTGGTCAGCGCCCAACCGCGTCGCATCTTGCTCATCGCCGCTCTCCTCTCAGGCTGTGCTTGCCAGTCCGGGGGTCCGTGTCACGCCTCTTCCCTCGAAGTACTCCCACTCCTGCTCGCCCAGCTCGGTCGCCGGCGGGTCGGCGTAGACCCACTCGCGGGCGATCCGGTGCCAGTTGCGCTTGGCGCGAAGCTGCCCGAGCACGGCGACGACGCCGATCTCCATGCGGCGTCCCATCAGCTCGTCGGCCGGGATCGACTCGCGCCGCATCAGGTCGAAGTACTCCGAGCGGGGGTCGTTGGTCGACTCGATGATCTTCATCACCCGCCGCGGGGTGATCTCGATCTCGCGGTCCTCTACGTACCAGCCGCCCACCGCCCTCATGTGTTCCAGGAGGCGCTCGGCGTCAAGCTTGGAGGGGTTCTTGACGAAGCCGAGCACGTGCAGGGCCTCGCGGAACGCCTCGGGATCGTTGCGGGAGGCGGCGTCGAAGGCCCGCTGCTCGAGCAGGATCTGCTCGCGGTCGAGCTTCTTGGTCATCCCGAAGTCGAGGAAGGCGACCCGCCCGTCGCCCATCAGGATGTAGTTACCGGGGTGGGGGTCGGCGTTGAAGTGCTGGAGGTGATAGATCGAGCCGAAGCTGCCGCGGAAGACGATCTCGCCGAAGCGGCTGCGCTTGGAGTGCGGCAGCTCCTTGATCTGCTCGAACCCCATGCCCTCGACCAGCTCGGTGACCAGCACCCGCCGCCGCGAGAGGCGGGTCACGACTTCGGGCACGTAGACGAACGGGTGGTCGCGGTAGGCGCGGGAGAAGGTGCGCTGGTTCTGCGCCTCGTACTCGTAGTCGAGCTCCTCCATCACCCGCTCGCGGATCTCGTGGGCGATCGCCTTGGCATCGAGCCCGGGGGCGAGGGTGCGGGCCAGCCGCACCAGCGTCCCGGCATTGCGCAGGTCGGCCTCCAGCGCCTCGGCGATCCCCGGGTACTGGATCTTTACCGCGACGTCGCGCCCGTCGAGCAGTCGGGCGCGGTGCACCTGGCCGATCGAGGCGGCGGCGAACGCCTCCGTCTCGAACTCTGCGAAGAGCTCGGAGACCGGCTCGCCGTCGTACTCCTCCAGCAGCACCTTCTCGACCTTCTCCCAGGGCATCGGCGGTGCCTCGGTGCGCAGCTTGGCGAGCTGCTCCTGGTAGATATCGCGGTACTCCTCGGGGATGAACTCGGTGTCGATGAAGGAGGCGAACTGGCCCAGCTTCATCGCCGCACCCTTCATCTGGCCGAGCGCCCCGGCCATCTTCATTGCCGTCTCCAGATGGCGCTGCTCCAGGTGCTCCTTGCCCTCCTCCTCGGAGCGGGCGACGTTCGTCGCCTTGGTCCCCGCGTAGCGGGCGCCCTGCACGCCGACGATCGAGCCGAGCTTGGCCGAGCGGCGGATCCTGCCCTTCGGGATCTTCGAGTCATCCGCCACGGAGGAAGGTTGCCACAGGTTCCGCTTCGCCCGGTTTCTCTATCCTCTCCCGTCCGATGGCCAGTGGACGCGCAACGTTGAAGGTCGCTCCCCGCGCGGAGTTCGGCTCCAGGACATCACGCCGGCTGCGGCGCCAGGGCCTCGTGCCAGGTGTCGTCTACAGCGGCGGCTCCGAGGCGCGTCCCTTCCAGGTGGTCGAGCGCGAGGTGCACACGGTGCTCGCCGACGGCCACGCGCTCTTTGACCTTGAGATCGAGGGCGCCACGACCGTGCCGGTCGTGGTCAAGGAGCAGCAGCTGCACCCCGTGCGCGGCAGCCTCCAGCACATCGACCTGCAGGAGGTCAAGCTGAACGAGGCGATCCAGGCCGAGGTTGCGATTGAGCTGGAGGGCGCAGAGACCGCCCCGGGGGTCAAGGGTGGTGGCGTGCTCGAGCACGTCACCCGCGAGATCACGGTCGAAGCGCTGCCCGCCGAGATCCCGGACCGGATCGTCGTCGACGTCTCGGCGATGGAGATCAACGACACTGTCCAGCTCTCCGCGGCGACCCCGCCCGAGGGCGTCAAGTTCGTCGCCGAGGATCCCGAGGAGGTCACCATCGCCACCCTCTCGCCGCCGCGGGTCGAGGAAGAGCCGGAGCCAGCGCTTGAGGAGGAGGCCGAGCTGGTCGGCGAGGAGGGTGAGGCCCCCGCCAGCGAGGAAACGGTCGCCGAGGAGGGCGAGGGCGGCGAGCAGGCCGAGGGCGGCGGGGAGTAAAACGCTGTCCCTGCTCCGCCGCCGAGCCGGCCGCGGCGAGGAGAGCAAGGCGGGCGACCGCATCCTGATCGTCGGGCTCGGCAACCCCGGGCACGAGTACACCGGAACCCGTCACAGCATCGGCTTCGAGGTTGCCGATGAGCTTTCCCGGCGCTGGGAGCTGCCGCGCGCCAGACGGAAGTTCGGCGGCCTGATCGCGGAAGGGCGCGCCGGCCCAGGCGGCCCGCGGGTGGCGGTCCTGCGGCCCCAGACCTACATGAACGAGTCGGGCGACTCGGCCGGCCCAGCGCGTGGCGCGCTGAAGGCGCCGCTTGACCGGGTAGTGGTGTTGCACGATGAGATCGACCTCCCCTTCGGCGAGGTGCAGGCTCGCCTGGGAGGCGGCCTGGCGGGCCACAACGGCCTGAAGAGCCTCAAGCGGGGGCTCGGCGACGCCGAGTTCTGGCGGGTGCGTGTGGGGGTGGGCCGGCCCGACTCGACCGACCCCGAGATCGTCTCCTCCTACGTGCTCTCGCGCTTCCGCGAGCCTCGCGAGGAGGTCACCGCGTTGATCGATCGCGCCGCCGGTGAGGCCGAGCGATTGGTCCAGGAGCTAGGTTCCGGGCGACAGTGAGCGATTCGCCAGATCTGACCGGCTATGAGGTCATCGAGCGGGGGGTGGGGGTGCTGCGCCTGCAGCGGCCCGACGCGCGCAACGCGATCAACACCCGGATGCTCGTCGAGATGCTGGAGCACCTCGCGGTGGCCCGCGCTGATGACGCCGTCCGCGTCTTGGTCCTCACCTCCTCTGACCAGATGGGCCTCTCCGCCGGCGCCGACGTCAAGGAGGATCTGGACGAGGAGGGCAAGGTGCGCCGCATGCAGCTCTTCGCCGACCTCTACGAGGAGATCGTCGCCTTCCCGAAGCCGACGATCGCCGTCTGCCACGGCGACGTGGTGGGGGGCGGGGCGGAGATCGCCGTCGCCTGCGACATGCGAATCGGCGGCTCCAACCTGCGGATGCGCTTCCCGGGCGCGGCGCTGGGCGTGCCGGTGGGGCCGGCGCGCTTGGTGACGCTCTGCGGCCTCGCCGCCGCCAAGTACCTGCTGTTCTCCTCGCGCACGGTTGGCGCCGATGAGGCGCTGCGGCTCGGCCTCATCAACCGCGTCGCTCCCGCGGCGGGGACCGAGGAGGCCGCGCTCGAGCTTGCCGCCCAGGTCGCGGCCCACCCACCCGAGGCGGTTGCCCGCTTGAAGCGGATGCTGCACGAGTGGGACGACGTCGAGGGGCGCTCCCGAAGCGAGGGCGAGGGCCAGGTGGAGTGGCAGAGGTCGGGACCCGGCCTCCCCCACGGGAGATAGCCGCCTCCTAGAATTGACCTCCCCGGACCCGGTGTCCGGGCTATTCGCGTGCCATGAGCCTCCGTCCCCTGATCGAGATCGTCGCCGAGAACGAGCGCGTCCACGCGCTCGCCGGCCGTGCTCTTGATGCGGTGGCCGGTGGCGAGAAGGTCACGGTGCGTGCCTCGGCGATGCTGCGGCCGCTGCTGCTGGCGACGCTGGTCGAGGACGATCGCGGCCTCGCCGGACGCCCGGCGCTGCTGGTCAGCGCCGATGACCGCTCTGCCCGCGACCTCGCCGCCGACCTGCGCGCCTACCTGGCGCCGCGCCGCGTCCGCTTCTACCCGTCGCGCGGGACCGGCTACGCCTCCCACGTCACCCCGCCGCCGCACCTGGTCGGGTTGCGGATCGACGCCCTTGACGCGCTCGGCCAAGAGGACGACGCGGTGGTCGTGGCGAGCGCGACGGCCCTCGCCGAGGCCGTCCCCGACGCCTCGCTGCGGCCCGCCGGCTTTGTGGTAGCGATCGGCGAGGAGCTCGACCTCGGCGCGGTCGCCGGGGACCTGGTCGCCGCCGGCTACGAGCGGGTCGACCAGGTCATCGAGCGCGGCCAGTTCGCCGTACGCGGCGGCATCCTCGACGTCTTTCCTGCAACCGAGGAGCGGGCGGTGCGGATCGAGCTTTTCGGTGACGAGGTGGACTCGATGCGCTGGTTCTCGACCTTCACCCAGCGCTCGCTCGGTGACACCGAGCGGGTCGAGCTGGCGCCGGCGGCGGAGCTCGACGCCGAGCACCGCGAGCTCGCCGAGCTGGCGGCAATGGAGGCGGCCGAGCGGGGCGAGCCGCTCTCCGACCTCGCTGATCTGCTGCCGCTTGACCACTTCAAGGCTCCCCTTGACCTCGTGCCCGGCGATGCCGCCATTGTCCTCACCGCCGCCGAGGAGATCGAGCCCGCCCTGCGCGACCACTGGGAGGACGCAACGACGGCGATGCACGCCGATGACGCCCGCCACCTCTACGTTGACGTTGCGGCGCCCCTCACCGAGCGCGCCGCACTCTCCCTGACCGGTGCCGGGGAGGACGACGAGGACGCCTTCCGCGCCGCTCGCGCCGAGTCACCCGCCCGCAGCGTCAAGGAGGCCGAGGGCGAGCTGGAGAAGCTGGTTCGCTCCGGCTACCGTACCGTCGTTGCCTTTGAGCGCCGAGGCGAGGCCGAGCGGGCGCGCTACGGGCTCGACCGCCTCGATGCCTCGTTGCTCGACGGCGGCCGCCTCTCGCCCAAGCCGGGTCTGGCCTTCGCGGAGGCACACCTGCGCGAGGGCTTCGTCAGCCCCGAGCTGCGCCTCGCCGTCTACCCCTTCCGCCGCCTCGTCCACCGGCGCCGCCGCGCCGAGGACCGCGTGCCCGGCGCCGCCCGTGGACGCCTCGCCTTCGGCGATCTGCGGGTCGGCGACTACGTTGTCCACGAGGATCACGGCGTTGCCCGCTTTGCCGGCTTCGAGACCCGCGAGGTCGGCGGCGTAACCCGCGACTACCTCTACCTCGAGTACAAGGGCGAGGACCGTGTCTACGTCCCCACCGAGCAGCTCGCCAAGCTGAGTCGATACGTCGGCTCGGGCGGCGAGCCGACCCTCTCGGCGCTGGGCGGCAAACGGTGGGAGAACATGAAGGCGCGCGCCCGCCGTGCCGCCGGAGCCCTCGCCGGCGAGCTGCTCAACCTCTACGCCGAGCGCCGTGCCCGCAAGGGTCACGCCTTCTCACCCGACGGCGAGTGGCAGATCGCGATGGAGACGGCCTTCCCCTATCGGGAGACCGCCGACCAGCTGGAGGCGATCGAGGCGGTGAAGGGCGACATGGAGGAGGAGCGGCCGATGGACCGACTGCTCTGCGGCGACGTCGGCTTCGGCAAGACCGAGGTCGCCCTGCGCGCCGCCGTCAAGGCGGCGGCCGACGGCAAGCAGGTGATGATGCTGGTGCCGACGACGATTCTCGCCCAGCAGCACTTCGGCACCTTCCGCGAGCGCCTCGCCGACCTGCCGTTCACGGTCGAGGTCGTCTCCCGGCTGCGCAAAGCGGCTGAGGTCAAGCAGGTGCTCGCCGACTTCGAGGCGGGAAGGGTGGACATCCTGATCGGCACCCACCGCCTGCTCTCCCGAGACGTGCGCGCCAAGGACCTCGGGCTCGTCATCGTCGACGAGGAGCAGCGTTTCGGCGTCAAGCAGAAGGAGCTGCTGCGCCAGCTAAAGCTCAAGGTCGACGTGCTGGCGCTCTCGGCGACGCCGATCCCGCGCACCCTGCAGATGAGCCTCGCCGGCTTGCGCGACATCTCGGTGATCGAGACGCCGCCGGAGGGACGCCGCCCGGTTCGCACCTACGTTGGCCCCTACGACGAGGACCTGGTGTGCCGTGCGATAGAGCGCGAGGTCGAGCGCGGCGGCCAGGCCTTCTTTCTTCACAACCGGATCGACTCGCTGCCCGAGGTGGCGGAGCGCCTGCGCGGCCTGGTGCCGAAGGCGCGCTTCGCCGAAGCGCACGGCCAGATGGACGAGGAGCGGCTGGAGGTGGCGATGCTTGACTTCCTGCGCGGCGGAGCCGACTGCCTGGTGACGACGACGATCATCGAGTCCGGGCTGGACATCCCCACCGCGAACACGCTGATCGTCGAGCGCGCCGACCAGCTCGGGCTCTCGCAGGCCTACCAGATCCGCGGCAGGGTGGGCCGCTCTCGCGAGCGCGCCTTTGCCTATCTGCTCTACCCCTCACCGGAGGCGCTGACCGAGGAGGCGGCGGCGCGGCTCTCGACCCTCGCCGACCACACCGAGCTGGGCTCGGGCTTTCGGATCGCGATGCGCGACCTCGACATCCGCGGCGCCGGCAACCTGCTCGGCGACGAGCAGTCCGGCCACGTCGCCGCGGTTGGCTTCGAGCTCTACTGCCAGATGATCGACGAGGCGGTCGCCGAGGCCGGCGGCGGGGAGGGGGCCGGGGAGGAGGCGCCCGAGCCGGTCCGCCTCGACGTGCCCGTCGACGCCTACCTGCCGGCGACCTTCGTTCCCTTCGAGGCGGCGAAGATCGACATCCACCGCCGCATCGTGGCGGCCCGCGAGCCGGGCGAGCTTCGGGCGATCCGCGACGAGCTGAGCGACCGCTTCGGCCCGTTGCCGGCGGAGGCCGAGAACCTGCTGAAGCTCCAGGCGGCGCGGATGGAGCTGGGTCTGGCGGGGGCGCGCAGCGTCGAGTTCCGCGGTGGGCGGCTCAGCGTCGCCGGGGTCGAGCTGGATTCCGAGGGGGCCGGGTTGCTGGGGGAGCGGGTCGAGGGAGCGGTGTATGAATGGAGGGAGAAGACCGCCGCGGTCCGCGTCCCCGACGAACCCGAGGCACGCCTTGCCGCCGTCCTCGCGATGGCCGCGGGCTTAAGGGACGCGAGGCGGTCTTCGGATATGCTGCCCGCTGCGTGAGTCCGAGCCAGCGCAAAAGACCCACGACGGGCAAGGGGAAGAGCGGGAGCGCCGGAGGGCGCTCATCCGGTTCTGCGCCGCTGCAGCGGTTCGGCCTGCTTGTCTTCGGTGCGGTCTTCGTCTTTCTCTTCGCCGGCTTCGCGATCGCCCAGGGGATCGGTCACCCGAGCGTCCCGGTCGGAGACGTGGCGCTCGTCGAAGGCGTCCCCTCCAACCTCGGCCATGTCTCCGAAGCCGAATACAAGCGGTCCCTCCTGCAGGCAGCGTCTCAGACAGGGCTGAAAAAGCTCCCGAAGCCCGGCGAAAAACAATACGAAGAACTGAAGAAAACTGCGCTAGGCAATCTCTTCGACACGATCTGGATCCAAGGGCAGGCCGAAGAAATGGGGATCACGGTGACGGAGAAACAGATCGCCACCGAACTTGCCCAGATCAAGAAGCAAAACTTCAAAACCGAAGCCGCGTACAAGAAATTCCTCAAGACGTCGCATTTCACCCAGAGCGACGTCAACGATCGGGTGAAGTTGAAACTACTCAGCACCCAGATCCAGCAGCAGATCGGCAAAAGCGCGCCCATGCCTTCGACTTCCCAGATCCAGCAGTACTACGAAGCGGCGAAGGCCACCCAATTCACGACACCGCCATCGCGCGACGTCCGCCTCGTCCTCAACAAAGACAAGGCCAAGGTCGAAGCGGCAAAGGCCCAGCTCGAAAAGGACCACTCGACGGCGAGCTGGGCGAAGGTCGCCAAGAAATACTCGACCGAACCGACGTCGAAGAGCAGCGGCGGTCTGGAGGCGGGAGTCACCGAAGGCCGGTTCCAGGAACCGCTGAACAGCGACATCTTCAGTGCGCCGAAGGGCCAGCTGGAGGGGCCGATCAAGACTTCCCTTGGCTACTACGTGTTCGTGGTGGAAAAAGCGACGCCGAAGAAAGTCGAGCCGCTGACCCAGGTGAAATCCCAGATCAGCTCCCAGCTCACCCAGCAGACCCAGCAGGAAGCCTTCACGCAGTTCGTGAGCAACTACAGCAACAAGTGGCAGTCGAGAACCTTCTGCGCCTCTGGCTACACGATCGAACGCTGCGCCAACTATCCCGGCGCCGCACACCCGGCGAGCGCTCCGCCCACCTGCTATGAAGCACACCCCAAAGGCGGCCTCCCAGCCGCCTGCCCGGCACCGGTCCAGCAGCTTGCACCCGCCCTGCCCGGCACGGTCACGGTCCTCGCGCCGAAAGGCCAGCAGCTGCCGCAGCGCCCGCAGCCGGCCGGTCTCAAACCGGTCACCGCGACCACAGGCACCGGCCTAAGTGGGCTCCCCCCGGGCGTGACCGGGACCACGGGCGCGACCGGGACGTCGACGGGCACCCCCTAGCCGCTTCCTCTTCCAGCTCGGCCAATAGACTGCCGCGCCTGCAATGAGTGCGATCGCCTCAATTCACGCGCGGCAAATCCTTGACTCGCGCGGCAATCCGACGGTCGAGGTTGAAGTGGGGCTTCAGTCGGGCGCCCGCGGGCTGGCCGCGGTGCCCTCCGGCGCCTCGACCGGCGAGTTCGAGGCGGTCGAGCTTCGCGATGGCGGCGACGCCTGGGCTGGCAATGGCGTCTCGCGTGCGGTCGCCAACGTCAACGGTGAGATCGCCGCGGCGCTGACCGGCGCCCGCGCCGCCGAGCAGGGGGCCCTCGATGAGACGATGATCGAGCTGGACGGCACGCCCAACAAGGGCCGGCTCGGCGCCAACGCGATCCTCGGCGTTCTCGCTCGCCGCCGCCAAGGCCGCCGCGGCGGACTCCGGCCAGCCGCTCTACCGCTACCTGGCCGAGCTCTACGGGGGCGGCGAGCCGACCCTGCTGCCGGTGCCGATGATGAACGTCCTAAACGGCGGCGCCCACGCCGACAACTCGGTCGACTTTCAGGAGTTCATGGTAGTGCCGGCCGGGGCTGCCAGCTTCTCTGAGTGTCTGCGGATCGGCACCGAGGTTTTCCACGCGCTGAAGAAGAGCCTCGCCTCGCAGGGGCTCTCGACCGCGGGGGGCGACGAGGGTGGCTTCGCCCCCGATCTCGACTCCAACGAGGCTGCGCTGCAAGCGGTGCTTGGCGGGGTGGAGGCCGCAGGGTATGAGCCCGGCGCCGACGTCTTCATCGCGCTTGACCCGGCGAGCAGCGAGGTCTTCGACGACGGCGCCTACGTGCTAGAGCACGAGGGTCGCACCCTCTCCTCCGAGGAGATGGCCGCCTACTGGGAGGACACCTGCTCGCGCTACCCGATCGTTTCGGTCGAGGACGGCATGGACGAGGAGGACTGGGACGGCTGGAAGCTGCTGACCGAGCGACTGGGGGCGCGGGTCCAACTGGTCGGCGATGACCTCTTCGTCACCAGCCCGCAGCGGCTGCGGCGCGGGATCGAGCTGGGCGTGGGCAACTCGATCCTGGTCAAGGTCAACCAGATCGGCACCCTGACCGAGACCCTGGAGGCGATCCGCACGGCGCGCGAAGCCGGCTACACCACGGTCATCTCGCACCGCTCGGGAGAGACCGAGGACACGACGATCGCCGACCTGGCGGTGGCGACCGGGGCCGGCCAGATCAAGACCGGTGCCCCCTCGCGCACCGACCGCGTCGCCAAGTACAACCGGCTGTTGCGGATCGAGGAGGAGCTTGGCGACAGTGCGGAATTTCCCGGTCTGCAGGTATTCGTCCAGCGGTCAAAGTAAATGCAGGAATGCGGCTTCACGCCGCAAAGGGACAGGCGTGCCACGACGCCAGCGCCCCGCCCGTCGTCCAGCGCCCCGTCGTCGACCCGCTGCCCGTCGCAGCGCCAGTCGCGTCCATTGGGACCGCATCGGGCGCATCGCGCTGACCCTCGTCCTCGCGGCCGTCCTTTACTCCTATCTGAACCCGGCGATCGACTTCGTCAAGACCTACACGGCGACGACTGCGGCCAAAGCGCAGCTACACGAGCTGCAGCACGAGAACACGAGCCTGCACCGTCGCGTCCAAATGGCCGAAGACCCGATCGTCATCGAAAGCAAGGCGCGCTCGCAGGGGATGGTCGCAGAAGGCGAGACCCCGGTCGTCGTTCGCGGGCTCAACTGAGAAGCCCGGGAGCTCCCGGTGGTTAGCGCCGGCTCTTACCTCCTCGGCGCGGCGGCGCTGACCGTTGTCACCCTCTCGCTCGGCTTCAGCGCTGTCTGCCTGCGCCGACGCCTGCTCCCTGTCTGGGAGGGCGCCCCCGCCCGCCTGGTCGAGGTCATCCTCGCCATCGCCCTCCTCATCTGGATCTCCGAGATCCTCGGCACCTTCAGCCTCTTCTACGCCGGGACCCTCGTATCGGCTTGTCTCCTGCTTGCGGTGATCGTGGCCTGGAAGGCCCCCGCCTCCTCTGCGGCCGACACGGTCGGAGGGGGATCGGGGGGAACGACCTCGCTCCCATCCCCACGTGAGGGGAGCCGCAGCCGAGCGGTCATGTCCCTGATCACGCTCGGCGTCATCGCGGTCGTCTTTGCCCACTGGGGCCTGACCACCAAGCAGGCCCTGGACCAAGGCATCTTTAACTTCGACTCGCTCTGGTACCACATGCCGTTCGCGGTGGACATGGTGCAGAGCCACTCGGTCACGGGGCTCCACTACATCGACACGGTCTTCACCAACTGGTTTTACCCCCAGAACTCCGAGCTGCTGCACGCGGTCGGCATTCTGCTCACCCACCGCGACACGCTCTCGCTTTTCATCAACTTCGGCTGGCTGGCGATCGCCTTCCTCGCGGCCTGGTGCATCGGGCGGCCTTATGGACGAGGCCACCTCACCGTCGTCGCGGCAGCGATCATCCTCGAGTGCCATACGCTGGTCGTGCGGGAGCCCGGGGCTGCCAAGAACGACCTGGCCGCCGCGGCCCTGCTACTCGCCGCGATCGCGATCCTCGTCAACGCCTGGGCACAGCAGCGCGCCGGTGAGGCCTTGCCGGGGGAGGGGAGGGGATCCCTCCCGGTCGGCTGGCCATTGGCCCTCGCTGGGCTGGCGGCCGGTCTCGCCGTCGGCACCAGGGACACCGCGCTGGCGATGGCCGCGGCGTTGACAGTGGCCGTGGTGGTGCTGGCGCCGCCGGGCAGGCGCTGGGCTGCGACGAGGTGGTGGTTCGTGTCGGCCCTGTTGGGCGGTGGCTTCTGGTACCTGCGCAACCTGATCGTCGCCGGCAATCCGCTGCCCGAGGTCGCGCACCTGGGCCCGATATCCCTACCGCACCCAGAACAGCTTCAGACCGCCCGGCCGGGCTTCAGCATCTCCCACTACGCGACAGACACAGCCGTCTGGCGCGAGTACTTCGCTCCCGGCCTTCACCAGGCATTCGGAGTGCTCTGGCCCCTGGTGGTGGGCGGAGCGGTCCTCGCCGCTGCGCTGGCGCTGCTGCGCGGCCGCGATCGCGCCGTGCGCTGGATCGGCGCCGTCGCTCTGTTCGGGATGCTCGCCTACCTGTTCACGCCACTCAGTGCCGCTGGGGCCCAGGGCGCACCGGTCGCCTTCGCGATCAACGTTCGCTTCGCCATCCCCGCCCTGCTGGCGGGCGTCGTGCTGGCGCCGCTGGCGCGCTGCATCGAGGGCGAGCGCCGCCAGTGGGCGCTGATGGGCGCGCTGCTCCTCGTCCTCGTCGTAACCGATCGCTCCGACGCTGCCCTCCGCGATCCCTCGCGGGTCTTCGCCTGGCTCCTTGTGGCGCTGGTCGTGCTGGTGCCAGCCGCTTTGCTGCTGGCCCGCCACCGGGGCGCGCGGCGTGGCGTTGTCGCCGCCGGCTTTGCCGTCCTCGCGGTTGCCGTGGTGGCGATCGGCTACCCGGTGCAGCGCGACTACCTGCGCGACCGCTTCCGCGCCGGCGTCCCCGGCATGCACCTCGATGCCGCCTACCGCTGGGCGGGCCAGATGAGCGGCGTCCGAATCGGCCTCGCCGGCACTACTGCGGGGTTCCTCCAGTATGGCTTCTACGGCGCCGATCTCTCTAACCGCGTCGTCTACCTGGGCGCCAAGGGACCGCACGGAGCCTTTAACCCCATTCCCACCTGTCAAGAGTTCCGAACCGCGGTCAACGCCGCCGGCCTCGACTACCTCGTCACCTCTCCGTTCCTCAACTTCATCCACACCACCGACCCGATCTCCTCCCCCGAGGCGGGCTGGTTGCGGGGCGAGACCGCCGTCGTTCCGATCGTGCGCAGCGGGCCGGTAACGGTGTGGAAGGTGCGTGGAGCACTTGACCCGACCGGCTGCGGCCCCGCCAACGCGCCGCTGCGCCGAATCCCCAACGCCCCCGTATGAGAAAGGCCGCGGTTGCCCCTCGGTACCCTGGCCGGGTGAGTTACCCATTCGAGAACGCGCTCTTTCAGTGGGAGGAGGGATGGCGGGCTCTTCAAAGCCTTCCCGCCGACCCCGCGACACAGCGGCGCGCGGACCGGGTGGTCGACACCGTCCGCGAGGGGCTGCGACGGCGGATCGGACCGACCTTCACTGCCGCCGAGCTCGCCGATCTCTACGGACGTGGCACCGACTGGTGCCTTCAGGTTGCGCTCGATGCGGCACCGGAGCTGGAGGTCGACCCGCAGGCGCTCGCCGATGCAGCCTTCTGGCTCTACCTGCGCGGCGCCAGCGACTTCGCCGGTGGGCCGAAACTAGTCGTCTGACTCGGTGGGCTCCTCGCCGCCGGCTCGCCGGATCACGATCTGGTCGGGATCGATCCTGACCGTGACCTCGCGCTGCCCGGCCCAGTGTTCGACGTATACGGGATTCTCCTTTACCGCTGGGTCAAGCCAGAAGCCGTAGCCGTCCGGTCTCGCCGTGGTCGAAGGTCGCCTCCAGCTCTTTGCGCCGGCCCCGGCCGCCGCGCCGGCCCCGGCGCCTCCTGCGGCGCGGGCGGCTCTCGGCGCCCTCGTCCTCGTTCCCGCCCTCATCCTCAGCAGCCTCCTCGCCGTCCTCGCCCTCGTCAGCCTCCTCGCTGCCGACTGCGGCGGTGGCGGCTTCGATCTCGGCTTCGATCTCATCGCGGAGGTCGATTTCTGAGCCCGTGTCCTCGGCGTCGGGGGAGAGGTCGTGCTGGTCGCGGAACTCACGCAGCTCGGCGGTGCTGATCTCGAGCTGGTGCGCGATCCAGGCGTCGGTCCGGCCCTGGCGCACCCAGGCGCGAATCTGGTTGAGCTGCGGCTTCAGCGAGCGTCTGGGCATCGGCGGGCGAGTCTATTCAACCGGGAGGCTCCTCAGCGGGATCGCTACGCCATCAGGAAGCCGAGCGCCTCAAACATCGCGACGACCACGACGACGACGGTCACCGCCAGGCATACGGCGAGGACGCTGAACCGCACCTTGCCCTGCTGCTCGGTGCGGTTGATGCGGCGGGCGCGCGAGCGATTCGCAGCCCGCCTGCGCAGCTGCTCGCGTCGGCGGCGCTCCAACGTGGTCTCCTGCTCGAAGGCCGTCTCGAACTGGGAGATGCTCTGTCGCATTCGCATGGGTCGGGGTGGCCCGGGGCCGCGGGGCACCGTAGCAAAGCGCGGTGAAGGTTTCAGGATCGGCAGCGCCCCAGAAACCCCGCCCAGGCCCCGACGCCTCTCCTTTCGCTACGGAGTGCGGCGGACGCTGGAGAGCAGCGTCTCCTTGATCTGGCCGATGATCTCCAGCGCGCCGTTCCACTCACGCTGCCAGACATTTCGGCCGAAGATGACGCCGGAGCCGCCCGCCTCCATCACCATGCGGGTGTGGGCGAGCACCGTCTCATCATCGACCTTGGAGCCCCCAGAGAGGACGACGAGCGAGCGGCCGGCCGACTCCACGCACTGGCGGATCGCCTCCTCCTGGCTGACCTCCATCTCGTTATAGGGGGCGGGAGCGTCCTTGTCCTTGTCGGAGAGCTTCGGCATGTTGAGCTTGACGATGTCGGCGCCCATCTCCATCGCCATCCGCGCGGCATAGTCGATCGCGTAGAAAGACCCGGCCCCGCCCTTTGCGTCGACCGCCTCGCCGCGCGGGTAGGACCAGATGACCAGCGGCATCCCGAAGCGATCGCAGTCCTGGCGCACCCGGCGCAGCTGAGCTAGGTCCTCGTCCTGGCGCGGAGACCCGACGTAGAGCGTGTAGCCGACCGCGTCGGCGCCGAGCCGCACCGCGTCCTCGACGCTCGCGTTGCAGCTTGAGAGCGACTTGGCAGAAGAGGGGATGTCGGTCTTGCCGTTGACCTTGAGGATCAGCGGCACCGCTCCGGCGTAGTCGGGGTAGTACTTCTCCGCTATCCCGATCTGGCAGGCAAGCGCCGAGTAACCAGCCTCAGCCGCCAGCCGGAACTGATAGTCGGGGTCCTTGGAGGCCGGGTTGGGGAAGAAGTCGCGCGGGCCGTGCTCGATGCCCTGGTCGATCGGCAGCAGCATCAGCGTCCCATTGCCGGGCCCGAACTTAAATAGCAGCCGGTGCAGGCGGGCGCGCTTGCCGGGCGCCAAGGTCGCGAGCAGCGATTTCTGCTCGGTCAGGCTCTTCAACTCCACGCTGATTCCTCCTCAAAGACGGGTGCGACCGCAGTATGTCACCGGCGACAGAGGCGGGAGGTCGGGGCAGGGGGGTTATTCTCGGATGGTCATGAGCGAGACTGAGCTCAGCGTCATCTGCAAGAACTGCGGCTCGGAGGTCAGTCCCTACGTAACCGAGTGCCCCTACTGTGGCACGCGGTTGCGCAAGCGGGCGCCGAAATTGGAGCGGCGCGGCGACGGGCTGGAGCCAAAGCTCACGCGGCGGCGGATGCGGCGCCCGAGCTTTCTCTCCCTAGGGCGCTTCTCGCACGATCCGACGCGACCCTACGCGACTCTCGCCGTGATTCTCGGCTCCGCCACGATGCTGCTCGTGCAGAAGGCGAGCGGCGACGCGCTCGTCACCTTCGGTGGACTGATCGCCCCCTACCAGGGCGAGTGGTGGCGATTCCTAACCGCGCCGTTCGCATACGTCGACGTCGGCTACCTCTTCGTCGTAGCGGTCGGCCTGGCGATCTTTGCGACCGGGCTTGAGCGGCGCCTAGGCAGCCTTCCCACCGGCCTGCTGCTGGTCGCCTGCGGATCGCTCGGCGTGCTGGCGGCAAACGGAATCGCCGAAGCTCAGGGGGAAGTCGCAGTGATCGCCGGTGGCAACGGGATGGCGCTGGGCGCGGTCGCGGCCTGGTTCGCGATCCGTCGCGCGGAGGCACACCGCGCGATCGAGGAGGAGTACGACCTGATCGGGGTCATGGTCGCGGCCGCCGTCCTGCTCGCGCTGCCGGTCTTCGATTCGACTGCGAACGTTTTCGCGGGCCTGGTCGGCGGCGCGGTTGGCGGCCTTGCCGGGCTCGCGGCTTCGGCGCTGTCTCCCTCTGAATAGGCTGGGCAACCCGTGGCCCCCAGCGACAGCGAACTCGACATCGCGATCGAGCGGCTCATCGACGCCGAGCGCTTCGCCGAAGCGGAGCGGATCGTGGCGCGAGCCGCGCCACAGCTGCAGCGGGTGCTAGCCGCGGCCCTCGCGGAGGGCGGTTGGTTTAGCGAGCCCCACGATGCCGAGACGCTGAGGGCCGCCACCGTGCCCGACCCCGATGAGCGGATCGCCGCCGTCGGTGCCCTGCTAGCCGAGGAGGCGAGGATGGGGATGATGGTCGGCGTTGCAGTCGGCTGGGCGCTACACGGGGAGTTGACCGAACCCGAAGACACCAAAGGAGAGGATTGAGCGATGCAGATCAAGTTCCACGGCCAAGCATGCTTCGAGTTGAGCGAGGGCGACACCACCGTGCTCGTCGACCCGTTCCTGAAGCCCAACAACCCCAAGGCGGTGGCGAGCGCCGAGGAAGTCGATCCGACCCACATCGCCCTCAGCCACGGCCACGCTGACCATATCGCCGACGCCGTACCCGTCGCCAAGCGCACCGGCGCCCACTGCGTGGCGATCGTCGAGCTGGCGAACTGGCTCCAGGGACAGGGCATCGAGGCGGTCAGCGACCCCAACCTCGGCGGCACCGTCGAGTTCGACTGGGGCTGGATCAAGCTTGTGCCGGCTTGGCACACCAACACGATCCCGGGCTCCGAAGAGGCTCCCTTCAGTGCCGAGCACGGGATCGCCATCGGGACCGCCGCCGGCCTCGTGATCGAGATTGGCGGCAAGACCGTTTACCACGCCGGCGACACCTGCCTGTTCGGCGACATGAAGCTGATCGGCGAGCGCAACCCGATCGATGTAGCCCTGCTGCCGATCGGCGGTCACTACACGATGGACCGCCATGACGCCGTGCTTGCGGCGGAGCTCGTCGGGGCCGGCACGGTGATACCGATGCACTACGACACCTTCCCGCCAATCGAGACCGACGCCGCGGCCTTTAAGTCCGCGGTGGAGTCGAATACCTCGGCCCAGGTGGTCGTGCTCCAGCCGGGCGAGACGCACCGGGTCTGAGCGACTGGCTGACTGGCCAGTCCTACTGCTAGTCTCGCCCTGACCGCCACCGCCTGAGCGAGGAGAATAGACGTGGAGATGAGAGAGGCATCCGGTACGCAGTCGAGGACCGAGCGCGCTGACTTTCAGGCCACGACCGACCCGGCGCTGATCGAGGCCGCCGACCGCACCGCCAACGTCAAGCTGCTCACCTGTGAGGAGCTGTACCAGCTCTGGGAGCGCCAGCAGTGGCAAACCCAGGAGCTGGACTTCAGCCGTGACCGCGAGGACTGGCACGATCGGATCAGCGCCGAAGAGCGCTTCCAGCGAATGTACGGGCTCTCCTCCTTCTTCATCGGCGAGCAGAAGGTGGCCGAGGAGCTGGGGCCGATCATGCGCGCCGCTCCGACCGAGGACCAGAAAATCTTCCTCTGCACGCAGATCGCCGACGAGGCTCGCCACGTCCGCTTCTTCGAGCGCTTCTACCGCGAGGTCGGCGTGTTGGAGGCGGATGGCCTTACCGAGATGCTCACCGAGACCTCCGAGCACCTCAACGAGAACTTCAGCCTCCTCTTCGACGAGATGCTGAAGAAGCGCACCGACCGGCTCTCGGTCGAACCCGAGGACACCGAGACGCTGGTCGAGGCGATCACGATTTACCACATGGTGATCGAGGGGATGCTGGCTCTCACCGGGCAGCACTTCATCATGGATTACAACGAGGAGCAGGGCACCCTGCCGGCCTTTGTCGAGGGCTTCCAGAACGTCGCCCGCGACGAGCACCGCCACGTTGCCTTCGGCTCCGTCTTCCTGCGCGACAAGGCCCGCGAGGACGAGCGCTACAAGCAGGCGATCCAGCGCACCCTGGAGGAGTCGCTGCCGGTGGCCGATGGGGTGCTATCGCCGCCGTGGGCGCCCGAAGGCGACGATTGGGAATTGTTCGGCTACTCGCTGGCGGACACCCGGAAGTTCGCCGGCACCTGCCTGATGCGCCGCCTCAAAGTGATCGGCCTCCAGTAGGGAGGGGACTCTCAGTCGCGTGCAGGTGAAGTCCCGCCGTGCTCAAGGGGCGGGGGGCGATCCTTCTTCCGGTGAGGTTGCTTCCTGCGGAGGAGTCGGGCTGGGTTCCTGTTCCGGTGCCGGTTCTTCGGCGGTGGGAGGGGAGGGCGGGGTTGATTCGCCGACGGTGACCACGACCGTGCCGCCGCTTGTGTGTGCGCCGGAGGTGGAGGGGGAGGCGTCGGTCACACCCTCTGTGGTGGGTGTCGTCGTGTCGTTTGACTGTCCCGCAGCGTCGACGGTGGCCGGGGCCGGCGACGCTGCGGGGTTGGCCGCCGGCGCCTGCGCCGGGGGCGCCGGCGGCGGGATGACCGCCGCCGTCGACTGCGCCGCCTGGGGGGAGGGCTTAAGGACATGAGCTGGGGCGATAGAAGGGGCGACGGCCTTGCGGCTTATGCGGGCGATAGGCGTGCCGCGGGGGATTGGCGCCGGGTTTTCCTGGGGCTTCATCTCGACCGCGCCGGCAGTGATCACGGCCGCGGTCACTACGCCGGCGACAGCCTTGGTTCCGATCGCCCCGCCGATCGCGCCGATCCCGCTGGCCGCGCTGCTTCCGCTGATAGCCGCGCCGACGGAGGAGCCGACTGCTCCCGCCCCCGTGGCGCTCGCGCCTGCTCCCGCCGCGCTGGCGCTCGCGGTTCCTGCTCCGGTGCCCGCCCCCGCTCCGCTGAGGCCGAGCTTGGAGGCGATGAAGCCCTTCAGCGCCAGCAACGGCCCGATCGGGGAGAGCGCCGCCAGGATCTTCTCGTTGGAGCGGACCTGCGAGCGGAAGGCGGAGCACTCCTCGCACTCGCGGACATGCCGCCGCACCGGGCCCGAGACCTTGCGCAGCCCCTCCGCGGCCTCGGCCAGCTCAAGCCGGACCTCGCCGCAGGTCAACAAGCGCGCCTGGCTCGCCTCGGCGAGAGAGATCCGCGCCCTCACCAGCAGTGACTTGACCGACGGCACGCTGGTGTCCATCGCCTGCGCGATCTCCTCGTAGGAGAGGGCGTCAATCTCGCGCAGCATCAGGGCGGAGCGCTGCGTCTCGGGAAGCTTGCCGACATCGGCGAGGAGCTGGCGGAACTCCTCGCGGTTGTGGACCTTCTCCGCGGTTGAGGATGCCTCGACGGCCGGCACCATGTCCATCGATTCCTGCGCGTCGGCGGTCGGCTTGCGCAGGTGGTTGAGACAGCGGTTGCGGGCGATCCGGTAGAGCCACGGCCGCAGGTTGATCTCACGCTCGTCGGCGAGCATCGCCCTGTAGGCGTTGACGAAGACCTCCTGGAGGATGTCCTCGGCGTCCTCGGTGGAGCCCAGCATCTGACGGCAAAAGCCGAGCAGGCGGCCCTGGTAACGGTCGACGATCGTCCGAAGGCACCGGCGTTGCCGCTGCGGGCCATCGCGATCAGTCGCTCGTCGCCCTGCAGCTTGAGCAGCGGAGAGCGCCGGGCTAGCAGTCCGCGTTGACTGGCGTGTGTTAGTGCGGATGCCTCCAAGTTTCTCTCCAGGGAAGGCGTTGTTTCCTGTACTTAAGAGACACCGTACCAGCGTGGTAGTTGCGCTCCAAGACGAATTCTTGTCCAATTGGGCGTGCTCGCACGGGGATACCATCGATATGCCCGGGTGGCGAAACTGGCAAAAGCGGCGCCCTTAAAAGGCGCTGCCCCCTCGGGGGCTTGCGGGTTCGAGTCCCGCCCCGGGCACTCTCGATAGGCTCGCGCCCGATGGAGCACGGGGGGCGTCTTGTCGCGAAGGCTCTGAAGTCGAGGGGTGTCAGCCACCTTTTCACGCTGACTGGGGGACACCTGTTCTCGATCTATGACGGCTGTCGCGAGGAGGGGATCCAAGTCATCGACGTGCGCCATGAGCAGTCGGCCGCGTTTGCCGCAGAGGGGCTCGCGAAGGCGACCCGGTTGGTGGGCGTCGCCGCGTTGACGGCGGGACCCGGGGTGACCAACGGGATCAGCGCGATCGCCGGGGCGCAGGCGAATGGGTCGCCGGTCTGTGTGCTGGGCGGACGAGCGCCGGAGATGCGCTGGGGCTCGGGCTCGCTACAGGAGATCGACCATCTGCCCTTCGTCTTGCCGCTGGTCAAGGCGGCCGAGACGGCGAAGGAGCCGGGGCGGATCGCGGAGATGACCGCGGCGGCGCTCGATCTGGCGATGGAGGTGCCCAGCGGCCCGACCTTCCTCGACTACCCGCTCGACGTCGTTTTCAGCGAGGCAGAGTCGGAGATCCCTCCCCCTCCCCCGCCCCCCGCGGCACTCCCCGCCGCGGGGGTTGATGAGGCGGCGGTGCTGCTGGCTGCGGCCGAGCGTCCGGCGATCATGGCCGGCAGCGGCCTCTACTGGTCTCACGGGGAGGGAGAGCTGCGGCTCCTGGCCGAGGCGCTCGGCATCCCCGTGTTCCTGAATGGCCTCGGCCGTGGCTGTCTCCCGGCCGACCACGAGCTCGCCTTCAGCCGGGCCCGCGGCGTCGGGCTGAACGGCGCCGACGTGGCGCTCGTCGTTGGGGTGCCGATCGACTTCCGACTCGGCTTCGGCGGCAGCTTCGGCGAGGAGACGAAGATCGTCCGGCTCGACGTTGCCCCAAACGAGCTGACCGCGAACCGCTCCCCGCGCCTGGACCTAGTCGGCGACGTCGCGGCGAGCCTGGCGGCGATCCGCGACTCGGCCCCCAACCCTGAGCCCCGCACCGGGCCCTGGCTCGCCGAGCTGCGTGCGGTTGAGAAGGAGAAGCGTGCGGCCGAGCAGGAGGAGCTGGACGATCCGCGCTCGCCGCTGCACCCGGTCCGGGTATACAGGGAGCTGGGCGAGGTACTGGACCGCGACGCGATCGTGGTCGGCGACGGCGGTGACTTTGTCTCCTACGCGGGGCGCTTCATCGAAACCTACGAGCCCGGCTGCTGGATGGACCCGGGGCCGTTCGGTTGCCTAGGGGCTGGCCCCGGCCAGGCGATTGGCGCCAAGGTTGCCCACCCTGGCCGCCAGGTCTGCCTTTTGCTCGGCGACGGCGCCTTCGGCTTCTCGGGGATCGAGTTCGACACAATGGCGCGTCACGGGCTCGGTGTGGTCGGCGTGATGGGCAACAACGGGATCTGGGCGCTGGAGCACCACCCGATGAAATTCCTCTACGGCTACTCGGTCGCGGCCGAGTTGCGGCCTGAGACCCGCTACGACCATATGGTCGAGTCACTCGGTTGCGACGGCATCTTGGTCCGCGAGCCCGGCGAGCTGCGACCGGCACTCGAGCGCGCTTTCGAGTCGGGGCGTCCGACTCTGGTGAACGTGCTCACGGACCCCGAGGTCATCTACCCTCGCAAGTCGAATTTGGCTTAGCGAGTGCGAATCCGCCCGTCAGTCCGCTTGGAGGGGCCTGAACGTGAATCGGCCGCCCTAGCGGGGGCGGCCGATTCAGGTTGGTCCCTCTGGACGGGCAGGGGTACGTCTTCAGGGACCATGTATTTGATGGGCTCAGACGGCGGGAGGCGCCATGATGCGGCAATCGCCCGAGCCCTGTACTAGGGCCTTGGTAGGGATCAATTCCCCCCTCTTCCCCAGTGGACAAATTATCTGCCCGCCTGTCCGATGCGTCTAGGCAGCCTTTTACCCGCCACTCAAAAGTAGGTAGTTATGATCTACCGATTTTTATGGGTTCGAGGATCGGCTTAACCCATCTGTACCGCGGCCTCCGGCCGGGCTGGCCATCGAGTCCCAAGGGGTTCTGTCGGACCCTTTTCCGTAGTTATCCGCAATTCGAGGCGGCGGAGATTGCGGTTCCGTAGAGGATGTCGTGCTCGGAGACCTCGATCTGCTCGAGACCGAAAGCCCGCATCGTCTCTACCAAGATCACGACCCCTGCGACAATCGTGGGGGCGCGGTCGGGGTGAAGGCCGGCGATCTCGACCCGCTCGGTCAGGGAGGCCGAGGCGAGCCGCGAGAGCATCCGCTGGATCGAGGGAAGGGAGAGCTGGTGTCCGTGGACTCGCTCGGGATCGTATGGGTTGAGCTTCATCTCGATCGCGGCCAGCGAAGTGGGGGTGCCGGCGACCGCAATCCCGGCGCCGGCCTCCAGCTTGCCCTCACGCCCCGAGACCGCGGTCTCGATCAACCCTCGCACGTCGGTCGCCAGGGCCTCGAGCTCTGCAGCGATGGGCGGGTCGGAGGAGAGGTGCCGCTCGGTGTGGCGGACGACGCCGGCCTGCAGGGAGGCGTGGAAAGAGATTTCGGCCTCGGCGCCGACGATCAGCTCGGTGGAGCCACCGCCGATGTCGACCACCAAGGTTGGCTCGGCCGGGGGGGATTCGGAGGTGGCGCCGAGGTAGGTGAGCCGCGCCTCTTCCTCGCCGTCGAGCACCCGGGCCGAGAGCGCGAACCGCTCCCGCAGCTCTGCGACGAACGCGCCCCCGTTGGTGGCGTCGCGGACGGCGCTGGTGGCGATCGCCGCGACCGAGTCGATGCCTACCTCTCGGTAGATAGCAACGTAGTGGGCGATCGCCTCACAGGCGGCCTCGATCCCCTCCGCCGAGAGCTGCCCGGTGAGGTCTACGCCGCGGCCGAGGCGCGTGACTTTGCCGCGTCGCTCGACCTCCGTGACCCGGTCGCCGGCGACATCGGCGATCAGCAGCCGAGCCGAGTTGGTGCCGATGTCGATCACCGCGACCTTTTGGGTGTCTCCACACATGAAGCCCGGCACTCTAGAGAGAGCCAATCCGCCAGCGTCTCTGCGCAGCGTCCCAGTCATTTACGAGCGCTCTTCCCGTTGCTAGCATGATGGATATTCCGCCGCGGGGTGGAGCAGCCAGGTAGCTCGTCGGGCTCATAACCCGAAGGTCGCGGGTTCGAATCCCGCCCCCGCTATACGAAAAGGGCCTGCACAGCAGGCCCTTTTCGTAACCGTTCAGTCCCCTGACCCCTCAGGCGTGGCTTCGGCGATGGATCGATAGCCGACTGGCGCTCAGGCAAGCGCCGGAAGCGGCTGCCCGCGGGAGCGGGCGGTGAGCAGCTCGACGAGGTAGGCAAACAGCGAGCGGCCCTGCAGGCGGCAGGTAACCGAAGCAGAGAGGGCCCGCTCGACGAAGCGCTCGCCGTCCTCTGAGCGGGTGCCGTGGGAGAGCTTTCTGTGGATCACCGGGCTGCGCAGGGAGCGCTCGGCTGCGTTGTTGGTGGGCTCGACGCCCTCGGCGGTGACGAAGGTCCAAAGAGCGGGCCAGATCGCCGCATACCGTCGCTGGACGCCACCCCCGGCTTGCAGGTAGCACCCGGCTACCCGCTGCGCCTGTGTGCGGCGCCCAGCTCGATCTGCGACGCCTCCGCGCACGCACCTAACCCCCATCAAGCCTCTGGTTGGAAGCAGCGGTCGACGATGCGACCTTGAGTTCTGCTGTTCGTCCAGCGCAAGCCAGACCCAGCTCGACGAACAGACCTGCTTCGTCTTCGCGAAGCGGAAGGGTGCTGCAGCACGCTGCAGTGTGCCCAGCATCGACGCTCTGGTGCCCACCGCCGAGTCGCTCCGGCGCGCAGCGGGCCGATGCAGCGACGTTCGAGTCTCAGTGGGGAGCTAGTCGACCTCTAGTCTGGGCGCCCCCGTCAGGTACTGGGACTCGGGCGTCTGAGTCGCCAAGTGCTCGCTCTCAGCAGGCGACCGTTGGATGTCGGGCCGAGCGATCGCCAGGTAGGAAACCAGAACAAAGACAGCGACAGCGAATACCAATGCAGTCGGCCCATCGCCGAAGCCTATGCCGCTGATGTTGTGTGGCTTGCTGATGTAGTCGGCAAACGATGCTCCGAGCGGCCGCGTTACAACATAGGCCATCCAGAATGCCGCGATGCTGTTCAGACCGAAGCGCCACCAGGCCAGCGCCGGGACCAAGATGAGCACGAAGAAGAAGATCCCGGAGGCCAGGTAGCCCATGCCGAGCGAGGTCGCCGTGAAGTCCCCGAGCGCAGTGCCGAGCGCAAAGGTCGCGAACACGGTAGCCCAGTAGAACGCCTCCCGTCGCTGCGTGGTGACGCTGTGGATCGACAGCGTTCCCTCGCTGCGCTGCCAGGTCCAGAACACGGCCGCCAGGATGGCCGCCCACAAGATCGTCGTCCCCGCGTAGGGGATGTGGACGTCGAGATGCAGGAAATCAGCGAAGCCCGTGCCGGCGATGGCGATCGCATAGGCCAAGAACCAGTACGCGAAGGCGCGGTAGCGGCGCGTCGCGAACTGCAGCACGAGCGCGATCACGAACAACGCGACCTCAGTCCCGCCACCCCCGAAGTTCCCGTACGTCTTCAGGTAATCAGAGGTGGCCTCCCCGCCGGCCGTGGTGAGGATCTTCACCACCCAGAAGAGGAAGATGATCTCCGGGACCTTCGCGGCTACGGGCGCAGGAAAGACGCGCCCGATCACAGGCAGCTGCCCCCGCGCCCGCAGGTGCCCTCCGCGAGAGCGTGCTGAAGAGCTACGCCGACGGTTTGTAGGGCTCACGTGGCAGATGCCTCAATAAGGTCCGAAGGGTTGGTGGGTTGGTTGTGCGCGGTCCGGACGATTTTGGCGCCGGGAATAGTACAAGGCTCCACGCTGGCACTCGCTTGGGACGAACGGCGAAAGCCATGGTCACACGTTGGCGGCAGTTCCTCTGAACCAAGAGCGGAAGCCCCCTTGAGCACCGGCCTGCACTAGGCATGTCCCAGAGTTCGCTCGGTTCTCAGCGTGGGCTGAGCGGCACGACGCAGGTACCCAGTCCGATGTTGACCGGATGGCGGTGGGACTTCACGCCTTCGTCGAAGCGCCATTCAGCGCCGCCTTCTGCAAAGGCGAGCGGCGTATCGCAAGCCGGGCAGTCGCTGACCGCTTTACGGGGGCACCGTTGTATGAGAGGTGGGCGCCCGGCGGGCCGACCTCGGCGCCGCAGTTCGGGCAGGGGAACTCGGGCATGGGAGTGGAGCGTAGGGGACGGAGCGACTGGCCTGCGGCAGATGCTTGGACTGGGTCGGTGCTGGCGGGCGCGGCGGCGATGGCTCCTCCTCCCCCCGCTCCCGGTTCTTCGGTCTCAGCGGGTGCCTCGGGGCGGGGCGAGTTCATGCCGCGCCGCTTGCCAGCCGCGCTACCGGCGCTCCAGCCGCCGAGCCCGACCGATCACTGAAGAAGCCAAGCGAAGAGGTGAGGCGACGTGCGGGGAGCGGGCGGGGACATCGGCAGCGGGTCGGGCTGGTCCCGATCTGCTGCCGATGTCCCCGCTCACCTCGTGTTTGCATTACTCCCCGCTCGCTGATAGGTCGGGGTCGGCGGCTGAATCCTGGTGGCGCCTGCGGGCGCCGAACTGAACCCGCCGCCGGGGCCGTCGCCGGTGGCCAGGCCTAGCCCCGGAGCTCCTCGAGCGAATCGACCTCGAGGTCGAAGGGCTCATCGGCCGAACGCCGACGTCGGTAGGGCGAGACGGTGACCCGGTGCACCTCACCGCAGGAGCACGGGACCTCAATCGGGCTCGTGTCGGAGGCGGGGTCTGAATTCACCCGCAGCCGTCGCAGCTCACGGGTCGCATTGCAGCCGAAGCTGACCACCCAGCCGAAATCACCCTGCTCACTTTTCGTGCTCGCTCTTCGCATCGGATCATTTCTCCCGCGTCACTCGCGCCTTGGGAGGCGCGCAGGATCAGTCCCCCACCGCAGTGAGGATGTCGAACACCTCGGGAACCGGATCGGGATCTGCGGACATATACCTCTGATGGCAGACGACCCGCAGCTCTGGGAACGTACCCGCTCCGGCGACGCCGAGGCATTTGGCGGTCTCTACGAACGCCACGCCCGCGCGGTCCAGTCCTACTGCCTGTGGCGCACCGCCGACCTGCAGGCCGCCGAGGACGCGACGGCTACGGTCTTCCTCGAAGCCTGGCGCAAGCGCGAGCGCCTGACCCTCAGCACCGACAGCGCCGCGCCGCTTCTGCTCGGGATCGCCAACAACGTCGTGCGCCGTCAGTGGCGCAGCCAGCGGCGCTACCGAGAACGCCCTCGCGCGGGTCCGAAACGTCGGCCATACCCCTATGACCTCGAGGCCGAGGCGATCGCGCGCGTCGATGCGATCCAAGGCTCCCGCCTTGCGCGACGAACACGCTAGGAGGGGGTCAAAACTACCTTGCCGACGTTGCGGCGCTCGGCGATGAATCTGTGGGCATCACCGGCCCGCTCGAATGAAAACGCCTCGGCGATGACAGGCTCCAGGTGACCTGACTCAAGATCCTCCATCAATGGACTGGTGAGGCGGTCAAGATTGCCCTCGTGGTCCCACCACTTCAACATGTTGAGGCCGAAAATCCCCTTGTTCTCGTTCATCACGGCGAGGCTCTTCCACCAAGGCAGCGTCGCCAGGGGCATCTGTATCAGGCTCCTCAGTGCGGCGGGAATGTTGCGCCCCCGCTCGTTGGAGGCCTCCGAGAAGCCGTACATCACCAGCCGCCCGCCGGGGCGCAGCAGGTGGTAGTCCTTGCGAAACGATGTCGGGCCTAGCGCGTCGATGATCACGTCGACCCCCTTGCCGCCCGTGATCCGCATGACCTCTGCCTCGAAGTCGTGGTTGCGGTAATCGATCGGGTGGGCTACCCCTTGGGCTTGGATCACCTCGTGCTTCTCCGGCGAGGCCGTGCCAAAGATCTCGGCGCCCACATTGCGGGCGATCTGGGTGGCGGCGATCCCGACTCCACCGGCGGCGGCGTGGATGAGGACGCGATCGCCGCGCCGCAGTCCGCCCATCACGATCAGCGCCGCGTAGGCGGTGCCGTAGTTGACCGGAACGGCGGCACCCTGCTCGAAGCTGAGTCGCTTGGGCAGAGACAGCGCCTGCGCTGCCGGAACGATGACCAGTTCCGCCTGACCGCCGAAGCGGGTCCCGGCGATGACGTGGTCGCCCACCTTGTGAGAGTCAACTGCCTCCCCTACCGACTCGACCTCTCCGGCCACCTCATAACCGAGGACACAGGGTGGCCTCGGCGCGTCAGGGTAGAGGCCGATGCGAGCCATCGTGTCGGCGAAGTTGATGCCCGCCGCACGGACCGCGATGCGCACATCGCCGGGCCCAACAGCAGGGTCCGGTATCTCCCGAACCTTCAGGACGTCAGGACTGCCGGTGCCAGTCAAGACGACCGCCTTCATGGGCCAAGCCTACTCGCGAGTCCCCGGCATGCGCCAGTACTTGGAGATGCGTGGCGAACGGTTATCGTGCGTCGCTGCTGAAACTTCCCTTGAGAATGGACACCTCACTTGAACATCTCGATGTGCTGATCGTTGGTGCCGGCCTTTCCGGCATCGGCGCCGGCTGCCACCTGGGGGAGCGCTGCCCGGAGAAGACCTACGCCATCCTCGAGGCCCGGGGCGACCTCGGTGGGACCTGGGACCTGTTCCGCTACCCGGGCATCCGCTCGGACTCCGACATGCACACCCTCGGCTACCGGTTCAAGCCGTGGACGGAGGCCAAGTCGATCGTCGACGGCGCCTCCATCTTGCGCTACGTCCGCCAAGCCGCGCGCGAGCACTGTATCGAGGAGAAGATCCGATTCCACCGTCGCGTCGTGGCGGCCGAGTTCTCGACCGCGGAGTCTCGCTGGAGCGTGGAGGTCGAGCGCTCCGATACCGGGGAGGCGGAGCGCCTCACCTGCGGGTTCCTGTGGATGTGCAGCGGCTATTACCGCTACGACGAGGGCTATGCCCCCGATTTCCCCGGCACGGAGCGCTTCGCCGGCCCCGTTGTGCACCCCCAGCACTGGAGCGAGGACATCGACTATGCCGGCAAGCGCGTGGTGGTGATCGGCAGCGGGGCCACCGCCGTCACGCTGGTGCCCGCCTTGGCGGAGCGCGCCGAGCACGTGACGATGCTGCAGCGCTCGCCGAGCTACATCGTCTCGCTCCCCGCCGAGGACCGCATCGCGATCGCCCTGCGCAGGGTGCTCCCCGACCGCGCCGCTTACCCGATCGTGCGCTGGAAGAACGTCCTCTTGCAGATGGCCTCCTACCAACTCAGCCGGCGCCGGCCGGAGTTCATGAAGCGAGTCCTTCGCAGGGGCCTCGAACGCTCCCTGCCGGCAGGCTATGACTTCGACACCCACTTCACGCCCCGCTATGACCCCTGGGACCAGCGCCTCTGCCTGGTGCCCGACGGCGACCTGTTCAAGGCGATCAGATCGGGCCGCGCCGAGATCGTCACCGACCGGGTCGAGACCTTCACCGAGGCTGGGGTCAAGCTCAGCTCCGGCGCCGAGCTCAAGGCCGACCTGATCGTCACCGCCACCGGGCTCAACCTGCTGTTTCTGGGAGGGGTGCGGATTGCCGTTGACAGCGAGGACGTCGAGACCTCCGAGCGGATGACCTACAAGGGCATGATGCTGAGCGGCGTCCCCAACCTCGCCTTCACGCTCGGCTACTCCAACGCCTCCTGGACGCTGAAGGCCGACCTGACCTCCGAATACGTCTGCCGGCTCCTTGCCCACATGAGCGCCCACGGCTATGAGCGCTGCGTGGCGGAGATCGCTGACCCCTCGGTCAGCGCGGAGCCGATCCTCAACTTGACGGCCGGCTACGTCCTGCGCTCAATCGAGCAGCTCCCCAAGCAGGGCTCCAAGCCGCCCTGGAAGCTGCGGATGAACTATGCGCTGGACGTCCCGGCCCTGAGGTTCGGCCCGATCGAGGACGGCACGATGAGCTTCTCCAGCCCGGCACCCAGGGCGCAGGCGCTGGAGGAGGCCGCGATCTGAGGGCCATTTCCTGAGTCGAGCGGGACGGATCGGGCCGCCTTCCATAGGATCAGGCGATGAAGCCCGTGACCGTTTCGGCCACCGTGCCGAAGCCCACCCAGGAGGTCTATGAGTTCCTCGAGGTGCTCGCCAACCACGAGATGTTCCTGGACCACACGTTCGGGGACTGGGGGTTCTCTGGCCCCAAGCGTGGCGTCGGCGCCAAGGCGCAGGCGAGGACGAGAATCCCCGGCTCGCAGGACTGGACCGACTTTGAGATCGTGGAAGTCGGTCCGAACCGGATCGTGGAAGAAGCAGTCAGCGCGAAGGGCAAGCGCCGCACCCGCGGCACCTACCTGCTCGAGGAGCTGCCGGACGGTAGGACGAAGATCTCCTTCGAGCTCGCGTGGCTTCAGGCGTCGCGGCTCGAACGCCTCGGTCCTCCACTGACCCGCGTATTCACACATCGCGTCAACGGCAAGACGATGCGCCGCCTTGCCAAGCAGCTCAAGCGGCGCTGAGGCCGTTAGCGCCGCGGAGTCGGCGCGATCCGGTCGAGTTTGGCGAGGTCCTCGGCGCTCGGTACCCAGCGCAGGGCTGCGACGTTGGCGGCCACCTGCTCGGGCCGGGTCGCGCCGGCGATTACCGAGCCGACCGCGGGTTGCGCCGCAAGGCCGGCGATCGCGACGTCGAGCACCCCGATACCGCGCTCGGCCGCGTAGGCCTCGAGCGCCTCGACTACGTCGAACTGCTCCTCACTTCCGGCGCGCCCGCCGGAGGCGAGGCGGCTGCCCTCCGGGCCGGGTTCCCCGCGCCGGTACTTACCGCTGAGCAGGCCGCTCGCCAGCGGGAAGTAGGGCAGGATCGAGACTCCGAGGCGCTCGCAGACGGGAGCGACATCGGCCTCGATCCCGCGCTCAAGCAGGCTGTAGTGGTTCTGCAGGGTCACGAAGCGCGACAGCTCCTGCTCGCCCGCCGCCCGCTCCGCGTCCTCGAGCTGGGAGGCGCTGAAGTTCGAGCAGCCGATCGCATCGACAAGGCCTTCGCCGACCAGCTCATCCAGCGCTGCGAGCGTCTCGGTGATTGGGGTGATCCCATCGGGGTGGTGGTACTGGTAGAGGTCGATTCGCTCGATGCGAAGTCGCTCCAGCGAGCCCTCGATCGCCCAGCGGATGTACTCGCGAGAGCCCCGGGGAGCGTCGGGGACGTCGTTGGCCCCGTTCATCTGCATGCCGAACTTGGTCGCGATCACAAACTCGTTGCGGCGGCCCTCCAGGGCCTCGCCCATCAGCCGCTCGCTGCCGCCGGCGCCCCCGTAGATGTCGGCGGTGTCAAAGAGGGTGACACCGGCGCCGAGCGCGGCGTCGAGCACGGCCGCGGTGCCCTCTAGGTCAAGCCGCCGGCCGAAGTTGTTGCAGCCGAGGCCAATGACCGAGACCTCGAGATCGGAGTCGCCGAGGCGCCGGGTGGGAAGGTCGGTGGTGGGGGAGGTTGTGCTCATCGCGTCTTTTCTGCGATCCGGGGATTCGATTCTCACACTTCTTCGGTCCGGACTCGGCTGGTTCCTCGTCCGGACGGGGTGATGTCCTGCCGAGATGGTCGCTGAGCGGACGATCGAGGGAGTTCCGCCTTGACGATCGGCGGACCAGCGTCCCGCCTCCCGCCCCGCTGCCGATCACGATCGCGCCGTAATCGCTCAAGAGATCTCCTCGATCCGCTCGGCCAGGATAATCCGGCCCGCGGCCTCGATCAGGGCGAGGTGGGAGAAGGCCTGGGGAAAGTTGCCGAGGTGGCGGCCGGTGTCGGTGTCGAACTCCTCGGCATAGAGACCGAGCGGGGAGCCGACGCTGAGCAGGCGTTCCATCAGGTCACGGGCCCGCTGCTCCTCGCCGACAACGGCCAGCGCCGAAACCAGCCAGAACGAGCAGATCAGAAAGCTGCCCTCCTTGCCCGACATGCCATCGTCGGTCTCTCCGGTGCGGTAGCGCAGCACGAATCCGTCCTCGGTGAGTTCGTCGGCGATCGCCAGGACGCTGCTGCGCAGCCGCTCATCATTGGCGGCAAAAAGCCGAACAGGGCCGCGAGCAGGGTCGAGGCGTCGAGGGCGTTGGTCTCATAGTGCTGGCGAAGCACGCCGTCCTTGAGGCCGTTGTCAAGGATGTCCTGCTTGATCTCATCCGCGGTCGCGCGCCACTGCCGAGTCGGCTTTGAGTCACCTCGAATCTCGGCCAGCTTTGAGGCGCGGTCGAGTGCCACCCAGCACATCAGCTTGGAGGAGACGTAGTGCTGGGGCTCACCGCGGGCCTCCCAGATTCCCTGATCGGGATCGCACCAGACCTTGGTTGCGCACTCGGCCTGGGTCTCGACGATCGGCCACAGCCGCCGCGGCAGCCGCTGACTGCGGCGTGTGTGCAGGAGGATCGAGTCCAAAACCGCCCCGAAGACGTCATTCTGGCGCTGGTCGAAGGCGCCGTTTCCGACCCGGACGGGACTGGCTCCCGCATAGCCGGAGAGGTCGTCCCGCGTCGTCTCGGTCAGGTCGCGACGACCGTCAATCCCGTACATGATCTGAAGCGCCCCATCCTCGTTGGCCTCCAGATCGGCGACGAACTGCATGAACTCCTCCGCCTCCCAGTCGAGGTTGAGGAAGTGCAGCGCCTGCAGGGTGAAGGTCGAGTCCCGCATCCAGGTGTAGCGGTAATCCCAGTTGCGCTCGCCCCCGGGGGTCTCCGGTAGCGAGGTGGTTGCAGCGGCAACGGTTGCTCCGGTAGGCATGTAGGTCAGCCCCTTAATCGCCAGTGCCGAACGCTGGATCGGCTCGCGCCAGCGGTGATCAGGCAGGCGAGCGCCGTCGAGCCAGTTGCGCCAGAACCTGGTTGTCGCCGCAAGGCGGCCGTTTGCCTCATCCACCGTGGTGGGGGAGTCGAACTCCTCCGCCCAGGAGAGGGCGCAAAATGCCTGCTCCCCCTGCTGGAGGGTGTGCCGGCCGCGAACCCACTCGCCCTCGATACCCAGCGCGATGTCGCTGCGCAGCCTGACCGCGATGCCCGCTCCGGTTGCGTCGGCGGTATGGGTATCGCCGTCGAGAAGTGCCCACTCGGCCATCGTGCTGCCATAGTCGAAGATCGGTTCGCAGATCAGCTCCATCTCGACGTTGCCGTCCATGCAGAGGACGGTTCTCACCAAGAGGTGGTCTGCGTCCTCATCGACTGGCGGCCGAGTGTGGGGAGTCACCAGGTCCGGTCCCCGGGTCGAGCCGATGGTGAGCGCGTCGCGAACCATCACCCAGCCCGTCGGCGTCTTCCAGGTGGTGAGCAGCGTGTTGGTCCCGGGCTCATAGATCCGGGCGGAGGGGACGTTGATCCCGAAAGGGCCGAAGCGGAAGGAGCCCGCCTCCCGGTCGAGCAGGCTGCCGAAAATGCTCGGCGCGTCGAACCTTGGGACGCAGAGCCAGTCGATCGAGCCGTCGGGCGCGACCAGCGCGCTCGTGTGGCAGTTGGAGAGGAAGCCGTAGTCGGCGATCGGGGGAAACGGCGACGGAGCGGCGGCACTCTGCGGAGCGGCATCAGCCGTCGTGGTGTGAGCGCTTTTGTCGCTGGGAGAGGCTTTCGTCGGCTTCTTGGCTTTGGCGGGGCTCATGAGGCGATCCAGGGCTCGTGCCAGCGGCCGTGGCCTGTTACCAGCTTCTCGGCCTCCTCGGGGCCCCAGGAGGCCTTGGCGTAGCCATGCACCGGGGAGGGTGAGTCGAGCAACGGCTGCAGGACTCTCCACGTCTCCTCGACGCTGTCCTGGCGGGTGAAGCGGGAGCTGTCGCCGACCATCGCCGCGTGCAGGAGCACCTCATAGGGGGTCGGCCCCTCACCGCCCTCATCTGCGAACTCCATGTCGAGGTGGATCTGCTCTGGCTCCCGGGCGCCGCTTCGCTGGGCGTCCAGCAGTAGCCGCACACCGGTGCTGGGATCGAGCTTGATCACGAGCTGGTCGGGCTCCGGGCGCCCGCCCATGGCGAACCCGAGATGGGGTGGATGCTTAAAGACCAGCCGCAGCTCAGTCTGGGTAACGGGCAGGTGCTTGCCGGTGCGGATGAAAAACGGCACGCCCGACCAGCGCCAATTCTCGATCTTCAGGCGCAGCGCCGCGTAGGTCTCCGTGCTCGAGTCCTTGGCCACGCCGTCGATATCGAGGTAGCCGCCATACTGGCCGCGCACGTAGTGGGCCGGATCGGCGTCTGGCATCGCCCGGAAGACCGCGAACATCGAGTCTTTCAGGGTCGCGGCGTCCGCCCCCGCGGGCGGCTCCATCGCCGCCGCGGCCACCACCTGCATCAGGTGGTTGACGACGACGTCGCGCAGCGCGCCGACCGGGTCATAGAAGTGCCCCCGATCCTCCACGCCGAAGCTCTCCGCCATCGTGATCTGGACCGAGGAAACGTAGTTACGGTTCCAAACGGGCTCCAGCATCGTGTTCGCGAAGCGCAGGAAGAGGATCTCGACCAAGCCCATCTTTCCCAGGAAGTGGTCGATCCGGTAGAGCTGGGACTCCTCGATGTAGCGGTGGACTTCCGCGTTGAGCGCCTGGGCAGAGGCCAGGTCGTGCCCGAACGGCTTCTCGACCACTACCCGGGCGGAGCCGGTCAGGTCGGCCTCGAAGAGCCCTTTGATTACCGCGCCGAAGAGGAAGGGGGGGATCTCCAGGTAGAAGACCGGGCTCTTTGCCTCCTTGATCGCGCTCGCCACGCGCTCGAAGGTCCCGGAGTCAGAGAAGTCACCCGAGAGGTAAGAGAGGCGGTCGGCGAAGCGCTTAAAGACGGTGTCATCGATTGTTTCGCCGCAGTCTTCGATCGACTTGCGGGCGTGAGCGCGGAGATCGTCGACCGTCCAGTAGTCAGCGGCGACACCGAGGATCGGGCAGTCCAGCAGTCCGCGCTTCTCGAGCCGGTAAAGCGAGTGGAAGGTCATTACTTTCGCCAGGTCGCCGCTGATTCCGAAGATGACGAAGACGTCGGCGGGGCGCTCGGCGTTTGCCCCCCGATCGCCAGTCGAAGGAGTCTGCTTCGGTGTCCTGGTTGCGGCCATTGACTTGGTCCTTTCCTAGGCCTACGCCGCCTTGTGGATCGCTCTGCTTAGGGTGGGCCCGCGATCGACACTTGGAGCCTGCGTTCTCAATCCGATCGGCTGTGTGGCGATCCTAGCCGGGTTCCGGCACGTTCTGTTAAAGATCTGGCAGGGCTGTCCCAGCCCTGAGCGGGCAAAAAGGCAGAATCGGCGACGCGCCTACAATTTCGGGTCGATGACGACTCAGAAGCGGAGGCGGCGAAGGTCGCACAGTTTGAGTTGGAAGAAAAAGCTCCTGCTCGCAGCGGCGATTTGCGGCGGATTGATCGTGGTCGCGGGAGGAGTTGCGGCGAGCTGGGCGATCAAGGTGTATGACTCTGCGCCGCCGCTCTCCAGCCTTAAGCCGGTGCAGAAGGGTCGCTCGTCCGCGATCTACGCCGCCAACGGCAGTCTGATCGGCTTCATCCCTTCCAGCAACATCCGCCAGCCGGTTTCCTCGCGCGCCCTGCCTCAGGTTCTGAAGAACGCCACGGTCGCGATCGAGGACAAGAATTTCTACCACCACGGCGGCATTGATCCGGCCGGCATTGCCCGTGCCGCTTGGAAGGACCTGCTGGCCGGGGGCAAGCCGGTTCAGGGCGCCTCGACGATCACCCAGCAGCTGGTTCGTGACCTCTACATCCAGCACCCCGAAGACACGATCAGGCGCAAGCTGATCGAAGCGCACCTCGCCGAAGAGGAGGAGGAAGCCCACTCCAAGAACTGGATCCTCACCGCCTACCTCAACACGGCGCCCTACGGAACCGTGGAGGGGGAGACCGCGGTCGGCGCCGAGGCAGCGGCACAGACCTACTTTGGCAAGCCCGCGCGGGACCTGACCCTCAATGAGGCGTCGATGATCGCCGGCTTGCCGCAGGCGCCTTCCGAATACAACCCATTCATCGATCCCAAGGCGGCGCTCGAACGGCGTAACGAGGTCCTCAAGGTGATGGAAGAACAGGGCTACATCACCTCCACACAGTACGCAGGCACCGTTCACCGTGGCCTCGGACTACATCCCGGACACAAGTACCAGGTCATCCGAGACCCGTTCCTCTTCGACCTCGTCGAGCAGGAACTAATCCGCAAGTACGGGATCAACACCGTTCGCTACGGCGGGCTTAAGGCATATACAACGATCGACCCCAAGCTGCAGGAACACGCTCAGGAAGCGGTTGACGCCTGCGCGGTCTGCTATTCCGGCGGCGGCCCCGCCGCAGCACTGGCGTCGGTCAACCCGGCCAACGGTGAGATCGTCGCTCTCGCCTCCACGCAGAGCTACTCGAACGAAAGTCAGTTCAACTACGCCTGGCAGGCGCACCGCCAGCCCGGCTCCTCGTTCAAGACGTACGTCCTCGCGACGGCGATCAAGCAGGGAATCGATCCTTACACCACCTACTACAACGGCACCGCGCCATTGACGCTGCAGATCCCGGGCGGGGGCACCTGGACCGTCAACAACGCCGAGCCCGGCCAGGGAGTGATGTCGCTGGCCACCGCCACCTGGAACTCTGTCAATGCGGTCTTCGCCCAGCTCGACCTCGATGTCGGCCCCGAAAACGTGACCAAGACCGCCCACGAAATGGGGATTACCGCACCGCTGGAATCCGTGCCGGCAGAGGCCATCGGCGGCCTGCGTATCGGCGTCACGCCACTCGAAATGGCCGATGGCTACGCGACCCTCGCCGACGGCGGCATCCACCACGACACAACCGCGGTCAGCAAAGTTGAGTTCCCCAACGGCAAGGTCGAGGAACCCAGCCCTCAGTCGGGCGACCGCGTGCTCAGCCCCGGGCAGGCCTACGACGTGACCAAACTGCTGGAGGGAGTGATCACCCAGGGCACCGGCGCCGGCTACACATCGATCGGCTGCTCCTCGGAGGCGGGAAAGACCGGTACCTCAGAAGGTGAGTCCGACGCCTGGTTCGTCGGCTACACACCGCTCTACTCGACGGCGGTCTGGGTCGGGCACCCCGAGTCGCGCGAAGCGACCGGCTTCGGCGGGCCGACCGCGGGCCCGATCTGGCGCTCCTTCATGGAGTCCGCCGCGAACGGCAACTGCCCCGAATTCCCCGTTCCCTCCAGCCTCCCGGCCCTCTCCAGCCTGCACAGCGAACACACCGCCGGGGGCCCCTCCTCGACCTCGACGACCAACCGCGTCGAAGCGACCGCGGCGAGCAAGCTCGGTAAGACGACGTCGAACAAGACCAAGGCCCCAACCCCGACTCAAACCCCAAACCCTGCACCGAGCCCGGCTCCCGCTCCCGCGCCGCACCCGAGCCCCACGCCCACGCGCCCGGTCGGCGTGGGCGGCGGCGTGCCGAGCCCCCACTGAGGGCCACCCAAGGCGAGCACGGTGGGCGATGAGCTGGCGCAGCGGTTTCGCAGGGCTCGTCGCGACCCGGAGCTGGTCGTGCTGGAGGGTTTTCACGCGCTGAAGCACGCGCTGCGCTTCGGTGCCGAGGTGATCGAGGCGGTCGCAGCCGACACCGCGGGCTTGGAGCGGCTGGCGGTGGAGCTGGCGCCCGATCTTGTCGCCTCGATGCCGACGCTGGTGAGTCCGATTGGGGAAGAGGCCTTGGACGATCTGGTCCCGCAGGCGCCCCGCACCGGTGTGGTGGCGATCGCCCGCCGTCCGGCGATCGACGTGGAGGCGACGTTGACCGATCCGAGGGCCGCACCGCTCGTCCTGCTCGAAGACCCTCGCAGCATGGGCAACATGGGGGCCTGTGTGCGGGTCGCGGCGGCCGCCGACGCGGCAGGCGTATTCACCACCGGCGGCAACGACCCCTGGAACCCCGAGGCGGTGCGCGGGGCGGCGGGACTGCACTTCGCCCTGTCGGTGGCGGCGATCGAGCGACTGCCCGAGAGCGACCGGCCGCTGGTCGCTATCGACCCCGGCGGCGAGGAGCTGCGACCGACTGAGCTGCCGCCCCGCGCCGTACTCGCCTTCGGCACCGAGCGCCATGGGCTCAGCGCCGAGCTGCGCGATCGCGCCGATGCGCGCCTCGGCATCCCGATGCGTCCCGGAGTCTCAAGTCTCAATCTCGCCACCTCCGTGGCCGCTGTGCTCTTCTCCCAGCGCCTCGCCGAATAGCCGAAAACTACGGATGCGCCGGGGAGGTGCTGGGGCTAGCGTGGGGAACACTGAGCGCGGCGTCTTGCCGCTCTCCCGTTTCAACCGACCGAAAGGACGCCGCTATGCTGCTCGCCAACTTCAGTTTCGGTGACGCGCTTCTGCTCGCCCTCGAGATCTTCTTCTTCGTGATCTGGATCTGGATCCTGATCACGATCCTCACCGACCTCTTCCGCGACCACGAGCTGTCCGGATGGTGGAAGGCGGTCTGGGTCCTGTTCCTCGTCTTCATCCCGTTCGTGACCGCGCTGATCTATCTAATAGCCCGCGGCAGCGGGATGCGTGAACGAGCGCTGAAAGCCCAGGCCGAGGCCAAACACCATATGGATGCCTACATCCAGCAACAGGCCCACAGCTCGCCCGCCGATGAGCTGCACAAGCTCAACGACCTAAAAGAAAAGGGCGCGATCACCAGCGAGGACTTCGAGAAGGCGAAGGCCAAGCTGCTCGCTTAGAGGACTCCGACCGCGCCACGCCCGATCAGGTAGAGACCGGCCAAGATCGCGACGACTATCACTATCTGGCGGGCGTGGTGGGCCATCCAGGCGTTGAGCGCCTCGACTCTGGACCGGGTTGCCTCCGGTGCGATCGAGTAGCCGAGCAGCGGCACCTCCGCCATCACGAACATGATCGCGTTGAAGAGGAGGATCGCGAAGGCCTGGGCGCCGACCCCGTGCTGGTTCTTGGCGATGTCCTTGAGGGCGACGAGGTAGAAGGCGCCGGGCAGGTTGAGTGCGACGCCAACGGCGAAGGCGATCGGGGCGTTTCCGCGGCTGAGGATCCGCTCCGACCACGGGTCGCGGGGAGGGCGTGAAGCGCGCCGCTCCCGGCGGCGCTCCTCGAAGTGAGCGTCGCGGTCGGTGGCCAGCACGTAAGCGACGATCAGCGCCAGCGCACCGACTGTGAAGTTGACGATCGGATCGGCGGCGGGGCTGGAGCCCGAGAGCAGCTGCGATTCGTGTAAGGAGACGACGACGGCGAAGCCGACGGCGATGCTGGCCAGCATCCCGCCGAGTAGGTAGGCGAGCAGCAGCCGCCTCGGATTGGGCCGGCTGAGGACGACGATGACGACGGCGAGGATCGCTGGCGAGATCGCGGAGATGACCGCCAGGACCAAGACGTTGATCACGGCGCTGACCCTAGCCCCCCGGCCAGTCGACGCTTGTTCGATTTCTCCTCCTTGCAGGCACAATCTGCAACCGAAGTTGCAAGTTATTAGCAACTCCTAACATTCCGGCGGGGATTTCGCTAGCCTGCGCGACCCTGCCAACGCCCTTCGAGGGGCCTGGGCGGGATCGATGCGGGCCTTCTTCTCCGACACACATCCGAGCGCGACCCGGCGGGGGTCGCTGTTGGCGGCGGCGCTGCTGTTCGCGGCCGTCTGCGCGCTGAGCGTCGCCGACGGCCGCGCTCCCGCCCAAGACCTCCAGCAACAGCTCCAAGACACCCAGGGCAAGCTCGCCCACGTTCGGGCCAGTCAGAACTCGCTCTCGGCGACGATCGCCGAACAGAACGCCGCGATCAACTCGATGATCGGCGAAGTCTCGACGCTGCGCCAGCGCCAGACTGAGATCCAGGCCCAGCTCGCCGCCAAGCAAGCCGAACTGGAGAAGGCGACCGCCGAACTCGTCAAGGAGCGCCGCCACCTTCAAGAAGTCCGGGCGCAGCTGAGCCGCGCCTTGGGGGTGCTACGCGGGCGGCTGGTGGCGATCTATGAGTCGGGCAGCCCCGACGTGCTCAACGCGATCGTCGAATCGGCGAGCTGGTCCGAACTGGCGACGCAAACCGAATACCTGAACCGGATCCAGAGCTATGACGACTCGGTCGTCAGCCGGGTCAAGACGCTGCGAAACCAGGTGCGGGGCACGGTGCAGCGCCTTGCTGGCGCCCGCGCCCGCATCCGCTCCGCCCGCAACGCGATCGCCGCCAATGAGCGCGAAATCGCTGCGGCCCGCGCCGCGGCGGAGGCACGCTTCGCCAAGCTGAAGGCCGCCCAGGCGCAGCGCCGCCAGGCGCTCGAATCGCTGGAGTCCCGCGAACAGGCGCTGAGCAACAACCTCGCCTCGATCACCTCGCAGATGGTGACGCCGGGCGGGCCGGTTGGGCCCACTTCGGCGCCGGCTCCGCTCACCCCGGGTGAGACCGCCCACTTCATCTCCGAAAGTGAGGCAAGCGCGCCGGCGTCGGCTCCCGCGGCCGTGCGGGCGGCGATCGACGCGGCAAACTCGATCGCCACCACCCCCTACATCTGGGGCGGCGGCCACGCTTCCTTCGAATCGTCGGGCTATGACTGCTCCGGAGCGGTGAGCTTTGCTCTGCACGGCGGCGGCTTCCTCTCCAGCCCGCTCGACTCGACCGGGCTGGAGACCTGGGGCGATCCGGGCCCCGGACGCTGGATCACCGTCTACGCGAACGCCGAACACGCCTGGATGACGATCGCCGGGCTGGCCTTTGACACCGTCGGCGGGCCGGGCCCGCGCTGGCACCCCTCGCTGGTCGACTCCCCCGCGGGCTTCATCGCCCGCCACCCGCCCGGCTATTAGGCGGGCCTTTAAGCCCGGCCCTCTACACTCCCGCGCCAAGGACGGCGGCGAAGGAGACGGGCGAAAAATGGTCATGGAGTTTGAAGTCGTGACGATCGATGGCGCGCGCTCCGACGTGAGGCCGGTCGACAACCCCGCCCTCGACCGCTTCGCCAGCGCCGTGGTGACGGTGGTCCCGCCAATGCTGCTCGTACTTGGTGTCGTCTTCGGCTGGGGCAGCCTGCTGCACTGGCAGGACCTCCTCGTCTTCACGGTCACCTATCTGCTGTTCGGTTTCGGGATCACGGTCGGCTTCCATCGCCTGCTTACCCACGGCAGCTTCAAGACCCACCGCTGGGTGCGGCTGGCGGCGGCGATCCTCGGCTCCGCCGCGGTCGAGGGGCCGGTGATCGAGTGGGTGGCCACGCACCGAAAGCACCACCGCTTCTCCGATGAGGAGGGCGACCCGCACAGCCCCCACGTCGGACACGGCTCCGGTTTCCGCGGCGCGCTGGGTGGCCTCTTCTACGCCCACATCGGCTGGGTCTTCCGCGACGCGGAGGTCGCCGATGAAAATCGCTACGCCAAGGACCTGATGGCCGACCCGGCGATGCGGCTCGTCGACCGCCTGTTCTTCCTGTGGGTGCTGGTCGGGCTGGCCTTTCCCTTCGCCCTGGGCTGGGCGCTGACCGGCACCGTCATCGGCGGCCTCACGGGAATGCTCTGGGGCGGCGCGGTGAGGATCTTCGTCCTGCACCACGTGACCTTCAGCGTCAACAGCCTCTGTCACTTCTTCGGTCGACAGCCCTTCCCGACCGGGGACGAGTCCCGCAACCTCGCCTGGCTCGCGCTGCCGACGATGGGGGAGTCCTGGCACAACAACCACCACGCCTTCCCGACCTCGGCTCGGCACGGGCTGCGGCGCTGGGAGGTGGACGGCTCAGGGGCGGTGATCTGGGTCCTGGAGAAGCTGGGCCTCGCCTGGGACGTGGTGCGGATCAGCCCGGAGAGGATGGCGGACAAGGCGGCGAGCGCGTAGACGGCGTGTAGGCCCACCTTGCAGATACGGTTTGCCGGTTCCATGAGCAAGCGCCGAAACCTCATCCTGCCAGCCGTTCTGCTCGGCATTGTCTTCCTTATCATCGCCGTGGTCTACTGGGTCGATCCGGCCAGCTCGCTGCCCTCCTTCTTCCCAGGCCACGAAGCGGGGTCCAGCCACCACCATGCCAAGCACGGGATCGCGGCCTTCGTAGTGGCCTTGGCCTGCTTCGTCTTCGCCTGGTTTCAGAGCGGCCCGTCGGAGAAGACCCCGGCGTAGCCCTCATCTGATGGAACCCATCTCCTACTTTCAGGCGGTCGTCCTCGGCGCCCTGCAGGGCATCGCCGAGCCGTTCCCGATCTCCAGCCTCGGCCACAGTGTGATCGCGCCGCAGCTGTTTGGCTGGAACATCCACCAGAACGACTTCTTCTTCCTTGCCTTCTTGGTCGCCACCCACTGCGCCACGGCGATCGTGCTCTTCTGCTTCTTCTTCAAGGACTGGATGCGGATCTTCCGGGGGATGGGGCGCTCCCTGCGCGACCGCCAGATCGGTACCACCGACAGCGACGCGCGGCTCGGCTGGCTGCTCGTGGCCGGGACGATCCCCGCTGGCGTGATCGGGGTCCTGTTAGAGGAACCGCTGCAAAGCCTTTTCGCTTCGGCTGAGACGGCGGCGCTCTTCCTCACCCTCAACGGAGTGTTGCTGCTCGTCTTCGAGCGCTTCCGGCGGCGGCCGCCGCGGCCCGGTGACTACCTCGGCGATTCCGACCAGCACATCTCGAAGATGGGCTTCAAGCAGGCGTTCGCGATCGGGACGGCGCAGGCGGCGGCGCTGGTGCCGGGGATCTCGCGCTCGGGCGTCACCATGGGCGGCGGGCTCCTCACCGGCCTCTCCAACGAGGACGCCGCCCGCTACGCCTTCCTCCTGGCGACGCCGATCATCGGCGCCGCCGGGGTGCTGAAGCTGCCGGAACTTCTCGGCTCGGCCGGGAACGGGGTACGCGCCCAGGCACTGGTCGGTGCCCTGGCGGCGGCGCTCACGACCTACCTCGCGGTCAGGTTCCTGCTCCGCTTTTTCGAGACCAACCGCCTGACTCCGTTCGGCATCTACTGCATCCTCGCCGGCATCGCCTGCACGCTGATCTTCGCCTTCTGAGCGCCGCTGGTTGTTGTCGTTGCCGGCCGGGTACGGTAGGGCGATGGCGACGGAAGCCGGCCATTCCAATCTTGAGCGAGAGCTGAGCGCTTTGCTGGAGGTCGAGCGCTTCGAGCCGCCCGCGGAGTTCCGCGAGCGGGCGCTGTGGATCGACCCGGAGGTCTATGAGGAAGCGGCCGCCGATCCTGAGGCCTGGTGGATGCGCCAGGCGACGGAGTTGCTCGACTGGGACCGGAAGCCGAGCAAGGGGCTTGACGACTCCAACCCCCCCTTCTACAGGTGGTTTGAGGACGGGCGCCTGAATGCCTCGGCCAACTGCCTCGACCGCCACGTCGAGGCGGGCCGGGGCGATCGGGTCGCCTACCACTGGCGCGGCGAGGAGGGGGAGGAGCGCGACGTCACCTACGCCGAGCTGCACCGCGACGTCCAGCGCTTCGCCAACGCGCTCAAGAGTCTCGGCGTCGGCAAGGGCGACGTGGTCGGGATCTATCTGCCGATGATCCCCGAGGTCGTCGTCGCGATGCTGGCCTGCGCGCGGATCGGGGCTCCCCACAACGTCGTCTTCGGCGGTTTCTCCGCTGAGTCGGTGCGCGAGCGTATGGAGTTCTCCGCCGCGAAGGCGCTGGTCACCGTCGACGGCGCCCGCCGCAAAGGCAAGACGGCGCCGATCAAGGCGCAGGTCGATGAGCACATGGGGGACTTGGGAACGTTGGAGACGATCGTCGTCGTCCGCCACACGGGCATCGAGTGCCCGATGCGCGATGGCCGCGACCACTTCTACGAGGAGGCGCTGGCGGCAGCCAAGCCTGAGTGCCCGGCCGAGCCGATGGAGGCCGAGCACCCGCTCTACATCCTCTATACCTCCGGCTCGACCGCGAAGCCGAAGGGGATCCTGCACACCACCGGGGGCTATCTGACCGGCGTTGCCGCGACCCACAAGTACGTATTCGACCTGAAGCCGGAGAGCGACGTCTACTGGTGCGCGGCCGACGTCGGCTGGGTCACCGGTCACTCCTACATCGTCTACGGGCCACTCTGCAACGGCGCCACGAGCGTGATGTGGGAGGGAGCGCCGGACTACCCGCACAAGGGCGTCTGGTGGGAGTTGATCGAGCGCTACGGGGCGACGATCCTCTATGCGGCGCCGACCGCGATCCGCACCTTCATCAAGTGGGGCGCCGAGATCCCGGCGAAGTTCGACCTCTCCTCGCTGCGGCTGCTGGGATCGGTCGGTGAGCCGATCAACCCCAAGGCCTGGCTCTGGTACCACAAGGTGATCGGCGGCGAACGCTGCCCGATCCTCGACACCTGGTGGCAGACGGAGACCGGCGCGATCATGATCGCGCCGCTGCCGGGGATCACCGCGACCAAGCCCGGCTCGGCGACGACGCCGTTCCCCGGGGTCAAGGCGGACGTCGTCGAGGAGGGCGAGGGAAGGCCAGTCGCCGAGGGCCAGGGACTGTTGGTGCTGCAACGCCCCTGGCCCTCGATGCTGCGCGGGCTCTACCGGGAGGACGAGCGCTTCGTCGAAACCTATTTCTCCCGCTTCGGCCCGGAGACCTACCTGGTCGGCGACGCGGCGCGGCGCGACCGCGACGGCTACTTCTGGGTGATCGGCCGCATCGACGACGTGGTCAACGTATCCGGCCATCGGCTCTCCACAGCCGAAGTCGAGTCGGCGATCGTCGCCCACGAGAAAGTCGCCGAGGCGGCGGTGATCGGCCAGTCCGATGAGGACACCGGCCAGGCGATCTGCGCCTTTGTGACGCTGAAGGGCGACACCCTGGAAAGCGATGAGCTGATCGAGCAGATCCGCGGCGTCGTCGCCGAGCGGATCGGCAAATTCGCCCGGCCGAAACGGATTGTCTGGGCCGAGGACCTGCCGAAGACGCGCTCGGGCAAGATCATGCGACGCCTGCTGCGCGACATCGCCGAGGGCCGAGCGCTAGGCGATGTGACGACGCTGCGCGATCCCGAAGTGATGGAGGAGCTGGAGGCGAAGATCGCCGAGGCGCGCGACCAGGAAAGCTGAGGCCACCGCCTGTCTGCCGGCGGTGCGTACGGCGATGGGCGCGTCTACAGCTGCTCCTGCACTCCCCCGTAGGACTTGCGCAGCCCTTTGACGGTGATCGCTGCCGCGCTCATCTGGCCTCAATCTAGCTGTCGCGCCGCGCCAGGGTCATCATTGCAGCGAAGACGGCGAGCCCGAGCAGGTTGAGCCACAGCATGTAGTCGAGCTGGACCGAGCCGAAGATGTCGCTGCGGCTGGGCCGGGTCGTCGGAATCAGGCCGGCGAGACCGAAGAGGACGTCGACGATCAGCGCTGCCAGCACCATCGTCACGAACATCAGGGCGACGATGCGGATCGCGAACTCCCAGCCGAAGAACTTCCGGTAGGCGAGCACGATCGGGACCACGATCAGGTCGGCGAAGATGAAGGCGATCACGCCCGCGAAGCCGATCCCGCCCGACCACAGCACCGCGGCGAGGGGCGCGTTGCCGACCGAGCAGACGAAGCTGAGTACGGCGATCACGGGCCCGACCAGCGCATTCTCGACCGTCTTTACCACCGCGGGCGCGTGCTCGACGAAGAGGACGCTGAAAAAGCCGTTGCCGAGCAGGCAGATGAAGCCGGCGAGGAGGAAGCCGATCGCTATCTCTTTCCACAACATGCGCCAGTCGCCACGGAAGTTGTGGGCCACATCGGTCCAGGCCTCCGCGGAGGAGAGGCGCTCGCGCCACGAGATCCGCCGGCCCCCGGTGTGGTGCTGGTGGCCGGCTTGGGCCCGCTGTGCGTGGGCGCGGGCCTGTTCCTCGAGCCTGGGGGAGACGAAGAAGCGCAGCAGAGCCGCCATAAGGGCGATCAGGACGATGCCGCCGACGAACTCGGCGAGGGTGAACTGCCAGCCGATCAGGACCCAGATAACCAGCCCCAGCTCCCAGACGAGGTTGGTCGATGCGAACTGGAAGGCGAGTGCCGCCCTCGCCGAGGCGCCCTTCTGGAAGAGCGACTTGGCGATCGCGATCGCGGCGTAGGAGCACGAGGACGAGGCGGCGCCCAGCCCAGTCGCCTTGGCGATCGAGGCGAGGCCGGTGCCCGAGAGGGCAACTTCGATCCGCTCGCGCGGCACCCAGGCCTGGACGATCGCGGAGATAGCGAAGCCCAGAACCAGCGCCCACCAGACCGCGTAGGCCATCAGGAAAGACTGCTTCAGGCCTTCGACGATCGTGCTCAGGGCACCGCTCACGGCGCCACGGTACCATATACCCCCAGGGGGTATATGGACGGCATCAGTCGAGCCCGAGGCGACGGGCCCGCTCGATCGCGTGGGCCACGACTTCCTCGCCGCCGGGGATCTCGTCGCCGCGCATAAGCACCCGGCCGGCCACCACTGTGGTGTCGACGATCTGTCCTGCGGCGGCGTAGACGAGGTCGTCGGTCAGCTTCCCGAGGCTCAACTCCGGCGAGCTGCGGCGCAGTAGCAGGAAGTCGGCGGGTGTCCCGGCGCCAAGCGGCGCCCCGCCGAGCAGCGGGGCGCGGCGGCCCGTCGCAATCTCCCAGGCCTCCTCGGCGCGGATCGCCGCCGGATCGCCTGCGGCGTGCTTCTGCACCAAAGCGAAGGTCTTTACGTCGGAGAGGAGGTCGAGGGAGTCGTTGGAGCCGGCGCCGTCGGTACCGAGGCCGACCGCGACACCGGCGTCGCGCGCCGCCGGGTAGGGGAAGACGGCGCCGACTGCCAGCTTCATGTTCGCCACCGGGTTGGTGACCACGGTGCAGCGGCGCTCGGCGATTAGCTCCAGCTCGGAGCGATCCAGCCAGACTCCGTGGGCGAGCACCGTGCGCTCGCTCAGCATCCCGAGCCGGTCAAGGTAGGCGGCTGGGCGCAGTCCGTGCGCCGCGACGCAGTCGGCCACCTCCTGCTCGGTCTCGGAGAGGTGGATGTGAACCGGCAGGCCGCGTTCGCCCGCCAGCTCAGCCGCCCAGCGAAGTAGCCCTTCGCTGACCGTGTAGATCGAGTGGGGAGTGACGGCGCCCCCGACCCCCGGCCCAAGCTCCTTCAGCTCCTCGAGATCGCGTAGCGCCGTCTCGCGCATCTTCTCGGCGTCACCCCCGCCGGCATCGAGCAGCGGTCCGCCGATCGTCGCCCGCAGGCCGGCGTCGCGGACCGCGCGAGCGCTCTCCACGGGGCGCCAGTACATGTCCCAGAAGCTGGCGGTGCCGGTGCGGATCATCTCCAGGCAGGCGAGGCGGGTACCCCAGTAGACGTCCTCGGGCTCGAGCCTGGCCTCGATCGGCCAGACCCGCTCCCGCAGCCATCGCATCAGCGGCAAATCGCCGCCACTGCCGCGGAACAGCGTCATCGCGGCGTGGGTGTGGCCGTTCAGCAGCGGCGCGATCAGCGCCGCCCCGGCGGCGTCGATCGTTTCCTCGCCAGGCCGTGGCTCGACCCCCGGACCGAGCTCTGCGATGTGGCCGTCCTCACAGCGCAGGCCCACCGTCTCGCCGTTGAGGATGGCGCCGGTGACCGCCAGCGGCGCGGCCGCTTCGCCGCTCACGGCCCCACGGCGCCCAGCCTCGGCAGCACCGCCACCAGGGCATCGCGCAGGCGCTCCGTGTTGGCGTCGCGGTCGGTTTCCATCTCGGCGACGGTGAGCGATCCTGCCCCGATGCCGTTGGCGAGGTTGTCTACCACGCAGATCGCCGCGTAGGCGAGCCCCAGCTCGCCGGCGACGATGCACTCCGCCGCGATCGTCATTCCGACCACGTCCGCGTGCGGGGCGATCAGCCGGATCTCTGCCGGGGTCTCAAAACGCGGCCCGATTGCCTGCCAGTAGACGCCGCCGTCGCGCAGGGGGGGCTCGTCCTCTCCCCAGGCCGATACGACCTCGGCACGCCAGCGGCGGTCGAACCCGGGTGCCGTGTGGGAACGCTCGTCGCCGAGGCTGGTGATGCCGAGATGCAGGGCGACGAAGTCGTCCGGGCAGACGAGGCAGCCGACCGGGAGGTCCTGGGACAGCGAGCCGACCGAGCCGACCGCAAGCACGCGGTCGCAGCCCTGCTCGCTCAGGCCCCTGAGGTTGGCGGCGTGGTCGATCTCGTGCGGCAGGCGGTAGCGCTCGGCGCCATGGCGCTGCACGACCGCGGCCCCATGCTCCGCAGCCGCAGCGGTGAGCGCCTCTCCTCGCGAGCCGAGTGCGTTGCTGCCAAGTACCACCGCCAGCCGTCCCATCTGCCGATCCTATGTCGAGGCAGGACGGTGGAGGCGATCGGCTCAGTTGCGCTCGGCGAGCTCGGCCACCACCACCCGGTCCGCCCGCAATCCCGCCAGCTGAGCCTCCAGCTCGCTGAGGAAGGGGAGGTCGGGAACCTCGCGGGCGAGCAGAGTGAGGTCGGCCTCCCAGACCGCGACCTTGACATCGAGCGGCGCCTTCAGCTCCTCGCCGAGCACCTCGCCCTCGCTGGCGTAGACCCGGCGCAGCGCCCGGATGTTGGCGAGCTTGTCGGCCGCGTAGATCGCCAGCGCGTCGGGGCCCGCCTCCTCGACCTGGGCGCGGTGGACGTCCTTGCGCCGTTCGTAGGGCTGGATCTCTTCCCCATCGGTCAGCGCCTCGACCAGGCCTCCAACCGGTTCGCCAAAACGCGCCCGGATCTCGCCGACCTCCGTCTCGCTCTCCTCGACCACGTCGTGCAGGAGCGCCGCCGCCAGCACCTCATCGGGAAAGCCGTGTTCGGCGAGTAATACGGCGACCGCGATGGGGTGCTCGATGTAGGGCCTCCCACCGCTGCCGTTACGGATCTGGTCGGCGTGTGCCTCGCTCGCCGCTTCAAGTGCGCCCCGGACCAGCTGCGAGCGGTCCGCGGCGGCCTCGATCCGAGGGGACAAAGACATCTCCTGAGAGCGTAGCGGGCGGAGAGGGGCGGCCGGCTCAGCCGGCGGCGGCTGGGCTCGGCGCTCGCACGGGCAGCTCGTACTCGGCCCGCTCGGCGCCCAGCTCGATTGCTCCCTGGGCGCCGCCCAGCTCCATCCACCGCTCCCGCGTCTCGCTGGCGAGGCCGTCGAGGAAGTCGTCGGTGTGCAGCGGGTCATGGTGGAAGAGCACCGTGCGCTCAGCGCCGGTGCGGTGGGCGAAGGAGAGGGAGTGGGAGAGGGAGGAGTGTCCCCAGCCGACGTGATCGGGGTACTCGTGGTCGGCGTACTGGCCGTCGTGGATCAGCAGCGAGGTCTCGTGGGCCAGGGCGAAGCCGGAGATCCAGTCCTCATCGAGTGCTTCGAGGTCGGCGCCGAGCGCCGGCTCGTGGTCTGGGATGTAGGTGAGAGAGCTCCCGCCATCGTCGATCCGGTAGCCGAGGGTCGGGCCGCGGTGGGCAACGGAGGCGGCGCGGATCCGCGCCGAGCCGATCCCCCACTCGGTCTGCGGGCAGTGGCGAAAGGAGACGTCACAGGGGAGCTCGCGGACCTCAACCGGGGAGAGAGGGGCGGAGATGTAGCGGGCGATGCGATCGCGCAGAGAGGCCTCCGGAGACACGGGGCCCCAGATCACGATCTCCGTCTGCGGGCAAAAGGCGGGGGCGAAGAAGACGAGACCCTGGATGTGGTCAAGGTGCAGGTGGGTGAGGAGGATGTTGAGCCGGGCCGGCTTCTGGGTGAGTGCCAGGCCGAGACTGCGGATGCCGGTGCCAGCGTCGAGCGCCAGTAGCGAGCCGTCGGAGAGGGTGACGCCGACGCAGGAGGTGTTGCCACCGTAGCGGATCGTCTCCGGCCCCGGGGACGGGATCGAGCCGCGCGTGCCCCAGAGCTTGATCTTCATCTCAGTGTCCAGCCCCATTGCTCGGTGCGGTTGGCCAGAAGACGGCGATCGCGCCCTGAGATCCGTGTGTGGTGAGGATCGGGAAGGCAGAGACCTCGACCGAGTGGCGCGCCCCGTCGGCGGAGCTGATCTCGAAGTTCGCGTGGGCAGGGCGGCCGTTGCGGACTGCGATGACCAGCGGCAGCTCGTCGTAGGGGATCGGGTCGCCGTTCTCGTCAAAGGGGCCGAACAGCGAGCCCCACTCGGCGGGGCCGACAGTACCCAGCTCCTCGAAGCGCTTGCCGAGCAGCATCCCGGCTGCCTCGTTGTAGAAGACGAGCAGTCCGCCCTCGTCGACCAGGAAGGCTGGTGTCGAGAGTGCCGACATCAGGTTGCGAGCGAGAATCAGCTCAAGAGGCCTCTGCGACACAGATGACACTTTAGATAGTCGAGTTTGGCGTCGTGACTCGATTGCCGGGCTGGTAGCTGCAAAAGCCAGACGACCACCCTCGTGCCTTCACTAGGGCAACTGCGTGACATCCGTCACGTATGTCCCCCTCTTTGTCGAAGCTCGGCGTGAGAACCCGCCCCGGAGGACCCCAGACCGGCGGGTGAAGCTGATCGCGCTGACCCGAGCGGGCTGGCGCGTCCGCTCCCGGGCTCGCAGATCCCGATCAGCGCGCGCTATGAGAGCTGCTGCGGAGGGCGGTCGAGTAGAACTCACCTCCTCATGAAGGAGCCGAGCGGTATGTATAGGGTGGCGATGGCCGTCTGCCGGCCGGCCGCCGCGTGGGGGCGCCTTCAGGTGGAGGGCCTCGACGCCCTGCCGGCGAGCGGGCCGGTGCTGCTGGTCGGCAATCACGACAGCCATTGGGACTCGGTGATGATCGGTGTCGCGGCGATCCGACGCCGCCAGATCAAGGCGCTCGCCAAAGCCCAGCTCTGGGACGTGCGGGGGTTGGGCCCAGTGCTGGACGGGATGGGTCAGATCCCGATCGAGCGGGGCGCCGGGGATGCGGGCGCCCTGGCCCGTGCGATCGAGGAACTGCGCGCTGGCTCCTGCATCGGCGTCTTCCCCGAAGGGACCCGCTCGCGTGGCGAGGTGCTACGGGCGCGCAGCGGCGTTGGTCGCCTCGCGCTGGAGGTCCCTGAGGCGAGGCTTGTGTGTGTCGCGGTCGAGGGGACGACCGTCTTCACTCACTTCCCGAGCCGCCCTCGGGTGCGGACCCGCTTCTTTGAACCGGCCGGTGGTCAGGCACGGCCCGGGGAGGAGCCGGGGGAGATCGCATCGCGGCTCCTGGCGGAGATCCGCGAGCTCGTCCCCCCGGCCGCTGCGGGCCGAAAGCGCCCTTAGCTGCCGGCCTTTCCCCGTTTTTGCCTAAGTGCCTGCCGACCCAGCGCTACTAACCGGCGCAATGAAGGTCCGACCGCCGGCATGAACGCCGATCGCCGCGGTCCTTGAAAGGTCAAGCGCCGAGCTGAGCACCGCCTCGCTGTCGCCTCCGTAGCGGTAGCGGAACGTGCCGGCCGAGACCCGGGCCCCATTCGAAGCACGCAGGAAGACGCGGCACAGAGTCCCCGAGCGGATACCGGCCACATACATACGGATCTCGGTGCCGAAGGCGCGGGGCTCAAGCGTGGCGGCGATCTTTACCCCCGAGGGCAGTGAGTTAAAGGCGACCTGCTGTTGGGGGCCGGCCCCCCCGCCTCCTGGCAGCACAAAGATCGCCAGCGCCGCGGCGACAGCAGCAGCGCTGGCGCTGCTGAGCGCCAGCCCGAGGCGCACCCGGCGGCGGCGGTGCTTGGTACGCCGCTCAGCCCCGATCCTCGCGCTGACCCGCGCGGCGAGCTCGGGTGGAGGAACGGGTGTGGGGCCTAAGTGCTCGGGATCGGCGAGGGGCAAAAGGCGCGAGAGGAGGGCCAGCGAGTCAGCCTCTGCACGACACTCCCCACAGCCCTCGAGGTGAGCCTCAAGCCCGGCGCACTCGGTGGCGGGCAGGTGCCCGAGCGCGTAGGCACCGAGTGACTCCCGCCATTCCCGACAGCCCTCAGTCCTCATAGCCCATCTCCTCAAGGGCGATGCGCAGTGCCCGCAGGCCGTAGTAGACGCGGCTCTTCACGGTGCCCTCCGGCACCCCTAGCTCTGCTGCCACCTCGGCATAGGGGCGTTCGCGGTAGTAGGTCTCGACCAGGACCCGGCGGTGCTGCTCGCCGATCCTTCGCATCGCCTCCTCCACCTGCCAGGCCAGGAGTGCATCCTCGAGGGGTTCGACCGAGGGTTCGGTGCTGCCCTCGCTCACCGTGGGGCGAACGGCGCGGGCTCGCCCGAGGTCGATCACGACGTTGCGCAGGATCGCGAACAGCCAGGTCCGCAGCGAGCCGATCTGGGGGTCGAAGCGATCTCCTGCCCGCCAGGCGCGCAGGAAGGTCTCCTGCACCGCCTCCTCGGCGAGGCCAGAGTCTCCGAGGGAGCGCATCGCGAAGCCGTAGAGCTCGCCGGCATGGGCGGCGTAGGCCTCGCGCACGTCTCGCTCGCGGCTGAGCGCCCCGGGAGGCATCACACCGATCTTGACGCAGGGGAGACATTCACGGCTGCCTGGGATACGCACAGCCCGTGGGCTGGGTTCAGGCGCGGCCTGGAGGAAGTGGCGACCCCGGCGCCGGCGGGAGGGCCGGCGCCGGAGGCGGCAGCTTCAGGGACCGGCTCCTAGAGTTTGCCGATCTTGAAGATCTTCGTGCCGCAGTCGGGGCACACACCCTGGATCGCCGGGCGACCGTTCTTCATGGTCACCTGTTTCGCGTCTCTGATCTCGACCTTCTTGCGCTCTTTGACGCAGTAGCCCTCGGGCATGAGGGGGCCTCCTTTCGCTGCCGCATCGCGGCAAAGCTCGCGGTTGCTCGCGAGGTGGATTGCGGCGAATGTAACGCAGGACGGGGACGATCACCACGCACACACGTGCGCTTCATCACAAGCGCTATTTCTTTGCGCCGCTCGCCTTGGGGACCTTCGACTGCGCCTGGAGCGCTTTGACCTGGGACCCGAGCTTGACGACTTCCGCCTGTGCCGCTTTGGCCGCGGCTTCCGCCGCGGCCACCCGGCTTTCCAGCTGAGCACTCTGCGTGGAGGTGCCGCCGAGCTGGTCCACCTGGGTCTGAACCTGCCGGACTTCGTCCTTGCTGGCGCTCTTTTCGGCACTGTCCAGGGCCAGGTAGATGGCCGCGCCCGCGCCCCCGACGGCGATCGCCACCAGCACCAGGCCAACCCGCGTGCGGGCGCCGAGCTTTCGCTCCAGCTCCCCGATCCATGCCCGCAAACCGTCTAGCGGCATCGATCTAACCTAGCCTAGAAAGGCGGCCGCGGGTCGCGTCAACTACCCTGCGGCCCGCAGTTTCGCACCCAAGCTCGCAAGGAGATAGACCGCATGCCCGAAGCAGTGATCGTCGACACCATCCGCACGCCGATCGGCCGCGCCTTCAAGGGCTCCCTCGCCCAGCTTCGCCCCGACGAAACGGGCGCCTTCGTCCTCGACAGCCTGCTCGAGCGAAACCCCGAGGTCGACCCGGCCACGGTCGAGGACGTCTTCTGCGGTTGCGGCATGCCGCAGGGCCTTCAGGCCTTCAACATCGGCCGCATCATCTCGCTTCTCTCCGAGAAGCTGCCACAGACCGTCAACGGGGTCACCGTCTCCCGATACTGCTCCTCCAGCCTCGACGCGATCCGCCACGCGGGCAACGCGATCAAGGCCGGCGAGGGCGATGTTTACATCGCCGCCGGGGTCGAGTGGGTGAGCCGCTACAACGAGCGCACCGAGCCGGCCGGCGCCGACGATCAAAACGAGAACCTGCAGGGCAATAACGGCCAGCCGAATGCCTACATAGAGATGGGTAAGACGGCGGTCAACGTCGCCGAGAAATACGAGGTCAGTCGGGCCGACATGGACAAGTTCGCGCAGCGCTCACAGGAACTGGCGGTGAAATCCCAGGAGGACGGCTTCTTTGACCGCGAGATCGTCCCGGTGAGGCTGCCCGACGGCACCGAGGTCGCCAAGGACGACGGGCCACGCGCCTCCTCGACCCTGGAGAAGCTCTCAGAACTGCCCGAGGCCTTCGGCGGCGGCGGCGTCACCGCCGGCAACTCCTGCCCGCTCAACGACGGCGCTGCCGCGGTGCTGCTGATGAGCGACACCAAGGCCGAGGAGCTTGGCCTGACCCCGCGAGCGCGGATCATCACCGCCGCCACCTGGGGCAACGAGCCCGAGTACATGGGCGTCGCTCCGATCGGCGCGATCAAGAAGGTGCTTGACCGGGCCGGGATGACGATCGCCGATGTCGACGCGGTCGAGCTGAACGAGGCCTTCGCCGCCCAGGTGATCCCGATCATGGACGAGTGCGGGATTACGATCGACAAGCTCAACACCCACGGCGGTGCGATCGCCCTCGGACATCCCTTCGGGATGACCGGCGCCCGCATCATGGGCACCCTGCTCAACGCGATGGAGACCGACGACCACCAGGTCGGGTTGGAGACGATGTGCGTCGCCGGGGGACAGGGCAAGGCGATGATCGTGGAGCGCCTCAACTAGGAGCCCCCGGATTGGCCCGACTTGAGACGCTGACCTATGAGACCGGCGATCGAGTCGCGCGCATCACCCTGAACCGGCCCGAGCGGGGGAACGGGATCACGCCGCGGATGCCAGCGGAGATCGCGGCCTGCGTCGAGCGGGGGAACCTCGACCCGGCCGTCCACGCGATCGCGCTGGCCGGCAACGGCAACGGCTTCTGCGGTGGCTATGACCTGGTTGCTTCGGCCGAGGGCGAGATGGCGGAGCTGGGCGGGGTGAAGGCACCAGCAGGCTCTCCCCTTGACCCGGCGACGATCGCTGCCAACCACGTGCCGGACTCCAACTGGGACCCCGTCACCGACTACCAGTTCATGTCGCGCAACGTTCGCGGTTTCATGAGCCTCTTTCACTCCGAGAAGCCTGTGCTCTGCAAGGTCCACGGCTACTGCGTTGCCGGAGGCACCGACATGGCGCTTTGCTCGGACCTGCTGGTGATCGCCTCCGACGCCAAGATCGGCTATCCGCCGGCGCGGGCCTGGGGCTCGCCGACGACTGCGATGTGGGCGGCGAGGCTCGGCGCGATGCGGGCCAAGCGACTGCTGCTGACCGGCGATTCGCTAACCGGCGAGGAGGCGGCGGAGTGGGGCCTGGCGACCGAGGCGGCTCCTGCTGCCGAGCTGGACGAGCGCTTTGAGCGGTTGCTCGAGCGGGTCGTGCGGATGCCGGTCAACCAGCTGGTGATGATGAAGCTGCTGGTCAACCAGGCCATCCTCGCGCAGGGCCTCCAACAGTCCCAGACCCTGGGCACCTTCTTCGACGGCATCGCCCGCCACACCGAGGAGGGTCATGCGTTCGTTCGGCGCGCCGCCGAGGCTGGCTTCCGGGAGGCGGTGCGGGAGCGCGACGAGCCCTTCGGCGACCATGGCATGGAGGGCTTCGGCGTCGGATAGGGTGCCGGCCCGATGAGCGACCGCTCGGCCCTCACCCCGGAGAACGTCCGCGCCTTCATCGCCGGCAGCTTCCCGGGCGACCTCGGGGTCGAGCCGCTGGAGATCGAGGACGGCTACGCTCGCGGCAGGATCCTCGTCGACCGCCGCCACCTGCACCCGGGCGGCTACGTGCACGGCGGTGTCTGGACCGCGCTCGGCGACACCGTTGCCGCCTGGGCGACCTTCCGCAACATCCCGCCCGGGCACGACTTCACGACGATTGAGCTGAAGCTGAACGTCTTCTCCGCCGGGCTCCCGGGTGATGAGATCGTCGCCATCGCAGAACCCCTCCACGTCGGCCGCAGCACCGTGGTGATCGAGGTGAAGATTGAGCGCACCCCGGCCGACGGCGGCAAGCCGCGCCTTGCCGCAAACCTGATCGTCACCCAGTTCGTCCTTTCCCCCCGCCAGGGCTGAAGGCCCCGATTCCCTCCACTTCCACTGCTGTCTCCAGCCGTTCGATCTGCGGCAACCTCCAGAGCAGGCTGGCGAAGGTCAGGCCGATCGCGGCGGAGAGCAGCGCCAAAAACCACTGGGTGGCACTGAGCAAGACCATCTGGAAGAAGTCGCGCACGGGGGCGGCGGCGAGGCCGAGGGCGAAGAGGGCGCCCAGCCCGGCGATCAGGGCGAGCATGTAGCTCTGGATCGCGATGTGCTCGCGACCCGGCCCGCGCTCCAGCAACAGGACGAAGCTGAGGCCGAGCACGATCAGGGTTGTCGTCGCGGCGGTGCGCCCTGCTTCCAGCGTCCCCCCGAAGACGGTGTCGACCAAAAAGAAGGAGAGGATCGAGCCGAGCGCCGTCGCCAGCCCCGCAGGGACCGCGAAGGCGGCCAGGGCCGGGATCAGCCGTCCCCGGTAAAGCGGTCCGTCCGAGGGGGCCAGGGCGAGGACGAAGGAGGGGATGCCGATTGTCAGCAGGCCGGCCAGGGTCAGGTGCCGGGGCAAGAACGGGAAGGCGAACCCCGGTACCGCAACCAGGAGGATCAGCGCTGCTGCGTAGACCGTCTTGGTCAGGTACAGCCGCCCGAGCCGATGAATGTTGCGGGCAATCCGCCGGCCCTCTCCTACCGCCTCCGGCAACCGCGCGAACTCGTCCTTCAACAGCACCACGTCGGCGACGCCCTTGGTCACCTGGGTGCCCGAGCCCATCGCCACCGCGATACGCGCCCGCTTCAGCGCCGGCACGTCGTTGACGCCGTCGCCGATCATCGCCGTGTAGCGGCCCGACTCCGAGAGCGCCGCGACCAGTGCTTTCTTCTGCTCGGGTTTGATCCGACAGAAAATCGTGTTGCGCCCCGCCGCCGTGGCCAGTCCCTCGGGGTCCTCGGGAAGCTGGGGGCCTTCGATCACCCCGGCCTCGCGCGGCACCCCGACCGCGTAGGCGACCGCGGTCACGGTCGCCCGGGCATCGCCGGAGATCAGCTTCAGGTCGACTTCCTGCTCGCGCATGAAGGCGATCGTCTCTGCTGCATCGGGCCGGAGCGTCTCCTCCAGCACGATGAGCGCGACGGGGGAGATCCTCGGCGCGGTCTCCGCCGAGGGGTTCACCGGGAGCGCCTCCTTTGACTCGCCGAAGGCGACGACGCGCCGACCGGCCGCCGTCTCCTCCTCCAGCTTGCGGGCCAGGCCCGCGGGCAGGATCAGCGCTCCGGCCTCGCCCAAGACGTCGGGGGCACCAAGCACATACGTGGTCGCGCCCAAGGCGATCCCACTCCACTTCCACTCCGAGGAGAAAGGCACCTCGGCGCTCACCCGAGCGGCCCTGCCCCCGAAGCGCTCGGCGATCGCCTCCAGGGTCCGGTTGCGCTCGCCGGCGCTTGCCGCGAAGCGCCCCAGCGCCGCGTGGGCGGCCGCCTCGTCGACCCCCTCGGCGACCTCCACGCCGATCAGCCGCAGCTCGCCGTCGGTCAGGGTGCCGGTCTTATCGATGCAGATCGTGTCGACCGCGGCGAGACTCTCGGTCGCGCTCATCTGCTGGACCAAGGTGTTTTTGCGGGCCAAACGCACCGCCGCCACCGCGAAGGTGACGCTCATCAGCAGCACCATTCCCTCCGGGATCAGCGTCACCAGCCCCGCTGTCGCGGTCTGCGCCGCTTCTTCGAGGCTGACGTTGCGCACCTTCAGCGTGAAGAGAAGGATCGCCGCCAGCGGCACCATCACGTAGACGCAGACGACTATTACCCGGTTGACCTCTTCCTGCAGCGGCGAGGGGGGATGGCGGAAGGCCCGCGCCTCGCCGGCCAGCCGCCCCGCATAGCTCTCCTCGCGCACCGCGTCGGCGAGGTAGTAGCCGGAGCCGGCGATGCAGAAGGAGCCCGACAGCGCCCGCTCCCCCAGTCCCTTGCGAACCCCGTCGGCCTCGCCGGTCAGCATCGACTCGTCCAGGATCATGCCCCGGGTGTGGATCACCTCGCCGTCGGCGACGAGCTGGTCCCCGGGCTCGACGTGGACCACGTCCCCGGGCACCACTTCGGTCGCCAACAGCTCGACCACCGCGCCGTCGCGGAGCACCTTCGCGTGGGGGGCGACCAGCACCGCCAGCTCGTCCAGTGTCGCCTTCGCCTTTAGCTCCTGGCGGATGCCGATGTAGGAGTTGATCACCGCGATCAGCCCGAACAGCGAGTCGGCGTACAGCCCCAGCGCCATGTCGAGGACGAAGAAGACGCCGATGATCGCGTTGAACAGCGTGAAGATGTTGCCGGCAACGATGCTTGAGACCGAGCGCGAGGAGGTCTCCGGCGGTGGCCCGAGTCTGTGCAGCCGGGCAGCCGCCTCGGCGCTGGAGAGGCCGTGCTCGACGGCCGCGTCGGTCGTGCTCATAGGAAGTATTCAATAGGGTGCGAGCCGGATGCCTTTGAAGCTCGGACTCAACCTCGGCTATTGGGGGATCGGCCCTGCCGGGGAGGATGCCGTCGATGTGGTCAAGGCCGCCGAGGGCGCCGGCTTTGAGTCGGTATGGGTGGCCGAGTCCTATGGATCCGATGTGGTCAGCGTCCTCGCCTGGCTCGCCCCGCAGACGAAGACGATCAAGCTCGGCGCGGCGATCATGCAGGTTCCCGCCCGCCCGCCCGCCGCCGCGGCGATGGCCGGCGCAACGATCGACAAGCTCTCCGGCGGCCGCTTCATCTTCGGCTTTGGGCCGTCGGGCCCGCAGGTCTCCGAGGGCTGGTACGGGGTGCCCTACGCGAAGCCCTGGGGGCGGACCCGCGAGTACGTCGAAGTGGTGCGGGAGATCGTCGCCCGAGAGGGGCCGCTGGAGCACCAAGGCGAGCACTACAAGCTGCCCCTGCCGGGAGGGGAGGGCAAGCCGCTGAAGCTGAACTTCCACCCCGGGCGCAGCCGCATCCCCGTCTTCCTCGGTGCGATCGGACGCAAATCGGTCGAGCTGGCGGCCGAGATCGCCGACGGCTGGATCCCGATCTTCTTCAGCGTCGACGCCTTCGAGCAGACCTGGGGCGAGCACCTGCAGGCCGGCTTCGCCAAGGGCGGGCGCCAGCGCTCAGACCTAGAGGTCTCCCCGTCGCTTCAGGTTGCGATCGACGGCGACCAGGAGGCGGCGAAGAGCGTCGTCAAGGCGGGCCTCGTCCTTTACTTCGGTGGAATGGGCAGCCGCAAGACCAACTTCTACGTCGACCTCGCCCACCGCTTTGGCTTCGGCGAGGTCGCCGACGAGGTGCAGCGACGCTTCCAGGAGGGCGACCGGGCCGGTGCTTTTGAGGCGATGCCCGACGAGATCGTCAAGGAGATCTCGTTGGTCGGCAGCGAGGAGGAGGTGGCGGAGCGGATCGAGCGCTTCCGCGGCGCCGGCATCGACCGGCTTATCGTTTCGCCGGTCCACGTCGACCGCGACGAGCAGCTGCACACGATCGAGCGCCTAGCCGCTTTGGTCGGCGTAGAGACGCCGGCCTGACCGGTTGCCATAGGCTCTCGCGGCTTTCGATGAAGATCGGAGTTCCGAAAGAGACCGTCGAGGGGGAGCGCCGGGTCGCGCTGGTCCCTGACGTAGTCAAGTCGCTGAAGCGCAACGAGCACGTCGACGTCGTGGTCGAGTCCGGCGCCGGTGAGGCTGCCGGTCATCCCGACTCCCACTACACCGAGGCCGGGGCGGCGCTCGGCGAGGCCGACGTTGCCTGGGGCGCCGACGTAGTTCTTCGCGTCGCCGTCCCATCGACCGAGGAGATCGGCAAGCTCAGCTCCAACCAGGTCCTGATCGGCCACCTCGCCCCTTGGACTTCGGCCGAGACCAACAGGGCGCTCGCCCAGGCCGGCCTCACCGGCTTCGCGATGGAGGCGATCCCGCGCACCACCCGCGCCCAGGCGATGGACGCGCTCTCCTCGCAGGCCTCCGCCGCCGGCTATGCGGCGACCCTGATCGCCGTGCGAGAGTCCGGCCGCTTCTTCGGGATGATGACCACCGCCGCGGGAACGGTCCCGCCGGCCAAAGTCCTCGTCCTCGGCGCCGGAGTAGCCGGGCTGCAGGCGGTCGCCACCGCCAAGCGGCTGGGGGCGATCGTCACCGGCTTTGACATCCGCCGCGCCGCCTGGGAGCAGATCGCCTCGCTCGGCGGTCGCCCGCTGGAGCTCGACTTCATCCCCGACGCCGAGGGCGAGGGCGGCTACGCCCGCCCGCTCACCGAGGAGGAGAACCAGCAGGTCCGCGACGCGCTCGGCGAGAACGCCGCCAAGCAGGACGTGATCCTCACCACCGCGGCGATCCCCGGCCGCCAGGCGCCGCTGCTGATCACCGCCGAGGCGGTGCGCGCCATGCAGCCCGGCTCGGTGATCGTCGACGTCGCCGCTGAGACCGGCGGCAACTGCGAGCTGACCCGGGTGGGGGAGACGGTGCTTGAGAACGGGGTAAGGGTGCTCGGCCCGCGCAACCTGCCGAGCGAGATGCCGGCACCGGCCTCCCAGCTTTACGCGAAGAACCTGGAGAACCTGCTCGGCCTGCTGATCACAGAGGAGGGTCAGGTCAAGGTTGACCTCGAAGACGACATCGTCGCCGCGGCCTGCATCACCCGTGGCGGGGAGATCCGCAACGAGAGGGCGGCGAAGTGACCTTGATGACCGAGATCACGATCTTCGTTCTCGCCGCCTTCGTCGGCTTCGAGGTGATCTCGAAGGTGCCGACCACCCTGCACACGCCGCTGATGTCACAGACCAACGCGATCCACGGGATCGTGATGCTGGGTGGGCTGATCGTCGTCGGCTACGCCAACGACCCGCTCGAGTACGTGATCGGCACGATCGCGATCGCTTTCGGCACGATCAACATCGTCGGCGGCTTCCTGGTCACCAACCGGATGCTCGGCATGTTCGCCAAAAAGCCGAAGCCGAAGGACGATGCCGAGCCGAAAGGCGACTCGTGACCGAGGTGGCCCTGCTGAAGCCCGGCGGCAGCGCCGCCACCGCGCTCTACATCGTCGCCTTCTCGATGTTCATCCTCGGGGTCAAACGCGGCACCCACCCGACCACCGCCAAGCAGGGGAACATGATCGCCGCCGCCGGCATGCTCGTCGCCGTCGCGACGACGCTCCTCCTCAACGGGATCGGCAACTGGGGTCTGATCGTGGCGGGCATCGCGATCGGCGCGGCGGTCGGCGTCATCGCCTCGACCCGCGTCCAGATGACCGCGATGCCGCAGATGGTCGCCCTCTACAACGGGGTCGGCGGCGGCGCGGTGGCGCTGATCGCCTGGTCAGAGATCCGCCATGGCATCTCACTCGGGGGGCCGATCCCGCTCGAAACGCTGATCCCCACCCTCTTTGCCGCGGTGGTCGGCTCGGTCTCCTTCTGGGGCTCCAACATCGCCTTCGGCAAGCTGCAGGAAGTGATCCCGACCCGGCCGCTGTCGGTTCCGGGCCAGCAGGTGATCAACGCCGCGCTGCTGATCGGAATCCTCGCCGCCTGCGTCGACATCGCCGCCAACAACGGCGACCCCTCCCAGGGCCTCTTCATCGCGATTCTGATCGCCGCGGCCCTGCTCGGCAACCTCGTCGTGCTGCCGATCGGCGGCGCCGACATGCCGGTGGTGATCTCGCTGCTGAACGCCTTCACCGGGCTCTCGGCCGCGGCGGCCGGCTTTGCGCTTGACAACGTCGCGCTGATCGTCGCCGGCACCCTGGTCGGCTCTTCGGGGACGATCCTGACGATGGAGATGGCGACCGCGATGAACCGCTCGGTCGCCAACGTCCTCTTCGCGGGCTTCGGCGGCGCGCCGGCCGCCGGCGCCGGGACGGTTAAGGAGCGCCCGGTCACCTCGATCGGCGCCCAAGACGCGGCGATCAAGCTCGCTTACGCCGACTCGGTCGTGATCGTGCCCGGCTACGGCCTCGCGGTCGCCCAGGCCCAGCACGCGGTCAAGGAGATGGCCACCGAGCTGGAAAAGCGCGGGGTCACGGTCAGCTACGCGATCCACCCCGTCGCGGGACGCATGCCGGGGCACATGAACGTGCTGCTGGCAGAGGCCGACGTGCCCTACGAGCAGCTGAAGGAGATGGACGAGATCAACCCCGAGATGCCGCGCACCGACGTCGCCGTGGTGATCGGGGCCAACGACGTCACCAACCCGGCGGCGAAGAACGATCCCAACAGCCCGATCGCCGGGATGCCGATCATCGAAGTCGACGAGGCTCAGCAGGTGATCGTGATCAAGCGCTCGCTCAGCCCCGGTTTCGCCGGCATCGACAACGACCTCTTCTACGAGCCCAACACCTCGATGCTGTTCGACGACGCCAAGAAGGCCGCGACGGACATCGCCGCCGAGATCCAAAACCTCTGACAGCGCTCAAGGTCCCTGCGCCCGGCGCGTCTGGATATGAGGGCGATACGGGTGCCGGTGCTTTATGTCGACGTCGGCGTCAGGCCCATCACTTCGGTGGCATCCGCAGGGCGCCGTCGAGCCGGATCGTCTCGTCGTTCAGCATCGGGTTGGCGACGATCTGGCTGACCAGCTGCGCGTACTCCGCGGGTTGGCCGAGGCGGGAGGGGAAGGGGATGCCGGCGCCGAGCGCCTCCCGCGCCTCCTGAGGGAGGGCGGCGAGCAACGGCGTATCGAAGAGTCCGGGGGCGATCGTGACCACGCGGACGCCACGGGAGGCCATGTCGCGCGCGGCCGGCAGGGTCATGCCGACGATGCCGCCCTTTGAGGCCGAGTAGGCGATCTGGCCGATTTGGCCGTCGAAGGCGGCGATCGAGGCGGTGTTGACGCAGACACCGCGCTCATCGCCCTCGTCGGGCTCGTTCTCGCTCATTGCCGCCGCGGCGAGACGGAGCACGTTGAAGGTGCCGATCAGGTTGACCTTGACCACGTTGGAGAAGAATTCGAGGTTGTGGGGGCCGCGCCGGTGCGCAAGCCGCTCGGCCCAGCCGATTCCAGCGCAGCAGACCGAGATCCGCAGGCCACCCTCACCCGAGGTCGCCCGCTTAACCGCGGCGGACACCGCTCCCTCGTCGGTCACGTCGGCCGTGAGAAAGGTCGCGCCCGGCCCCAGCTCCGTCGCCAGCGCTTCGCCCTTCTCGGCGTTGAGGTCGGCGATCGTCACGCTCGCGCCGGCCTCGGCCAGCGCCCGCGCGCTCGCTTCGCCCAGCCCGGAGGCTCCGCCCGCGACCAACGCCCCCGCGCCCTCGATCCTCATAGACCGGGCAGCCTATCGGCGTGCCCCCCCGCCTCCTCGACGGCGTGTTCGATACGGGTTTCCTCGACTTCTCACATCCGAGGAGCCGACCTCGCTAGGGTTTTCGGATCGCCACCGAGGTGACGGCAAGCTCCAAGGAAGCGATCGCGCAGCGCCTCGCCGAGGCGCGGGAGCGGACCCTGGAGCTGATCGAGCCGCTCGATGACGCACAGCTCAATCGCGTCTACTCGCCGATTCTCAGTCCGCTGGCCTGGGACCTCGGCCACATCGCCAACTTCGAGGAGCTGTGGCTGGTGCAGACGGTCGGCGGCCGCGAGCCGCTGCACGGCGAGCTCGGCCGCTTCTACGACGCGATTGAGAACCCGCGGCGGACCCGCGGCGAGCTTCCGATCCTGCGCAACGCCGAGCTCCGCGCCTACCTGGCCGATGTGCGTGAGCGCACCCTGGAGGTGCTCGACGGCGTCGACCTGAGCGACGACGTCCCCGACCCCCTGCTTCGCGGTGGCTTTATCTATGAGATGCTGCTCGCCCACGAGCACCAGCACAACGGAGACGATGCTGCAGCTGCTGCAGATGGTCGAGCGCTATGAGCCGCTGCGGCGCGATCCCTGCCCGGCGGCCGAGCCGGTCGCAGGCGGCCCGGAGATGGTCGCGGTGGAAGGGGGAGAGTGGGCGATCGGCGCATCGCCCGATGGCTTTGCCTACGACAATGAGCGCTCGCGCCACGCCGTCGAGTTGGCCCCCTTCGAGATCGACCGCACGCCGGTCACAAACGGCGCCTACGCCGAATTCGTCGAGGCGAGCGGCGCCGAGCCGCCTCTGTACTGGGAGCGCGATGGGGAGGGGGGCTGGATCCGCACCGCGATGGGCCGCGCCGAGCCCGTCGATCCCGCCCACCCGGTCATCCATGTCTCCTGGCATGAGGCCGACGCCTTCGCCCGCTGGGCCGGCAAGCGGCTGCCGGGCGAGCAGGAGTGGGAGGCGGCCTGCGCGGGGGCGAGCGCCGAGCGTGCCAACCTCGACCACCTCGCCTTCGGCACCGCCCCCGCCGGCGCCTATGCTGACCGCGCCGCCAATAGCGGCGCGGTGCAGATGCTCGGCGACGTCTGGGAGTGGACCGCCTCGGACTTCCTCCCCTACCCGGGCTTTCAGCCCTTCCCCTACCCCGAGTACTCTCAAGTCTTCTTCGGCAATGCCCACAAGGTGCTGCGCGGAGGCGCCTGGGCGACCCGCGCCAACACGATCCGCCCCAGCTTTCGCAACTGGGACCTGCCCCAGCGCCGCCAGATCTTCGCCGGCTTTCGCTGCGCGCGCGACCTGGACTGATCCGAACCGAGCGCAAGGACTGAGAAACCGAATTGGACTTCGAGGCCACCGCAGAGCAGATAGCGATCGAGGTGCACCTTGCCGCTGACGGCGGTGCGGCGATGGAGCACGACATCCGCGCCGGCCTCTCGGCCCAGCCCAAGGAGCTGGCCCCGAAGTACTTCTACGATGAGCGTGGCTCCAAACTGTTTGAGCGAATCACCGAACTTCCCGAGTACTACCCGACCCGTGCCGAGCGTGCGATCCTCGCCGAGCGCTCCACCGAGATCCTCGCCGCCGCCGGCGAGCCGGGCGTGCTCGTCGAGCTGGGTTCGGGCTCCGCGGCGAAGACCCGCCACCTGCTGAGTGCTATGCGCGACGCCGGCTGCCTCGGCACCTACGTACCGGTCGACATCTCCGAGGAGATCACCCACGAGACGGCGGAGTGCCTGGTCGAGGAGTACCCCGACCTCGCCGTCCGCGGCCTCGTCTGCGACTTCGAGCACGACCTGGAGCGGATCCCGAACGCAGACGGCGGCAGGCTGATCGCCTTCCTCGGCGGGACGATCGGCAACCTCTACCCACATGCGCGCCGCGACTTCCTCGCTCGGCTGGCAGCTCTGCTCGGCCCCGAGGACCGCCTCCTGCTCGGCACCGACCTGATCAAGGAGTCCGCCCGCCTTGAGGCCGCCTACGACGACGCCTGCGGCGTCACCGCCGAGTTCAACAAGAACGTCCTGGCAGTCTTAAACCGCGAGCTGGGAGCCGACTTCGACCTGGCCGCCTTCGAGCACGTCGCCCGCTATGACGACTCCGAGGCGCGCATGGACATCCGCCTACGCTCGCTCACCGACCAGACGGTTCGCGTCGAGGGGCTCGAGATGGAGGTGGCCTTCGCCGCTGGCGAGGAGATGCGCACCGAGATCTCGGCCAAGTTCACCCGCGAGCGGCTGGAGCGGGTCTATGAGGAAGCGGGCCTTGAGCTGGCCGGCTGGTTCACCGACCCCGCTGGCGACTACGCCTTAAGCCTGGCCCAGCGCGCCGATTAGCTGGCCCACCTTGTCCGGCGTCGTGATCGGGGTGAGGATCGGCAAGGTTATGCCGCCCTTCACGAAGGCCGCGATCCGCTCCTTCATCTCCTCGGGCGTCCCGAAGATGAACATCTCCTCGATCAGCTCCCAGGGCGCGGCGGCCGCCGCGCCCTGGCGGTCGCCGGACTCCCAGGCCGCGAGCATCGCGTCGATCTCCTCGCCGTAGCCGAGCCAGCGGTAAAAGGCGGTGTAGACAGGGACGGTGATGTAGGAGGAGAACATGAAGCGCGCCAGCGGCTCGACCGCCTCTCGCTCGCCCGGCAGGCAGAAGAAGCGGCAGAGCAGCTCGAAGCCCTCAGGCGCGCCGTCCAGCTGAGCCGCCACCTTCGCCAGCCCTCCTAGCGGCAGGAAGTTGGTGAAGGCGCCGTCGGCGCGCTCTACCGCGAGGTCGAGCATCTTGCCGCGCAGGGCTGCCAGCACGATCGGCACCCGCTGCGCCGGTGCGCTCTCAAGCTTGAAGCCGCTCGCCGTTCGCTCGCCGCCCAGCGCCGTGCGCAGGAACTCGAGCGTCTCGCGCACCTTGCTCAACGGTCGCTCGAAGGGGATGCCGTTCCAGCCCTCGACGATTCGGTCTGAGGAGGAGCCGATCCCGAGCACGAAGCGCCCCCGCGAGGCATCGGCCAGCGCCGCGGCCTCCTGGGCCAGCAGCGCAGGCCCGCGCTGGAACACCCCGACGATCCCGGTCCCCAGCCGCGCTCTCTCGGTCCAGGCGGCGCTCAGGGCCAGCGGGGTGAACCCGTCGGGCCCGTTCGTCTCCCCGCTCCAGAGGTCGGTGTAGCCGGCCGCCTCGGCCCGCCGCACGTGCTCCTCGTGATCAGCCAGGCTCAGCCCCGCCAGCGGCAACGTCAATCCCCAGCGCTCAGCCACCACCCGACCCTACCCGTTCGAGAGCCGGCGAGAGTCGATTCGGACAGAGCAGACGACGGATCGAGCCACCGAACGCGCCATCGCGGCGGAGCCTCGCCGAACCTTTACCCAATTTTGACCTGATGCCAACCTGCGGTGGAGATGCTGTTCGCGTCACCCAATGAAGGAGGCACCTATGCCCCAGATACTCGTAGTGACCGATCCCCCAGGGGAGAGCGCGAGCACAGTTGTGTACCAGGAGCGGATCGCCCTCACCGATCTTGAGTCAGATCACTTCTCGGGCCAGCTGGTCGAGCGCGTCGGCTGGGCCGTCCTGGATGCCGATGAGCTCGAGCATAAGGCTGAGCCGTCGCGCCTTCCAGCGGCTGGTCTTATAGCGGCACGCAATTAGTCGCGCGATTCGAGATATGGCTCGACCAGACCCTGTAGGGGCCGATGAAATTGCTGGCGGCCTTGTGGATTAGCAGGGTGGCGCGATGGAAGTCGCCAGCGGGGGGCCACACATAGATTTCGATGCGGCCACGCAGCCCTGAGGATGTCAGCTGGGTTTCCGCGGCGGAGGAGGAATATCCTTCCGCCATACAGTCGAGCGACTCCCCGACGATGTCTGCAATAGGCAGGCCAGGGGAGTCCATCCCGGCCTACAGCCCACCCATGCAATCCGCTGCTGCGCCAGACGATGCCGCCGCTGGCTCCACCGAGCTGGCGATCGAGACCCGCGGCCTGACCAAGCGCTTCGGCGAGCGCACCGCGCTCGACGCGGTCGACCTGGGGGTGCCGCGCGGCGTCGCCTTCGGCTTCCTCGGGCCCAACGGCGCGGGCAAGACGACGCTGATCCGCATGCTGCTCGGCCTCACGCACGCAAGCGCCGGTGCCATGAGCCTCCTCGGTCACCCCGTGCCGGCTGAGCGCAGGTTGGCCCTGGAATCGGTCGGCGCGATCGTCGAGGAGCCGCGCTTTCATCCGCAGCTCAGCGGTCGCGAGAACCTTCTCATCATCGCCGCCGCGCGGGGGCCGCAGGCGCAAGCCCGGATCGACCCGGCGCTCGCCCGCGTGGGGTTGGCCGAGCGCGCCGGCGAGAAGGTCAAGAAGTACTCGCTCGGGATGCGCCAGCGCCTCGGCGTGGCCCGCTGTCTGCTCGCCGATCCGAGGCTGCTGATCCTTGACGAGCCGACCAACGGGCTCGATCCCGCCGGCATCCAGGAGTTTCGCCTGATGATCCGCGCGATGGTCGAGCAGGAGGGGCGCACCGTGTTCCTCTCCTCTCACCTGCTCGACGAGGTGGAAAAGACCTGCGACGCCGCGGCGATCGTCGATCGCGGCAAGATCGTCACCCAGGGCTCGATCTCCGAGCTGGCCTCCGGCGGGGCACAGTATGAGCTGATCCTCGGGGTCGACGATGTCGAGTTGGCGCTGCGCACGCTGGGCGCAAGCGAGCTGGTACGCGAGGCCCATCGCTCCGACGAGGGGCTTCGCGTCGTGCTGGCGGGCGACCCGGCCACCACATCGGCCCTGAACGCGAGCCTGGTGGGCGCGGGCGTGGGCGTGACGCGCCTTGAGCCCGCCCGCCAGAGCCTCGAGCAGCGCTTCCTGGAGGTCACCGCGCGTCTGGACGAGACACTCGCCGACCCACACGCGCAGCCTGCCGAGGTCCAAAGATGACCGCGATCGCACTGCGGATGACGGGCGCCGACTTCCTGAAGCTGCGCAAGAAGCGCGGGACCCTGATCTGGACGCTCGTACTGGCGCTCGGGCCGCTGCTCGCCTTCTTCATCGTGCGGGCGATCCTGCACTCCTCCGACCCGGCCAAAAACGGGCCGGCGGGAGGATTGGGCTGCTACCCCGACGCCCTGCGCGTGCTGGCGGTCTTCTTCGGCCCGCTCGCGGCGATCCTGATCGGCGTCGAGGCAGGCACCGGCGACGTGTCCTCCGGCGTCTTTCGCGATCTGGTCGTCACCGGTCGCTCCCGCGTGGCGCTCTTTGCCTCTCGGGTACCCGCCGCGCTGGGTATGTGCTGGCTGGTCATCTGCGCCGGCTACGCGCTGCTCGTGATCGGCGTCTTTGCCTTCGCCGCCGGCTCGCCGACTCCCGATCTGAGCTTGCTCGCCAACGGGCTCGGCTTCTCGCTGCTCTCGACCGGCATGGTCTGCGCCGTCGCGGTCGGCTTTGCCTCGCTCACCGCCTCGCGGACGGTGGCGCTGACCGTGCTGATCGGCTGGCAGCTCGTGGCCAGCCCGATCCTTGCGAACATCACCTCGCTGGGGAGCTTACGCAAGGGCATCCTCAGCCAGGCGTTCGTGCACTTCAGCCCGGTGACCCTCGGCGGCGGCATGCATGGCACGACGATCACCATGTCCCAGGGGGTGGCGCTTGTCGTGCTCTTGGCCTGGCTCGCCCTCTTCCTCTCGCTCGGCGCCTGGCGCACGCGCACGATGGACGCCTGAGCCGGCAGGACAAGGCTCGCTAAGGACAGCTCTCATCGCTCAGTAGGTCCCCCAGCCTTCCCAGCAGAGCCGCACCACCCCTCGGCGCAGAGCAGCCTGCGTCTGCGCGATGCCTGGCCTATGAGCGATCAGGGTGCGATAGTAGAGAAGTGCTGAGCAGTGCTTGGCGAATCTGCTTGTCCGGCCCTTCAACACGAGCGCCAGGCGGTTGAGCGCCGATCAAGTCGAGGATTTTATGGACTCCGAAGCGGAGAACGACCTCGGCGCGGCTCCAGAGAGCCGTTCCTGGTTGAATCGGCGGGCCGAGGCGTTGCGGCGCCGGGTCGGTGCTCTGGGATTCGGACCGCGCCTCTTCATCGCCCTCCTCTTCTCCCTCGCGGTGGTCGGCGCCGTCGGCTACAAGCTGATCTCAGACCGCCTGGATCGCTACCAGATCGAAAGCTACGCACGTGCTCAGCGGGCCGATGCCGGCGGCTTCGAAGACCTCGCGCGAAAGTACAGACGACCGGAAGTCGTGATCAACGACATCGACGAGTTCCTCGATGCGCTCGGGCGCCGGCCAGACACGATCGAGGCGACCCTGATCGGACCCCACAACGTCGTCAGGGCCTCGAACATCGAGGCGCTCAATGGCACCAGGGACGCCGACCCCCGCATCGACGCGGCGCTTCGCCTCGGGCGCTCCTATGCGGGTCACGAGGCCGATCCCTCGCTCGACCAAGCCAACTTCGAGTTCGTCACCCCGGTGAGCCTTTGGGGCGCTCGCTACGCCCTGGAGATGAGTTATGGCCACGCCGGCTTTGACGATCAGCTCGCCGGCGTGCAGCGGGTCCTGCTGCTGGTCGGGTTGCTCGCCCTGGTCGGGGTCACCGGCCTCTTCTATTTGATCGGCGGCCGCTCGTTGCTGCGCCACCACCGCCTCGCCCTGCAGCGCGCGACCCGCGACGGGTTGACCGACCTGCCCAACCACCGCGCCTTTCGGGACGAGTTCGCCCAGGCCGTGGCGGCAGCGGGGCGAAACCCCGACCCGCTCGCCCTCGCCCTCCTTGACCTCGACCACTTCAAGCTCATCAACGACCGCCACGGCCACCCCCAGGGTGATGTGCTTTTGAGGCGGGTCAGCGCGATCCTGCGCGATGGCCGAACGGCGGACCGCGCTTACCGGATCGGCGGCGATGAGTTCGCCCTGCTCCTGCCGCATACCGATGCCGAGGGAGCGCGGATCCTGCTCTGGCGCTTGAGTCGGGTCCTCGGCGAGGCGGATGCTTCAGCGAGCATCGGGGTGGCGACGATGCGCGAGGGTCGCTCCGCAGATGAGCTTCGCGCCGAGGCCGACGCGGCGCTCTATGAGGCAAAGCGCCGGGGCGGCAAGGGACTTGTCGAGTTCGAGGAGATTCGAGACCGCGTCGCCGTCACGACGTCGACCAAGCGCGAGGCGGTCCGCAGCCTGGTCGAGGATCGGCGATTCACCACGGCCTTCCAGCCGATCTGGAACTTCGCCTCCAGGGAACTGATCGGCGTCGAGGCGCTTACCCGGCCCGATCCCTCCTACGGGCTCTCGGGCCCCGCCGAGGCGTTCGACATCGCCGAACAGATCGGACTCGTGCGCGAGCTGGACGAGCTGTGCGCGACGAGGGCGCTTGAGGCTAGCTCCAGGCTGCCGAAGAGCGCTCTGCTGTTCGTCAACCTCGCGCCCAAGACGCTCGAGTTGGACACCGATGGCGAGGACTGGCTGCGTCGCGGCGCGCAGGCGGTGGGGCTGTCGCCCGAGCGGGTGGTCGTGGAGGTGACCGAGCGGATCGGGGCGCGCACCGTTCCGGTCATCAAGAGCCTGCACCGACTGCGCGATCAGGGCTTCAGGCTCGCCCTCGATGACGTCGGCACAGGCAACGCCGGCCTCGAGATGCTGCGCGAGGTCGGCGCCGAGTACGTCAAGCTCGATCGCAGTATCGTCGTTGCCGCGGCCACCGAGCCGAACGCGCGGGCTGTGCTGATGGCGATGGCGACGTTCGCCCGCCAGACCGGCGCCTTTGTGATCGCGGAGGGGATCGAAGACGAAGAGACGCTCGAGTTCCTGCGCAGCATCGAGGAGTTTGACCTTCGACCCGGCACGATCATCCAGGGAGGGCAGGGCTTCGAGCTGGGCTACCCCTCGCCACAGATGCCAGTCGGACGACCCGGTGCGATCTCAAAGTTGGCCGGAGGACTGGAGGGGATCGAGACGATCGGGCGCTGAGCTCCCGGTCTCGCCGGTCGAGAAGACGTCGAGCTCGCACCAGCGCCGGCTCGTCACCTCTGAGATTTGGCTAGCCTCCAGCGCCGATGGCAGCGACTTCACCCGACGCCAGCGCCAAGCCCGACCGAAACCTGGCGCTGGAGCTGGTGCGGGTCACCGAGGCCGCCGCTCTGGCCTCCGCTCGCTGGGTCGGGCGCGGCGACAAGATCGCCGCTGACCAGGCTGCCGTCGACGCTATGCGCTACGTGCTCGACTCGGTCTCGATGGACGGGGTCGTCGTGATCGGTGAGGGCGAGAAGGACGAGGCGCCGATGCTCTATAACGGCGAGCAGATCGGTGACGGCAGTCCGCCGGTCATCGACATCGCCGTCGACCCGCTGGAGGGCACTCGCCTCTGCGCCCTCGGCATGCCCAGCGCGATCGCCGTGATCGCGCTCGCCGAGCGCGGCACGATGTTCGACCCCGGCCCCTGCGTCTACATGGAGAAGATGGCCGGCGGCGAGGAGATCGCCGACCTACTCGACCTCGATCGCCCCCTGCCCGAGACGCTGAGGCTGATCGCCGAGCGCAAGGGCGCCAGCGTCGGCGACGTCACCGTCGTCATGCTCGATCGCCCCCGACATGAGGAGGCGATGCGCGATGTTCGAGAGGCCGGCGGCCGCATCCGCCTGATCACCGACGGCGACATCTCCGCCGCCCTACTCGCGGTCAGCGACCGCTCCCCCGTCGACCTGCTCTGGGGCATCGGTGGCACCCCGGAGGGCGTCATCTCCGCGGCGGCGCTGAAGTCGATGGGCGGCCAGATCCTCGGGCGCCTTTGGCCGCGCGATGAGAGTGAGCGCCAGGCCGCGATCGCCGCAGGCTATGACCTCGACCGCGTCCTCACCGCCGATCAGCTCTGCTGGGGCGAAGACGTCTTTTTCTCCGCGACCGGCGTCACCGACGGTGACGTCCTGCAGGGCGTCCGCTACCGCGGTCCCGGCGCTACGACCGAATCGCTCGTGATGCGCTCCCGCTCCGGCACCGTCCGTCGCGTCCAGGCCCGCCACGATCGCTCCAAGCTCCGCGCGATCACCGGCGAGCGCTACGGCTGAATCATCCGGACTCCCAGAGGGGAATCAACCTGAGTCGCTCCCTGGGGCCGGTGAGGGTTCGATCCTGCCGACACCAGCGAGCGCGTCTTCGCCTTGGCGAATCTCGAAGCGGCGGGTCGCGGGCCACTGGCGAAAGAACGAGTCGGCGTCCTGCGCGCTGAGGGGGCGTGTGAAGAGAAACCCCTGTCCGTTGTCGCACTCCTCCGCCTTGATCAGCGACAGGTCCTGAGGCCGTTCGATGCCCTCCGCGGTTGTCTCGATCGATAGGGCTTTGCCGAGCTGCACGAGGGTATGTAGGAGAATCTCTCCCTCGCAACCCTCGGCAAGCTGAGAGATGAACGAGCGGTCGATCTTGAGCACGTCGACAGGGAACTGCCGCAGGTGGGCGAGGGAGGAATAGCCAGTGCCGAAGTCATCGACGGCTATGCGAACGCCGAGGCTCTTGAGGGAGATGAGCCTGCGAGCGGTTTCCTCCGCGTTGCTCATCAGAGTGGTCTCGGTGATCTCAAGAGTCAGCGCGCTGGCGTCGAGCCCGCTCGAGCTCAGCGCCTCAGAAACGTGATCGAGGAGATCATCGGTGTCGAGCTGGAGTGCGGAGACATTGACCGCCACCCTGAGGGGATAGCCGGCCTCCTGCCACTTGGCGCCCTGAGCGCAGGCCTCCTTGAGGACCCAGGCGCCCACCTCGACGATCGTCCCGGTCTCCTCCAGCAGCGGGATGAAGTCCTCGGGCTGAACGACCCCGCGCCCCGGTCGCCGCCAGCGAATGAGCGCCTCAACCCCCGTCGGCGACATGCTTTGGAGATCAAACGTCGGCTGGTAGACGAGGAAGAACTCCTCGCTCTCCAGCGCACCCTGAAGGTCCATCTCGATCTCCAGGCGAGACTGGACTTCGTCCTCCATGCCGGACTCGAACACGAGGTAGCGGTTCTTGCCGCCCCACTTTGCCCGGTACATCGCGATGTCGGCGTCGCGTAGCAGTTCTTCGGCGGAGGCTCGCCCACCTGTGGCGATGCCGATGCTCGTCTTCACGAACACGCACGTGTCATCGGCTCCACTGAGCGTGAACGGCTCCTTGAACGCTTCGAGCAGCCGCTCGGCGATCAGCTCGGGCCCGGCCGCGAGCGAGAGTCCGTCGGCGACCACCACAAACTCGTCCCCGCCGAGCCGGCCGAGCGCATCGGTCTCGCGAATGACACCGTCGAGTCGAGCGGCGACGGCGCAGAGCAGCTCGTCCCCGACGTTGTGACCGAGCGAGTCGTTGATGGCCTTGAAGTTATCGAGGTCCACGAACAGCACTGCCACCGGTTCCTGGTTGACCCGAGCGCGCGTCAGCGTCTGCTCGATGCGGTCAAGAATCAAGGTCCGGTTCGGCAAGCCGGTGAGGGCGTCGTGCGTCGCCAGGAAGACCAGTTCCTTCTGGCGGCTGGTCAGTTCCTCATGCGAGCGCTGACGCTCACCCTCAAACGACTCGCACATCCGCACGAGCGTGACGTCGAGGCTCCTTTGCAGCATCTGCAGCGCCTGTTCGAGCACCCCGGTGTCGAGTTCGAGCTGGCCTGCGTTGGCGATCAGCACCTCCGCCGCGGAGTCGCGCCATCGCAGGCAGCGCTTGGTGACCTCGTTCAGCGGCGCCTCGCGCTGGGAGGCGAGCTGGGCAAAGATCCGCCAGGACTCCTGGCCAACGTCGCGGGCGACCGCCTCGCCCTCGCCCGCCATCCATCGTGCGACGGCGACCGTGGAGACCGCGCCTACCTCCTCGAAGCTCTCTTCGACGACCTTATCGAGCGTTCGTCCAGAGGCAACCGAACGACTCATCATTTTCTCGACCACGCCAGCGGTGCTCGCGTTCAGCGCCTCCCCGAGGCGACGAAGCTCGCTTTCGGCTGTTCCGTCCTCGGTGCACCCGGATTTCGTGGAAGTGCTCCTGTCGACCGTCATTTTCCTTGCTATCGACTGGCACGCCGCGGTCCTTGACAGGCCGCTCGAACATCCGACGCATGCACACATCCATGCGACCCGCAGGGCACAGGCGCTGGCTTGACCTGCGAGTACGGAGTTGCGGGCCGGTCGTCCTTTTAGGACACCTTGCAGCTACGGGGTTGCGGGCCGGTAATCCTTCAGAAAATCTTGCAGCTCAGCGAGCTTCTCAGTTGCCAAGTCCGCGAGCTCAGCGGCAGCGGTCACCTTGGACAGGCGCTCCTCTAGCGCGGTGATCTGCTCCCGCGCCAGCAGCTCAGCGAGCTTCTCGGTTGCCGAGTCCGCGAGCTCAGCGGCAGCGGTCACCTTGGACAGGCGCTCCTCTAGCGCGGTGATCTGCTCCCGCGCCACGGTGAGCTCGCTTTCTCGCTCCTGCTCTCGCTCGGCGCTTTGCTCCTGCTCTCGCTCGAACTCGGCGCGCTCCTCAGCGAGCTTCTCGGTTGCCGAGTCCGCGAGCTCAGCGGCAGCGGTCACCTTGGACAGGCGCTCCTCTAGCGCGGTGATCTGCTCCCGCGCCACGGTGAGCTCGCTTTCTCGCTCCTGCTCTCGCTCGGCGCTTTGCTCCTGCTCTCGCTCGAACTCGGCGCGCTCCTCAGCGAGCTTCTCGGTTGCCGAGTCCGCGAGCTCAGCGGCAGCGGTCACCTTGGACAGGCGCTCCTCTAGCGCGGTGATCTGCTCCCGCGCCACGGTGAGCTCGCTTTCTCGCTCCTGCTCTCGCTCGGCGCTTTGCTCCTGCTCTCGCTCGAACTCGGCGCGCTCCTCAGCGAGCTTCTCGGTTGCCGAGTCCGCGAGCTCAGCGGCAGCGGTCACCTTGGACAGGCGCTCCTCTAGCGCGGTGATCTGCTCCCGCGCCACGGTGAGCTCGCTTTCTCGCTCCTGCTCTCGCTCGGCGCTTTGCTCCTGCTCTCGCTCGAACTCGGCGCGCTCCTCAGCGAGCTTCTCGGTTGCCGAGTCCGCGAGCTCAGCGGCAGCGGTCACCTTGGACAGGCGCTCCTCTAGCGCGGTGATCTGCTCCCGCGCCACGGTGAGCTCGCTTTCTCGCTCCTGCTCTCGCTCGGCGCTTTGCTCCTGCTCTCGCTCGAACTCGGCGCGCTCCTCAGCGAGCTTCTCGGTTGCCGAGTCCGCGAGCTCAGCGGCAGCGGTCACCTTGGACAGGCGCTCCTCTAGCGCGGTGATCTGCTCCCGCGCCACGGTGAGCTCGCTTTCTCGCTCCTGCTCTCGCTCGGCGCTTTGCTCCTGCTCTCGCTCGAACTCGGCGCGCTCCTCAGCGAGCTTCTCGGTTGCCGAGTCCGCGAGCTCAGCGGCAGCGGTCACCTTGGACAGGCGCTCCTCTAGCGCGGTGATCTGCTCCCGCGCCACGGTGAGCTCGCTTTCTCGCTCCTGCTCTCGCTCGGCGCTTTGCTCCTGCTCTCGCTCGAACTCGGCGCGCTCCTCAGCGAGCTTCTCGGTTGCCGAGTCCGCGAGCTCAGCGGCAGCGGTCACCTTGGACAGGCGCTCCTCTAGCGCGGTGATCTGCTCCCGCGCCACGGTGAGCTCGCTTTCTCGCTCCTGCTCTCGCTCGGCGCTTTGCTCCTGCTCTCGCTCGAACTCGGCGCGCTCCTCAGCGAGCTTCTCGGTTGCCGAGTCCGCGAGCTCAGCGGCAGCGGTCACCTTGGACAGGCGCTCCTCTAGCGCGGTGATCTGCTCCCGCGCCACGGTGAGCTCGCTTTCTCGCTCCTGCTCTCGCTCGGCGCTTTGCTCCTGCTCTCGCTCGAACTCGGCGCGCTCCTCAGCGAGCTTCTCGGTTGCCGAGTCCGCGAGCTCAGCGGCAGCGGTCACCTTGGACAGGCGCTCCTCTAGCGCGGTGATCTGCTCCCGCGCCACGGTGAGCTCGCTTTCTCGCTCCTGCTCTCGCTCGGCGCTTTGCTCCTGCTCTCGCTCGAACTCGGCGCGCTCCTCAGCGAGCTTCTCGGTTGCCGAGTCCGCGAGCTCAGCGGCAGCGGTCACCTTGGACAGGCGCTCCTCTAGCGCGGTGATCTGCTCCCGCGCCACGGTGAGCTCGCTTTCTCGCTCCTGCTCTCGCTCGGCGCTTTGCTCCTGCTCTCGCTCGAACTCGGCGCGCTCGTTGGTCAGCGCCGCCGCTGCCTGCTGTGGTTGAGGCGCAGCCATTGACTCTGGCTGCTCTGTCACTGGCGGGGGCGCCTGCTCAGGGAGGCTCTCGATCAGACTCTGTATTTGGGTCCCAGTGGCGATTACGGGTCGGACTTCGTTCCGCGTCATCACCTCGATGTCGCTGATTCCCAACATGTCGAAAGGGTCCTCGATCGCGACGACCAACGCTCCGTCGGTGGCAAAAGCGATCGGCACAGCCGTATAGCGAGCTGCGGTGGACTTGTCGATCAGACCGGCTGCCTGCAGATCGACCTCGAACTGGTCGAGATCAACGTGGTCGAGGCAGTTTCGCTCGGCCACTGCGAGCGAGAGCTGCCACTCATCGATGGCGCCGTTATCGAGTAAGTGGCGCTCGGGAGTCTTCGCGGAAAGGCGGGTTGCCTCAACGGCTTCCTCAACGGAGTCGTGATCGGCGAAGCCGAGCTCGGCAATGACATCTGTAAGGTAGGCCCCTTGGCGATCGGGGTTGGATGGAGCGATGATGCCAGGCGCATCCGGCGGCATCCCCGCGACGCTCAAGCGAGGGTTGCTGGCGGTGGTCTCGCTCATCCGCCTCACCCCCCGGTCGGCTGCGTGGGCATGTGATGCTGCTCTGACGCTCGGGCAGCAGCTTCTGCCAGCATGAACGCCTCTTCGGGAGAACGGCGTCCCGGCCAGCACTTGCACGCCATTGAAGAGTTCGATCCGCGGGCCGCTCCCTTCCGTTACGCGCCGGAGGGCCGCTTGGACGCGCTCAACGAAGTCGGGAGCGTGCTCCAGGCGAGCGCCAACCAGAATCGCGGCGACGGTCGCCTCACCGACGCGACCAAGGCGATCCGTCCTCCGGGCATTCGCTTGCAGCATCTCAGCGACGATCTTCATTGCCAGTTTGCTCTTCGGATCGCCATTGAGAGACTGATCGGAATCTGCACGGATCCGGAAGGTAACGAGCACTGACTCGACGGTTCCCCGGCTCGTCAACGCCCACTCGTGGTCGAGTAGGCTGAGGAAACTGTCGCGGTTGGGGAGGCCGGTGTCTGCATCGATCTTCGCATCCGCGGACGAGCTTCTTCGAAGCCGTCCGAGTTCAGCCCGGCGCTCAACGCTCTCCCATTCGTGGCTCAGCAGCCGCGCGGCAATGCCGAGCATCGCCTCGTGATCGCAGCCGTAAACATCGACGCCCGAGTCTAAGGCGGAGAGGATGCCAACGATCCTGCCGTCGCTCACCTCTAGCGGCATTCCCAGGCTCGCTCCTGCACCCAGCGATTGGAGGTACTCGCAATCAAGCTCGGCGGTTGGCAAGGGATCCTGGTTGCTCGGGTGTGGGCCAGTGCCGTTTGCGCGAGCCTTCAGCGGCAAGACAGTGCCCTTGCCGATCCCATTCACGCCGGCACCCCGCACCTCGATTACCCGGCAGCCTTGCTCGTTTGGTTCGAGCCGACCCAGGACGATGACGCCGGGGATGACGTCGGCTATTGCGCTCAGCACAGGCTCCACAGCATCCGAGAAATTGCGGAAACGAGGATGGCCGAGGCGGATCAGAGTCTTGGCCTCAATGCTCTCCATGCTGTCCCTATCGGATGGTGATCGAAATATCCTGAGGGTGGGTTGAGTGCAGCCCGGAGACCGAAGGGTCTCACCGGGCAGTTTCCCCGCCGCAATCTGCGCAGCCGCCCCTCGTCTTTGCCTCTCCGTAGGGCATCTCGCCGGTGGCTTGCAGCTCATAGCGCAGCGAATTGATCACCGCGCCGGACATCAGCGCCAGGCTCAGTAGGTAGAACCAGAGCAGGGCGATGAGGACGAAGCCGAGGGTGGAGCCAAGGCGGGAGAGGCTGGAGACGTTGTTCAAATAGATCGGGAAGAGCCAGTTGGCGAGGCCCGCCGTGACCGTGACGAAGAGCGCCCCCGGCCAGACTGCCCGCCAAGGCATGTGCCCTTTCGGCACCGCCCAAAAGATCACGCAGCAGATCCCGAAGGTGATCAACAGTGCCACGCCGAGCAGCAGCACCGTGTCGATCGCCCTGATGTGGGAGAGCCCGAAGGGGAGGCGGTCGGTGCCCGAGGCGACGGCGCTCTCGAACGCGGGCAGGAAGATGCTCGCGGCGATGAAGAGGATGACGACGGCGAGCATCATGAAGGAGAAACGCTTTTGCTCGACCCAACTGCGGCACTCGACGTGGTAGATGTGGCAGAAGGCGGTGTCCATCGCGCCCCAGAAGGAGGCGCCGATCCACAGCGAGCCGAAGAAAGCGGCAATCCCGATCGTCGTCGAGTTGTCCACGATCCGGTTGAGCACGTCAGTCAGGGTTCCCTGATCAACGTTGGGGAAGAGGCGCTGGAGGTCGCCCAGGACGCTGGTCTCGACGCCGCCGATCTTCAGTACCTGGCCGAAGACAAAGAGGACCAGCAGGGCGAAGGGGAAGACCGCCAGCATCAGGTTGTAGGCGACCATCGCCGAGAGCCCGGTGACGTTCTCGCGGTAGGCGCGCTGCCAGAAGGCGCGGAGCCAGGGGTGGGGATGGCGCATCGAATTTGGCATTGACTTCACAAACTGAAGCAACTACCATACGAACAGACGTTTGAGACAGACCGCAATGCCCGTTCTGGGGCATTGCAGTGCTTACCTTCGCGGACCACCTCGCCGGTCCGCTTTTTGTCGGCCGCCGCGACTTTGTGTGCCCGGCCGCATTTCAGTTGCAGGACTAAACCATCTAGCGCAAGGGAATGGGTAGAGACGGATGCTGGTAGCAGAGCTTCAAGAGATGGAGGAGGTCAAAGGCCTCATCACACGCGGGCAGCAGCTCGGCGTGCTCACCTTCGGTGACGTCGCATCGGCGGTCTCCGAGGTCGACCTAGACGAGTCCGACGTCGAGGACCTCTACGGGCACCTCGAGAAGTCGGGGATCGAGCTGGTCGAGGACATGGACCCGGCCCAGAAAGCCGCGGCCGACGCGATGCCGGTCGACACTGGCAAAAAAGGCCGGCGGCGCCAGAAACAGGCGCTCGACCTGAAGCCGGACATGACCACCGACTCCCTGCAGTTGTTCCTCAAGGATATCGGCAAGGTGCGGTTGCTGACCGCCCAGGAGGAGGTCGAACTGGCGAAGCGGATCGAGCGCGGCGACCTTGACGCGAAGCAGAAAATGGTCGAGTCCAACCTGCGCCTCGTCGTCTCGATCGCCAAGAACTACCGCAACCAGGGGCTGCCCTTCCTCGACCTAATCCAGGAGGGGACGCTGGGTCTGGTCCGCGCCGCGGAGAAGTTCGACTACCGCAAGGGGTTCAAGTTCTCCACCTATGCGACCTGGTGGATCCGCCAGGCGATCGCCCGCGCGCTCGCCGACAAGGCCCGGACGATTCGCATCCCGGTCCACGTGGTCGAGAAGCTGAACAAGATCGGCCGCGCCGAGCGCAAGCTGGTCACCGAGCTGGGCCGCGAGCCCACCCCGGAGGAGATCGCCGAGGTGACCGGGATCGACCCGGAGGAGGTCGACTCGATCAAGCGCTCCGCGCAGGCCCCGGTCTCCCTCGAGAAGCCGGTCGGCGATGAGGAGGAGTCCGAGTTCGGCCAGTTCATTGCCGATGAGAAGGCCGAGTCCCCGTTCGACCGGGCGGCCGACCTGCTCACCAAGGAGGCGCTGAAGGAGGCGCTTGAGAACCTCTCCTACCGCGAGCGCCGCGTGCTGGAGCTGCGATACGGGCTCGGCGGCGAGCACCCGCGCACCCTGGACGAGGTGGGTCGGACCTTCAACGTGACCCGCGAGCGGATTCGCCAGATCGAGAACCAGAGCCTGAAGAAGCTGCAGTCGCTGGGCGAGGCCCAGAAACTGCGAGAGGTCGCCTGAGGCAACGCCCTCGTCCTGGTCTGCTGAACCACGCCCGCTCAGCGCGTCCAGCGATATCCGTCGGTATTAAGGCAACAAACATCCTGGCCGATATAGGTCGGGATGTTCGACATCGACTCAGCTCTGAGCACGCTCGTTGAGCGGCAGGGGTCTGACCTTCACATCAAGGTCAGCTCGCCGCCGATCTTACGCGTCCACGGCCAGCTCTCCTACCTCGAGGGGCACCAGCCTCTCACGGCTGAGGACACAGAGAAGGCGTTCCACGACATCGCCGAGGTGCGCTCGCTAACCGAGTTCGAGGAGGACGGCGAGGCCGATTACTCCTACGCGATCCCGGGTGTTGCCCGCTTTCGCGTCAATACCTTCAGACAGCGCGGTTCGATTTCGATCGCCTGCCGCGCCATTCCTTTCGAGATCCGCTCGATTGACCAGCTCGGTCTGCCCGATGTGGTCCGCTCGATGGCCGAGGAGTCGCGGGGGATCATTCTCGTCACCGGCACGACCGGCTCGGGCAAGTCGACCACCTTGGCGGCGATGATCGACCACATCAATCAGACTCGGGCGCGGCATATCGTCACGCTTGAGGACCCGATCGAGTACCTGCATGCCGACAAACTCTCGATCGTCAATCAGCGCGAGGTGGGCGCGGACACCAAGAGCTTTGGCCGGGCAATGCGGCGAGTCCTTCGTCAGGACCCCGACGTGATCTTGATCGGGGAGATGCGTGACGAGGAGACGGTGCGTACGGCGCTCTCTGCTGCGGAGACCGGCCACCTGGTCCTCTCCACGGTCCACACCCTGGACGCGACCGAGACGATCAACCGGATCATCGATTTCTTCCCCCCCACCTCCAGCAGCAGTCGCGGATGATGCTCTCCTCGACACTGAGAGGGGCGATCGCCCAGCGACTGGTGCCCGATATGACCGGCGCTGGACGGGTCGCCGCGGCGGAGGTGATGGTCGTCACCGGTCGCATCCAGGATCTGATTCTCAATCCCGAGGAAACCGGCAAGATCACCGAGGTAATCGCAGAGGGCGAGTACTACGGAATGCGAACCTTCGACCAGTCGCTGCTCGACTACGTGATGGAGGGCCGCGTCTCCGAGCAGGTGGCTCTGGAGTACGCCTCCAGCCCCCACGATTTCAGGCTGATGCTGGCGGCCAGAGGACAGCGGGCGAGCGGCATTGAGCAGCTCGAAGAGGAGCCGGTGCGCCAATGAGGGAGAAGCTGAACAGCAACCCGATTGCCCAGGTCGCCTTGGTTGCAGTCCTCGTCGTCGGGGCCGCGTTACTGCTGCTCAAAGGAGGAGGTGGAAGCAGCGAAGAAGCCAAGGCGACGGCTTCGACCACAGCCGGAGCGACCTCTGGTGAATCCTCCGCAAGCCCTGCAGCCTCTAGCGAATCCACGGGCGCAGAAGCCTCCAGCGCTTCAACTGAAGCTGCGGCCTCCAGCGCTGGCACGAGTGGCGAAGCGGGTGCGGGCGAAGCCGCCTCTACTGCGCTTCCGGTCTCGATCCCCCACCCGCCGCTACCGGCGGCTGTTTCTGATGCCTACAAAGATCACAAGATAGTTGTCCTGCTTGTTGTTCATGCCGCTAGCACCGACGATCGAATCGTGAAGTCGGAGGTTCACCTGCTGAAAGTGCTCCACAAGTTTGTTGTCCCTGCCGCTAGCACCGACGATCGGCCCGTGAAGTCGGAAGTTGAACTGCTGAAAGTCCTCAACAAGCTTGCGGTTTTCGTCATCCCGGCTAAGCACATCGCTCGTTACGCCGCGATCACGGTTGGGGTCGAAGTCCAGCAGGTGCCGGCACTGATTGTGATCCGTCCACGCGGCCTCAGCGGAGGCACCCCTCAGGCCTCGGCCAGCTACGGCTTCCAGACTTTGCAGAGCGCACTTCAGGCGATTATCGATGCCACCTACAAGGGTCCCGAAGTCCCCTATCACCCCCATTGATCTGGTCAAATGAGCTCCGAGGACTCCCAGTTTTCGCGCCACCTTCGCCCCGTCTCAGAATCCGGAGCCGCGGCCGCTCCTGAACTCATGGAACCTGAGGACGATGGTACGCCTGGTCTGACGCCGCCCATGAACCGCGGTCATTCGCGCGGGTTCACCAGCGATGTCCTAATCGAGCTTGGCTACGCGACGCAGGAGAGGGTCCAGGCTGCAATCGAGGCCGCCCGCACGGCCGGACGGGCGCCCGAGGCCCTGCTCCTGGAGGAGGGCGCGATCAGCGGCGATCAACTCTCGCGGGCGATTGCCGAGCGCTACGGACTCGATCACCTCGACCTTTCGGTCTATTCCGTAGATGTGGCCGCCGCCGCCCTCTTCCCGGTGACCATGGCCCGCCGCTACAAGGCAGTCCCGGTCGGCTACGCTGACCAGCACACGCTCTTGGTCGCGGCCGCCGACCCAGCAAACGTGCTGGCTGTCGATGACATCCAGATCTCGACTGGCCTCGACTGCAGGATCGCGGTCGCCGCCGAGGAGGACGTCGAGGCGTTGCTCTCCCGGCTCGGCACGCTGCAGAGTGCCGCCGCCGAGGCGATCATCGAGGACGAGGAGGGCCGCGAGGGCGAGGGGGGGGTCGAGGACCATGGCCTTGCCGAGGTCAGCGAGATGCAGGCCGACGCCGCAGATGCGCCGGTGATCAAGCTTGTCTACAGCATTCTCGCTCAAGCGGTGGGGGAGGGAGCCTCCGACATCCACCTTGAGCCCGGGCAGGGGGAGCTGCGGATCCGCTTCCGAGTGGACGGAGTTTTGAAAGAGGCCGCGCACGTGCCCAAGCGGATGATCAGCGCCGTTGTCTCAAGGCTTAAGATCATGAGTGAGCTAGACATCGCCGAGAAGCGGGTGCCCCAGGATGGCCGGGTCAGCATCTCGGTCGAGGACCGACGCATCGATTTGCGCGTCACAACATTGCCGACCCAGCGGGGCGAGGGGGCGACGATCCGCATCCTCGACGAAGGTAACGCGCAACGCTCGCTTGACGATCTGGGAATGGATGGCTCCGCCCGTGCGCGCTTTGAGAGCGCCTTCGGCAGTGCCTACGGGGCTGTGCTGGTGACCGGTCCGACCGGCTCGGGCAAGTCGACCACCCTCTACGCGGCCCTACAGGAGCTGAACCGGGTGGAGAGAAAGATCATCACGATCGAGGACCCGGTCGAGTACCGGATCGACGGCATCAACCAGATCAACGTCAATCGCAAGGCAGGCCTTGACTTTGCCACCGGGCTGCGTTCGATACTCCGCGCCGATCCCGACGTAGTGATGGTCGGCGAGATACGCGACGCCGAGACGGCACGGATCGCGATCGAGGCTGCGCTGACCGGCCACATGATGCTGAGCACGTTGCACACCAACGACGCTCCGGGAGCGATCGCCCGCCTGAACGAGATGGGGATCGAGACCTTTCTCACCGCCTCCGCCGTGGACTGCGTCGTCGCCCAGCGCCTGGCGCGCAAACTCTGCCCGCACTGTAAGCGGCGGACGATCATCCCAGCGGCGGCGCTGTCGGAGGCAGGGATGGGGGTAGGGGCCGACATCGAGGCCTATGAGCCGGTTGGCTGTGGGCGCTGCGGCCACTGCGGCTACCGGGGTCGGGTTGGCGTTTACTCTGTAATGAGCCTCAGCGAAAGACTGAAGGAGCTGACCGTGACTCGCGCGACGGAGCCCGAAATCGCTACCGTCGCCCGTCAGGAGGGGATGCTCACCCTGCGTGAGGACGGAATCATCAAGGTCCGTGTTGGGACGACCAGCCTCGAGGAGGTACTCCGTGTCACAGCCTGAGTTCGACTTTTCTGAGGTCCTGCGCCAGATGGTGGAGGCCCGCGCCTCCGACATCCACCTGACCGCGGGATTTCCCCCGGCAATCCGCGACAAGGGCAGGATCACTGCCATGGAGGGCTTCCCAGTGCTGGCCGGGCAGCAGACCCGAGAGGTCATCTACGGCATCCTCAACGATGAGCAGCGCAAGCGCTTTGAGAATAATAAGCAGCTGGACTTCGCCTACTCGATACCGGGCGTCGCCCGCTTCCGTGTCAACTGCTTCTTCCAGCGCGGGTCGGTAAGTGCTGCCCTCCGCCTGGTGCCGCAGGAGATACCCGCTCTCGACACGCTCGGCGTGCCGCAGGTCCTGCGCGAGCTGACCCAAAAACCACGCGGCTTCGTGTTGGTAACCGGCCCGACCGGCTCAGGCAAGTCGACGACTCTGGCCGCGATGCTCGACGTGATCAACACCGAACATCAGGACCATATCCTCACGATCGAGGATCCGATCGAGTTCCTGCACCACCACAAGCGCTCGATCGTCAACCAACGCGAGATCGGCGCCGACGCGCCGGACTTCGGACTTGGACTGCGTGCGGCGCTGCGCGAGGACCCTGACGTGATTCTTGTCGGTGAGATGCGAGACCTCGAGACGATCTCCACGGCGCTTACCGCGGCCGAGACCGGACATCTAGTTTTCGCCACCCTGCACACCCAGTCCACCGCTCAGACCGTGGACCGGATCATCGACGTCTTCCCACCTTCCCAGCAAGACCAGGTGCGCACTCAGCTCTCGATCGCCTTGCAGGGGATTGTCACCCAGCAGCTACTGCCGACTGCCGATGGTAGGGGCAGGATCGTCGCCTGCGAGGTGCTGATTCCGACTCCGGCGATCCGCAACCTGATTCGCGAGGGCAAGACCCACCAGATCTACGCCGCGGTTCAGACCTCCGGCGCGGTCGGGATGCAGACGATGGATGCTGACCTCGCGCGCCTGGTTCGCGCGGGGAGGGTCTCCCGCCAGCTCGCCGAACAGCGCGCCTCTGTTCCTGAGGAGTTGAAACGGCTGCTCCATGGAGCCGCAGCCCAGATGCCGGGCGGTGGTCTTGCTGGTGAAAACGCGCCGCCGCCGGTGCCCGTTTACACGACCGGAGGCTAGGCAGAGATGGCAAGCAGCGCCAGCACATTCGCTTTTCGCGCCATTGATCTCTCCGGCGTGGCCTCACAGGGAGAGCTGGAGGCTGAGTCGAAGTCGCACGTCTCCGATCAACTTCGCCAGCGGGGACTGATCGTCCTCGACGTCTCCGAGAAGCACGAGCCGTTCAAGATCGAGGATCTATTCAAACGCTGGCAAGGGGTAGACATGCGAGAACTTGCCATCTTCTCGCGCCAGTTCGCGACCCTTGTCGCCTCGGGCATGCCGATGCTGCGGACTCTGCAAACCCTGCAGGAGCAGACCCAGGACGAGATGATCCGCGAAGCCGTCGCCGGCCTCAGCGAGGACGTCGAGGCGGGCAGTTCATTGTGGCAGGCGATGGAGCGATATCCGAAGGTGTTCGACCGCCTGTTCCGGGCGATGGTTCGCGCCGGCGAGCAGTCGGGTCGATTGGAAGAAGCACTCGATCGGGTCGCCTTCCAGGTGGAGAAATCCGACGCGCTACGCCGCCAGGTCAAATCAGCGATGATTTACCCGACGCTGGTCTTCGGATTCGCGCTGGTGGTGTTGGTCGCGATCGTCGTCTTCGTCATCCCGGTCTTTGCCAAGATCTTCAAAGAACTTGCCGCCGAACACCCGACCGAAAGCTCCGCGCTGCCGGTGCCTACCCAGATCTGCGTCAGTGTGTCTAACGCTCTTACCAGCTATTGGTACCTGATCATTCCTGGCATAGTTCTCACAGTCATCTTCTTCTTCAAATGGAAGAAGACCGATCGCGGTCACGCGATGTGGGACCGATTCAAACTGAGGCTCCCGTTCAAAATCGGCGACGTAATCCAAAAGATCGCGCTGGCGCGCTGGTCACGCACCTTTTCAGGCTCGGTTTCCTCCGGCGTGCCGATGCTCCAGTCGATCAAACTCACTGGGGACACTGCCGGCAACGTCGTAGTCGAGCAGTCGATGGAAGATGTCTACGCCTCGGTCAAGCGGGGAGGCTCGCTCGCCGGTCCGATCGAGCAGAATCCAATCTTCCCGCCGATGGTCAGCCACATGGTCTCGGTTGGCGAGGAAAGCGGTCAGCTTGAGCATATGTTGAGCAAAATCGCCGACTTCTACGAGGCTGAGGTCGACGCCAAGGTCAAAGGCCTCACCTCCTTGATCGAGCCGCTGATGATCGTCTTTGTCGGCGGCATCGTAGGTTTCATCGTGATCTCGATGTACCTACCGCTGTTCAGCATCTACGAAAAGATCCGCTGACCACTTATCGCTGAGGTTCAGTTGGTGGCAATCGCGCGTCGCCGAGCCCCCTTTGACCATTCCCATGATTGACCTGTGGAGCTATCCACGCGGTCACCCGATAAAGACTCCTCCACGACGCGGACGGGTGACGATCGCTGCAATGCAGTGGGTCCTGCGATTCCTTCTCGACTAACCCCGATCATTCACCAAGCGTTCGCGAGGAACTTCTACGGGCAGGAGTAAGTGTGTGAGAGCGCTCGCGTGCACGCGACCTTCGCCGCGGGATGAGCGGGAGGCGTTGAAAGGGGGCGCTCGCCACCGTTTGCAGGCAGGCTGAGGCCGGCCGTGCGGAGCGGAGCGGTGTGGCGAGAGCGGCCGCCGGCGCGGTCAGTCGGCCGGAGCCGGCAGTTCGCGAAGCCGCGTGAAGGCGGCGGCGAGCTCCGCCGCCCAAGGCCAGTGGCGCTCCAAGCGCGGGTTGCGCGACAGGCGTGGAAGGCGCGGCGGCTGGCCTGCCGGCCGTGTGAAGGGCGCGGTAGCGAAGCCGTTTGGGCTTAAGGCCGGAGGGCTCGCCGCGCAGCAGCATGGTGTCGGCCCAGGCGAGGAGCGCCCCGGCGATCAGCACCAACTCAGTCAGACCGCGTTCATCTCGAAGCTGCCGAAGGGGAGCAGCTCCAGGCCCGTCTGCTTGGAGCAGCGAATGCGGTCCTCGCCACGGGCGGGTGCTCGCGCTCGAGAGGGGCGGCGGCTCCGGTGCGATCGATGAGGATCGCCTGGAAGCGGTGGCCGCCTGAGTCGGTGAAGGAGGGCTGGGCGCCGGGGTGGGGGCCGCTCCCGGCGGATGATCAGTCGTGAGCCCTCCGGCCACGATCCACTCGCGGTGATCTGCATTCGATGCTGGTCAAGTCCCATTACAATTGTCATTCGAGGAGCCTCCTCAAATCCTCAAGCTCCATGGGTCAAATTGCCTGCGCGGACACGCACCACGCTTGAGTTGAGGGGGTCCCTATATGTCGGGTCAAGTGGACTGCTCATGACATCTGTCCTGTAGTGGATTTCTCACACCGCGCACGCTCCCAATGGGAGCGGACAGGGGGAGGACCGCCGTTCAAAGTCCTACGAGATTCGGGACAATCTCAAGTACCAGGCTGGTGCCGCCATCGTGCTGCTCTCAAGATAGTCGTCTACTGACGGGTCAGCTATGTACTCAATCAATCCCGCATATTCGATGGTCGCCCTGCTCTACAAACATCCCGGTCGAGCGTCCCGTAGCTGGACGTTCGTATGGCCGTGAGCGGATTGGTGATTTGGGGCTGGGTCAGAATCCGTAGTTTTAGGGTATAGACAGGCCGATTTCTTGGCTTTACAGTGGGGAAAAGTCGGTCTCTTTCAAAATTGGTAGAGAGCGGCTAAAGGTGGCTGGTGGAGGGTCGATTAAGTGCTTGTAATGAATTTGCCAGCGCCCTGGTGCAAGAGGCAAACCCACCGTGAGGTGGGGGCGCAATACCCTCAGGGCTCCCAGCCGGGAGTTGCTCGGGGCAACCACCGGGGTCAAAGGACACCACGTGGCTTTACGCGACGGGGCTCTGGCGCAAACGATAGGACCATTGGAGGTACCTAATGTTTCTCCAGACTCTCCGGGCCAAGGTTGGTGCCCGGCTCAACGGCGAGAGCGAGGCCGGCTTCACGCTGATCGAGCTTCTCGTAGTGATGCTCATCATGGGCATCCTGGCGGCAATCGCGCTGCCTGCGTTCTTCAATCAGCGCGAAAAGGCAAGTGACGCAAGGGCGAAGGCCTACGCCAACAGTGCCGAGGTCGCGATTGAGAACGTACTCGACCGAAAACAATGGCAGCTTCAAGGAAGCTACTCCTCTCAAGCTCCAGGCCATCGAACCGGTGCTGAAGAGTGCGACCATCACAATCCCGAAGGCGGAACCGACTGAATTCGAAGTCGTCTCGGAATCGAGCAACGGCAACAAATTCGCGATCTACCAAAAGGAAGGTGAAAGTACGTTCACCTGCACGCTTGCAGGTCATGGCGGTTGTCCGACAGGTGGCAACTGGAAAAACGGCTAGTTAGGTTAGTCCTTACTGCCTCGCTTTGCCTCAATCCATAGGAAAAGCGTGAACGTTTCAGAGGGGCGGGCTGTATGCCCGCCCCTCTGCATTCAGCCTTGCCTCTTCGGCAAGGTTTCGCCTCGGACGCAACCACCTTCCGGGCTATCGAGTGGATGGGACCGGGAGAGCTGGAGGGGATCGGGGCCGCCCGTAAGGCGGCGCGCGAGCGCGCTTGGAAGGCCGGTAGCCCGAACCCCTGAGATTGGTTCGACTGATGAACGGGCCGGCCAGGTTCATTTGCGTTCTGCCTGAGTACGAAGATTTCGGCCGCGTAACCACGCTCGCGCCTTTCTGATCTGGCCGGCTGCTTGCTACAAGTGGCTCGCCGAGCAGCCCGCCAATCGAACGCGCTGACAATCGAGAAGAGAGTGGGCGATGTGGCGGCAAGGTGGTCCGTTACCCCGTGGCGCCGAGACAGCCGCCCGCTCGGGTACAACTACCGCTCCAATGGCTGGCGTTGTATTTATCGCGTTCCTTGGGGGGTTGGTCGCCGGCAGCTTTGCCACCGCGGTGGCCCACCGCGTGCCGCTCGGGATCTCGATCGCAGGGCCCCGCTCGCGGTGCCCGGCCTGCGGAACTCAGATCGCCGCCTACGACAACGTCCCCCTGCTCTCCTGGACGCTGTTGCGGGGTCGGGCGCGCTGCTGCAGTGCTCGCATCTCTCCGTTCTACCCCTTGACCGAGCTGACCGTCGGCGCGCTGTTTGCCCTCACTGTGCTCGTCCATCGGCATGACTCCGCTTCGGCGATCGCGATCGACCTGGTCTTCGTGATGATGCTCGCTGCGATCACTCTCACCGACATCGAGGAGCGCATCATTCCCAACAAGATCTTGATCGCGGGTGCGGCTCTCTGCGTGGCGATCGCGGTGCCGACCGACCCGGGAGGAATGGTCGAGAGGGCAATCGCCGCGGCGGTTGCGGGCGGGCTGCTGTTTCTCGTGGTGCTCGCCTATCCGGCGGGGATGGGCCTCGGCGACGTCAAGCTCGCGGCAGTTATGGGCCTCTTCTTCGGCGGGCCGTGGCACCCGCGATCCTTGTTGCGCTGTTGGCTGGCAGCATTGCCGGCATGGCTCTGATTGCCCGCCATGGCGCGCGCGCCCGCAAGATGGCGATCCCATTCGGTCCCTTCTTGGCGCTGGGCGGAGTGGTCGGGATGCTGGTTGGTAGCCCGCTGATCAATCTCTACCTGGGTTGAGCAGCCTTGGCCAGGATGAGGAGCACATGATCAAGGAAGTGACCTTTGACCGCCATCTGCATGCGGCTGGCCTAGATGAGTGATTCCGTTCCGGCCCGGTCGCTGGGTCGGGACGAGGGTCTGTAGGAAGGGTGTCGAAGGTCGGCGTTGCTATTGCCAACGTCGACCATGGAGGTGGCCGCGTGACCGCCGATCTCGACACCCTCTTGATCGCACTTTACGTGTTCGCTGATGAAATCCTGCCGCGTCGTCCTCGCGCCCGGCGGCGCCCGAAGATCACTGACGCCGAGCTGGTCTGTCTCGCTGTCGCGCAGATCCTGCTTGGGATCACGAGCGAGCGGCACTTCTTGCGCTTCGCGATGACCAGGCTGGGGCACCTGTTCCCCTACCTGCCCAAGCAGCCCGGTTACAACAAACGGATGCGGGCGCTCGCACCGCAGATCGTCAGGCTGCTCAACCTGATCGCGTTCTCCTCGCCCTCTTGGTACGACAAGATCCGCCTGCTCGACTCGACCCCGGTGCCCGTCGGCGCCTCGCGCGAAGCCGTCAAGCGTTCCGCCTTCGCCGGTCACGCCGCCTACGGCTACTGCGCCAGCCACAGCCGCTACTTCTGGGGCTTCCGCCTCTACCTGCTCTGCGCCTCCGACGGGATGCCGATCGCGTTCGAACTCGCCCCCGCCAACGCCTCCGAGCGCGAGGTCGCGGCCGAGCTGCTCGCCCGCGTCGAGCTCGACGGCTACACCGTGATCGCCGATAAAGGCTTCGCCGGTGAAGACTTCGAAGCGCTGATGGCCGAGCTGCACGCGCTCTTCCTGCGCCCCGACCGCAAAGACGAACAGCGCCGCTTCGGCAAGCTCGGCGGCGTCCGGCAATGGATCGAATCGATCATCGACACGATCAAGGGCCAGCTCTCGCTCGAACAGCACGGCGCCCACACCATGCCCGGCCTGCAAACCCGAATCGCCCAACGCCTGCTCGCACTCGCCGCCGCTCTCTGGCACAACTGGCAGCTCTGGGAGGAAGGCGTGATCGATGCCCCTGGCCGCAGCCTGATCGCCTATGACCACTGAGCTGCTGTCCGCAACGGAATCAGTCATCTAGACCCCACCAATGTTGTCATCCAAGGCCGCGTGATTAGTAGTCGCTTCGCTTTCCCGGGCATCCTCCCAGGTCCTTCTCACCTCCTTTGGGGTGCGGTAGCCCAGCCCCGAATGGGTCGGTGGTGCTAAGCGTCAAGGTAGGCGGCGCGATCGCCGCCCCGGGCCTCGTCGAGCGTTCTCGAACTCCGAGCGCCAGATAAGCCGTTCCTTGAGCTTTGAGAACCATGACTCGATGAAGGCCTGGGACTCGGGATCGCGGTAGTCGCCGCGGCGGTGGGCGATCTCCAGCTCGGCCAGTCGGGCCCTGAAGCCGCGCGAGGCGTAGGCGGTGCCATTGTCTGTGCCGAGAGTCAGCTGACCCGGCTCGATCGCGTGCCTCGGCGCCTGCCTCGATAACGGCTTCGGCCTCCTGGCGGCGGCAGCGAACCTCAAGGCCCCAGGCGGCGATCTCCCTCGTGCAGCAGTCGACGATCGCGTTCAGGTAGCACCAGCCGTGCTCGGCGACCCAGATGCTCGTGTAGGGGTCGGACCGGGGTGCGGTGCCGGGCTCTCACCCGGTCCGTTCCCCCGGTCCGCCCTCCGAACCGGACGTGCGCCTCTCAGCGCATCCGGCTCTCCACGGGTCATGCGGTGGTCTCGGCCGAGAGGGTCCAGGGCGTCGGGATCGTTGCGCCCCTGTAGCGGTAGCGGGTGACCGCGACCGTGAAGGCATGAACAAGGTGATCTCGCCGTCGGCGATCTGCCATCCAACAAGCACCCGCGCGCAAACGAGGCGGGCGGAGTGCTGCGCGAGGGCCGGGCGCTCCTGCAGGGAAGCGCCGTCTGCGGGCGCTGCGGGCGCAAGCTCTCCGTCTACTACGCCGAGCGCCACGGCTACAAACCAGACTATAATTGCCGCGGCTCCGAGCTGGCCAACGGGCGCAGCAAGTGGTGCGTGCGGGTCGGGGGCGCGCAGATCGAAGCAGCGGTTGCCGACTCGCTGCCGGTGGCAGTGTGACGATGGCTCCAAGCACGCCTCGATGTCTGCCTCGAGCACCCACTCATAGGAGCGGGTGCCGAGGTAGTTGATCTCGGCGATCACGTCCTGCGCGCGCCGGAAGGGCCGAAATCCATAGGAGCACGGCTCGAAGTCCGCCTCGAATATGGGCTCCAGCACAAGCTTAAGCGCCGCTTGGCAAACCCGGTCGCGGACGGTTGGGATGCCGAGCCGGCGCAACCTTCCGCCGGACTCGGAATCATCCGCTCCCTGACCGGCAGGGGCCGAAAAGCTCCTGCCCTCAGGTCCGCCCGCAACTCACCAAGAAGCGCTTCGGCTCCACGCCAGGCCTCGACGTCGCGGACGGTCTCGCCGTTCACTCCGGCCGAGCGCGACCCGACGTTACCCCGGACCCGCTCCCACGCCAGCGTGAGAAAAGCCGGGTCCCAGACGAGGTTTGCCACATCATCGAACCGGCGATCCTCGTCCTCGCCGGCCCACCGATGCAGCTTGGTCTGCATCTCCAGTACCCGCGCCTTGGCCTCTGCGGCGCTCGGCCACGGTGTGCCGGTATTCACCGGCAGCCTCCTGGTCTTGCAGCACTCTCACTGCGGACCCGCTGCCCGCCTTCGCCATGTGGACGGCTTTCCCGTCCTCGGACTACTACGCGGGCTCCGCCTCCCCGGCGCATCAACAGACGACGTGCCTGCCCGACCACCGACGCGAGGCTGGTGGGGCGGGCGGCGCCGGGCGGTTCCCACGTCCGCTGAACCGCTTGACGGAGGAGATGTCCAGCTATGCCCCTGCGGCATCGCCACGCCTACGCCGCAGACCTTCGGCGTGGCCTCCGCGGCCGACGACATGAAAACGACCGCGAAGTTGCCCGCCACCATCAGCGAGCACGCACCGCTACCCAGCCCAGATCCGCCAGGTTGGAGCTGGTGGACACACTTGAGGGGGTTCAGGCGCTGGTTTCTTACGTACACCTCCCGGCGTTGTCGGGGCTGCTGTCCACCCTCACCTGCGCCTCCAAGGTCGGGCTGCTCCCAGCTTCACTCGGCCCGCTGCGACGGGCCAATGGCAGTTCCTTTCATCACCGCACGGTTTCAGTGGCGCCTCGTGGCGCTCGATGTCCATGTGCCAGAGCTGCTCGGGGCGCTCACCCGGAAGTGGCCGGGGCGCCACCGGCGTTCTCGAGGGGCGGCGCTGCAGCAGGCGCTCGGCTCGCATCACCCGCTGGGCCCGCTTGCGGGAGATCGGCCGTTCTCCCTGGCGGCTGGTAAGGGCCGCGACCATGCGGGTGCCGTCGGTCGGGTTGACCCTGGCGAGCTCGACGATCGCCCGATCGACGGTCCCCTGTCGCCGGCCGCGGGCCCGGGACGGGTCCTCGGCTTGGGGGTTCGGTAGATTGCCTGCCGGGAGATCTTCATCACGCGCGCCACGACGGCGACCTTGCGACTTTTGGCCACTAGCCGGCGGGACCGGGCGACGCGCTCTCTCACTCCCAGCCCCGCAATGCTTCCCCCGCGATCTTCAGCTCGTGGGTCTTTTGCCCAAGGCTGCGCTTCAGCTCGCGGATGCGTTCCGCCATCTCCCTCTCTCCCTGGCGCTCGTCTTTGCGGGCCAGGGCGAGGCGGCCGCCCTCCAGCAGCTTGTCGCGCCAGGCGTAGTAGAGGGTCTCGGCGATCTTGTGCTCGCGGCAGACGTCCCTTGACGGTCCGCTCGCCGCGTAGCCCTGCCAGCACGATCTCCAGCTCCTGGGAGGCCGTGAACTTGCGGTACTTGCGTTGCTCTGCCAACTCGATCTCCTTTGGGTCGAGCGGCCATCCTGCGTGGCGCCCGAGCGATCTACGTCAGGCGGGTGTCAACGCGGGGGTGGGGTCCAGGCCAGGCCCCAGACTCGTCGGAAGAGCACCAACTCAAACCGACGAAAGGAAGCACCACGATGGCCGAGAGCCAGAGCATGACGACCCCCGAGGACCTCGTCAAGGCCCTGATCGAAGAGCACGCCGACTTCCTGCGCGAGGCGGTGGCGATCGTCGCCGCCCAGATCATGGAGGCCGAGATCTCAGGCGAGATCGTCGCCGCTCGCGGCGTGGTTTCACCTGAGCGCTCAACCCACCGAAACGGCTACCGCCAAAGGCTCTGGGAGACCAGGGTCGGGGAGATCGGGCTGGCGCTGCCGCGTAAGCGCTCGGGAGCCGCCTACATCCCCTTCTTCCTTGAGCCGCGCCGCCCCTGCGAGCAGGCGATCGTCTCGGTCGTCATGGAGGCCTACGTAAACGAGGTCTCCACCTGCAAGGTCGACCGCTTGGTCGAGCAGCTGGGGATCGCCTCGATGAGCAAGGACCGCGTCTCGGCCCTGTGCCGCGATCTCGACGAGCGCGGGTCGGCGCCTTTCGCAACCGTCCCCTGGAAGGCGCCTTCCCCTACCTCTGGTTAGACGCCAAGCACCTGAAGGTCAGGGATCGCGGCTCGGTGCGCTCCAAGGCGGCGGTGATCGCCTACGCCGTGCACGAGACCGGGCGCCGGGAGGTGATCGGGATCGAGATCGGCGAGACCGAGTCGGAGGCCTTCTGGGTGGAGTTCCTGCGCGATCTGGTTGCCAGGGGCCTGGCGGGGGTGCGGCTGGCGGTCTCTGATGAGCACCAGGGCTTAAAGGCGGCGATCTGCCGCATCCCCGCCTGCCCCTGGCAGCGCTGCACTTCGCGCGAAACATGCACGGCCACTGCCGTCGCGATGAGCGCGGGGCTTGTCTCCGCCGCCCTTGCGCGAGATCTTCCGGGGTAATAACTAGCCGTTTTTCCAGTTGCCACCTGTCGGACAACCGCCATGACCTGCAAGCGTGCAGGTGAACGTACTTTCACCTTCCTTGTTTTTGATCGTGAATTTGTTGCCGTTGCTCGATTCCGAGAACGACTTCGAATTCAGTCGGTTCCGCCTTCGGGATTGTGATGGTCGCACTCTTCAGCACCGGTTCGATGGCCTGGAGCTTGAGAGGAGTAGCTTCCTTGAAGCTGCCATTGTTTTCGGTCGAGTACGTTCTCAATCGCGACCTCGGCACTGTTGGCGTAGGCCTTCGCCCTTGCGTCACTTGCCTTTTCGCGCTGATTGAAGAACGCAGGCAGCGCGATTGCCGCCAGGATGCCCATGATGAGCATCACTACGAGAAGCTCGATCAGCGTGAAGCCGGCCTCGCTCTCGCCGTTGAGCCGGGCACCAACCTTGGCCCGGAGAGTCTGGAGAAACATTAGGTACCTCCAATGGTCCTATCGTTTGCGCCAGAGCCCCGTCGCGTAAAGCCACGTGGTGTCCTTTGACCCGATGGAGACACGAGGGCTTTGCGCCCCCCAACCCGATGGCGGGACTTCGTCTTGCACCGAAACGCTGGCGGATTCTTCACTCACTCTCCATCGGCAATCGCCTTATTTTCTTTAGATCTAAATTTGGGTGCATATCGCTAGAATCTTGAGTACATATAGCGAGATTGCTCGGGGGGAGTCCGCTCGCTGATCGGGATCCCGGTGTCCACCGTCAGGCTCACACGACACAAGCCTGTCGGTCCGCTCTGAGCTTGAACGGGTGCTCGCGTCCGTCGAGGCATCGGCGATGAACTCGGAGGCAACTGTCAGAGATACCCCCTGGGAGTGACGAACTCGTCGTAGCCGGTATGGCCCTGCGTATAGGAGTCCGCGGAAGCACACCGTCAGAGGGCGACGACGACTCGCAGAATGCAGCACCACTTCTCAACGTCAGGCTCAGTTGCCGTGCTTGTGAGAGCCGAGGGGGGCAAGATGGAGCTTTTTGGTCACGACGAGATGGACTTTCAGCAGTTCGATTCTGAAAGTACGATCTTGAGAGCCGTAGACGAATGTCTCTGGTTTGCCTGGTTCCAGCGCTAGCAGCTGGCAGGTCTGTGAACCGAGAACGCAGATCCCTTCACCGAAGGAGCTTACGCTGGAGGACACTAATAGCAGCGCCTTTTTGCCGTCCTTGGTGACGCCCATGAAGATGACTGCCGGCTTCGTGCGGCTGGGCAGGACGGTCAGCTCCGGGAGGTTGCGGCGAACCTGCGACTCACTCTTGCTAGTCGATGCCTTGCCGTTCTTCGATCCGACCGTAACCACCCGCACGTCGATCGCGTAGGAGAAGAAGGTCAGGTGGCGAGTGACGTGGGTCACTTCGCTGGTTGTCTGGGGTGAGGTCACGGGTGCGGATGAGGTCCCAGGTGACGACCCGGAGGTGCTCGATTCGCTCGAACTACCACCTCCGCTGCTCGTCGTGGAGGAGCCCCCGGCGGACGTCGATTCGGCGTTGGGGTACTGCTGCTGGAAGGGATCCTTTGCACGCAGGTAGCTGAGCCTTCGATGGTAGGAATGCAGGCCTTGGGTGGTTTTGGCCACCACGAGCTCGCCGGAGTGGCTCCTCGAAGTGCTCGAGACCGCAAGGGCGGCGACAGCGCCGGGGCGGGGACTCCCCGACCCGGAGGACTGGCTCAGCGCGATCGGCACCGCGACGATCGCCACGACCAGGACTGCGACCAGGGGGAGCAAGTGGCGTTCGCGCAGATCGTAGAACAGGTCAAGGAGCGCGTCGGGGACCTTCGGCTCCGGGAGCTTGATATCTGGGCCTTTCTTGAGCATGTTCATTTCGAGTTGGAAACGGTTGTGGACGCCGCGGTAGAGGATTCGCCCGGGGACGTGGTCGCTGCCGTCGGGGTTGCGGTTGAGGGGGCGGTTGGAGTGGCGCCCGCTGTGACGCCCTGGCTGGGTGGGGTGAGGTAGGTCGTGACCGAAAAGGTTGCTTCAAGATCGGAAGAACCCTTACTTGCTTCGGGTGCGTTAAGCGCGAACCCATTGAGCGTCACCAAGCGCCCGTCGACGGCTACATGCCCGCGGCCGGTGTGGACTAGCGAGTCGATCCTTCTGATGAAGTCGGCGACATGGGAGAAGTTGCCGTTGAACGCGAGTTCGTAGGGCATTACGGCGAGACCGGCCGGACCGATCGTCGCACCCAGGGGCAGCAGCGAGGCGGCGACCTCAGTTGCCGGCACCGTTGCCGCAGTCGTCACGCCCGTGGAGGAGCCGCTTGATGGCGCCGCGGTGGTGGCCGTCGCTGTCGAAGCCGCTGGTGCCGCGGTGCTGCTACCCGCAGTTGCCGCGAGCTGGAAGGTGTTAAACCTCACTTGCGTGCTCTGGGAGATCTGGCTCAGTTCGAACAGGAGCGATGAGGTGTCGTCGGTGGGCGGGACTGCCTTTCCCAAGACCACGATTTGCTGATAGTCAGTAGGGAACTGACGCCGCGCCGCGATGGCCTGAGTAGCTTTGGTTTGTGATTCGGCCAGCGAGCTATGTAGGTCGTTTACTTGTCCGCCGAGAGAGCTGGCTTCCTGGCGCTTGGGACCGAGGATTAGCAGCCAGAAGCCGACGGCGAGCACGGTTACCACGAGCATCGAGACGATCAGGCGGTTGGTGGCCTTCATCTCAGCCTTCCCCCCCTTCGGATTCGGCCTTGGAGGACGAGCTCGATGGGGTCGATGACGCCGTGGTGGTAGTGCTGCTGCTCGGCGGAGTCGATGGGCTTGTTGCCGTGGTCGAACCAGCCGTTTCGCTTGAGACCGGCGCTGCATCGAAGGCGGCGACAATCTGGAATCCGGCGATAAAGGAGCGGGTTTGGCAGGTCGCACCGGCTCCGCTAGAAGACGCAGCTGAGCCGCTGCTGGCCGAGCTGCTGCCGGATTCACTGGGGAGCGTCGAGGACTGCACGCCCACCCGAGTCACCCCGCCGATCTCCTTCAGCGCCTGAACAAACCCCGCGACGGCGGCCTGGCTGCTGGCACAGCCAACCAGCTCCAGCGCCGGGCCCGCGATCGAGGAGCGAAGTGGAATGCTGGCGGCGCCGCTTGGGGTGACCTGCGGGTTGTCGGTTCCGGTGAGGTTGGTCAGCCAGACATCCGGAGGTAAGACCAGGGCCAGTTCCCGCATCACCCGTTCCCAATTGAAACGGCTGTTCGCGAGGCTAGTCACGGTGGCGACGCGCTGGTCGTGGATGTCTTTGAATTGGGTGTAGGAAGCGAGCCGGGCGGCGTGTGCCTTCGCCACGGCATCTTCTCGTTCAAGCTGGGCGACTTGGGCCTTGCGTTCGGAGATCTGGTTATCGGTGACGACTAGCAGCGTCACTCCGGCGAGAGCGGCGATCAGGGCACCAATTACGATGTAGGCGATGGGTCCGCCGCGCATTGCGGCTCGTCGCCCAAGGCGTTGCTCGACCGGAATGAGATTGACAGGGCGCATGTCTATTGGTCCAGTGCGAGGCCGTAGGGAAGGGTGAGTCGGGCCGCGGATGCGGGATCCAAGCCAGAAAGCGCCTCCGGATGGCCGATCGCAATCGGCAGGCCGAGGACCGGCTCCATCCGCTCGGCAAGTCCGGGGATGGCACTGCCGGGACCGCCAAGGACGATGCGTTCAACCGGCATCGCGCCGTTCTGGGCACCGTAGAAGTCGAGTGAGAGGCGTAGCTCGTCGAGAAGGGAGGAGGCGCCACTCTCCATGACCGTCCGGGTCTTGGTGATTGTCTCTGGGTCGCCCTCGATAGGCTCCTCGGATTCGGTGAGGCCGACATGCCCTAGCCACATGCGGGCGTTCTCTTGGCTCAGCCCAGTCGACCCGGCGAGGACCTCGGCAATTCCCTCCAAGCCGACTGGAGAGACGCGAGTAAAGAGGCACGCACGCCCCTTTGCGATCGCCAGGTTGGTGACGTCGCCGACGTTGCAGTAGAGAACGGTTAATGTGGTCGGGGCGACAGCGCCCTCTTCGTCGCTGTTCTGAGGTGCAGACATCGGTGTCTCGGCTAGGGCCCGAATCAGGCCGAAAGCTGAGAGGTCTACTCCGACCGGTCTCAAATCGGCGTCGCGAAGCGGCTTTAGCGTCGCCTCGATCATGTCCCGGCGGGCAGCGACGACGACCACGTCGATCTGTGCAGGGGCTTCATCGGTAGCCGGGACGCCGCCTATTACCCGATGGTCGAGAATCGCTTGATCGATCGGCATCGGGATCTGTTCCTGAGCTTGAAAGCGCACCGCTGCCTCAAGCTTTTTGGGGTCCTCTATCGCTGGTAACCGCAGGGTGCGAACGACGACTCGCTGGTTAGCGATGCCGAGGCGCACCCGACGGGAGAGCTTGTGCTCGGAGAAGAACCCTCGCAGCACCTCGGCGAGAGCGCCGGGATCAGTGACCTCACCGTCGTGGAAGGCCCCGGATGGCATGGGGGCGACTGCAGTCGCGCTCAGCTCGGTGGTGCCATTGACGCGAACTTCGGCCGCGGCCACGCTACCCGCCTCGATCTCGAGCCCTACAAGTGCGCCGTCCTTTTTTTTAGTGATCTGGAGCATTTAGCTGTCCTGCCATGGTGCTGAGAACCTCTGGGGCGTTTCGTCAAGGCCTAATCGACCGATTGGCCGGAAACCTTTTCCTTGCGACTACGCAGAATTAGGAAAACCTTTCGTCATTCGTTCGTCTCTCTGCCGATGATCCAGGCCGACTGGATCGGTTCAAGAAAGTCGGGCGGCTCTACGTATCGCAGACGGTCGTCGTAGTTGTAGTTCTTGAGGTAGCCGGTGCTGCCGTTGCCTCCGAAGGTGCCGACCGGGCCGCGAAATTTCTGTGCGATCGCCCCTTCGACTGTGAGGTTGCCGAGCTGTTCGCCGCAGTTGTAGTTATCGACGATGAAGGAGTGGTTGATTGTCAGTATTGCTGCATCGATTGTGGGGTTTTCCAGCGATCCCGGACCATTGGTCCCGGTGCCGTTTTTGCTCGGCGTACAAGGGTGGTAGACGCGGACGAAATTGTTGGCAATAAGGCCTAGTAGACCGCCACCGCTGTTTGTGAGGCTACCGTTGATAATGATGTCGTTTTCGGCCGCGATCGTCAGCTGCCCGGAGTAGCTCCCTGACACGTAAGCGTTCCCACAACCAGATGTTTCTGGGTAAGTAGTGCCGAACGGCGTATAGGTTGACGAACAGGTTCCGTTCGCCACGTAGACGACACCGTTGGAAGGTATGGGCCCCGAATACACGCCTTTGCAGGTGCCGCCGCTGCCGACGGTCATGGAGGTACCATTGAGGCAGATTCGAACCTGACCTTTGTACTTGAATTCGGGTTCGGCAATCGTCGCGAGTTTAGAGTTGGTAGGTGGAGGGGTAAGCACTGGCGCACCGGTCTCGTATGTGCCTTTAAAGGTAGGTTTGCTGCCTTCGCAGGTCGAGTACCAGCCGGGCGAGGACGCGCTGACTTCGATCATATCGGCAGGTGTGCGGCCGAAGGTAGGCGTACCACAGATAGCGAAGGCGTCATTGGTGTGGACCGGCCCATTGATCGAATCGCCGGTGACGAAGGAGATCTTGTCGCAGTATTGTCCACCGGAGTTGGGGATTGGCTTTTCGTAGCGGCCCTGTTCGTAGGTGAGGGTGCATTGTTCGTAGGCGCCTTTTACGGTGGCTTCGTTTTCATAGGTAACCGGATCTGAGGTCTCAAGCTGGGTGAAGTACATGAAGTCGAGGAAGCTGGCCCGCTTGAAGGTGGTGACGATCGAGGACGTTGCGTTTTCGGAGAAGCCGGTGGTGCGGATGCGGAAGGAGCCGGCCATCGAGCCGCTTGTTTCGATCATGCTGGTAGTGGCCGTGCTCAAGCTCTGTGGATTGCAGCTGGATTGACCGGCGGCTGGAAGCAGTTCGATCGCATAGGTTGCTCCAGTGTCTCCTGGCACCGGGCGGCGATTGGCGGTTGACCCCTCCTGATTCACTGCATTTGGCTCAGGTACTTCGGTGCAGTGGGTCCAGTAGTTGTTTTGCGAGTTGAGGTGGAATGAGTAATCGTCTATCCCGGCTTTCGCCGCCTCATATGCCTGCTTGTGGGCGAGGTCGTGCTGGGCGAGATGCACATCGCCGTTTACGGTGGCGACGGCGACCATTGCAAGCAGCGCGATCAGTGCTGAGCCGCAGACGGCCGCAACCATCGTGAAGCCGCTCTCTGAGGTTGGTCGATTCATTGGCATGGGAGGTCGGCCGCACTGGTGTTGTAGGAAGTCGGAGTGAAGCGCAATAGAGCACTGTCTTGGACGTTCGCTGCGGCACTAGGATTGATGACCGGCGTGTTCGGCGGAGCGGCCGTGAGGGCGACCTTAACCTGCGCGGTTAGAGATGCGTTAGTCTTCCCGAGCGTCGGGCTTGCGGTGAGCGGCGTCGAGGAGATTTCGCCGTTTGTATAAGAGTAGTAGCTAAAGATCGAGGTGTTCGGTGCGGTTGGACTGATTTTGGTCATCAGCGTTTCAGTCGATGACGGTTTTTCGGCGAAGGTCCAGTTCGGTGCTGAGCCGCCCGTGGATGGATAATTGGACTGGGTGAGCTTACCTTCGCTTAGGGTAATTATGCTTTTAATGGGAGTGGGGGAGACGGCCGAGCCAATCTGGTGAAGAAAGCTGAGTGAAGTGCCGGTACTTCCTTCCTGCACAGGGGCGATGCCGGGAGCCAGGCAGGCTGAGTGCAGCTCTTCAATCATCTGACTGAGGACAAGACGGGCACGCTGAGTCGCCTCAACCTCGGTGCTGATCCGGTCGGTTTGACGCAGCGAGATGATTGCCACCGTTCCAATCGCGCCAAGGACGACCACCCCGGCGGCGCACGCCACTACCAATTCGATCAGCGTCGCGCCGCGCTCCTCACGCATGGATATTTGCCGCCTTAGGTACATGGTCCTTTTGCGAGGCCCGTCGCTCCCAGATAGAAGTTGAGCGTCGTGCCGGCGCTGGTCAGGTTTTGCACCGCCTGGGTGATCGTCTGCTTGGCCGTCCCATTGCCGTTTCCGTCGTCGGCGCAGACTTCATAGGTACTCCACGGCAGGGATATGCTGGTGGTGTTCAGGCCTGCCGCTTCGGTCGTGTAGGTCCGCTTTGCGGGGCAGCTCTTGTCGCTGACGATGACATGCGCGCTTTTGACGAGGTTTCCAGGACTTGAGCTGCTTTTCCCGCTCCAGACGTTCAGGTTGAGCACTGGCAGTTGGATCCACGCGGTTGGGGCGGAGCCGTTAGGCGGGACGATGACGCTCGCCAACGCCGCAGCGTCGGGAGGGTTGGTTTCGTCATTCGGGTTCGGGTTGTCGCCTTCGCAGGATCCGGCGTAGACGGTGTCCGGTGAGGTGAAGGGGAAAAGAGGTTTGGCCTGGATTTCGGCCTTCGGTGTGCCGACCGTCCCGAAGGTCTTCGCGGTCGTCATTCCAGTGTTGAAGACGACGGCCGAATCGGCTTCGGATGACGAGGTTGCCGCCAGACATCGTGGTGAACTTGATGGGAATCCATCCCGGCTGGTCATAGAGGAGCTGGACGGTAGAGGTGGTGCCGGCGATCACACTGACGGTCTGGGGGCCAGGAGGATTGCCATTGGGTTCGATCAGCCCGCTGGCGACGCCAGAGGGAGTGAGCGTGTAGTTGCCTGCGGGCTGGTTGGGGAACACCGCACAGCCGTCGGAGTCGGTCGTGCCACTGAATGTGCCGGCGCCGGTGCCCGAGAGGCCGATGCCCGCGATCGGCACTTCATGGGCGTTGTCCGCGGAGATCGTCAGAGTGCCGTTTTCGGGGTTGAGCGACCCCGGCGGAGGGGCGACGATGCTCTGGATTTCCACCGGCTTGCGGTTGCCGAGACTGGGCCAGGTGACGGTCGAGGTGATCTGGACGTAGTCGGCCGAGGCATCGCCCTGGCCGCACGAGGAGGTGCCAGTTTTGTCGTTGATAAAGACGCCTTCGGATTTGACCGTGAAGGGGGTGCCGTTGAGGGTCACCGTCTTGGTCTGGCTTAGCCGGTTGAGCGTCGGCACGGGTAGTGAGCGAAGGCGTGCCTGGTCTTCTTGGGCGATTCCGAATGCCTCGGATCGGTGGCGCTCTTCGGCCGCGGAGTGGGCGCTCGCGGAGAGCAATCCAAAGGTCGCGCCTGAAGCTAGGACGATGATCACGGCGCTGATCAGGACTTCGACCAGTGCGAAGCCCGCCTCGACAGGCGGCGTCGATCGCCCTCTTGCAAGCGTCATGGGTACTCCATCGGAATTGCCGCGGCTGGGCTTTAGCTCCTCGCAATGCGGCAAACGCCATCGAGGCAGGCTTTCCCCAATGCTTCAGTAAGTGAAGCTGTGTCGCTACACTCGTTGAAGCGAGGCGATCCGACTCACGCCCTTCCCCATGAGCGCAATCAGCAACTCCAGATGTCCCGTCTGCCGCACCGCGGAAGTGGTCTGCGGCAAGTGGACCCTCCTGCTGATTCGCGACCTCGCCGACGGCAGCAGCCGCTTTTGCGAGCTGGAGCGCTCGCTGGAGGGGATCAGCCCGCGCACCTTGTCGCTGCGGCTGCGCGCACTGGAAGAGGAGGGGATCGTCGAGCGGCAGACCTTCCCCGAGGTGCCACCCCGGGTCGAGTACGCACTGACCGAGAAGGGCGAGGCGCTGGTGCCGCTGATCGATGACATGCGGAGCTACGGAGCGCGCTGGTTACAGGCCGGGGACGCGGCGCCGGCGCCGGCCGCCGTTTAAGCCAAACGTCTAGAAGGGGCGATCTGCAAGGCGCCGTGCAGGCGCAGGAGCGCCCCGGGGTGGGCGGAAGCGTGGGGCGTGGGCGACTTCCTCCTCAACGAGGCTCTGAAGCGGCTGGCGCTGGAGGCGGCGACGCGCTTCAGCTCGCTGGTCGCCGGCGGCGACAGATCCCCTTCGACGTCGCCGAGGACGCCGGCCCCGACTCGCCCTTCTACCGCTACCTGCCGTTGACCGCCCGCTACGTGCTCGAGCGTGAGGGCGAGCTGCGCTCGCTGCCCGCCTTCGATCCGGCCTGCGAGGCGGTCGAGGAGACCGGGGTCGCGGCGCCCTACCTGGAGGCGCGCGGCGAGACCGTACCGGTCCGAGCCCCGGCGAGCGCTCCGCGCGGATGCTGACGGCCTTCATCGCCTCCCTATGGGATGGCTGACAGAGTTCTCGCTTGACCGGGCGCTGCTCGACAATGCGCTGGCCGTGCTCGACGCCGAGGCCCGCGACGCGCACCAGGCCGACGTCCTGATCGCCCCGATCGCCGGGCTGCGGATGGGGCAGGCGCGGCTACAGCTCCCGCACGGGGTGCGGGTGGTCCGCGCCGACGCCATCGAGGCGCCGATCGAGGCGATGCGCAGCGAGGGGATGGGCCGCGCCGCCTGGGAGCCGCAGTTCCTGGCACTGGCCGAGCAGAGTGGCGCGCCAGAAGGCGTCGAAGCCGCGCTCTGCCAGCTCCGCGAGCTGATCAGCGTCATGCGCCTCTTCAAGGGGGGCAGCGTCGGGCTCGGCCCCTATGCCTTCGCTCCAACCGGCGAGGGTCAGTGGCGTCGAGTCGCCACCGGCGCCCCCGCGACCCGCCCCGGCGGGTACAGGCTGGACGAAGCCGAAGCCGCCGGGCTGGCCGAGCTTGCGAGCGCCTTGGAGACCCGCCCCGACCCCGACTGCGCGCTCGCCTGGGCGGTTGGCCGCTTCGAGATGGGCTGTGAGCGAGAGTCCGCGCTCGAGGGCCTCAGCGACCACCTGCTTGCGCTGCGCGCGGTGCTGGAGGGCCACGGACCGGTCGCCGCAACGCTGGCGATGCGCGCCGCGGTCCTGATCTCCGATGAGTCATTCGATCGCATCGAGGCCCGCGAGCGAATCGAGCACGCCCTCGAGCTGGAGCGCTCGCTGATGAACGGCTTGCCGACCGATCGCCAGCGGGAGCTGGCGATCTGGACAGAGGAGGGGGTGCGCCGCCTGATGCGAGAAGCTGCCCTCGGCGCCCTCGGCACCGACATCAGCATCGCCGCCGACGAGACCCTAATCGCCACCGGCCTCGAGGCCGGCGACGCTGAGATCGCGGTCACCGTGCAGGACACCCCCCTTGACCCGCTCGGCGATTTCGAGCCCCAAGTCGCACCGCCACCCGAGGAGGAGTACATGGAGCAGGAGACAAAGATCATGGAGCCGATCCCCGAGGAAGACGAGATCCGGATCATCTCCACCCCCTGGCTCGACGAGGTCTCGGTCGAGCACAGCACCCTGGACTTCCCGGCGATTGCGAGCGACATCGCCCGCCGAGAACGGATCGACAGCCCCCGCGTCCGCCACCTCTTCTCGGTCCCTGATGCGGATTGGGAGGTCGGCGAGTTGGAGTACGACCACTACAGCCGCCGCGTTGGCTAGAGACTACACAGCGAGCCCACCCAACCAAGACACCAACCACCCAGCCACAGACGGGGTGACTCAGGCCTTGGCGGCGCCACTTCCCCCAGGCTTTGGCGCCTGCGCCAAAGCCTGGGAGCCGTTGGCGGCCCAGCTCTCAAGGAAAACCTCAGTAGCCGCCACGTCAAGGGGGCGGGCAAAGAGAAAGCCCTGCCCGTTATCGCAGTCCTCGTCCTTTAGCAGGGAGAGCTCGTGCTGTTGCTCGATCCCCTCGGCAAAGGTCTGGATCGAGAGCGCCTTGCCGAGCTGCACCAGGGAGTGGATCAAAGTCTCGCCCTCATCGTTACTGCTGAGCCCCGAGATGAAGGAGCGATCGATCTTCAGCGCATCGACCGGGAAGCGCTGCAGGTGAGCCAGGGAGGAGTAGCCGGTGCCGAAGTCATCGATCGCGATCTGCACCCCCAGCGCCTTGATCGCGCTCAGCCTCATAGCGGTCTCCTCGATGTTTCGCATCAGCGTCGTTCTCGGTGACCTCGATCGTCAACGCCTCGGGGTCTAGGCCACTGGCTGAGAGCGCGTCTTCGACGTCGACTAAGAGCTGATCGGTATCGAGCTGGCGCCCGGAGACGTTGACCGCCATCGTAGATCGGATACCCAGCCTCCCGCCACTCGGCCCCCTGCGCACAGGCCCGCTCTAAGACCCAGCGCCCGACCTCGGTGATCAGCCCCGACTCCTCCAACAGCGGGATGAAGTCATCGGGCTGGATCACGCCGCGAGTCGGGTGCTCCCAGCGGATCAACGCCTCCACCCCGGTCGGGTTCATGTCGGAGAGGTCGATCGTCGGCTGGTAGGCGAGGAAGAACTGATCCTTGGCGAGGGCTTCGCGCAGGTCCATTTCCAGTTCCATCCGGTTTTGGACCACGTCCTGCATCCCGGTCTCAAACACCGAGTAGCGGTTCTTGCCGTCCCACTTGGCCCGATACATCGCGATGTCGGCGTTTCGCAAGAGCTCCTCGGCTGAGGTCTGCTCCCCGAGCGCACTCCCGATCGCGATCCCCACGCTCGCCGTCACCGTGACCCGGGTCTCCTTGCCCGCGCCGAGCTTAAACGGCTGCTCAAGGGCTTCCAGCAGGCGCTCGGCGACCAGCTCGGGCCCCGCCGCCAGGGAGAGCTCCTCAGAGATCACCACGAACTCATCCCCCCCCAGGCGCCCCAGCGCATCGGCGTCGCGGATCACCCCGTCAAGGCGGGCGGCGACCGCGCACAGCAGTTCATCGCCGGTGTTGTGGCCGAGGGTGTCGTTTATGTCCTTGAAGTTGTCGAGGTCGATGAAGAGCGCCGCCGCCGGGGTCTGGCTGCGCCGCGAGCGGGCGAGGATCTGCTCGACCCGGTCTAAGATCAGGGTGCGGTTGGGCAATCCGGTGAGGGCGTCGTGGGTGGCGAGGAAGGAGAGCTCCTCCTCGCGGTGGGAGAGCTCTTCGTCTGTCCTTTGGCGCTCGGTCTCAAAGCACTCCGACATCCGCAGCAGGCTGAACTCGAGGCTGAGCTGGAGGATGTTGAGGGCCTCAGAGAGCGCCTCGGGGGAGCTCTCCAGCTTCTCGGCGCTCTCCCGCAGCACCTCGGCCATCACGTTTCGCCACCAAAAGCAGCGCCAGGTCACCTCGTTTAAGGAGGCCGCGCGGTGCACCGCCAGCTCGCCGAAGATCTCCCAGGTCTCCCTGCCTGCCTCGATCGCCACCTCCATGCTCTCCCCCGAGATCCAGCGGGCGACCGCGATCGTCGAGCTGCGACCGATTCGCTCGAAGCTGTCTTGGACCACGGCGTCGACATCGTGATCGGGCCCGGCGGTGCGCTGCACGGTGCGCTTCAGCACCTCCTCGGTGCGGGCCTTGAGCGCCTCGCCGAGGCGGTGCAGGTCCTCTCCGGGCTGCTCCAGCGCAGGCGATGGCGGCATCGGCACCCGGACCCCGTCCCTGTCCGAGCTTGAGCGTTTAGCGGTCATCTGAATCGAGTGTCGGCGGGCGGGGCCGATTCCTTGAGGTTTGGCTTGGTTTTGGTGGACGGGGTGGGTGGCTGTTTGGGTGTTGCTAGGCCCGACCGGCGGCGATCGCCATCCTCTCGGCACCGGTCGCGAACAGGTAGCGGTTGATCTCGGCCAAGCCGGCGAGGTCGTGGACGTCCTCGTCGAGGTGGGGGACGCGGATCACCCCCTTCGCTCCGCAGCTCGGCCGCGAGGCGGTCGATGTTGCGCGCGTCGCGCTCGGCCAGAGCCTGGTAGTCGGCGAAGTTCCCCGCCACCCGTCGTGCCAGGTCCTCCTCGCCGAGCTTCTCGGCGAGGGCGGAGGACAGCTCGGTGCCGTCGGCGCGCAGTCGCTCGGCCGGGTAGTGGACCTTGTTGACGATGACGCCGCCGAAGGGCAACTTCGCCTCGATCAGCTTGCGGTGGAAGTAGACCGCTTCGTCGATCGGCTCCCCCTGCGGCCCGCAGACGACCAGAAAACAGGTGCGGCTGTCGGCGAGCAGGCTGTTGACCCGTTTGGCCCGGGCCTGGAAGCCGTCGACCATGCCGCTGAAGGCGTTGAAGAACTCGGCCAGGTCGGCGATCAGGTCAAAGCCGACGATCCGCTTGAAGACGCTCAGCATGACCGAGGCGCCCCGGCCCGCCACCCGCGCGGCCAGGCCGGTCGGCCGCATGAAGACCCGCAGCGAGCGGCCCTCGATGAACTGGGTGAGGCGGCGCGGCGCGTCGAGGAAGTCGAGGGCGTTGCGGGTCGGCGGCGTGTCGAGGACGAGCAGGTCGAAGTGTCCCTCGGTGTGCAGCTCGAACAGCTTCTCCATTGCCATGTACTCCTGCGAGCCGGCCAGCGCGTTGGAGATCTGCTGGTAGATGCGGTTGTCGAGAACCCGGTCGCGCGACTCCTCATCGGGCGCTTGGCGGGCGATCAGCTCGTCGAAGGTCGCCTTAGCGTCGAGCATCATCGCCCAGAGCTCACCCTCAATCTCGATGCCCTCCGCTTCGAACAGCCTCGGGTCGACCCTTCTTGCCTCGTTGCCCAGCTCCTTCAGCCCGAGCGAGTCGGCGAGCCGCTTCGCCGGGTCGATCGTCAATACGCAGACCTTCAGCCCGCGGGCGGCCATTCCGCTGGCGATTGCCGCCGAGGTCGTCGTCTTGCCGACCCCGCCCGAGCCGGCGCAGACGCAGATGTCCTTGCCCTCGAGGATGTCGCCGACCGAGGGCATCAGCCGAGCCTGCTCGAGAGCCGCCCCGCAGCCTCGGGCCCCAGTTCGGGCTCAAAGAGGAAGGGCAGGGTCTTCACCGGCGCTTTGACCCGGCGGCGCAGGCGGGCGAGCTGGGCGCGCTGGGAGCGGGCTCGGCCGTGCTCGGAGAGGGCCGCCCGCGCCGCCGCTCGCACCGCGCCCGCCTCGTGCTCGGCTAGCTCGGTGAGGCGCTCGGCCTCGGCCTTGGAGAAGCGCTCTGGGTAGAGCCCGTTCATGTAGACGCGGTCGACGGCGACGCCGACCTCCTCGCGCAGGTCGTGCTCCAGCGCGGCGGACTCGTTGACCGGCATCTCCTCGGGCAGGGCGACGATCGCCGCGCCGGTCAGCACGTGGTCGGTGATGTAGCTGTTCAGGCGCTGCGCCTGGGAGTGGATCGGGCCGACCCGTGCGATCGCGGCGAAGGTGCGCGGAGTCTGTAGGAAGCCGACCCCGTGGCCGGTGGCGGGGGCGTCGACGATCACCAGGTCGTACTTGCGCCCGCTCTTTACCTTGCGGTCGAGTTGGGCCAGCTCCCAGATCTTGCCGATCGTCACCAGCTCCTTGAGACCGGGGGTGGCGGCGGCGAGATAGCTGAAGATGCGGCTGCGGAAGAGCAGGTCGCGCATTGCCCGTACCTTGAGCTGGAGCAGCACGTACTCTCGCATGGCCTCGTCGGGGTCGATCGAGATCGACCAGAGGTTCTCGGCCATCTCGACCTCGTGGAAGCCGACCTCGGCGTGGTCGAAGATCCGCGAGGCGTTCTCCTGCGAGGAGACCTCGCAGACGATCGTCCGCTTTCCCTGGGCTGCTGCGCGCAGACCTAGAGCGACTGCGACCGTCGTCTTGCCGACGCCCCCCTTACCGGTGACGAAGACAAGCCTCTTGTCGAGCAGCTCTGGCACGGGAAGGTCGGGCAATTCCTAGCAATTTCTCCGAGTGGCAGGAAAAGCCGCTACCCATGCGAATACCCGCGCAATGGGATTCCTCAGCCGAAAGACCAAGAGTAAGTCCGCAGTCATCGATGAGCCGCATCCGATCCTGGAGGAGCTCGAGCGGATGGAAGAGGCGGTGCCTGAGCGCTCAGGGCGCCCGAGCCGCGGAGCCCTCTCCGCGGGGCCCGGAGCCCGCTCCGCCCAAGCCGCGGGCGAGGCCCCGATCTCCACGCCACCCGCCGCAGAGGGGATCGAGGCCTCCGCGCGGGAGCGGAGCTCCGGGGCCCTCGCGGCTGTGGCCGCTGAGGCAGCAGGGCGCCGAGGGGCCCGCCCGGTTCATGCCCGGTGATCTGATCGCTCCCAGCCGTCACGAGGCCGCGGCGGCGAGCGGGGAGGCCGAGGTTTCGGTCAAGCACGCCGAGGTGATCGCCTTCGCCAACCAGAAGGGCGGGGTGGCCAAGACGACCACCACGCTCAATCTCGCCGTCGCCTTCGCCGAGTCCGGCTACCGCGTCCTCTGCATCGACCTCGATCCGCAGGGGAACCTGACCATGAGCCAGGGCATCGACCCGGACAAGGTCGAGAAGAGCCTCTATGACGTGCTGGTCAACGACATGCCGATCTCCGAGATCATCGTCAAGCGCGAGATCGACATCGCGGTCGCCTCGATCGACCTCGCCGGCGCCGAGATCGCGATGAGCACCAAGATCGGCCGCGAGCGCACGCTGCAGAAGGCCCTCAAGGAGGTCTCCGGCGGACTATGACTTCGTCTGCATCGACACGCCGCCCAGTCTCGGGCTGCTGACCATCAACGCGCTGACCGCGGCGAACAAGGTGATCGTCCCCGTCCAATGCGAGTATCTGTCGATGCGCGGGCTGGTCCAGCTCCAGAACACGCTGAAGATGATCCAGGAGAACCTCAACCCCGACGTGCGGATCGAGGGCATCCTGCCGACGATGCTCGACTCGCGGACCGTCCACGCCAAGGAGGCCGTGGAGATCCTCGAGGAGAACTTCGGCGACCTCGTCTTCAAGTCCCGCATCCGCAAGGCGATCAAATTCGCCGAGGCGCCCGTGAAGGGCGCCAGCGTGCTCAAGTACGATTCCGGCAGCAGCGCCGCGAACTACTACCGGGAGCTGGCGAAGGAGGTTCTGGCGAATGAGTCGGCGTAAGCGGGCGAGCATGCGCGAGGGTCCCCTCGCCGATCTCTTCCGCTCGACCTCCGATGAGGCGCCCGCCGATCCGCCCGAGGCTGCCGAGCCCGGTGAGCCCGCACGCGAGGAGCCCCGCTACGGCCGCGAGGACCGGCCGAGGCACAGCGCGCCGCCGAGCCCGAGGCCTCACCGTCTGCACCGCCTCGGCCGGAGTCCTCGGTCGAGCCCGCCCCGGAGCGTCTGAAGCGCGTCTTCTCCGAGGAGCCCAGGACCCGCGGCCGCGAGGACCCGGCTGTCGTCGACACGCCCCGCTACGGCCGCGAGGAGCCGGCCTATGAGCCGCCGGGCAGCGGCCAGCCGCACCAGCCGGTGATCCGCGTGGTCGGGGTCGGCGGCGCCGGCGTCAACGCCGTCAACCGCATGGTCGACGCCCGCATCCCCGGGGTCGAGTTCATGGCGGTCAACACCGACCTGCAGTCGCTGCAGCTCTGCGTCGCCGACATCACCGTCCACATCGGCGACGAGCAGACGCGGGGGCTGGGCGCCGGCGCGGACCCCGAGCTCGGGCACCGCTCGGCCTTCGAGGAGCAGGACAAGATCAAGCGCCTGCTGAAGGGCTCCGACATGGTCTTCGTCGCCGCCGGCGCGGGCGGCGGCACCGGCACCGGCGCCGCCCCCGTCGTCGCCCGCCTCGCCCGCGAGGTCGGCGCGCTGACCGTCGGCATCGTCACCAAGCCGTTCAGCTTCGAGGGCAGCCGCCGCGGCAACCAGGCCGGCAAGGGAATCGAGGAACTGGCGGCCGAGGTCGACACGCTGATCGTCGTCCCCAACGACCGCCTGCTCGAGGTGCTCGACCAGCAGACCTCGATGGTCGAGGCCTTCCAGGTCGCCGACGACGTGCTGCGCCAGGGCGTTCAGGGCGTCTCGGACCTGGTCACCCTCCCGGCGCTGATCAACCTCGACTTCGCCGACGTGCGGACGATCATGTCCGAGGCCGGCCGGGCGCTGCTGGGGATCGGCATGGGTCACGGCGAGGGGCGGGCGGTGCTCGCCGCCGAGAAAGCGATCTCCTCGCCGCTGCTCGAGACCTCGATGGAGGGGGCGCGCGCGATCCTGCTCTCGATCACCGGCGGGCCCGACCTCTCTTTGGTCGAGGTCAGCGAGGCGGCCAAGGTCGTCGGCGAGGCGGCGCACCCCGACGCCAACATCATCTTCGGCGCCAACGTCGACGAGGAACTCGGCGACCAGGTCTGGGTCACGGTGGTGGCGACCCGATTTGACGGCAGCCCGGCGCTGCCGCGCCGCGCCGCCGAACCGACGATCCGTCGCACCAAGGACGCCGGCCGCGGCCGGCGCGGCGAGCTCGGCATCGACGTTCCCGAGTTCCTCCCCGGCTAGCACTACCCTCAGCTACCATGAGAGGGGTCGTCGCCGCCGGCCATCCGCTGACCGCCGAGGCGGGGGCGCAGGTGCTGCACGAGGGCGGCAACGCCGTCGACGCCGCCGTCTGCGCGGTGCTCGCCTCCTTCGCGGTCGAGAGCCCGCTGACGGGGTTCGGCGCGGGCGGGTTCATGATGGTCCACCGCGGGGAGGAGACCGTTCTCATCGACTTCTTCGTCGCCGCGCCGGGCAAGGACGGGATCGAGCGGAGGGCCGAGCTGGTTGCGGTACCTGTCCATTTCGACGCCGAGACGGTCCAGACGTTCTACGTCGGGCCGGCCTCCTGCGGGGTGCCTGGCACCGCCGCCGGGTTGGAGCTGGCGCTGGGGCGCTTCGGCTCGGCGCCGCTGGAGGAGCTCGTTCGCCCCGGCGCCCGCCTCGCCCGCGAGGGCGCCCCGGTGAACGCCGAGCAGGCCTACATCCTCGACATCCTCGCCCCGATCCACGAGCGGCTGCCGGGGACGCGCGAGCTCTACGCACCCGGAGGGCGGACGCTGCGCGAGGGTGACGTCTTTCGCTTCGGGGAGTTGGCCGAGGCGCTGGAGCGCTTCGGCGCCGAGGGGGCGGAGCCGTTTTACCGCGGCGACGTGGCGCGCGCGCTGAGCGAGGTCACCGTGGCGGGCGGCGGCACGCTCGGGCCGGCCGACCTCGCAACCTATGAGGCGATCGAGCGGCGGCCGATCCGGACCTCCTACCGCGGGGCCGAGGTCCTCACGAACCCGCCGCCGTCCTCGGGCGGGATCCTGATCGCCTTCTGCCTCGGCCTGCTGGAGCGGCTCGGGGAGAGCAGCGGGCCCGAGCAACTGGTCGCCGCGATGGGCGCGGCCAACAGCCGCCGCGGCAAGGAGTTCGCCGAGGCGCTCTACGGGGAGGAGCTGGCGGCGAGCTTCCTCGACCCGACCGGCCTCGACCTCGAGGCGGGTGACCTGCTCGGCTCGACCACCCACATCTCGGTCCTCGACGCCGCCGGGATGTGCGCGAGCGTCACCTGCTCCAACGGCTCGGGCTCGGGCGTCCTCGTGCCCGGCACCGGCGTGATCCTCAACAACATGCTCGGCGAGGAGGACCTAAACCCGCTCGGCTTCCACGCCATCGCGCCCGGTCGTCGCGTGCCCTCGATGATGGCGCCGACCGTCGTGCTGCGCGACGGGGAGATCGAGGTCGGGCTCGGCAGCGCCGGCTCCAACCGCATCCGCTCGGCGATCCTGCAGACGATCGTCCGGGTCGTCGAGGAGGGGATGGGCGCCGCCGAGGCGGTGCGGGCGCCGCGACTGCATTTCGAGGACGGCGTCGTCCAGGCGGAGCCGGGGATCGATGAGGCGGCCCTGAGGCGGCTGGAGGCGCGCGGCATCGAGGTCGCCCGCCGCCCCCGGATCAACCTCTTCTTCGGCGGCTGTCAAGCGGTGGCCCGCGATAGGGTGAGCGGCGAGCTGAGCGGTGGCGGGGACCCGCGCCGCGGCGGCGCGGTGGCAACCGCGTAGCTGGCGGCGTCCGCGGCCCGCGCGGTGGAGAATGGCGCCCATGGCGGAGCGCCCTGAGATCGACTTCGACGCCGAGGGCCTGCTGGAAGGGGTCGAGGGCGAGTCTCGCCGGGCTCGCCTTGCCCTGCTCGAGCAGCTGGCATCGGAGGGCGTTTCGGTGAAGGAGCTGCGCGAGGCGGTCGCCGCCGGGCGCCTCACCCTGCTCCCGGTCGAGCGGGCGCTCGCCGGCGACGGCCCCCGCTACACGCCGCGCGAGGTGGCCGAGATCTCCGGCGTCGACTTGGCGCTCCTGCAGCGCTCCACTGCGGCGCTCGGCGTGCCCTACCCCGACCCCGATGTGCGAACCCTGAACGAGGCCGATGTGGAGACAGCGCGCCGGGTGAAGGCCTTCCACGACGCCGGCCTGCCGGAGGAGGGCATCGTGCAGGTGGCGCGGACGATCGGGATCGGCACGGCGCGGATCGCCGAGGCAAACCGCGAGCTGATGATCCGCACCCTGATGCAGCCCGGCGACACCGAGCGCGACCTGGCGCTCCGCTTCGCCGCCGCCGCCGAGCACATGCTGCCGGTGTTTGAGCCGATCCTGCTCTACGCGCTGCGGGCCCACATGCTCGAGCAGATCCGCCGCGACGTGATCGGCGCCGCCGACCTCGCCGCCGGCGAGCCGGGCGCCACCTCGGAGGTGGCGGTCTGCTTTGCCGACCTGGTCGGCTTCACCAAGCTCGGTGAGGAGATCGCGACCGAAGAGCTCGGCCTGATCGCCGGTCGGCTTGACGAATTGGCGAGCGCCGTCGCCGAGCCGCCGGTGCGGCTGGTGAAGCTGATCGGCGACGCGGCGATGCTGGTCTCCACCGAGGCGGCTCCGATGGTGGAGGCGGCGCTGCGGATGGTCGAGGCCGCCGAGCTCGAAGGCGAGGACTTCCCGCGGCTGCGGGCGGGCATCGCCTATGGCTCGGCCCTCGTCCGCACCGGCGACTACTACGGGCGCCCGGTCAACCTGGCGAGCCGTCTCACCGGCATCGCCAAACCGGGCAGCGTCCTGGTCGACGTAGCGGCGAGGGAGGCGGCGGGGGAGGGATTCGAGTACTCCTTCGCCGGCGAGCGTCGCCTCAAGGGCTTTGACTCACGGGTAAAACAGTTCCGGGTGCGCCGCGCGCGCGGCTTCTGAGGCTCAGGCGGGCTTGCGGCCGGAGACGAGCAGGTTGTAGAAGAGCTCGGCCGGGAGGTGGGGCTCGAGCAGGCGGGTGTCGACCTTCTGCAAGGCGATGTAGCTGCGGAAGGCAAAGCTGCGCCAGCCCCATGAGACCGAGTCCGGCTCGGCGGTCGACTCGACCGTTCGCAGTCCCCAGCCCCAGGCGTTGGCGAGCAGCTCCTCACCGCCGACGCGACGCTCCTCAAAGCCGGCGTCGCGCAGCAGGCGTCGCAGATCGGCGGGGGCGAAGGCGTGGACGTCGACCTCGCCCTCCAGGGCGTGGCCGTTTGACTGCTCTGCCTCGGGCACGACGCGGCGGTGCGCCCGCACCAGCTCGCGCCAGGCGGGGGCGAGGATCAGCCCCGCCCGCTTCGGCAAAACGGCGAGGCGGTCTCCGTAGCGCGAGGGCTCGCCGGCGAAGGCGATCACGCCACCGGGGCGCAGCACGCGGCGGAACTCCGAGAAGGCGCGCTTTAGGTCGGGGATGTGATGCAGGACTGCATGGCCGAAGACGAGGTCGAAGCTCTCCCCCTCGAAGGGGAGCTGCTCGGCCTCGGTCGCGACCGTCTCCACCTCCAGCCCGAGCGCCTCTGCGGTGCGCGAGAGCCGCCTCAGCATCCCCGGGGAGATGTCCGTTGCCGTCAGTTGTTTGACCACGCCGAGCTGGAGCAGGTTGAGCGAGAAGTAGCCGGTGCCCGAGCCGATCTCAAGCCCGTCGCCGAAGGTTCGCCCTCCGAGCCCGCCGAGCGCCTTGACCAGCTTCAGCCGCACCTGCTCCTTGCCGGTATCGCCGAAGTCGATCCCCCACTTGGCGTCATACTCATCAGCCGCCGCGTCGTGGTAGCGGGTGTTGACGTCTTTGATCTGCTCCGGCGTGGCGGTCGGGGAGGCTGGCACGGGGTCGGGAACTCTACGCAGAAAGGCGCAATGCACGGAGCGCAGGACCCGCAATAGCGTCCCTTTCCGTGGGCGAGGAATACCTCCAGCTAAACCAGCCCCCCGGGGTACCGCCGCTGCCGCTGACCGGGGAGCGCACGCTGCCCGACCTGCCGGAGGAGAACTACTGGTACCGGCGCCACCTTGCCGTTTATGAGTGGATCGCGGCGCGGGTCGCCGGCCTGCGGGTCCTCGACATGGCCTGCGGGGAGGGATATGGGTCCGACGTGCTGGCCGGGGCGGCGGCGAGCGTCACCGGCGTCGATGCCAACCCCGAGGCCCACGAGCACGCGCGGCTGCGCTACGTGCGACCGAACCTGGGCTTCGAGCGCGATCTGGTCGAGAACTACGCCGAGCCCTGCGACGCAGTCGTCTTCTTGCAGACGATCGAGCACGTCCAAGACGCGGGGGTGATCCTCGAGCACTTCCGCGCGATGCTCGCGCCGGGCGGCGTCGCCTACGTCTCCACGCCCAACCTGCTTACCCTCGCGCCGCCAGGGGCCGAGAAATCCGACAACCCGTGGCACCTCCGCGAGTTCCGCGCCGCCGAGTTCCGCGCGCTGTGTGAGGCGCGCTTCCCGCACGTCGAGATGCTCGGCCTCTTTCACGCCCGCAAGCTGCGGGCGCACGAGGTCGCGCTTCAGCTTGGCTGGGACGCGGTCCACGGGAAGCTCGGGCTGACCAGGCGCTTCTACGACTGGTTCACGCCGGCGATCGCGGCGTCTGACTTCGCGCTCAGGGAAGGCGACCTCGACTCCGCGCTGGACTTCCTCGCCGTCTGCCATGCCTGAGGGAACCGCCGGCGATCTGGCGATCGTCCTGCACAGCCACATGCCCTACGTCGAGGGGTTCGGCACCTACCCATTCGGGGAGGAGTGGCTGTTCGATGCGGTCATCCGCTCCTACCTGCCTGTCCTGGAGGTTGCGGAGCGATTGACGATGACGGTTACCCCGGTACTGGCGGACCAGCTGGAGGACGTCGGGACGCGGGAGCGGTTACGGGAGTTCTTGGTCCGCTGGCGGATCGGGGCGGCGGAGGCCGATCTCGGTGAGGTGCCGGCGGAGTGCCGGGAGGCTTGTGGGGCGGAGCTGGATCGGTACAGGCGCGCGCTTGAGCTGCTGGACGGGGCCGGGGGAGATCCGCTGCGGCTGTTTCGCGAGGCCCAGGAGGCGGGACGGGTGGCGCTGGCGACCTCGGCGGCGACCCATGCGGTTTTGCCTTTGTTGGCGACGCGGGAGGGGTTGCGTGCGCAGCTTCAGGCAGGGGTCCGATCGCACCGGCGACGCTTCGGTTGGGACGGGGGATTCTGGCTGCCTGAGTGTGCTTATGCGCCGGGGCTGGAGTGGCGGTTGGCGGAGGAGGGGGTGCGGTGGTTCTGCGTCGATCAGAGCGCCCATGGGGAGTCGCTGGAGGCGCTGGAGCCGGTCGGCACCGCGGCCGGTCCGGTGGCGCTGGCGATCGACTGGGAGGCGATCGGGTGGCTCTGGTCGCTCGACGGCTATCCCTCCGACCCCGCACACGCCCAGTTCGCTGGCAAATCGCTGCGCGGATTGCGGATCTGGCGGGTCGGCGGCGGCGCCTATGAGCCCGCCGCCGCCGAGGCGGCGGCGAGTCGCCAGGCGGCCGAGTTCCTCGATGCCGTTGCCGCCCGGCTGCGCGCCTTCTCCGAGGCCCGTCGCCGCCGCGGGCTGATCGTCTTTGCGATCGACACCGAGCTGATCGGGCACTGGTGGTCGGAGGGGCCGGTTTGGCTGAAAGGGGTGCTGGCCGGGGCCGAGGGCGCCGGGGTGCGCCTGCTAACCGTCTCGCAGGCGCTTGCCGAGCACCAGCCGGTCGAGCGCCCCCTGCTCGCCTCGAGCTGGGGCGAGGGGAAGGACCTCGGCACCTGGGACTCTCCGCCCGTCGCCGACCTCGCCTGGGGGGCGCGCCGGCTGGAGCTGCGGTTGCTGCGGGCGCTCTCCTACGGGCTGCGCGGGCCGGCCGCGCTGCGCGCTGCGCGGGAGCTACTGGCGGCCCAGGCCAGCGACTGGGCCTTCATCGACAAGCGCGGCCAGGCGGGCGACTACGCCTTCCAGCGCGCCACCGGCCACGCGGAGGCGATGTTGGAGGCCATAGACTCCCCCGCCTTCACCGACCAGCGCATGCGTGCCCTCGCCCCGGATTTGAGTCTCTCTTCGCTTCTTCAGCCGTGACCCGCGTCCTCATCCTCTCCTGGGAGTACCCGCCGCTGATCGAGGGCGGGCTGGCCCGCCATGTGCGAAAGCTCTCCGAGGCGCTGGTCGAGCTCGACGTCGAGGTCCACGTGCTGACCCGCGGCGGGGAGGAGTCCCCGGCCGAGGAGCGCTCGGGAGGCGTTGCCATCCACCGCATCCGCGAGCCCAAGCGCCCCACCGACCTTGGAGAGTTCGTCGCCTGGGTGGAGCGGATGAACTCCGACATGCTGGCCGCTGGGGTCGAGCTGGGCGACCGCTATGAGTTCGACCTCCTCCACGGCCACGACTGGCTGGTCGCGGGCGCCTGCGACCACCTCGCCAAGCGCTTCGGCGCGCCGCTGGTGATGACGATCCACGCCACCGAGCACGGCCGCCACCAAGGCTGGGTCGACAAGCACCCGCAGACCTACATCCACGGGGTCGAGCGCTGGATCACCAACCGCTCCGAGCGCGTCATTGCCTGCTCGCACTACATGCGCGAGCAGATCGCCGACATCTTCGGGGTCGAGGAGGAGCGGGTGACGGTGATCCCCAACGGGATCGACCCCGACGACCTCCAGCCGCAGGACCCGGCTGAGCTGACCCGCCTGCGCGCCGAGTTCGCCGCCCCTGAGGAGAAGCTGGTCCTGCTGATCGGCCGCCTTGTCTATGAGAAGGGGTTCCAGCTTGCGCTGGAGGCGATGCCCGGGGTGATCGAGCAGGTGCCCGGCACCCGCTTCCTGGTCGCCGGCTCGGGCACGCACGAGGCCGAGCTGCACCGACAGGCCGAGGAGCTGGGCCTGATGGAGCACGGCACCTTCCTCGGCTGGATCGGCGACGACGTCCTGCACTCGCTCTACCGGATCGCCGACCTCACCGTGGTTCCCTCGATCTATGAGCCGTTTGGGCTGGTGGCGCTGGAGGCGATGGCCTCCGGCTGCCCCTGCATCGTCGCCGACACCGGCGGACTGCGCGAGGTCGTCCCCCACGAGGAGGCCGGCTTGCGCTTCCGCGCCCACGATCCCGACGCCCTCGCCGAGGTGGCGATCCGCGTCCTCTCCGACGATGATCTCGGCCGTCGCCTCGTCGCCGAAGCCTACGAGCACCTGCGACGCTTCGACTGGGGCGACGTCGCCGAGCAGACAGCCGCGGTCTACGCCGACTTGGTCGGCGAGACCAGTCCCGCCTGACCCTCCTCCACCCCCGTCTGCCGCAGAGGCTTGTCGGCCAGGGCAGGTGCCGAGGCGAAGAAAATGTAATTCCACCTATTTGGTACCTTTCAACCCAGTGGCACTCAACATCAAGGACCAAGAGGCTGAGCGCCTGGCGTCGGAGGTCGCTGCCCTCGCCGGGGAGACCAAGACCGGTGCGGTGCGGGAGGCGCTGCGCGAGCGGCGTGACCGGCTCCGGCTCCGGCGCGGTGGGGAGCGGGGCGCGGGAGGTGACCTGACCCGGTTTCTCGAGACCGAGGTCTGGCCGCTGATTCCGGCCGACGAGCTGGACCTGCCGTCGCTGACCAAGGTAGAGCGCGAGGAGATCCTCGGCATCGGGCCGGAGGGCTATTGATCCTCGACAGCTCAGCGGTGGTCTCTGTCATTCGTCGCGAGCAGGGCCACGCCCCGCTGATCGAGGCAATGGAGGGAGCCGCCGGCATCGCGATCGGGGCCCCGACCCTCGCTGAACGGCGATCGTCCTCCTCGCCCGGCTTGACCTCGTTGGCCGCTTGATTCTCTCCCGGTTCCTGGAGGAGAACGAGGTGGTCGTGACCCCGTTTGACGACCGTCACTGGGGTGTCGCCGCCGAGGCGTTCATCCGCTACGGCGAGGGTCGGCACTCTGCGGCGCTCAACTTCGGAGACTGCATGACCTACGCGACCGCCCGGCTTGCCGAGGAGCCGCTCCTTTACGTGGGTGAGGACTTCGCCCAGACGGACCTCGTTGCGGCGCTGGGGTAGCGGTGATTCAGCCTGGGCGGGGGAGGGTCGTCTGGGCGCTGGGGTCGGGCTCGACCGGGTCGGGCCAGCGCAGCTCCTTCGGCGCCTCTCGCATCCTGATCACCCGGGCGGGCACGCCTGCCACGACGGCGTTGGCGGGGACGTCTTTGGTCACGACCGAGTTGGCCCCGATGATCGAGTTGTCGCCCACCCTGACCCCGCGAAGGACGCAGGCGCCGTAGCCGACCCAGACGTTGGAGCCGACCTCGACGTCGCGCTTGTAGATGCCCTGGACGCGGATCGGTCGCTCGACCTCGACGACGCCATGGTCGAAGTCGATGAACATCGCCCGATCGGCGATCACGCACTGCGCGCCGATCCGCACCCGCTGGTAGGCGGAGATCGTGCACTCCTGCCCCATCACGGTCTTCTCGCCGATCTCGACCCGGCCCTCGTGGCAGCGGATCTTCGACCCGTCGCCGATCCAGACGAAGCGGCCGAAGCGGATCTCCCCGCCGCGGCCGATCTGCAGTTCGAGCCGGCGGCCGAGGAAGAGCAGCCCTGACGTCCTCCAGCGCCGCCCTGCCCTGGTCAGGAAGCGACGCCAGAGGTAGCGCCACAGCAGCCGCCCGTAGCGGGTGTTGAGCATCCCGTGGGTCGCGAGGAAGCGGAGCAGGCGCATGCGGCGCCGGACTCTAGACTGGGCTGCCTGATGAGCGCGGAGCTCTCAAGCATCCACATCCGGCTCCCTGCGCCGCGAGCGAAGCGCGCAGCGACGTGATGCCCGACGCCGCCAGATCCGCTTCGTTGGCCGAGCGGCTGACCGCGGGCGACAAGCGAGCGCTGGCGCGGGCGATCACCCTGATCGAGTCCGACGATCCAGCCGGCTGGGAGCTAGTGCGCGAGGTCTACCCGCGCACCGGCAGGGCCCGGATCGTCGGCTTCACGGGTCCCCCGGGCGTCGGCAAGAGCACGCTGATCGGCGCGCTGACGGCGGAGCTGCGCAAAGCCGAGCGGCAGGTAGCGGTGCTCTCGGTCGATCCCTCCAGCCCCTTCACCCGCGGCGCCCTGCTCGGCGATCGCATCCGCCTCTCCGACCACTTCCTCGACTCCGGCGTCTTCATTCGCTCGATGGCCACGCGGGGGGCGCTCGGCGGGCTCTCCGAGGCCGCCCTGCAGGTGGCGCTGGCGATGGACGCTGCGGGGAAAGACGACGTCCTGATCGAGACCGTCGGCGTCGGCCAGGCGGAGATCGACATCGTCGATCACGCCGACACAATCGTGCTGGCGCTGATGCCCGGCTCCGGCGACTCGATCCAGGCGCTGAAGGCCGGGGTGATGGAGATCCCCGACATCATCGTCGTCAACAAGGCCGACCACCCGATGACCGACACGATGATGCGCGAGGTGCGCAGCGTGCTGGGGCTCTCCCAGGACCCCGGCGGCTGGCGGGTGCCGATCCTGCGCACCGAGGCGGTGCGCGGAGAAGGCGTGGGCGAGCTGGCGGCGAAGATCGATGAGCACCGCGCCCACATCGAGGCGGCGGGGACGCTGGAGGAGCGCCGCGCCCGCAACCTGCGCAGCGAGGTGTTGGGGATCGCCGCCTCGCGGATGCGCAGGCGCCTCGAGACGACGGTCGCCGATGACCCCGAGGTCGCCGAGCTGCTGGAGCGCGTGGTGCGCCGTGAGCTGGACCCTGCGACCGCCGCCGGCGAGCTGCTGGAGGCCCAGACCGATGGCTGAGCCCGCAGCGGCGAGCGCTTCACCGCCGTCTCTGGCAGAGGCGGCGGGGTGGGTCGGCTATGAGGTTGATGAGATCGACGGCGATGGGGTCGGCCGCGTTCACGGCTTCTTCGTCGACGCGGGCAGCGGCGAGCCGACCTGGCTGGTAGCCGATCTCGGCCGACGCCGCGCCAGGCTGGTGGCGATCCCGCTGTGCGACTGCGCCGCCGCGTCGGGCCGCGTCTGGGTCGCGCACGGTCAAAAGGCGATCCGAGCCGCGCCGGTCGTCGACCCCACCCGTCCGCTGCTGCGCGAGCACGAGCTGGCGATCTGCGCCAACTACGGGATCGGCGAGCGGGTAGGGCGCGCCGCGGAGGTGGCCGGGCGCGCCGAGGGCGCCGTCACCTCGCGGCCTGCATCCAGCTGAGGCCTGGACGCGCGCGGGTGGGCCATCCCCGCGGCACGGCGGCTGAACCGCCCGCCGTCATTTATTCGTAATGCCTTCGTGGCAAGGTTGAGGCCATGGCATTGCTAATGCTCTTCGGGTTCATCGCCGGCGCCGCCACCGCCGTTCGCCGTGCGTGTTACCGATCCTGCCGATCGCGCTCTCGGCTGGGGCGACCGGAGGCCGGCGCCGGCCGCTCGGGATCGTCGTCGGGCTGGCTGTCTCCTTCACCTTTGCAATCGTCGCGCTGGTCTACGTGATCTCGGCGCTCGGCCTGCCCGACGACCTGCTGCGAAAGCTTGCGATCTTCGTCCTGATCGCCTTCGGTATCACTCTGATGATCCCGCCCCTGGCCGCGCGGCTGGAGGCCTGGCTGAGTCGCTTCGCGGGCCGCGCCGGAGTGGCCGGCCGGGGTGGTGAGGGCTTTTGGTCGGGGACCGCGGTGGGAGCCAGCCTGGGGCTGGTCTATGCGCCCTGTGCCGGTCCGATCCTCGCCGGGGTGATCACCGTCACGGCGTCGCAGCCGTTCACCGCCGGGCGCCTGGCGGTGGCGCTCAGCTACGGGATCGGCTCGGCCGCCGTCCTCTACATCCTGATGCTGGGCGGTCGGCGCGTGGTCGCGCCGCTAGCGAGGCGCGGCGTCGGCCTGCAGGTGGCGATGGGCGCGGTGATGGTGGTGGTCGCCCTGGCGATGCTCGAGAACTACGACGTGCGCTTTGAGAACACCATCGCCGCCGATCTGCCGAGCTTCCTGATCACTCCCACGCACGGGCTGGAGGACACGGCAGCGGCGCGCAGCGCACTTGAAGAAGTCCGCGGCGAAGCCGCTCACGGGATCGGCGGGCGGGCGGCGAGCCAGGGCGCGCCGAAGACAGACCCGGCGAGGGGCCTGCCGGTGCTCGGCAAGGCGCCCGAATTCGTCGATACCCAGCAGTGGTTCAACACCCCCGGCGATCGGCCGCTGACGATGCGCGGCCTGCGCGGCAGGGTGGTGCTGATCGACTTCTGGACCTATAGCTGCATCAACTGCCTGCGTACCCTGCCCTATCTGAAGGCGTGGGACGCGCGCTACCGCCGCGACGGGCTGACCATCGTCGGCGTCCACACCCCCGAGTTCCCCTTCGAGCACGAGGCGAGCAACGTCGCCGAAGCGATCGAACGCAACGGCCTGCACTATCCCGTCGTCCAGGACAACGACTACGGGACCTGGAACGCCTACGGCAACCAGTACTGGCCGGCCGAGTACTTCATCGACGCCAAGGGCGACGTGCGCTACGTCGACTTCGGCGAAGGCTCCTACGGCAAAAAAGAAGAAGTGATCCGCGAGCTCCTCGCCGAAGCCGGCCACCGGGTCTCGGGCCGGGGGCCGGTCGTCCACGCCGTCGCTCCCTCAGCCGGGGTGACGACACCCGAGACCTACCTTGGAGCTGCCCGCGCCGAACGCTTCACCAACCCGATCCTCTCCCCCGGGATACACGATTTCGGCAGTCCGCCGACACCGCCCCCCAACGAATTCGCCTACCACGGGCGCTGGAGGATCGGCCTGCACGCGGTGACGGCGCTCGGCGGCTCGCTCGATCTCGACTTCGGGGCGCGGCGGGTATACCTGGTGCTGGGCTCGCCCCTTCACAGCCGCCGGATGCGGGTGCTGCTGGACGGCCGTCCGATCCCGGACCGCTTCGCCGGCTCAGACGTTCACAACGGCGTCGTCGAAGTCTCCTCGCAGCGCCTCTACGAACTCGTCGACCTGCCCCGGGTCGGCGATCACGTCCTCCGTCTTTTGCCCGAACCGGGGGTGATGGGCTATGCCTTCACCTTTGGCTAGCCAGGGCGCGACAATCGAAGCGATGAGCGAGCCCACGCACGGCACGGTTCTCGTGGTCGACGACGAGCCGACGATCGTCGAGGTCGTCGGCCGCTACATGGAGCGAGCGGGATATGAACGCACGTGGCCTGCGACGGCCCCGAGGCGCTGCGGGCGGCCGAGCGCCACCAGCCCGACCTGGTCGTGCTCGACGTGATGCTGCCCGGGATCGACGGGATCGAGGTGATGCGCCGGCTGCACGAGCGCCCAGGCGAGCGGATCGCGGTGATCTTGCTCACCGCACGCGGGGAGGAGTCCGACCGCGTCATCGGCCTGCGCCACGGGGCCGATGACTACGTGGTGAAGCCGTTCTCTCCCGCCGAGCTGGTGGCCCGGGTGAACGCCGTGCTGCGCCGCCTCTCGCCGCGTCCCGAGGAGGAGGGGCCGGCGCCAATCGAGCACGGGCCGCTGCGGGTTGAGCCGGCACGGAGGATGGCCTTCCTCGACGGCGAGGAGCTCTCGCTGACCCAGCGCGAGTTCGACCTGCTCGCTTACCTGGCGGCGCGGCCCGGACGGGTCTTCTCCCGCGACCAGCTGATGGAGGCCGTCTGGGACTTCCCCGTCTTCACCGACACCAGCACCGTCACCGTCCACGTCCGTCGCCTCCGCGCCAAGCTCGGAGATGACCCCGCCGAGCCCCGCTTCATCGAGACGGTCTGGGGCGTCGGGTACAGGCTGCGGCCATGAGGCGCGTCGCTCTGATCGCCGTCGCGGCCTTCCTCGCCGGGGCCGCCGCCGTGACGGTCCCCGACCGGATGGGCGCGGCGCAGATCCTCCTTGTCGTGCTCGCCGCAGCCGGGGCGGCGCTGGCCGCGGCGCTGGCCGTCCGGCTGGTCGTCGAGGAGCGCTCCCATCGCCAGATAGAGGACGCGCGGCGCCAGTTGATCGCCGCCGTCTCGCACGACCTGCGCACGCCGCTGGCGTCGCTGCGGCTACTGGTCGAGTCGATCGATGACGGTGTCGCGACCGGCGAGACCCGCGAGCGCTACCTGCGCGAGACGCGCACCCACGTCGAGGCGCTGACGAGGCTGATCGATGACCTCTTCGAGCTCTCGCGGATCGAGGCCGGCGACATCTCCTGGACGATGCGCCAAGTCGAGCTGGGGGAGCTGATCGGTGACACGGTCGCGGCGATGCGCGCCCCCGCGGAGGCCCGGGGCGTGGCGATCAACGCCGAGTTGCCCCCGAGCGAGGTGGTGGCGATGGTCAACGCCGAGAAGGTGCAGCGCGTTCTCTTCAATCTGATCCAGAACGCGATCCGCCACACCCCGGCCGACGGCAGCGTCACGGTGCGGGCACGCTCGGGCGCGGCCGGCGTCGAAGTTGAGGTCGCCGACGAAGGGGCGGGGATCCCCGCGGGGCAGGGCGAGCGGGTCTTCGAGGCCTTCTACCGCGGCGAGGAGGCCCGCGGCGAGGAGGGCGCCGGCCTCGGCCTAGCGATCTCGCGGGCGATCGTCGAGGCCCACGGTGGACGGATCTGGCTGGAGGAGACGACGCCCGGCACTCGGGTCCGCTTCACCTTGAAGGCGGCATAGCCGCGGCCACCGTAGGTGTGCGTATGGGCAGCGGAAGCGGCGCTGCACATCTACTCGTCCGGGAAGCGGCCGGTGATCAGCTTTGCTTGGGAATAGCTAGATGTAAGCTTTGTATCAAAAATAAGTCAATAGCGGAGAAAAATGCTATAGTGCTTTAAAAGTAAATCACTATGGACATAACAGCTCAGAACACTGATGCAGCGGTCCTGCGGGAGCTTGGCGCTCGCCTGCGTCGTACCCGGCTGGAGCGCAATCTGAGTCAGGGTCAGCTTGCCAAAGAAGCGGGCGTGGGCAGAATGACCGTCCAGCGCATCGAGGCGGGCGAATCGGCCTCGCTGAGGAGCTTCGTCCGCGTCCTGCGCGTCCTCGGCTTGCTCGAAGGCATCGATCGGCTGGTTCCCGAGCCCCCACCAAGCCCGATCGACCAGTTGAAACGGCGCAGTGGCCAGCGACAACGAGCCGGGTCTTCGCGGGGCACCGAGCAACCCGGGCATGAGTCTCCATCGTGGCACTGGGCTGATGAGCGAGGTGGGCGAGAAGCTTGAGCGAGCTCGCCGAGGTTCGCCTCTGGGGCACGCGGATCGGCGCCGTGCTGCTGCCCGATGGCCAGAACGTTGCCGTCTTTGAGTACGAGCCGCGGTTCGCATCGAGCGACATCGAGGTTTCGCCCATCACCATGCCGCTCCAACCCGACAAGCCCTACAGCTTCCCTGAGCTGTCCGAGCAGAGCTTCAAGGGCCTGCCGGGACTGCTTGCCGATTCGCTGCCCGATCGCTACGGGAACGCGCTGATCGACGCCTGGCTGGCCACCCAAGGACGGGCCGCCGGCGACTTCAACGCGGTCCAACGCCTTTGCTACATCGGCAAACGGGGCATGGGGGCACTCGAGTTTGCCCCGTCCAAGGGACCCCGGCCGGCGAGGAGCCGCGACTTAAACATCGAGGCTCTGGTCGAGCTTGCCTCGGAGGTGATGGCACAGCGCGAGGACCTGGCTACCTCGCTTCAGGGCTCAGACAAGGAGCAGGCCCTCAAGGAGATCCTCAGGGTTGGCACGTCCGCCGGTGGGGCTCGAGCAAAGGCCTTGATCGCCCTCAACCCGGCGACGAACGAAGTCCGGTCCGGCCAGCTTGATGCCGATCCTGGCTTCGAGCACTGGATTCTCAAGTTCGACGGCGTCGAAGACAAAAGCCGGGATCTGGGAGATACCCGGGGCTACGGAGCGATCGAGTGGGTCTACTCGCAGATGGCGCGCAGGGCGGGCATCGAGATGACCGAATGCCGCCTGCTGGCGGAGAACGGCCGCCACCACTTCATGACTCGTCGCTTCGATCGCCTCAACGACGGCTCCAAGCTCCACATGCAGTCGCTTGCGGCCCTCGCTCATCTTGATTACCGCCAGCCGGGCGCCAACTCCTACGAGCAGGCTTTCCAGGTCATCCGTCGCCTGGGCCTGCCGATGGCGGCGGTCGAGCAACAGTTCCGCCGCATGACATTCAACGTCATCGCCCGCAACCAGGACGATCACGTCAAGAACATCGCCTTTCTGATGAGCCGCGCCGGAGAGTGGTCTCTGTCGCCGGCGTTTGACCTCGTCTACTCCTACAACCCGGCGGGCCGCTGGACGGCTCAACACCAGATGTCGATCAACTCCAAGCGCGACGGCATCACGGTTGAGGATCTTCGCCAGGTATCGGATGTGGCCTCGATGAAGCGGGGTCGAGCCGAGGAGATCCTGGCCGAGGTGACGGACGCCGTCCAATCATGGCCGGCGCTTGCCGCCGAAGCAGGAATCGGCGAGGGCCGCATCCATAAAATCGAACAAGCCCATCGGCTGAGCTTGCCTGCCGGCTAGCAGCCGAGCTGGCGGGCAATCACCATCTGCTGGACCTCGTCGGTGCCCTCGCCGATCGTGAGGATCTTGGCGTCGCGGTAAAAGCGGCAGACCGGGTACTCCTCGATGTAGCCGTAGCCGCCGTGGATCTGCACCGCCTCCTCGGTCGCTCGGACGGCGAGGCGGCCGGTGATCAGCTTCGCCTGGGCGGCGGTCAGCGTGAACGAGCGCCCGGCGTCCTTCTGAAGGGCGGCGCGCCAGGTGAGCAGCCGAGCTGCCTCGATCTGCGCGGAGAGGTCGGCGATCTTTGCCTGGATCGACTGGAACTTGGAGATCGGCTGGCCGAACGCCTGGCGCTCCTTCGCGTAGGAGATCGCCTCATCGAGCGCCCCCTGCGCCAGCCCGACCCCCATCGCAGCGACCCCGATCCGCCCCCCGTCGAGGATGTGGAGGAAGTTCTTGAACCCGTCGCCTCGTCGCCCAAGCAAATTCGATTCCGGCACCCGGCAGTCCTCGAAGCTGAGGGGACGGGTGTCGGAGGCGTTCCAGCCCATCTTCCGATACGGCTCACCGACCTCATACCCAGGCGTCCCGGTCGGAACGATCACGTTTGAGATCTCCTTGCGGCCGTTGGACTCCCCGGTGAGCGCGGTGATCGACACGCACCCCGAGATGTCGGTGCCCGAGTTGGTGATGAACTGCTTGGCCCCGTTTACCACCCACTCTCCACCATCCAGCTTCGCCGTAGTCCGCACGTTGCCCGCATCCGAGCCGGCCTCAGGCTCGGTCAACCCGAAGGCGGCAAGCCGTTGCCCACTGCACAACTGCGGAAGCCACTCGGATTTCTGTTCCTCGCTCCCCCACAAATAGATCGGCATCGTCCCCAGGGAGGTGTGCGCCGCCATCGTGATGCAGACCGAGGAGTCCACTCGCGCCAGCTCTTCGACCGCCAGCGCGTAGGAGAACGTGTCCGCACCCCCGCCCCCGTACTCATGCGGGAACGGGATCCCCATCAGCCCCAGTCCGCCCATCTGGGCGATGAGCTCGTAGGGAAAGGACTTCGTACGGTCCAGCTCGCCCGCCACGGGAGCCACCTCCTGGCGGGCGAAGTCTCGGACGGTCTCGCGCAGCAATCGCTGCTCGTCTGAGAGCTCGAAGTCCACGGCCGCAGCCTATGGGGTTGCAGCGCGCCTGGCGCCTACAGCTGAAGGCTCTTGACCTGCAGCAACTCCTCGATCGCAAAGCGCCCGTTCTCGCGCCCATGCCCGGACTGCTTGTATCCACCGAACGGCGCCAGCGGGTTGTAGGCGCCGCCGTTGATCTCGATCTGGCCGGTCCTGATCCGCCGGGCGACGGCGATCGCGTGCTCGGGGTCGGCCGACCAGACCCCCCCCGCCAAGCCGTACACGGTGTCGTTGGCGATCCGCACCGCGTCCTCCTCGCCCTCATAGGGTTGGATCACGAGCACCGGTCCGAAGATCTCCTCCTGGGCGATCGTCATCTCCGGCGTCACCTCGGAGAAGACGGTGGGGCGGACGAAGTAGCCGCGGTCTAAGCCCTCGGGGGGCTCGGCGCCGCCGATGAGCAGCTTCGCGCCCTCTTCCTCGCCCTTGCGGATGTAGCCGCGTACGCGCTCGCGCTGGGTGTCGGAGACGAGCGGGCCCAGCCGCGTGGACTCCTCGAACGGGTCGCCCGGCGTGAAGCCTTCCGCCGCCTTCACGGCCAGCTCCTCGGCTTCTCTGAGCTTCGCCCGCGGCACCAGCATCCGAGTCAGCGCGCTGCACGTCTGCCCGGAGTTGAGGTAGCACTTGCCGACGCCGTCGGGGACGGCTCGCTCGAGGTCGGCGTCGTCGAGGATCAGGTTCGGCGACTTGCCGCCCAGCTCCATCGCCACCGGCTTCACCGTCGCCGAGGCCAGCTCGCTGACCCGCCGCCCGGCCCGGGTCGAGCCGGTGAAGGAGACCATGTCAATGCCCGGATGCCCGGCGATCGCCTCGCCGACGACGGGGCCGGTCCCGGTGAGCAGGTTAAAGACGCCCGCCGGCAGGCCGGCGGCCTCGATCACCTCGGCGAGAATGAAGGCGTTGAGGGGAACCACCTCGCTGGGCTTCAGCACCACCGTGGCGCCAGCGGCCAGCGCCGGCGCCACCTTGGCGGCGATCTGGTTGAGCGGGTAGTTCCAGGGGGTGATCGCGCCGAGTACGCCGACCGGCTCGCGCAGCACCCGCGAGTTGCCGATCTCCTCCTCCCAGGTGACTTCCTCGATCAGCTTCGGCATCGCCGCGAACTGGGCGATTGGCAGGCCGGCCTGGATGATCTGGCTCAGCGTCAACGGCATCCCCAGCTCCTGGGCGATCGTCGCGGCGATCTCCTCAGAGCGCTCGCCGAGGCCGGCGGCGATCGCGGCCAGGTAGGAGGCGCGCTCCTCGCGCGAGGTCTGCGACCACGCATCGAAGGCGCCGCGCGCCGCCCGCACCGCGCGGTCGGCGTCCTCAGCCGTGCCCGCGGGGATCGACCCCATGACCTCCTCGGTGGTCGAGTTGATCACCTCGATCGTCTCCGAAGCGGTCGAATCCACCCACTCGCCCCCGATGAAGATCTTGTCGCGGACCTGAAGCTCTGCCGTAGTCGCCATTTCGCGTTCCTCCTTGTTGCTGTGCCGTCCTGGCCGCGCGGTCAACGCTAGCGCTCTCGCGGTTTCGGTGCGGCGGGTGGCCCCTTGCTTTCCTGTCCTGCTGAATCTTCTTCCCGCCGTATACGGCGGGAAAGTGAGAAGCAACGCAATTGCCGCCGAGCAGCGACTGCTCAAGGGTTCCTAGGCCGCTTCGGCGCCCGCGGCTTCCACTCCGGGACCTGGTAGCGCCCGGGCGTCGCGGGCGCCCAGCACCTTGCCACAGCTTTCGCAAACGCCGCGATCGCTGACCGCCCCGCCGCACTCCTTATGGACGATCAGCATCGGCGGCCCCTCCGGGCCGATCGAGTGCCGGTCTCCCCAGCCGAGCAGTGCGATCAGTGCGGGCCAGAGGTCAAGCCCCTTCTCGGTGAGGAAGTACTCGAAGCGCTCGGGGCTCGTCTGGTAGGGGCGGCGCTCGAGGATGTCTGCGTCGATGAGCCGCTGGAGGCGGGCCGAGAGCACGTTGCGTGCAACGCCGAGCCCCTTCTGCAGCTCGTCGAAGCGACGGTGCCCGTTCATCACGTCGCGGACGATCAAAAGCGACCAGCGCTCGCCGACAACCTCCAATGACTTAGCGATCGAGCAGACCTGTCCGGGGTAGTCGTGGCGGAGCACAGAGTGATGTTCTCACACAAGGTTGCTTCAAGCAACCGACTGCGGTAGGGTGACCTCGGTCGAGTTGCTTGACGAAACCCAGCCCGATTGGAGGCGCTGATATGAGGCTGATCCCAAGGCACAGGCATCACCGGTCCAAGGCCCAGCGGATCTCGATAAGCCAGGCCGAGATCACGGCGGACCTGCACTACCCGGCAATCCGCCAGCCGGTCGGCGATAGCGTCGCGACCCGCGTTCGCGAGGGTAAGCGGTGAGCGCGGGCCGAGCAACTGCGGTTGACGCAGCGCTGGCGTTCGCCGAGTCCAGTCCGGAGACCAGCCGCAGTCGCACCTTGGTCTGGCAAGACCCGGTTCCGACCGCGGCGGCGGGGGCGACGATGACGGGCATGGAGTACATGCAGGCGATCGTCGCCGGGGAGCTCCCGCCGCCGCCGATCGCGGTGACGATGGGGATGCGGCCGATCGAGCTGGGCGATGGCCGCGCCCTCTTTGAGGGCGAGCCCGGCGAGGAGCACTACAACCCGATCGGGGTCGTCCACGGCGGCTACGCCGCGACCCTGCTCGACTCGGCGCTCGGCTGCGCCGTCCATACCACCCTTCCAGCCGGCGTCGCCTACACCTCGCTCGGGATCGAGGCCAAGTTCGTGCGCCCGATCACCCGCGACACCGGCCGCGTCCTGTGCGAGGCGAGCGTCGTCTACCGCGGCCGCCGCCAGGCCACCGCGGAGGCCAACCTCACCGCCGCCGAGACGGGCAAGCTCCTCGCCCACGGCACCTCCACCTGCATGATTCTCTACTAACTCGAAAGGGCGCGGGCCAGCTCGACCAGGAGGCGAACGCCGAAGCCGCTGGCGTCGTTGCCGGTGTAGGGGCGGCCGACATCCCAGGCGGTGCCGGCGATGTCGACGTGGGCCCAGGGGCGCCCGTCGACGAACTCCTCGAGGAAGGAGCCGGCGTAGATCGTGCCGGCCTTGCGCTTGGCCGAGGCGTTGGTGAGGTCGGCGACGGTGCCCTTGGTCAGCTCCTTGTACTCCGGGTGCAGGGGCAGGCGCCAGGCCAGCTCGCCCGTCGCCTCCCCGGCCTCCACGACCTCCCCGGCCAGCTCGTCATCGTTGGAGATCACAGCCGCGTAGGTCGAGCCGAGCGCGATCAGGACGGCGCCGGTCAGGGTGGCGAGGTCGACCACCCGCTCCGCGCCCAGCTCCACCGCGTAGGCGAGGGCATCGGCGAGGATGAGGCGGCCCTCGGCGTCGGTGTTGTTGACCTCGACCGTCTTGCCGTTGTACTGGGTGATGATGTCGCCCGGCTTGACCGCGGTGCCGGAGGGCATGTTCTCGGTCGCGGGAACGACGGCGAGGAGGTCGACCGCCAGCCCAAGCTCGGCGATCGCCGCCACCGCCTCCAGCACCGCGGCGGCGCCCGACATGTCCATCTTCATCTCGTGCATGCCGGAGGAGGGCTTGATCGAGATGCCGCCGGTGTCGAAGGTGACGCCCTTGCCGACCAGCCCGAGGGTGGGGCCGGAGCCTGCGCCATAGCGCAGGACGATCAGCTTCGGCTCCTCCGCGGTCCCCTGGCTGACCGCGATCAGGCCGCCCATCCCAATCTCTGCGATCTGCTCGCGGCCGAGCACCTCGACGCCGACCGCGTCGTAGGCGGCGGCGATCTCCTCGGCGCGCTGTGCCAGGTAGGTGGGTGTGGCGACGTTGGAGGGCAGGCTCTGCAGGTCGCGGGCGCGGTTTTGGGCCTCGGCGCAGACGCCGGCCGCCTGCGCTGCGGCGGCGACGCTCTCGGGCCCCAGCAGCGTCAACGACTCGATCGCGGGTGGGCGAGGGTCGTTGGGGTCGGCGCTGAGGAAGCGGTCGAAGCGGTAGGTGGCGAGGATCGTTCCTGTCACCAGGCCCTCGGCGGTCGCGGTGTCCTTCGCGGACTCCGGCAGCGCCCAGGCGAGGGACGTCGCCTCGACCTCGGCCGCCTCGCGCGCCACCAACGCCGCCGCGACCCGGGCGCGCTCGGCATCCATCTCCTCCCGCTTGCCGAGCCCGATGACCAGCACGCGGGCCGGTCTGTCTGGATGGAGCAGCGCGAGCTTCTTGAAGGCGCCCTTGGCGTCGGCGGCCCCCGGGGCGGTGGCGATCTCGGCCGGCATGCCCTCGCCGTCATAGAGGCCGATCGCGACCAGATCGGCATCGACCTCCGGCAGCTCAATCTGGCGGACCTCGACCTTCATGGCCGGCGAGTCTATGCGCTTGCGCACGCAGCTTGGCGAGTCCTCCCGGTATCGTCCGGCCCAGGGCAGGCGCCCTTTGAATCGCACCTCACGACCTCGCAGAGAGAAAGGCATAGATGCCCAGCACAGTGATCCTTGGAACCGCCCGCACTCCCTTCGGGAAGATGGGCGGGGGCCTGTCCTCGCTCGATGCGACCGACCTCGGCGGCCACGTGATCGAGGCCGCGCTGGAGCGCTCCGGCGTCGAGCCCGAGCAGGTCCAGCAGGTCGTCTTCGGCCAGGTCCTGCAGGCCGGCCAGGGGCAGATCCCCTCGCGCCAGGCTCAGATCAAGGGCGGTATCCCAAAGGAGGTCCCTTCGGAGACGATCAACAAGGTCTGCGCGTCGGGCATGCGCTCGATCGGCATCGCCGACCTCTCGATCCGCGCCGGGGAGGCCGAGATCGCGGTGACCGGCGGGATGGAGTCGATGAGCCAGGCGCCCTATCTGCTGCCCGGTGCCCGCTTCGGCTTTCGCATGGGCGACGTCAGCGCCGTCGACTCGATGACCCACGACGGCCTCACAAATCCCTTCACCCACAAGCAGATGATCAACGAGGCGAGCGCGGTCTCCAACGAGTTGGAGATCAGCCGCGTCGACATGGACCGCTTCGCCGAGCGCTCACACCGCCTCGCCGCCGAGGCGACCGACGCCGGCCGCCTCGCCGAGGAGATCGTCGGGGTCACCGTGAAGTCGCGCAAGGGCGAGAGCGCCGTTGAGATCGACGAGGCGATCCGCCCCGACACCAACCTGGATACCCTCGCCAAGCTGAAGGCGGTTGGCGGCGAGGACGCCACCCACACCGCCGGCAACTCGCCGGGGGTAAACGACGGCGCCGGCGCCGTCGTGGTCGCCGCGCAGGAGTGGGCCGAGAAGGAGGGCCACACCCCGCTGGCGCGCGTCCTCTCCTACGGCGCCGTCGCCGATGACTTCTCCTACCTTGCGAGGACGCCGGCCAAGGCCGCCAAGCTGGCGCTGGAGAAGATCGGCAAGAGCCCCGAGGACGTCGACCTCTGGGAGATCAACGAGGCCTTTGCCTCGGTCGCGATCAACTCGATGCGGATGCTCGGCATCGATGAGGAGAAGGTCAATGTCAACGGCGGCGCGATCGCCCTCGGACATCCGATCGGGGCCTCGGGCGCCCGCATCGTCGGTGCATTGGTTCATGAGCTCGGCAGGCGCGGGGGCGGCTTGGGCGTCGCCGCAATCTGCTCGGGCGGCGGCCAGGGGGATGCGATCGTGATCGAGGTCAACGGCTCGGCTTGAGCCGCGCTGCTGCATTCTTCGATCTGGACAAGACCCTGATGGCAGGGTCGAGTGGGATGCAGTTTGCCCGCGTCGCCACCCGGCAGGGGATCGTCGGGCGGCGCCAGCTCGTGCGCTGGGCAGCGGAGCACCTGCGCTACCGGCTGCGCGGCACAACCGATGAGCGAACCGCCGAGGTGCTGCGCGCTGCCCGCGCGCTGATCTCCGGCGTGGCGGAGAAGACGATCGACCGGATGGGGCCGGAGGTGATGGCGGCAATCCTGCCGCGCGTCTACCCTCAGATGCTGGACGAGGTCCACGCCCACCAAGACGCCGGCCGCGCCACCTTCATCGTCAGCGCCGCCGGCAACGGCGTGGTCGCCTCGCTGGCCCAGGTCCTGGGCATGGAGGGTGGGATCGGCACCCGCTATGAGGTCGACGGCGACGGAAACTTCACCGGCCGCTTCGACGGTCCTTTCGTCTACGGTCCCGGCAAGGTCGAGGCGATGCAGGCCTTCGCCACCAAACACGACATCGACCTGAGCGCCTCCTACGCCTACTCGGACTCGCTCTCTGACCTGCCGATGCTGCGAGCGGTCGGCCACCCGGTGGCCGTCAACCCCGATCCTTCCCTGACCGAGATCGCCAGGCAGGAAGGCTGGCAGACGATGCGCTTCGAGCGCCTCGGCCGCCGCCTCCTCGCCGTCGCGATCACCCTGGCGGCGACGATTGCCGGTTTCGGCGGCTCCCGCATCGCCGCCCGCCGCAAGCCGCCGCCCCGCCGCTTCGCGGCGCGGCGCTGAGGGTTCCCCCGCCTAGACTGTCGCCATGGCGACCGAGCCACGGGCCAGGCCCGAGTTCAAGCAGCGCGACGCGGAGTTCTCGACCATCTCGGGGCAGCCGGTCCAGCCGCTCTACACGGCCAAGGACGCCCCCGCTGACCCCGACGCCACGATCGGCAACCCCGGCGAGTACCCGTTTACCCGCGGCCCTTACCCCTCGATGTATCGGGGCCGGCTCTGGACGATGCGACAGTTCGCCGGCTTCGGCACGGTCGAGGAGACCAACGAGCGCTTTCACTACCTGCTCGACCACGGCCAGACCGGGCTCTCGACCGCCTTCGACATGCCGACCCTGATGGGCTATGACTCAGACCACGCGCGCAGCCTCGGCGAGGTCGGCCGCGAGGGCGTCGCCGTCGACAGCCTCGACGACATGGAGCAGCTCTTCGCCGGGATCCCACTCGGCGGGGTCAGCACCTCGATGACGATCAACGCCCCGGCGGCGATCCTGCTCGCCTTCTACGTCTTGGTCGGCGAGCGCAGGGCGTCCCGGCCGGAGCACCTGGGGGGCACGATCCAGACCGACATCCTCAAGGAGTACATCGCCCAGAAGGAGTGGTGCTTTCCGATCGAGCCGGCGATGCGGCTGATCACCGACATGATCGAGTGGTGCTCGCGGCACATGCCCCGCTGGCACCCGGTCTCGATCTCCGGCTACCACATCCGCGAGGCGGGCTCGACCGCCCAGCAGGAGCTGGCCTTCACCTTAAAGAACGGCTTCACCTACGTCGAGCGGGCGCTTGAGCGCGGCCTGGAGATCGACGACTTCGCCCCCCGCCTCTCCTTCTTCTTCAACGCCCACATCGACTTCTTCGAGGAGGTCGCCAAGTACCGGGCGGCGCGACGGATCTGGGCGCGCGAGATGCGCGATACCTACGGCGCCAGGCGCGAGGAGTCGATGCGGCTGCGCTTCCACGCCCAGACCGCGGGCGTCTCGCTGACCGCCCAGCAGCCGCTCAACAACGTGGTGCGGACCTCGCTGGAGGCGCTGGCGGCGGTGCTCGGGGGCACCCAGTCCCTGCACACCAACTCCTTCGATGAGGCGCTGGCGCTGCCGACCGAGGAGGCGGTGCAGGTGGCGCTGCGCACCCAGCAGATCATCGCCATGGAGTCCGGTGTGACGAACACGGTCGACCCGCTCGGCGGCTCCTGGTTCGTCGAGAAGCTGACCGAGGAGATGGAGCGCGCCGCCTATCAGTACTTCGCCCGCATCGACGCGCTGGGGGGGATGGTCGAGGCGATCCGCCAGAACTTCCCCCAGCGCGAGATCGCCGACGCCGCCTTCGCCTACCAGCAGGAGTTAAACGAGCGCCGTCGCATCGTCGTCGGGGTCAACGACTTCATCGACGAGGACGAAGCCCAGACGCCGATCCTCCGCATCGACCCCGCCCTGGAGCGCAAGCAGGTCAAGCGCCTGGGGGCGACGCGGGCGCGGCGCGACTCCGCGGCGGTCGAGGGTGCCCTCGTGGAGCTAAAGCGCGCCGCCGCGACCGAGGAGAACCTGATGGGACCGATCCTTGAGGCCGCCCGCGCCCGCGCCACCGAGGGCGAGATGATCGCGGCGATGCAGGAGGTCTTCGGGACCTACACCGAGTCGCCGGTGTTCTAGGGTTCCCGCCGCCGATGGAGGCCGCCACCGCCCGCAAGATCCGAGTCGTCGTCGCCAAGCCCGGCCTGGACGGGCACGACCGCGGCGCCAAGATCATCGCCCGCGCCCTGCGCGACGCCGGCATGGAGGTGATCTACACGGGCCTTCACCAGACCCCCGAGCAGATCGCCGAGACGGTGATCCAGGAGGACGCCGACGCGGTCGGTCTCTCGATCCTCTCCGGCGCCCACATGACCCTGGTGCCGCGCGTCGTGGAGCTGCTCACCGAGCAGGGGGTCGACGACGTCTTGGTCACGGTCGGCGGCACGATTCCCGCCGAGGACATCCCCGAGCTGAAGCGACTTGGCGTCGCCGAGGTCTTCACGCCGGGCGCCGGCACCGACGACATCGTCGAGTTCATCCGCGACGGGGCGACCGAGCGGCACCGACGCGAGAACGACGACACATCTTCGTGAATAGATAGACTGACTGACTGGTCAGTCAACCATCCTGAGAACCAGCCAAGGAGGCTTGAACTTGAAGATCTGCGTCCTGGTCAAGGAGGTACCGGACGCCGCCGTCCAGAAGCGCATCGACCCCAACACGATGCGACTGGACCGCAGCGGCGAGAAGAACCTCAACCCCTTCGACACCCACGCAATCGAGGCCGCCATGCAGATCAAGGAGGGCGGCGCGATCCCGGTCGAGGAGGTGGTCGCGGTGACGATGGGACCTGACTCCGCCGTCCGCGCCCTCCACAAGGCGGTCGCGCTCGGTGCCGATCGCTCGGTGCACCTCTCCGACGGCGCCCTGGCCGGATCCGATGTCTGCGCGACCGGCTACTCGCTCGCCAAGGTGCTGGAGGCCGAGAGCCCCGACCTGGTGCTGCTCGGCCAGCAGTCCGACGACGGCGAGTGCTACACGATCGGCGCCGTCGTCGCCGACCACCTGAAGATGCCCTCGCTGACCCAGGTGATCAAGATCGACGTCGCCGACGGCAAGCTGCGCTGCGAGCGCCAGGCCGAGTACGGCTACGACACGGTCGAGGTCGAGCTGCCCGCGGTGATCAGCGTCGGTGACGCGATCAACGAGCCGCGCTACCCCAGCCTGAAGGCGATCATGGGGGCCAAGAAAAAACCGCTGGACGCAAAGGCGACCGCCGACGTCGGGATCGACGGCGACATGGTCGGCGAGTCCGGCTCAAAGACCGCGGTCCTCGCGCTCAACCCCCCGCCCGCCAAGGAGGCCGGGGAGATCATCGAGGACGAGGACACCAACGAGACGGTCGAGAAGATCGTCGCCTGGCTCGACGAGAGGAAGTTGATCTAGATGGCCGGCATCCTGGTTTACGCCCTGCACGACGACGAGGGCAACTTCAACAAGAACTCGCTCGGGGCGATCTCTGAGGCGGCGAAGCTGGCCGGCCAGATCGGCGGCGAGGCCGCCGCGGTGGTCGTCGGCGACATCGCCGATGACGCCTGCGCGGCGCTCGGTAACTACGGCGCGGCGAAGGTCTACCGCGCCAAGGACGTGCCGGAGGGCCTCGCCCAGCCGATCATCGACGTGATGGCCAAGGTGATCTCGGAGAACGACTACGGCTACGCGCTGTTCGGCGGCGGCCTGCTCGGCTTTGAGATCGGCGCCGGGCTGACCGCGCGGCTGAACGCCGGCGTGACGATGGAGGTCACCGAGGTCAAGGTCGCCGACGGCAAGCTGGTCGCCGAGCGCCCGATCCTCCAGGACTCCCAGATCGCCGACGTCGGCTACGTCGCCGAGCCGGGGATCATCATCGGGCGGCTCAACGCCTTCGATGCCAACGAGACCGGCGGCAGCGCCGAGGTCGTCGAGGTCGAGGTCGAGCTGTCCCCTTGGTCCTCGAAGGCGAAGATGGTCCAGCGTGGTGAGCAGCGCGGCGCCGACGTAAACATCGAGGACGCCGACATCCTGGTCGGCGGCGGACGCGGCCTCGGCGCGGCGGAGGGCTTCAAGCTCTGCGAGGAGCTGGCCGAGTCGATGGGTGGCGCGGTCGCGGCGACCCGCGCCGTGGTCGATGCCGGCTGGTACCCCTACGCGGCCCAGATCGGCCAGACCGGCAAGACGGTTGCGCCGAAGCTGTACCTGGCGGCCGGCATCTCCGGGGCGATCCAGCACAAGGTCGGGATGCAGAGCTCGGAGAACATCCTCGCGATCAATAAGGACCAGAACGCGCCGATCTTCGAGTTCTCCGATCTCGGCGTGGTCGGCGACCTGCACAAGATCCTCCCCAAGCTGACCGAGGCGATCAAGGCGAAGAAGGGCGGCTGAGCAAACAGCTCAGTCGCCGCAAAGGAGCAGCTAGAGATGCCGGCAGTCGCACCCAGTGAGTTCCCCCCGCCGTTTGACCCAGCCGAGGTGATCGGTCCCCCGACCGACTCCGAGGACGAGCGCATCGAGGTGGGCGTAGCGATCGTCGGCGGCGGGCCCGCCGGCCTCGCCTGCGCCAACAAAGTGATGCAACTGCTCGAGAGCGAGCCGGAGCTGACCGAGAAGCTCGGCGAAGTCCCGGTGGCGGTGATCGAGAAGGGCAAAGTCGCCGGGGCGCACCTGCTCTCGGGGGCCAACATGAAGCCCTCGGCGATGGAAGAGCTGTTCCCCGACCTCGACAAGTCGGAGTGGCCGGTCTACCAGGAGGTGACCAAGGACGCGGT
>CAWDNP010000004.1:0-37039 GCA_963803755.1 uncultured Solirubrobacterales bacterium
ACTCCCTGGCGATGTTCTCCTGCCAGCAGTGGCCGAGTGGCTACATCCCGATGGCCTCTGACCTCGACATAAGCTGCCCTCACGGTCCCGGGCCCGCCGACGGGCCTCCCCCGCGGCGCTGCGCTCCTCGCCGCCCGGGCTGGCCACCGAAGGGACGCTGCCCGCCTACACCGCGGCCTGGGTGGCGGCCGTCTGCGATCGCTACATGCTCTCCGGCGATGCGCGCCGCGTCCGCACGCTGCTGCCGACGATGCGGCTGGCGGTCGAATACCTGCGCGCGCACCTCGGCGCCGACGGCCTCTTTCGCGGCGGCGCTTTCAGCTGGGGCGTCTTTGACCCGCTCCAGGAAGCCGATACCTTCACGAACGCCCTCTGGGTGCAGGCGCTGCGCCAGCTGGCGGGCGTCGAGGCCCGTCTGGGCGAAGCCGGGCCGGCGGCGGTCGACGAAACAACTGCGGACTCGATCGCCGCTGCGGTGCGCGCCAGGCTCTATGACCCCGGCGCCGGCCTCTTCGTGGGCGGCACGAGCTACCCCGACTACCCCCAGGACGCCAACGTGGAGGCGGTGCTCTCGGGGATCGCCGGCGAAGACGCCGACAGGGTGCTCGACGGCCTCGCGGCGCGGCTCTCCAGCCGCTACGGGCCCCTCACCGTCGAAGTCGAAGACCCCTACGCCGAACGCTTCATCTCGCCCTTCATGTCTGGCTGGCAGCTAATCGCGCTGCTCCAGCACCACCGCGGCGCCGAAGCGCGCCAGATGATGGAAGCGCTCTGGGGCCACATGGTCCGCGCGGGCCCCGGCACGATGTGGGAGGCGATGGGGGTGGGCGGGCGCCCATTGCGGCTGAACCACGGACGCCTCAGCGCGGGCCGGACCTCGCTGGCGCACGGCTGGAGCACAGCGCCCACCTACGCGCTCTCGGCCTACGTGCTCGGCATGCGCCCGACCGGCCCTGGCTGGCGGAGTTGGACGGTCGAACCCCAGCCGATTGGATTGCGCTTCGCCCGCGGCAGCGTTGGCACTCCCTATGGCTCGCTCTGGGTCGGCTGGAGGCGGGTGCGAGGCGGACTGCGGGTGACGGTCGAGGCGCCGCGGGGCACCCACGGCCAGATCGCCCTGCCCGGCTGCGGCCCGGCCAAGCCCGGCCGCCACACCTACCTGTGTCGGAGCGGCCTGGCGGCAGGCGGTGGGGCGCCCCGCCGCTTAGAGTCAGGTGGCGATGAGCCGCCGCGAGCAGATCACCTTGAGCGAGGGGGAGCTGGCGGAGCTGCTCGAGGGGGAGCGGGTCGCGATCATCTCCAGTCTCGGACCGCGCGGCTGGCCACATTCGATGCCGATGTGGTTCGTGCCACGAGGCGGGGAGGTGTGGATCTGGACCTACGCCAAGTCGCAGAAGGTGCGCAACCTGGAGCGCGATCCGCGGGCGACGGTGCTGGTCGAGACCGGGCGCGAGTACGGCGAGCTGCGGGGGGCGATGGTCGAGGCCGAGGCCGAGATCCACCGCGACTTCGAGACGGTGATCGGCTTCGCCGAGGAGCTGACGCTGCGCTATGCGGAAGGGATCTCCTCGGTGCAGGGCGACGCAAAGGCGGCGCTGGAGGCGCAGGCGCCGAAGCGGGTCACGATCCGCTTCAAGCCGCTGCGCACGGCGACCTGGGATCACCGCAAGCTGGGTGGGACCTACTGAGCGCACGCGCTCATGCCGCCGCTACATGCGGTGCGCCGTCGTGTTGCATGGTGTCGCGCCAGCTACCGTTCCCCACCCGGTGAAGCGAGCACTGACAGTAGTCTTCCTCCTTGCTTGCCTTGTGGTGGCGACGGCCGCGGCCGTCGCCGCGACGAGCCGGGTGCCAGTCAGCGTGCCGCGCGGCTTCTTCGGGATTGTGCCGCAGAATGAACTGAGCACCGCCGACGCCAAGCGGATGACGGCCGGCGGGATCGAAAGCGTGCGGGTGCCGGTCTCCTGGTCGGCGATTCAGCCCACTGCCAATGGAGGCTATGACTGGAGCGGCCTCGATCGGACCGTCGCCGTCGCGGCGCGGGCGGGTCTTCAGGTCCTTCCCTTCCTCTACTCGACCCCGCGCTGGTTGACCCCCAAGTGGACCACGTTCCCGATCCAGACCGGGCGCGAGCGCAAGGCGTGGGCCGCCTTCCTACAGGCAGCGGTCAAGCGTTACGGGCCCGGAGGCGAATTCTGGGCCGAACACTCCCATGAAGGCATCGACTACGAACCGGCGATCCCCAGCCCGACCCCGATCCGGGCCTGGCAGATCTGGAACGAGGTCAACTTCTTCTACTTCGCCTACCCCGTCTCCCCGGCCGGCTACGCGAAGCTGGTGGAGATCTCCAGTAAGGCGATAAAAGAAGCCGACCCGCAGGCGAAGGTGATCCTCTCCGGCCTCTTTGGCAAGCCGACGGCGAGGGGGGCGCGGGGGATGCCGGCAGCCGAGTTCCTCAGCGACCTCTACCGCGTGCCGGGGATCAAGGCCGACTTCGACGGCGTCGCCCTGCACCCCTACGCGGCCGACACCGAAATCCTGGAAGGGTTGGTCGAAGGCATCCACGAGGTGACCGTGAAAAACCGCGATCACGTCCCCCTCTACATCACCGAGATGGGTTGGGGCTCACAGAACGACTACCACCATGACGCCTTCGAGCAGGGGATCCAGGGTCAGGTCCGCGAGCTGCGCGGCGCCTACAAATACCTGATCGCCAACCAGCGCCGCCTCGACCTCAAGCAGGTCTACTGGTTCTCCTGGAAGGACCTGCCCGACTCCTGCGACTTCTGCGACTCGGTCGGCCTCTTCCATGGCGGCCCGAGCTTCCATCCCAAGCCCGCCTGGCACGCCTTCGTCGCGATTACGAGGTCAACCGCGCGCAGGTAGCCGAAGCCACTCGGTGGCAGAGGATCAGGTCGGGCTTCAGAGCAGCTCGTCGGCGAGCAGGCCCTCGCGGATGCGGAGTTCCTCAGTGGTAGGGGCGGTGGCCTCCTCGGCGCTCGTGGCCGGTGAGCGCAGGACGCTGACGGCGAGCGCGATGCCGACCGCGACGCAGGCGGCGGCGATCAGGAATGCGAAGCGGTAGCCGCTGGTCAGCGCGCCACCGGCCGAGTGCCCGGCGGCGAGGAGTTCGCTGGTCCGGCTTGCCGCGAGGGTGCCGAGCACCGCGACGCCGACCGCCGCGGCCATCTGCTGGGAGACGTTGACGAGGCCCGAGGCGAGGCCGGCATCGGGCTTCGGCACCTCAGACATCGCCAGCGTGATCAGCGGCATGAAGGAGGTGCCGGCGCCGAGGCCGATCAAGAGGAAGGCCGGGAAGAGTTCGGTCCAGTAGTCGGCGTGGATGGGGACGCGGGCGAAGATTAAGAGGCCGGCGAGGGCCATCGCAAGGCCCGGGATCAGCGTTCTCTTGGGGCCGAAGCGGGTGAGGAGGCGCGGCGTCACCCCGACCGAGAGGACCCCGATGCTGAGTGTCATCGGCAGGAAGGCGAGCCCGGTTCCGATCGAGCTGTAGCCGAGGACGTGCTCGAGGTAGAGGGCGCCGAGGAAGAACGAGGAGAACATCCCGATCACCAGGAAGCCGCGGACGAGGTTGGCTCCGGAGAGGCTGCGCGAGCGGAGTACTCGCAGCGGCATGATCGGGTTGGCGATCCGTCCCTCATAGGCGAGGAAGGCACCGATCATCACCAGCGCGACAGCGCCGAAACCCAGCGTCCGAAGCGATCCCCAGCCGTAGCTGTCGGTCTCGACGATCGTGTAGACGCCGAGCATCATCGCGGCCGTGATCAGCACCGAGCCGAGCACGTCGACGCCCTGGCGCAGACCGGCGCCCTCGTTCTCCTCGACCAAGACCATGCCGAGCGCGATCGCAGCCACGCCGATCGGGACGTTGATGAAGAAGATCCAGTGCCAGTTGATCGCGTGGGTGAGGACGCCGCCGGCGAGCAGCCCGATCGAGCCGCCTCCGGAGGCGACGAAGGCGAACACGCCCAGCGCTTTGGCCTGCTCGCGCGCCCCCGGGAACTCGGTGATGATGATCGCGATGATCACCGAGGAGGCGACCGCGCCGCCGATGCCCTGGATGAAGCGGGCGGCGATCAGCAGCGCCTGGCTGTCGGAGATGCCGCAGAGCGCCGAGGCGGTAGTGAACAGCGCCAGGCCGCTGAGGAAGACCTTCTTGCGGCCGACCAGGTCCCCGAGCCGCCCAGCGAGCAGCAGGAAGCTGCCGAAGGCGATCAGGTAGGCGTTGATCACCCAGGTCAGGTTGGCCTGGGTGAAGTGCAGGTCGCCCTGGATGGACGGGAGCGCGACGTTTACGATCGTCGCATCCAGGACGATCATCAGCTGGCCCAGGCAGAGGACCACCAGCGCGATCCAGCGACGGCGGTCGCCCACGGTTGTCTCGGGGTCGGTCAGGGATCGTCAATGTAGCAAGGATCATCCCTAGGCTACAATCCACACAATGGTCACGCAGGCCAAGTCCACCGCGGCAAGGTCGACCGTCCTGATCGCCCACTTGGCGCGAGCGATCAACCACCGCTTCGAGGCCGAGCTGGCCCCCCTGGGCCTGCGCCAGCGCCAGCTCGTCGCCCTCAGCTACCTGCGCGACCACGGGCCGGCGCCGCAACAGGCGATGGCCGAGGCGCTCTCGATCGATCCGAGCAACGTCGTGCTGCTGCTCAACGAGCTCGAGGATGCCGGCCTTGCCACACGTCGCCGCGACCAGGCTGACCGCCGTCGCCACATTGTCGAGATCGCGCCCGCCGGAGAGCGTGCGCTGGGGCAGGTGGGGCGGGTGCTGGACGCGATCGAGGACGATGTCCTCAGCGCCCTTGACGCGGGACAGCGCGATGAGCTTCACGACCTTCTTGACACCGCACTGGACGGCCAGCTGGCGGAGTGCGTCGTAGAGCTCCCCGCCCCCCGGGCGGTTGAGTGAGATGTGCGTTCCGTCCGCAACGTTGAAGCCCACCCTGGAGGATCGAAGATGAAGCTCGGACGTTCTCATCGCGAGGATCGTGATCGGCGGGCTGTTCGTCGGGCATGGTACGCAGAAGTGGTTCGGCTGGTTCGGCGGCCCCGGCCTCGACGGCACCAGCGGGATGATGGAGTCCCTCGGCATGCGCCCCGGCCGCCGGAACGCCATCGCAGCCAGCGCCTCCGAGACGATCGGCGGCGCGATGATCGTGGCCGGCGCCTTCACGCCCGCGGCGGCCACGACGCTGATCGCGACGATGATCACCGCGATCCGAACGGTGCACTTCAAGAATGGCCTCTGGGCGTCCAAAGGTGGCTATGAGTTCAACCTGGTGCTGATCGCCGGCCTGCTCGCCCTGGTCGACGGAGGCCCAGGGAGCCCCTCGGTGGACGGTTTGCTCGGGACCGGGGAGACCGGCCCCGGTTGGGCGCTGGCCACCCTCGCGGCAGGTGCAGCGGGCTCGACCCTCGCGATCGCTGCCGGGCGGCGGGAGGGGGGCTCCGGCGAGGGCCCCTCGCAAGAGTCCGCCTGAGGCTTTCCTCCTCGGGAATCTTCGCCCCGGCCCGCGAGCCTTGATCCTTGCAACCGCGCCCGCTGTGAGCGATGCCGATCGACCCGCGCGCCGTCGTCAGAGCGAGGCGAGGGCGAAGTGCCGTTGGGGCAGCGCCTCGGGTCCGGCGACGGCAACTGCTGCGGCGTAGCCAGGGCCGACATCGAGGGCCGACACGACCACACGGGCGCGCGGAAGCGGGCCGCCGAGCCCACTGCCCAGGCACTTGACGGTCGCCTCCTGCCTGGTCCAAGCCTCATGAAAGGCGGTCGCCCGGGTCTCGGGCGGTGCGGCGCGGACTGCCGCGGCTGTCGGGGGATCTAGTCCACGCTCACCGAGCTTGAGGACATTCCGCCCAGGGTCGATCTCCTCGACGTCGACGCCGACCTCGCATCCCTCCACCACCGCGATCAAGGCCAAGGCGGCGGAGTGGCTGAGGTTGAAGCGCAAGGTGGCGGTTGGCTCAGCAAGCGCTGGCTTGCCGCGTTCGTCGAGCCGCAGTACGACCGCCCTCGGATCCTCCTGTAGATAGCGGGCGAGCACGCCGCGCAGCGCCCAGCGCGATGCCGCCCAGCGGTAGCGGGAGAGGGGAGGGCGGATCCGTCCGGCGCGCTCGCGCTCCGCGGGAAGGAGCAGGTCGTGGGAAGGCCAGCCCGACCGATCCAGCTCAGCGCGCCAGAGGTGGATCTCGGCCGTCGGCCAGGCGGGGCGGTTGGCCCCTGGAAGCCAGTCCACGTTCATCGTCGAGAACCACGCAGTCTATTCAGTGTCCCCTGCCTTCCGGGGGCACCGTCACAGGCCGAGCCGACGAGCCCGCATAAGAGCATGATCGTGGCATCCGCGAGGCGACCGTGCATAACCAATGATTGCGTCCCCTCTACATCACCGGAGAGCGCCGAGTCAGGAGCCGCCTGAGGTGGGGCCGGCTCAGTGCCGCGGAACTCGGCGCAGAGGCGCGGCCACCCGGCGCAGCGCCGCCGTCATCCGCCACGAACGTGAGGCCAGCACCGCGGAGAGGGCCTCGTGCGCCTCGGCGCTGCGAGCCTCGGCCTCCTGCGCGCGCAGCTCTGCGTCGAGCGGCGAGCTCGACTCGCCGGCGCGGCGCTGTAGCTCCTCGTGATCGGATCGGAGCGCGGCAAGCTGCGCGAGCAGCTCAGCTGGTTCGGCGGAACGCTGGCGCAGGCGCTCCGAGAGTTCCTCGATTCGGGCGGTCAGGGCTGTCACGGCGGTGCCGCCAAGCCGGGCGAGCAGCTCCGTCTCGATCGCGCCGCGGCAACTGCGCATCCGGTTCGCTTCGGCGCCGAGCTGCCGGCGGAGCGCTGCCCCGCGCTTCTCGTCGAGCACGGCGACCGCGACTTCACGGGCGCTGGCGAGAGGATCGGCAGTCGAGGGGGTGAGCTCTGGCGGCAGGCCAAAAGCCTCGGAGAGCCCGGCCGCCTTCTGCTCGTAATAGGGGTTGTCACCGATCAGGACGGCCGGGACCTCGAGCATGAGCGAGGTCAGGGCGACGTGGTAAGAGCAGCTCAGGGTAAGGCTTGCCTCGCACAGCCCCGGCGCCGCCGCGGCCAGCCCCGCTGGGCGCAACACCAACGGCTCGGCGACCTTGATGCCGCGCTCAGCGCAGGCATCTCTCAGCCGCCCGACCGCCTGCGCCTCGTCAACGCGACCGTCCAGGTAGGCGATCTAGTGGATGGGCGATCACCGGCAGGTCTGCGAGTCTGCCCAGTTCCGCGAGGAAGTCCGTGTAAAAGTCGAGCCTGCCTGCGGGCGCTCGCTGACCCAGTCGTGCTCGGCGTAGTGCAGGTTGACGTGGTAGGTCTCCGTCGGGGACACGGGGGGCTCTGGGGCCGGCAACAGCCGCAGAACGCCCACTGCGTCGTCGGCCGTTTCGATCACGGGGGCCGTCGAGCCGAGCACCGCCCAGGGCCTGGCTGGAGTCTGCGTCTCGCACGCCGAGGAAATCGAACGAGCGCAGGGCCTCGGCGTCTGCCGGGTCGAGCCGCGCGACCCACTCGGCGTCGACCTGAAGTCCGGAGGAGAGGCGGCAGACCGGCTCGGCGCCCCCAGCCGAGAGCAGAGCCTCGGCGGAGCGGAGCATCGCGAGCTTCCGAGCGCCCCAAAGTCGGTTTAGGTAGCCGCCTCCGTAGAGGTAGCAGGCGCCGGAGGCGAGTTCCACGGGAGCGGCGACCGGCAGCAGACCATCTTCGATGTCGCCGCCGGGGTCGAAGAAGAGTGCATGGGACGGCTGTTGCCCGAAGTGTTCCGCCGAGCCCCGATGGCCGGCCTGGTATTCGCGCTCGAGCACCGGCAGCACCAGCAGGCCGGGGCCTAGGCGCCCGGCCCAGCTCGAGCGCCGCGTCGAGCTGGGCGATGTCGCCGTAGTTGCCCGAGCCGTCGTAGCTGCCGATCAGGATCGCGGCGGTCCGGGCCTCGACGATCGCCCGAACGGTCGAGGGGGAGGCGAAGAGGGTCGATGAGCCGCTGGTCATACGCCCTCGATGTGGTGGCGCTCGAAGAAGTGGGCATTTGATTGCTCCGGCAGCGGCCGCACCCCGCAGCGAGCAGGTGATCGGCGCGGCCCAGTGCTCCTTCGATCAGTAGCTGTAGTTGGGGCCTTTGATCGCGATCCTGCCACGTATCCATCGAGCTGTGCATCTTCTCGAGGGAAAGCGCCGATCGCCTACTGGTTGTGTAGGTGCTCGAGGAAATTGGAGACGAAGACGTCGTCGAAGTGCTCGGCGGGCAACTGGGCGTCCAAGATCGGAGAGGCAGTTATCGTGTCGCCACCTTACGGCGGGATAGAAATCGCGGCAGCTGTGGACGGCGGTACGCCCACATGAGCGGGCTCCGAAGTCGAGGGACACCGCGGCTCAGATTCGGGTTGGAGAAGGGGTCGAGGCCGGTCACTGGCAGCCAACGATCAAGGAACTGTTCCTTCTCCCAGTCCTCAACCTCCGTCGAACGGCTCGACGACTCGAAGTGAAAGAGGATCGTGTCGGGGTCGTAGACGACCCGCAGGCCCTGAGACCGTAGCTTCAGACAGTAGTCCATGTCGTTGTAGTTGACCGGGAACGTCGTCGTCAGCCCGCCCACTTCCTCGAAGACATCGCGGCTGGTCATCATGCAGGCGCCGGTGACGGAGAGGTAGTTCTGGGCGACGACCGCGTTGTTGGAGTAACCCTTGAAATCGCCCGAGAACCCTCTGTAGACATGGCCCGGAAGGCCATGCTCGAACTGGACGCCCGCGTGCTGGAGTCGGCCGTCCTCCCAGAGAAGTCGTGCACCGACCGCGCCGATCTCGCGGTCGGTCGAGTACATGACCAGTCGCTCGATCCAGTCCGGGGTTACGACCTCCATGTCGTCGTTGAGCAGCAGCAAGTGCTCGCCCTCGCTACGGATCGCACCGAGGTTGATCTTGGCAGAGAAGCTGAACGGTTGGTCGTAGCGCACTAGCCGCAGCCGGTCTCCAGCGATTGCCCGCAGCTCTTCGAGCACCGTCGGAGGCATCGAGGCGTCGACCACGCAGACGATCTCATAAGCGTCGTAGGTCGAAGTCTCGACGATGCTGCGAATGCAGTGGCTGACCAGCACGACCGCCTGGTAGTGAACCTCGCGAACCTGGCCACACGTGGGTATGACGATACTCACCTTCGGCTGGCGCTCAAGCGCCGGACGCAGGTGGTAGATGCCAGGGTCGACCTCGTCGCGCTCGACTCGAGCTTGAAGCCCGATGCGCCCGCAGTGTGCCTGCACCGCCCGCTTGCCCGCCTCGAAGGCCCACGGCTTGGCCTTCTCGCCGCCACCTGCAGCCGAGGTCTCCAGCATTCGCCAGTGGTAGAGAACCCGCGGAATGTGGACGACGGCACGTGCCCGCTCGGTCACCTTGAGTACCAGGTCCCAGTCCTGGGATCCCTCGAACTCCGGGTCAAAGCCGCCGACCTCCTCTACGAGCGAGCGCCGCAACACGCTCAAATGGCAGGTGTACATCTGAGTTCTCATCCGCTCAGGGGCCCAATCCGGCTTAAAGAAGGGATGGGAGTGGTAGCCAACCCGATCGATTTTGTCCTCGTCGGTGTAGACGTAGTCGGCCTCGGGCCTGGACCGGATCGCCTCGTCGACTAGCGCCAGGGCGTCGGGGTGGAGCCTGTCGTCGTGATCGAGCAGGGCAATGAACTCGCCCCGCGCCATCTCGAGCGCGTCGTTCGACGCTGCGACGATGCCGCCGTTGGCCTCTCGGTCGCCGATGCGTATGCGCGGGTCGGCCCTGCTTGCCTCGTCGAGGGTCTCGCGCACGTGCGGTTGGCGGGAGCCGTCGTCGACCAGGCACAACTCCCAGTCATCGAAGCCCTGGCCTCGCACCGAGGCGAGCATTGCTCGCAGCACGTCCGCCGGTGTCTCGTAGACCGGCGTGACGATCGAGAAGCGGGGATCGGACACTCGGTCAGCCTCGCCGGTTCAGCCTGCGGAGGCCGGCAGCTCCTGTCCAGATAAACCCCGGCACGATTGACCGCACGCGGCCGACAGCGTTGTTCAGGCGGGCCAAGCGGTCTTCGAACTCGGCCAGCCGTCCCCGCGCCAGTCCAAGCTCGGCGTCCTTGCCTATCAGCAAGTCGCGCAACCGCAGCAACTCCTCTTTCTGGAGGTCGATCTCCTTGCGCAGTGTTGGCCGATCCTCGGCCTCGCCGTTCTCGATCTTTGTGAGGCGATCCTGCAGCGCCAGGAGCGAGTCGCGCATCTCGGAAACCTCCCACCTCAGCCGCCACCACGAGCGGTCGTAGCGCCGCACCGTCTCGGCCAGTGGCTCCTCGGTGCGGACGTAGAGAGTGGCCCAGGGCGACAGGTAGGAGGCGTCGTGGTCGAGGTCTCGCAGGAGCCCTTCGCCGGCGAACGCCGCCGCCCAATCCTCCGGTTGCTGCACGTTGAGATGGGTCGGCTCGCCGTAGTCGTGGGGCGTCGAGGACAGCAGGATGCGGTCGCTGGCCTGGCAAAGGCTGGCGATGGCCTTGCCGGTCTCCGCAGCAGGGATGTGCTCGATGACCTCAATGCAGGTGATCAAGTCGTAGCGCCGGGTCAGCGGCTCGGTGAGGGAGCCGACGCTGCAGTAGTCGCGGATCGACTCATGGACCTCCGAGATCGCATAGTCGGAGACGTCGATACCCCAAGCCTTGACGCCCCGCTTGCGAAGCTCCTCAACGAGGAAGCCCATCGCGCAGCCTGCATCTAGCACGGAAACGGGGTGGAAGTCGCGGATGATTCCGTCGGCGACGTCGCCAAAGAACGCGAGCCAACGCTCGTTCCGCTCGTATGGGCCTCCACCTCCCCAGTAGTTGAGGTAGTAGGACGGTCCGTAATTGATGTCGCCGGCTTCGCTTGGGGTCGGCTCGACCGGCGCAGTCTGATCGGGCATCGGAGCCGAGTTTATCCTGGCTCCTGCGAGGTAGCCGATCCCGTGTCACCGTCCCTCCGCTCGGCTTGCGGCCGTGCCTTTTGATCTATGGGTGACGAGGATCTGCTGGCGTGCGTAATCAGTGCTTGGCTGTGCGTACCTCCGGCCGCGCCCAGTTCGCGCCCAGACGTAGACGGCGGTGACGCCTCCAAGACGGCCGCGAGCAGCAGTAGCCTGCCGTTGACCAGCTCCAGCTCCCGAACGGCATGGCGGCCAGCAGCGAGTGGCCGCCAAGCGCAAAGAAGTCATCAGACCCGACCGGCTGGACCCCGCCTTCTCAAAAAGTCTTCGGTACTCGGCCCATTATGTGGCTCGCTGCCGCCTTCGCGATCGAGGCTCCAACTCAGTAGCCTCCCGCTGAGCTCCCGTCACGACGCCGAGGTCGGTGGGCTCCATTGCGCTCAAATCTGGGAGTCTGAGGTTCGTCTAAGGAGTGAGTAGGATTCAAGCACGGCCGATCCCTAGCCGTTGGTGACATCGTGTTGCCACTTCGGTTTACGCATCCCTGCATGGACCCAGACCCGATGCTATGAAAGCTGTCGACAAGCACCTGCGCAACATGCGCATCGCCAAAGCCAAGGACTTTGTGCGACTTCAAGATGTGGTCGTTGACGTGGGTTGCGCAGATGGCACCATGTTCAAGCGTTGGAGGGACCTGATCAAATACGGCTACGGCGTCGACCCCAATCTCAAGGAGAAACAGGAAGCTTCCGCCTTCACGCTCTACCCCGGCCTTTTTCCCGACGCTTTGCCGTCGGTCAAATGCGACGTAATAACCATGCTGGCCGTTCTTGAGCACATACCACCCGATGGACAGGCGAAGCTACCGCAGGCATGCCATGAGATGCTGCGTCCAGGTGGGCGGATCATCATTACAGTGCCGTCGCCGAGGGTCGACGACATTCTAAATTTACTTAACAAGCTTCGGGTCGTCGAAGGCATGAGCATGCACGAGCACTACGGCTTTGAGCCTGCCGATACACTGCAGATTTTCGCCCCCCCGCTCTTCCGCTTAGTGGAGCGACGCAAATTTCAGCTAAGCCTTAACAACCTCTTCGTCTTCGAAAAATTTGAAGCAAATTCGGGCTGAGTATCTCAGGTCGACTCCCCCTCATCACTGACGTCGATGGCTGTCCACGAGATGACGTGGGGAACGTTGGATCCCAAGGATGGAGACGAAAAAACTGGCGAGGATGGTTTGCACCCCCAGCATGAGCATCATACTGGCGGGTATGACGATCCGGAGTGTTTCACGATATTCGAGCTGATGGAATCCAGTCCCGCCCCAGATCACGATCGCGATAACTGACAAAATGAAACCGGCAAGTACAAGTATTGCCCCGGCAAGCACTCCGGCCTCGAGCGTCAACCTGTCCATCAGATCCTCGAGCCACGGCTTGCCAGGGAGAAACCCCTCAGTGACCGCGTAGACCCGTGCGAATACGGCGAATAGAATCGCCTGGTAACCGACCACGGTCAGGGCACTTGCATAGACCATAGTGTGAACATCGAAGCGGACCCCCAGTATGTCCAGCTCTCCGGGCAGTAGGGCAATCATCGTCACCAGGCCGATCAGCATCAAGGCGACGCCTGGATAGAAGAACAGCCAACGAGGGCTGAAGAGCAGCAGGAAGCGTAAGTGCCGCCATCCGTCGCGCCACGGGCGAAGGTGTGGCTTCCGCGATCGCAGTGCTGGCGAGAGCGTGGTCGGAACCTCGGATATCTTCAGATCGTTGAGAACGCCTTGACGACCATCTCGCTCGCGAACTCCATCCCCTCGCTCATCAGGTTGAGCGTAGGAAGGATGCTGCGGCGAAAAGCGCGCAACCCGCAGTGGAAGTCTCCGATGTCGCTTGGGAAGAAGAGGCGGCCGATGAAGCTCAGGACCGGGTTTCCGAGGTAGCGGTTCAAGAACGGCATTGCGCCCGGTTCAATGCTTCCCTTGAATCTGTTCCCCATGACCAGGTCATCGCCAGCTCGCAAACGTGCGATGAACAGCGTCAAGGAACCGAAGTCATAGCTAGCATCGGCGTCTCCCATCACGATGAAACGACCTCTGGCGGCTTCAAAGCCCCCCAATAGTGCCGCCCCATAGCCTTTTCTGGGGACATCGACTACGTGCGCGCCGAGTTCTCGTGCAATCTCCTGGGAGCCGTCCGTACTGCCGTTGTCAGCTATGACAATCTCACTCCTGGCTCCGACTTCGTCCAGGCCAGCTTGGGCTTGCAGGATGCAGTGGCGTATCGACTCCGCCTCGTTGAGGCAGGGCATCACGACTGAAACCTCAGGAGTTTGCACCTGCTCCGCTGACTCATGCATTGAACTCTCGAGCTCCATCCTGGTGTTCATCTTCGACATGGCTCGAGCAATCAGCTGGGCGCGGGTCGCTGCATGTCCCTTAGGGCGATTCTACCCGTGGATAACCCGTAAAGCGAAGCGCCACTGGCCAAGGCGACGAGAAGCATGAGCAAAGCTACCAAGCGAGCGCCCAGCGTGTCAAAGGGCGCATGCCACCAGAAGTCGATCCCGCTCCTGAAGCCAGGTTCTGAAAGGTTGACCGTGCGACTCCTACCCTCAAAGGGATCATATGTAACCTTGAGGCCTTCGCCAGTAAGTCTTTCGACGATCTGGGACGAGATGAGACCCTCAGTTTGAAGCAGGAGAGCGGAGAGCTGGGGAATCCATCGTGTTGGATCGTCCCCATACGGGATTCTTTCGCGATTGATGCCGTAGCGCGTTCCATAGATGTCGACACCGGTCAGTTTCTGCACTACGGGTATGTACTGGGCGTACTGCACAGAGACCCCGACCAGCTGGACGAAACACGCCACTGTCGCCACTCCCATGAGCACCCTTCGGCGCACCCTTGAGTCGGCCCACCATGCGATCGGAACCAGGAGCGCCCAGGCAGCGGGGACGATGTACCGCGGCCCCCAAACCTCGTCTCCCCAGTAGGTCGAGGCGCCGGCGACACAGGTTAAGGTCAAGATCAGGGCAAGCAAGGCGGCCGCCAAAGACCGGTCTTGACGCCATAGCCTCGGTATGCCGAGAGCACCGAGGATTACCAGAGGGCTGTAGAAGATCAGCCCTTTCCCCGGGCTGAAGAGAAGGCCGAGAACGTTGAGCGGCATGCTCAGGGTAAGCGCGGATTCCGAATAGCCGAAGTTCGTAGGCGAGCCGAATCGCGCCCAGTTGTACACCCCGATCGCGACAAGCCATACGAGCACCGGAATACAGATCGCGAGCCCCAACTTGACGCGCTCGCGCCGGGTCAGACCCATAAAGGTCGGCCACATAAGCACAACTATCGACAGTAGGGCCACGGCCGAATAGGCCTTGGTGGCAGCCGCTGCGCCACTTGCGAACCCAGTCAGTCCCCAACTTAGTACCGAGGGGCTGCGCCTTGCCCAGACGCCCAGTGCAAAGGCAACGAGTATGGCCGACATAAAGGTGGTCTCCATGCCGATCTTCGAGTACGGCCATGCGATGCTCGCTACAACGAACATCGACGCTATCGCTGCCGCCCATCCGATTGACCGACGAGTCATGTAAACCAGCGCGAAGAGAGCGACTGCTCCCAGCGCAGCAATGAAGGGATTGTAGAACCATAGGAACACCAGGCGGAATGGAAGCGTTTCTACCCACCCGAAGTGGCCGTCCACAAAGTGTCCTGCCGCATAAAAGGGTGCCTCCAGCAATGGCTGGAGCAGACCGGTTCGCGCATAGAAATGCCCCCCAATTCCCGGAATGTCCGCTTTCAGCCCAACTGGCGAGTTTTCTACCGCCCAGAAGTGCCCATCGAGCACGAGTCCTTCCGTGACGGCTGCGGTCTCGGGTTCGTAGCCGGTGAGTTGCTGGGTGGTGGTCGCAAAGAGGCCGAAGGCCATCAGAAAGACGAGCAGCCCGGCGGCAACCGGTATCGGGATCTTGGAGAGACGACGACGCATCCCACGGAATCCTTTCATCTGGGCCCGACTGCGGTTTGCCCGCTGAGCATTACCCTGGGCGGCGTCTTGCCAACGCCGTGCCTCCGCCGAGGACTAGTGCCCCCTTCTCCGAGCGTTTGACCGGAAACTCCCGCCTGCCGGCGAACTGGAACGCATGACCCCGACCACGGAGGTGGTTATGCGTTTCCCGGAGGTGCTCGTCAAGCCTCTCGCCCACGACGAGGCGGTGCAACTGAAGCGGATGTCCAAGCAGACCAAACACCAGTCCACCCGCCAGCGGGCGGCGATCATCTTAGTCTCCAACACGCAGATGTTGAGCCCAGATCTGAGAGGCGAGGGCTACTACAAGGCTTGAGTCAACGAATCCAGCGCTACCGATGATGAGGATGCGCTCCATGCCTTAGATCTCCTCGGCGATGCGCGGCGCCGCACGATTGAAGGTCCAGACTCCCAGCACGCAGATTCCGACAAAGAGGACTATTGAGGGGAGCAAGTTGACCACGCCCCCGGCAGCTTGCACAGCCGATGGGGCGGCTGGGTCGATGACCCAGACACGGATCTGCTCGAAGATCGGTGCCAGCGGGTTCAGCATGATCAGATGCCTGAATTTGCTGGGAACATTTTCGATGGGGAAGATGACCGGGGTCGCGTAGATGAGGACCCCTACTAACACCGTCCATATGATCAGTACATCTCGAAAGCGGACATACAGAGCCGAAAGCATCATTCCCGCGGTCGCGGTGAATACGAAAAGCAGCCCTAGGGCAACCGGAAACAGCAGCCAGGTCCAGGTCGGGTCGACTCCAGAGGCAAGAATAAAGACGAAGACGACCACGAGATTGAGGCCGAGATTGAAGAGAGCCGTGAGGACGACAGACAGGGGGATGACCATCCGCGGAAACTGGGTCTTTCGGACAATTCCCTCCTGTGCCAGTACTGCTTGGACGGAAATCTGTGTCGCTTCCTGAAAGAACCCATAAAGAACGATGCCCAGCAGGAGTCCCACGGCGTAGTTGGGAACTCCGACGCCGACGTGGGCGATCTTCGTAAACACAACCAGCAGCACGGCAAACTGAATCAGCGGTCGTACCAGGGACCACAGGTAGCCGAACACCGTGCCGAAGTACATGCGCTTGAATTCGGTCACAGACATCAGCCAGAGCAGGTCGAAAAAGCGCCGGCGACCTCCCCCCAGCGATGATGGCCCTCGCACCTCTAGCAGCTCGGGGGTTGATGCGCCAGGGCTCACTTTCCTTCCCTTCCCTCGACCTCAGCTTCGATCTCGTGATCGATCGAGATGATCCCGTGAGCGCGCTGACCGCCAAAGATGACGAAGTCAAGGGCGTTGTGTACATACAGCGCATCGCCGCCACCGTGGTCGCGCTGGACGCCGCAATGTACGAAGTAGCGACCAGGGGCCAGGGGGTTCTCTAGGTCGGCCCTCACGGTAACGCGCTCGCCCGCGTCGATGACATCATCATCCCCGATTCGCACCGGTGTCCCGAACTGAAACAGCCCGAGTCCATCGGCGTTCGCAATGATGAACCCAACGTTGACCCCTGATGACTCGCGGAGGATCTCGACCTCAACGCGAAGGCGGATCTGACCACCGTGCTCGATCGTTGTCACCCGTTCGCCATCGTCTCCCTCGATCCAGGCGTCTAGCAGGCGCGCTCCGTCGACTTTGGTGGGAACGCCGCCGTCGGTGTCGACTCCCTGTTCGAAATTGAGCCGCAGGTACTCGCGACCCGTCTCGGCCGGCTCTCCTATCTGTCGGATTTTGCCATCGTCAATCAGCATCGCTCGGTGGCAATACTCCTCGACCGTCGACATCTCATGCGTGACCAAAACGATCGTCTTGCCTTCCTCTTTCATGCGACGGAAGGCGTCGGCACACTTCTGCTGGAAGGCGGCATCGCCGACCGCCAACACCTCGTCGATCAGCAGGACGTCGGCGTTGGCCTGCAGCATCACCGAGAAGGCAAGGCGAACGAGCATCCCCGAGGAATAGTTCTTCAGCTTCAGGTCGACGAAGTCCTGGAGCTCTGCAAAATCGAGGACCGCGTCGAGGCGTCCTTTCGTCTCGCGCGGGGTCAGTCCCATCATCACCCCGTTTAGGACCACGTTCTCTCGTGCGGTCAGCTGGACATTGAAGCCGACCCCCAACTCGATGAACGGCGCAGACGGCCCGCAATCTTGATCGTGCCCGCATCGGCCTTGTAAATGCTGGCCAGGATCTTCAGCAGTGTGCTCTTGCCCGAGCCATTGCGGCCGACGATCCCGAAGAACTCTCCCCTGCGCACCTCAAAGGAGATGTCGTCGAGGGCCTTTAGCTCCCTGAACTCACGGGGGGAGAACGGCCGGACGGCTCGCTCTTTCAAGGAGTCGATGCGGTGCGTCGGGATGCGGAAGGTCTTCTTCAGGCCCGCGACCTGAATCGCAACCGGTGTATCGGTTCCGGGCCTGGCCGGGCGGTCCCTTGGGGTCAGATCTGTGGTGGTGTTTTCGACAGGCATCGGCGCTTCGGAAGCAGCGGCAGCGGGCGGGAGCCTCTATCGTTGCGCGCGGCGACGGCTCGCGGTTCTAGCCTTCGTGAGCGCCCTTCGGGGCAGTCGTTGCCACCGCTGCCTGCCGTCACGCGATGCCGCTGACCCTGCTGGGCTCCCGGAGCCCCCCGCCTTGCGCAGCACAACCACGAACTCGATCGCCTGTCGTCCAGCGGCCTCGATGTCGAAGGCCTCCCCGAGCCGCTCGCGGCAGTGAAGGAGTGGCTGCAGAAACTCGGCCTGGGTCCAAACGTGCGTGTGGATCGAGTATTTGGCCGCTTCTAGATCGCGTGCTCGCTCGATCGTCTCCTGCGGTGACTCCGTTTCATCTACGACCACCAACCGCGCCCACTCATCGTAGTGTTCGCGTCGTGATCGCTCTGGACCCTGCTCGTGATCTTCGATCATGTGGTCCAGGGGCGTCAGTGAGCGCTGGAAGTCGAACGTGTAGCGCTTGTCTGGAACTGCGTAGAAGAGCACTCCGCCAGGCTTTAGTTTGCTCAGGTGGGTGCCGATCGTCCGGATCGGGTCCTCACAGTGCTCAAGAAAGTGGTTGGCAATGATGAAGTCCTGGGAGGCCTCCGGAATTGTGCGAAGGAGCTCGCCATTGTCGATCACATCTACCGGCGTCAGGTTCCAGCCGGCCAGCTCGGGGTACTCCTGCCGAAGCTTCTCGACCGACATCCGATCGACGTAGTGCACCTCGGCTTGGGGCGGTGTCGCGAGCGGAAGGTGAAGCGCTCCGATCTCGAGGCCGCGCCCGCCTAAGAAGCGCGCCGCGAACTCGGCACGGGCGTCAAATAAGACGAGAGGAATCTCGGCCGGATTGGGCTGCACCGGCTCGGGCCGCCTGTGAAGCACGCTCATGGCTGCAGGCTACCCTGTCGCTGCAGACTGCTGTGCAACCCGCGATCTACATTCCCAACTTCAACAATCGCGATCGCCTGGACGTCCTTCTCCTCAGCCTTCGCGAGCAGACGAGGCCGGTCGACGTGGTGGTTGTCGATAACGGCTCGACGGATGGTTCTCAGGAGCTTTTGCGGCGGGACTTCCCCGAGGTCACCTTGCTTGAGTTGAGGGCCAACCTCGGCTTCGGTCCCGCGCTCAACCGGGCGACCGCCGCGCACCCGGCTGATCCGATCATCGTCCTCAACAACGATCTCATTTGCGAGGCTGAGTTCGTTGCAGCGCTCCTCGACTCAGCGGCCGGCAGTGTCGAGATGTGCGCCGGAGTATTGCTCGCCGAGGGAGATCCGCGCCTTATCGACTCGGCGGGCGTGATCGCCGACGGCACCCTGATGGGTTTTGACTACCTCAACGGTGAGAGGTGCGAGGTGGCCGATAGCGCGCCCGCCCCGCTTGGTCCGACAGGGGGCGCCGCGCTTTACCGTCGCAGCGCCTTTCAGGCTGTGGGCGGCTTTGACGAGCGGATCTTCCTCTATTACGAGGACCTCGACCTTGCTCTGCGGCTGCGCAGAAACGGTGCGCACTGTGAGCTGGCGGCGAGCGCCCGGGCGATCCACGGCTACTCACAGACTCTCGGCGCCGCCAGCGGCGAGAAGTACGCGCGAACCGGCTGGACTCGCGGCTACATGTTGCGGCGCTACGGGGTGATGAGGCGCCCGCTTAACGCGGCTCGCGTGCTCGCTGTTGAGGGAGCGATTTGCGCAGGGCAGTTGCTCACCGATCACACTCTGGGTGGCCTCAGCGGTCGGCTGAAAGGCTGGCGCGACGCCCGCGGTCTGCCCCGCCGCGAGGCGCCGCGAAGGGTCCTTGCCGACCTCAGCCCGCGCGAGGCACTGGCGCTCCGTCGTCGCCGACGCGCCTGAGTTGGCTATCTCGCGGGAGGCCGATCCGCCAGGGCGGCGGCGATTGGCCGAGGATGGCGACCGAGCCAGGCGCGGGCCGCGTAAAGTTCCCCACCTTCCCGCAGCAGTCGTTTCTCCCGGAGCAGGGAGGGGAGCCATCGCAATGCTTCAAGCTTGCCTCGCAATGTCGCGCCGAAGCGGCGCTGCGCGGCTGCCTTGGCCAGCGAGCCCGCCTCGATCACGCCGATGCGTAGAGCCGAGCTGGGTGGCATGAACTTGAGCTGGGTCGCAAGGCGGTTGCGCGCCACCAGGCGCGCGTTCTCGGCGCTCGGTTCGCGAAAGCCGCGCCGCCAGACAGCGTTGCCGATGTGCCAGACGACTGCCTCGGGGACGCTTTCAAACGCCCAGCCGATGATCCGGGCCCGGACGTTGAGGTCAACGTCCTCACAGAAGGCGAAGTAGCGCTCGTCGTAGCCGCCCAGCTCAGCGAAGAGCTCGCGGCGCAGCAGGCAGGCTGCGCCGCAGACCCCGAACGTCTCGGCGGGCGCCAGGTGCCATGGTCCCTGGACCTCGCCAGCGCCCTCCTCGAACCCCCTGCCGTCCCTGGTCAGGGACTGACCGACGCTGTATACGCGCAACGGTCCTCCTGCCTCCGCCTCACCCTCTGGCTCGAGTTGGAGGATGCGGGGCTGCACCCCGCCGAGCGTGCGATTCGCCTCCAGAGCATCAAGCAACCTGCCGAGGCACCCCGGCTCCAGCTTGGTGTCGGCGTTGAGGACCATCACCGCGGGCGCCGCGGTTTGCTGGACGCCGAGGTTAACGGCGGTGGCGAAGCCGGTATTGCGGGGCAGCGCGATGTGAGGGACGCCCTCGCGCTCGAGGTAGGCAACGGAGCCGTCTTCGGAGCCGTTGTCAAGGACCAGCAGCTCGACCTCGACGCCCTGGTTGCCAAAGGAGTCGAGGCAGCGGGACAGGTACTCGATCGAGTTCCAGTTAGGAACGACGATTGCGACGGATCGGGGTGCGCTCACAGTGCGACAGCCTGACGGAGATGGACCCGCTCTGGCGTCAGCGGTCTCGCCGGGCTCCAGAACACCGGGGCGGGTAGCCTTCGCGGCCGTGCTAGACCTCAAAGGACTGATTCTCTCCGGCGGGGCGGGGACCCGGCTGCGCCCTATTACCCACACCTCGGCGAAGCAGCTCGTGCCCGTCGCCAACAAGCCCGTGCTCTTCTACGGGATCGAGGCGCTGGTCGACGCCGGGGTGATGGAGATCGGGATCATCATCGCCCCAGAGACCGGAGACGAGATCCGCAAGGCGGTGGGGGACGGATCGGCCTTCGGGGCGAAGATCACCTTCATCGTCCAGGACGAGCCGGCTGGCCTCGCGCACGCGGTGCTCACGGCCGAAGAGTTCATCGGCGACTACCCCTTCGTCATGTACCTGGGCGACAACCTGCTCCGCGACGGCCTGCGCAGCCTTGTCTCCACCTTCCGGGAGGATCGAGCCCGATGCCCTGATCCTCCTCACCCCGGTCGAGGACCCTAGCTCCTACGGCGTCGCCGAGTTGGACGGGGAGCGGATCGTGCGCCTGATCGAGAAGCCGAAAGACCCGCCTTCCAACCTCGCCCTGGTCGGCGTTTACCTGTTTGGCTCGCCGATCTTCGACGCCGCCCGCGCGCTGCAGCCTTCCTGGCGCGGCGAGCTGGAGATCACCGAGGCGATCCAGGGTCTGATCGACAACGGCCACCGCGTCCAGTCGGAGGTCGTCACCGGCTGGTGGAAGGACACCGGCCAGCTCGGCGACATGCTGGAGGCCAACCGTCTGGTGCTAGAGGAGATCGAGACTCGCCTCGACGGGGACACGGACGACTCCCGCATCGAGGGCCGGGTGGTGGTCGAGGAGGGCGCCGTCGTCGCTGGCTCCGTCGTCCGCGGCCCCGCCGTGATCGGTGCCGGCGCCCGCATCGAGGACGCCTACGTCGGCCCCTACACCTCAATCGGCGCCGACGTCCGCATCTGCCGCTCTGAAGTCGAGCACTCCATCATCCTCGCTGGCTCCGTGGTTGAGGACCTCGGCACCCGGATGGAGGCGAGCCTGCTCGGACGCAACGTCAAACTGACCCGCTGCGACGGGATGCCGAAGACGCTGCGCTTGCTGGTCGGCGACAACTCCGAGATCCAAATCGTCTGATGAAGGTTCTGGTCACAGGCGCTGCCGGAATGCTCGGCCGCGACGTGATGCTCGCCGCCGGCAACGCTGGCCACGACGTGGTTGGCTTCGGCCATGCCGAGCTGGACGTGGTCGACGACGCTGCGGTCGGCAAGAAGCTCGACCTCGAGCACCCCGATGTGGTCATCCACTGCGCCGCCTGGACCGACGTCGACGGGGCCGAGGAGGCCGAGGAGGCGGCGATGGCGGTCAATGGGACTGGCGCTGGCAACATCGCCGCCGCGGCGGCGATGATCGGCGCCGGCGTCGTCTACGTCTCCAGCGACTACGTCTTCGACGGAGCCAAGGGCGCGCCATACGTGGAGAGCGACCAGCCGGCGCCGCTCTCCGCCTATGGCCGCACCAAGCTGGCCGGCGAGGAGGCGACCGCCGTTGCCAACAAGCGCCACTTCATCGTTCGATCCTCCTGGCTGTTCGGCATCGGCGGCTCCAACTTCGTCGAGACAATGCTGCGGCTGGCCGCAGACCACGGCGAGGTCCTCGTCGTCCGCGACCAGGTCGGCTCGCCCACCTACACCTGGCACCTCGCCTACGGGATCGTCCGCCTGATCGAGGGGCTCGAGTACGGGATCCACCATATGGTCGCCGCGGGGGCCTGCTCTTGGTACGAGTTCGCGCGGGAGATCTTCGAGCAGGCCAAGGTCGAGTGCAATGTGCTCTCGGCGACGACCGAGATGCTAGGCCGGCCGGCGCCGCGGCCGCCCTACTCGGCCCTGACCAGCCAACGCGAGCACGCGATCCGGCTGCCCTCCTGGCAGGACGGTCTCGCCGGCTACCTGGCGCAGCGGCAGGCGGAGATGGAGCCAGCATGAAGCTCCTTATCACTGGCGCTGCCGGTTTCATCGGCTCGACCTACGTGCGGCTTGCCCGCGACGAGCACGAGGTGGTGGTTCTCGACAAGCTCACCTACGCCGGGCGGCGCGAGAACCTGCCCGAGGGCGTCGCGCTGGTGGTCGGCGCGATCGAGGACCCGGCGATCGTCCGCGAGGCGATGCAGGGCGCCGACGCGGTCGTCAACTTCGCCGCTGAGTCCCACGTCGACCGTTCGATCGACGACCAAGACGCCTTCGCCCGCACCCACGTGGTCGGCACGGGCGTCCTCCTCGATGCCGCCCACGAGCTTGGCGTCGGCCGCTACCTCCAGGTCTCCACCGACGAGGTTTACGGCTCGATCGAGTCCGGCTCCTTCACCGAGATATCGCCGCTGGACCCCTCCTCGCCCTACTCGGCGACCAAGGCGGCCGGCGACCTGCTCGTCTCCGCCCACGCCCACACCTACGGGATCGAGGCGGTGATCTGCCGCGGCTCCAACAACTACGGCCCGCGCCAATACCCGGAGAAGCTGATCCCGCTGATGGTCCTCAACGCGATCCACGGTGACCCGTTGCCCGTCTACGGCGACGGCCGCCAGGTCCGCAATTGGCTCTACGTCGAGGACTTCTGTCGCGGCATCCATAAGGTGCTGATGAACGGCCGCCCCGGCGAGGCCTACAACGTCGGCGGCCCCGATGAGTGCGAGAACATCGAGGTGGTGCGGCGGGTGATCGAGCTGACCGGCGCCGAGGAGTCGCTGATCGAGTACGTGCAGGATCGCCCCGGCCACGACCGCCGCTACTCGCTGGGAAGCGAGAAGATCCGCTCAGAGCTCGGCTGGGAGGCGCAGGTGCGCTTCGCCGAGGGCCTGGAGCGCACCGTCTCCTGGTACCGCGACAACGAGGAGTGGTGGGGGCCGATCCGCTCCGGCGAGTACCGGGCGTACTACGAAAAGCAGTACGGCAAGTCGCTGGGCTGATGCCGCGGCGGCTGCAAACGAAAATCGACGGCGTCGTCCTGCTCGAGCCCGAGGTGCATGGTGATGAGCGCGGCTTCATGGTCGAGACCTTCCGCCGCGACACCTGGGCTGAGCTGGGCGTCGAGGTCGAGTTCGTCCAGCACAACCACTCGCGCTCATCCAAGGACACCCTGCGCGGCCTGCACTTCCAGACCGAGCCGGGCCAGGCGAAGCTGGTCCGCTGCCCACGGGGCGCGATCTTCGACGTCGCCGTCGACCTACGCCGCGACTCGCCCACCTACGGCCAGTGGGAGGGCCACGTCCTCGATGACGAGAAGCACCGCCAGCTCTTCGTTCCGGCCGGCTTCGGCCATGGCTTCGCCGTTCTCAGCGACGTGGCCGACGTCACCTACCTGCTATCCAGCACCTATGACCCGGCCACCGAGTCCGGCATAGCGTGGGATGACCCAGACCTCGGAGTCGAGTGGCCGGTCGCAGAGCCACTGCTCTCCGAGCGCGACAAGTCGGCCCCTAGCCTGGCCGAGGTCGCCGAGACCCTTCCTTTCTAGCGGCCCTTGGCTGCGGTGATCGCGAGGCTGACCGCGAGCTTGGCGCCGATCCCCACGTAGACCGCGGCGTTGAGGAGCGGATTGTGCTCGGGGGCGTCGAAGCGTCGGTAGAAGCGGCCCATGCCGCGGTGGAAGGCGATCTCCTGGCGGGGTGCGCGGCGGCCGGCACTGGAGCCGCCCTTGACGTGCAGCGCCACCCCGGCTGGCTCATAGAAGATCCTCCAGCCGGTTCGCCAGAAGCGGGCGCACCAATCGAGGTCCTCCATATAGAGCCAGTAGCCCTCGTCGAGCAGCCCGACCTCTCGCACCGCCGCGGTACGGCAGAGCATGAAAGCACCGTTGATCGCGTCGACCTCTCCCGGCTCATCGTCGCCGAGGTGGGTCGCGCGGTACTGACTGAGTGCTCCGGCCACCTCCTCGGAGCGGCCGAGCCCGGTGAAGTGGGCCAGGGCGCTCAGCGGGGTGGGGAAGGAGCGCTTGCAGGCGTGGTCCAACTCGCCGGACTCGGTCACAAGCTTGCAGCCGACCATCCCGATCCGGCGATCGGAGCACAGCCGCGCCAGGGCGGTGTCCAACGTCCCTGCGTAGACCTCGGTGTCGGGGTTGAGCAGCAGCACCGCGGTCGCCTCGCTCTCGCGCAGCACCAGGTTGTTGGCGGCCGAGAAGCCGATGTTGCCGCGGCGGATCAGTCGCACCTCCGGGAACTCGCGCTCGACCATCTCCGGGGTCGAGTCGGGGCTGCCACTGTCGACTACCGTCACCTCCATCTCGCCGGAAGGCGGGTGCTCCGCGAGCGAGCGAAGGCAGCGCCGCAGCAGCCCTTGCGCTCCGTGGCTGACGATCGCGACCTCAAGGTCGAGGGACTCGGGCATCGCCTGCGATCAGTAGGCGCCGTCGCCGCGGACGATCGCCCCTGGCGTGCGCAGCAGGATCGCCAGGTCGCCGGTAACGGAGAGGTTGTCGAGGTAGTCGCGCTCCAGCGCGAGGCGCTCCTCGAAGGTCAGGTCACTGCGCCCGTACACCTGCATCGGCCCGGTGATGCCGGGCTTCACCTCGAGCCGAACCCGTTGCCGCTTGTCGTAGAGGGCGACGATCGCCTCCTCCTCCGGCCGCGGCCCGACTAGCGACATCTGCCCTCGCAGCACGTTGGCCAGCTGCGGCAGCTCGTCGAGGCTGGTGCGGCGCAGCAGCCGACCGGCGCGGGTCACCCGCGGGTCGTCATGGATCTTGAAGGCGGGCTGGTCGAGCTTTGCCAGATCGACGAGGCTCCCCAGCCGCTCCTCGGCGTCGGCGTCCATCGTGCGGAACTTGACCATCGTGAACGGCTCGCCGTCCTTGCCGATCCGCCGCTGGCGAAAGAGGACGGGGCGCCCTGAGTCGAGCAGGATGAAGAGAGCGATCGCCACCAGCAGCGGCGAGAGCAGGATCAGCATCGCCACCGATACGACCACGTCCAGCGCCCGCTTCAGCGCCACCGTGGAGCGCGGCGGGTCGGAGAAGCGGAAGTCGAGAACCGGCAGCTCGGCCAGCCGGTTCAGCTCGATCCCGGGCCCCAGCAACCCGTAGTGCTGGGGCAGGAAGGTCAGGCCCAGCCCCGCCGCCTTGCACTCCTCGATCAGACGCTCGGTCGCGGACTCGCTCATCTCCTGCTCGGTGACGATCACCCGCTCGACCTCGTGCTCGCGGGCAACCCGGGCGATGTCGGCCTCGGTGCCGAGTCGTCGCAGGCCCTCCGGCTCGCTCTCGTCCCCGAGCTCGGACGAGAGGTAGCCAACCAGGCGCAGTCTGGTCTCGGGATGTGTGGCGACCCGGCGCGCAACCACGGCGACGGCAGCCGCCGGCCCGATCACGACTCCGGTGGCGACCCCGATCAGCCGGTGCCAGCCGAAGCGCAGGAGCGCTCTGGAGAGGAAGCTGGCAGCCAGAGCGCCGACGCCGACCAGGATCGCGCTCTCCGGCGAGAGCGGTCCGGCCGGGCTCAGCGCCAGCAGCCCGTCGAGCGCCAGCGTGCCGAGGGCGCTTGCCGAGACGAGCGAGGGCAGCTCGTCGAGGGTGCTGTGGCGGATCCTGCGGTGGTCGTTGTCGTAGAGCCCGTGCAGCTTCAGGATCAGGATCCAGACCGGGCTGAACATCACCGCCCAAAACAGAGTGGCGATGTCGGTGGTGGAGGTCACGGCGGTGGCGAGACACAGCGCTCCGGCCAACGCGCACCAGTCCCCGGCCGCGAGCAGCCTTCGCAGCAGCGCGCCGCGCCGTCTGGCGCCGGCCACGCCAGTCAGGCCCAGTCGGGCAGCGAGGTCGGTCCTCGGGGATTGGTGCGTCGGCGGCCGCGGCGGGGCCTGCGTCTTGCGGGCGGCAGTCTCCTGCGCGTTACGGGTCACCTCGAACTCACCCGCAGTTCCCGTCTCCGCGCAGGCAGGGGTTCAGCGGGTTCAGCTGCCGTGCCCGCGCCAGGTCCGCTTTGGCGCCGGCGGCGTCGCCCGCCTTGCGCTCGGCCCCGGAGCGCAGATAGTAGAGCTGCCAGTTGCGATCCTCGCGGTCGATTGCCTGCGAGAACCGTTCCTCGGCGGTCGCGTACTCGCCCTGCAGTTCCGCCAGCAGGCCGAGCTGCACGTACGGGGAGGCCGCCCACGGCTCGATCGAGCGGGCAGTGTTCGCGTGGTCGACGGCACTCGCCACGTTTCCGCCCGCCGCGGCGCTGCGGCTGGCCGCGAGCTCCCGTTCGACCAGCAGCGGGCCGATTAGCGCGATCGCCGCGATCCACGCTAGCGCCAGCCCGGCGACTGCCAGGCCGTAGTTACGCCCGCCCGCCTTGCGCTCCACGCGGGACGCGCCCGTGAGTTGCGCGCACCTCACGGCCACCAGGACACCGGCTGCCAGGAAGAAGACAGCCCCCAGATCGGCGATCTCCCAGAACCAATCGAAGGCTGCGCCGACCGCGAAGGCCAGCATCGCCGCGAACAACGCCGCGTAGAGATCGCGCTCCGGGTGCCGCGCGGCTCTCCAGGCCGAGAAGCCGGTCCACAGCAGGGTGCCGATCAGAGCCAGCACCAGCAGCCCGCCGATCGCCCCCAGCTCGGCAAAGGCCTCGAGGTAGAGAGAGTGGGCGTCGAGCACGGACCTGTCGATCGAGCGGTGCTGGACCCAGGCGAACTGGTAGGTCCCGGCCCCGATCCCGAGCACCGGCTTTTCGGCGAAGGCGTCGATCGCGACTCGCCAGAAGTCATGGCGACCGGCCCCGGAGAGCTGGTCGAAATGCTGCGCGGGCTGGCTGGGGAACTGGAGGTCGGAGGAGTTGAACTGGCGCCAGGCGCGCCCGCCGACCGCGATCGCGACGCCGATCGCCAGCACCGCGCCGACCAGCGCGATGCGTTTGAGCACGGTGGGGTTGCGCGACATCGCCACCGCCCGCCCGGCCAACTGGCCCCCCCTGTCCTCCGCCCGCCGCAGGGCGGCGAAGAGGAGCAGCGAGAGCGCGATGCCTGCCAGCAGGATCAGCAGCACGGTGGCCCCCTGGTCGACGGAGGCTTGAGTGGCGAGGTTGTCGGCCAGGCTGGTGCGCGACTGCACGGCGAGCACCGCCGGCACCGCCCCGAGCGCCCCAGCCGCCAATGTCGCCAGCAGCCAGAGGCGGTCTCTGGAGAGCACGAGCAAGCAGCCCGCGGCGACGACGAGGGCGAGCAAGCCGCCGCGCGAGTAGGTGAAGTAGAGCGTGAGCAGGACGGCGGGCATCGCCGCGACCGAGAGCCAGCGCAGGGTCGCCGAGGCGGCCCGACGGCTCATCCACAGCAGCAGCCCGATCGCGATCCCGCAGATCTCGCCGTTCGCGTTCCAATAGCCGAGCGGGTAGCGCAGGCGCGCTCCGGTGCCGAGCGAGTCGCTCACCTCAAGCACGTGGGGCAGGAGACGGCTGCCCAGGCCTAGAAAAGCTACGAGCGTGACGGCAATTGCCAATCCTTCAGCGAAACGTTGACGCCTCTCGGCGGTTTGGGCGATAAGGAAGGCGGCAAGGAAGAAGCCCAGGTAGACGAGGACCCGATCCGCCTCGATCACGCTCAGTTCCACCGAACCTGACCAGAGGGATGAAAATGCAGACAAAAGCGCCAGTCCGCCGATCAGCCCACTCGCCCAGTAGAACGGCCGTTTCACGGTCGCCCTCGAGGCAGCCCCAAACACCAGCAGGCCGACGACGACCAGCCAGACCGCGAGACCGGCGATGTGGCGACCGCTCACTTCGAAGCCGCCTCCGGCCAGCGCCAGCCCAACGATCAAAGCTATCGGAGCGATCAACGCCGCTGTTTGGTCTAATCTTGATCGGGATGCACGGGATGCGCCTCCTCCGGGCCCGGAACTCGGGCCGACTTCTGGCTTCTGTCAGTGTTTGCTCTGTTGGCATTCGCTTGCTTTCCGGTGCTTGCTAGGGCCGATTCAAGCCACATCCAGTACGAATCAGAAAGCCCTCCTTCGGCCACCGGGAAGACGGGGCCGTCGGCCCAGGTCTCCAGCTCCGCACCGGGTCAGGCCGGCGGAAGACCTCGGGTGCTTCCAGAAAGGCATCTTCGGGGGGCGGTCCATCTTCGACGGGCGGCAAGCGGCAACGGGCAGGGTAGCCCACACAACGGCTCGCGGCAACGGTGTGCAGCAGACCGGCCAGCCGACCGGATCCACACAGGCCGCAAACGGTGGCTCCTCCCCGGTCGTTCCGATCCTGATCGCGATCGCGGCTCTCGCGGCGATCTCGATCGGCGCGGTGATGATCAGACAGCGGCGCCAGCGCCACACCCCGGGCTCACCCATCTCGCCGAAGGCGAGCTAACTGGTGCCGAGAGATCGGATGTGCATGACTGGAAGGGCGCGTGCCTTGACGGCAACGTTCGCGGTCGCCATGGTGCTCTTCGGCGCGACGGCCGCGGTCGCGGAGGCGCTCCCGAGCAATTCTGGGGCGTCGTCCCCCAGGCGATCCCCACGGCCGAACAGTTCCAGCGGCTGAGACGCGGCGGGGTCGACAGCGTCCGAATCCCGATCGTGTGGGGCGCGGTTCAGCCGACCGAAGGTGGCGCTCTAAACTGGTCGGCCGACGACGCTTAGGTGGCAGGCGCCGCGAGGCCGGGATCGAAGTGCTGCCGTTCATCACCGGCGCCCCGACATGGGCGGTGCCGGCGGCGCGTGGTCGGAGACGGTGTCAGCGTGCCCAGGAACCTGCCGGTCAAGACCGGCGCGCAGCGGTCCGCCTGGGCCTCCTTCCTCGCGCAGGCGGTCGCCCGCTACGGGCCCAACGGCACCTTCTGGGCCGAAAATCCCACGGTGCCGAAGCGCCCGATCCGTACCTGGCAGGTCTGGAACGAGGAGAACTTCAAGTACTTCGTCGCCAGGCCCAACCCGGCCGAATACGGCAAGCTGGTCAAGGTCTCCTACGCGGCGATCAAAGCCGCAGATCCCGGGGCGAAGGTCCTGCTCGGCGGGATGTTCGCCGATCCCACGGAATCGCAAGGGCAAGTCGCCAGCCAACTACTTTGCGACCGATTTCCTCACCCAGATGTACAAGACGACGCCGGGCATCAAGTCGAAGTTCAACGGCGTCGCGCTCCACCCCTACGCGGGCCACTACCAGTCTGGCCTCCGAGATCGAAGAAGTCAGGAAGGTCCTCAAGCAGAACCACGACGCCGACAAGGGCCTTTGGATCACCGAGCTCGGTTGGAGCTCCGAACCCCCCAGCCATAGCGATGCCTTCGCCAAAGGGCTCGCCGGCCAGGCGGCGCAGCTGAAGGGCGCCTTCACGCTGCTCAGGCACAACCAGCGTAAGTGGCGGATTCAGCAGGTCTACTGGTTCTCGGTCGATGACCAGGCCGAATCATGCAACTTCTGCGACGGATCGGGTCTGTTCGGCCCAGGCTTCACCCCGAAGCCCGCCTGGAGGGCCTACGTCAGGTTCGCTGGCGGCACCGCGGGCTGATCGACGCCCGGAATCGGTGCGTAAGATCGGTGGGTTGAGCACCGACCCGAACCGACCGCGAAGCCCGACCCGCTGGCGCCGTTCAGCGCGCCGGTCAGGCGCTGGTTCGAGGACTCCTTCGAGGGGCCGACCCCGGCGCAGGCGGGCGGCTGGGAGGCGATCTCCGGCGGCGCCAACGCGTTGATCTGCGCCCCGACCGGATCCGGCAAGACCCTCGCCGCCTTCCTCTGGGGCATCGACCGGCTCTCGCGGCGCGAGGACACGGCGCCGGGCGTGCGGCTGGTCTACATCTCCCCGCTCAAGGCCCTCTCCTACGACATCGAGCGCAACCTCCGCGCGCCGCTGCGCGGGATCGGCGCCGACATCTCGGTCGGCCTGAGGACCGGCGACACCACCCAGTCCGAGCGCCGCGCGATGCGCAAAACCCCGCCGGACATCCTCATCACCACCCCCGAGTCCCTCTACCTGATGCTCTCCTCAGGGGTCCGGGAGATCCTCACCAGCGCCGAGGCGGTGATCGTCGATGAGATCCACGCCGTCGCCCAGTCCAAGCGAGGCTCCCACCTCGCCCTCACCCTGGAGCGCCTCGAGCACCTGGCCAGCGCCGATGAGCTCCAACGCATCGGCCTCTCCGCCACCCAGCGCCCTCTGGAGCGAATCGCCAAGTTCCTCGTCGGCCCCAAGCGCGAGTGCAAGATCGTCGACGCCGGCCGCACCAAGCAGCTCGACCTAAAGATCGTCGTCCCGGTCGACGACATGGCCGACCCGGGCGCCCCATCCTTCCCCAGCTCTGACGGCACGCCCCCCGAGGGCGAGCCCCTGGTCCACCAGCGCTCGATCTGGCCCGCCATCTACCCCGAGCTGCTGAAGCTGGTCCGCGAACACACCTCGACCATCGTCTTCGTCAACAACCGCCGAGGCGCCGAGCGCTTGGCAAAACGCTTGAACGAGCTGGCAGCTGGGGAAGCCCCGCAGGAGCTTCCAGCCACAGAGCATGCAGGCGACTCCGATCAGGGCGATCCCCCGCCCGAGATAGCTCGCGCCCACCACGGCTCCCTCTCCCACGAGGAGCGCACCCTGGTCGAGGAGCTCCTCAAGTCGGGCCAGCTCCCGTGCCTGGTCGCGACGTCCTCCCTGGAGCTGGGGATCGACATGGGCGCGGTCGACCTCGTCGTCCAGGTCGAGTCGCCGAAGTCGGTGACCCGCGGCCTGCAGCGGATCGGCCGCGCCGGCCACGGCCTCGGCGAGGTCTCCAAGGGCCGCATCTTCCCCAAGTTCCGCGCCGACCTGCTCGAGTGCGCGGTGGTCGCCCGCGGGATGCGCGAGGGGCGGATCGAGGAGACGGTGATCCCGCAGAACCCGCTCGACGTGCTCGCCCAGCACCTGGTCTCGATGGCGGCCCTCGACGAGTGGGACGTCGATGAGGTCGAGCGCCTCGTCACCGCCACCGAGCCCTTCGGTGACCTTTCCCGCGAGCAGCTGGAGAACGTCCTCGACATGCTCGACGGGCGCTACCCCTCCGACCGCTTCGCCGAGCTGCGACCGCGCATCGTCTGGGATCGCACCACCGGCCGCATGCACGGTCGCAAAGGCGCCCGCCAGCTGGTGGTCACCAACGCGGGCACGATCCCCGACCGCGGCCTCTACGGCGTCCACCTTCCCGACGGTCGCCGGGTCGGCGAGCTGGACGAGGAGATGGTCTATGAGGCGCGTCCTGGCCAGACCTTCCTGCTCGGCGCGACAACCTGGCGGATCGAGGAGATCACCCGCGACCGGGTAATCGTCACTCCCGCCCCCGGCGCCCCCGGCGCGGTTCCCTTCTGGAAGGGCGACGGGATCGGGCGCCCCGCCGAGCTGGGCCGCGCGATCGGCGCCTTCGCCCGCGAGGCCGTCTCCCGTGACCCGGCCGAGCTGGCCGCCGAGTACGACCTCGATCGCCGTGCCGCCGAGAACCTGGTCGCCTACCTGCGCGAGCAGCAGGCGGCGACCCGGGTCGTCCCCTCCGATGAGACGATCGTGGTCGAGCGCTTTCGCGACGAGATCGGCGACTGGCGCCTCTGCGTCCTTTCTCCCTACGGGGGCCGCGTCCATGCCGCCTGGGGCCTCGCGCTGGCCGGGAAGATCCGCGCCGAGCGCGGCCTCGAGGCCGACGCGATCTGGTCTGACGACGGCATCGTCATCCACCTCCCCGACGCCGATGAGCCGCCGCCGGCCGACCTGGTCATGATCGAGCCCGACGAGCTGGAGGACCTGGTGGTGCGCGAGCTGTCGGGCTCGGCCCTGTTCGGCGCCCGCTTCCGCGAGAACGCCTCCCGCTCGCTGCTCATCCCGCGCGCCTATCCGGGCAAGCGCACGCCGCTCTGGCAGCAGCGCTTAAAGGCGCAGAGCCTGCTCGAGGTTGCGCGCGACTTCCCCGCTTCCCGGTGATCCTTGAGACCTACCGCGAGTGCCTGCGCGACGTGCTCGACCTGCCCTCGCTCGGCGAGCTGCTGCGCAAGCTGCACTCGCGCCAGCTCAGTCTGGTCGAGGTTGAGACCCCGACCGCCTCGCCCTTTGCCTCTTCGCTGCTCTTCGACTACGTCGCCACCTACATGTATGAGGGGGACACGCCCAACGCAGAGCGACGCGCCGCCGCGCTGGCGCTGGATCGCGACCTGCTGCGCGAGCTGCTCGGCCAGGAGGAGCTGCGCGAGCTGATCGACCCCGATGCACTGGAGGAGGTCGAGGCCCAGCTCCAGCACCGCACCGAGGGCGGCCGCGCCGGCGACCGCGACGCTCTCCAGCAGGTGCTGCGCAACCTCGGCGACCTCAGCGCCGAGGAGTGCGCCGAGCGGGTCGCCGAGGGCTACTCGGCCACCTCGATGCTGGAGAAGCTGATGGCGGAGCGCCGCGCCGCGCCGGTACGGATCGGCGGCGAGGAGCGCTACATCGCCGCCGAGGACGCTGGCCTTTACCGCGACGCGCTCGGTGTGCCGCCACCGGCCGGCCTGCCCGAGGTCTTCCTCGAAGACCACCCCGACGCGATGCGAGCCTTGGTCCGCCGCTTCGCCCGCACCCCGGCCCCTTCCCGACCGCCCATCTCGCCGCCCGCTACGGGGTTGATCCGACGCCGGCTCTGCGCGAGCTGGAGCGAGAAGGGGCGCTGGTCCGCGGTGAGCTGCTGCCGGGAGGGACCGAGCGCGAGTGGTGCGACGCCGAAGCTCTGCGCCGGGTGCGCCGCGCCAGCCTCGCCCGCCTGCGACGAGAGGTCGAGGCGGCCGATCGCAGCCAGCTCGCCCGCTTCCTGCCGAGTTGGCAGAACGTCGACGCCCACCGTGCCGCCGGCGCCGGCCCCGACCGCCTGCGCGAGGCACTCGTCGCCCTTCAGGGCGTCACGCTGACCCCCAAGGTTTGGGAGGGGGACGTGCTGGCGCGCCGGCTCGGTGCCTACTCGCCCGCTTGGCTCGATGAGCTCTGCACCAGCGGAGAGGTGGTCTGGATCGGCGCCGGTCCGCTCGGGCGCGGCGACGGCCGTGTCGCTCTTTACTTCCGCGAGGACGTCCGCCTCGCCGGCCCGCCGCCAGCCAACGCGAAGCTGGAGCGTGCCGAGGGCGATGTCCACGACGCGATCCGCGAGCGCCTTGCCGCCGGGCCTGACTTCTGGCTCGACCTGCTCGCCGACCTCGACTTCGGAGCCGAGGAGCTGCACACCGCCCTCTGGGACCTCGCCTGGTCGGGCGAGGTGACCAACGACGCCTTCTCGCCGCTGCGCGCCCCGCGCCTTCGTGCCGTCTCGCCGCAGGAGCGCCAGGGCCGCCGCTTCGCCCGCCGCCGCTCCAGCGCCGGGGCGGCGGTCCAGGGGCGCTGGTCGCTGACCGCGCCGCTCTTCGCGGGCGCCCCCCCGATCGGGCCACGCCTCCGCGCCCAGGCGGAGCTGATGCTGGAGCGCTACGGGATCGTCACCCGCGAGACCGTCCTCGCCGGGGGAGTGCCGGGCGGCTTCTCGACCCTCTACGCCGAGCTGGGCAACCTCGAGCTGCTCGGAACCGCCCGCCGCGGCTACTTCGTCGAGGGTCTCGGGGGCGCCCAGTTCGCGCTGCCCGGCGCGGTCGAGCGGCTGCGCTCGCTTCCCGCTCCCACAGGAGAGCACCTGCTGCTTGCCGCCACCGACCCCGCCAACCCCTACGGCGCCTCCCTCCCTTGGCCGAAGCTGGAGGGAGGCCGCCGACCGGCCCGCGCCCCCGGCGCCCACCTGCTACTCCGTGACGGCGAGCCGATCGTCTTCGTCGAGCGCGGTGGCCGCGGCATCCTCCGCCTCGCCCAGCTCGACGAGGCGGAGCTGGCGGCGGCGATGCGTGCCCTCGCCGACGCCGTCTCCGCCGGCCACCTATCCAAGCTCGGCATCGAGAAGCTCGACGGTGAGCCGGTGATCGGCTCCGGGCACGAGGAGGCACTGCTCGACGCCGGCTTCAGCCGTGGCCCCCGCAAGCTGATCGCCTCGGCCTGACGCGGCCCCCGGCGCCGCTGGGATAATCGACCCGATGGGGGAGGTCGAGGAGAGCGTGGTCGAGCTGCTGCGGAGCGTGCCGCTTTTCGCCGACCTTGAGGAGGGGGAGCTGGAGCGCTTCTCGCGGGTCGCAGTGCCACGCTCGTTCCCGGCGAGCACCCGCGTCTTTCACGAGGGCGATCACTCCGACGCCTGCTACATAGTCCGCGACGGCAGCTTCCGCGTCACCCGCGAGCACTCCGACGGGCGCGCCATCACTCTCGCCACCCTCGGCCCCGGCGAGGTCTTCGGCGAGCTGGCGATGCTCGACGGTGAGGTGCGCTCGGCCAGCGTCGAGGCGCTCACCGACGGCGAGCTGCTGGCGCTGCCGGCCGGCGACGTGAGGGCGCTGTTGGCCCGCCACCCCGAGATCACCGTAAAGCTGGTCGCGGCGCTGGTGCGGCGTCTGCGCGCCGCCAACGAACGGATCTCGCGCCAGTCTTTCCAGACCGTCCCCAGCCGGGTCGCCGGTGTCCTCTCCCAGCTCGTTGCCGAGGAGGCGCCGCGCGACGGCGATCGCGGCGAGGTGACGATTCGCATGAACCAGGCCGACCTGGCGCAGCTCGCGGGAACCTCGCGGGAGAGCGTCAGCCGCTTCCTCGCCGACCTCGAGCGCGCCGGCGTCGTCCGCTCCGGCCGCGGCCGGGTCACCGTGCTCGACCCCCCCAAGCTTCGCAACTACATCTACTGAGCCGATTCCAACGGCCCCTGACGCGGTTCGGATACTCTCGCTCCGCCATGCGGGGCGGTATCTACGTACTCAATTTCTACTCAGCGGTCTTCATCGACCAGCTGAAGCGGGGTCGAAAGACAGCGACGATCCGGCTGGGGGATAAGAGCAACAAGTACGAGCGTGGCCAGGTGGTCTGGGTCACGGTCGGCTTCCGCCACAGCCCGCGGGAGAAGATCTTCACGGCGGTGATAGACGACGTCGAGGTGAAGCGGGTCGCGGATCTTTCGCCGCGCGACATCGAGCATGACAATCCCGAGTTCCGTCGCCTGGAGGAGACCTCCAACTTCCTCGAGCAGATCTACGGCCGCCCGATCTCCGACGAGGACAAGGTCACGGTGATCCGCTTTTCCCAAATCGTCGAGCCACCGGGCGCCCACTTCGGCAACGGGGAGACCCCGCGCCACAACTGATGGCCTCCTACTCTTTCCTCACCACCTGGCTGCTCGACTCTCCACGCGAGCCGGTTTGGGAGGCGATCCACGACCAAGAGGGGCGGCCGCCGTAGTGGCGGGGGGAGGAGGAGAAATAACAGCGGACGGAGGGCAAGGAGGGGGGGTGGGGCTCGCTCCCTCTCGCGGCGCGTATTCGCCTCCCCCCTCACCTGCTCGATGTCGAGAAACGAGCGACGCGGCCCACCGCCTGCACCCACACGCAGGCGGCGCGCAGGGCGAGCTGGCCGGCGGGGGCCGCTCTCTGCCGCGTCAGGTCGCCGCGCTCCCCTCCAACAGTCACAAACGCGACGACCATCACGACCACGAATCCACCGACGCGCCTCCTCCCCCGCCCGGCCTTCGAGTGGAATCACGACTGGATAATGGCGCGTGGTGGCGAGGGGATCTCCCGGCTGTTGGGCTGCGAGTTGATGGCGGGCGGCTGAGAATCGCTATCTTTCGACCTATTGGCACTCTCACTTAGCGAGTGCCAAAACCAGTTCGAACTTTCTGACCTATAACGGAGGTACATCGGATGAAGCTGAAGCCCCTCGGGGACCGGCTGGTCGTAAAGCCGATCGATGAGGAGGAGACGACCGCGAGCGGCATCGTCCTCCCCGACACGGCCAAAGAGAAGCCGCAGAAGGGCAAGGTCATCGCCGTCGGCGACGGCGCGATCAACGAGGACGGCACTCGCCGCCCCCTCGACGTCGCGGAGGGAGACGAGGTCCTCTACTCCAAATACGGCGGTACCGAGGTCACCGTCGAGGACGAGGAGCTGCTCGTTCTGCGCGAGTCGGACGTACTCGCCAAGCTCGGTTAACCCGTCAACAGGACTTAGAAGAACCAAGGAGGACTGAATCCAGATGGCTCACAAGGAGCTGAAGTACAGCGAGGAGGCAAGGGGGGCCCTGCAGGCCGGCGTCGACGCAGTCGCAAACGCCGTCAAGGTCACCCTCGGCCCGAAGGGGCGTTACGTCGTGCTCGACAAGAAGTTCGGCGCGCCCACGATCACCAACGACGGCGTCACGATCGCCCGCGAGGTAGAGGTCGAGGACGTGTTCGAGAACCAGGGTGCCCAGCTGGTCCGCGAGGTCGCCACTGCGACCAATGACGTGGCCGGCGACGGCACCACGACGGCGACCCTGCTGGCCCAGATCATCGTCCGCCAGGGCCTCAAGAACGTCGCCGCCGGCGCCAACCCGCTGGCCCTGCGTCGCGGCATCGAGAAGGCGGTCGACGAGGTCGTTGAGAACCTACGTGAGAAGCAGTCCAAGGAGGTCGCAGGCAAGGACCAGATCGCCCGCGTCGCCGCCATCTCCGCCGCCGACGATGAGATCGGCAACGTGATCGCCGACGCGATCGAGAAAGTCGGCAAAGACGGCGTCGTCAACGTCGAGGAGGGTCAGACCTTCGGCATGGAGCTGGAGTTCACTGAGGGGATGCAGTTCGACAAGGGCTACATCTCCCCGTACATGGTCACCGACCAGGACCGCATGGAGGCGGTGCTGGAGGACCCCTACATCCTCATCGCCAACCAGAAAATCG
>CAWDNP010000005.1:0-288968 GCA_963803755.1 uncultured Solirubrobacterales bacterium
CGTACTCGTCGTTTCGCAGGACGAGGAACTTGACCGGGATGGCGTAGGCGACAGCGGTCCAGAAGGCCGTGATCGCGTACTGCGCGGAGCCCTCGCCGAGCACGCAGACGACCTGGCGCTCGGGTGGGCGAGCTGGACGCCGAGCGACGCCGCCAGTCCGAAGCCGGCCCCCGCCGGCGCTGAAGTAGTAGGACCCGGGGCGACAGACGCAGCTGGCTGCGCAGCGCGTGGTGCTCGAGGGGGACTCGAGCACGACGATGCCGTCCTAGGGGAGGAGCTCGGCGAGGGTCGCGTGCACGTCGCAGGCGGGAGCGGGTCGGCCGCTGGGCGCCTGCGGGCCCGCGCCGGCTCGGCGGCTCGCGCTGTCGGCGACTCGCGAGCTGCTCTCGGGAGCGCTCGCAGGGTCAGCGCCACGTCGGCGAGGAGCGCGTCGCCCATCGGGGCGCGGGCGGCCTCGTCGGGGTCGCTGGTGATCGCGACCAGCCTCGGCCCCCTCGGGCAGGAAGCGGCCGGGGATGTGGGGGTAGTAGGGGAAGACCGAGGAGCCGGCGACGAGGACCAGGTCGTGGCCGTCCAGGGTCTGCGCGAGGGGGCCGATCGCCGGCGGCAGCACGCCCGGAAGTCAGGGTGGTTCTCGGGGAAGCCGATCCGCCCGCCGCCTGTGGCCGGGGAGGCCCAGACCGGCAGGCGCTGGCGCTCGGCGAGCTCGATTGCGACGTCCCACGCCCCGCTGGCGTCGATGTCGGGGCCGGCGACAAAGACTGGGCTGCGCGCCGCGTCCAGCCGCTCGGCGAGCGCTCGCACCGCCTCGGGGTCGGCGCTGGCACGCCCGCTCACCGTCCGCCCAATCGCCTCGCGGGCGGCGGCCGCCTCGACCTCTGCGTACCAGTCGTCCATCGGCAGCGAGACGAAGACGGGGCCCCTCGGCGGCAGCGAGGCCAGGTGGGCGCCGTGTGCCAGGGCGAGCGGGACGTCCTGCGCGCGAGGCGGCTCATAGGCCCACTTGACCAGCGGGTGGGGCATTCGGGCCGCGTCGCGGTTGGTCAGATTCGCCTGCAGGGTGATCTGCGCCCGGGCCTGCTGGCCGGCGGTGATCAGCAGCGGCGAGTGGTTGGCCTGCGCGTTGAAGATCGCCCCCATCGCGTTGCCAAGACCGGGGGCGGTGTGGAGGTTGACCAGGGTGGTGTGACCGGAGGCCTGCGCGAAGCCGTCTGCCATCCCCACCACGACCGCCTCCTGCAGACCGAGCACATAGCGGAGGTCACCCGGGAAATCGGCGAGCATCGGGAGCTCGGTTGAGCCCGGGTTGCCGAACATCGTCGTCATCCCAAGCGCGCGGAACAGGTCGAAGCTGGCGTCGCGGACCGTCGGCATCGGCCCGAACCCTATCCGGGCGACCTAGGATGGGCCGGCCGATGCGGCACGCTCAGCAGGGCTGAGACGCCGGCTATACCCGTGGCTGAATACGCTGAGCCACGACGACTTCGATGGAGGAATGAATTGAGCGAGCAACTCTGGGGCGACGAGACGACCAAGGCGGTTGACAACTTCCCGGTCTCGGGCGAGCGGGTGCCGGTGCCGGTGGTTCGCTGGCTCGGGCGCCTCAAGGCCGCGGCGGCGGAGGCCAACGCCGAGCTGGGAGTTCTCGACCCCGAGCTGGCCGACCGGATCGCGGCGGCGGGGGTCGCGGTCGCCGAGGGCGAGCACGACGACCAGTTCCCGATCGATGTCTTTCAGACCGGCTCCGGCACCTCCTCGAACATGAACGCCAACGAGGTGATCGCCAAGCTGGCCGGCGGCGGGGCCCACCCCAACGACCACGTCAACATGGGCCAGTCTTCCAACGATGTCTTCCCATCCGCCGTGCACCTGGCGGCCCTGGGCGAGGTCACGCACGACCTGCTGCCAGCGATGGGCGGCCTCGAGGCGGCGCTGGAGGGCAAGGCGAAGCAGTTCGCCGACGTGGTCAAGGCGGGCCGCACCCACTTGATGGACGCGGTGCCGGTAACCCTCGGCCAGGAGTTCGGCGGCTACGCAGCGCAGGTGCGGCTCGGCATTCAGCGGATCGAGGCGACGCTGCGCCGGGTCGGCCAGATCCCGCTCGGAGGTACCGCGACCGGGACCGGGCTCAACACCCACCCGCAGTTCGCCGCCAAGGTGCGTGAGAAGCTGGCCGCAGAGACCGGCCTGTCGATCTCCGAGCCTTTGGACCGCTTCGAGGCGCAGGCCAACCGCGACGCGCTGGTCGAGCTCTCGGGCGCGCTCAAGGTCTACGCCGTCTCGCTCAACAAGGTCGCCAACGACCTGGCGCTGATGGGCTCCGGACCGCGGGCGGGCCTCGCCGAGCTGCGCCTGCCGGAGCTGCAGAAGGGCTCCTCGATCATGCCCGGCAAGGTAAATCCGGTGATCTGCGAGGTGGTGATCCAAGTAGCCGCTCAGGTGATCGGCAACGACACCACGATCACTGTGGCCGGCAGCCAGGGCCAGTTCGAGCTGAACGTGAGGGTGCCGCTGATCGCCCGCAACCTGCTCGACTCGATCAAGCTGCTCGCCTCGGCCTCGCGCCTGCTCGGCGAGAAGTGCGTCGAGGGGATCGAGGCCAACGAGGAGATGACCGAGCGCAATGCCGAGGCGACCCTGGCGACGGCGACGGCGCTCAACCCCCACATCGGCTATGACCGCGCCGCCGATATCGTCAAGACAGCGGCGGAGTCGGGGCGCTCGCTGCGCGAGGTGGCGCTGGAGAAGGGCGTCGAGCCGGGGGTGCTGGAGGAGGCGCTGGATCACCGCCGGATGGCCCGCCCGAACGGGTAGCCGATGGCCGACGGCCCGACGCTTGTAAGCGGAAAGCTGTGCTACCTGCAGATCCCTGCCACCGACATCCGCGGATCCGCGGATTTCTATGAGTCCCGTGTTCGGTTGGCGGATCCGGCGGCGGAACGACGGCGAGATCGCCTTCGACGACACCACCGGCGAGGTGAGCGGGTCCTGGGTGAGCGGGCGCCAACCACAGGGCGACCCGGGGCTTCTGATCTACGTGATGGTCTCCGACATCGAAAGGGCCATCGAGGCGATCGTCGCGGGCGGCGGCGAGATCGTCCAGCCGGTCGGCGCCGACGCGCCCGAGGTGACCGCGAGGTTCCGCGACCCGGCGGGAAACGTGCTCGGCCTCTACGAGGATCCGAACTGCGGGCCGCGGGCGAGCGTGGGCCGGACCAGGCCAGCCCTAGCCCTGCAGCGTGACGAAGCGCTCCTCGGTCAGCTCGATCACGGAGAAGGCGGGGCCCTCTCGGGTGTTGCCGGAGTCCTTGACCCCGCCGTAGGGCTGCTGGTCGGCGCGGAAGGTGGGGACCTCATTGATCAGGACGCCGCCGAACTCCAGCGTCCGGGCCGCCTGCAGACCGCGGCCGAGGTCGCGGGTGTAGACGCCGGCCTGCAGGCCGAAGCGGGAGTCGTTGGCCATCTCCAGCGCCTGCTCGAAGTCCGAGTAGCGATCGATCGTCGCCACCGGGCCGAAGATCTCCTCACACCAGACCTTGGCCTCTCGCGATGGGGAGCCGAGCAGGGTCGGGGCGAGACAGCGACCGTTGTCGACCAGCTCGCCGCCGGTGAGCAGCTTGGCCCCCCCTGCCACCGCCTCATCGACCCAAGCCTTGACGCGATCGCGATCGCCGGGGCTGATCAGCGGGCCGACGTCGGTCGCGGGGTCAAGCGGATCGCCGACCCGCAGCGTCTGCGTGTTGGCGATCAGCCGCTCGGTGAAGGGCTCGGCGACATCCTCGTGGACGAGCACCCGCTGGATCGAGATGCAGCTCTGCCCGGCGTGGGAGAAGGCGTGCAGCTTCGTCTTGTCGGCAGCCAGCTCCCAGTCACCGTCGGAGTGAACGATCAACGGCGCGTTGGAGCCCAGCTCCAGGTTCACCTTCTTGTGGGGGACGCGGCTGCGAATGCCCCAGCCGACCTGGGCGGAGCCGGTGAAGCTGAGCGCCGGGGTCAGCTCGTGCTCGACGATTGCGTTGCCGACCACCGAGCCCGGCCCGGGGACGACGCTGAGCCAGCCCTCCGGCAACCCGGCCTCGAGAAGGGCCTCGGCAAGCTTCAGCGCCGAGATCGGCGTCTGCCCTGCCGGCTTGAGGACCACCGCGTTGCCGGCGGCAATCGCCGGGCCGAGCTTGTGAGCGACAAGGTTGAGCGGAAAGTTGAAGGGGCTGATCGCGCCAACGACGCCGTAGGGGACGCGCAGCATCACACCGAGCTTGCCGACGCCGGGCGCCGAGGCCTCCATCGGCACGGTGGCGCCGGTCAGCTTGCGCGCCTCCACCGCGGAGAAGACGAGGGTGTCGACGCAGCGCGCCGCCTCAAGGCGGGCGGTCTTCAGCGGCTTGCCCGCCTCGGAGGCAATCGTCAGCGCCAAGTCCTCGATCCGCTCGCCGACCAGCTCGGCGGCGCGGTCAAGCGTCTCGGCCCGGGCGTGCTGGGGGAAGTCTGCGGACTCAAAGGCCGCCCGGGCCGCCAGGACCGCGCGGTCGACCGTCGCCGCATCGCCCTGGGCGACCCTTCCCACCACGGTCCCGTCGTAGGGGCTTCGGACCTCTTCCCACTCGCCGCTCTGCACCCACTCGCCGGCCGCCAGGAGCTTATGATCGGCCGCCTGCACCGTATGCGTCGCCATCCGGGTCTCCTCTCGCGTTGGCCTCGCCCAGACTAGAGCAGGCCGCATCCCGTCCACCCCGAATCTGTTCAGAAGAGATGCCCTGCTGTCCGCGGAAGCTCCTCCCGCTCTACCTCTCACTGACGATCGCCGTGAGCGGGCTTGCCGGCGCGCCCAGCGCCGAGGCCACCGTCGCCTGGGTCGTGCACGGCCACGGCTTCGGCCACGGGGTGGGGATGAGCCAGTACGGCGCCTACGGCTACGCCGAGCACGGCAAGGGCTACCGCTTCATCCTCGGCCACTACTACACGGGCACCACGCTCGGCACGCTTCCCTCGGACCCCATCGTGCGGGTGCTGCTCGAGGAAGCCAGCGGCGACGTCGGCTTCAGCGGCGCAACGAGCGCCTGCGGGAGGGCGCTGAGCCCAACCCGCGACTACGAGGCCAACCCGGTCGGCTCGGGCGTGAGGCTGCAGAGCTCCGGCGGGCGGCGGCTGGCCGAATGCCGCCGCAAGCTGCGGGCGACGGGGGCCGGCGGCGGCGTCAAGGTCGCCGGCCTGGGGGCCTACGGCGGGGCGCTTGAGGTCGTGCCAACCGGGGGCGGCGGAGTCAACGTGATCGACGCGCTGGGCGTCAACCAGTACGTGAAGGGGGTGATTCCCAACGAGTCACCGCCCTCATGGCCGATGGCCGAGCTGCGCGCCCAGGCGGTCGCGTCGCGGTCCTATGCGCTCAGCGTCGGGGTCGGCGGCGCGGGCTTCGACCTCTACAGCAGCACCGCCAGCCAGGTCTATAAGGGCCTCGGAAGCGAGACCGCGCGCACCGACATGGCCGCCGACTCCACCCAGGGGCAGGTTGTGATGTATCGGGGCAAAGTCGCGGAGACCTTCTACTCGGCCTGCTCGGGCGGGCACACCGAGAGCGTCCAGAACGTCTTCTTCGGCCCGGCGATCCCCTACCTGGTTGGCGTAGCAGACCCCTACGACTACTACTGCCCTCTGCACAACTGGACGCTGAGGTTCACCGGAGCCCAGATCAGCGCCAGGCTCGGCAGCTATCTGAACGGTCGACTGAAGCGGATCGTCGTGACCCAGCGAGGCGTCTCGCCGCGCATCGTGTGGGCGCGGCTCTACGGCACCGGTGGGGTAACCAAGATCCGCGGCGACCAACTCGCCTCCGCGCTCGGCGCCTACACCAGCTGGATGAGCTTCCAGAAGATCTCTGGGTAGGCGCGTCGGTTCTCGACGCCCCTCTCAACCATCAGCGTAGGGCTGGATCGGCACCCCGTGGTCGGTCTCTCGCATGCCCAGCTCGTAGGCGGCGCCAGCGACCAGGCCGAGCCGGCGAGGTGAGAGCGCGGGGCGTTCGATCCTCAGCTCCAGGTCTGCGACCGAGCAGTTGATCGTGTTGTGCTCGGGACCCTTGGGGTCGGCGTAGACCCAGCCGACGAAGTCCTTGCGGGGGGCGGAGACCTTGCCTCGGACGATGATGTCCTTGCCGGGGAGGGTGAACTCGCAGGCGATGGATGACTCCCTGATCGAGGCGGTGCGGATCTGGCCGAAGCCGCCGAGGCGGTGGGCCTCGCCGTCAAGGACCAGCATCCCCGAGGGGATCCAGGGGGTCCTCCAGCGCCCGAGCGCGACGCGGGCGGCGCCCGCGTCGAAGTAGGTGTCAGGCGAGCCCTGAAATCCGGTGCCCTCCAGCCAGACCCAGCGCTCGGCGTGTTCGGTGCCCCAGTTGTGGCCGACCATCCCTGGCCAAGCGGCGAGCTCAATCGCGGTGCCGTCGAGGACCAGAGAGCCGTCGAAGCGGGCGTTGGGGTAGGGGGCAATGAACTTGGTGCGGGGAAGCGGGGACTCATAGAGCCAGTCGGCCGGCAGGTAGCGGCAGGGCTTGGTCTCACCGGAGAAGGTGAGGTCCCAGGATGCCCTCAGCGCGTCGGTCTTGACCTCGCCCTGCGCCTGCCCCGGGCCGATCTCTGCCCCCTCGACGCGGACCCACGCCCCGGCGGGCGCCGAGAGCTCGGCCGCCCGCACCGTCACCTTGGTCGCGCGAGGCCGCTCTGCGTCGCGGTCAAAGAAGACGAACCAGATCGAGGCGCTGGGCTCTTTGCCGGGACGCTTGTGGACTGTGTGGCGGATCCAGATCCCCTGCCCGCCCCCCGGTCGGCAGGCCTTGAGGTAGAAGCTCTCGTAGAGACCGGCCTTGCTCGGCACGGCGGGAAAGCGAGCGCCTTCATCCATCTTGGGTCAGACCTTAATCGTGATCACGTCGCCGTCTCGCACGACGTAGTCGCGGCCCTCGATGCGAAGCAGGCCGCGGTCGCGGGCCTGGGCGTAGCCGCCGCACTCGACCAGCTCCTCCCAGCCGATCGCCTCGGCTTTTACGAAGGCGTCCTGGATCTCGGTGTGGATCGTGCCGGCCGCCTCCCAGGCGCTGGCGCCGCGGTGCAGGGGGCGGGCGACCGCCTCGTTGTCCTCACCGGCGGTGAAAAAGGTGATCAGCTCGAGCAGGTCATAGGCGAAGCGGACCAGGCGAGCCAGGCCTGAGCCCTCAACCCCGTAGGACTCGCGCATCTCCTCGGCCTCGACGGGGTCGAGCTCAGCCAGCTCGGCCTCGATGCGGGCGCTGATCGCAACCGCTCCGGCGCCCACCGCGGCGGCGTGGGCGGCGAGGGCCTCCGGCACCTCGGCGTCGCCCTCATCGACGTTGGCGACGTAGAGGACCGGCTTGGAGGTCAGCGCCTGGAGGTGTCGCGCCGAGGCGGGGGCGGCGTCGGGGACCCCAACCGAGCGCGCCGGCCGCCCTGCGCCGAGCGCCTCGTGCACGGCCTCCAGCCAGCCGAGCTCTGCGACCGCCTCCGCCTCACCGGAGCGCGCCTGCTTCTTCACCCGCTCCAGGCGACGCGCAGCCTGCTCGTAGTCGGCCAGCACCAGCTCGGTCTCGATCGTCTCGATGTCGGCAATCGGGTCGACGCGGCCGTCGGGATGGGGCACACCGGAGTCTGCGTGACAGCGCACGACGTGACAGATCGCGTCGGTCTCGCGGATCGAGGCCAGGAACCGGTTGCCCAGCCCCTCCCCCTCCGAGGCGCCCTTGACCAGTCCGGCGATGTCGTGGAAGGAGATCGTCGCCGGCACCAGCTCGGAGCTATGCACCGTCTCTGCGACCCGCTGCAACCGCTCATCGAGCACCGGCGCGATGGCGACGTTTGGCTCGATCGTCGTGAACGGGTAGTCCCCGGTCTGCGCCCCGCCCTTGGTCAGGGCGTTAAAGAGCGTGGACTTGCCAGCGTTCGGCAGCCCGACGATCCCGACCTTCATAGCGAGAGCGGCACGATCAACCCAAGGGCGACCCCGAGCAGGACGCCGGCGACGACGTCGGAGGGGTAGTGCATGCCGAGATAGGGGCGCCCGAGCGAGAGCGCCGCCGCGAGGGCGAGGGCGAGGGCGGCCAGGGGCTCGACCCGGGTCATCGCGGTCGCAACGGCGAAGGAGGAGGTCGCGTGGGCGGAGGGGAAGCTGAGCGAGCTGGGGGCGCCGCCGAGCGGCGGCAGCCCATCAAGCACCGGACGCGGTCGCCTCACGATCAGCTTCACCGCATAGTTGAGCCCGATCGCCACCGGCCCCAGCGCCGCACAGATCAGCCACGATTCGCGATGGGAGGAGTCAAGGACGGCGAGCACGATGCCGAGACCAAGCCAGATCGCCCCGTTGTTGCCGGCCCTCCCGAGCGCCTTCGCGGCGCCCTCGATCGCAGGCGTGTGCCAGCGAGTCCGCATCACGCGCAGCAGCGATATGTCGAGGTCGCGCATCGGCGGCGCAGGATAATCCGCCCTGGATGCCCTCGGTCCCCGGCTACTCCCACACGCCCGGCCAGCACTGCGGCTCGACCGCCCTGCGCAACCTGCTCGCCTTCCACGGAGTGCAGATCAGCGAGGAGATGGCCTTCGGTCTGGGGGCCGGCGCCTGCTTTTACTACGTCGCCCTCGAAGAGGCCTCCCCCACCCGCTGGTTTAACGGCCGCGCCGCCCGCCTGGAGGAGGGCTTCCGCGACCTCACCGGCGCGGCGCTTCGGATGCGTACCTTCGAGGCGGATGACGGCGAGGCCTGGGAGTCGGCCCGTGCCGAGGTCGACGCCGGCCGTCCCGTCCTCCTGCTCACCGACCTCTACTACCTCGACCACTACGGCAACTCTGCTCATTTCCCCGGCCACGCGGTGGTCCTCGCCGGCTACGACGACGAGGTCGCCCACCTCTCCGACACCGGCTTTGAGGAGTTACAGATCACTCGTCTTGAGAACCTCGACAGGGCCCGCCACAGCAGCCATCCCGCCTACCCACTCCAGGGCCACATGTTCACCGTCTCTGACGCAATCGACCCCGAGCAGCTCCGGACCGCCATCCCCGCGGCGATCGAGCAAGCCGCCAAGGAGATGCTCGAGCCGACCTTTGGCGAGTTCGCCGGCCTGCCCGCCGTCAAGCGCCTAGCCGCCGAGGCCGGCTCATGGCCCGAGGTCGCCGAGGACTGGCAGTGGTGCGCCCGCTTCGGCTACCAGGTCATAGAGCGCCGCGGCACCGGCGGCGGCGCCTTCCGCCTCATGTACTCCCGCTTCCTTGAAGAGGCCAACCGCCCCGAGGCCCCTCTCGCCGCCGAAGCCGCCGCCCGCTGGAGCGACCTCGCCACCGCCTTCCACGCCGCAAGCGAGCGCGAGGGCCCCGACCCGACCCTCTGGCGAGACATCGACACTGCCGCTCACCGCGTCGCCGAAGCCGAGGAGCGTCTCTGGAGCACCCTCGGCGGATCGTAAGGTCCATCCATCCTGGGCGTAGCTGGCAACCTCGTCTCAAGCGGAGCCCAGCCGAGCGAAGTAGCCGAACCAGTTACCGGAGCGCTCCTTGAAGGTAAGGCCCGCTTCGGCAGATTGGCGTTTGAGGCTGGCGAGGCTGATGAAGTGCGGATCGCCGAACAGCTCGCCTACTACGAGGCGGCCGGCGGGCCTCAGGACGCGGCGAATCTCGGTGAGGGCGGCACCGGTGTCGGGGACCTCGCCAAGGACGGCCGTCAGGACGACGGCATCTACCGAGGCATCCTCGTAGGGGAGGGCCGTTGCGTCGCCCCGAGTGGGGAGGATGTTCTGGAGGCCGCGCTCGGCGGCGCGGCGCACGGTGTGGTCGAGGAACTCCTGTTGGATGTCGAAGATCTCGACCCTTCCGGAAACGCCGACCCACCCGGCCATCGCGAGCGTGTAATAGCCGACGCCGGGACCGATCTCCAACAGCCGCTCTCCGGGCTCTGGGCGAAGGACAGAGCGCAGGCGGTCGCGGGTGATGATCGGGTGGGGGGCTTGGACCCAGAAGCGCTAGCCATAGGGACAGGCCGAGGGGTTCTTGCGCCACCACAGCGCCGCGCCAAGCGTCGCAAGGGCGCCGGCACCGAGCAGGATGCGGGCCCGCATCAGTCGTTGCGGCTGAAGCCGACCCGATGGTCGGGGGACTCGATGCGCAGGAAGGCGACTTTGCCGAGGTAGAGGGCGAGGACACCGTCCTCGGTATGGACGTCGTGCCAGCCGCCCTTCTCAAGCTGCTTGCGGAGGTCCTTTAAGTCCGCGTCGGTGAGCCTAGCGGAGATCACCTGGCCGCCCTCAAAGCCGATCTCGACACGCTGCGCGTCTGCCATCAGTGCCCTCCCGCTGGTTCGACTATCTCGGTCAGCACCCCACCGGTGAAGCGCGGGTGCAGGAAGGCGACGCGACTGTCGCGGATGCCGGTGCGCGGCTCGGCGTCGATCGTCTCGATCCCGGCGGCAGCTATACGCGCCAGGGTCTCATCGATGTCTTTGACCGCGTAGGCGACGTGGTGAAGGCCCGGGCCCTTGCGGGCGAGGAACTTGCCGACCGCGGTGTCTGGGCCGAGCGGCGCCAACAGCTCGACGTGCCCGTCGCCGACGTCGAGCAGGACCGCCTCGACGCCTTGGGACTCGACGGTCTCGCGGTGCGCCAGCTCCATCTCGAAGCTGTCCCGGTAGAGCCCGATCCCGGCGTCGATGTCCTCGACAGCGACGCCTATGTGGTCGATCTTTCCGAACACGGGCGCCAGTCTACGTGGCGACGGGATGCTCATCGCCGGAGCCCCCACCCTGCTCGACGCGAAGGATCTCGGCCAGCGCCGCAACCCCAACCTCGAGCTGCTCGGCGCTCGGCTCCTTGGTTGCCAGCAAGCGTTGGATCTCCCGTCCCGGGGTATGGAAGGCGCGCGCGGCGGGGGTGTCGTGGTGGCGATCGCTCCAGGCGAACATCTCGACGGCGAGCGAGGCGCCGCCCAGCCCGACCCCGGCGCGCGCAAGCGGCCCAGGGCTCTCGACCAGGCGCTCCAGCAGCACCGTGCCACCCGCCGAGAGCAGCATCATCGGCGCGATCAGGTTGGAGCCGCAGCGGTCGTGCTCCTTGGGCACGCCAGCCGGATCCTCGACCCCCTGCTCATAGGCGGCGATCGCCTTGTGCTCGACGCCGTGGTAGGCGGCGAGGTCGCGGTCCATCAGCGCAATGACGGCGGGCAGCGCGCCGATCGCCTGCACAACACCCTCGCGCAGAGCCGAGGAGGCGAGCCGCTTGCGCACCAGCGCAGTGGTCCCCAGCGTCGCGCCGACCGCGGCCAGAACCCGCCAGTTCTCAAACGGCAGCCGCGCGTCGGGCAGGCGGCGGCGCGCCAACGGCAGCACCGCCATCGCCTCGGCGAGTTTCAGCGGCCCCCGCACCCCCGGCAGCCGCGCGGCGAGCTTCGGCGCCAGCTTCGGCTTGGGCTCCGAGGTGACCCGGATCTTCCCGTCGCGGTCGCGGACGGCGGCCGCCCAGTGGGTAGGGCCGTGGATCAGCAGGCCGTTGCGAAGGGCCATCCCGCCGAGGCGAAGGGGCTGCTCGGAGCTCACCGCTTCACCATAGACGCCCCGGCTCGCGGGGTGCGCACACGGCGGCCGCGCCCCTTCCGGCGCGGCCGCTGACACCCTCCCTGTGAAGAGTCCGGCCGGAGACCCCCAGTCCAGGCCTCCGGCCGGTGTGTCGGCTCTCCCTGGCTCTAGCTTGGAAAGCCGACCTTGAAACACCGGCGCCTTTGGGAAGTTGCGCCGGGATCAAAGCTTGCGAAGTCTCTCGCGCAACTGCTCCAACCGGCGGCCCAGCTCAGCCTCAAAACCGCGGTCCGTGGGAGCGTAGAAGCGGCGGTTCTCAAGGCCCCTCGGGAGCAGCGGCTGGTCGCTCACCCCACCGGGCTCCTCGTGGGCGTAGCGGTAGCCGCTGCCGCGGCCGAGCTTCTCGGCGCCGGGGTAGTGGGCGTCGCGGAGGTAGTCCGGTGGTGTCTTTGCCCCGTTCTCGCGAACCTCGGCGCGGGCGGCGGCGAGGCCCTTATAGGAGGCATTCGACTTCGGCGCAAGCGCCAGGTAGACGGCGGCCTGGGCCAGGTTCAGCGCGCACTCGGGCAGGCCCACCCGATCGACCGCGCGCGCTGCCGCATCGGCCACCACCAGCGCTTGCGGGTCAGCGTTGCCGATGTCCTCGGAAGCGAGGATGACCATACGTCGGGCGATGAAGCGAGGGTCCTCTCCCCCCTCCAGCATCACCGCCAAGTAGTAGAGCGAGGCATCGACATCGGAGCCCCGGGTCGCCTTGATCCAGGCCGAGATGAAGTCGTAATGGCGGTCGCCCTCGCGGTCATAGTCAAGCGCCTTACGCTGGAGAGCATCCTCGATCGCGGCCACGTCGATCGCCCCGCCCCGAGTCCTCTCAACTGCCCGCTCCAGCGCCGAAAGCGCCACCCGAGCATCCCCACCGGAGCGGCGCGCCAACATCTCCAGTGCCGCGTCGGAGACCGGCGGGGGGACGGCGAGCCCGCGCTCGGGATCGCCCAGCGCCCGCCGCAGCAGCGCCTCCACTTGCTCGGGCTCCAGCGGCCGCAGCTCATACACCTGGCAGCGAGACAGCAGCGCCGAGTTGACCTCGAAGTAGGGGTTCTCGGTAGTGGCCCCGATCAGCGTCAGCAGTCCCTCCTCCACAGCCGGCAGCAGCGCATCCTGCTGGGCCTTGTTGAACCGATGGATCTCATCCAAAAAGAGCACGGTCGGGCGCCCCGCAGCCACCCGCCGCTCCCGGGCCCGCTCGATCACGGCCCGGATCTCAGCCCGCCCGGCATTAACAGCTGACTCCTCCTCAAAGGCTCCCTCAGCCCCAGCCGCCGCGATCCGAGCCAAAGTCGTCTTCCCCGATCCCGGCGGCCCATAGAGGATCGCGCTGTGCGGATGCCCGCTCTCGATCGCCGTCCGGAAAGCCGACCCACTCCCAAGAATGTGCCCCTGCCCCACCAGCTCCTCGAGGCTCTGCGGCCGCATCCGCACAGCCAAAGGAGCATCAGGCTCCGCCACCTCCCGCGGGCGCGAGCCGACCTCGGGAGTGTCGAACAGCCGGTCTTCCGCCACGGCTTGAGTATGACCGCCGGATCTGCCCACTCACCGGCTACAGGGAATCCACCCACCACCTAGACTGACCCGATGGACACCGCAACGCAGAGCCCACCGACCCAGTCCACCCTTGAGTCCTTCAACCCGGCCACCGGAGAGCTGGTCGGCTCCGTAGCGACGATCACCCCCGATGAAGTCCAATCGGTAGTCGACGACGTGGCCCGCATCCAGCCGGCATGGGCCGAGCTGAGCCTCATCGACCGCGCTTGCTACATGCGCCGCACCGCCGACGCGCTCCTCGACGACATAGACGAGATCGCCGACCTGCTGGTGGCCGAGCAGGGCAAGCCCCGCACCGAGGCCTACACGATGGAGCTGTTGCCCACCGTCGACGCCTTGCACTGGTGTGCAAAGGCCGGTCCGAAGATCCTCGCCGAGGAGAAGGTGCGGATGACCCAGGCCTTCACGCTGAGCAAGAAAGGCCGATTTACCTACGAGCCGATCGGGGTGGTAGGGGTGATCGCGCCCTGGAACTACCCTTGGTCGATCCCCTTCGGCGAGGTCGCGATCGCGCTGATGGCCGGCAACGGCGTGGTCCTCAAGCCGGCAAGCCTCACCCCGTTGCTGGGCGAGGCGATCCGCCGCGTCTTCGAGAAGGGCGGCCTCCCCGAGGGCCTGGTCCGGGTCCTCCACGGCGGTGGCACGGTCGGCGACGCGCTGGCCCGCTCCAGCGTCGGCAAGGTCTTCTTCACCGGCTCGGTCGAGGTCGGCCGCAAGGTCGGCGGGGTCTGCGCCCAGCGGCTGAAGGGCTCGGTGCTGGAGCTTGGCGGCAAGGACCCGATGATCGTCTGCGCCGACGCCGACCTGGACAACGCGATCTCCGGCGCTCTCTGGGGCGGCTTTGCCAATGCCGGGCAGACCTGCTCGGGGATCGAGCGCGTTTACGTGGCGCGCGAGGTCGCCGAGCGCTTCGTTGACGGCGTTGCCCGCGGTGCCCGGGAGCTACGCCTCGGCAACCCCGCCGAGTGGGAGACGGAGATCGGCCCGATGACCTCCGCGAGCCAGTACGAGATCGTCGTCGAGCTGATCGAGGACGCTCTCGGCGCCGGCGCGACCAAGCTCTGCGGCGGCCCAACCGAGGTCCCAGGATTGACGGGCAAGTTCGTCGCCCCAACCGTGCTCACCGGCGTCACCCATCAGATGCGGATCATGCAAGAGGAGATCTTCGGACCGGTGCTGCCGATCGTCCTCGTCGACTCAGAGCAGGAGGCGATCGACCTCGCCAACGACTCCGAGTTCGGCCTCGGCGCCTCGGTCTGGACCAAGGACCGCCAGAAGGGCGCGCGAATCGCGCGGCGAATTCAGTCCGGGATGGTCTGGGTCAACGACCACTCCTTCAGCCACGGCGCCTGCCAGTGCTCCTGGGGTGGGGTCAAGGACTCCGGAGTCGGCCGCTCGCACTCCAAATTCGGCTTCTATGAGTGCGTGAACATCAAGATGAACGCCTGGGAGCCGGGGCTCACTCGCGACTTCTGGTGGCACCCCTACGACCGCACTCTCGGCGAAGCGGTCCGCGCCTCGGCGAAGCTTCTCTACGGCAAGGGCTCAATGCGTACGCAGGCGCTGCGCGAGGGCACCGGGCCACTGCTGCGGGTCGGCGCCCGCACCCTTCGCAAGCGGCGCTGAGCGCCACGGCGAGAGTCGCGCCTGAGAAGACCGAGTCGCGCGCGCCCCCAGCCGACGCCCATGCGGCGGCCTAGACGGTTCACAATCCTCCCGACATGGACCCGAGAACGGCGAGCGGGGAGGTCGGCCTGGCGGTTGCCGCGTTGCGACGCGACTACGGTGAGCGGACCGCCCTGGACGGGGTCGGCTTCGAGCTGGCGAGCGGTCGCTCGCTGGTCGTACTCGGCCCCAACGGCTCCGGCAAGACGACCCTGCTTCGCATCCTCGCGACGCTTTTGCGCCCAAGCGGCGGTGAGATTCGGGTGCTGGGCTGCGCACTGCCTGGCGAGGCCTGGAAGCTGCGCGGGCGGGTCGGCTATCTCGGGCACGAGCCGCTGCTCTACCGCGACCTGAGCGGACGGGAGAACCTGCGCTTCCACGCCAGGCTGCACGGGATCGAGCGCGAGGCGGCCGAGGCGCGGATCGGAGAGCTGCTCGCCGCGGTCGGGATGCAGCGGCGCGCCGACGGGCGGGTCGCGGAGCTCTCCGCCGGAATGCGCCAGCGGCTCGCCGTCTGCCGCAGCGTCCTGCACGAGCCGGCGCTGCTGCTGCTCGATGAGCCCGAGTCAAACCTCGACGCCGAGGGACGCGAGCTGGCCCGCACCCTGATCGGGCCGGGCGAAGGACGCACCCGGGTGATCGTCACCCACGACCCCGAGCGGACCCTGCCGGACGCCGACCGGGCGCTCCTGCTCGGCCACGGGGGCCACGCCGTGCACGAGTGCGCCGCGGCTGACCTCGACCTCGACGAGGCCCGCCTCGCCAGCGCGGGGGCGACCCGATGACGCCGTCGCGCACCGCCTTCGCGGCGATCCTAGCCAAGGACCTTCGCTCGGAGCTGCGCACCCTGCAGTCCGTGCCAGCGATGGCGCTGTTCGCCGTCACCACCTTCGTCATCTTCCGCTTCGGGCTTGACCGCACCACCCTCTCTGGCAGCCTCGCCGCCGGCGTCCTCTGGGCGACGCTGCTCTTCGCCGGGGTGCTCGGCATCAACCGGCTCTTCGTCAGCGAGCGCGAGGAGGGCGGCTTCGACGCAATCCGGCTCGCGCCGATCGACCGCACCGCCCTCTTCGCCGCCAAGGCCGCGGCGCTGCTCGTCTACCTGCTCGTGCTCGAGCTGATCGCCGTTCCCGTATTCGCCCTCTTCTTCCTCGGCTCCCCCGCCGCCCTGGCGCCGCTCGCCGCGGTCGTCGTCCTCGCCGACCTCGGCCTCGCCGCGACCGGCACGCTGATCTCCTCGATGGCGGTCAACTCCCGCGCCCGCGACCTGTTGGTGCCGCTGGTGTTGCTGCCGCTGGTCGTGCCGCTGATGATCGCCGCCACCGGCGCAACCGAGCCGCTGATGGCCGTGGGCGGTCCCGGCTATCACCGCTTCGGCACCTGGCTGGCGGTCCTCGGGTTATACGATCTGATCTTCCTCCTAGTCGGATACGCGGTGTTCGACTTCCTCCTGGAGGACTGAGCGGGCGCTCGCCGCTCCCCACCGCGAGGCACGCATGTACGGCAAAGGACTGAGAACCCTCTCGATCGCCACCGTGGTCACCCTCGCCACGGGGCTGTGCCTGGTCTTCTTCTACGCGCCACTTGAAGCAAACCAGGGCTTCATCCAGAAGATCTTCTACCTGCACGTGCCGCTGGCGATGACGGCGCTGGTCGGCTTCATCATCGGCGGCCTCTTCGCGATCGCCCACCTGCGCAGCGGCGATCGCCGCTGGGACGCCTACTCCTACGTCTCGATTCACATGTCTGTGATTTTCGCCGTCGGGGTGCTGATCACCGGCTCGATCTGGGCGAAAGCCTCGTGGGGGCACTGGTGGGTCTGGGAAGAACCGACCCTGGCCAGCTTCCTGATCGTCTTCCTGCTCTACGTGACCTACTACCCTTTCCGATACGCGATCGAGGATCCCGAGCGCCAGGCCCGTTACGCCTCCGTCTTTGCCGTCACAGCCGGCGCCTTCGTGCCGCTTAACTTTCTCGCCGTGCGGCTGACGCCGAGCCTCGTGCACCCGCGCGTCTTCGCCACCGCGAACGGTGGGTTGCCGACCTCGATGCTGATCACCTTCCTCGTCTGCCTGGCCGCTATCGCGCTGCTCTGGATGACGCTTGTCAAGTTCGAGCTGACCGCGAAGAGCGCCTCGGGGCAGGTGAAGCGGCTGCGACGCGCGCTCGACGCGCCGGCACCGGGCGCCCAGTCCCGGGTGGCTCCGGAGGTGAGCTAAGTGCCCGCCCTCCCCCTCGGCGAAGCCGGCAGGTACGTCGCCGCCGCCTACATCGTCTTCCTCGTCCTGATCGTTGTCTACGTCGGGATCATGGCGACGAAACTCCAGCGGATCGAGCGGGAGCTACGCGAGCTGGCGGGCTTCGCAGAGCAGCGAAGGAGCGAGGAGCGCGAGGAGGTCGGCGGCGGTGTCTGAGTTGCTCGCCCTCGGCGTCTCCCACAAGACTGCGCCGCTTGAGCTTCGCGAGCGCTCTCGTTGACCGAGGGTCGCGCCGTCGGGGCGCTGCGCGAGCTGACCGCCACCGCCGGGATCCACGAGGCGGCAGCGATCTCGACCTGCAACCGTACAGAGCTCTACCTGGTCGTCTCCGACCCTGTCGAGGCGGAGTCGACCGCGCTCAGCGTCCTCACCCGCCAAGCCGAGATCCGGCCCACCGAGCTTCTCGGCCACCTATACTCGCTGCGCTCAAGCGATGCGGCGCGCCACCTCTTCCGCGTCACCTCGGGGCTCGACTCGATGATCCTCGGAGAGGCCGAGGTCCAAGGACAGGTCAAACGGGCCTATGAGCTTGCCCTGGTCGAGGGCGGAACCGGGCCGATCCTCAACCGCCTCTTCCGCGGCGCCCTCGCCGCCGGCGGGAGGGCGCGGGATGAGACCGGGATCAGCGAGAAGGGCCTCTCGATCTCCTCGGTCGCAGTCGAGCTCGCGCAGCGCACGCTCGGCGACCTCGGCGAGCGCAGCGTGCTGGTGATCGGGGCCGGGGAGACTGCGGAGCTGGTCGCCCGGGCGCTGGTCGCCCGCGGTGTCACCACCGTCTTCGTCGCCAACCGTCGCTATGACCGGGCGATCGGCCTCGCACAGCGCTTCGGCGGCAATGCCGTGCGCTTTGAGGAGCTGCCCGAGCAGCTCGAGGTTGCCGACATCGTCGTCTCGGCGACCAACTCCCCACACCACATCGTCGAGCGCGACGACATCACCCAAGTGATGGCGACCCGCGAGGGCCGCCCGCTGCTGCTGGTCGACATCGCCGTGCCGCGCGACATCGAGCCGGCCTGCCGCGAGATCGCCGGCGTCAGCCTCCACGACATCGATGACGTCCAGCAGATCGTCGAGCGCAACGCGAGCGGGCGCGAGGCCGAGGCAAAGCGCGCCGAGCAGATCATCGAGGTCGAGCTTGACCGCTTCGAGCGCTGGCTCGCCTCGCTGGAGGTGGTTCCGACGATCGTCGCGATGCGCGAGCGCGGCGAGGAGATCGTGCGCCGCGTCCTCGCCGAGAACGAGCCTCGCTGGGAGCGCCTCAGCGAGGCCGACCGCGAACGCCTCGCCACGATGGCAAAGGCGATCGCCTCCCGCCTCCTGCACGAGCCCACCTTGCGGATGAAGCGCGCGGCGGGCAGCGATGAGGCCTACCTCTACGTGAGCGCGCTGCGCGAGCTGTTCGGGCTGGACGCGGAGACCGAGCCCGATGACCAGGCGGGCGCCAGTGTCACCGAGCTGCGCCGCAAGGCCACTTGAGACTCCGCATCGCCACAAGGGCAAGCGCGCTGGCGCTGGCTCAGGCCGGCCGGGTTGCCGAGCTGCTGGGAGGAGCCGAGCTGGTCGAGGTCTCCTCCGACGGCGAGCCCGGCGACAAGGCCCGCTTCGTGCGCGGGGTCGAGCGGGCGCTGCTAGACGAGGCGGCCGAGATCGGCGTCCACTCGGCGAAGGACCTGCCCGCCGAGATTCCGGAGGGGCTGGCAATCGCCGCGGTGCCTTTCCGCGAGGACCCGGCCGACGCCTGGATCGGCGCCGGCTCCTCTCTCGGCGACGTGCCCGAGGGCGCCCGAGTCGGCACCGCCAGCCTGCGCCGCCGCGCCCAGCTTCTCGCCGCCCGGCCCGACCTGCAAATAGAGGAGCTGCACGGCAACGTCGACACCCGCCTGCGCCGCCTCAGCGAGGGCGAGCTCGACGCGATCGTGCTCGCCATTGCGGGACTTCGGCGACTAGGGCGAGCGGATGAAGCGACCTTCTCGATTCCAACCAAGGCGATGACCCCAGCCGCCGGTCAGGGCGCCCTGGTACTCCAGGTGCGGGGCGACGACGAGGCTTCTCGCGAAGCCGTGGCGCGGGTGAGCCACGCGCCATCGCTGGTCGAGCTGGCCGTGGAGCGCGCCACGATCGCCCACCTCCACGCCGACTGCACGACCCCGGTCGGCGTCCGGGCGCAGTTCGAGGCCGGGGAAGTTGCGGTCGAAGCGTTCATCGGCCTGCCCGATGGCAGCGAGTGGATCCGCAACCGCGTCATCGGAGCAGCCGGCAACCCGGCGGCGCTTGGCCAGCTGCTTGCCCGCCGCCTCCTGGCCGCAGGCGCCCGCGACATCCTCGACCGCGCTGCCAGCGCATGAGCGCGCGGGCTGGGATCGTCTATCTGGTCGGAGCCGGCCCCGGCGACCCCGGGCTGATGACGGCGCGATCGCTGGCCTTGATCGCCTCCGCCGACGTGATCTTCTATGACCGGCTGATCCCCCCAGGAGCGCTGGACGGCACCCGCGATGACGCCGAGCTCGTCTACGTCGGCAAGCGGACCGGAGCTCCCTCGGTCCCACAGGAGGAGATCGGTGAACGGCTGATCGAAGCGGCGCGGGCCGGGCGCAGCGTCGTCCGCCTCAAGGGCGGCGACCCGTTCGTCTTCGGCCGCGGTGGTGAGGAGGGAGAGATGCTGCGCTCCGCCGGGATCGAGTTCGAGGTCGTGCCCGGGGTGACAGCCGGGGTCGCCGCGACCGCCTACGCCGGCATCCCGGTGACCCATCGTGACGATGCCTCCGCGGTTGCCTTCCTCACCGGCCACGAGGACCCCGAGAAGGACGAAACGGCGCTCGACTGGCCGGCGCTGGCGGCCTTCCCCGGCACCCTCGTCTTCTACATGGGCATCAAGCGGCTGGCTGAGAACGCGGCGGCGCTGATCGGTGCCGGGCGCGATCCGAGCGAGCCCGCAGCCGCGGTCGAGCGCGGCACCATGGAGGGACAGCGGACGGTGACTGCCACCCTCGGGACGATCGCCGCCGCGGTGGAGCGGGAGGGCATCGCAGCACCGGCGCTGATCGTCGTCGGGCCGGTGGTGAAGCGGCGCGAAGACCTCGCCTGGCTGGAGCGGCGCCCGCTGCACGGTCGTCGAGTCGTGGTCACCCGCGCTCGCGCCCAGGCCAGCGACCTCGCCTCCTCCCTGCGCAACCTCGGGGCCGAGGCGATCGAGCTGCCGGCGATCCGGATTGAGCCCTGCATCGACTCGGCCGAGGTGCGACGTGCAGCCGAAGAGATCAGCGAGTACTCGCTGATCTGCCTGACCAGCCCCAACGGCGCTCGCCTGCTGTTCGATGCGCTCAATACCGCTGGATTTGACGCGCGGGCGCTGGAGGGGGCGACCGTCGCCGCGATAGGGCCCGGCACCGCCCACGCCCTCGCCCGACGCGGCATCCTCGCCGACATCGTCCCGGAGCGCTTTGTCGCCGAGGCGCTGGTCGAGGCTCTGTCCGGAGTCGAGGTCGAGGGCCGGCGCGTGCTCGTCGCTCGGGCCACCGATGCCCGCGACGTCATCCCCGAGCAGCTGCGCGACCGCGGCGCCGAGGTCGACGTCGTCGCTCTCTATGAGACAGCGCAGGAGGAGCCCGACGCCGAGGCCGTCGAGGCGGCCCAGGACGCCGACTACGTCACCTTTACCTCCTCCTCGACCGTCCGCAACCTGACCGCGGCCCTCGGCGACCGCTTCCCCGCCGCTGCCCGTGTCGTCTCGATCGGCCCCGTCACCAGTGCGGCCGCCCGCGATGCGGGCCTTAAGGTCCACGCAGAAGCCGAGCGCCACGACGTCGACGGCCTCATCGCCGCCATCCTTAAGGACGCAAGTCGATGAGCTTCGGCGCGCTGCACCGCCATTATCGGCGGACCGACTCGACCAACATGCGGGCCCGCATGCTCGCCGCCGGCGGGGCACCGCACGGGACCGTCGTCACCGCTGCCGAGCAGACCGCTGGGCGCGGGCGCCAGGGCCGCACCTGGACCGCGCCACCCGGCAAGGCCCTGCTCTACTCGGCGATCCTGCGCCCGCTCGGCGAATCGCCACTCTCGTTGCTCCCGCTCACCGCTGCGATCGCCGTCTGCGAGACGGCCGAGTCGCTGCGGTCCGGTGTCGAGTGTGGCCTCAAGTGGCCCAACGACGTCCTCCTCGACGGACGCAAGCTCGCAGGGGTATTAATCGAGACCCGGCCACAGGATGACTGGGCGGTGATCGGGGTCGGACTCAACCTGGCGATCGAGCCTGGGGATTTTCCCAGCGAGCTGCGAGAGACCGCCACTTCGCTTGACGGCGATGCTTCGCTTGAAGGGGCGCGCAGCTCCCTCGATGATCGGCTCGAATACTGGCTCGATGCCGCGCACGAGGACATCCTCGATGCCTGGCGCAAACGCGACGTCCTGCGTGACCGTGAAGTCGCCTGGAGCGAGGGTTCAGGAGTCGCCAACGGCGTCGATGACCGGGGCAGCCTCCTCGTCATCTCCCCCAGCGGTAAGCGCCTAGCCCTCAGCGCCGGCGAGGTCCACCTCACCGGCGGCTGCTGAATCCTCCACCGCACCGCTCTCCTCTGCGGTGCGGTTCTCGACATCGGCCCCCACCTCGCCGTTGTCGGCGGCGCCGCGCTGGCGCTTGTTGGCGCGCTTTCGTCGCCGCTTGCCGCCCTTCGGGAAGTTCCGCAGCAGCTCCCGCGCGATTGCCGACGGTTTGCGGGCCATCCGCATCCGCGCCCCGCGCAGCACCTCCTCGCCCTCTGGGGTATGAGAGACCGCGGCGGCAAGCAGCGCCACGGCTAGGCGTCGGTCCTGTTTGCGCGCCGCGTGCACCAGCCGCCGCGCGTTGCGACCGTGCGCTCGCCCGGAGGAGTTGACCAGCAGCCCCAGCAGTCGCTTCGTCTCCGGCCAGCGCTGCACCGCGTACTCCTCGTGCAGTTCGCGGGTATAGGAGGCAAGCCGCCAGACCCACGCCTGTGCCTGGTCGCGGCGGCCGATCCGCTTGTCGAGCAGCGCCTGCAGCAGTGTCTTCGTCCCCGCCCGCTTATCGTCGCGGCTCCAGGTGCCGACGATGTCAATCGCGTCGTCGAAGGCGTCGGCGTCACTCAGGTCGGCGATCTCTCCCAGCGCTTTCAGCCGCAGCTGCGAGTTGCGGTTGCGCTGCACGCAGGTCAGCAGGAAGCGGCGGCGCAGCTCCTTGGTCTGGTCGTTCTGAAGCATCGCCCGCGCCCGCCGCCAGCCCTGGGGGTTGACCCGCGCCCCGGCCAGCGCCGCCCAGGCGTGCTGCTCGGGGTAGTCGAGGTTCTCGACCGCGATTCGCCAGATCTCCCGCTCCAGCACCTCCATCCGCTTCTGCTCGGAGTCAGATACGGGGACGATCCGCCGCTCCACCCGCACCTTGCGCCCGCGCCCTCGCCGCACCGGCCCGACCACGATCGCCCCGCCACGGTAGACGTCGCGGTCGAGCAGGCTGTGCAGGGTGACGATCGTCTCGTCGTGGGTGGTCGCCGGGTGGACGAAGTCGATCACCAGCCCCGCCTCCTTGCCCGGCGCCCGCCGCGTCACGCGGCCGACCCGCTGCTGGTAGACCCGCCGCGAGGCGGTCGGCGCCAGGTGCATGCAGATCGTCGCCCGCGGCGAGTTCCACCCCTCCGCCAGAAGCATCGCGTTGCAGAGCACGTCGACCTCACCGCGCTCGAAGGCGGCGAGGATCTCAGCCAACTCACGCTTCGGCGTTTCCCCGGATACGGCCCGCGCCACGATCCCCGCGTCCTGGAAGGCCTTGGCGACGTTCTTCGCGTGCTGCACGCCAGCCGTGTAGAGGACGCCGGGGACTTTTCGGAAGCGCGACTTGTAAAGGTCGGCGATCGCCACGTTGAATGGCTCCTGGTCGAGCAGCGCGGCCAGCTCCTCCTGGTCGAAGTCCTGGTCGACCTCGCCTTTTCGCAGCGGCACCTTGGCGATCGTCCGCACCCCTGGCCCCGGCGGGATGCGCAGGCAGCGCAGCGGTGAGATCACGCCGCGCCGCGCCGCCTGGGCGAGATCGAAGCGCGAGGTCTGGGTCGGGAAGAGATCGGCGACGTGGCGGGCAATCAGCGCTCCGGTGGCGGTCATGCCGATGTAGACGGGGCCGGTCCAGGCGCGGATGCAGGCGCTGGTCTTCTCGCCCAGCGCGGTGTGGGCCTCGTCGCAGATCACGATCGAGTAGGCGTCGGAGACGCGCTTGTGGTTGCGGACGAACCACTGGTAGGTCTCGACCGTGACCGGCCCGTCGGGGTCGTCGCGCCCGTCCAGCAACGGTGGGCGCAGGCGCTCCTTGTAGCCGCGGTCAGAGATCTCGCCGATGAACTGATCGACCAGGTTGCGGCGGTGGGTGAGGATCAGCACGCCACCGGTGCGGGAGGCGTCGATGAAGCCGACGGCGGCGACCGTCTTACCGGCGCCGGTCGCATGCTCGAACCAAAAGCGCCGCTCGGCGCCGGGGTCCTCCGGCGCCTCCTCGATCGCCTCTTCCTCTTCGGCCTCGGGCTCCTCCCAGTCCTGAGGCTCCTCGTCGGGCGCCAGCTCCTCGTCCTCCAGCGGCTCATCGCCGTCCAATTCAGCCGCGGGGGTCGGCTCGGCCCCGTTGCCGGCCTCCGCCTCCGCGGCCGCCTCCCCGTTGCGCCGGTCGACGTCTGCCGCCGTCTGCTGCTCGGTCATCAGCTCGGCCAGCGTCCCCGAGAGAGCGTCGACCTGGTGGGGTGAGAGTTCGGCCCCGTCGCGCAGCTTCGGCGGCTCCTCGGCCAGAAACCGCTCCAGCCCCAGCAACAGCGAGAAGTCCTGCCTCCACTGGATCGAGGGCTCCTCCGCACCATCCGCCAGCTCCCTCAGCGCCGCATCAAGGGCACGCCGCCGCGCCGTCCCCGGCGCCAGCGCCTCGGGTCCCTCGCCGTCGAGCAGGAAGGGCTCGCGGGCGAACTCGGCCGCACGCTCGATATCGGCGCCTGAAGGAACTGCCGCCTGCGCGGCAACTTCGCTGGTCTTGGCCATCAAGGCTTCTGGGTCCGTCCCAGCCGGAACGCGAGACGTGCGGCCGGGACAAGTGGGTGAGGAGGCCGAGGTCCCTTCCCCCGGCGATCTCAGCGGCCCGCATCCGAGCGGACCGAACGGACGTATTGTAGCCAACGGATTGAGGTTTTCGGGACGCAACCTGCCGATCGCCCTGCTTTGCGTCGCTGCTGCGGCGCTCGCCGTCGGGGGCTGTGGCAGCTCGGCGGCCGGTGGAGACTACGGCGGCCGGCACCCCGACTACGCGAGAGCGCTGGCCGACTCCCCCGCCCCCCTCGCCGCTCTGCATGCCCAGCATGACCGCCTCCTTCCGGGCGGCACCAGCACCTTTGAGAGGCGCATCGCCGAGCTGCGGGGCTACCCGGTGGTGGTGAACGTCTGGGCTTCCTGGTGTTGGCCCTGTCGCGCCGAGTTCCCGGTCCTGCAGAGGCTCGCGGCGAAATACGGTAGGCGCGTCGCCTTCCTCGGCGTCGACTCCGACGACTCAGAAGCCTCCGCCCACACCTTCCTCAAGGAGGCGCCCGTCCCCTACCCCAGCTACTCCGACCCCAACAAAGAAGATCGCCGGCGCGCTCCACGTCACCGTCGGCATCCCCGACACCGCCTTCTATGACCGCCGGGGCAAGCTCGTCTACCTCAAACAGGGCCCCTACGCGCATCCGTCAGACCTCAAAGCGGACCTCAAACACTATGCGCTCGGCTGAGCCGGATCGCCCAGCGAGGATAATGGGGAGCGGTGAGCGTCGCAGTCGTACTCCTCCTCGCCCTCGCCCTCGCCCTCCTCATAGGCGAGGCACACCTGCCGAGCGGCGTCCTTGGCGCGCTCGGGATAGCCGCCTTCATCGTCGCCGGGATCCTCTACCGCGAAGAAGGCCACGACGTCCCCATCGCAGTGATCGTCGCAGTCCCCTTGGTGCTCGGCGCCTTCGTATGGTTTGCCTCGCACAAGGTGCTCGCCTCCTACCACAGCCAGCCGGTACGCACCGGGTATGAGGAGCTGAAGGGCGCCAGCGCCGAGGTCCGCTCCCCTATCGACCCCGAGGGCCAGGTGTTCGTCCAGGGGTCGATCTGGGGGGCTCGCCTCGCCGAGGGCGTACCGCCGGTTCGCGTGGGGGATAGAGTCTCGATCGAGTCGGTCGACGGGTTGACCCTGATCGTCCGGCCACCAGCCGCAACCGAGGAAGGAGCGCATAAATAGATGGGGGCAGCGATCGCGGTAGCGATCTTCCTGGCGGTTCTCGCCCTCTTCTTGGTCGGCACCGCCGTGCGGGTGCTGCGCGAGTACGAGCGCGGCGTGATCTTCCGCCTCGGCCGGCTGATCGCCCAGAAGGGACCGGGGCTAATCCTGCTGATCCCGTTGATCGACCGCATGGTCAATGTCGACCTGCGCACCGTCACCCTCAACATCCCGCCGCAGGAGGTGATCACCCGCGACAACGTCCCTGCCAGTGTCAACGCCGTTGCCTACTTCCGCGTGATCGACCCCAGAAAAGCGATCGTCGAGGTCGAAAACTATCTGATGGCCACTTCGCAGATCTCCCAGACGGCGCTGCGCTCGGTGCTCGGCAAGGCGGAGTTCGACCAGTTGCTCTCCGAGCGCGAGCGCCTAAACGAAGAGCTGCAGAAGATCATCGACGAGTCGACCGAGCCCTGGGGCGTCAAGGTCACCGCGATCGAGATCAAGGACGTCGAGATCCCCGAGCAGATGCAGCGGGCAATCGCCCGCCAGGCTGAGGCAGAGCGCGAGCGCCGCGCCAAGATCATCAACTCCGAGGGCGAGTTCCAGGCGGCGCAGAAGCTCACCGACGCCGCCGACATCATCAGCACCAACCCGGCTTCGCTGCCAGCTGCGCTACCTGCAGACGCTGCTGGAAATCGGCAGCAACCAGAACACCACCGTCGTCTTCCCGCTGCCGCTGGACATGCTTGAGCCGTTCCTCGGCGGCGGCCAGCACAAACCCCCGAACCGACCGACCGCCCCGCAGCCCCCGCCCGACGCCGAGGGCAACGACCTTCCTCCCTCCCGCTCCTGAGCGCGCCAGAGATACGCATCGACCAGCTGAGCGGGCTGAGGACGATCCTCGCGCCCGGGCGGGCCAAGCGGCCGGAGGGCTTCGAGCCCGCCGCGAAGGGGCCGAGGGGGCCGGCGGAGTGCCCGTTCTGCGAGGGGCACGAGGCGCGGACCCCGCCCGAGCTCTACGCGGTGCGCCCCGGCGGCGGCGCGCCCGACACGCCGGGCTGGAGCGCTCGCGTCGTCCCCAACCTATACCCGGCGCTGGCTGCTGCCGAGGGCGGCGAGAACCCGGCCGAGGGCGCTGCTGCTGAGGCCGGTTCGTTCGCCAGCGCCGGCGACCCGCTGCTGGCCTCGCGCCGCGCTGGCGAACCCGATCTTTTCTCCTCTCGCCCGGCTCTCGGCGCCCACGAGGTGATCGTCAATGCCCCCGAGCACCTCACTGCGATGGCTGAGCTGAGTGAGGAGCGCTTCGCCGGCGCGATGGCCGTCTGGCGCGAGCGGATGCGGGCCCACGCCAGCGCCCCCTACGTCCAGCTGATCGTCAACGAGGGTGGCGGGGCGGGCGCCTCGCTCGAGCACACCCACGCCCAGCTCTACGCGCTGCCCTTTGTGCCGGCCGCCGTGGCGCGGGAGCGGGAGCGGTTCGGCGCCTACCGTGAGCGCTCCGGGGGCGGGGGGCTGCTCAGCGACATCTTGGTCGAGGAGGTACGCCGCCGCAAGCGCCTCGTCGCGATCGACGAGGAGGCGGCGCTGATCTGCCCCTGGGCCTCGCGCTCGCCCTTCGAGCTGCGGGTAGTGCCCCGGCGCGAGACGGCGAGCTTCGCCGAGGACGAGGCTGGCGCCGCGCTGATCCGCACCGCGCTGCGCGGGCTGGCCGAGTGCTTCGGCTGCCCGCCGGAGCTGAACCTCTGGGTCCGCACCGCCCCCCGCGGCGTCGAGCACTTCCACTGGCACGTCGACATCGCCCCCCGGCTCACCGTCAAGGCCGGATTCGAGCTGGGCACAGGTATCGACATCAACGTCTACCCACCCGAGCGAGCCGCCGCCGACCTGCGCGAAGCGCTCGGCAACTGAGCCATGCCTGAGGTTGTGCACAACGTGCATCTAAAACTCCGGCACACCCCCTGTAGGGTGCTCCGGTGCCGCCGAACCCGCGCCCGATCCCGCGCTTCATTGCCGACTCGACACAGGAGGGGATTCCGCACGGGCGCTTCGTCGAGCGGCTAGCGCAGGCTTTCGGGAAAGCCTGCGCGGAACTGGATGACCTGCCCGGCGGAGTCGAGGTTCCCTCTGAGATCGACTGGTTCCCGGAGCGCGCATGGGGCGGGCACGTCTGGGTGCCCTGCTCGGCCCGGGCCGAGGGCTCTGAGGGCGAGCTGGAGCTGTTCGGCCACGTTTCATACGTGCAGCCGCCCGACGGTGAGCCCGCCGACTTTCAGGCCAAGGCCGACTTCACGGACGTACTCGCCGAGGACAATCCCGACTGGAAGATCGACCTCAATGACGACGTGATCGGCCGTTGGCGCGGCGAGAACGGGCGGGCCGGCGCGATCACCCTCGTCTGGGGCCGACCCCTGCTTCGTGGCGCCGTTGCCGCCACCGCCGAGCTCGACGCCGAGACCGTCGACCAGGAAGCGATCTCAAAAGAGCGCTTCACCCTGATCGCCCTCGACGCCCTTGAGGGCTACGGTGACGACGTCTTCATGGAGGTCAAGCTCTGGAGCCGTCGGGCCCAGGAGTTGGCCTCGGAGAGCCTCTACGATGAGCCGCCGAGCCCCGATAGCTCAGCCGGATAGAGCGACTCCCTCCTAAGGAGTAGGCCGCAGGTTCGAATCCTGCTCGGGGCATCGAGGTATTCGGCTCGACTCTTCCCTCGATCATCACCCGCTTCCACAATGAACTGGAGGCGGCGGGCGTGACTGCATCCACCGCGTGCAGGCGCTGCAGGCACTACGCGGTCCTGCGCTGGGCAGGCTGTGGCGGCACCCAACGGCACCGCAACTCGAAACGCCGGGTAGGCTTGCTTCTTGAGCCGGGCCGAGTGGGATCGGCGAACCAAGAGGAGGATCCGATGTATGACTATGTGATCGTCGGAGCGGGCTCGGCCGGATGCGTTCTTGCCGCGCGGCTTTCCGAAGACCCCGAGGTCACCGTGCTGCTTCTCGAGGCGGGTCCCCCGGACGTCAACGAGAACATCCACGTTCCCCTCGGCTATCTGAAGCTCGCCCGCACCGAGGTCGACTGGAACTACACCTCGGCGCCGGAGCCGCACTGCGGCGGCCGGCGGATCTCCCTGCCCCGCGGCAAGGTGCTCGGCGGCTCCTCCTCGATCAACGCGATGATCTACATCCGCGGCAACCGTCGCGACTATGACGACTGGGGCATTCCCGGTTGGGCCTGGGACGATCTCTTTCCCTATTTTCTCAAGGCCGAGGACAACGAGCGCGGCGCCTCGGAGTGGCACGCGGTCGGCGGACCGCTGCCGGTATCAGATCAGCGTTCGGGCAACGCCATCACCCCCGCCTTCGCCGATGCCGGAGCTGAGGCCGGGCTGGCTCGAAACGAGGACTTCAATGGAGCTGAGCAGGACGGCGTCGGCATGTACCAGGTGACCCAACGGGGTGGGATGCGCGCCAGCGCCGCCGTCGCCTACCTGCACCCTGCGGCGGAGCGTCCGAACCTGACCGTAATGCCCTATATGCACGTCAACCGGGTGCTCTTTAACGGCAACCGCGCGATCGGGGTCGAGGCCACCCAGCTCGGCAAGGCGCAGGAGCTGCGCGCCGAGCGCGAGGTGATCCTCTGCGGCGGCACCTACAACTCGCCGCAACTGCTGATGCTGTCCGGCATCGGTCCGGCCGAGCACTTGACTATGCGAGAAGTCGAGGTGCTGCTCGATCAGCCCGCGGTGGGCGAGAACCTCAGCGACCACCCAGCTACCTACGGCGTCTGGACGACCCCCGAGCCACAGAGCCTGCTGGCGGCGCTGGAGCCGGCGGCGCTGGAGGAGTTCACCGCCTCCCAGACCGGGCCGTTCGCCTCCAATCTCGCCGAGTCGGGGGGCTTTGCTCGGGTGGAGCCCGGAGCAACGGCGCCCGATGTCCAGTTCCACGTAGCGCCAATCCACATCGTCGAAGAGGGCCTCGGCGATCCGCAGGCCCATGGAGTGTGGGTTTCCCCCTGCCTGCTCACGCCAAAGAGCCGCGGCTCGGTCCGGCTCGCCTCCAGCGACCCTACCGCGCAAGCCGATTGTCCGCAACGCGTTCTACGGCGCGGAGGCGGACATGCCCCGGATGCTCGATGCGTTGCGACTGATGGAGGAGATCTGCGCCCAGCCGGCGTTCCGACCTTACTGCGCCGAGCGCTTCACGGCACCGGCGGGCGACTCAGAGGACGACCTGCGAGCACACGCCGCTCGCTACGACCTATGAGGTCTACCACCCGGCGGGCACCTGTGCGATCGGCTCGGTGGTCGACGCCGACCTGCGTGTACTCGGCCTCAACGGGCTCCGTGTCATCGATGCCTCGGTGATGCCGACCGTCCCCCGAGGCAACACCAACGCGCCGGCGATCGCGATCGCCGAGCGCGCTGCCGACCTGATCAAGGACGCGACCCCGCTGCGAGCCCCTGCCGCCGCTCAGTTGGCGGCCGGCGGGTAACCGCCTCAGTTTGACGCTGCGGGGGACAAGAGGCCTGCTTTCCTCGCTGCAATCGAGCGGTGGTCGAGCCGACAATCGAGAGGTCACAGCCAGCGACCTCCAAGATGTAGGGCTCGTTCTTACCAGCGCCAGCGACCGGCTCCGAGGAGCCCCTGGCGGAGATTCTCGTTGGCCTGCTCGGCCGCCGCCCGGGCGCCCCGGCGGACGCGCTCGGCGGGGTCTGCCTGCTCAGGCTGAGAGCGCCAGCCGAAAGCGATAGCGCGTGCCGCGGCGGCGATCGCGCCATGGCCGTCCTCCTTCAGGAAGTGTGGGAAGTCGGCGCTGCGGCCGCCCTGGGGGCCGAGGCCGGGCACTAGGAAGAGCGAGCGCGGCATCAGTGCGCGGAGGCTCGCCGCGTCCTCGGGGAAGGTCAGCCCGCAGACGGCGCCGACGCTGGAGAAGCCGCACTCGCCCAGGTCGGCCGCCCCGAGCCGGTCGACCATCGCGGCGACGTGCTCGAAGAGGCGCCGCCCGTCGGCGCTCTGCAACAGCTGGAGATCGCCCGAGCCGGGGTTGCTCGTCCTGACCAAGACGAAGAGACCCTTGTGAAGGCGGGCGGCCGTCTCGATCATCGGGGCCAGCGACTCGGGGCCTAGGTAGGGCGAGAGCGTCACCGCGTCGGCGTCGTGGACGGGTACCTCGGCGCCGCGCCAGCGGCTGGCGACCGAGCAGCGCGGTTGCGTAGGCGGCCATCGTGGTGCCGATGTCGCCGCGCTTGGCGTCCTCGATGACCAGCAGCCCCGCCTCGCGGCAATAGCCGATCAGGCGCTCGAGCGCGGCGAGGCCAGCGGAGCCGAACTGCTCGAAGAACGCAGACTGGGGCTTTACCGCCGGCACGATCCCGGCGACTCCGTCGACGATCGCACAGCAGAAGCGCTCGGCCGCCTCGGCAGCCTGCTCGAGGCTCGCCGGCTCGCCGAGCAGCTCGGGGGGCAGGGAGGCGAGGTCGGGGTCAAGGCCCACCGCCAGGTAGCTGTGCGTCGCGTCGATCGCGTCGAGGAGGCGGTCGGCGAAGTGGGCCATCGGCTAGGCGAGTCTACGGGCAGTGACCCGGGGCGCAAGGCTCGCCAGCGTCAGTCGCGGTCGGGGCGGTCGGGGTAGAGCTCGTCGATCGTGATCAGAGAGCGGTAGGGGGCCTCGGCGGCGGCCTCGATCGCCTCGGCGCCGCCAGCGAGCCGATCGACGACGCTGAGCACGGCGGCCACCTCCAGGCCCTCCTCGCGGATGCGCTCGATCGCGGCGGCGGTGGAGGCGCCGGTGGTGACCGTGTCCTCTACCACGAGGCAGCGCTCGCCGGGGCCGACCGGACCCTCGACCCAGCGCTGCAGGCCGTGCTCCTTTCGCTCCTTGCGGACGAAGAAGGCGAGCAGGCCGTCGCCGCCCGGGACAGCGATCGCCGCGCAGGCCAGCGGGATCGCCGCCATCACCGGACCGCCGACCGCGGCGGCGCCGGCATCGGTCGCGGCGGCGGCGATCAGCGTGCCGGCGACGCGGAAGCCAGCGGGGCGCAGCAGGGCGCGGCGGGCGTCGACGTAGTAGTCGGCCTTGGCGCCGCTTGAGAGCGTCACCTCGCCGATCAGGAGCGCGTGCTCGCGCAGCTCGGCGAGCAGGGTGCGCTTGGCGGCATCAAGGTCGGGCACCAGCGAGCATCCTATGGGTCGCCGCACTGCCCGCAGCCGAGCGCTGCCAGGAGCCGCTGGCGCATCGCTGCGGGACGACACGCATCGGCGGCGCGCCTCGCACCAGTCCCTCGAGCCAGTTGGGTTCGCGATCCGCAGGAGCCGCTGCGCGACTGCGGACGGTTCGCCGGCGCCTCGCACCGCGCATCGGCAGATGGAAGCTGGTGCATCGCCAGTCAGGTGCCTCGGCGGCCTCAGAAGACGAAGATGCTCTCGCCCTGGTGCAGCTGGTAGTAGATGCGCGGCTGGTCGGCGATGTAGGTGCGGACGCAGCCGTGGCTGGCGGCGTAGTTGGGGACTTCGGCGTAGCCGTGGACGGCGTAGCCGCGGTACCAGTAGAAGGAGTAGTACATGCCCTCGGAGTTGTAGCCGGGGGAGCGCAGGTAGAAGTGGTAGTGGCCGGTGACCGTCGGGGTCGAGGGCTTGCCGGTGGATACCGGGTAGATGGCGAAGGGGCGCGACCCTTTGGCGAGGACGAGGACCTGCTTTGCGAGCGGCACTTCGGCGTGTTCGCCGGCCGCCGGGTGGCGGACGCGATAGCCGCCGCGACCGTCGAAGGCCGCCTGCACGAGGCGGGCGCCGGCCTGCTGATCGCGCGCCATCCCGTTGACTTTGCGGTAGGCGAGGACCTCGCGGCCGAGGCGGGCGTTGAAGCAGCGCCCGCCGCCGGAGACGTAACCCATCTTCGCCAGCGCGGCTTTGAAGCCGCCGACTACCTCGCCGCACTGCCCAGGGTGCAGGGAGGGGAAGCGCACGCGCCAGCTGGTGCGCGCGGTGGTTGCGCGGCCGAGTGCCGGGTCGGCGGGGTGGGTGGCGCTGACCGCGTAGCGGCCGTCGGTACGGATGAGGACGGAGGTGCTGAAGGTGCCGGTGTTGGCGGCGCCCTTGCTCACCGCGATCGTGCGGCTGAGCAGGCGGCGGGAGTCGAGGTAGAAGTTGACTTCGACCTTCTGGCCGGGTGCGAAGGGGGAGATCGAGCCGGTGATCGGGACGGTGGCGTAGATCGGGGCCTTGCCCGCGCGCAGGCCGCCGACGTGGAGCTTGATTTTGGCGGCGGGGGGAGCGCTCGGGGTGGGGGTGGGCGCGGCGGAGGCAGTTGCGGGCGCGGCGAGCGCTTGGGCCAGCGGGGCCGCCCCAGCCAGCACGAGCAGCGCGGCGAGAGCCGGTCTGGGGATGCGGCGAGAGCTCATCGGCGGGATGCTAGCGGGCCAGCAGGGCGACGGAATTGTTCAGCATGTGGAGGAGGATCCCGGGGATGATCGAGCCGGTCTTCTCATAGAGCAGGGCGAGGGCGAAGCCGAAGACGATCAGCACCGGCACCGCGCTGATGCCGGTTGTCGCGTGCAGGCCGCCGAAGATGGCGCCGCTGATCAGCGCCGCGGCGATCCGCGGCAGGCGCTCGCGCAGGCCGCCGAAGAGCATGCCGCGGAAGCAGACCTCCTCGCAGATCGGCGCGACGAAGACGATCACGAGGATCTGGACCGCGGGCACGCCGAACCCCTTGGCGATGTCTTCCTGGTGGGGCTGCCCGATCAAGATCGTGTAGGCGAAGGAGCAGAGCAGGTAAAAGCCGACCGCGGCCGCCATCCACTTCAGGGCCGAAGGCCGAAACCGCCGCACCCCCAGACGGGCGAGCGCCTGACTGACAGAGGAGGCGCCCCAGCGCGCAGCGATGAGCATCGGCACCATCAGGAAGGCGCCCTCCGTCGCCAGCTCTATCGCGACGTTCGCCCAGGTCGTCAGTTCCCCGTTTTGCCGATAGCCGATCAGGGCCGGCGGAATCGACAGGACGAGGCCCGTAGCCAGGGCGAGGAAGACCCCCAGCACGGCTACTTTCGGGCCCCAGTTGGAGTAGGGGAAGGCGCGCTTTGAAGGTAGGTTGGCCTCCATGTCGCCGGCAGTCTCACAGGTCTCGCGCTCCACGCGGACCCGCCTGCGCGTCCTGCGCCGCCTCATCCTCGTCGCGATCGTCCTGGTGGTTGCGGCGATCGCGCTCAGCCAGTTCACCGAGCTGAAGCGGCTGGCGACCGGCATCCTCGCCTCGACCGCGGTGATCGGCCTGATCGTCGGCTTCGCCGCCCAGCACACGATCGCCAACATGGTCGCCGGCGTCCAGCTCGCGGTCACCCAGCCGATCAGGATCGGTGACCGGATCAGCTTCGAAGAAACCGCGGGTCGCGTCACCGACATCACCCTCTCCTACACCTACGTCGATCCCGGCGACGGCAGCGCCATCGTCATCCCCAACCAGATGCTCATCGACGGGATCGTGCACAACCACTCCACCGGGGACACGCAGGCCTGAGCGGGCGGGGATTGCGCGGGCGCCGCTGATCCTGCACGGTGAGATGCGGGCGGGGCGCCGGAAGTACCCTGTCTCCCGATGAGCCAGCGCAGCCGACGTCACCGGCGCCGTGGCGGCGCCCGTGAGAAGCTGCTGATCGCCGCCATGGCCTTGACCGGCGTGGTCGCGATCGCGGTCATCGCCGTCACCTCCTGGGTACTGGACGTCGCCGCCAAGGCGCCCTCCCTGGCCGCCTGTAAGCCGATCGACAGAGGCGGCAACACGACCCTCTACGCCGCCGACGGCAGCAAGCTCGGGGTTATCGCCTCCGAAGAGGCCCACGCTCCGGTCCCGATCGCCCTCGTCCCGCGCGACCTCCAGCAGGCAACCGTGGCGATCGAGGACCAGCGCTTCTACCAGCACGGGGCGATCGACCCGCAGGGGATCATCCGCGCCGCGGTCAAGGACCTCGAAGCGGGGAGGGCGGTCGAGGGCGGCTCGACGATCACCCAGCAGCTGGTCCGCAACCTCTGCATCGAGCGCCCGGCGCACACCCTCGAACGCAAGATCATCGAAGCGAAGCTGGCGATCGAGTACGCACAGAGGCACTCCAAGCGCGAAATCCTCGGCCAGTACCTGAACACCGCCTCCTACGGGACGATCGGCGGCGCGACCGCGGTCGGCGTCCAGGCCGCCTCGCGGATCTACTTCTCCAAGCCGGTCTGGAAGCTCGACGCCGAGCAGGCGGCGCTGCTGGCCGGCCTGCCGCAGGCGCCCTCGGAGTACAACCCGATCCTCAACCCGCGCGCCGCGCGGGCGCGGCGCAACGAGGTGCTCGGGAAGATGGCGGCGCTCGGCTATCTCTCCCCCAACCTGGCCGCGCGGGCGGAGCGCAGCGGCCTCGAGCTGGACCCCTCGCGGGGCTACTTCGCGCACCGCCAGCCCTACTTCTTCGACTACGTCGAAAACCGGCTGATCGCCAAGTACGGCGCGCAGACGGTTCGCAACGGAGGGCTGAAGGTCTACACGACGATCGACCCCAAGCTGCAGAACGTCGGCCTGGCCGCGATGCGCTCGACCCTGCCCTACTCGACCGACCCCTCCTCGGCGCTGGTCTCGATCGACCCGCGCGACGGCGATATCAGGGCGATGGACTCCAGCTCCCCCTATAGGCGCAACCAGTTCAACCTTGCCGCGCAGGGGCACCGCCAGCCCGGGTCGACCTTCAAGGCCTTCGTCCTCACCACGGCGATCAAGCAGGGCATCGACCCCTACACCACCTACTACGTCTCCAAACCGCTCAACCTCAACCTCCCGAGGTGGGGACACTGGACGGTGCACACCGCCGATGAGGGCTACCAGGGGACGATCAACCTCAAACAGGCGACGGTCACCTCCGACAACACGGTCTTCGCCCAGCTCGACCTCGACGTCGGACCGGCGAACGTGGCGGCGACGGCGAAGTCGATGGGGATCACGACGCACCTCGAAGGGCTGCCGGCGGAAGGGATCGGCGGCCTGCGGATCGGCGTCTCGCCGCTGGAACTGGCGGACGCCTACGCGACCCTCGCCTCCGGCGGCATCCGCCACAACCCGGTAGCGATCCGCAGGGTCCTCTTCCCCGACGGGCGGGCCGAACGTCCCGAAGCACCCGAACCGAAGCGCGTGATCAGCCGGGCGGTCGCCTACCAGGTGACGAGGCTGCTGCGCGACAACATCACCGAAGGGACGGGCACCGCCGCCTACACCGGCTGCGCGGGGCAGGCGGGCAAGACGGGGACGACCGACAACTACACCGACGCCTGGTTCGCCGGCTACCAGCCCAACCTGACCAGCGTGGTCTGGGTCGGATACCCGCAGTCCAACGCCATCTCGATGACCGATGTCAACGGGATCACCGTCTTCGGCGGCACCTACCCGGCGGAGATCTGGCACTCGCTCTACGCCAACGCCGGCGTGCCCTGCGTGGACATCACGCCGCCCGCGCAAAAGGTGAGCTGGGCGCCGTTCTTCGGCCAGTACACAGTCTCGGGGCCGGGCGGCGGCGGCGCGCGCGGGGCCGCCGGGAGCGGCGGCGGGGCGGCGCCGCGGGGAAGCAGCGCGGTCGGCGGCTATAACCCCGACGCCTATGCCCCCGGCCTGGGGCAGAAGCCCGCCCCGGCTCCGCCGCCGCTGCCGCCCGAACCGAGCCCGTCCCCAGGGGGGGGGCGGGGTCGGGAAGGGTGCCCCCAGCGGGGCGGGGAGCGGTTAGCTGAGCATCGCTGCCAGGGGCGGCCTACGCCCTCATGTGGGTCGGCTTCGCCGCCTATCTCGGCGTCCTGGTGGCGGCGCCGGCGCTCGGGCGACGGGTCATCTGGGGGGCGATCGCCGTCGCGGTCCTCGGCTTCGCGCTGGCCCCGCCGCTGCTCTCCCACGACGTCTACAGCTACGTCGACTACGCCCGGCTCGGCGTCCTGCACGGCATCGACCCCTACGTCCGCGGGCCGGCCGCGGCACCGGCCGACCCCGCCTTCGCCTACGTCACCTGGCCCCACACGCCCAGCGCCTATGGACCGCTCTTCACGCTGGCCAGCGACCCGCTCGCATGGCTGCCGGTCTCCGCCGCGGTGTGGGCGCTGAAGGCGGTGGCCGCCGTCTCGGTGCTTGCGGTGGCCGCACTCGCCGGGCGCCTCGCCGCGGTCCGGGGAGTCGACCCGCTGCGCGCCGCGGCCTTCGTCGCCCTCAACCCGCTCGTCCTCGTCCAGGTGATCGGCGGCGCCCACAACGACGGCCTGGCGATGGCGCTCGCGATGCTGGGGGTCACCGGCGTGCTCTGCGCCGCCGAGGCGGGCGGCGGCGCAGCGATCGTCGCGGCGATCGCGGTCAAGGTCTCAACCGCCTTCCTGGCCCCCTTCGCCCTGCTGGGATCGGCGCGGCGCGGGCGCTTTTTGATCGGCGCCCTGGTCGCGCTCGCGGCGGTGATCGTCGCGGGCTACCTCGCCTTCGGCTGGCACTGGCTGGCTGCGATCGGGCTGGCCGGCGAGAACCAGTCCAAGACGAGCCACCTCAGCATCCCCTCCACCGCCGCCCGGCTCACCGGGCTCGGCAAGGAGCCGGCCAGGATCGGCGCCCTCGCCCTCTACGCCGCTCTGTTCGCCTACCTGCTCGCCTGGACCTGGCGCGGAGGCGACTGGCTGCGCGCCGCCGCCTGGGCCTCCTTCGGCCTCCTCCTCGCCACCTCCTGGCTTTTGCCCTGGTATGTGATCTGGACCCTCCCCCTCACCGCCCTTTCACGCGATCGCAAGCTTCAGCTGCTGGTCCTCGCCCTGACCGCCTTCCAGCTCGGCGCTCGGCTCTCTACCTGAGACGGGGCCTTTGGGGCCGCCCAGCCGGGACGCCGGAGCGGGGCCGGCCCTAAAGGATCTCCGGGGAGTGACCACCAGACTCCGGGCCGGCGGCCTGCTCCTGCGGCGTGGGGTGGAGCACGCCGGTCGGAACGCTCCAGCCCTGGCGCCGCCCGAGCGCGGTGACGATGCCAACGTAGATCACTTCGACCACGGTCAGCACCGCCCGCACGGCGATCGCGATCAGCGAGCCGACCGCGAAGCTGTCGCCCGGCGTCGCCACCTTGACCGCCCAGGCGAAGGCGGCGTCGCGAACGCCGAGGCCGGCGGGGGCGACGAGGGTGACGAGCGCCGCGAAGTAGCCGATCGCCTGTGCGGAGCCGACGATCAGGACGTCGCTGAACGGGATCGTGGTCACCGAGCGGGCGACGCAGTAGATCCCCACCGCGACGACCCCCCAGTTGAGGGAGTAGAAGACGAGCAGCGCGATCACCCCGCGCAGCGAGATCACGGCGGGCAGCGGCTCGCGCCCGAAGGCCCGCATCACCCGGTTGGCCAGCGGCCCGAAGACGCGGGGGTGAAGGAGCACGATCGCGGCCGGGATCAGCACCAGCACCGCCCAGCGCAAGGGCTGGCCCTGCAGGTCGGGGTGGTTGATGATGAAGTAGGCGGCGACGACGATCGCGGAGGTCGCCGAGATCGCCTGTTCGTAGACGATGCTGGCGATCGCGATGCGGCGCGGCACCCCGGCCCGCTCGGAGAGCAGGACCCTGCCCAGCACGTAGAGGACGCTGCCCGGTACGTAGCGGGCGAGCAGCGGCTGGCCCCAGGCGACCTGCGCCCTGCCGACCCCGATCCGGTAGCCGAGGAAGCGCAGCGTGAAGTCCCAGCCGAGCGCGCTGAGCGCGTAAAAGCAGGGCAGCACCACGAAGGCCGGGATCAGCCAGAGGCCGTGGAAGTGGACGCCCTTGCTCTTGATTTCCGACCACTGGCTGATGACCGTGAGGACGAGGAAGGCGAAGATCAGGAGCGCCAGCCCGAGCTGGATGGCCAGGCGCAGGCGGCGGCTGCGCGGCGGGCGGGTCCCGAACCGCGCCCCGGCCTCTCCGATCCGGTGCAGAAGTGGCTGGCGCTGCTCCAAGTGCGTGCCACCTTAATGACGAGGGAGGTCCAGACCGCTGCCCACAGCAACCGGAGGGGAGAATGGCCGCATGGGCGAGTTCGAGCTGCTGGCGCGAATCCGGGAACGGCTTCCAGCGCCCGGCCCCGCGCCTCATGGGTCGGGATGGGTGACGATGCGGCGGTCACGGTGCCCGGCGGGGCAACCGCAACCTCGGTCGACGCGATCATCGAGGGGGTCCACTTCCGCCGCGAGCAGGCGAGCCTCGCCCAGATCGGCCGCAAGGCCCTCGCCACCGCCCTCTCCGACCTCGCCGCGATGGGCGCCGAGCCCGGCGAGGCCTACGTCGTCCTCGGAGTGCCAAGCGGCCTCGATGAGGACGGCTGCATCGAGCTGATCGACGGGATCGCCGCGCTGGCCGGGGAGACCGGCACGGTCCTCGCCGGTGGCGACGTGACCCGCGCCCCGGCGCTCACCGTCGCGATGACCGTGGTCGGCCACGCATCACGCGCCGGAGCTGCTCGTCTCCCGCGCCGGGGCGCGCCCCGGCGAGCTCCTGGTTCTGACCGGCGAGATCGGTGGCGCGGCGGCGGGACTGGCGCTGCTCGAGCGCCCCGAGCTGGCGGCGGCCGTCGGCGCCGAGACGGCGGCACGGCTGCGCGCCCGCCAGCTCGAACCCCACGCCCGCCTCGCTGCCGGGCAGGCCCTGGCTCGGGCCGGGGCCACCGCGATGATCGACCTCAGCGACGGCCTGGGGGGCGACGCCCGGCGCCTGGCCGAGGAGAGCGCCGCGCGAATGCGGATCGAGGTCGGCGCGCTGCCGCTCGCAAACGGGGTCGCCGAGATCGCCGCGGCGGCGGGACTGCGACCCGATCGAGCTGGCGCTCGGCGGCGGCGAGGACTACGAGCTGCTGGCGACGCTGCCCGCGGAGCAGCTTGGCGAGGCGGCCTCGGCGCTGGGCGAGGCCGAGACGATCCTTGCCCAGGTCGGGGAAGTCCTCGACCGGCGAGGGCACCGAAGTCAGGCTGCCCGGCGGCCGGCTGTTGGAGACGGGGGGGTTCGACCAGCTGCGCTGAGCGACGAGGGCCAGGCCGCCAGCAGCTCCCGCACGGCCCGCCGCCGCAGCATCGCCTCGGCCACGAGGGAGGGCTCGGGCCTGTAGTGCCCGGACTCGACGAGGCTCTTCAGCTGTCGCGGTTGCATCCTGCGCCTCATATCGGCTCCCCGCTGTAGTTCCTTAGTTCTAAGTAGTAGCACATGCGTCCAAGTACATTTTGTCTATGCCCAACGGTTCCACGCGAATCCTCCTCGTCGACGACGAGCAGTCGATCCAGACGCTGCTCAGCTACCCGCTGCGCAAGGACGGCTATCACGTCACCTCCGCCCTTGACGGCCAGGAGGCGCTGCGGCGCTTCGGCGAGGGGCGCTTCGACCTGGTCATCCTCGACCTGATGCTTCCCAAGCTGGACGGGGTCGAGGTCTGCCGCCAGCTCCGCTCCCGCAGCCAGGTGCCGATCATCATGCTGACCGCAAAAGGCAGCGAGATGGACAAGGTCGCCGGATTGGAGCTTGGCGCCGACGACTACATCACCAAGCCGTTCTCGATGCGCGAGTTCCGCAGCCGGGTCAAGGCCGCCCTGCGGCGCTCGCGGATGATCGGCGAGCTGGCGGAGGACGAGACGATCGAGAGCGGCGAGCTGACGATCGACTTCGGTCGCCGCATGGTGACCCTGCGCGGCGAGGAGATCCGCGTCACCTACGTCGAGTTCGAGATCCTCGGCACCCTCGCCCGCTCGCCCGGTCGGGTGCTCAGCCGCGAGACCCTTCTGGCACACGTCTGGGGGGATTCGGAGTACCGCGATCCCCGCACCGTCGACGTCCACATCCGCCACCTGCGCGAGAAGCTGGAGCGCGAGCCAAAGCAGCCCGAGTTCCTCTTCACGGTGCGCGGGGTCGGCTACCGGTTCAGGGAGTAGATGCGGCGGCCAAGGCTCACCAACCTAGGCAGCAGGATCACGATCACCGCGGTCGCGATCTCGGCGGGCACGCTCGCTCGTCGTCTACGTCTACGTCTTCGGGATCGGCCCGACCGCGCACAGCATCGCGCAGGTCAAGGGACAGATGATCGCCGCCGCCCTGATCGCCCTGGCGCTGACGACCGCCGTCGGCGTCTACTTCGCGCACATGGTGGCCGGCAACATCTCCCGGCTCCAAGACGCTGCCCGAAAGGTCGCGGACGGCAACTTCGAGACCCAGATCCCGATCGCCTCGGCCGGCCAGCTCGGTCAGCTTGCCCGCACCTTCAACGAGATGCAGCGCCGCCTCGCCGAGCTGGACAGCGCCCGAAAGCAGTTCATCGCCAACGCCTCCCACGAGCTGCGCACCCCGATCTTCAGCCTCGGCGGCTTCGTCGAGCTGCTCGAAGAGGAGGACCCAAGCCCCGAGGAGCGCGCCGAGTTCGTGCACACGATGCGACAGCAGATCGAGCGGCTCACCAAGCTGACCGCAGACCTGCTCGACCTCTCCCAGCTCGATGCGGGCGCCTTGGTGATGCGGGCCCGCAGCGTCGACCTCGGCTCGCTCGCCCGTGAGGTGGCGCGCGAGCTCGGACCCCGCGCCGACCGGCGCGGGTCGGCCCTGGAACTGCGGACGCCCGATTACCCGGCAATTGCCCGTGCCGATCCGGACCGGGTCCGCCAGATCATCCGTATCCTGCTCGACAACGCCCTCACCCACACCCCCGAGGGCACCAAGGTGACCGTGACCACCTACTCCGAAAACCGCCGCGCCGAGCTGACCGTCTCCGACGAGGGGCCGGGCATCCCTCAGCGCGTTCAGGGACGGGTCTTCGAGCGCTTCTACACGGCGGACTCGGCGGGCGGCTCCGGCCTGGGCCTGGCGATCGCCAGGGAGCTGGCCCAGCGGATGGAGGGGCGCATCACGATCACCTCCAACAAGCGCTTCACCGCCTTCACGCTCGACCTGCCGCCGGACCGCGAGCCCGTCGCTCCGACTCCGGTCCCCGCCCCTGCCGAGGCCGGCGCGTGAGGCGCCCGGCCGCCTGCGCCGCTGCGCTGCTCGCGCTGGCGCTGCTCGCCGGCTGCGGCAGCTCAGGCGGCGGCGCAGGCCTCGACCTCGCAGGCGCCCGGCAGCGCCCAGGCGCCGCCACGGGTGATCGTCGAGACCGCCGAAAGCGGCTTCGACGCAGCCCGGGTCTACCGCGAAGCCTCCCCCGGCGTGGTCACGATCCGCTCCATCTTCAACGGCTCCGAAGGCTCCTGGCGGGGCCCGAGCGCCGCCGAGGGCTCCGGCTTCATCCTCAACAGCGGCGGGGAGATCGTCACCAACGCCCACGTGGTGACAAGCGAATCTAGCGGCGGCGGGCGCACGCCCGCCAAGGCCGTCTTCGTCGAATTCACCGACCGCAACGTCGTCCCCGCCCAGATCGTCGGCTTCGATCCCTTCGCCGACGTCGCCCTGCTCAGGGTCAGCCCGCCCGCCGGGCTTCACCTTCAGCCGCTCCAGCTCGGCGACGACCACGACCTCGTCGTCGGCGAGCCGGTGGCAGCGATCGGCAGCCCCTTCGGCGAGCAGCAGTCGCTCTCGGTCGGGGTCGTCTCGGCGACCGACCGCTCGGTCAAATCGCTGACCCAGTTCCAGATCGAGGGGGCGATCCAGACCGATGCCTCGATCAACCCCGGCAACTCCGGCGGCCCGCTGCTCGAAGCCAGACGCCCGCGTAATCGGCATCAACCAGCAGATCGAGACCAACTCCGGCGCCAACGACGGCGTCGGCTTCGCGGTCCCGATCTCGGCGGTAAAGCGCTCGATCGCCCAGCTGCAGGCGAAGGGCAAGGTCGAATACGCCTACCTCGGGGTCTCCAGCCAGGCGCTCTACCCCCAGCTCGCCGCCAAGCTCGGGCTCGACACCAAGTTCGGCGGGCTGATCGCCGAAGTCATCCCGGGCGGCCCCGCCGCCAAGGCAGGGCTGAAGGGCGGCACCGGCAAGCTTCAATTCCAGGCAGCCGAGTACCGCACCGGCGGCGACGTCATCCTCGCCGTCGACGGCCGTCCGGTGATCAGCCCCGAAGACCTTGCCCGCGACACGGCCGCCTACGCCCCAGGGCAGAAGGTGACGCTGACGATCCTTCGCGAAGGCCAGCGAAAGGAAGTCGAAGTGACGCTCGGCAAGCGCCCCGAAAGCGCGCAGAGCGGCTGAGCGCCTGCCTCCCTGCCGCCGTCGCCGCCCGGAGCGGTAGAACTCCGCGGGTGCTTCAGGAAGTCGCCCTCGGCCAGAAGTCGCTGGCCGACTACACCCACATCGCAGGCAAGGAGCTGATCGAGCGGATCCGCGCGCTGGCCGAGCCGCTCGCAGGGCCGGCGGGTCCTGCACGTCAGCGCCACCGCCTTTGGCGGTGGCGTCTCGGAGATCCTCTACACGATCGTCCCGCTGATGCGCGACGTCGGCCTCGACGCCCACTGGCATGTGATCTTCGGCAAAGAGGAGTTCTTCAACGCGACCAAGCTCCTGCACAACTCCCTCCAAGGCGCCGAGGAGACGCTGAGCGAGGAGCAGTGGGAGCTGTTCGACGAGATCAACGCGATGAACGCCGAGGGGCTGCAGGGCGAATGGGACACGATCATCGTCCACGACCCCCAGCCGATCGGCCTGCGCCGCGGCGCCCCGGAGAAGGGCCGCAACTGGGTCTGGCGCTGCCACATCGACCTCTCCGAGCCCAACCCGGCGCCGATCGCCCGCCTGCTGCCGCTGATCAAGGAGTACGACGCAACCGTCTGGCACATGCCCGCCTACGTGCCGGCCGGAGTCGAGGCGAGGCCGCGACGGGGTCCGCATCATCCCCCCGGCGATCGATCCGCTCTCGCCGAAGAACATGGCCTTCTCCCCCGAGGACGCGGCCTTCGTCTGCCGCCAGTTTGGGATCGACGTCGACCGCCCGCTGATCACCCAGGTCTCCCGCTTTGATCCCTGGAAGGACCCGATGGGCGTGATCGACGCCTACCGCGACGTGACCGCGCAGATCCCGGAGGTGCAGCTGGCGCTGGTCGGCTCGATGGCGACCGATGACCCCGAGGGCTGGGACTTCTTCCAAAGGACCTTCGAGTACGCGGGGGGCGATCCCGACATCAAGATCCTCAACAACCTCAACAACGTCGGCGCGATCGAGGTCAACGCCTTCCAGTCCCAGTCGGACGTCTGCCTGCAGAAGTCGGTCCGCGAGGGATTCGGGCTGACCGTCACCGAGGCGCTTTGGAAGGGGCGGCCGACCGTGGCCGGCAACGTCGGCGGCATCCCGCTGCAGATCATCGACGGTGAGAGCGGCTTTTTGGTCGACTCCCCGGCCGAGTGCGCCCAGCGCTGCCTCGAGATCCTCGCCGACCCCGAACTCGGCAAGCGGCTCGGCCGCGCCGGCAAGGAGCACGCCCGCCGCGAGTTCCTCTCCCCCCGCCTGCTGCGCGACTGGCTCGAGCTGTTCACCGAACTCGATACATAGAGGCCAAGCGCTCGGGGTAGGGTTGGGCCATGCCCGACGGTTCGGATCCGCTGATCATCGTCTCCAACCGCGGGCCGGCGCAGTTCGAGCGAAACGAGGCCGGGGAGCGCACCGTGCAGCGCGGCGGTGGCGGCCTGGTCACGGCGCTCTCGGGGCTCGTCTCCCACCGCGACGCGCTCTGGATCGCCTCGGCGATGTCCGAGGAGGACGTCGCCGTCTCGGCGGAGCGCGGCGGGCCGGTCGAGCTCTCGATCGACGGGATCGCCTACCGGGTGCTGCTGGTCGACAGCGACCCGGTGGCCTTCGACCGCTTCTACAACGTGATCGCCAACCCGATCCTCTGGTTCATCCAGCACTACCTCTGGGACCTCTCCAACGCCCCCGACATCCGCCAGGAGGAGCTCGACGCCTGGGACTACGGCTACCAGACAGTCAACCGCGACATCGCGCTCGCGGTTCTGGGGCAGATCGAGGGGCGCGAGCGGCCCCTGGTGATGCTCCACGACTACCACCTCTACACCGCCCCCGGGATGATCCGCGCCGAGCGCCCCGACGTCTTCCTGCACCACTTCGTCCACATTCCCTGGTCCCAGCCCGACAGCTGGCGGATCCTGCCGGGACGGATCCGCGAGGCGATCTTCGGCGGCATGCTCGCCAACGACATCATCGGCTTCCACACCCACGCCTACTGCATCAACTTCCTGCGCTGCTGCGACGAGCTGCTGGAGGCCGAGGTCGACTATGAGGGTGGGCGGGTGCGCCACGGCGGCGGCGAGACGCTGGCCCGCGCCTACCCGCTCTCGATCGACGCCGAGCGGCTGGCCCGCGCCGCGGAGATCGCCGGAGGTGGCCGCGGCCGAGCGCGAGGTGCTGGAGCGACGCCGCAAGTATCTGATCATCCGCGTCGACCGGGCCGACCTCTCCAAGAACGTGCTGCGCGGCTTCACCGCCTTTGACACCTTCCTCACCCAGCACCCCGAGTTCCGCGAAGAGGTCACCTTCATCGCCCACCTGCAGCCCTCGCGCCAGGACGTGCCGGAGTACGCGGAGTACCGGGAGCGGATCGAGGCGCTGGTCGCGGTCGTCAACCACCGCCACGGCACCACCGACTGGATGCCGATCGACCTGAAGATCTATGAGAACTTCCACGACGCGGTCGCCCGCTACAAGCACTTCGACCTGCTGATGGTCAACTCGCTGTTCGACGGGATGAACCTGGTCGCCAAGGAGGCGCCGGCGGTCAACACCCGCAACGGGGTGCTGATGCTCTCCGAGAACACCGGCTCACACGAGGAGCTCGCGGACTGCGCGCTCTCGGTCAACCCGTTCGACATCCAAGAGCAGGCGGACGCGATCTACCGGGCGCTGACGATGGACCCCGAGGAGAAGCGGCTGAGGGCGCAGCGGCTGAAGGAGATCATCTACTCCCGCAATCCTGGGGATTGGGTCGATGAGCAGCTGGCCGACATCGCGGAGCTGCGCGAGGCCGTGGCGTAGGAGGATCGGAGGCAGGGGCCAAGCCGCGCACCAAGTGCCGTCGCCGCGCCTCCCCCAAGGCCTCCCAGACAGTCACCCGCCGCGCTCACCCACTCTCTGCGCCGCTCGGCCGGCAGGGTCGATGCAGTTCGCGCGGCGATGAGCCGGGCGGCGGGCGGCCCCGCCAGCACAGCGCTATAGTCCCTCGCCGTTTTGGCCGCCCCACGCGAATACGAGCTGGTCTTGATGCTTGACCCCAACCTCGGGGAGCCCGAGCGGGAGGGGCTTGCCCAGGAGACGCGGGGGCAGATCGAGGCCGGCGGCACGCTCAAGCACGAGAACAACTGGGGCCTTCGCAAGATGGCCTACGAGATCGACTCTCGCAACGAGGCCGACTACCGCTGGCTTCGCTTCGAGGCCCCCACCGAGCTGCTCGGCCAACTCGACCACAACCTGAAGATCGCCGACGGCGTCCTGCGCTTCCGCATCTTCAAAGTCGACCCCAGCGCCCCGGTGATCGTCCCGCCGGCGGTCGGGGCCTCCGCCCCGCCGCGCGAGCGCGCCGCGCACGGCAGCCGCGACGAGCGCGACGACGCGGACGAGAGCGCCGAGCGCCGCTCCCTCGGCCCCGCTCTTTGCGAGGAATCCCCTCGCCGGGGGGAGAAGTCGCGCCGCTGGCGCTCTTAGACTGGTGTCCAGGCAAGCGACTTCAGAGGAGTGAGAGCTGTGGCAGCTTCGAACATGAACGTGGTGGTCGTGACGGGCAATCTGACCCGTGATCCGGAGCTGCGGAGCACCCCGGGCGGGACGTCGGTCTGCAAGCTGCGGGTGGCGGTCAACAGCCGCCGCAAAGACGGGCAGAGCGGCGAGTGGGTCGATAAGCCCAACTACTTCGACGTGACGGTCTGGGGGGCGCAGGGCGAGAACTGCGCCAACTATCTCTCCAAGGGCCGCCCGGTGGCGGTCGAGGGTCGCCTGGACTGGCGCGAGTGGGAGGCCCAGGACGGCAGCGGCAAACGGCAGAGCGTCGAGATCATCGCCAACTCGGTCCAGTTCCTCGGCTCGCGCGACGGCGCCGGCAACGGCAACGGCAACGGCGGCTTCACGCCCGGCGGCGACGTCGCGGCGGACACCTCGGACTTCGAGGGCGCCGCGGCCGGAGGCGGCGGCGGGGACGACGACATCCCGTTCTAGATAAGCTTCCCGCCGCTTGGTTTTCGTCGCCCGGCCATGCCCGGGCGACTTCCACGTAAGGGGCCGACAAAGTGGCAAGGACAAGAGAGACGACATCGACGCCGCGGCGCGGGCGGCGGATGCCGGAGCGCATGCGGCCGCGCAAGTACACGAGGGTCAACGCCGACTCGGTCGACTACAAGGACCTCAACCTGCTGCGCCGCTTCCTCTCCGACAAGGGCAAGACCCGCGGCCGCCGCGTCACCGGCCTCTCCCGAAAGCACCAGCGCCAGCTCTCGGTGGCCGTGAAGCGCGCCCGCGAGATCGCGCTGCTGCCCTACGTCGGAGAGCGCTGATGGCGCAGGCGATCCTGCTCCAAGACGTCGCGGACCTCGGTCGCCGCGGCGAGGCGGTCGATGTCGCACCCGGCTACCTGCGCAACTACCTCGTCCCCCGCAAGCTCGCCCAGCCGGCGACCCCGGGGGCTCTGGAGGAGGCCCAACGCCGTCAGGCAGCGGCCGAGAAGGCCGAGCGCGCGCGGGCAGCAGCGCGAAGCCGAGGCCGCCGGCCTGCTCTCCAAGACCGTGCTGACGATCCACCAGCGGGCGGGCGAGGACGGCAAGCTGTTCGGCTCGGTCGGCGCCAAGGAGATCGCCGACGCGATCCGCGAGGCCCGCGATCTGCGCATCGACCGCCGCAAGATCCGCCTCGAGCAGCCGATCCGAGAGATCGGAACCTTCATGGTCGAGATCGAGCTCGCCGACGGCGCCACAGCCTCCGTCAAGACGATCATCGCCGAAGAGAAGTAGCGGGTCTGGGAGCGGCGGCGGCGCTAGGCTGCCGTCACTGTGCGACCGCCGCGTCGGCAAACCCGCTTAAAACGTCGCGCCGAAGCCCGGACGCGGCTCGGGTGGGCACGCTCGGAGCGGGCGACGGTGGGGCTCGCGGCCCTCGCGCTCGGCGGTGCCGGCACGGTCATCTTCGGACAGTTCGGCCGCATGCTGCGCCGACGAGCGCACCTTCACCGTGACGGCGAGGGGCTGATCGAAACCGCCCCGGCCGCCGCACTGGACACGGTCGGAGTTGCGGTGCGCGGCTACGCTGCCACCCCGCGCAGCGAAACCGTCCTCTTCAACCTACTCGCCGGCTTCCTCGGCTCCTTCGCCCTGGTGCGGCTCTCCACTTGGGGGGTCCGCGACGAATGGGGGCCCTTCCGCAATCATCAGCTTCGGCGGCCGCCACATCCACCACTTCGTGCCCGGCATCTTGCTCACCTTTGCCTCCGGCACGGCCGCGCTGATGACCGATGACGACGAGCTCGAGGACCTCCTGGCGGCGGCTGATGGGCGCGGGCATGGGCCTCACCTTCGATGAGGCGGCGCTGCTGCTTGACCTGCGCGATGTCTACTGGACCAGGGAGGGCTTGCTGAGCGTCCAGCTCAGCCTCGGCGCAATGGCGATTCTCAGCATCGCGATCCTCACCCAGCGGATGCTCCGCCGCGGTGAGCGCCACCAAGAGGAAGAGGGACTGATTCCCGCCGGCGAGCCACGGCATCCCAAGCCCTGCCGCCTTCTCCTAGCCAGGCGAATCTCCGCCCGCTCCAAGCGGGCAGATTTCTTTCTCCTTATTTGCTGGGACCCAGGTGGTGGCGGGGATCGGGCTCTGGTTTGCTTGATCCGTCGGGCTCGGGGGCGAATCCGCCGACCCACCGCCTTAACTAGGAGTAGATGCCGCAGCCGCCCACAACCCACGTCCCGCCCCAGAACATCGAGGCGGAGGAATCGGTCTTGGGGGCGATGCTGGTCGCCGAGGCGGCGCTCAGCAGGGTGATCGACGAGGTGAAGCTGAACGCCGCCGACTTCTACCTCGACAAGCACGCGGCGATATTCACCTGCGTCCATGACCTCTACGCGGCCTCAGCGCCGGTCGACGAGCTGACCGTCACCGAGGCGCTGACCCAGCACAACCAGATCGAAGCGGCGGGCGGCAAGCACTACGTCTCCGAGCTGGCCGCAAAGGTACCGGCCGCCGGCAACGCCAAACACTACGCGGAGATCGTCCAGCAGAACTCGCTGCTGCGCCGCCTGCTCGGCGCAGGCCAGCAGATCCAGGGGTGGGTGCACGAGCGCGACGGTGAGCCGCGCGAGCTCTCAGAGCGAGCCGAGAAGCTGCTCTTCGACGTCGCCCACAAAGAGCAGGCGAGCGACTTCCGTCTGCTCTCGGAGATCCTCCACGACGAGGTCGACCGCCTGGAGAAGCTCTCGACCGGCGAGACAGAGCTGACCGGCACTCCCTCCGGCTTCAAGGACATCGACGCGATCACCGGCGGCTTTCAACCAGGCAACCTGATCATCATCGCGGCGCGGCCGGCCATGGGAAAGAGCGCCTTGGTAGCCAACATCGCCGAGAACGTAGCGGTGAAGCGGGGTCTGCCGGTGGCCTTCTTCTCGCTGGAGATGTCGGAGGTCGAGCTGGCGCAGCGCTTCATCGCCTGCCGGGCGCGGATCTCCGGCGACAAGCTGCGCAAGGGCCAAGTCGTGCAGAAGGACTGGCCGAAGGTGGTGCGCGCCTGCAACGAGCTGGAGGCGGCACCGCTTTGGTTCGATGACTCCTCCGACCTCGGCATCCTCGACCTGCGGGCAAAGGCGCGGCGGCTGCACGCCCAAGAGCAGGACCGCGGCGGGCTGGGGCTGGTGATCGTCGACTACATCCAGCTGATGCGGGCCGATGACCACCGCGCAAACCGAGTCGAGCAGGTCGGGCAGATGAGCCGCGGGCTGAAGATCCTCGCCCGCGAGCTGGAGGTGCCGGTGCTGGCGATCTCCCAGCTCTCGCGGGCGCCCGGAGCAGCGCCACCCGCCGAAGCCGATGCTCTCCGACCTGCGGGAAAGCGGAAACCTCGAGCAGGACAGCGACCTGGTCGCCTTCCTCTTCCGCGAGGACTACTACCGCGACCCCAACGACGAGCCCGACGGCCTCGCCGATCTGATCATCGCCAAGCACCGAAACGGCCCGATCGGCACCCGCAAGCTGGTCTTCCTCGACCGCTTCCCGAAATTCGCCGACTTCGCGGGACAGGAACAGCCGATCGAGCAACCGGCCGGCGAGGGAATGCCGATCGCCGATATCGCGGCCGCGGGACCCGACTTCTGATGGCGATCGCGCGGAGCGAGCCGCTCCGCGAGCCCCGGTCGTGCCCGCTGGGGGTCTGCGACGGCTCGGGCTGGATCCTGGGGCCAGAGGACGTGGCGCGGCCGTGCGAGTGCCGCGAGCAGCGCCTGCGGCGGGGGCGCAGTCGCGGCGTCGCCTCGGTGATCCCGCCCCGCTACCGCGGCGTCTCCTTCGACCGCCCGCCGGTGACGCTGATCGAGCCGATGGTGGTGCGGGTGGTGCGCAGCTGGGTCGAGGATCTGGAGGCAAACCTCGACGCCGGGCGCGGCCTCTGGCTGATGGGGGACACCGGCACCGGCAAGACGACGCTGGCGATGCTCGTCTCCAAGGCCGCGCTGCAGGAGAGCCGCTCGGTCGCGATCTACTCGCTGCCGAAGCTGCTGGCCCGCATCCGGCGCACCTATGACTCCGGGCCCGGCGAGGACTCCTACCTCCCCTTCTTCGAGCGCCTCACCTCGGTCGATTTGCTCCACATCGATGACCTCGGCGCCGAGAAGCGCTCGGACTGGGTCCTGGAGCAGCTCTACGCGCTGATCAACGAGCGCTATGAAGCGCAGCGCTCGATGCTGATCACCACCAACCTGGACCAGCAGGAGCTCGAGGAGCAGATCGGCGCACGCACGGTGTCCCGCCTGGTCGAGATCTGCGGCGACCCCCTGCCCCTGTTCGGCCCAGACCAGCGCGTCCAGGCGCGAGCGGTCGGCGAGTAGAACCAGGCACAATCCCCCGGTCATGCCTGGCGTGGTGATAGTCGGGGCCCAGTGGGGCGATGAGGGCAAGGGCAAGGTCACCGACCTGCTTGCCGAGCGCGCCGCAGATGGTCGTGCGCTTCCAGGGCGGCAACAACGCCGGGCACACGATCGTCCGCGACGGCGAGGAGTTCAAGTTCCACCTGATCCCCTCGGGCATCCTGCATCCGGAGAAGACCAGCGTGATCGGCAACGGGGTGGTGCTGGACCCGCGCATCCTGCTGGGGGAGATCGACGGCCTGCGCCGGCGCGGCATCGACGTCGGCAACCTGCGCATCTCCGCCAACGCGCACCTGATCATGCCCTACCACGTGCTGCTCGACACGGCTGGGGAGACGAAGCTCGGCAAGCTCTCGATCGGCACCACGCGGCGCGGCATCGGGCCCTGCTACGCCGACAAGGCGCTGCGCCTCGGCATCCGCGTCCAGGACCTGCTCGACGAGAAGATCCTGCGGACCAAGATCCGGGCGGCGCTGGAGCCCAAGCAGCAGGCGCTGCGCGAACTCTCGGTGCAGCGGCGAAAACTGCGCAAGGAGGCCGGTGAGGGGGCCGACCGGGAGGCGATCGAGGAGGCTCCCGATCCCCGCCTCGACCTGCACACGATGACCGAGGAGCACGTCAGCTACGGCCACCGCCTCGAGCCCCACATCGCCGACACCGCTCGCCTGTGCTGGGAGGCGCTGGATGAGGGCGAAACGGTGATCTTCGAGGGCGCCCAGGCCACGCTGCTGGACCTCGACCACGGCACCTACCCCTTCGTCACCTCCTCCAACCCGATCGCCGGCGCCGCCTGCGTCGGCGCCGGCGTAGGCCCGACCGACATCGACGAGGTCTGGGGCATCGCCAAGGCCTACACGACCCGGGTCGGTGCCGGCCCGTTCCCGACCGAGCTGCACGACGAGGTGGGCGAGCGGATGCTGGAGCGCGGCCACGAGTTCGGGACGACGACCGGGCGGCGGCGGCGCTGCGGCTGGATGGACCTGGTCGCGCTGCGCTACGCGGTCCGCCTCAACCGGATGAGCGCGCTGACGATCACCAAGCTCGACGTGCTGAGCGGGATCGACCCGCTGCGCGTCGCCGTGCGCTACCGCTCCAAGGAGGGCGCCGTCTTTGACAGCTTCCCCTACCACCAGTCGATCCTCCACTCGGCCGTGCCCGAGTACGAGGAGCTGCCCGGCTTTGACGCCGACATCAGCGGTGCCCGCAGCGAGGACGACCTGCCCGCCGAGGCGCGCGAGTACCTGCGCTTCATCGCCGCGGCGGCGGGGGTCCCGATCCGCCTCGTCGGCGTCGGCCCAGATCGCGAGCAGGTCGTCTGGATCGACTGAAGCTCAAGGTGGGTGGAGGCACCAGTCGGGCGTCTCCAGAAACGGTGACGCCGGGGTACAGCGATCGCGGTTTTTGACTCTCTGCTCTACAGTTTTGGGGTGGCTTCCGGTAGACGCGCAGCTAGGTTGAGTGAGCGACTGCCCAGGGGGCGCCACGGATTGCCGCGGGAGGCGGTGACGGAATCCCAGCGCAATCGCATCCACCAGGCGATGATCGAGGTCGTCTCTGAGCGCGGCTACCCGGACACCCGCGTGGTTGACGTGATCGGCGTCGCCGGGGTGTCGAGAAAGACGTTCTATGAGCTGTTCGACAGCAAGGAAGACTGCTTCCTCGCCGCCTATGACGTGCTGCTGGGGAACCTGCTGAGCGACACCGCCGCGGGGTTTGAGTCAAAGCCCGGGTCGCCGTGGGCTGAGCGCGTGGCAGCCGGGCTCGGGGCGCTGCTAGATCACCTGGCCGAGCACCCCGATGAGGCGCGGTTCGCGATCGTCGAGGTGCTGGCGGCGGGCCCGAAGGCGCTGGCCCGCCGCGACGCGGCGCTGCGCCAGTTCACTGGGTTCCTTGACGCCGGGCGGGCGGAGACCTCGGTCGAGCTGCCGGGGATCACCTCGCTCTCGCTGGCAGGCGGGATCAATGAGCTGCTCTACAGCGAGATCCTGCACGGCGCAGCGGCGCGCTTGCCGAGCCGCTTGCCGGACCTGATGTTCTGGGTCGCCCTCCCGTTCCTGGGGGCCGATGGAGCCGCCAAGGAGCGCGAGCGGACCCGGCTCTCGATGCCGGAGCGCTAGAAAAAGCCTGTTCGACGGCGCTCTTTCACGTCAATAGCCGGGTTTCCTTAGTACCGGATGCTGGTATTTTGGCCGGTGGAGGGATATCCGAAGCTTTAGATTGGCCGCGGCTCGAGACGGGCAGGCCGAAAAAGGAGAGACATAGGACATGCGCAAACGTCTGACTTTGATCATCGCCTTGGGGGCCGCGATCGCGCTCTCCGTGGCCGCGGTGGCCTTCGCCGAAAAGCCGACCGTGGTTGAAGCGGGGAATCTGGTCCTGACGATCAACGGCGGTGTGAAGCCGACGGCGCTTCCGAAGAACAAGTTTGCGCCGATCACGCTGAGCGTGGAAGGCGGCATCGCCACCAAGAACGGCGCCCAGCCACCGGCCCTCAAGGAAGCCGTCATCCTCACCGACAAGAACGGCACGATCAACGCCAAGGGCCTGGCGACCTGCACGTCCGGCAAGCTCCAGGCGGAGAGACACCCAGCAGGCCAAGAAGGCCTGCCCGAAAGCGATCGTCGGTGAAGGCCGCACCACGGTGCGGGTGGAATTCCCGGAATCGCTGCCGTTTAACGCCACGGGACCGCTGGTCGTCTTCAACGGCGGCGAAAAGGGCGGCGTCACGACGCTGTTCATCCAGGCCTACGTGTCGGTTCCGACGCCGACGGCGCTCGTCACCACGATCAAGATCAAGAAAGTCCATCAGGGCCCCTACGGGCTTGAATCGGTGGCGACGATCCCCGTGATCGCCGGTGGCAGCGGCTCGGTGACCAACTTCAGCCTCAAGATCGGCAAAACGTTCACCTACAAGGGCAAGAAGCAGAGCTACCTGGAGGCCAAATGCTCCACGGCCATTTCTTGGCCCAGGCCAAGGCTATATTCAGCGACGGGACCAGCCTCTCAGGCAGCGTGGTCGGACCTGCAAGGCGAAGGGCTAAAGACCGACCACAAACGAGGCGGCTCAAAGCCGCGTCGCCTAAGTCTCTCCTCAGGACACGGTAAGGGAAAGGAGCGGCCGATCTGGGGTCGCCCTTCTTTCCGTGAACGGGCAAAGGACCCTTGAGCAGCGCCGGGTCCAAACAGAGGATCAGGCGATAAGCGCAGATCCCGTCGTTGTGTCCGGAGCTTCGACGAGCCGAAGGGTTACTGCGTCGCGGTTGAGCTAATTCGTCCTCGCTATAAATCTGCGCAGAGAACTGAGCGGCTCGGCGCTTCCGCCGATCTCCGGGACTGTAGCCTTGTGCCCGGCACCAGGTCGGAGCTCGATTACGGCTTACTTGCCCTGCTGTTCGAAGGTGTGCTGGTAGGTGGTGGGTGAGCCCGGTTTGCCGATCGGGTTAAAAGGGGACTGCTGTGTGCAACCCGGCGCTGGCAGCGTAGCGGTGCTGGTCTGTCCGGCGAAGGCGTATTTCTTGAGGAGGTTGAAGAATTCGGTGGCTTTTTCAGGAGGTTCTTTTTCGGTGGCCCAGACAGTGCGTTCCTTGAAAGCCGGTTCGTTGGGGGTGTTGGGGTTAAGCGAGGCGGTGATCCCCGAACTGCACTGCCGGGTCTCGAAGCTTGGCAGGCCGGCTGGCGACTTCCTTTGCGAAGAGCGGCTGGCTGTAGGCGCTGGCGCGGTTGGTGGTCAGGCGGTGACCGAAGGTGGCTAGCGATTCGGGATTGAGCGGGCCCATCGTTCGCAGGAAGTGGAGTATGTCTCGCCATTTTTGTTTTCGTCGGCAGGACCGCATTAGCTGGCGACCGCGAGATTGGCCATCACGCCGGTGATCTCATGCTTTTGTAGAGGCCGAGGCCGGTGAGGATCGGGTTGAGGTTGCGAAGGAACGGGTCAAGCGCTCGCAAGCAGGGGCGGGAAATCGTCGCGCAAGAGCTTGCGAAAGGCCGGGAAGCCGGTCGGGGCAGAGGGCGATCACCGGGGTTAGACCTTCGAAGAAGCCCTTCGCCTGCGGCGCCAGCTTGCCGAAGGCAACCAGGGTCGGGGATAGCTGTTCGGCGGCCGGGATGAGCTGGCGCACCACCGGGTCGGCGTCGAGGGAGAACGATCTGAGTCTTGCCAGGGTGAGCTTCGACTGGTCGAGGAAGGTCGGGAAGGCGCGGAAGAGTTCTTCGATGTCGGTATCGCGCTGGGCTGTGGTCTGGAAGACCGCGTTGGAGTTGCGGATCAGGCTCGCCAGCTCGCCCTGGCGGCCGCGCAGCGCCTCGAGGGCGACCGCGCCGTTGCTGAACAGCTGGCGGACCGCGAGGCGCTGGGTGTCGAGGACGCGGAAGAGCCGGTCGAATTCGGTGAAGGTCGGGTCGAACTCGCCCAAGTGCGGCGGAGAGGGACGCGCCCTGACCGCCGATCGCGACGGCGGCTTCCTGCATCCAGTCCTGGAAGGCGGCGCGGGTCTTCGGGTTGAAGGTACGGAAGATCTCATCGAGCTGGACCGATTGTTCGACGTTCGCGGAGGGGAGGGTGCCGCCGTCAGGGAGCTTGGGGCCGTTGCGGTTGCCGGGAGTGAGTTCGACGTAGGTCTCGCCGAGCAGGGTCTTGGTGCGCAAGATGGCCCGGGTCGAGAGCGGCAGCGGCGCGTAGCGGTCTTCGATGTAGATCGTCGCCAGCGCCTGCTTGCGGTTTGGCGCCAGCGCGATGTTCCTGCACTTTGCCGACGTCGACGCCGGAGATGCGCACGTCGGACTGTTCGGCGAGCTGGGTCGCCGAGTAGAAGGGAACCTTGATTTCGTAGGGTTTCGCCTTGAACGGGGTCGGGCCGCCAAAGGTGATCCAGAGGAAGAGCAGGATCCCGAAGCACGACAGAGCAAAGCCGGCGATTACCAGGAGCTGGGTTGTGCTGGGTGCGCGCTTGCTCATTAAGTTTGGCGTTTGGACCGCACCCTTCAAGGCCGGAAACGTTAGGAGGCGGGGATTTCGGGGAGTTCGTTGATCCTTGGGACGCGGGCCGTCTGCAGAAGGGTTTTGAGGAATGGCTTGGCGTTAGCCGAAGCCGATAGCGAGGTCGGCCCCGTTGCAGGTGATCATCACGAGGCCGCGCTGAACGGGCCGGCGGCATCTTGGAGGTTGAAGTCGGCGTTGAGGTCGTGGTTGAGCCAAGGGCAGGTAGAAGAGGTAGCTCTGCTTTGAGCCCTTCGGCTTGTAGGCGAGCTCGTTGAAGAAGGAGTTGAGGCCGCCGAGCGAGTTGCCAAAGCCGGTCACCGTCTTCTTCAGCGCGGCGGAGCCTTCGTTGGCGTGGGTCAGCACCGGGCGGATCTGCCGGGTGAAGGGCCGGATCTGGTCGCGAATCGGCGCCGTCGTCTGCCTGAAGAAGCGCTCAGTCGCCTTGAAGGCGGGGGTCAGAGCCTGGGCCTGGGGGATCAGGCCGTAGAGGGCCGGGCGGGCGGCGGAGGAGAAGCGGTCAGAGCTTGCAAGACCGGCCTGCGCCGCCTGCAAGCGTCGCCGGGAATTCGCGCAGCGCCGCTTGGATCGATTCCTGCTGATTGGCGAAGTTGCCGAGCGCCGCATCAGAGGAGGTGACGAAGCGCTGGATCTCGGTGTCGTGGCGGCCGAGTTCGGTGGTGAGCAGCGAGAAGTCGTGGATGACGTGGGCGAGCGCCACGTGGCGTTTGGCGACCGCGCCGTTCAGCTGCGCGAGATAGTGGGAGAAGGGCTGGAGTCGGCGAAAGGCCCCCGAGAGCTCGCGCCCGTGGCCGCCGATACCCTGGGCGCCACCGGCGAGCAGCAGCTGCAGGTACTGGCGGGTGTCTCCGTCGAGAGTGTCGAGGAACTGGTCAAGGCTTGACGTTTGCCTCGGTGCGGGAGAGGGGGATGTTTCGCGCCGTTTTCGATGTGCCCACTGCCGCTGCCCCGGTTCGATCTCGACGATCATGTCGTTGAGGTTGGTTTTCGGCCGCAGCAGCGCGCCCGGCATTGGGGTGGATCAGCTGCATGTACTGGGGCTCTATCTCCATCCCGACCACCGCGTGGCCGTCTTCGAGGTTGACCGAGGCGACCTTGCCGATCTGGATGCCGGCGATGTCGACCGCCTGGCCCTGGCCCGGGGTGACAGCCTGCGCGGTCGTGAACTCGGCCGTGATGTGATCGAAGCTTTCACCGACGAAGGGCAGCCAGGAGGGCAGCGATGCCTTCTGCTCGACGAAGATCCCGAGCATCATCGCGATTCCGAGCACGGCGAGCACGCGATCGCGATCGTGTCTTTGCCGCGACCGCGGGCCTGGCGGGCGAGCGAGGCGCGGAAGTGCCTGAAGCGGCTTCTTTCGGGTGCGTTCTCGCTCATGGGCTGGTCGCCGCGGGGTCAGGGGGGCCGACCTGTCCCAGCGGTCCGTTGACGTCGGGGACAGGGTTCGTTTCGCAGCGCACGCTTGGCTTCTGCGCGGGCTGGCCGCCGAGCTGCGGCTGGGTGCCCAGCGGCGGCGCGATCGTGTGGGCGAAGTTGGTCTTCTGGATTGAGAGTTCTCCGTGCGGATTCGGCGAGCTGACCAGCTGACCGCCACCGCCCGCCTGGAGCTCGCAGGTAGGGACCATTGCCGTCGAAGTTCTGTCCCGACCCGGCGAAGTTGCTCAGGGCGTAGAAGAATTCGCGGTAGTTGGGGCCGCCGGTCCCGAATCGGTCTTCGATGGTCTGGTTGCCGGTCGGCACCAGCACCTTGGTCGTGCAGAGGCTGAGCTGGTTGAGCTGCGGAAGCGCGTTGACCTTGCCTGCCTGGGCGGCGCCGGCGAAGCCCGGGGTCAATTCCTGCAGCAGCCTCGCGATGCCGCCGCCCTCCTTGCCGGAGAGCAGCGGCCGCGCCTGCCTCAGCCACGGTTTGGAGGCACTGATCAGCCCCGGCAGCTCGGCTACTGCTGGGGTCAGCTCGATCGCGTAGGTGCGCAGAGGCGGCAGCGCGCGGTCGAGACTGACGAGCGAGGCGTGGGCGGTCTTCAGGGTCGGGGCGAGGAGGTGGACAGTGGTGGAGAGGTTGGCCGATTGGGCGGCAAGGGCGCCGGTGAAGACGTCGAAGTTGTCGATCAGGCCCTTCAGGTCGCTCTCGCGGCTGGCGAAGGCGCCGAAGGTGCGCCCGGCGCCGGCGATCAGCCGTGAGAGATCGCCCTCCTGGGTGCCGAGGAAGGCGTTGGTGACCTGGGCGCTGTAGCGCCCCGCTGGGCCGCCGTAACGGAAAGCGCCGTTCAGGCCTTCGGCCCCGGTCTTGCCTTTAACTTCCGGCAAGCTGGGTGGCGTCTTCTGCGGCGGTTGGCTTGTGGGTGAGCGCTTCGCCGTAGCTCTCCAGCAGGTGGCTGAGGTCAGCGCGGACGGGGGACTGCAGCGCCGTAAGGACTTCGTCGAGCTGCACCGCAGTGGAGGTACGGCTGACCGGGATCGTCGCTCCGCTGCCCAGTTCCGGCGCGCTGGGGCTGCCGGGATCGAGTTCGATGAAGAAGTTGCCTTCGAGGAAGGTTCGCGGGCGGATCTCGGCATAGGCGTCGGCGTGGATCGGCCGGCCGGAGCCTTCAACGGTGAAGGTGACGTTGGTGTCGTTGCCGTTGCGGCTGGTCGAGATGACTTCATCCGACTTCAACCCCGGCGATCCGAACCGGCGATTTGACCGCGATGTCGGCCGAGTTGGAGAAGGTCGCAGTCAGCTCATAGCCGTAGCTGGTAAAGGGGACATGCCCCGTGAATGCGAGGTAGGGGCCCAGCGTGAAGATGAGGATGAAGACGATCGCGATCATTGCGTTGCTGGGTCGCCACTTGAAGCGGCGGTTGGTGGCGCCCTGCCTGGTGTCGCGCTCGGGAAGCCGGCTCACTTGCCTTCACCCTGGCCCTTCAGCTGACCGGAGGTCTTGGTGCCGTGGTTGCCCGGGACATTGCCGATCACGGTCTGGCCGGCCTTGTAGCGGACGTTGCCCGCTTCGCAGGTATCGGGCTGGCCAGGAGAGGCGGTGTTCGGGTAGGGGTTGTAGTGGAGATGGTTTTCGACTTCGGGGCCGTTGGCTGGCGCGGAGGAGGGTGAGCCCTCGCTGTTGGGGCCTTCCGGAGGCGCCATAGAGATGAAGTTGAGCCAGTTGCCGAGCCCGTTGCTCTTCGCTGGTGGCGCTGGCGATGTTTTTGAAGGCGAGGGTGAGGTAGTTGCAGGTGGTCTGCGCGGGGGCGATGAAGTTGATCGCCGGGCCGAGGGTGTGGTTGGTGTCGATCAGCAGGTCGAGTCCGTTGAAGACGCCCGGCGCGTTTTGGAAGGCGAGCAGCGCTTCGGCGGTCGGCACCAGCTGCGCGTTCAGAGTAGGCAAAGCGTTGAGGGCCGGGATGCCGGCGCGCAGCGCGGCGGCGATCGTCGGCGAGGTCTTGGCGAGCGCCGCGGCGCCCGGCTGAAGCGCGGTGAAGAAGCGCTGGGAGTCGTGCAGGAACGGCCGCAGCACGGGCAGGTCGGCGTTGGCGGCGTCAAGCGTCGAGGGGCTCTTGGAGATCGTTTCCTGGATGAAGGGCCGCGAGACTCTGGCGAAGGCGCCGAAGGTCTCATCGAGGGCGACGAAGAGGCTGGCCTGGGTCTCGGCCACCGGGGCGACGGTCGCCGAGAGGTCCTCGAGCGCGTGCCAGAAGCCGCCGAAGTTGGTCTGCGGGGCGACAAGCGTGCCCAGCGCCGGCTCGGCGCTGATGACGAGGTTGCGCAGCGAGCCGAACGCTTCGTTTAGCTGTGGGCCACGGCCGGCCAGAGCGTTGCCGAAGCCCGCCTCGTTTACCCGGATCGCGGCGCGCGTCTTCGTGTTGAACATGTCGAAGAACTGGTCGATGTCGACCGGTTCGGGCCGCGCCGCGGAGAGCGGGATCGTTTCGCCTGCGGCAAAGCCCTTATGAGGAGTTGCCGGGAGACGATCTGCAGGTACTTGAGGCCGAGCGGAGATTTCGGCCGGATGATCATCGTCGAGTCGACCGGTAGCGGTTCGACGTCCTTGTCGAGGCTGAGGGAGAGCTTGGCGGCGAAGCGGCCGTCGCCTAGCGCAACGGGGACAACCGACTTGACCCGCCCGACCAGGACGCCGCCGATCCGGACATCGTTTCCTTTGACCAGCGCGTCGGCGTTGGGCACCTCGGCGTTGAGATTGTAGGTGGAGACGAAGGGCAGCCCGTTGTTGGCGTTATAGGCGAGGAAGACGGCGACTAGGACGACCAGCACGGTGACCGCCCCGATCAGGACCGGGCTGCTCGCGATTCCCGTTAGTCCGCTGCGGTTCCTCATGGCGCCAGCAAGTAGTTGAGGAGCGGGGAGGTGCCGCCGGCCTTAGCGGTGGAGGCGGCCGCACCGGCCTGGCCGAGCTTGGGCGATGGCGAGGACCGCGACACGGCGGCCCGGTCGCAGTCCCGCCGGTCTGGCCTTCAGAGCGGCGCTCGAGGCGGCGGTAGAGGGCAGCGGAGCTGACCGTGGCCGAGGCGTTGGCTTCCGGGCCGGTGAAGTTGGTGTTGCACCCATGACGACGGACTGAGCTCGTATTCGGGACAGTTGGTGAGGGTGATGAGGGTACGGGCGAAGTGGCCGTACTGATCGAAGCCATTCAGCGTCGCAGTCGTGTTGTAGATCAGTTCGACCAGCCCGTTCCAGCCCCCGGTTTCCTTCGTGTTGACGAAGAACTTGGCAAGATTGGTGGTGGGGCCGACGCCGCTGATAGCGAGTTCGGACGCCTTGCGGACGATCGGATCTGCTTCGGCAAGCTTCGGACCAGCGACCGCGCCGGTGGCACCGAGGCTCTTCAGCGCCACGGTCGAGGCGGCGGAGAACGGGGTCAGCTCCCTGGTCGCTTCGGTCAGCGAAGGCGCCGCTTTGCCGAGGTCGGCGAAAACCGGCGTGGCGGCGTTGGAGAAGCCCTCAAGGCTGCGCATCGTGAGGCGGAACTCACTCAGGAAGTGGGGAAACTTCTGCAGCGAGGCTTCCAGCGCGGCGCCACGTTCGGAGCTCGCCTGGGCGGCGGCGCCAGCGTTGGCGAGGAAGCCGGCGACATGGGCGCGCTCGCGGGAGAGCGGGCTGGAGGATCGTCTCGGAGTCGCTCGCCAGCTGGGCAAGCCGGTCGCGCTGGGCGTTGAGGATCCCCAGGAGCTGGTCGACCTCGCGCAGCACCGGGTTGGCCCGCAGGACGACTTCTTCGATGTCCTTGCCGCGTCCGGCCAGCCCGGCGCCAAGTTCATTGAGGATGAGGCGGAAGCGCTGTGCGTAGGGAAGGGTCTGGATGTCGTTGATCAGGTCGGGGTCGACGCTGGTGCTGTTGTTCTCCACCGGCAGCAGGTACTGGCCGGCACCGGGGCGGCCAGAGGGGATCTGCTTCAGCGGCGGGGGAAGCGGCGAGCCAGGCGCGCGGGGCAGGGTGGGGTTGCAATCGACGTACTTCTCGCCGATCAACGACTGCGGGCGGATCAGGCAGCTGGCGTCGCTGCGGAAGTCCTGAAAGCCGGGGTCGGTGATTTCCAAGACGATGATCGCTTTGCCGGGCATCGCCTCGGGCTTGCCGTTGCGATAGGCGTCGATTTCGCCGGGCATCGAGACGCCGACCGACTGGATCTGGCCGACGTTCGCCCCGGCGATGCGGACCTGCTCGCCACTGACCATGAAGGAGCCGTTGTCGAAGTAGGCACGGACCAGGTAGCCGTTGCTTTCACCCGAGGAGATCAGCGCGATCGCGGCGACGACTGCGACCACCAGCGCGGCGGCTATCAGTCCTTTTTTCATGGGCCCGGTGGCGCGTCGGACGGTTTGCATTCGGACGGGGTGACGCTGCGCCAGCCCAGGGCGGGTCTACGAAGGGGTTGGAGTTGTCGGGGGCGGACTGGGTGGCGCCGCCTGGGCAGCGCCGGTGGATCGGCGGCCGAAGGGCCGAAGGCTTCGAACTGCTGGGCCGGCGTGATCGGTTCCAGTTCGCCGCTGCCGCCGTTGTACTTGAAGACGTTCTGGTCGGCCGGCGAGACCCGGACGTAGTTGCCGTTGCCGTCGTAATAGCCCGAGGCCACCCCGAGCTTGCCGAACCCGTTGAAGATGTCCGGCGTGTAGGGGCGGGCGAAGTTAAGGGTAGGCTGGAAGGCGGTGATCGCAGCTTCGGCATGGGGGAAGGCCTTGGCGGCGCGCTGCTGGACGTCGGGCAGCGTGGCGAGCAGTTCCGCAGCGTCGTTGGCCTTGCCCGGTCGCCGCACCGTGAGGCGCAGGTTCTTGAACACGGGAACTGCCGCGGAGACGACCGGGCGGAGTTCGGACGAGGAAGGCCGCCAGGTTCTTGGTTGCGGGCTTGGCGGTGTTGACGAGCGGTTCGAGGTCTCCGAGAGCTGCGCGGAGATTGACGAAGGTCGTGTTGCTCTGGCGCAGCACGGGCGGGAAGCGCTGAAGGGTCTGATCGAGGGCGACGTTCTGGCTGGCGATCGCGCCGAAGGCGGTGCTTGCGTTGGAGACAGCGCTGGAGAGCTGGCTGCTGCGCTCCGAGACCGCGGTGGCGAGCTTGCTGGAGCTGACGATGAAGCGGGTGAAGAGATTCTGGTCGGCGTTCAGCGCGTGCACGAAGGCGTCGCTGCGGTTGAGCGCCGGGCCGAAGTACTTGTAGGTCTGGTTCGCCTGCCGGCCGACTCCGGCATAGATCGTGGCATTGCCGTGGACGAACTCACTGAGGCCGCGGCGCACCGAGGGCGGGAAGGTGTTGAAGAGCTGGTCGATGTCGACTGGCGTGGTGGTCGAGGCGAGGCCGAGCGTGGCGCCTTCTTCCAGCGGGGGGTTGCTGTTGGGTCCGGGGCTGATCGAGACGTAGTGATTGGCGACGCCCGAAAGCGAGGTGGCGCGGATCACCGCCGTGGTCCCCTCGTGCAGCTGCTGGCTGACCGAGACGCGGATGCTGGCGAGGTTGTTTTCGGTCAGTTCGATGCTTTCGACCGTGCCGACCGGCGAGCCGCCGATCAGGACCTGGTTGTCGGAGACGAGCTGGCCCGCGTTTTGGAAGATCAGGTCGTACTGGTAGCCGCCGCTGCCGCCGAACAGGACGACGCCGAGCGCGATCACCACGACCGCGAGGGCCGCGATGACGGCGATACGGGCGGGAGTGAACCCCCGGCTGGGCGCCGGGCTTTTCTCCTCGCCTAAGGGATTGGCAGCCACGGATCGTCGCTTGCGGTTCCCCGGCCTCCGACCCGGAAGAACGGCGCCGGAATCGTATCCGAGGCATCCCCGGGCAAGAGGGAGCCACGCAGGGACTTAACTCGAATTCAACGCGCTACCGGCGCTAATCTACTTCCCGCGGAAAAACTCGTGAGCGTTGAGGGCTCTTTCCGTCCAGCTTGATCTTGATAATCCCCTGCAAGTGATGGGGTTCTTGATCGAGAGGAGGACAGATGCTGACGCTGTTTTCAGCGCAGGCGGAGTCGTTGTGGGACGAGGCGTTGCCGATCGAGGTTCGCGAGCTTCCAGAGGATCTGGCGGCGCTGGATGTGTTGCTGTCAGACCAGGAGCTGCTTGCGCCGATCATGGCGCGGTTTCACCGAGAGGTCCGGGAGGCTGGGCGGGCGGTGCTCACCGAGGGCCGGCCGACGATCGCGATGGAGAGCTAGGTGCGGTTGATGGTGGTGAAGCAGCGAAACCGGTGGGGTTACCGGACGCTGGTGGGGGAGGTCTCGGACTCGATTCACTTGCGCCGCTTCTGCAGGATCTCGCTGACCGAGCGGGTGCCGGACGAGTCGACGATCCGCAAGCTCACGCGGCGGTTGGGGTCCGAGACGGTGTCGGAGCTGACGCGCACGTTGATCGCGGCATCGATGCGGGAGAAGCGGTTCAGGCCGCGGGCGGTGCGGATCGACTCGACGGTCGTAGAGGCGGATGTGAGGTACCCGACCGACGCGGGGCTGGCTTCCAGCGGCGTGCGGGCGTTGGCGCGGGAGGGCCGCAAGCTCGCCGGGCTGCTCAAGGACAAACGGACCCGGGTGCGGGATCGGTCCCGCTCGATGGGGCAGAAGCTGCGGGCGATCTCCCGCACTATCCGGCGACGCTCTGGGGAAGCCAAGGCCGAGGTGCTGGGGCTGATCGCGCAGACCGGCGAGCTGCTGGACCGCTCGATCAAGGAGGCCCACCAGCTCGCCGCCGGGGTGCGGCGCAGGGCCCGCGGCCGCGGTGCGAAGGCGAAGCTGGGGGCCGCGGCGAGACTCGAGGAGTTGGCGGATCGCTGCGCCAAGGTCGCCCAGCAGATCCGCCAGCGGGTCGCGGGCGAGCCGATCACCGAGAGGATCGTCTCGCTGCACGATCCCGATGCCCGGCCGATCCGCAAGGGCAAGCTCGGCAAGCCCAACGAGTTCGGGTATGTGACCCAGCTGGCGGAGGTGACCGAGAACACCAAGACAGGGGCACGCGGACTGATCGTGCCGACGTCCACCGCGCTCGGGAACCCAAGCGAGAACACGCTTTTGCCCGCCACCGTCGCGGAGCTCGCCCGGGCAGGGATCCGGCCGCGGGAGGTGGCCTTGGACGGGGGCTTCGCGCCGGGCCCGGCCAACGAGGCGCTTGCCGACCTGGCGCCGGACCGGGTATTCATCGCCGGGCGAGCCGAACCCGAGTCCAAACGCACCCAGCGCCGACTACGCCGCTACCGAACCGGAGAGGAGGGCCGGATCAGCCACCTCAAGCGCCGCTACGGGTTGAACCGCACCAGGTTGAAGGGCAGAGAAGGCCACCGGATCTGGACTGAGTGGGGAATTCTCGCCTACAACCTCGACACGCTCGCCATCCGAACCCACTGAAACACTCCGCCCGCCCTCGATCAGGGCAACCATCACTTCCTCGAACGGCCGCGCCACCCGGCGGGGCCGTTCTTGGTTCTCCACTCACGAGTTTTTCCGCGGGAAGTAATCTAGCCGAACGTCTTGCCGATCGAGGTCTGGAGTTCGGCCAGCGCCCCTGTACGAAGAGAAGTAGGAGAGCCGAACTCAGACGTTAAGCCGCGGCAGGATGCGCTCCAAAGGCCGCGGCAACCACCAGACCCGCTCGCCGACCAAAAGCATCAGGGCCGGCAGCAAGACGATGCGCACCACGGTGGCGTCGAGCAGTACCGCGACGGTCAGGCCGATTCCGAGCTGGCTGACCGTCGCGATCGGCGCCGCGGCGAAGGCGATGAAGACAGCCATCATGATCGCCGCTGCGCCGGTGATCACCCGGGCGGTTTTCTCAAGGCCGAAATCGACCGCGGCGGCATGGTCGCCGTCGCGGTCAAAGCGCTCCTTCATCCGGGTCAACAGGAAGACCGCGTAGTCGATCGAGAGCCCGAATACGACACCGAAGATCATCACCGCCCCGACTGCGTCCACGTATTTATGACCGCCCAACGGCCAGCCGGCGGGAACGTTGAAGAGAAGGGTGAGGATGCCGAAGGCGACCCCGACCGTCGCCAGGTTGAGCCCGACCGCGATCGCGGCCAGGGGAATGGCCCGCAGGACGACTACCAAGACGAGGAAGGTGGCGAACGTAATCGCCGCGACCACGCCCGGGATGGCCGCCCTGCTCACGCGGCTGTAGTCGTTGAGCTCGGCCGCCCCGCCGGCGACGCCGGCCGTGACGCCGGCGTCACGGCCCATCGCGGTGGTCATCTTGTCGAGCCGGTGGTTGAGCGCGATCGAGCCGGGGGTGTTGAAGCTGTAGTTGGAGATGACGAGCATCGTCGCCGCCTGGCCGCCGCGGCGCAGGTCGATCGCGCCGGCGGCTGCTTCGCGTTCCCGCTTGGGCGCGCCGTCGAGCGCCGAGAGGACGAAGTAGCCGGAGTTGAAGAGGTCCGGCGAGCCGCGGCGAAGCTTCCCGGTTTTGCGCTGGAGCTTCTGGTGGCTGGCGGTCACCCGCACCGTGGCGCGGTTCAGCCCGGACTGCAGGGGGGCGGCTCGGTGGTAGCCGGTGGCCAGGTTTTCCTGCAGGGCGCTGGCGCCGCCGCCGATCCGCGATATGCCGCCGGCCAGCGCCGCAGAACCGGTGAACAGGCGGGCGAGGCCGCTGTCCAGGGAGGAGGAGGCGTGGGCGAGTTCGGCTGGAGCCGTGGACGAGTTCGTTGTCGCCATGTTGGATTTTCCTCATGCCCTTGATGAGCCTCGCGGCGGCCTTTTCAGCTTTCCTTAGATTGTCTGGTTTCGGTTATCAGATAGCGCGTGACCAGATCGGATTCTTCGGCGTCGAGAACCAGGCGCTTCTGCAGTTCGGTCAGTTCGGTGGGCAGGCCCGCATAGCCCGGCGCATAGGGCTGGCCGCTTACCGGGTCGGTGCCGCTGACCGCCGCGGAGGCCTTGCGGACCGCTTCCAGCGCCGCCCCGTAGTGGGCGTCTGACTTGCCGACGGTCATCTGGTCGAGCTGCTGGAGGGCGGTGCTCAGCTGTTCGTCGGCGACCTTGGCGGGCGCGATCAGTTCAGGGAGCTTGTTGTGGGCGTCCTGCTTTGAGGGACTGTTCGGTCTTGCTCGAGCGAGGCAGGGCGTTATCGCGCAGCGAGCTACGCGCGGAACTCGATGCCTTCCTTCAGCTGCCAGACGCCGAGCGTGGCTTCCTGCTGGGCCGCAGCAAGTTTGCGCGTGCCCTTTTCGCGAATTCATCGAGCGCGGTGACGGCCCGTTGGCTGCCGGCGCTGGCCTTCGCGAGGCCGTTTGAGATCTTCAGCGCCCCGCTGGTGGCCCGGTCGGACCCTTCGGAGAGCAGGCCCGCCCCGGAGCTCGCCTGGGAGAGCCCTTCCCGCAGCTCGGAGACGCCACCCGCGGCGACGTTCAGCTTGCGGCCGAGCTTGCCGAGTTCGCCGGCCGGCCCTGTGTTGCCTCCTGCGAGCAGGCCGTTCCCGGTTTCGCGCAGCGGCGCGACCTTTCGTGCGACCTGCCCCGGCCCGATCACCGCCTGTACGCCCGGCAGGTCGGCGAAGCGGCGCTGCCAGCGATCCAGGGTGGCGAGGCGGGCGGGTTCGGTGATCGGTCCGTGGGTTGTGGTGGCGATGATCTGAAACGGCGCGTCCCAGCCGGGGCCGATCACGTGGTTGATCAGTTCGGCGTCCTTGCGGGCGGGGTCGCCCTTGGAGAGCTGTTCGGGGCTGGGCGGTCCGGTCTTCAGAGCGATCGCCGGGGCGGCGAACAGCAGGACGACAGCGCCGATCAGGGCAGCGACCGGAGCCGGACGCCGCATCGCGGCGCGGACGAAGATCATCAGCCGCGATCGCCCGGTCGGTTCTGGTCCGATGCGCCAGCGATCGAGGTTGGGGCCGATCAGCGTCAGTAGCGCCGGGCCGACCACCGTCGCGACGAGGACGCTGAGCGCGGCGACCATCGCCACCGTTCCCGCCAGCGCGGCGAGCAGCGCCCCGGGGACGAGGAAGAGGGCGACGATCATCGAGATCAGCAGCGTGCTGCCGGCGAACACACACGTTCGACCGGCCGTCCGCCGGGTCGCCCATGCAGCGTCTATGGGCGTGGCGCCGGCCGCGAGTTCCTCGCGAAAGCGGGAGACCATCAGCAGCGAGTAGTCGACACCGAGAGCTAAGCCCATCATCGTCGTGACGGTGAGGGCGAAGGCGTCGATGCCGAGATAGGAGGTGAGCAGATAGAGGATGCCGCGCGAGGCGAACACGGTGATCGCCCCAAAGCCCAATGGGATCGCGGCGGCGATCGGCGAGCGGAAGACGAGCAGCAGGACGAGCAGCAGGATCGGTATCGCGATCAGCTCGCCGTGCTCGCTGGCGGAGATCGACTCGGTCTGAAGCGCTCGAGAGATGCTCGCGAAGCCCGACTGGGTCGCCCGCACCGGCGGGTGGATTTCTTCTTCGAGGATGCGGTTGAGCTTGGGGACGGTTTCGTTTACCGCCTGATCGATGTCGACGTGGAAGTCGACCAGAATCAGGGCCTTGCCGGGTCTGGGGCGCAGGCGTGCCACGGAGCCGCGATCCCAGGGCGAGAGCGTGGTGACCTTGGGGTCGCGGCGTAGGTCGCGGATCAGCGCCGGACCTTGTTCGTTGAGGGCGGCCGCCGGTCCGCGCAGCAGGATCGCGAACGGGGCCGAGTTGCCGAAGCTGTTCGTCAGCATTGCGTTGGCCTTCGCCGACGGCGTCCCGGGAACATCGAGCGAGGTGGGCTGAAGTCGTGAGTTGACCCCGAGCCCAATGACCCCTAACACTGCGAGCACGACGAAGGCCACCGCGAGCACGCGCCGCGGGTGGCGCAGCAGCAGCGGATGGCGCGCGCCGCCCTCGGTGCGCGGCGCACCGCCCCGGCCCCTGCTCCTCCTCCTCATAGACACATTCGGTAGTTTGGCGATTCAGGGAGCGGGAGGGGCGAACATATGCGGAAGACTTTGTTAAGAGCACCTGTTTTTGCAGGCGCTCTCGCCGTCGTGGTTACCGGTATCGCGTAGGCGCTGTGCCTGGAAGTCGGCAAGCTGCTCGTCACCGCCGAAGGCTCTTGTTCGACACGCACGACGCGGCGGATACGCGCGGGGCGGGGGTCGGCACCCTGGGGAAACGCGCGTTGCGACAGCGGACGGGCTGCAACTTGTGGCCGGGGGCAAACGTCGGCATGGACATCGGGAACACGATGGTCTACTTCCGCAGACAAGGGCCGCCTCCGCCTTCTCGCCGAACGCAACCTTCGACGGACCAGGGAGAACCGAAACGGGCCTGGAGTGCAAAGAACGACTCCGAGCTTCCACCGCGAGCCGCCCCCGGCAGGCGCTTCCAAAAAGGGTAAATCACCTCGGTAGATAACACCTTCCTGCAGGGAACCGTGTTCAAGACCTGCACGGTCAAAAGTAGGCGCACGAAGTCTGGCGATAGCCTGGGTCAAGGGACGACTTGAAGAGATATCTAACAATTGGGGTATTCGCGATGGCCTGCCTCCTGCTCGTCGGGAGCGCTGGCGCGGCCGTGATCAAGGTCGGCAATCTGGTGCTTCGGGCCGGAGGCGGGTTCGAGCCGCAGGTGCTGCCGCGCCGAGCCTTCGCGCCGATCAGGTTCCAGGGGTACGTCGACATTTCGAGCAAAAGGCGGTGGGATGCCGGTAGCTCTTCAGCAGGCGGTGCTCGAATTCGACCGTGACGGGCGGCTGAGCACGCGCGGGCTGCCCACCTGCTCGGTGAGCCAGATCGAGGAAGCGACGCCGCAGGAAGCGCGGAAAGTCTGCAAGGACTCGATAGTCGGCACTGGACACGTCGCCGCATCGATTGCCTTGCCGGGGCAGGCGCCGGTTCTTGCCACCTCGCTACTGACCCTGTTCAACGGTCCGCCCCAGAACGGCAACCCTACCGTCATCCTTCACGCCCGCACCACTGTCCCGGCCCCCCAGACTTTCGCCATGGTCGTGCCGATCGAACGACGGTCCGGCGCCTTCAGCTACCGGGCGACTATCAACGTTCCTCCGATCGCTGACGGATACGGAGCGCTGACCCATATCGACGCGAAGATAGGCAGGCTCTACAGCGTCGGAGGGCGGCGGCTCAGCTACGCATCGGCCCGCTGCTCGAGCGGCATCCTCCAGACCCAGGGCCGCTTTAGCTTCGCTGACGGCACCGTAATGAGCGGCAGCGTCTCCGAGCCTTGCAGCGTCCGATAGCGGCCGCAGCTTCCTATACTTGCCCGCCCCGGGCCGTTAGCTCAACCGGTAGAGCAGGAGACTCTTAATCTCAAGGTTGAAGGTTCGAGTCCTTCACGGCCCATCCCGGCGCCGGAGCAGAATGCGCCGCGCAGAGAACTCCGAGCAAGTGCGGGACCGGCCCTCATTGGCCCCGGTCCCCGCGCAGCGATGGCGTCTGTCAGTGCCCCTCGTGGTCGGATTGCGTCGAGGTCCCGGGCGTGAACGAGACCCGCGCAGAACTTCGCCGAAGCCCGAAGACCGCACCGTCCTGAAGCTCTCAGAGGCCGGCAGGGTGCCAACCAACCTGCACGTTGGCCGGGTTGTTGTCATAGACGCTGTGGCTGACTAGGAGGTTCCCGGGCTCGAAGCGAAACGCGCCTCGGCGGCCGGAGTGGTGTCCGTCGCCAAAGCCGAAACGATGGCCGTAACCTGGGCTCGCGCTGGCCCCAGAGCTCATCGCCAAGCCGACAGCCATCACCGCAAGCCCACCGAGCAGCCGCATACCCTCATACGTTCCCTCCAAGTCGCCGATTGATCTTTCGGTGACTCTTTAGGAGCACGCGTCTCGATGTGTTACCAGCTGGTTCCCGATCCGTTTCCAGTTGGTGAAGACTGGCCGACCCATCCCAAGCGTCAGGGAAGCGAGGATTCTTCACCCGAGAGGCCACCGAGCGGGTTTTTGAGCGCTTCCTTGCCTTTGCCCTTCGATTCCTTTGCCTCTGCCTTTACCTGCTTTTGGAATGCCTTCGCTCGTTTGCGGACTTCGCCGAGCTGTGTTTCGAGCTGCTTCTTCTGGGCCGTGGAGGTGGCGAGAGACTGGGCCTGCTTGACGTCCTTGTCGCCACCTGTGAAGTCGAAGGCGAAGTACTTGAACTCCGCCAGAGTGCTGACCGAGCCGAGGCTTGGATGGGCGTCGGCGACGATCTGCTGGGCATGGGCGGCCGCCTTCAGGTTGGCCTCGGCTTCGGGGCCGGTGGTCGAGGTCTGGGCCAGGCTGAAGAGGGCGCCGGCGATCAGCTGGGCGCCGGAGGGGCTGGGGTTGTCCCGCCGGCCTGCTTCAGGTAGCGCGCTCCAGGCTTCGCTGGCTTTTTCGAGCTGGTCGCGCGCTGCGGGGGTGACGGTTCGGCTGTCCGGTCGTCGGGTTGACTTCGGTCTGCGCGTTGCCGGCGCTGACCCGGGTACGGGTGAGCGAGAGCAGAAGGCTCGAGTCTTCGGGGCTCTTCCTCAGCTTCCTTTCGATTCCAACCGCCTGTTCCTCGAGCAGGCCGCGCGGCGTTGCTGGTCGAGCTGCTGGCGCCGAACAGGCCTACCGATGTTGGGGCCGACGACCAGGAAGAGGCTGGCGCCCATCAGCAGGGCTAGAAGCGCGTAGACGACCCGGACGACGTGTTTGCGCCGCCCTCGGATATCGAAGACCATCCTCCGCTCACCGCTCGCTGCCATCGGCTGACTACCGCTCCTGAGTTGAGGGCTCTGCAATGCCTCCGGCCTTACCCGGCCGGCCGAAGGCCCGGGCGAGCAAGATACTCAACTCATAGAGCACGAGGAGCGGCACCATCTCGAGAAGCATCGAGATCGGGTCGACGCCGGGCAGGGCCGCGGCGATGATCGAGATGATCAGATACGCGTAGCGGCGGTTGGAGCTGAGCTGCTCGACCTTGACGATGCCGAGCCGGGTCACGGCGACGATCGCCAGCGGCAGCTCGAAGATGATCCCGCAGGCCAGCATCGTCATCGAGAAGAAGCTGTAGTAGTCGCTGGCGCGGACCTGGACGTTGAACTGGCTGCTGTTGAAGCCGAGCAGGAACTGGACCGCGGCCGGCATCACGGCAAAGTAGGCAAAGGCGACGCCGGCCAGGAAGAGGACCGGGGCGAGCACGAGGATCGGCACGATGACCCGGCGCTCGGCGACGCTGAAGGCGGGCAGGACGTAGGCGTAGAGCTCATAGAGGACGAACGGCAGCGAGAGGACGATCGCTCCGTAGGCGGCGACGGTGAGGGTCGTCGTGAACGGCTCCGTCACGCCGAAGGTGAGGAGCTTCTTGTGATCGGAGGGAAGCGGCCCCGAGGCGATCTGCAACAGCAGGTGGTTCTGCCAGAAGCAGAGCGCCAAGGGCGACGCCGAAGATCGCAAGTGAGACGATGATGCGGCTGCGCAGCTCGTCGAGGTGCTCGACCAGGGTGAGGCGATCCTCGTGGGAGACCGCCTTGACGCGGCGGGGCATCCCGGTCGGCCCTCTCAGGCCCGTTTGTCGGAGACGACCTCGCGCCCGGGCTGGCCCTCGACGGTGCTCGCCGCGGTGCTCGAACTCTCCAGCCGCTTGGCCTCGCCGTCGTCCTCTTCGGGCTTCTCGCCGCTGAGGGAATCGCGGAACTCGCGGATGCCGCGGCCGAGGCTGCTGCCCAGCTCGGGCAGGCGCTTCGGGCCGAAGACCACCAAAGCGATGATCAAGACGACGAGGACCTCCAGGGGTCCGATGTTTCCGAGCATCGATCCATGGTAACGGGGCGCAGTCGCGATCGGATCAGCGTTTGCGGGGCTTCCGCCTACCTGGTAGTTGGGTTTTGTCGAAAAGCTGCGGAAAAGTGCGGATCAAGCGTCCCCTCTGCCGGGTTCGATGGTGCAGGGATGAGAGACGCAGCTCACACAAGCCATCTGCAGACCGCCACCGGGCTTCACGTCTGCCCCCAGTGCGGCTCGCGCCTGGTCCAGCCAACCTGCTGGGAGCAGACCGACGATCGCTTTCACTGGCGGGTATGGCGGCGCTGCCCCGACTGCGAGTGGAGCTGCGACGGCATCCACGGCGAGCGCGAGATCGACGACTTCGACGAGCAGCTCGACCTCGGCACACACGAGCTCGCCGAGGAGCTGAAGGCGCTGGAGCGCGAGAACATGGCGCAAATGGCCGAGGCATTCATCACCGCCCTCGCCGCCGACCTGATCACCGCCGAAGACTTCCGCTATACTGTACCTCTGCACGACGCCGTCGGCGACAAGCTCAAGGAGCCGGCGCTGTTCGGGCTCAAAGGCCCCGGAGTCGAGTTGCTGCTTGGCCCTGGCGACCAGCTCAAGGGCTCGGGAGCGGACCTCCTCGAGGGCGCCGGTTGCGGCGATGCGATCGCAGAGGGCCTCCGCGGCCTCCTCATCCAGCGCGCTCAGATCGACGCGGCCGATGCCCGGATCGATCTCGGCGGCGGCGATCAGCGGCAGGGTGACGGTCCCGTCGAGCAGGTCCGTGCCGCGGGCCTTGCCGGTGCGCTGCGGCGGGACCGGCAACGTCCAGCACGTCGTCGAGCAGCTGGAAGGCGAGCCCGATCTCGGCTCCGAAGGCACGCAGCGCCTCATCCTCGCGCCCGATCAGACAGGCGCACTCGAAAAGCCTGCCGGTCTTCAGCCGGCAGCGCTCCAGGTAGCGCTCCTCTGAGATGCCGGTGTCGAAGGCGTCCTGGCGCTGGGCCAGCTCGCCGCGGGCGAGGGCGACCGAGGCCTCGCTGAGCAGGGCGACCGCGCGCGCGTCACCCGCTGCGGAGAGCAGCGCGAAGGCGCGGGAGAAGAGCAGATCGCCGGTGGCGATCGCCCGGTGGCGACCGGAGATGACGGCGACGGTGGGCTGGCCGCGGCGCAGCGGCGCCTCATCGAGGACGTCATCGTGCACGAGGCTCGCCATGTGGACAAGCTCGATCGCGGTCGCGGCGCGCACCGCCGCATCTCCCCCGCTCCCGCCCGCGCAGAGCAGCACGAGCAGCGGCCGCAGGCGCTTTCCCCCCGCGGCAAGCGTTGCCGTCGCGTCCGCGCTGAGCGGATCGCCGTGGCCGGTGCTCAGCTCTCGCAGGCTTGCCTCCACCTCGCCCAGCCGAGCCGGTAGCCAGCGGCTGGAAGCGTCGAGGACCGCCGTCACCGGCGGCGGGACGGCGGAGCGGCGGGTCACCCGCAAAGGCCGCTGTGGATCGCGATGATCCCGCCGGCGAGGACCGTGTAGCGGATGCGCTCCAGACCGGCCGAGTCCATCTTGGTCGCGAGGCCGTGGGGGTCTGGGAAGCTTCGGACCGACTCGGGAAGATAGGCGTAGGCCTCAGGGTCGCCGGAGAGGTTGCCGATCTCGGGGACGATCCGGTCGAACCAGAGCGAGTAGAAGGTCGAAAGTGGCGGGCGCCTCGGCTGGGTGATCTCGAGGATCACCAGCCGCCCTCCGGGGCGCAGGACGCGGGCCATCTCCCGCAAGCCGCGATCGAGGTCGGCGAGGTTGCGCACACCGAAGCCGACGGTCACCGCATCGAAGCGGCCGGCGTCGTAGGGAAGCCGCAGCGCATCGGCCCACTCGAAGCGCACGGCGCCTGCTGCGTGCCGCGGCCGCCTTCTCCCGCGCCAGGTCGAGCATCGGCTCGGAGAAGTCGCAGCCGACCACGCGGCCGTTGGGGGCGACGCGGCGGGCCAGCTCGAGGGCGAGGTCGCCGGTGCCGCAGCAGACGTCGAGCGCGGAGTCGCCCGGCTCCAGCGCGGCACGATCAGCGGCTCGCTGGCGCCAGCGGTGGTGAAGCCCCGCGCTCATCACAGAGTTCAGCACGTCATAGCGGGCCGCGACCCGGTCGAACATGTGGTTGACCTGCTCCGCGAACTGGGCGGAGTCCCGGGAAGGCTTAGTTGAGTGAGGAGAGGAAGTCAGCTAGCTCGTTGAGCTTCTTCGGCGGCAGGTCGCGGAAGGAGGGCATGATACCCGGCCCGATTTCCACCGAGCGGATGATCGCAGCGCGGGGGATCCGGGCGCCGATGTGGGTCAGTTCCGGTCCCGGTCCTTTGTTGCCGTTTTCGCCCAGTCGGTGGCAGGCAAGGCAGCCCGAGCCGGCCACCACCAATTTGCCTGCTTCATATTGCGGGGCGACCTTCAAGGTGATTTCAGTTGGCGGGCCGGCGACGGCGCCGGAGTAGGTCAGATAGGCCATCGCGAGGATGGTCATGACGCCGGCCGAGGTGGCGATCGGGCGGCGCTCGGGGCGGCGCTCGGGGCCCCGGTCATAGAAGGGCAGGAAGATGAGGAGGACCATGCAGACCGTGGGGATGCCGATCGTCGCGATCGGCACCAGTTCCGGCCCTTTGAGGACGCGCAGCACCTCGAAGAGGAAGTAGAAGTACCAGTCCGGCCGCGGCACGTAGGTCGTCGTCGTCGGGTTGACCCTCGGCCCCTGTTCGGCGCCGAGGATGATCGACATCGCGATGATCACGGCGACGACGATCAGCGCCATCGTCGAGTCCTTCAGGACCGCATATGGGAAGAAGGGCTTGCCCTTCTTCTTCAGCAGCTCGTACTCCTCGAGGTATGCCTGCTTGTCGCGTCCCTTCATCGGATCAGACCGGGGAGGCTCCGTTGCCCTCGACCCCGGCGTCGAGCTGCTCGACCGGCGCCGCAGCCTTCGGCTTCTCGGCCCGCACCCAGGGAGGCGCAGTGGTCCCGAGCTTGACGACGAGGTAGAGGTGGGCCCCGATCAGGGCGATGATCGCACCGGGGATGAGCAGCATGTGGATCGAGTAGAAGCGGGACAGGGTCGTCGCGCCGAACTCGGGGCCGGCGCGCAGGAAGTCGCTCAGGTAGGGCCCGAGCACCGGGGCGGTGCCGTTGATGTTGATGCCGACGATCGAGGCCCAGTAGGAGCGCTGGTCGAAGGGCAGAAGGTAACCGGTGAAGGCCATGACCATAGTCAGGATCAACAGCACGACGCCGATCACCCAGTTCAGCTCGCGCGGGTACTTGTAGGCGCCGAAGAAGAAGGTGCGGCCCATGTGCAAGAAGACGAGGATGACCATCACGCTGGCCCCCCACTTGTGCATGCCGTGCACGAACTGGCCGAGGAATACGTCGTTGTTGATGTGGGAGATCGAGGCGTAGGCCTGGGTCGCCGAGGGCGTGTAGAACATCGCCAGGAAGACGCCGGTGACCGCCTGGACGATGAAGGCGAAGAGGGTCGCGGAGCCGAGCGTGTAGTACCAGTTGGTGCCCTTTGGGACCTTGCGGTAGAGCATCCCGGTGAGGAAGCCGGTGGCGCCGGTGCGCTGATCGACCCAGGCGAGCACGTCCGCCGGAGCCTCCTTGGCCTGGTCGGTCAGGCGCTGGGCGTCGCTGGGGCGCTCGGGCGGGGCGCTCTTCAGGTCGGTCGGCGCCTGGCCTTTGCCGTTTGCGCCCTGGCCGGGCTTGGCAGGCTTTCGGAGCGGGGCGGGGACGATCGCGTCGGGGATCTTCATCGCTGCCTGGGCCTAATGGGAGGGCGGCGGGAAGGTCGACGGGCGGGGCGGGTAGAGGTATTCCCAGATGCCTCCGGTGAACTCGCCGGGGTCGCGCGCCTGCACCGGTTCGAGCTGGTTGGTGACGCTGTAGCGAGGGCCGAGCTCGACCTGGCCTTTGCGGATTCGGGTCTGGAAATGATCGAGCGGGCGCACCGGAGGGCCGCCGATCGGCTTGCCCTGGAATTCGTAGACGCCACCGTGGCAGGGGCAGATGAAGTTGCCGGCCGCCTGGACGAAGCGGACCGGGCAGCCGAGGTGGGCGCAGCGATTGGAGAGGGCGATGAATTCCTTCGGGTTCTCGCCGAGTTGGCGGGAGCCCTTGCGAACGTAGGCGGTGGCCTTGCCGATGTCGCCGATCCCCTGGGTTTCGGTGAAGACGACCTGGCGATAGGTGTCTTCGACGAAGTCACCAACCGGGCCGACCGCCTCCCAGCGCTCTTTGCCGCGGTGAAAGATCGGCGCTACGGCGAAGCCGACCGCCGGCAGGATGATCGCGGCGCCGGCGATGCCGCCGATGCCCTGGGCGGCGATCGTGAAGGCGCGGCGGCGGGTCATCGACTCGCCCTCGAAGTAGCCGGGAGGGTCGGGCTGCGCCCGCTCCTGCCTTGGAGCCTGCTCGGCTCCGTTCCTCTTGTCCGCGTCGTCAGCCACAGCTCGCTTTTGGAAGCGCGGAGTCTATTGACTCCGAGACCGATGAGGTTGCCCTGAGCGAAGCGCGAGTTTCGCGGCCTCGTGGTCATCGCTCGGACCCTCTCCGAGCACCGCCGCGGAGGCCCTCCACAGATCCGGCGCCGCATCCTCTCGGCCTTCGCTGTGGAGCTGGGCGCAGAGGCTGATCAGATCGGCCAGCTCGCGAACCGCGTCGCTGTCGCCAAGGGTCGAGAGGCGCTCGATGCCGAGCGCGTAGAGGTAATCGCCGGCGAGCAGGGCGAGGTCGGCGTCGTGACCGGCGAGCAGGCGCGGCTCGCCGTAGTGCAAGAGATAGCCCTCGCGAACCGCCTCGACGACCAGCGCGTACTCGCCCGGCGCGGGGCGGCTGCCGGGCCGACCGAGGTGAGAAGGCCGAAGGCCGGCTCCTCGGTGGGCTCCACCACGTAGGGGGAGATCGGCGTGTCCTCGGCGCGGAAGCTGGGCAGCGAGGAGGTGCAGCGCGTCGGCGGGGCGGCTCACGCGAGGGCCTCCTCGCAGGGCCTCCTCGGCGGCCTGAAGGGTGCGTTCAATCGCCTCCTCGTCGTGGGCAAGCGAGACGAACCAGGCCTCGAACTGAGAGGGGGGTGGGTAGACGCCGCGCTTGAGCATCGCGCGGCAGAAGCGGGCGTGGGCCTCGAGATCGCAGGCCCGGGCGGCCGCGAACTCACCGACCGCCGCCTCGCTGAAGAAGAGGGTGAGCAGGCCCGGTGCCGAGGCAACCTGCAGGGGCCGGTCGCGGGCCAGCTCGGCGAGTCCGGCGGCGAAGAGCTCGGTCAGTTCGGCGAGCCGCTCATAGGCGGCGGCGTCCAGCTCGCCCAGCGTCGCAAGGCCGGCGGCGATGGCGAGCGGGTTGCCGGACAGGGTCCCGGCCTGGTAGACGTCGCCGGCCGGGGCGATCCGCTCCATCAACTCCCGGCGCCCGGCGAAGGCGGCGGCCGGGAGCCCGCCGCCGAGCACCTTGCCGAGGACGGTGAGGTCGGGCTGCACGCCGTAGAGCTCCTGGGCGCCGCCGCGCGCCACCCGGAAACCGGTGATCACCTCGTCGAAGATGAGCAGCGCGCCTGCCTCGGCGCTGACCGCCCGGAGGAACTCGAGGAAGCCGTCGGCGGGTGGGACGACGCCCATGTTGGCGGCGATTGGCTCGGCCAGCACGGCGGCCACATCGTGCTCTGCGATGGCGCGCTTCCACCGCAGCGCGGTCGTTCCAGCCGATAACTACGGTCGAGGCCGCCTGGGCGGCGGTGACCCCCGGGCTCGCCGGGATGCCCAGCGTCGCCAGGCCCGAGCCGGCATCGGCGAGCAGGCCGTCGGAGTGGCCGTGGTAGGCGCCAGCGAACTTGACGATGATCTCGCGCCCGGTGGCGGCGCGGGCGAGGCGGACGGCGCTCATCGCAGCCTCGGTGCCGGAGCTGGTCATGCGCAGCATCTCGACCGAGGGGATGCGGGCGGCGACCTCCTCGGCAAGCTCGACCTCGGCGGCGGTTGCGGCACCGTAGGTGGTGCCGCGCCGTGCCGCCTCGATCACCGCGGCGAGGACCGCGGGGTGGGCGTGGCCGAGGATCAGCGGTCCCCAGGAGCCGACCCAGTCGAGGTAGCGGTTGCCGTCGACGTCGATCAGCTCACAGCCCTCGCCGCGCTCGATGAAGATCGGGTCTCGCCCGATCTGGCCCATCGCCCGGACGGGGGAGTTGACGCCGCCCGGGAGAACCTTGAGCGCTCGCTCATAAAGCTCAGAGGATGCGTTCAAGGGGTCTGGATCGCGAGGGGAGGGCTGGCGTCAATCTCTGGTTGGCCGCAGGTGGGGGCCGGGTCGCCGTGTCAGGACGAATGCTCGCGCTCCCAGCGCGAGTACTCCTCGGTGAAGTAGTGAAGGCGGATCTTCTTGTACTCGGTCGAGGAGTAGAGGGTGGCGCGATCCTGCGGGCCCATCCCGCACTCCTCGGCGATCGAGTCGAGAATCGCGTCGCACTCCTCCTTGGAGCGGCCGTGGGCCATGGTGAAGACGCTGTAGGGCCAATCCTCATAGGTCGGGCGCTGGTAGCAGTGGGAGATGCCGCGGAAGGAGGCCATGCGGGCCCCCATCCGCGTGGTCTCGCCCTCGGGGACCTTCCAGACGCCCATCCCGTTGGCGGAGAAGCCGGCGCGACGGTGGTAGAGGATGGCGGCGACGCGGCGCAGGATCTTGCGCTCTACCATGCCATGCAGGCTCGCGAGCAGGTCCTCAGTGGAGACTCCTAGCTCGGCGGCGGCCTCATCGTAGGGACGCTCGACTGCGGCCATCGGGCCCTGCAGGGCGCGGATCACCTCGACGTCGCCCTCGTCATAGGGCTGGGCGTCCAGCTCGCGCGGCGGTGAGGCGTCGACCGCCGCCGCCAGCGCATCGGTGCCCTTCTCCATCTCCAGGTTCATGTTGATCTTGAACAGGGTGAGGGTGGGAAGCTGGCGCATCGAGGTGGCGCCGGTCTCCTGCATCAGAACGTCAAGGGTGCCTTCGAGGCCCAGCTCGGAATCCGGCGGGGTGGCGATCGTGAACCAGAGGTTGAAGTCGTGCGTGCGAAGGTAGTTGTGGGAGACGCCGGGATGGGAGTTGACGATCCTGGCGGCGCGCTGAGGGTGCTCGGGGTCGACTTTGGCGGCAACCAGCATCGACTCATAGCCGAGTGCCCGGGTGTCGAAGATCGGGGTGATCTCGCGGATGATCCGCCCCTCGAGCAGGCGCTTCGTGCGCGCAAGGACGTCGCCCAACTCAAGCTCGGCCTCCGCAGCGAGCAGCGCGAAGGGCTCGGGGTCGAGCGGGAAGCTCGACTGGAGAAGGTTCATCAGCCGCTTGTCGGTCTCATCGAGCGGGATCGCGGCGCCGTCCTTGCGGGAGCGGGCCTTGGACTGCGGGACCTTCGGCGTGTCTACTGAAGCCACCCTGCGGCCTCCTTCGCGTAGTAGGTGACGATCGCGTCGGCGCCGGCGCGGCGGATCGAGGTCAAGGTCTCCAGCACCGCGGCCCGCTCGTCGATCCAGCCGCGCTCGGCGGCCGCCTTCAGCATCGAGTACTCGCCGGAGACATGGTAGGCGGCAACCGGGGCGCCGGTCTCCTCCTTGACGCGACGTACGACGTCGAGGTAGGGCGTGGCGGGCTTGACCATCAGCATGTCGGCGCCCTCCTCGAGGTCGAGCCGGGCCTCGCGCACGGCCTCGGCGGCGTTGGCTGGGTCCATCTGGTAGCCGCGGCGGTCGCCGAACTCCGGGGTCGAGGCAGCGGCCTCGCGGAAGGGGTCATAGAAGGCGGAGGCGTACTTTGCGCTGTAGGCGAGGATCGGGACGTTGGAGTAGCCCTCCTCGTCGAGCTGGAAGCGGATCGTTGCGATCCGCCCGTCCATCATGTCGCTCGGCGCCACCGCGTCGGCGCCGGCCTCGGCGTGGGAGATCGCGGTCTTGGCGAGCAGCTCGACGGTGATGTCGTTGTCGATCTCGCCGTCGCGGAGAAAGCCGCAGTGGCCATGCGAGGTGTACTCGCAGAGACAGACGTCGGTGATCACTACGAGGTCGGGGTGGGCCTCCTTGAGAGCGCGGACCGCCATCTGGACGATGCCCTCGTCGTCGTAGGCGCCGCTGCCGGTCTCATCCTTGGTCGAAGGAACGCCGAAGAGGAGGATCGCCCCAATCCCGGCCGTGGCGATCTCGGTCGCCTCGGCGACCAGCTCGGAGATCGAGAAGCGCTCGATGCCTGGCATCGAGTCGATCTCCTCGCGCACGCCTTCCCTTGCCACTGACGAAAGCGGGCTGGATCAGGTGCGCGGGGAGAGAGCTGGTCTCGCGGACGAGGCCGCGCAGGGCCTCGTTGCGACGCAGCCGGCGCATGCGTGTTGCGGGGAATGGCACTCTGCCGATTCTAGGCCGGGTAGCGTTCCGGCGATGGCCGCGGGGACCAAAGCAGCAGCTCTGGAGGCGCGGGGGCTGGCCAAACGCTACGGGGAGCAGGCGGCGTTGCGCGGGGTCGACTTCAAGGTCGCGACCGGGGAGCTACTGGCTGTGATCGGTCCGAATGGCGCCGGGAAGACGACGCTGCTCTCGATCTTGGCTGGGATCGTCAAGGCCGATCAGGGAGAGGTTCGCTTGCCTCGAGGGGAGGTTGGATGGGTGCCTCAGCAGGCTGCGCTGTATCGGCGGTTGACGGTTGCGGAGAACCTGTTGCTCTTCGCTCGATTGGAGGGGCACGAGGATCCGCGGGCCTCGGTTGAGGAGATGCTCGAGCTGGCGGGGCTCAGGGAACGACGAGGGGAGATCGTTGCTCGGCTCTCGGGGGGAAACCAGCAGAGGATCAACATCGCGATCGGGTTGCTGTCGAGGCCCGTGGTGCTGCTGCTGGACGAGCCCAGCGTTGGGCTCGATCCTCGTCAGCGGGCTCGGCTGTGGGAGTTCGTCTCCGGGCTGGCCGGGCGGGGCACGACGGTGATCTTCTCCACCCATGACATCCAGGAGGCGGAGCGCTACGGAAGGCGGCTGCTCGTCCTCGCCGACGGGGAGGCGCTGTTCGACGGCTCGACGGAGGGGCTGCGTGGGGCGGTGCGGCGGGAGGCTCCGGAGGCGGCCGACAGGGACTTCGAGACCGCCTTCGTCACCTACCTCCACCACCGAGGACACTGATGACGGTGCGCTGGCTGCTGTTAAAGGACCTGCAGATCCTGCGGCGATCGCCGTTGCAGGCGTTCCTGCTCGTCGCCTACCCGGTCCTGATCGCGATCTTGGTCGGCTTCGCGATCTCCCGCGGGCCCGAAAAGCCGCGAGTCGCTTTCCTCAACGAAGTCCCTGCCGGCGACCGGGTCAGCGTCGGCGGACAGCAGCTACCGGCGGCCGGGGTCAGCAACCGCATCTGCGCGAAGGGTCGAGTGCGTGCACGTCAAGGACCGTGGCGAAGCTGTCACCGAGGTCAGCTCCGGCGATGCGCTGGCGGCACTGATCCTCCCCTCCGATCTGGTCGACCAGATCAACTCGCTCTCGACTCTAAGCCCCGGTACGCCAAAGGTCGAAGTGCTCGTCAACGAGGAGGACCCGGTCAAGGCGAAGCTGGTCGACGAACGCATCCCACCCTGCTGGCGCAAGCGAACCTGGCGATCGCGCGCCGCATCGCGGCCGAAGGCGGCCACTACCTCAACCTCCTCATCGACGGCGGCGGCCTCCCCGTGCTCGGCCAGACGATCCACATCCTCGGCCTCCGAGCCAGCGCCCAGATCCTCACCGCGCTGGGCCCGGCGCTGCCCGCCGGCCCGCTGCGCAGCTCACTCGAGCAGGTGACCGACTTCGCCGACCAGGCTCGCGAAAACCTCAATGTCGCAGGACCCCTGATAGACCGGCTGGCGCAGCCGATCGAGGTCAAGAAGGACGTGGTCAACGGCTCGACGCCGCCGCTGGAAATCTTCGCGATCGCCGTCGCCGCGACCCTCACCCTGACCTTCGTAACCGTGCTGCTGGTCGCCGGCTCGCTCGCGCTAGAGCGGGAGGAGAACGCCTTCTCCCGCCTCACCCGCGGCCTCATCTCCCCCTCTGCCCTGCTCGGCGAGAAGGTCGCGCTAGGGATGGGCGCCGGCCTGTTGGTCACTTTGCTGATGCTCACCGGCCTGGAGATCTTCGTGCCCCTCCACTGGAGCCGCTTCGGCCTCTGGCTGGTGGCGATCCTCGCCGGTGGCGGAGCGCTGGCCGCTGCCGGTGCGGCGCTCGGCGCGGCGGCGCGCGAGGTCCGCGCCGTCTCCCTGCTCGCCTTCATGGTCACCCTTCCGATCGCCTTCCTCTCGCTGATCCCCTCAGGGGTCGTCGGGCCAGGGCTCTACGACGCGATCAAGCTGGTCACGGCGCTCTTCCCGTTCAAGCCGGCGCTGGCGGCGATGATCGCGGCGCTCGATTCCGGCGGGACGGGGATCGGCGGGCCGCTGCTGCACTTGGTCGTCCTGGCTCGCCGCTTACGGCTTGATTGCGCGTTTTGCGCTGCGGCGATTCGCATCGGTCTAGGGTGCCGGACATGCGCGTGCTGTTCATCGGAGACGTTGTGGGTGGGCCCGGGCGCCGGGGCTTGCGCGACAGCGATGCCTGCGCTGACGGGAGCGCACTCGCCCGATTTCGTGATTGTGAATGGGGAGAACTCTGCTGGAGGGATGGGGATCACCGAGAAGACAGCGCGGCGACCTGTTCGATGCCGGGGCGGATGTGATCACCAGCGGGAACCACGTCTACCGGCACAGGGAGGTCTATGACTTCCTCGATCGGGACGAGCGCGTGATCAGGCCCGCCAACTATCCGCACGCCAATCCCGGGCGGGGGCATACCGTGGTCGAGGCCGGAGGGCGGCAGGTCGGGGTGATCAACCTGAGCGGCGCGGAGGGATTGAAGGTGGCCCGCTCCCCCTTCCACGAGGTCGACAGCCGTCCTCGAGAGGATCGAGGCCGACTGCGTCATCGTCGACTTCCACGCCGAGATGACCAGTGAGAAGGTGGCGATGGGGTGGCACCTAGACGGCAGGGTCGCGGCGGTCTTCGGAACGCACACCCACGTTCCGACAGCGGACGCACGAGTGTTGCCGAGGGGGACGGCGTTCATCTCCGACGTCGGCATGACCGGCTCGCGCACCAGCGTGCTCGGCGTAAAGCCGGAGCAGGTGCTGGAGCGGCTGATCACTCAGATGCCGGTGAAGTTTGAGACCGCCGACGAGGACGTGTGGGTGATGGGCGCGGTCGTGGAGGTCAACTCCAGCGGGTTAGCTGACTCTATTCAGCAGGTGCTGGTTCCCGCTTCTGTCGATCCGTAGCCGGGTGGGGAGTCCTGTGCCCCTACCCGCTTAACTTTTTTGGCGGAGCGTGGTCTGTTGGCCGCGGTTGTATTGCCGAAAAAGTACAAGCCGTGGGGAGGGGCACCTGACTCCCTTTAGAGAGGCCATGGCTATGAGTAGCAGTGGGTAGAACCAAACTATGTAGAGATAAAACCAGTGGTGCATCGCGAGCTGGAGAGCTATGAGGAGCGCCGCTCCCAGGGCGGCTACCTGCACGAGCGTCTTTTTGCGAGGTCGAAAAGCCAGTAGCAGGGACAGAGCCGCCGTTGCGGCTAGGAGTGCGATGCGTAAGGGTTCCAGGCTAGGGACCTGGCCCCAGATGCTGAAGGGGGAGTTTCTGCCGGCCTGGTAGGCGATGGTTCGTTCGTAGAAGGTGTGAGGCCGGGATCGATCGCCGGCCACAAGCATCACCAAAACCGACGCGTGAGGAAGCTCAGAGCAAACGTCACTCGCGTCCTTGCGATTGGCCCCGTACATCATCAACATCGGCGCCAACAGTACGGGTGCAAACTTCGTGAACGTTGCCAGGGCGGTCATCGCCCCTCGAGCCATCGGGCGTGCCAGTACCAGCAGTGTCGCCACCAGCAGCAGCGCCACCAGTGTGTCGTTGGAGTTTGACTCCAGCGCGTAGGCGGTATACGGGTAAGCGGCCCAGCCGAAGGCGAGGGTCGCGGCGAGCTTGCGGCCCGCCGGGCCGGGCCGGATCCGGATGCCGAGGAGGACAGGAAGCCAAAGGTGAGGAGATCGAAGACCACGGCGGCGGCGTGGGCGGACGGAAGGTCGTTCCATGTTCCCGACCAGGGCCAGATCCGCTCGAAGGGGACGTAGGCGAGGTAGTTGACCGGGCCGTAGGTGTCTCCCTGGGAGATGTTCCTTGGGGAAGTTGTCGTAGATCGGCTCGCCGTGGGCGATGCGGTCGGCGCCGACGACGCCCGCATAGCCGACGTCGATCACGCCGGAGTCGGCGACGTTCAGCCCGACCCGAAAGCCGATCAGGAAGAGAGCGGCGACCAGCAGCCAGGCGGCTGGCCAGACCGGGCGGATCCCCTCGCCGCGCCCGCGGAACCCGATCCACAGGGCCCGTCCGAGGAGGTAGAGCAGCGGCGGGTACTGAAGGGGGACCGAGACGCCGATTTCGGCCCGGTTAAAGTAAGAAGAACGAGGCGCCGAAGCCGACCAGGACGAGGAGGTCGAGGTTGGCGATCCGCCAGAGCCGCCGCCAGTCCACCAGCCCGAGCAGGAAGAGGGCGCAAAGCGGCACGAAGACGTAGGGGGCGTCGAGCTTGTGGCCGAACGCGCCCGGGTAGCCGCGGGCCATCTTCCAGGCGACCTGATAGCCGGTCCACGATTCGCGGACCTTGCCGGTGAGCGGGTCGACGACGACCAGCGCCACCTCCTTGCTGCCGGCGAAATAGCCGACTTCCCAGTTGCCGTCGTTCATCGCGGCGCTGGGCGTCAGGCCCGGGTTCTTTCGCCGCTCTTCGATCGCCTTCGGATCGCTGATTGGCGATCCTGGTCGCCTGCGCCGCGTCGATCTGTGCCGCGCTCGCTGGGCTCGGCGCGAGCAGGGCGCCAACGAGCAGGACTGCGAGTCGTCAGGCGCTTCACTGCGAGTCGCCCAATCCCGAAGTGCTCCAGCACGACCGGCGCAACGTCGCGCAGCGCCCACTGCTCCCGCTCGCCGGCGACCTCCGGCCCGCAGCCGACGAAGAGCAGCGGGCCGAGCGAGTCGCCGGCGTGCAGGGAGCCGTGGCTGCCGCCGCCGACGTGGGTGACACCGCCCCAGTCGACCGCCTCGAAGCCGGGCGCTAGGGAGAGGACGAAGTCGCCGGCGCTCGGCGCGGTGAGAGCCGACCAGACGCGAGCGAGCGGGTCGGGGTAGGCGTCGCTGCGCAGCCGCCCGTCCTCGATCCGCGCCTCCAGCACCGACAGCTCTCCCTCGATCTCCCAACGCCCGCCGCGCAGGTCGGCGACCGTGCCGCCGGGCCGGAAGCGGACCCGCTCCCCGACACGCTCGACCACCGCCACCTCCCCGCCCCCGGCAGGCATCCCGGGCTCGCGCGCTCCAGCGGCTTCCCGTCCGGACCCTCAAGGCAGCAGACGAGGTCGACGCCCTCGATCTCAGCTCAGCGCCCGCGTCGACCGCCCGCGGCTCTGCCCGCTCGCCCTCACTCGGCAGCAGGTAGACGTGCGCCGCCCGCCCGGTCGGGCTGACCGCGAGCTGGGCCGACTCCGGCCTGGCCTCAGACGGCTGCAGCACAGTCCACTCCCGACCCAGGAGCTCCGCCAGCGGCAGGCCGCGATGCACCGGCGTCTGAGCGTGGTCGGCCAGCAGGATCAGGGCGTACTCATCGAGGAAGGCGTCGAGCCCGCCCGCCGCCTCGGCCAGCTTCTTAAAGCAGCGGTCGGCCTTGGCGATCGACTCGACGCTCTCCTGCGGCCCGTGGCGGTGGGAGTAGTTGTCGTTATCAGGCAGGGAGAAGAGCAGGAAGTCGAAGAGGTCAGCCTTAACCAGCTCCGCTGCGCAGCAGGCCGAGTAGCCGTCGCGGCTGCCGGGAATCGAGGACGGCTTGCAGGGGACCTCGCGACTAGCATAGAGGTCGCCGTAGAAGAGTTCGCCGGGGCCCCAGGTGTGGTGGCGGAACTTGAGCCGGGTCGCCTCGACTGCGCGGCGCAGCAGGCCATCGAGGGAGACCTGATGGCAGTGGCGCCCCACGGTAGATCAGGAACGGGGTGCAGGCAGTGCGGGCACCGGCGGCGTCGAGGCGCTCGAAGAGGGTCTGAATCTCGGGGTTGAGATGCGCCAGGTTCATGTTGTAGACGAGGTCATAGAGGGTGCGGAAGACCCCGAAGGAGCGGCTCGCCTCCAGCGAGGAGCCGTACTCGACGTAGCGCTGCTCCAGCCGGTGGTACCAATTCATGCCGCTGATCCAGTGCTGCTCGGCGCCGCAGGCCGGTGACCATCTCAGCGCAGGCGACCGGCGTCACCGAGGGGAAGCTGGAGACGCAGTCCGGGACGAGGACGCCGCGCTCAAGCAACGCCGCGAAGGTCGGCGCCCGCCCCTCGGCGACGGCTCGCTCCAGCATGTCGGTGCGCAACGAGTCGACGTAGGTGAGGACGAGCTTCTTCGCGGGCATCGCCCACAAATGATGCTCGACCGGCGCGGCCTACCGCAGCACGCGCAGGCCCGCGTGCTTTCGCCGCGCACGGCGGCGACGGGCGATCGCGAGCCAGGCCAGCGAGGCCACCACCAAGAGCGCGGCGGGCGGCAACAGCACCGAGATCGCGACGACCACGAGGGCGATAAGTGAGATCAGGAAGCCGAGCGCGGCGGAGCCGGCCCCCTTGCGCCGCCCCGCGCCGCCGACCACGTCGCTTAGGACAATGCAGGCGAAGGCGGCGCCGAGCAGGCAGAAGATCGCTCCGACCGGACGCGTCGAGATTGGCAACGCCCGCTAGCAGGAAGCCGACGACCAAGCCGATCACCGAGGCGAGCAAGGTCATCCTGCCGCGCGCTGATCCATGGGTGCCGGTCGTCCCGGCGAGCATCCCGATCGCGATGCCGATGCCGAGCTCGAGGCTGATGCCGGAGAGGAAGCTCACGCCCCGAAAACCTAGTCCTCCTGGCGCTTTCGCGTGGATTCGGCACACTTGGGGTATGAGCGAGCCGCCGAGCCCGCCGCAGCGGCGGCGAGCCCACACCAGGACGCGGGACCTAGAGCGCTACGCCGGGCTGTTCGCCGAGCGCACCGCGGTGATGCGCTCATCGGCGATGCGGGACCTGATGGCGATGACCGCCCGCCCCGAGGTGATCTCGCTGGCCGGCGGACTGCCGGACACCTCGACCTTCCCGCCGCAGAGCTTCGCCGCGCAGATGACCCGGATTGCCCAGGACTCAGCAGCAGAGGCGCTGCAGTACGGGCCGACCGAGGGCTTCGAGGAGACCAAGGACTGCATCGTGCAGGTGATGGGCGCCGAGGGGATGCTGCCCGACCCCGACGACGTGATCGTCACCACCGGCGGCCAGCAGGCGATCGACCTGATCTGCAAGACCCTCCTTGATCCCGGCGACGTGGTGATCTGCGAGGCGCCGACCTACCCCGGCGCGGTGCCGGTGTTCTGCAGCTACCAGGCCGACGTCCGCCAGATCGAGTGCGACGCGGACGGGATGCGGATCGAGGTGCTGGAAGAGGTGCTGGAGCGGCTGGCCGACGAGGGGCGGCGGCCGAAATTCATCTACTCGGTGCCCAGCTTCCAGAACCCGGCCGGGGTGACGATGTCCCTGCAGCGTCGCCGGCGCCTGGTCGAGCTGGCTCGCCTGCACGAGCTCCTGATCCTCGAGGACAACCCCTACGGTCTGCTCCGCTACGGCGGCGAGCCGCTGCCGCCGCTCTACCAGCTCGACGGCGGCGACTACGTGCTCTACGTCGGCACCTTCTCGAAGATCCTCTCGCCCGGCATCCGCCTCGGCTGGGCGGTGGCGCCGCCGCCGGTGATGGAGAAGATCGTGCTCGGCAAGCAGGCCTCCGACCTATGCACCTCGACCCTGACCCAGTACTTCGTGCGCGAGTACTTCGCCGAAGGGCGGTGGCGCCAGTACGTCGAGGACCTGGTCGAGATCTATCGCCGCCGCCGCGACGTCATGCTCGAGGCGCTGGCGCGAGCACTTCCCGGCGCAGGCGAGCTGGACCGAGCCCGAGGGCGGCCTCTTCATCTGGGCGACCCTGCCCGAGTACATCGACACCAGCGACCTGCTGGCCAAGGCGCTGCGCGACGACGTCGCCTTCGTGCCGGGCCAGGCCGCCTACGTCGACGGTCGCGGCCACAGCTCGATGCGCCTCAACTTCTCCGGCGTCAGCGAGAGTGAGATCCGCGAGGGCATCCGCCGGATCGGCAATGTCATCTCAGAGCAGGTGGAACTCTACGGGGCGCTGACCGGCGAGCGCCCGGCGGCCGCGGCTGCGCGAGAGGAAGCGGGGAAGGCAAACGTGCTGCCGTTTCGCAAGACGGGTGAGGCGGGCTCGTGAAGGTGGCGGTCCTCAAAGGCGGCCGCTCACTTGAGCGCGGCGTCTCGCTGCGCTCCGCCGCCCGGGTCGAGGACGCCCTTGAGCGGCTCGGGCACGAGGTGCTGGCGATCGACGTCGGCGCTGATCTGGTCGAGAGGCTGAGCGCCCAGCGCCCCGACGTCGCCTTCGTCGCGATGCATGGGCCGGGCGGCGAGGACGGCACCGCGCAGGAGCTGCTGGAGATCCTCGGACATCCCGTTCACCGGCCCCGGCGTCGCGGCCTGCGCCCGCTGCATGGACAAGGTGCTCGCCAAGCACTCGCTGCGCGAGGCGGGCGTCCCGACGCCGGACTGGTTCGCATTCAACGAGACGGCCTTCCGCGAGCTCGGCGCCGCCGATGCGCTCGGCCGGTTGGAGGAGCGGCTCGGTTTCCCGCTCGTGGTCAAGCCGAGCCGCGGCGGCTCGGCGCTGGGGGTCAAGTTCGCTGCGAGCCGAGCCGAGGTGCCGGAGGCCCTGATCTCGGCCTTCAGCTACGACAGCCGGGTGCTGCTGGAGCGCTACGTCGAGGGCCGAGAGCTGGCGGTGAGCGTGCTCGGCGAGCAGCCGCTGCCGGCGTCGAGGCGATCCCCGCAGGCGAGGACCGCTATGACTTCGAGGCGCGATATGAGATCGGCCGCACCACCTTCGCCTGCCCGGCCGAGCTGGGGGAGGACGAGGGGGCGCGGTGACCGACGGCGGCGCTGGGCGCCTACCGCGCGCTCGGCTGTACCGGCTTTGCCCGTGCCGACCTGATCCTCGGCGCGGACGGGCCGCAGGTGCTCGAGGTAAACGCGATCCCCGGCCTCACCGACACCAGCCTCCTCCCCCAGGCCGCCGAGGCGGCGGGGATGCCGTTCGAGGGCCTCGTCGAGCGCATCCTCGACCTGGCCCTGAACCCTGCTCGCCGCCTAGGAATCCTCTCCCTGCGCGAAGTCCTCGGGGGAGACCTCGTCGAGGAACTCCTTGAACTTGTCGACAACCTCCTCGGTGTCCTCTACCTCATGTTCGAACTCGATCGCGGACTCCTCGATCACCTCCTCGGCCGCGAAGATCGGGGCCGAGACGCGGACGGCGAGGGCGAGGGCGTCGGAGGGTCGCGAGTCGATCTCCATCTCCGACCCGTTGACCGAGACCGTGATCGAGGCGTAGAAGGTGTTGTCGCGCAGCTCGGTGACCGAGACCCGCTCGCACTTGGCGTCGAGCTGCTCGAGCAGGTCGGAGAGCAGGTCATGGGTCATCGGCCGGGGCGTCGAGGCGCCCTGGAGCTTCATCAGGATCGCCGCCGCCTCGGGGTGCCCGATCCAGATCGGCAGGAACTTGTTGCTGTCGACGGTCTTCAGCAAGACGATCGGCTGCTTGCCGACCATGTCGAAGCTGACGCCGTAGATCTGCATCTGCTGCACGAGTGGGCGATCCTGGATTCGAACCAGGGACCTCGTCCTTATCAGAGACGCGCTCTAACCGACTGAGCTAATCGCCCGAATTGTGGCGATGATAGCGGCCGGACTGGGGCTTCAGGCACAGCGCTCAGGCGCGGCGGCGGCCGAGCTTCCGCGCCAAGGCGAGTGCTTCATCGAGGTCATCAAAGCGGATCTCGACCGCGATCTCCTCCCCTCGCGGGCGGACCTTGACCTCGCGTCCGAGGGCCGACTCGAGGCGGTCGGCCGCCTCGCTCAGCGCCGCGGCCTCCTCCGGGATCGACCTTCCTGCGGGCCCCGGCTCCGCTCTTCGGCTGGCCAGCCAGCCGAACTCTGTCCTCGGTCTCGCGGACCGACCACCCGCCTCGCGCCGCGTCGCGGGCGAGGCGGCGGCGGACGTCGTTGCCGCGCGCCGCGAGAAGGGCGCGGCCGTGACCCTCGCTCAGCTCGCCCGACTCGAGCAGGGCGAGCGTCTCGTCGGGTAGGTCGAGGAGGCGGATCAGGTTGGAGACGGCCGGGCGGCTGCGGCCGACGCGGCGCGCCAGCTCCTCTTTGGAGAGCCCGAGGTCCTCGACCAGGGAGGCGCAGGCGCGCGCCTCCTCGACCGGGTTGAGGTCCTCGCGGACCATGTTCTCGATCAGCGCCGCCTGCAGGCGCTCGGCCTCCGCCTGGGTCGCGGACCACCGCCGGCACCCTCTCCAACCCCGCCTGCCTGGCCGCCCGCCAGCGCCGCTCGCCGGCGATCAGCTCGTAGCTGCCGTCGTGAAGGGGGCGGACGAGCAGCGGCTGCACGACGCCGCTGGCCTCGATCGAGGCGGCCAGCCCGGCCAGTGCCTCAGGGTCGAACTTCGTTCGCGGCTGGTTCGGATTCGGCTTGATCAAGCCGACCGGAAGCTCAAGCAGCTCTCCGGCTCCCTCAGAGATCGTCTCGGGAAGGATCGCGGCGAGGCCGCGGCCGATCCCGCGCTTGGTCCCGCTAGCCACGCTCTTGCAGCTCCTTTGCAAGCGCGCGATAGGCGTCAGACCCACGCGAGTGGGGGGCGTGCTCGGTCACGGGCAGACCATAGCTGGGGGCCTCGGCGACCCGCACGCTGCGAGGTATCACCGTCTCGAAGACCATCCCGGGAAAGTGGCGGCGCAACTCGCTCTCGACATCCTGCGCGAGTCGAGTGCGCTCGTCGTGCATGGTGACCAACAGCCCCGACACCTCCAGCGCGGGATTCAGCTCACGCCGGATCAGGTTGAGCGTCTCGAGGAACTGGACCAGGCCCTCGAGCGCCAGGTACTCGGCCTGCACGGGCACGATCACACGGTCGGCCGCTGCCAGGGAGTTGACGCTGACCGGTCCGAGGGAGGGAGGACAGTCGAGCAGGGTGACGGCGAAGCGGTCGCGCACCGGACCGAGGCGGTCGCGCAGGCGCGTCTCAGAGCCATCGATCCGCGGCAGCTCGACCGCCGCGCCGGCCAGATCGCGGTTGGCGGGCACCAGCCAGAGGTTGTCGGGGCCGGCCGGCCGGGCCGCTTCGGCGACCGAGACGTCACCGGTAAGGCAATCATAGGAGGAGGGATGAAGATCGCGGTCAAGGCCAAGGGCGACCGTCGCATTGCATTGTGGATCGAGGTCGACCAGCAGGGTCTGCGCGCCTGAAGCGGCTACGCAGGCGGCGAGGTTCACCGAGGTGGTCGTCTTGCCGACCCCACCCTTTTGGTTTGCGACCGCGTAGACGACACCCATGCCGGGCCAGACTATTTGGGTCCAGGCAGCGGGGCTCAGCCGCGCGGGCGCTTCTTTGCGATTCCCGGACGACGGGGCAGGTCGGGCGGGGTCGGGCCTTGCTTTCGGATCAGGTGAAGGTGGCGGTGCTCGCTACCAGCGTAGGGCCGACGTGCAGAACTCGCTCGGGCTGCATCGCGAGCTTGGCGGCGGCTCTTTGCAGCTGGGCCTCCTCACCGGGGTCGCGCTTGCCCTTCCAGGCGAGCAAGGACCCACCGTCGAGGAGGAGCGGGGAGGCCAGCTCCGCGAGGGTCGAGAGGCGACCCACTGCTCGGGCGGTTGCCGCCTCGTAGGACTCGCGGCCCTCTCCGCCTCGCCCATTGCTCGGATCGGGCATTGATCGACACGGGCGTTGGCGATCGCGGCAGCGTCTATCGCCCGCTGCATGAACTCGCACTTGCGAGCCACGGACTCGATCAGATCGACTTGGGCCCGGGGCAGGGCGACGGCAAGGGCGAGGCCCGGAAAGCCCGCTCCAGAGCCGATATCGGCGATCCTGGACGCCTCGCGAAGCCTCCGATACCTCAAGGCCGGTGAGACTGTCTGCGACGTGGACCTTCCATGCCCGGTCATCGGTTATCGAGCTGACCGAGGCCCGCTCTTGGGCAAGGAGGTCAAGGACCTTTTGCAGGGCGGCACGGGCCTCGGGGTCAAGAGCGCCCGTCGGGTCCGGGCTCACTCGGAGACGAGGGGCGCCACGACGACGCAGCGGTCGCGGCTCATCACCCTCACTGTAGGTCTCGACTCCGGCGCGCTCTTTGAGGCGCTCGTGCACGACGCGCCGTTCCTGGGCGCTCATCGGATCCATTTCCACCGCCCGGTTGTCGCTCAGCGCCTGCTCCGCGGCGCGATCGGCCCGCGACTCCAGTGTCTCCCGCCGCCGCTGCCTATACCCGGCCGCGTCCACAACCACCCGCTTGCGCTCGCGCATCCCCCGAAAAGCAGCCTGATAGCAGAGCAGCTGAAGCGCGTCGATCGTCTGCCCCCGCTTCCCGATCAGCAACCCGTAGTCGTCGTCGCCCCTCGACCACAGCCTCGATCCGATCGTCGTCCTCACGGATCTCGACATCTCCGTCGAGGTCGAGCTCGTCCAGCACTCCCTCAACAAGCTCTCTCACCCGCTCTGCGGGCTCCTGTGGCCAATCACTCGTCTCACCCACGCAAGGCACCCTATTCAAGCTCAGGTCATACCGAAGGTCGAGGGCCCCTACTAGCGTCGCTTCTTCTTCTTTTTGGGAGGCGGCGGAGGCGGTTTTGCCGCCGCCACCTCCGCCGCAGTAGGCACATGCGGCGCCGGGATGATCCGCTGGATCGTGTACTGCTGGCCGATCGTCCAGATGTTGGTCGTGATCCAGTAGAGGATCAGCCCCGCCGGAAAATTGATCACAAAGGGAACGAAGATCAGCGGCAGTGCGAACATCATCATCCGCTGGCTTTTGTCGGCGGTCACCGACATCACCAGGCCCGAGATCAGCTGGGTGCCGACGTAGAGGAGCAGCAGCACGATCAGCACCCCACCGGTCGCCTTCGCGGTCAGGTCGGGGATGAAGAGGAACGACGCTTGACTGCCGCATGCGCCGGCGTTGCAGCCGATGTCTGCCGGCAGCTCGTGGCGAAGCACATAAAAGAGCGTGATGAAGACCGGAAGCTGCGCGACCAGCGGGATGCAGGAGGCGAACGGGTTGACCTTGTTCTCTTTGTAGAAGTTCATCATTTCCTGCTGCATGCGCTGTTTGTCGTTCTTGTATTTGGCTTGGATCTCCTTGATCTGAGGCTGCAGCGCCTGCAGCGCCCGCATCCCTTTCAGCTGTCTGTAGGTGAGCGGGATGAGCACCGCCCGGGTGCAGACGGTGAGCGCGATGATCGCTCCTCCCCAGCTCAGCCCAGCGTTGTCGTGGAAGAACTTGAGGACCGAATTGGCAATGTTGATCAGCGGCTGGGGGATGTTTGCGTCGGGAGATCAGGGCTGGGCCTCGCGGTGGTAATCGACGGGGTCGACCGGGCTGACGCGCAGCGTGAAGCGGTCAGGAACGGGATCGAAGCCACCGTGGCTGAAGGGGTTGCAGCGCAGCAAGCGCCAGGCGGCGAGCAGCAGGCCCCGGGCCGTGCCGAAGCGCTCGACGGCGTCCAAGGCGTAGGCGGAGCAAGTCGGCTCGTAGCGGCAACAGCGCAGGCGTGACGGAGAGATCCAGCGTCGGTAGGCGCGAATCGGGGCGAGGACCGCGCGTTTCACGTGGAACGCCGCCCGATAGACGCTCCCGCCAGCGCCTCTTCGATGCTCTTGCGCACGCCTTCCGTCCCCTCCCGCTCGATGAGCCCGCCGATTTCCGAGCGAGCAACAAGGACGAAGTCGTGTCCGCTCGGAAGACTGTCAGAGAGGCCCCAGAAAGCCTCGCGCAGCGCTCGCTTGACGCGGTTGCGCTCGACCGCGCCCCCAACCTTGCGACTCGTCGAGACCCCGAGCCTCACGCCGCGATCTTCCTCGTCGCGACGTGGAAAGCTGTAGAGCACGAGGTAGCGTGTCGCATGAGATGAGCCGTCGCGGTAGACGCGGTCAAACTCGCCGCTGCGCGAGAGGCGGCGTCGCTTCGCCGCCATCTACACCGACAGGCGCTTCCGGCCCTTGCGCCGCCGTCGTTTGAGGATGGCGCGACCGGCACGGGTGCTCATCCGTGCTCGGAACCCATGCGTCTTTGCCCGCTTGCGCTTCTTGGGCTGATAGGTCCGCTTCATCCGGGCGGGAGTATAGGGGCGAGCGGTTTTGGCCGGGATTTGCGGAAGCGCTTCGTATGGCTCCCCCTGCCGACGCTATGGTCGGCCGTCGGTGGCAGATGAGCTGGATCGACATGACCTCGACGCCCTCTGGCGAGATGTCCAGGCGCGGCTGCGGGCCTCGGTCCCGGAGTCGACCTTCAAGCTCTGGCTGGAGCCGCTGCGGGCGGTTGGGGCGCAGGGGGGCGCCCTCTACCTCACCGCCCCCGAAGGGCATACGGGCCTGGGTCCAGCGGCGTTACTCGTCGCTGATCCGCGAGGCGCTCGCCGCGGCTGGAGCGCCGCTGCGCGAGGTCAGCTTCGCCTCTGCCCAAGGAGAGGGCGCCGGGGCGGCTTCGAAGGGCGGGGAGATCGAGCTCAACCCCAACTACACCTTCGAGCGCTTCGTGATCGGCGAGGGAAACCGCCTCGCCCATGCTGCCGCGCTCGCCGTCGCCGAGGCCCCATCGGAGGCCTACAACCCGGTCTTCCTCCACGGCCCGCCAGGATTGGGGAAGACGCATCTGCTGGTGGCGATAGCCAACTACCTCGAGGCCAATGCGCCGGGCCTCAGCGTCCGCTACACGACGGCAGAGTCGTTTACCAACGAGTTCGTCGGCGCGTTGCGCTCGGCCGGAGCCGAGGCGTTCAAGTGCCGCTACCGCGACATCGACGTGCTGCTGATCGACGACGTGCAGTTCCTCGAGGGCAAGCATCACACCGAGGAGGAGTTCTTCCACACCTTCAACGCTCTGTATGAGTCCGGCAGCCAGCTGGTCCTCTCCGCCGATCGCATCCCCAGTGAGCTGTCCACCCTCGCCGCCCGGCTGCGCGACCGCTTCGAGTGGGGCCTCACCGTCCCGGTCGAGGCCTCCCAACCTCGCAACCCGCCTCACCGTCCTGCGCCGACTGGTCCGCGAGGCCGGCGTTGAGATAGCCGACCGCGAGGCACTCGCCGAGCTGGCCCGCCGGATCGATGCCAACGTGCGCCAGCTACACGGAGCGCTAACCCGGGTCATCGCCCACGCCTCGCTGATGGCCAAGCCGCTCAGCTCCGAGCTGATCGCCGAGGTGATCCCCCAGGGTCACGCGGTCAAACACGCCAACCCCAGTCGAGCAGATCCAGCAGAAGGTGGCGGCCGACTTCGGCGTCTCCCAGCCGAGCTGGTCGGCTCGACCCGCTCGGCAAGCCCACTCCGCGCTCGGCAGGTGGCGATCTTCCTTACCCGTGAGCTGACCGACCTCTCGCTGCCCCAAATCGGCCGGCTCTACGGGGGGCGCGATCACTCGACGGTCCTCAACTCGGTTCGCAGGATCGAGGCTAGCGTGGCCGGGGATCCCGCCTTGGCCGGCCGTGTCGCCGCGCTGCGAGCCGCAATCCACAACCCAGCCCAGATCAGCACCTGACAGCCGATAGCACTGCAAGAATCCCAATTCCCCCACAGCCGCACCCACAACCAGCAAACCGCATCCTAAGGCCAAATTTTCCATGGCCCAAGCAGTTTCCACAGATCTTATTCCAACTCAAGAAAGCACTTACCACTTGAAGCTCACAACTCAACGCGACGAACTCGTCTCCAAGCTCTCCGCTCGTCTCCCGCGCGATCTCTAACCGCGCCGCTACCCAGTCGCTCTCCGGGATCCTTGCGACGGCTTCTTCGGATGGCGTGACACTTGCCGCGACCGATCTTGAGATGGGTCTTAGGACGGGCCTTCAGGCCGAGATTGGAGACGAGGGCTCGTTCTTGCTACCTGGGCGCCTGTTCGCCGAAGTCTCACGCTCACTTGGCGAGGGGGCGGTCGAGATCGAGTCACGCGAGGCCGAGCGCGACGTGGAGATTCGCAGCGGCGGATCGAGCTTTCACTTGCGGGTTCTTTCGGCCGAGGACTTCCCCAGATTCCCCGAGCAGCAGGCCGAGCCGCTGATGATCCCGGCCGCCGCCCTAGCTTCGACCGTAGAGCTGGTCGCCCGCGCCGCCTCGCGCGATGACATGCGCCCGGTGTTGACCGGCGTGCTCGTCAGCGCCGCCGCCAGCGAGATGACGATGGTCGCGACCGATTCCTACCGGCTCGCCGTCAAGCGAACCGAGCTGGAGGGCGGGATAGGCGGCGAGCTGGAGGCCAACATCCCAGCCCGCGCTCTTCGTGAGCTGGGGCGCATCCTCTCCGCGGAGGAGGTCAAGGAGGTCGCGGTATCGCTGCTTTCTAACCAGGCGGTTTTCAAGGCAGGGACGATCGTCCTCAATACGAGGCTGATCGACGGCCAGTTCCCCAACTTTCGACAGCTTCTGCCGGAGTCCTACGAGCACGACGTGCGGCTGCCGCGCTCGGAGTTCCTCGATGTCACCCGTCGCGTCAGCCAGCTTGCGCAACGAAACGCGCCGCTGCGCCTCTCATTCGCCCCCGGCGAGCTGACCGTGGCAGCCGAGACACCGGACGTCGGCGACGCCGAGGAGACGATGCCGGCCGCCTTTGAGGGCGAGCCGCTGGAGATCGGGTTCAACCCCGAGTTCCTCAAGGAGGGAATCGAGAGCGTCGAGGGCGAGGAGGTGGTGCTGCGGCTGATCTCCCCGCTGCGCCCAGGGCTGCTGCAGCCGGTCGACAACGATGACTTCCGCTATCTGGTGATGCCCATCCGCCTTAACGTGTGAGGCAGGCCCCGGTGCTCGTCACCGCCGTCGAAGCGAGGCCGCTGCGGAGTCTCGATAATGTGCGGGTCGAGCTCTGCCCGGGGATCATCAGCCTGGTCGGCCCCAATGGCGCCGGCAAGACCAACTTCGTCGAGGCGCTCTACTTCGGCCTGACCGGGCGCTCCTTCCGGACCGCGGATCGTCGCGAGCTGATCCCCTTCGGCGCACTCGCTTGCCCGCGTCGAGGTTGCCGTTCGCGACGGGGACGGGATCGAGCGCCGCCTGCTCGCCTCGGTGAGCAGGGCGGAGGGCCGTCGCCACCTGCTCGACGGCAACGTCGCCGACCCGGCGACGATCGCCCGCAACCGCCCGCCGGTCGCGGTCTTCTCCCCCGATCGCCTGGTCCTGATCAAGGGGCCACCTGCCGAGCGCCGCGCCCACCTCGACGGCTTTGTAGCGGCACGCTGGCCGTCTCGCTCGGAGCTGCGCAAGCGCTACGGCCAGGCGCTGGCGCAGCGCAACGCCCTGCTGGCCCGGTTGATGGGCGAGCTCGAGCGCCGGGCGCGAACTGAACGTCTGGGACACGGCGCTGGCCGAGGCGGCCGAGCCGCTGATCGCGGCGCGGGCCGAGGCGGCCGAGGCGCTGGCAGGGCCGTTTGCTGCGACGGCCGCGGCGCTGGGCCTGGATGGGAGCGCCACCCTCGAGTACGCCCCGCGGGCGAGCGGCTCGGCGGCGGAGATCCGCGAGGGGCTGGCCGAGCGCCGCGAGCAGGACCTGCGGATGGGGCGCAGCTCATGGGGCCCGCACCTCGACGAGCTGAAGGTCTCCTCCAGCGGCCGCTCGCTGCGGCGCTACGGCTCCCAGGGTCAGCAGCGCGCCGCGCTTCTCTCCCTGCTCTTCGCCGAGCGCGACGCCTTGCTTGAGGCGCGACAGGTGGCGCCGCTGCTGCTGCTCGACGACGTGATGAGCGAGCTCGACCCGGGGCGTCGCGAGCGCCTGGTCGAACGCCTTGAAGCGGGGCGGCCAGGCGGTGATCACGGCCGCCGATGAGGAGTCGATCCCGACCGCCGCGATGGGCAGCGTCATACGGATGCCCCGCCCCGCGACCCCCGCAGAGGCGGCCGCATGACCAGGCGCCGCGCTCCCCGCCCCGCCGCGAGCGCGATCCGTGCCGTCCGCGAGCGCGCCGCTCCGCAGACGCGGCTGGCGGCGGTCCAGGCGGCCTGGGACTCGCGCGCTCGGAAGCCAGCTTGCGGCCAGAGCGGAGCCGGTCTCTGAGCGGGCGGGGACGCTGACGGTCGAGTGCGTTGACGCGGTCTGGGCACAGGAGCTGGACCTAATGCAGGAGCAGTTGCTGGGGCGGCTTCGCTCCCGGCTCGGGGAGCTGGCGCCGACGAGCCTTCGCTTCCGCGTCAACGGCTCGCGCTTTTAGCCGCACTTCGTGCATAATTTGCAGGGATTTTATGATTTAAGATGGTGCTTTCCGAAGTCCCGGACTGGTATCCTTATGTCAACTTGTGTTTGCGCCCCGACCGGTGTGGAGCAGGTCTCCAGGCAGTCGGGGTTTTCTGTGAGAACCGGAAGGGACTAATTGCCTGAGAAGACGACCAAAGCCGCCGAGCCGGCCGATTCCTACGGCGCTAAGGACATCACCGTCCTTGAGGGCCTGGAGGCGGTTCGCAAGCGACCCGGCATGTACATCGGCTCGACCGGCCCGCGCGGCCTTCATCACCTCGTCTACGAGGTGGTCGACAACTCGGTCGACGAGGCGATCGCCGGGCACTGCGACAGCGTCCGCGTCGTCCTTCACCCCGACAACAGCTGCACGGTCTCCGACGACGGCCGCGGCATCCCGGTCGAGACGATGGAGAAAGAGCAGCGCCCCGCGGCCGAGGTCGTGCTGACCGTCCTGCACGCCGGCGGCAAGTTCGGAGACGGCGGCGGGTACAAGGTTTCGGGGGGCCTGCACGGAGTCGGCGTCTCGGTCGTCAACGCGCTGTCTGAGCGCCTCCACCTGGAGATCAGCCGCGACGGCCACGTCTGGTCCCAGGACTACGAGCGCGGCAAGCCGCTCACGGAGCTGAGCAAGGGCCTCGCCACGAAAGAGCACGGCACCAAGATCACCTTCCTTCCCGATCTGGAGGTCTTCGAAGAGATCGATTTCGACTTCCAGACTCTGGCTGAGCGGCTGCGCGAGACCGCCTTCCTGACCCGCGGCCTAAAGATCGAGCTGATCGACGAGCGGGGGGCGACCAACAGCGTCACCTTCCGCTATGAGGGCGGGATCGAGGACTTCGTCCGCCACCTCAACGAGAACCGCGACGAGCTACACCGCAAGGTGGTCTTCTTCGAAGGTTCCGAGGATGAGGGGCAGGTTGAGGTGGCGATGCAGTGGAACACCTCCTACCAGGAGTCGATCTTCAGCTTCGCCAACAACATCAACACCCATGAGGGCGGCACCCACCTCTCCGGCTTTCGCTCAGCGTTGACCCGCACGCTCAACGCCTACGCGCGGGGCAAAGGCCTGCTCAAAGAGAAAGACGACAACCTGGCTGGCGAGGACGTTCGGGAGGGCTTGATCGCGGTGATCTCGGTGAAGCTGCACGACCCCCAGTTCGAGGGCCAGACGAAGACCAAACTGGGCAACCCTCCGATCCGCGGCCTGGTCGAGGAGACGGTGAACCGCAAGCTGGGGGAGTTCTTCGAGGAGAACCCGGGGGACGCCCGGCGGATCATCAGCAAGGCGATCGACGCCTCGCGGGCGCGCGACGCGGCGCGAAAGGCGCGCGACCTGACCCGGCGCAAGTCGGCCCTGGAGAACTCAACCCTGCCGGGCAAGCTCGCCGACTGCACGGTCAAGGACCCGAGCCTGGCCGAGATCTTCGTGGTCGAGGGCGACTCCGCCGGCGGCTCCGCTAAGCAGGCGCGCGACCGCTCGACCCAGGCAGTGCTGCCGCTGCGCGGCAAGATCATCAACGTCGAGAAGAGCCGCATCGACAAGGTGCTGGCCAACCACGAGATCCAGGCGCTGATCACGGCGATCGGCACCGGCGTCCACGAGGAGTTCAAGATCGAGGACGCCCGCTACCACAAGATTGTGATGGCGACCGACGCCGACGTCGACGGCGCCCACATCCGCACCCTGGTGCTGACCTTCCTCTACCGGCAGATGCCGGAGCTGATCGATGCCGGCTTCATCTACATCGCCAAACCGCCGCTTTACCGGGTCAAGCAGGGCAACCAGGAGACCTACCTGGAGCGGGAGTCCGAACTTGAGGAGTTGCTGCTCCGCGACAAACTCGAGGACTTCGAGCTGGTCGACGTGACCGGGCAGTCGAGGAAGCTGACGGCGAGCCGCTGGCAGGCCTATGTACGGCGCTCGAAGGAGTATGAGGGCTGGGGGTCCTCACTGCAGGCCGAGTTCGGCCATGAGACTGTGCGCTTCCTCGAGGAGTCGAGCCTGCTCGACGAGGAAGTGGCGACGGTCGCCGCCGCGCGCGAGGTGCTCAGCCGCAATGCCGCGGAGAGCGAGCCGTTCGATACCGAAGTCCTCGAGGCCTCCGAGGAGATGCTCGTCGTCAAGGCGGTCGAGCGCAAGAGCGGTCTGGCGCGCACGCACCGACTCCCCGCGGCGCTGTTCGCCCACCACGACTACCGCAAGTTCGTCGAGGTCCACGCCGCCCTCCTGAAGCAGGTCGGCCGGCCACCGTTCGAGGTCCGCTTTGGTGGCCGTCACGGCGCCGCGCTCTCCTTCCAGTCGCTGCGCGGCGCGGTGCTGGACCTGTCTCGCCACGGGGTCCAGCTGACCCGCTTCAAGGGGTTGGGGGAGATGAACGCCGACCAGCTGCGCGAGACGACGATGGATCCCGCCTCTCGCACCCTGGCGCGCGTCACCCTCGAGGATGCGACCGCCGCCGACCAGATCTTCTCGATGCTGATGGGCGACCAGGTCGAGCCGCGCCGCAACTTCATCGAGTCGCACGCGAAAGAGGTCAGGTTCCTCGATGTCTAGGGGGCGCGGCTGATGGCGCTCGAAGCGCTGACCGGGCGGATCGAGGAGCGCGAGCTCGAGAAAGAGATGCGCTCGTCTTACCTCGATTACGCGATGAGCGTGATCGTCGGGCGGGCGTTGCCGGACGTGCGCGACGGGCTGAAGCCCGTGCACCGGCGAGTGCTCTACGCGATGCACGACGTCGGCCTGCAGCCGACCCGCGCCTACCGTAAGTGCGCGTTCATCGTCGGCGAGGTGATGGGCAAGTACCACCCCCACGGCGACTCGGCCATCTACGACACCCTGGTGCGGATGGCGCAGGAGTTCTCGCTGCGCTACGTGCTGGTTGACGGCCAGGGCAACTTCGGCTCGATCGACGACGACCCGGCTGCGGCGATGCGCTACACCGAGGCTCGGCTAGGGCGACTCGCGACCGAGCTCCTCCGGGACATCGATGCCGATACGGTCGACTTCGGCCCTAACTACGACGAATCGACGCAGGAGCCGCTGATCCTACCGGCGCGCTTCCCGAATCTGCTGGTCAACGGCGCCTCGGGGATCGCGGTCGGGATGGCGACCAACATCCCGCCCCACAACCTGCGTGAGGTCGCCGCCGCCGTCAACGCCTACATCGACGATCCCGGGGTCGATCTGGCGGGCCTGATGGCGCACGTCAAAGGACCCGACTTCCCGGGCGGCGGGATCATGAGCATGGAGGGGATCCGCGACGCCTATGCCTCCGGGCGTGGGAGCGTCAGGGTGCGAGCCCGCGCCCACGTCGAGCCGTTGAAGGGAGGCAAGGAGGCGATCGTCGTCACCGAGCTGCCGTTCATGGTCAAGAAGGGCGGCGACGGCGGCCTGATCACCAAGATCGCCGACCTCGTCCGCGATAAGAAACTGGACGGGATCTCTGATCTTCGCGACGAGTCCGACCGCTCCGGCATGCGGCTGGTGATCGAGCTGAAGCGCGGCGGCCCGCCGGCAAAGGTGGTGCTCAACAACCTCTACAAGAAAACCGCCATGCAGACGACCTTCGGCGTCAACATGGTGGCGCTGGTCGACGGGGTGCCGCGCACTCTGAGCCTGCTGGAGCTGGTCCATCACTACGTCCAGCACCAGCGAGAGGTCGTCACCCGCCGCACCCAGTACGAGCTTCGTCGCGCCGAGGCACGTGCCCACATCCTCGAGGGGCTGCTGGTCGCGCTCGACAACCTCGACGCGGTGATCAAACTGATCCGCGGCTCCTCGGACCCCGACGAGGCGCGCGAGGGCCTGATCGACGCAGTTCGAGCTCTCGCGCGAGCAGGCGCAGGCGATCCTCGACATGCGCCTGCAGCGCCTCACCGCCTTGGAGGCCGACAAGGTTCGGGCCGAGCACGCGGACCTGATCGAGCGGATCGGGGAGCTGCGGGCGATCCTCGGCGACGAGACCACGGGTGATGGGCCATCGTCAAGGAGGAGCTGGCCGAGATCGTCGAGTCCTACGGCGATGAGCGGCGCACCGAGCTGGCCCACTTCGAGGGCGACGTCGGGATCGAGGACATGATCGCCGACCAGCAGATGGTGATCTCGTTGACCGCCTCGGGCTATGTGAAGCGGCTGCCGCTCGCCACCTACCGCCAGCAGCACCGCGGCGGGGTCGGGGTGATGGGGATGAACCTAAAGGAGGACGACTACATCGAGCACCTCCACATCTGCTCGACCCACGACTTCCTGCTCTTCTTCACCAATCGCGGCAAGGTCTACCGGCTCAAGGTCTACGAGCTGCCGGAGGGGTCGCGGACCGCGAAAGGCAGCGCTCTGGTCAACCTGCTGCCGCTGCGCGAGGGGGAGAAGGTGATGGCGGTGATCCCGACCCGGGACTTCAAGGAGAACCACTACCTCGCCTTCGCAACCGCCAAAGGGCAGATCAAGAAGACCGAGTTCCTCGCCTACAACACACCGATCCGCGCCGACGGGATCATCGCGATCAAGGTCCGCGACGGCGACGAGCTGGTCCAGGTGCGGCTGACCTCGGGCGAGGACGACATCCTCATGGTCTCCCACTCCGGGCACGCGGCGCGCTTCTCCGAGGAGCTGGTGCGGCCGATGGGGCGGGACACCAGTGGGATCAAGGGGATGAACGTCTCCGGCAAGGGCAACCGGGTGCTGGCGATGGACATCGCCCGTGACGACACCGAACTGTTCGTCGTCACCGAGAACGGCTACGGCAAGCGCACGCCGGTCGCCGAGTACCCGGTGAAGGGGCGGGGGACCAAAGGCGTGCTGACCGCGAAGCTGACCGAGCGAAAAGGCGGGCTGGCCGGGGCGCTGATCGTCCGGGAGCACCAGGAGCTGCTCTTCATCTCCCAGAACGGGATGGTCCAGCGGACCTCGGTCGGTGGGATCTCAGAGATGGGCAGGGCGACTCAGGGGGTCAAGGTGATGAACATCAAGGACGACGATCGGGTCAGCGCGGTGGCGTTGGTGGTTGAGTCAGACAGCGAGCCGCGAGAGCGAGGCTTCCGGAGGAGACGCCTGAGCTTCGATTCGCCGGCAGCGAGCTGCGCGGTCAGGCCGTGCAGTCCCCTCGAAGGAGGAGCGTACTGACTATGCAGCCGCCGGCAGGTACTGCTCCCAGGCGGGCGGGATGCTCGGGCTCGCCACCTGGATGAAGACGGTAGGGCCCGGCGCCCTGGGGTTGTTGCGGGGGTGCATCTGGATCTCCCGAGGGAGGCGGTTGCCCTTGCGGCGGTTGCAGCTCGCGCAGGCGGCGACGATGTTCTCCCAGACGGATTTGCCGCCCCGGCTGCGGGGGATGACGTGATCGACGGTCAGCCCGGGCTTCTTCGCGCCGCAGTACTGGCAGGTCCACGCGTCCCGAGCGAGCACAGCCCTGCGGGTGATTTTCCGCCGGTGCGCCTCGCGCGGGATCCGCACGTAGTTGATCAGGCGGATCACATCGGGCCGCTCGATCGTCATGTGCTCGGAGTGCAGCGCCCCCTCGCGCTGCTCCAGCAGCTCGGCCTTTTCCTTCAGCAGCAGCACAGCGGCGCGACGCAACGTGCAGACGTTGATCGGCTCATAGGTCGCATTGAGGACCAAGACCCGTGCCATGGTTCTGCGGATTGTACGGGGACCGGGTCCCAGCGCCCCGGTCTGCGTCCTCAGCCGACGGGGTAGGAGCCCAGCAGGCGCACGGACTCCGCCTTTTTGCGCGAGTGCCTCTACCGCCTCTGCGACCTCGGAGTCGCTGGTGGAGCCCTCCAAATCGCAGAAGAACATGTAGCGCCCCAGCCCACGTCGCAGTGGCCGAGACTCGATCCGGCTCAGGTTGACGCCGCGGCTGGAGAACTCCTGGAGGGCCTCGACCAGAGCGCCGGGGTGGTCCTCACCCAACTCGGAGAAGACGAGGGAGGTCTTCCAGACGCTGCCGCCGCCGGAGTCGGCCCCTTTCGGCGCGATCCAGACGAAGCGGGTCACGTTGTCCGCCTCGTCCTCGATCCCCTCGCGCAGAACTACGCACCCATAGAGCTCGGCCGCGGAGCGCGCCCCGATCGCCGCCCAGGGGCGGTCAGACTCGCCGACCATGCGCACCGCCGCCGCGGTGCTGCTGACGCTGCGCCGTTCAACCTCGGGGAGCTGCTCGCGCAGGAAGCGGGCGCACTGGGCGAGCGGCTGAGGGTGTGAGAGCACCGCCTCGATCTCTCCCAGCTCGATCGGGCGGCGGGTGATCAGATGCGCGCGCACCGCGAAGTCGTGCTCGCCGACGATCGTCACCGCCGCCGCCTCAAAGGCGAGCGTGTCCAGGGTGCTGCGCACCGAGCCCTCGATCGAGTTCTCGAACGGCACCAACGCCCGCTCCGCCTCGCCCCGCTCCACGGCGAGGATTGCCTCATGGATGGTCGCCGTGCGCAGCGCCTCGAACTCGACGTCTGGCGCCGCCTCTCTCAGGGCGTCTTCGGTGAAGGTGCCGGCCGGCCCGAGGTAGGCGATCCGCATCGGTACCTCGACCTATTCGAAGTTGACGGCGTAGCTGGCTTTGTTGTTGGTGACGACCTTCTCGCCGGGGACCGGGCGGACTTCGACTTCGAGCGTGACCTGGCCTTTCGGCGCCGGGGTCAGGGGGATCGTCACCGACTGCGTTTCGCCCACCCCGATGCTGCTGATGTCCCCCTGCAGCGTGTGCCCGCCGTTCACCTTGACCGAGACGACGATCCCGTTCTCGGTCGATTCGCCCTGGTTTTGGACCTTGGCTTCGACTTCGGGGGTGCCGCCTTTGGGGACCGTCGTTGGTCGTGCCGGCGGTCAGTTCGGTGCCGTCGACGCTGGAGCCGACCAGCCCCAGCCCGTGTACGCCCGGGGTGGCCGGCGAGGTCGAGCCGCTGACGTCGCCCAGCGCCGAGCTGACCGCCGCCGTTTCCAGCCACTTCGTCCCTTCCGGCAGGAAGACGCTCTTCGGCACGTTGGCGCCTTCGATCCCGTTGCTTTCGAGCACCCCGTCGATCTCCGGCCGCGCCACCGCCGCGTAGAGGACGTCGCTGGCCAGCAGCTTCTGCATTTGCCCGGCGATTGCGGCCGTCGCCTTTGGCGGCGCCGACGTTACCCAGCGCCGTGCTCATCTTGTTGGCGATTTCGTTCATCGCGCTGCCGCGCAGCTCGTAGACCAGTTCGAGGGCGCTTTGCCCGTGACTCATGGCCCCGGGCGCGCTGAGGCTGTCGACGCGGGTCACGTAGTTGTCCATCGCGCTGCGGTCGGCATTGACCTCGGCGACGAACTCGGTGACCGAGAGGCTTCCCGGGTTGGAGAGCTTGCCGAAGAAGGCTTTGCTGGTCTGCTGGGTCTCTTCGACGATCTGGGTGACGTTGCGCGCGTAGCCGCTCAGTTCGCTGCGCGCCTGTGCGTCCAGGCACCCCTTCACCCCGAGCACGACCAAGATCAGGACGATCAGCGCCGCGCCCAGCGCCAGCCCGCGCCGCAGCATGATCTGCTGGCGTTCGGGGCGACGTGGCGGCCGCGGTCTTCGCTGCGGCCGAAGTGCTGGCGAATCCTCCAAGGACGGCTCTCCGGGCTGGTTGGCTGGCGGGAGAGTATGAACTCTTGCGGGGGCGCCGCGTCAAGACCCGCAGCAAACCTTGCGTCTTGGGGCGGCCGATGGCGGAGGAGAGCCCTGCCGCGTGGCGAAGGAGAAGGGGCTTTGGTCGGCTCCCTGGTGCTCAACCGCTTCCTGATCGAGCGCCGAATCGGCAGCGGCGGGTTCGGCGTCGTCTATGAGGCCTGGGACGGCCGCCTCGAGCGCGCCGTCGCCGTCAAGGCGATCGAGTCGCGCGGGGAGGCGAGCAAGCGGGTGCTGCGCGAGGCGCAGGCCGCGGCACGCCTCAACCACCCCGGCATCGTGACGCTGTATGAGATGGGCGAGGAGGACGGGAACGCGCTGCTGGTCACCGAGCTCCTCGACGGCTCGACGCTGGCCCGTCTCGCCGGCGAGGGCAAGCTGAGCGACCGCGAGATCGGCGAGATCGGCGCCGACCTCTGCGAGGCCCTCGACCACGCCCACTCCCGCGGGGTCATCCACCGCGACATCAAGCCCCAAAACGTCCAGGTCACCGAGGGAGAGCAGCGCGCCAAGCTGATGGACTTCGGCGTCGCCCGGCTCGCTGACGGCGTCTCGCTGACGGCGCCAGGTGACGTTCTCGGCACCCTCGCCTACATGTCTCCCGAGCAGGCGGAGGGGCGTCCGGCCGGACCCGAGGCAGACGTCTACTCGCTTGCCCTGACGCTGTATGAGTGCTGGAGCGGGGAGAACCCGCACCGGCGCTCCAGCCCGGCGGCCACGGTGCGGGCGATCGGCGCCCGTGCACGCCCGCTGCGCCGGCTGCGCCCCGACCTGCCGCGCGAGCTGAGCGACGCGCTCGACGCCTGCCTCAACCCCCGCCCGTCGAGCCGCCCGCCGCTGGAGGTCTTGGGGACGGCGATCGAGGGCTCACTCGAGGACCTCGCCGAGTACCCACGCCATGCTCCCCGCCCGATCGCCATGCGCCTCGGCGCCGCCGCCGCCGCCGCGCTCCTCGGCGCCTGGCTCGCCGTCGGCCACGGGATCGTGCTCCCGTAGGATCTCGGTCGGCCCTCCGCACTCCGGAGAGCCCTCGCCCGCGCGCCAAGGAGCCATCCGATCAGCGTCCTACGCAACCTCGAGTCCCGGATCGAAGGTCTCGTCGAGGGGATCTTCAGTCGCGCCTTCAGCTCCGAGGTGCAGCCGGTCGAACTGGCCCGCAAACTGGCCAAGGAAATGGACGCTCACAAGACGGCCTCGATCGAGCGCGTCTACGTGCCCAACGAGTACACCGTCTACCTCTCCAAGCAGGACCGCGGCAAACTGGAGGGGTACGAGCGCTCGCTCGAGCAGGAGCTGTCGGGCTACCTGCTGGAGCACGCCCGCCGGCGGGGCTATGACCTGCTGACCCGGCCGGCGGTCGAGTTCAGCACCGACGAGCGTTTGCGGCTCGGAGAGTTCGGGATCCAGACCCGCCTGGTCAAGCCTCCCGCCCACGAGGGGGAGAGGCCGAGCCAGGGCGAGGAGGGCCACACGATGGTCTACTCGGCGGTGCGAGAGCGCGACCCCGGCCGCCCGAAACGGCCCGAGGAGGCGGTCGGCGCCCTCGTCTCCACCCGGGCGGTGGTCTCGCTCGACGATCGCCGCTACGTGCTAGACGGGCCGCGGGCGACGATCGGCCGCTCCAAGTCCGCCGAGTGCGTGCTGGGCGACCCCAACGTCTCCCGCCGCCACGCGGAACTGCGCCGCTCGGAGACCGGCGACTGGCAGATCGTCGATCTCGGCTCGACCAACGGGGTGAAGGTCAACGGTCGGCGCGTCCCATCGACCCGCCTCAGTCCCGGCGACGAGGTGACCCTGGGGACCACTACCTTCCTTTTCGACATCGAGCAGTAGCGGCCCCTGGCCGTAGTGTTCTGAGCGTGGCGTACGACCCGATCTCGGTTGCCCTCAAGTTCGGCTTCCTGGCCGTCCTCTACCTGTTCTTGCTCTTCATCGCACGCAGCGCGATGAAGGACCTGCGCAGGACGGTGGCGCCGGCGCCGGACTCGACCGGGTTTCACTCCGCGCCGGCCTTCGGCGAGGGGGCGCAGCGAGGCGCCGAAGCCTGGCTGGTCGCGGAGCGCGGCGGAGGGCTGCAGGCGGGCGAGCGCTTCGACCTGATCGGCGGCCTCTCGATCGGCCGCTCCAAGGAATCCGACGTGCAGATCGAGGATCGTTACGCCTCCGGCGTCCACGCCAGGATCTTCTCTCGCGAAGGCCGCCACTTCATCGAAGACATGGGCTCGACCAACGGCACCCTCCTCAACGACGCCAGCCTGAAGGGCGAGGCCGAGCTGATCGACGGAGACGTGGTGAGAATCGGGGACACCGGGTTTCGCTTCGAGGCGCATGCGTAGCGATCCTGATCAGGGGGTGTCTCGATGCTGCGGGTGAGCGAACAGGCGTTCCGCAGCGACACGGGGCGCCAGCGCAACGCCAATGAGGACTCGTTCTTCGTTCGCGCGCCGGTATTCGTCGTCGCCGACGGGATGGGGGGCGCGCAGGCCGGCGAGGTCGCCTCGAAAGCGGCGGCCGAGGCGTTCGATCGCGACCTCCCCGACGCCCCGCCCGAGCGGGTTCTGAAGGAGACGATCGAGGCGGCGAACCGGGAGATCCACGAGCACGCCCGGGCCGATCCGTCGCTGGCCGGGATGGGGACGACGATCACCGCGGCGATCGTCGACCTAGCGGCGAGGAGGTGGGGATCGGTCACGTCGGCGACAGCCGCGCCTACCGGCTGCGCGACGGCAAGTTGGAGCGGCTCACCCGCGACCACTCGCTGGTCGAGGAGATGCGACGAAAGGGCCAGCTGACCGACGCCCAGGCCGAGGACCACCCGCAGCGCTCGATCATCACCCGTGCGCTCGGCCCCGAGCCCGAGGTCGAGGTCGACGTGCAGACGGTTCCCGCCCAGCCGGGCGATCGTCTTCCTGCTCTGCTCCGACGGGCTGACGACGATGCTCGACGACGAGCACATCGCCCGCATTCTCGCCGCCGCGAGCTCGATCGACGCTGCGGTACGGGCGCTGATCGACGAAGCCAACCGGGCTGGAGGTCGCGACAACATCACCGCCCTCGCCTTCCGCCTCGGGGGCCCGGCAGCCCCGGCCCGCTCGCCGGAGGGCGCGACGCTGATCGGCCCCTCTGCGGAGGAGGCGGGGCTGAGCGCCACCGAGGTGCGCCGCCGCGCCGCCGCCGCGGCCGCCAAGGAGCGGCGCGAACAGCTCGCTGCGAAACCGAAGCGGCGACGGCTGCGAACCGCCGCCAAGGTGCTCGCCGTTGTGGTCGATACTCGGCGCGATCGCGTTCGGCGCCTGGTATGGCAACCGCCAGGTCTGGTTCCTTGGGACCGACGCCGCCGGCAGGGTCGCCCTCTATCGCGGGCTTCCCTACGAACTTCCCTTCGGGGTCGAGCTCTACGAAGAGCGCTACGCGAGCCCGATCCAGACCGCCTCGCTGCCGCCACGCCGCCACGCCGCGGTCACGGCCAGGACCTGCGCTCCCGCTCCGGAGCGGCCTCGCTGCTCGAAGAAATCCAGAAGGGCCAGGGGGTGCCGTGAGGTCCGCGCGGAACCGGGAGCTTCTCGCCCTTGTCCCCGTTGCGCTGCTCCTCACGGCCGGCTTCGCCGCGGTCTTCGCTCAAGAGAACGCCCGCCTCGGCAACCTCAGTCTGATCTACGGGGCCTACTTCCTGGCGGTCTGCCTCGCAACCCACATCTACCTGCGGATCCGCCTCCCCGACGCCGACCCCTACCTGTTCCCACTCGCCGCCCTGCTGACCGCCTTCGGGCTGGTGATGATCTATCGGATCGACGCGACCCTGGCCCGCGACCAGGCCAACTGGTTCGTGGTCGGTCTTGTCCTCTTCGCAGCGGCGATCCATTTCTTGCGCGATTACGACGTGCTCGAGCGCTACCGTTACACGATCGCCGCGGTCGGGCTGCTGCTGCTGCTCACGCCGCGCCTGCCGGGGATCGGACAGCAGGTCAACGGCGCCTACCTCGGGGTGAAGGTCGGCCCCCTGCAGTTCCAGCCGACCGAGTTCTCGAAGATCTGCATCGTCATCTTCCTGGCCAGCTATCTGCGCGAGCACCGCGAGGTGCTGATCGTCGGGGCCCGACGGGTTCTCGGCGTAACCCTGCCGCCGCTCAAGCACCTCGGCCCGATGCTTGTCGTCTGGGGGGCCTCGATGTTCATGCTCGTCTTCATCCGCGACCTCGGCAGCTCGCTGATGTTCTTCGCCGCCTTCCTTGCCCTGCTCTACGTGGCGACTGGCCGCTTCTCCTTCGTCGTGATCGGGATGGCGATGTTCCTGCTCGGTTCCTGGTTCTTCGCGGCGACGGTGCCCCATGTCGGAGAGCGGGTCGATATCTGGCTCAACCCCTACAAGGAAGCCAGAGGCAACGGCTACCAGATCCTGCAGTCGATCTTCGCCCAGGCTGACGGCGGCCTCTTCGGCAAGGGCTTCGGCCAGGCGCTGATCACGATTCCAGGCACCCACGACGCGCTGCTGCCAGCCGCACAGACGGACACGATCTACTCCTTGATCGTCAACGAGCTCGGACTCTTCGGCGCCACCGGCGTGATCCTCATCTACCTGCTGATCGCGGCCCGCGGGTTCAAGATCGCGCTGATCGCCGCCGACGGCTTCTCAAAGCTCTTGGCGACCGGGCTGACCGCAGTCTTCGCGATCCAGGCCTTCGTGATCATCGGCGGGGTGACGCGGGTGATCCCGCTGACCGGGGTCACCTTGCCCTTCGTCAGCTACGGCGGCAGCTCGATCGTCGCCAACTTCGTGCTGCTGGCGCTGCTGCTGCTGATCTCCGACCGCGCCCGCCGTGAGGCCAGCGCGCCTGGCCCGGCCGCGCTGGCGCTGGAGGGCGCGTGAACCGCCAGATCGTCCAGCTGTTCGGGCTGATCGTCGTCCTCTTCGCGGTGCTGATCGGCTTCACTTCCTACTGGTCGGTGTTCGACGCAAAGGCGCTGAAGAACAACGCCCGAAAACCAACGCCCGCTTTTGGAGCAGCAGCAGATCAAGCGGGGGAGGATCCTCGCCGCCGATGGCAGCGTCATCGCCCGCTCGGTGCGCGATCGGCCACGGCTCGAGCCTGCGCTACGTGCGGCGCTACCCGGATGGCGCGCTGTTCGGGCATCCGATCGGCTACAGCTTTGCCCGCCAGGGCGACAGCGAGTTCGAGCAGTCCCACAACGAAGAACTGGTCGGCACCAGCTCCGAATTCGGCTCGATCCTCGACCAGCTGAGCGGCCGCAACCAGGAAGGCGACGACGTCGTCACCAACCTCGACCCGACCGCGCAGCGGGTGGCGCTGAACGCCCTCGCAGGCGACCGGCTTCGGAGCGGTGGTGGCGATCGAGCCGCGGACCGGCCGGGTGCTGGTGATGGCGTCCAACCCTCCCTACAACCCCAACCGGGTTCCCTATGACCTCTCCAAGCTCGACACCGACACAACCGAAACGCCGCTGTTTGACCGCGCCACCCAGGGCCAGTACCCACCCGGCTCGACCTTCAAGGTGGTGACCGCCGCGGCGGGGCTGAACAGCGGCACGATCACCCCGGAAACGACGATCAACGCACCGGGGACGCTGGAAGTCCAGGGCCAGCCGCTGCAAAACGACTACGACCAGAACTTCGGGCCGATCTCGCTGGACACCGCACTTACGAATTCGGTCAACACCTGGTTCGGCCAGCTCGGCCAGCGGATCGGGGAAAGCACGCTGTTTAACTACATGGACCGCTTCGGCTTCAACGCGACGCCGGCGATCGACCTCCCCGAAGACCAGGTCGAAAAGAGCGGGGTCTTCGAAGGAAAAAACCTGCTCGGCCCCGGCGCCGGGATCGACCTCGCACGCGTGGCGATCGGCCAGGAGCGTTTGGCGGTGACGCCGCTGCAGATGGCCGAGGTTGCCGCGGCGGTCGCCGACCGGGGCAGGCTGATGAAGCCGCAGATCTGGAGCCGGGTGGTCGAACCCGACGGACACGTCGTCAAGCGCCTTAAGCCCTCCGAATACAGCCGGCCGATGAGCGAGAAGACCGCGGCGGAGCTGACCACGGCTATGGAAGGGGTTGTGCGGGAAGGAACCGGCACAAACGCGGCGATCCCAGGCGTCGCGGTCGCCGGCAAGACCGGCACCGCCGAAACCCCCGGCAACGCGTCCTGCGGCGGGGGGACGGCGGAGAATCAGGGTTGGTTCATCGGCTTCGCGCCGGCTACAGAACCCGAAGATCGCGATCGCCGCCACGGTCGAATGCACGACGCAGTTCGGCAACGACGTGGCGGCGCCGATCTTCCGCGCCGTCGCGGAAACGATCCTGCATGGCGAATGACGAGATGAGACAAGGAGGCAGCAAGCGTGCCTGATGTGAGCGAGGGCAGCGTCGTCGACGGGCGCTATCGGGTGCTGAAGCGGATCGGCTCGGGAGGGATGGCGGACGTCTGGCTGGCCGATGACACGCACCTGCAGCGCCGGGTGGCCCTGAAGGTCCTGCACAGCCGCTTCTCCCAGGACCGCGAGTTCGTCGAGCGCTTCCGGCGGGAGGCTGAAGCCGCGGCGGGGCTTCAGCACCCCAACATCGTCGCCGTCTTTGATCGCGGCGAGTTCGAGGGCTCCTACTACATCGCCATGCAGTACGTCGAGGGCCGCACCCTGAAGCAGCTGATCGACGCCGGCCTCGACCCCGAGCAGGCGGCCCGGCTGATCCGCCAGGTGCTGGAGGCGGCGAGCTTCGCCCATCGCCACGGCATCGTCCACCGCGATCTGAAGCCGCAGAACGTGATCGTCGACGCCGAGGGCAAGGCGGTTGTGACCGACTTCGGGATCGCCCGCGCCGGCGTCTCGGAGATCACCCAGGCCGGCTCGGTGATGGGCACCCCCCACTACCTCTCGCCCCGAGCAGGCGCAGGGGATGGACGTGACGGCGGTCTCCGACCTCTACTCGATCGGGGTGATGCTCTACGAGGCGCTGAGCGGACGGGTCCCCTTTGAGGGCGAGAGCGCCGTCGCGGTCGCGATGAAGCAGGTCTCCCAGATGCCGCAGCGGCCCAGCTCGGTCAACCCTCGGGTCTCACCGGCGCTCGACGCGGTGGTGATGCGGGCGCTGGAGAAGGACCCCGGACAGCGCTTCCAGAGCGCCGATGCGTTCATCGCGGCGCTCGACGCGGCGCTTGAGGACTCCGGCCAGCCTGGCGGCGGCACCGCGGCCTTCGCCCCGCTGCCCCCCGTCGTCGCGACTCCGGCGGAGAAGGAGGCGGAGGAGCCTGACTCCGATGAGGAGCGGCGCAAGAAGCGCCGCCGCCGTCTGGCTGCTGGTCGGGATTGCCGTCCTGATCGGCGCCCTGGTCGGCTTCGCTCTGACCCGCGACACGACGACCAACGTCCCCAACGTGACCGGGAACCAGTTAAACGTGGCGATCTCCCTGCTTCAGCAGGATGGCTTCCCGATCCGCGAAGTGAAGCGGGTGGAACGCGACGCGCCACAGAACACGGTCCTCGAGCAGGACCCGGCCGCCGCGCCGCCGGCCGATAAGGCATCGCTGAGTTGCGCCTTCCTCAACTTCTCCTGCTCAAAGCCGGCGGTGACGTTGACGGTGAGCGCCGGCCCGGGCAGCGCCAAGGTCCCGGCGACCGCGGGGCTGGCCCGGGCCATGGCCGAAGCGAAGCTGAAGAAGGCGGGTTTTGGCGTCCAGGTCGAAGACGCGCACTCAACCAGCGTCGCGGCGGGCGTCGTCATCCACTCCACTCCCTCGGCGGGGACTGCGGCGACGCGCGGCTCCGACGTCGTCCTGACCCTCTCCACGGGGCCGAAGCTGGCCAAGGTGCCGGTGCTGGTCGGCAGCCAGCGCTCCGTGGCGGTGCAGCAGATCCGCTCCCGCGGCCTGGTAGCCGCCGTCAGCGAAGAAACGAACGCGGCTCCGGTGGGCCAGGTGGTCCGCCAGTCGCCGAGCGCGGGCAGAGAAGTCGTACCCGGCTCGACCGTCTCGATCGTCGTCTCCAAAGGCCAGCAGAAGGTCTCGGTGCCGAACCTGATCGGCAAGCTGCGCTCCGAAGCGGTGACGGCGCTTCGCGAAGCCGGGCTCAAGCCCGTCGTCTCCGAACAGGAAACCGAAGCCTCCTCGAAGGTCGGCCACGTGATCGACCAGCTCCCGTCCGCCGGCGCAAAGGTCGAAAAGGGCGCCGAAGTGACGGTCGTGGTCGGCAAGCCGGCAGCCGAACCGACCGAACCGACCGAACCGGGCAAGCCGTGAGCGCAGTCGGAGGCTGGGGGAGGCGCCCGGTGAGGGTCGTGGTGCTCTCCGGCGGGCGCTCCTCCGAGCACGATGTCTCTCTGCGCTCGGGAGAGTCGGTGGCGCGCGGGCTGGCCGAGGCCGGGCACGAGGCGGTGCCGGTGAGGATCGGCCGCGACGGGCGCTGGAGCTGCGCCGGGGCGCCAGTCGAGCTGGCCCCGGCCGGCGGGCTGCTGGGCGCGGGCGCCGTCTTCCCGGCCCTGCACGGGCCCTTCGGTGAGGACGGCAGCGTCCAGGGGCTGCTCGAGTGGCTCGACATCCCCTACGTCGGCTCGGACGTGCTCGCCTCGGCGATCTGCATGGACAAGCTGACCCTGAAGCGGCTGTTCGCCCAGCGCGGGGTGCCGCAGGTCGAGTTCGCCCAGGCCGGCGAGAAGGGCTGGCGCGAGCGCTGCGAGGCGATGGGCCTGCCGCTCTGGGTGAAGCCCTCGCGGCTCGGCTCAAGCGTCGGGATCAGCAAGGTCGAGCGGCTGGCCGACCTCGACGCCGCGGTCGAGCTTGCCCGCCGCCACGATCCCCGCGTCATCGTCGAGGCCTCGGCCGAGGGCCGCGAGGTCGAGTGCTCGGTGCTCGGCAACGAGCGCCCCCAGACATCGTTGCCAGGGGAGATCGTCGCCAACGCCGAGTGGTATGACTTCGAGGCGAAGTACGGCGAGGGGGGAATGGAGCTGGCGGTCCCGGCGCCGATCCCCGCCGAGCAGGCGGCACTCGTTCGCGAGCTGGCCGGGGAGATCTTCGCGCTCGCCGGCTGCTCCGGCCTGGCCCGCTGCGACTTCTTCGTCAGGCCCGGTGGCGAGGTTCTCGTCAACGAGATCAACACGATGCCCGGCTTCACCGAGACCAGCGTCTACGCGAAGCTGTTCGAGTCGAGCGGCGTCCCCTACGCGGACCTCTGCGAGCGGCTCGTCGGCCTCGCGGTCGAGCGCCACGCTCGGGCGCGCTCCTATGAGTTCTGAGCTCAGTTCAGCAGCTTGATGTCGCTGACTTCGACCAGGTAGCCGCCGCTCTGGTCGGGGGCCGGCACGGCCTTCTTGAGCCAGAGCAGGAAGTGGCGGGCCGGATGCTGCAGGCTGCTGAGGTCGATCTCCTGCACGCCGGCAGCGTTGCTCACCTCTCCCACCGGGTGCCCCCATCCCGTGATGCCGGTCGGCGGTTCGCCCGCCACGGCGAAGACCTGCGCGTCCCAGCCGGGGGTTGGCGTGCGGACCACCATCTTTGACGGGGTCGCCGGCGCCTTTGTCGTCACGTAAATGCCCGTGCCGGGCTCTGGGCCGGTCTTCGTCCCGGCGAAGGTTGGGGATTCGTAGTGCTCGGTGGACCAGGCGGCCGGATCCGCGTTGATCACTTGCCCGACAGCTTCAGGGTTTTCTTCGCCATCGCCCTCAGGGTTGTAGTCGGTGGCGGACAAGATCGGGATCGGCTTGCCGGCGTTCCTCTCGCCACCGCCGTTGCCGAGGCTCCCGTTGCCGATGAAGTGCGCCGCCGCAAGCACCCCTCCGCCGATCAGGATTACAGCGACGATCGTCGCCCAGGACCAGCGGGCGCGACCGGAGAGCTTGCGCTTCGGCGGCGGCACCGCGTCGAGCACGCTGGTCGCCTCGCCGGTGGTGGAGCCGGCCCTGGCCGCCTCGACCTCCAGCGCGGTGGAGAGGTCGTCGATCATCTCGCCGATCTGCTGGTAGCGCTCGTCGAGGCTCTTCGCGGTGGCGCGCTCGACCACCAGCGCAACCGCGGCGGAGGCCTCCGGCCGGCGCCGCTGCACGTCGGGCAGGTCCTCGTTGACGTGTTTCATCGCCACGCCGACCTGGCTGTCGGCGTGGAACGGCACCTGCCCGACCAGCATCTCGTAGAGGACGACGCCGAGCGAGTAGATGTCAGAGCGCGGGTCGACCTCACGCCCCATCGCCTGCTCGGGGGCGACGTAGTCGGTTGTGCCCAGCACCCGCCCGGTCGCGGTCATCCCGTCCTGCTCGAGCTGGCGGGAGATGCCGAAGTCGGTCAGCTTCGCCCGGCCCTCGCTGTCGATCAGGATGTTCTGCGGCTTGATGTCGCGGTGGACCATGTTGCGGGCGTGGGCGACGGTGAGGCCCCGGGCGATCTCGATCGCGTAGGCGATCGCCTCCTGGGTGTCCAGTGCCCCGACCCGGGCGATCCGCTGCTTCAGCGTCTCTCCCTCGACGTACTCGAAGACGATGTAGGGATAGCCGCCGTCCTCGCCGGCGTCGATCACCGAGACGACATTGGGGTGGGAGAGCTTCGCCACCGCCCGCGCCTCCTGGCGGAAGCGCTCGAGCTGGTCGGGCTGCTCGGACATCTCCCGGTGCATCACCTTCACCGCGACCGGCCGGTCGAGGGTCTCGTCGCGGGCCAGGTAGACGGTCGACATCCCGCCGCTGCCCAGCTTCGCCTCCAGCCGATAGCGGCCGGAGAGCACCGTTCCGATCATCGCGCTTGAGGAGCGAGCCTCCATCTATCCGGGTCCATTGTCGAGCACTCTCGCAATGGAGGTTCTCCGTCGCGCCGAGGTATCCCACTCACGCACGGCGGACTTCACGCGACCCCTCGGTCGCGCGCCCGATCCGCTGCGCCCCGGGGTGGCGACGGCGGAGGATGTCGAGAGCGGCGGCCTCCTCGCCGGCGGCCACAATGCAGCAGAAGCCGCAGCCCATATTGAAGACCTCGTGCATCTCATCGTCCCCAGCCCCCGAGCGCTCCCGGATCAGCTCGAAGACGGGAGGGACCGGAAGCGGCGCGTCGATCTCGTAGCCGACCTCGGCCGCGAGCCGCAGCAGATTGCCGAGCCCGCCCGAGGTGATGTGGGCGAGGCCGCGGACCTCGACCTCGGAGCGCAGCAGCTCCAGCACCGCCTTGACGTAGATCTCGGTCGGCTCAAGCAGCAGCTCGCCGAGCGGCTGCCCAAGGCGCTCGTCGTCAAGCGGGATGTCCTGCAGGGCGGTGCGGGTGAGGGTGTAGCCGTTGGAGTGGATCCCCGAGGAGGGCAGGCCGATCACCGGGTCGCCCGGTCGAACGGTCGAGCCGTCGATGATCGCGTCCAGCGCCACCGTGCCGAAGCAGGCGCCGGCGAGGTCGAAGCCGCGGACCATCTCGCCGAGCTGAGCCAGCTCCCCTCCGGGGATCTCGATTCCGGCGAGTTCAGCGCCGCGCGCCAGGCCAGCCCCGATCTGCTCACAGATCTCGGGGTCAGCGCGCTCGATCGCGATGTAGTCGAGCATCGCCAACGGCTCGGCCCCGACGCAGATCACGTCGTTGACGTTCATCGCCACGCAGTCGACCCCGACCGTGTCGAAGCGGCCGAGCTGCTCGGCGAGGAGCAGCTTGGTCCCGACCCCGTCGGTGGAGAGGGCGATCCCGGTCCGCTCGTCGAGCCGGATCACGCTCGCGTAGTGGCCCGGCAGCGGCACCTGGCGGCTGGGTCGGTCGAGCCGGATCGCGCCGAGTGCCCGGATGAGCCCGGCGACGGCGGAGTCCGCTGCGCCCTGGTCGACCCCGGCCTTCGCGTAGGCGTCGTTCATCGGGTACCCTCGGGCGAGTGCGCCAGTCGACACGGACTGACGATGACCGGAGCACCACCGTGTCGGTTGGCGAGCTCATCGATGCAGCTTTGCAAGAACCGCGGCCGCCAGGGCGGCGCGGTAGGCGGCGTAGGGCCAGAGGGCCCGATCGCGCTCGACCAGGTGGATGAGGCGTTGCGAGGCAAGGGTCGAGGCGAACGAGGCGGCGACCCCGACGGCCATCGAGCGGCGCAGCTCGGGCGAGGCGCCGCGGCTTTGGAGTCGGCCGCCCTTCAGCGCCGTGGCGCCGACGATGATCGGCAGCGCCACGGTTCGGGAGAGCAGGTTCGCCTGCGCGCGGGAGAAGCGGCGGGCGCGGGCCGCGGTCAGCGTGGCGCCGTTGCGCGAGACCCCCGGCGCCAGCGCCGCCGCTTGGGCCACTGCCCAGCGCCAGCGCGTCGCGCCAGTCGACCTCCCCCCGCCCGCGCTCTTGCGGTCGGCGGTCGGCGAGCGCCATCGCCGCCGCGCCGCCCAGCAGTCCGATCGCGGTCGCCCTTGGCCCGCCGAGCCGCCGCTCGATCGGTCGCTCCAGCGTGTAGCCGACGACCGCCGCCGGGGCGAAGGAGAGCGCCAGCACCACCGCCCGGCGCAGGTCGAAGTGGCGCAGCTCCTCTGCGATCACCCGCCGCTGGCCGATCAGCAGCGCCGCCGCCGCGCCGGCATGCAGCGCCACCTCGAAGCTCTTGCGGACCTCCGGGTCGATCGCCTCCCATTCCCACCCGACCAGCCACGGGCACCAGCACGATGTGGGCGGAGCTGGAGACCGGCAGTAGCTCTGCCGGCCCCTGGACGATCCCCAGCGCGATCGCGCGCCGGGTCGGGATCCGCCCGTCGACCGCTTCGCTCAAGCGCCCCCGGCGCCGACGGGCTCGGTCGCCTTGCCGGGGCCTTGCCCGCCGCCCCGCCGCCGCTTCACGATGGCGTACACGGCCAGCCCGACGATCGCGGCGACGACCAGGTAGTCGAGGATCTGGAGGTGGTGGCGCCACTGCTGCCAGTTATCGCCGACCGCCTGCCCGATCAGCGCGAAGCCGAGCACCCAGGGCAGCGAGCCGATCGCGGTCAGCCAGGTGAACCGCCAGAACGGCATCTTCGCCAGGCCGGCCGGGAGCGAGACGAAGGCCCGCACGAGCGGCACCAGGCGGGTGAAGAAGACGGTGGCGTCGCCGTGGCGCTTGAACCAGCCGTCCACCCGGGCCAGCCGCGACGGGCTGAGGTGGATCAGGCGGTTCTTCTCCAGCAGGTCGATGCGACCGTAGTAGCCGATCGCATAGGTCAGCCAGGACCCAGCCATGTTTCCCGCGAGGCCTGCCACCGTCACCCCGATCAGCGTCTGGCTGCCGTTGGAGACGTCGAAGCCGCCGAACAGCATCACCGCCTCGCTGGGGATCGGGATGCAGGCGCTCCCCGCCGCCATCAGCAGGAACACCCCCGCCAGGCCGGTGCTTTCGACCACGCTGACGCAGAATTCGACGATCGGCCCGGTGATATCGGCGTAGAGCAGTGGATTCGGCATAAAGAGACCCGTGATCCTAAGACCTCAGCCTCTAAACTCGCCCGGTCCCATGCAGCGGCTGAACCATCCCGTCTATCGCAATCGGGTGCTCCAGGTGTTCGCCGACGCGGTCTTGGTCGCGCTCTCCTTCTTCTTGGCCTTCCAGCTGCGCTTCCTCGACGACGCGCACGGGCTCCCACCCCGCTACCAGCTGCTCTTCGCCCAGGCGGTCGGCATCGTCGTCGTCGGCAAGCTGGTCGTCTTCGGCGCCTTCGGGCTCTACCAGAAGTGGTGGCGCTACGTGAGCGGCCGCGACGTCCTCCTCATCCTCCGCGCCGTCGCCTTCGCCAGCGTGATCGTCGTCGTCTTCTTCGCCGTGGTGCAGCCGTTCAAGCACACCCTGCCGCGCTCGGTGGTGGTGATGGACTTCATCCTGACCGTGCTGCTGATCGCCGGCGCCCGCCTTGCGGTGCGGCTGATCGTCGAGCGGCCCTCGCGCGGCTCTCGCGTCCCCAGGCGCGAGGTGCTGGTGATCGGCGCCGGCTCGGGTGGGCAGATGGTGGTTCGCGAGCTGCAACTCAACCCCAACCTCGGCTCGACCGCGATCGGCTTCGTCGATGATGACCCGCGCAAGCGGGGGATGCGGATGCTGGGGCTGAAGGTGCTCGGCTCGACCGAGGACATCGTCGCGATCCTCGATGAGGCCGAGCCCGACGAGGTGGTGATCGCGATCCCCTCGGCGCCGGGGACGCTGCGAGCCAAGGTGGTCGCCGCCTGCCGCGAGCGCGAGATCCGCGTGCGCACCCTGCCCACCGTGTTCGAGCTGCTGCGCGGCGGCGTCCAGCTCAACAAGCAGCTGCGCGAGGTCCAGGTCGAGGACGTGCTGGGCCGCGACCCGGTCGTCTTCGAACTCGACCGGGCCGGCGCCTACCTGCGCGATCGGATCGTCCTCGTCACCGGGGCGGGCGGCTCGATCGGCGCCGAGCTTTGCCGCCAGATCGCCCGGGTCCGGCCGAGGCTGCTGGTGATGCTCGACCACGCCGAGGACAACCTCTTCGAGATCGACCGCGAGATGGTCGAGGAGCGCCACTTCACCAACGTCGAGTCGGTGCTCGCCGACTGCAAGGAGCCGCACCGGATGCTGGAGGTGATGCAGCGCTTCAAGCCCTCCGTCGTCTTCCACGCCGCCGCCTATAAGCACGTGCCGCTGATGGAGGCCAACCCGCTGGAGGCCGTCCGCAACAACGCGATCGCGACGCGGGTCACTGCGGAGACGGCCGCCGCCTCCAAGGTCGAGCGCTTCGTCCTCATCTCCACCGACAAGGCGGTCAACCCGCAGACGGTGATGGGCGCCTCGAAGGCGATGGCGGAGTGGATCGTCGAGTTGGCCGGCCACAAGCACCCCGCACCCGCTTCGCCAGCGTCCGCTTCGGCAACGTGCTCGCCTCCTCGGGCAGCGTCGTGCCGATCTTCCGCAGCCAGATCGAGCGGGGCGGGCCGGTCACCGTCACCCATCCCGAGATGACCCGCTACTTCATGACTATCCCCGAGGCGGTCCAGCTCGTCATCCGCGCCGGGGACATCGGGGCCGGCAAGGGGGAGGTCTTCGTCCTCGACATGGGCGATCCGGTGAAGATCGTCGACCTCGCGCACAACATGATCCGCCTCGCCGGGTACGAGCCGGAGCGCGACATCGCGATCGAGTTCACCAAACCGCGGCCCGGCGAGAAGCTGCACGAGCAGCTCTTCGGTTTGGGCGAGAGCGAGCAGCCGACCGCCTCGAAGCGGATCCGGCGGGCGGTGCGGGAGGCGCCGCTTGACCCGGAGTGGGTCGAGTCGACACTGAACTCGCTCGAGCACCTGGTGTTGGCCGGCGACGAGGCCGATCTGGCCGCGCGAGTCGTCGAGATGATCACCTCGCCCGGCGGCGACGCGGCGACGGTCGTCTACGACGAGTAGCCTCTCGCAGCCACTCCGTGGAGTTGATCAAGGAAATCGGCGCTTTCGCCGGCCTGGCCGCGTTCTTCGGCCTCGCCATGCTCGCCCTGCTCTCCTTCACCCACGGGCGCGACATCCGGCGGCTGCGCGAGTGGGCCGGCTCGGCGCCGGAGCGCGACGCGGAGCGCAAGGAGTCGACCTCGGCGGCGGCCGCCCAGCGCGCCGAGGAGCTGCGCCGCCTCGAGGAGGCCCGTACCGCGGAACAGCAGGCGGTCGCGCTGCGCGAGGAGCGGCGGCAGCGCCGCGAGGCAGGCCTGCCGGAAATGACCCGCAGCGAGCGGCTGCGCGCAGTGGCTGCTCCGCCCGCGGGGAGCGGCTCGCCGAGCCGCGCTACCTGGCGGCGGTCTTCGTCGTCGTGCTGGTCGTCGGCGGCGGCGTCGCCTACGCGGCGCTGCACGGGTCCGGCGGCGGCGGAGGCGGCAAGGACGGCAAGAGCGCCGCCGCCGCTCGCCGAAGCCGAGCGAAATCGAGGTCACGGTGCTGAACGGGACCGCCGTGCCGGGGCTCGCGGCTCGCTACGGCGACAAAGTCCAGCGCAAGGGCTTCAAGCTGGGGGCGATAACCAACAGCAACGCCAGCTTCGCCGCCAGCACCGTCATGTTCAAGCCCGGCCACGCCCCCGAAGCGCAGAGCTTCTCGCCAGAGACCTGGGGATCGGCCAGGTGCAGCCGATGACTTCTGAAGTCGACTCGGTCTCCGCCGGGGCCCCGGTCTCGGTGATCGTCGGCGAAAACGATGCCTCGTCGACGGGTTAGCGCGGCCGGCCTGGTCTTCGCGCTGCTCGTCCTCGCCACGGTCGCGGCCTTCGCCTGTCTCGCAGCGGCTGAAGCGAGACCCGCTCGTCCTCGACCACGTCACCTTCGGCACCGCCGCCGGACACGCCTTCACGCCGAGCGGGAGCTGCCGCTCCGGCCCCGAGCGGATCAGCTTCCGCATCACCCACTCTGACCACGCGACCGTGCAGGTGATCCGGCCCAGCGGGCGGGCTGCGTCTTCACCCTCGCCCGCGACCGCTACCTGCCGGGCTACAACTTCTTCACCTTCTACTGGGACGGCCGCGACCGCGACGGCGCGCATCGCGCCGCCCGGCCGCTACAAGCTGCGAGTCAAGCTGCTCGCCCAGGAACGCAACCTCGTCCTGCCCGGGACGATCCGCCTGCGCCTGGGCGCCGCGCAACCCCACCGCGGGCTGCAGGCGCGCCGCGAAGGGCGCAGCTTGAGCGGCGTCCTGGCCGGGGCGGGCGTCCTGGTCGCGGCGCTGGCCGCCGCGACCGCGATCCTCACCCCGCCGGGGCGGCTGCGATCGGCGGCGATGCTCGTCGCGCTCGCCCTCGTCCCGATGCTCATCCTCGGCGACCAGTGGCACTCGCACCGGATCGTCGACCTGCGCGACCATCCCGCGCGGCTCGCCGCTCGCCGCCGCCGCGACGCTCGCCGCCGTCGCCGCCCTGGCCCTCGCCTTCCGCCGCTGGCCGCGTGCCCTTGCCGCTGGTCGATCGTCTTCGTCCTCCCCTTCCGCATCCCCCTCGAAGCCGGCGGCGAAACCGCCAACCTGTTGGTGCCGCTGTATCTGGTGATCGCCGCGGGCGTGCTTGCCGCGGCGATCAGGGACTGGCGCGCTCGGCCCGCGGACTCAGTCGCGCAAGGGGCCGCCAAGTGGCTGCCGAGGGTCCTGGCGGCAGTGGTCGTCCTCTATGGATTGCAGGTGCTCTACTCCGCGGACTTCTCCAAAGGGCTGCAGGACGTCTGCTTTTTCTACGTGCCGTTCGCGGTGGCCTATGCGTTGCTGAGCGATCTTCCGGTGGGATCGGAAGCTGTTGACCGGGGTGCTGTGGGTGGTGGCGATCGAGGCGCTGCTGTTCGTCGTGGTGGGGTCGATCGAGTACGCGACCAGGGGCCTGTTCTGGAATCACCAGGTGATCCGCTCGAACGAATTCCACACCTACTTCCGGGTCAACTCGGTGTTTTGGGACCCGAACATCTACGGCAGGTATCTGGCGCTGGCGATCGTGGTGGCGATGGCGGCGCTGCTATGGGCCAAGGAACGACGGAGCATCGCCTTGCTGGCGGGGCTGGTCGGGATCCTGTGGATCGGCCTCGTGCCGACCTACTCGGAGTCGAGCTTCATCGCCTTGCTGGCGGGGCTGGCCGTGCTGGCGGCGCTGCGCTGGAGCTTGAAGTGGACGCTGGGCGCCGTCGGCGTCGGTGCCGTGGTCGCGATCTCCTTCGTCGCGCTTGTCGGCGGCTCTTCGAAGATCAACTTCGAAAGGCTCAACATCGACACCAGCGGCCGCGCCCACCTCGTCTCCGGCGGCATCCGCCTCTTCGACCAGCGCCCGATCTACGGCTATGGCTCGGGCTCCTTCTCCACCGCCTACCGCGCCCACGCTGCAAAGCACAGGGTCCCGGTCTCCGTTTCCCACACAGAGCCGATCACCATCGCAGCAGAGCAAGGCCTGGTCGGCCTGGCGCTCTACGCAGCTTTGATCCTCACGGCCCTGTGGACGATGACCACGGGCCTGCGGGCATCGATGCCTGGCCTGGCCGCCTTTCGCGCGGGGCGGGGTGGGGTGGAGCCCCCCAACCTGCCGAGCGGGCCTGCGGGCCTGCGGGTAGGTCGAGCAGCCGTCCTCGCCGCCTTCGTCGCCCTCTTGGTCCACACCATGGCCTACGCGGGCTTCTTCGAAGATCCGATCACCTGGGTTCTCCTCGCGGTCGGCGCGTCGCTCGCGGCCAGCCCCGCAGTCCGCGACCCCGCGTAGTCTCGCCCCGTGTCGGGCTACCTCCGCCGCCTAGCGACGACCGGCGCCGCCTATACGGCGGCGAGCATCCTCTCGAAACTGATCGCGGTCGCGCTGCTGCCGCTCTACACGCGGCACCTCAGCACCGATGACTACGGCGCCGCCGAGCTCCTCTTCGCCGCCGTCGTCTCGGCCAGCATCGTCGTCCGGCTCGGCCTGATCGAGGCGGTGCTGCGCTTCTACTACCGCGAGGACGAGAACCCCGACGCGATCGTCGGCGCCACCTTCTCCGGCCTCTTCTGGGCCTCGACGATCGCCTGCCTCGTCGCCCTGCCCTTCGCCGGGCCGCTCTCGGAAGCGCTGCTCGGTAGCCACGCTGCCTCCCAGCACGGTGCCGAGCTGGTGCGGATCTCGATCGGCGGCCTCTGGGTGGCGACGATGTTCGAATACCTGCTGGCGCTCTTCCGCCTCGAGGAGCGCGCCCGCGCCTACTTCATCACCACGATCACCAACGTCCTCGGCACGATCGCGCTGACCGTCGTCCTCGTCGTCGGGGTGGGGGACGGGGCCCGCGGCCTCTTGCTCGGCTCCTACGTGACCGGCGCCGTCTTCGTCGTCGCGATGATCTTCGCCCAGCGCCGGCGCCTCACCCTGCGGATCGACCGGCCGCTGCTGCGCCGGCTGCTCCGCTTCGGCCTGCCGACGATGCCCGCCGAGGTCAGCCTCTACCTGCTCAACCTCGTCGACCGCGTCATCATCGTCCAGGTCGACGGGCTCGGCGCGGCGGGCCTCTACGCGGTGGCGGTCAAGTTCGCACAGGCGGTCAACGTCCTCGTCCGCGGCTTCCAGCTCGCCTGGCCGCCGCTCGCCTACTCGATCCGCAACGACGACGAGGCGCGCCGCACCTACGCCAACGTGATCACCCTCTTCCTCGCCGGCTGCACCTGGATGGTGGTCGGGCTGTGGCTGCTGGCCGAGTACCTGGTGCGCATCTTCGCCGCTCCCAAGTTCTTCGACGCCTACGAAGTGGTCGGGCTGATCGCCGCCGCCGTCACCCTCTACGCGCTCTACATGGTGATGGTGGTGATCCTCGGCCGCACCGGGCGCACCGAGTACAACTTCCCGGCGGCGATCGCGGCGCTCGCCTCCAACGTCGCGCTCAACCTGATCCTGGTGCCGCCGCTCGGGATCGTCGGCGCCGGCCTGGCGCTGGTCGCCTCCTACCTGGTGGTGATCGCGCTGATGTACTGGTTCGCGCAGCGGCTCTTCCCGGTGCCCTACGAATGGGGCCGGCTCGCCCGCGTCCTCTTCGCCGGCGCGGCGCTGGTCGGGCTGGGGGAGCTGGTGATGCCGGCCTCGGGCTTCGGCGGCCTGGTCGGGCGCCTCTTCATCGCGCTCCTCTATCCGGCGCTGCTGTTCGCGAGCGGGTTCTACAGCGCCGAAGAGCGCGGCTGGCTGGCGCGCCTCCGCCACCCCGGCGAGCTGGCCGCGACCTTCGCCTCGATCCGCGCCCGCCCGGCCGCGGTCAAGGGCGAACCGGGCGAGCTCTACGAAGCCGAGCGAATGGACGAGGACTCGCGCTTCTAGGACCGGATTCACCCAGCGCCTCTTCTCGGTCCCCTACGAATGGGGGCGCCTGGCTCGGGTGGTGCTGGTTTCCGCCGCGCTGGTCGGGGTGGTCGCGGCGTTCTTTCTCGGCAACTCGGTCCTCTGGCTCGCCTACCCTGCCCTGCTCCTGGCGATCGGCTTCTTCACCCCGGGCGAGCGCCGCTGGCTCGCCGGCCTGCGCCATCCGGACGAGCTGCCCGGCGCCTGAGCGCCCTGCGGCGTGAGCCGGCTGCCATCGAGGGAACGGTCCCAGAGGCTTACCAGGCGGAGTTAAGAGACGAGGACGCGCGAGTCTGAGGCGCCGAGTCGTCAGACACTCAGCGCCCCTCCCTTGCGCTTCCTCCCGCAACCCGGTGCCGCGGTTGGGGAGCAGGGCCTGGCGGGCGTGGGCCCAGTAGATGCGGGCGGGGTGGCCGGGGAGGATGGTGGCGGCGAGGGCGCGGAGGGCGTAGGCCCAGGCGGTGAGGGCGCGGACTGCGAGTGCGGCGGGGAGGGAGTGGTGCTTGCGCATGTAGAGGTCGCGGTTGCGGTGGAACTCGACGATGCGGGGCAGGCCCGCCGCCAGGTCGGTCGAGAGCTGGTCGTGGTGGACGGCCTCCGCCGCGGGGACGAAGAGGGTGGACCGGCCGGCGTCGCTGAGGCGCTTGCAGAAGTCGCACTCGTCGTAGTAGACGAAGAAGGCCGGGTCAAGGTAGCCGACCTCGGCCGCGGCCTCGCGGCGCACGATCAGAGCGCTCGACTGCGCCCAGTCGACCCGCCGCGTCGATCGCCCCTTGCTCTGAACGGTGATGAGGCGATGCAGGAAGACCGCTCCGGCCAGGGCCGTGCCGACCCCGGGGAAGCGCCAGGCGCAGGGGACGGGCTCCCCGGCGGAGTCGAGCAGCTGCGCCCCCGCCGCCGCCGCCCTCGGGTCGGCGTCGAGCGCCGCGATCAGCGCCTCCGCCGCGCCCGCCCGCAGCTCGGAGTCCTCGTTGAGCAGCAGGCAGTAGCGGCCCCGCGCCTCGCGCAGCAGGGTCGAGTCGTTCTCCGCCTTGCCGGTGCGCCGCTCCAGGGCGATCAGCTGGATCTCGCCGCCCAGCGCCCGCACCGCCTCCGCCGATCCGTCCGCTGAGGCGTTGTCGAGGACCAGCACCTCGCGCTCCACGCCGGCCGGATGGGTGCGCTCGATCGCCTCCAGGCAGGCGAGCAGATGCTCGCGGCCGTTGGTGTTCACGACGCAGTAGGAGAGTGTGGGCGCCACGTGGGCCACGATAATCGCCCACCATGCGGGTTCAGCTCGTCGACCCCTCGGCCTTCACGCCGCCCTATGACCGCGCCCTGGCGGCCGCGATCGCCCGCCAGGGCGTCGAGGTCGAGCTGCTGACCAGCCGCTTCCTCTACGGTCCGGTGCCGCCGGCCGAGGGGTACAGGGTCGAGGAGTGCTTCTACCGCCGCGCCGCCCGCCGCGGCCTCGGTGCCCCCGCCCGCCGCGCCTTCAAGCTGGCCGAGCACCTCCCCGACATGCTGCGATTTCCGCCGCCGCGCCGATGCCGATGTCATCCACTATCAGTGGCTCACCGTGCCGGCGCTCGACGCGATGCTGTTGCCTTCGCTGCGACCGCGGGCGATGACCGCCCACTACATCCTGCCGCCGCGCCCCGGCCGCCGCCAGCTCGCCTCCGCCCGCCGCGTCTTCGGCCGCATGGACGCGGTCATTGCCCACTCCGAGCACGGCGCCGCCCGCCTTCGCGACGAGGTCGGGCTTGACCCTAGCCGCGTCCGGGTCATTCCCCACGGCGCCTTCGACTACCTGACCCGGCTGGCGGAGGAGAAGCCACTGCCCGCCGAGCTGCAGGGCGCCGAGGGCCCGGTCGTCCTCTTCTTCGGCCTGCTGCGCCCCTACAAGGGCATCGACACGCTGCTCGACGCCTTTCGCCGCCTCGACGGGCCGGAGCTGTGGATCGTCGGCAACCCCCGCATGGACGTCGAGCCCCTGCGCCGACTCGCCGCCGATGCGCCGGGCCGCGTCCGCTTCCTCACCCGCTTCGTCGAGGATGCCGAGCTCCCGGCGATCTTTCGCCGCGCCGACGTCCTCGCCCTCCCTTACCGCGACGTCGAGCACTCCGGCGTCCTCTACACCGGCCTCGCCTTCGGCAAGCCGATGGTTCTGAGCGCGGTCGGCGGCTTTCCCGAGCTGGCCGCGCACGGGGCGGCGCGCATCGTCGCCGCCTGGGGACCCTGCCGCCCTCGCCGCCGAGCTGTCCGAGCTGACCGGCGATGAGGCCGCCCGCGCCGAGCTTGCCGCCGCCGCCACCCGCGCCGCCGCCGGCCCCTATTCCTGGGACGAGGCAGCCCGCCGGACGATCGTCCCTCTATGAGGAGCTGCTGGAGGCGCGCGGATGATCGTCCTCGCCATCGTCTTCTGGGTCTGCGCCGCGATTATCGTCTACACGCATGCCGGCTACCCGCTGGTACTGCGGGCGCTGGTCGGGTTGCGCAGGCGCCCGACCCTTCGGCCCGGCACCTGGGAGGAGCCGCCTCGCGTCTCTCTGATCGTCGCCGCCCATGACGAGGAGAAGGTGATCGCCGCCAAGGTCGCCAACGCCCTCGCGCTCGATTACCCGCGAGAGCGCCTTGAGCTGATCGTCGCCTCCGACGGCTCCGCCGACGCGACGGTCAAGCGGGCGCGGGCGGCGGGCGCCGACCTCGTCCTCGATCTCCCCCGCGGCGGCAAGATCACCGCCCAGAATGCCGCCGCCGAGCGCGCCTCCGGGGAGATCCTCGCCTTCTCGGACGCCAATAGCGTCTGGGCGCCCGACGCGCTCCGCCATCTGGTCGAGCCCTTCGCCGACTCCGACGGTCGGCTACGCCTGCGGTCAGGTTCGCTTCACCGATGCGGGCGGCGGCAACCTCGAGGGCGCCTACTGGCGCTATGAGATGCGGGTCAGGGAGATGGAGTCGGCGCTGGCCGGCGTCACCGCCGGCAACGGTGCGATCTACGCGGTGCGCGGCCGCTGCCTACGTCCCGCTTGCGCCCTCCGGCAGCCACGACCTCTCCTTCCCCTTCGAGCTGGCCAAGCGCGGGTCGCGCTCGCTCTACGTGCCCTGGGCTCGCGCCGAGGAGAAGATGGTCCCGACCCTGGAGGGGGAGTTCGCCCGCAAGCGGCGGATGATGGTCGGCCTCTGGGACATCGTTGTCGGCGAGGGGATGCTCGCACCGCGCGGCTACTCGCCGCTCTACGCCTTCGAGCTGGCCTCCCACCGGCTGCTGCGCTACCTGACGCCGCTCCTGCACCTTGTCGCGCTGGCGGCGAACCTCGCCCTGCTCGGGGAGGGCTGGGTCTACGCGGTGACGCTCGCGGCCCAGGTCGCCTCATCGTCGCCGCGATCCTCGGCCGCTGGCTGCCGCTGGCGCCCCTCCGCGTCGCCCGCTATTACGTGATGACGACCGCCTCGATAGCCGCCGGCCTCTGGGATCGCGCTCGCAACGGTCCCCCCGGTGCCTGGGAGAAGGCGGCAGGGACCCGATGAGCAGGGCGTTTGACATCGTCCTCGCATCGGTTGCCCTGGCCGTCCTCTCGCCATTTCTGCTGATCGCGGCGATCGCGATCGCGCTCGGCAGCCGCGGCCCGATCCTCTACCGACAACGCCGGGTCGGCAAGGACGGGCGGGAGTTCGAGATGCTGAAGCTGCGCACGATGGTGCGGGGCTCTGACCCGGTCGGGGTCGGCACGGTAGTCACCCGGGACGATCCCCGCGTCACCTCCGCGGGGCGCTTCCTGCGCCGCACCTCTCTCGACGAGGTCCCCAACCTCATCAACGTCCTGCGCGGCGAGATGGCGATCGTCGGCCCCCGCCCGACCATCCCCGCTCAGGTCAAGGACTACACGCCGCTTCAGAACCGCCGCCACGAGGTCCTGCCCGGGATCACCGGCTGGGCCCAGGTCCAGGGCCGCGCCGGTATCCCCTGGGAGGAGCGGATCGAGTTGGACATCTGGTACGTCGATCACCGCAGCGCAGCCCTCGACCTCCGCATCCTCGCCAGGACCGCCTGGCTGCTGATAACCGGCCACGGCCTCGCCCCGGACTAGGGTTCGGGATCGATGACAGAGAAGCCCAAGGTCAGCCTGCGCCGCTTCGAGGCGGGCGACGCCGCCGCCGTGCATCGCTGGTTTAACAACCCCGAGGCGACGAAGACGCTGATGGAGCAACGGGACAGCTTCTCGATGGAGCAGGCGGAGGCCTGGACGCGGCGGGCGATGGAGGACTCGGGCGAGGACCGCAAGTTCGCGATCCTCGTCGAGGGATACGAGGAGCCGGTCGGTTTCACGGCCCTCTACGGGCTCTTCCGCCAGACCGCCCCGGAGCTGGGCGCCCTGATCGGCGACGACGTGCGCGGCAAGGGGGTCGGTCGCCGCGCCGAGGCGCTGACCATCGCCAGGGCCTTTGACGAGTTCGGTGCCCATCGCGTCTACGGGCGCATCCCCGCCCGCAATGAGGTGGCGAAGAGGACCGTGGCGAGCCTCGGCTGGCGCCACGAGGGGACGATGCGCGCTCACCTGCGCCGCGACGGCGAACCGGCCGAGGACTGCGAGGTCTGGGGCGTGCTCCGCGGACGAGTTCCGCGCTGCGGCAGCGGACATCCTCGAGTGAGCGGCGCTCCCACAGCGGAGCTGATCGCCGACCGGGGCGAGGCGGCCGCGAGCGAGGAGTTCTTCCGCTCGCGTCCCTTTCTCGAAGCCGAGGGCGTCACCCACACGCTGCGCATCGAGGCCGGTGAGGCGGAGATGCTGGCGCCGCTGATCGTGCGGTCGATCGGCGACGGGCCCGAGCTGGACGCGATCTCACCCTACGGCTACCCGGGGCTGGCAGCGTCCCCCGGGGTCGTCGGTCGACCCGGCCGCCGTCGACTTCGCCCCGACCGGCCTGATCAGCGCCTTCATCCGCCACCGCCTCGGCGATCCGCCGCTCGCCGGCGCCGCCGAGCGCAACGTCGTCCAGATCGCCGACCCCGCCCTGCCTCCCAAGAGCCGCATGAGCGACCGCCAGCAGATCCGCAAGAACCATCGCCGTGGCTATGAGGTCCACATCGTCCCCGGCCCGGACACCGACCCCGAGCAACGCGCCGGCTTCCGCGCGGCCTACGAGCAGACCATGCACCGCACAGGCGCCGCCGCGCGCTACTTCTTCGGCGCCTCTTACTTCGATCGCATCCTCAGCCTCCGAGAGAACCTGGCTGGCGCTCGCCCTGGCCCCCGACGGCGAGGTCGCGGCAGCCTCGATCGCGGCCCGCAGCGACGACGTCCTGCACTACTACCTGAGCGGCAGCGCCGATTCCCACCTCCGCGATTCCCCGATGAAGAACGTCGTCGCGGCTCTTGTCGATCGCGCCTCCGAGCTCGGCATCCCGCTGAACCTCGGCGGCGGAATCCGCCGCGGCGACCACCTGGAGGAGTTCAAGCGAGGCTTCGCCAACCGCGAGGAGCCCTGGCACGCCTCCGAGATCATCTGCGACAGGGCCGCCTACGAGCGGCTGTCGAGCGGACACGAGGCCGCCGCCGGCTTCTTCCCCGCCTACCGGGCGTAGTCGCGGTCCCAGGGCCGCGCCGCCCGCAGCGCGCCGAGCACCGCCCGCGTCGCCGGCGCCCGGTTCAGCGCGTAGAAGTGGATGCCCGGAGCCCCGGCGATCAGCAGCTCTGCGCACTGCTGCGCCGCATAGGCGACTCCCAGCTCGAACTCCCGCTCGGGGTCCCCGCCGGCGGCCCGGAAGGCCGCCTCCAGCGACTCGGGGATGGTCGCGTCGCACAGCTCGCAGATCCGCTTCGTCTGGGCGAAGCCGGCGACCGGGATCACCCCGGCGAGGATCGGAACCTCGATCCCCCGCTGCCGCGCCGCCTCGACGAAGTCGAAGTAGACCCGATTGTCGAAGAAGAGCTGGGTGATCAGAAAGCTCGCCCCGGCCGCCACCTTCGTCTTCAGGTAGGAGAGGTCGGTGTCGAGATCGGGGGCCTCGGGGTGCACCTCGGGGAAGCAGGCGCCGCCGATCGTGAAGTCCCACCCGCCGGAGATGAAGGCGGCCAGCTCGGCGGCGCTGCCCAGCCCGCCCTCCGGCTGCTCGAAGTCCTCCCGTCCCCGCGGCGGGTCCCCCCGCAGAGCGAAGACATTCTCGATCCCCGCCGCCTCGATTCGATCCAGGGTCGCCGCCAGGCCCTCCGTGGTCTCGCCGACGCAGCTCAGGTGCGCCATCGTCTCGTAGCCCAGCTCGTCCTTCAGCGCCCTGGTGATCTCGACCGTCCCCTCCCGGGTCGAGCCTCCCGCGCCGTAGGTCACCGAGACGAAATCGGGCTCCAGCGCGCGCAGCTCCCGGGCCGTCGCGAACAGCTGCTCCGTCGCCTCCTCCGTCCTCGGCGGGAAGAACTCGACCGAGAAGGTCGGCCGCCGCGCGGCGAGGATCTCGTCGATGCGCATCCGCGCAGCGTAACTACGCGGATGCCCTGTGGCGGTCCACCCGTTCCTTGAAGAGCGCCTGGATGTCCTCCAGATGTTTGCCCTTCGTCTCGGGGACGAACTTCCAGCAGAACCAGAGTGTGAAGAGGCCGATCGTGGCATAGGTCCAGAAGGCGCCGCTGCGACCGACCGCTTCGATCAGCAGCAGGAACGTCAGGGGAGACGATGAAGTTGAAGGTCCAGTTCGCCATCGTCCCCACCCCGGCCGCCTTGCTGCGAACGCCGAGCGGGTAGATCTCGGCGTTGAGCAGCCAGAAGATCGGCCCAAGGCTGATCGCGAACGAGGCGACGTAGACCATCAGGCTGACGATCGCGACGATCGAGGCGAAGGTGCTGGCGCCGCCGCCGATGAAGGCGGCGCCGAGGGTGCTCAGCGAGATCACCATCCCCGAGACCCCGATCATCAGGAGGGTCCGCCGCCCGGCCCGGTCGAGCAGGCGCATCGCCATCACGGTCATCCCGACGTTGATGATCCCGACCCCGACCGCGGCGAGAATCGAGCCGGCCGAGGAGTTGACCCCGGTGAATTCGACGATCGTCGGCGCGTAGTAGATGACCGTGTTGATCCCGGTCACCTGCTGCAGGATCGCCAGTCCGACCCCGACCAAAAGCGCCGCTTTCACCACCGGCTCCAGCAGCTCGCTCCAAGCCCCGGGCTTCTCGTCGATGCTCTCCTTGATCTCCTCCAGCTCGCGGTCGATCGTGTCGGGGTCATCGACGCGGATCTTCGCCAGCGTCGCCCGCGCGGCGAAGTCGTCGCCGGTCATCACCAGCCAGCGGGGGCTCTGCGGCATCCGCAGCATCCCGAAGGCGAGCGCCAGCGCCGGCACGCAGCCCAGCCCCAGCATCCAGCGCCAGGCTTCGCTTGCGCTGAAGGCGAGCCCGACCAGGTAGGCGACGAGGATGCCGATCGTCACCGCGAGCTGGAAGAAGCTGACCAGCCTTCCGCGGCTCTCCGGCGGGGCGACCTCGGAGATGTATACGGGAGCGGCGGCCGAGGCGAGCCCGATCGCGACGCCGATCACCACGCGGGCGAGGACCAGCACGTCGACGTTGGGCGCCGTCGCGCTGCCCAGTGCCCCGACGATGAACACCCCGGCGGCGAGCAGGATCATCAGCCGCCGCCCGTAGCTATCGGCCGCCGGGCCGGCGATCGCCGCTCCGCCGACGGCGCCGATCGGTACCGCGGCCACCACCAGACCCTGAGCGAAGCTCCCGAGGTGGAAGTCGTGCTTGATGAAGAGCAGCGCCCCCGCGATGACCCCGGTGTCATAGCCGAACAGCAGCCCGCCGAGCCCGGCGATCGCTGCCGTCAGCACACGTTGCGCCGTGCCCTCCTCCGGGAAGCGTCAAGGCCGTCGCTCATCCCGCCGCAGACCGTATCTCGGCTCGCGGACGCCGGCCACTCTGTGCCGACGACGGTCTCTGCGCCTGTTTTATCCGGATTTTGCGGGATCACTGCCTATGCACCCCTGGCGACTCGGCTACCCGAGGCGCTAGGTTCGCCCTGCGACTGGGAGAGAGAGGGACCCGCGGAAGCCAAGCGGGATACTGATCTCGACAGGTGACGCGACGAGCTTCTAGCGCGAAGGCTACGCGCAAGGCAGGCGACGAGCGTCATCCCCGGTCGTTTTTTCATGCCCCGAGCGGCCCGTCCGATGGCCCCCATAACGTTGTCCGCGGCCTGGGGGACCTGCCCTCCCCGGCCCGCGACCGGGGCGCCATCTGGGAGCCGGGTGTCGCTGGCGAACCCCGTGAGAGCCGCCGCGACTAGCCCGCCCGCTCCCTACTCCAGACGCCGCCGCGATCGTCTTGCCCGCGACCCCGAGCTCCGACGTCGCGCTCGCCCGCACCCCCTGCGGCTCGCCCCCCGGTGGCGCCTGCAGCGTGAAGGAGCCCTCCGCTCCCTCGACCTTGAAGGAGTGGGTGTGCGGGGGCTCGGCCTGGTCGGGGCCGTGGAGGGCCGCGACAACCCGCTCCGGCCGGGCCTCTCCCGGGGCCGCGGCCAGGGAAGCGGTAGGAGATGACCGCGCGGTCGCCGTCGCGGCGGGCGCTTAGCTGCGGGGCGGGCGGGGGCAGCCAGGCTCGGCGCGCTCCGCCTCCCGTAGCGGTCTCGCCTCGCGGTGGAACGCCGCCGGGTCCCACCACTGGGGATGGGCCCGCGGCCCCCGCGGGCTGTCGGACTCAAAGGACTCGCGCCGCCGGGTCGACCCCCACCGCCCCGGCCACAGCACCCAGCCCGGCCCGTCGTCGGCGATCGTCTCCAGCCGCGGCCGCAACCGTGGCCCCAGCCCGTCGTTGTGGTCTGGGACGACCGGGGCGGGGTAGCGAGCCGGGCCGGAAGCGCGCCGCGTGCGACCCGCGCGCCACGTAGAGGACCGGCGCCTCGCCATCGCGCTCGACTTCCTCCCAGCCCGCCCGCTCCCCACCGGCGTGCTGAGCGTAGGTGAGCTCCTGCGGCTCGCCGTCCGCGCCGAGCCGCATCTGGATCATCTCCCAGTCGCCCTCGTGCCAGCCCGACGCCGAGCAGGCCCTTGTCGTTGTAGTAGTAGAAGAGCCAGTACTGGAGCCAGAGCCGCTCCTCGGCGTCGTGGCGAGCGTGCCCGTAGACGACGTTCGCGCAGCCGCTCCAGCCGCCGCATCGCCCGCGCGTCGGCGGCGTGTGAACCACCGCACTCGTCCAGGTAGTCGTCGCGTCGCGCCGCCTGACCGTCCGGGTAGGAGGGCCCGCGTAGGAAGTCGAGGTCGAGCAGCGCCCCCTCGCCGACTGGGCGCCGCGGAGGCGATCAGCGTCCCGCCCGCCCGGTGCAGCGTGTTGCAACGCCGGCCTGAGACGAGGTTGGCGATCGTCGCAACCGAGTCCGCCCGGAAGCTCTCCAGCGAGTCGTATTGGAGGACGGGCCGGTGGCGCTCCAGCAGCGCCGTCAGCTCCGGCGAGGCGGACTCGGGGTCGCGCCGTGACCGCGCCGATCGCCGCGGCCGGATCCGCCCCAGGGCGGTACGCCGAGAGCTCGCGGCAAGCGCCTCCCGCACCCTCTTCTCGCTCATCCAGCGGGGTGGGGAGGCTCGGGCGGCAGCGGCTCGATCCAGCTGGTCTCGGCGCCCCCGTGCTCGCGCACCGCGGCATCGGCTAGCAGGTACCCGTGGTTCTCCAGCACCGCCTGCTCGGCGTCGCCGAAGGCGTCGAGGTCGGTGCGCACCGCGACGATCACCTCCCGGACCAGGGCCGCGTCATATCCTGGTGGGTGCGCCGCCGCCTCGATTTCCCAGCCGAACCCGTCCCGCTTCTCGCTCCCGGCCATCTCTCCCAGCGCCATCCCGGAGGCGCCGAGCACAAACCGCGGTCGCTCTGGTGGCTCCGCACCCAGCTGCTCGGCTAGCTCGCGCGCGAAGCGCTCCTCCAGCACTGCGCCGGTTCCCTGCCAGGAGATCGGTTGCGCAGGAGCGCCCGCGCGCGGGCGTTGCGCCGGGCGATATCGCGCATCGGCTCGGCCACCCGCTCGGGCCAGTCGCGGAAGGCGCCCTGCAGGGGCCAGGGGACCAGGGCCGCGAGCAGCGCCGCGAGGATGCTCCCCCCGGCCGCCGCGCCCACCGTGTCGAGCCGGGAGAGCAGCCCCAGCTCGTTGAGGCGGGTCAGCGCTCCGAGGTGAAAGAGCGCCGCCCGGTAACCGCCGCCCGAGAGGGCGAGCATCGTCTCCCTCCGCTCGGCGCCCCCGGGACCCAGTCCCTCGAGCCGGCCGAAGGTCGGCAGTTCGTCCGCTTCCAAGGCCTCGAACCTAAAGTGACTAAAGAGAGTAGTCAATGTTTTTCTGCTGCAAAACTCGGACAGGGCGCCTGTGCGAGGATGGCCGCAATGAGCAGCCGGGAGGTTCGCTACGAGCGGGTCGGCGCCGCCGCAGTGCTGACGATCGATCGGCCCGAGCGGCGCAACGCCGTCGACGGCGCCGCGGCCGAGCTGCTGCGCCGCGGCTTTGAGGACTTCGAGGCTGACGAGGGCGCCCGCGTCCTCATCCTCACCGGCGCCGGCGGGGAGGCCTTCTGCGCCGGTGCCGACCTGAAGGCGCTCGACCTCGATGTCGACCATCCCGGCGGCCCGATGGGGCCGACCCGCCTCACTCCCTCAAAGCCGGCGATCGCCGCGGTCGAGGGCTGGTGCCTGGCCGGCGGCGTCGAGCTGGCCCTCTGGTGTGACCTGCGGATTGCCACGCCCGACTCCACCTTCGGCCTCTTCGAGCGCCGCTGGGGGGTGCCCCTCATCGACGGCGGCACCCAGCGCCTGCCCCGCGTCGTCGGCATGGGACGGGCGTTGGAGCTGATCCTCACCGGCCGTCCGGTCGGAGCCGAGGAGGCCCACCGGATCGGCCTGATCAACGAGATCGCCGCCCCCGGCGAGCAACTCGAGCGTGCCCTGGAGCTGGCCGAGGCGATCGCCGCCTTCCCCCAGGAGACGATGCTCGCCGACCGCCGCGCCGCGATCGGGGGCCTCGGCCTGCCCCTCGCCGAGGGCCTCGCCCTCGAGCATCGCCTCGGTCGCGAGGTGCTCGAGATCGCCGCTCCGCGGCGCCGCCCGTTTCGCGGCCGGCGAGGGGCGCCACGGCGAGGGCGTCTAGCCGAAGCCTTCCTCGATCAGCTCTCGCGAGCGACGCGGCGCATCTCCTCCTCGGCCGCCTCCGGGCCGAGGTAGGGCATGAGGACGGCGAAGACAAGGTCGGGGAGGATGCGCACGAGGTCAGGGGCGCGCCCGGCGCGGATCTCGTCGAAGATCATCGCGCTAGCGCCGCCGATCGCGAAGCGCGCCGTGTCGGGCGGCAGGCCCTCGCTTGGCCGGAGCACGCCTGGCCTTCCTGAGAAAGGGGGTAAAGCGCGCCAGGGCTGCGCGATAGCGGGTCGAGCCCGCCCTCACCCGCGCCGCGACCCGGACCATCGCCTCCAGAAGCCGCTCGCGCTCGGAGCGCACCACATAGGCCTGCGGCAGCCCTCGGCGCCCGTTCGACAGATGCCGTGGAGTCCGGAGCCGATGGCGAATCCATGCCCTCAGCGTAGGACAGGGGCCGCGGGCTGTCCAACCCCTCCCGCGGCCTAGACTCCGCCCGATGAAGATCGGGATCGTCGGCCTCGGCTACGTCGGCCTGCCCCTTGCCGTCGCCTTCGCGCAGGCCGGGCACGAGGTGGTCTGCCTCGACTCCGACCGAGCGAAAGGTCGAGTCCCTGAGCGAGGGGCGCAGCTACATCGAGGACGTCGCCGACGCCGCCCTGGCGCCGTTGGGGGAGCGTCTGCGGCCCACATCGAGCTACGCCGACCTCGCTTCCTGCAGCGCGGCCATCCTCTGCGTCCCGACCCCGCTCAGCGGCTCCCGCGAGCCCGACCTCACCTATCTCCTGGACGCGGCCACCTCCCTCTCGGCGGTGCTGCAGCCGGACCAGCTCGTCGTGCTGGAGTCGACCAGCTACCCGGGCACGACCCGCGAGCAGCTGGCGCCGGTCCTCGAGCGCTCCGGGAATGACGGCGGGCCGCGACTTCCACCTCGCCTTCTCCCCCGAGCGGATCGATCCCGGCCGAAGCGACTACACCGTCGCGACCACGCCGAAGCTGCTCGGGGGCATCACCGAGCGCTGCGCCGAGCGCGCCCGCGAGCTCTACGCGGAGATCTGCGAGCAGGTGATCGTCCTCTCCACCCCCGAGGCGGCCGAGCTGGCAAAGCTCTTGGAGAACATCTTCCGCTCGGTCAACATCGCCCTCGTCAACGAGCTCTCCCAGCTCTGCGAGCGGCTGGGGATCGACATCTGGGAGGTGATCGACGCCGCCTCCACGAAGCCCTTCGGGTTCATGCGCTTCGATCCCGGCCCGGGGATGGGCGGGCACTGCCTGCCGGTCGACCCCTTCTACCTTGCCTTCAAGGCGCGCGAGCACGGCTTTTACCCCGAGTTCATCGAGCTGGCCGGCAAGGTCAACCAAGCCCAGCCGGCGTACTGCGTGAAGCGGATCGAGCGGGCGCTCAACGATGCCGGCAAGCCCGTCAAGGGCTCCAAGGTCCTCGTCCTCGGCGCGAGCTACAAGGCCGGGATCGGAGACACCCGCGAGTCCCCCGCCCTGAAGATCCTCAGCCTGTTGAGCGAGCTGGGAGGCAATGTCTCCTACCACGACCCCCACGTCCCAGCCCTCCCCGAGCTGGGCCTGGCCTCGGTCGACCTCGACTCCGCCCTGGCGGACACCGACCTGGCGGCGATCGTCACCGCCCACCCGAGCGTCGATTACGAGGCGGTCGTCTCGACGGCACCGCTGGTGGTCGACCTCCGTGGCGTCACCCGGGGCATCGAGGCGAAGAGCCTGACTCGCCTTTAGAAGAGGCCGGCCGATGTCAAGGCCATCGTCGTCCCCAGAGGCGCGGCTGCCTAGACTGAATTGATGTCCAGCGAGCGCACAGCCGACCGCTGGAGGGACACCGACGAATACGAAGCCGGCAGGCCGCCAGGGTGAAAGCCCAGATGGAGTCGCACCCTACGCCGCCCAGGTCCAGGACACGAACAGGTAGGTCCAAAGGACGAGCAGTGGGGCGCAGATGAGGATCACCGCTCGGACGCGCCGGTGTTCGGTTGCCCAGAGCGCCAGGGCTATCCAGAGCGGGAACAGCACCAGCGTGAAGCGCGGAAGCGAGCGCAGTGGCTCCCCGTGCGATGGCGCCGAGACGGCGAGCGCGAGGCTGAGCCCGGCGAGCGCCGTGTAGGCAAAGGGCAGCCGCTTCCACGACATCCGCAACAGCACGGCGCCGAGGACCAAGAAGGCGAGCTCGACGGTGTGCTTGGTGATCGCAGCGCGCACTCAAATGGGCTCCGATCACAGAAGCGCCGCCGGGCACCGCGGCCACGAGGGCCTTTAAGCCCGTCCCAGATCCCTGCCGGAACGCCACCCAGCGGGATGAAGGAGCGACGCCAATGGCGCTGTTGGTTAAACGGTGCGAGCGGGTGGCCGAGGTGCAGCTTCAGATAGGCGAGATAGGCCAGCAGGCCGAGCGGCACGGCAGCAATCCAGAGCAGGTCGGGCCCTAGCGCGTATCGCGACCGCCATCCGCTGGCGGGGCGATCGGGTTCGCGGTCCTCGCGAGGCCCATACAGGTAGAGCAAGACCAGGGGCACGACCAGCAGTACGCCGCTGTTGCGGGTCGCGGCCGCAAGGGAGCCGATCAGCCCCGCCACCCACCAGCGCCCCAGCCTCCCGGCGTAAAAAGAGCCGATCGTTAGCAGGAGGAACAGCGACTCCGAGTAGACCGCCGAGAGGAAGAACGCCACCGGCAGCCAGGCGACGATCCAGACCGTGTTCCGGGCGACCTCCGCGCTGAATTCGAGCTCGACCAACCTGTGCAGCAGGAAGAGCGCCCCCAACGCGCAGGCCATCGAGATGAGGATTCCGATCAGCGCAGCCCACGCGTTGCCCAAGGGCGCGCTCCCCAGCGCGACCAGGCCCGGGTAGAGGGGGAAGAAGACAGTCTGGTCGAGGCGCTGGTAGCCGAAGTGGGCGATCCCCAGGTACCAGGTCGAATCCCAGCGTGTCGCCGGAGCGATGAGAAGATTGGCGAGCGTGCTGTGAAAGGGGGTAGCCAGGTCGCCTGGATCGAAGATTCCCGCCCCGCTCGGGTGCAGGCCGACGATCGCCGCGGTCAGTATCCCTGCCGTCCAGACCAGCAGGCGCGAGGAGGCGAAAGCCCAGAAGGAGTCCCGCAACGCCTCTGGGCGGGAGATGGCGAGCCGAGAGGCGTCGGTTGGCCCAGGTTCCACTGGGTCGGATCGTCTCAGATCCGCACCCGGGCGCTACTCGTGGATGAGCGCCAGATGAACGCTGACCCGCCGGCTCAGCGGCTCCTCAAATTGCCGAATAGGCGTCGCTCGTGGGCTTCACAAGCCGCAGATCGGCCTCGGTCAGCTCATTCGAGGAGCAGACGATGACCTCGAGGCACGCCAACTTAAAATGGCTCCATTCGATGTTCTCGGCGTGGTGAAGGGAGCGATGATGGCAACTCGTAACGGCAGTGCTGAATGGAAGGGTGACCTCAAAGACGGCTCCGGCACCCTGAGCGTCGGCGACGGAGCCTTCTCGGGCAACTACTCGTTCGCCTCGCGCTTTGAGGAGGGGGAGGGCACCAACCCCGAGGAGCTGATCGCCGCCGCGCATTCATCCTGCTTCGCGATGGCGCTCAGCAACACACTCGCCGCAGAGGGGCATGCGCCGAAGTCGGTGCGGGTGCAAGCCCGCGTGCACCTCCGCAATCTCGACGGAGCACCGACCATCGCCCAGGTCGACCTGGAGGTCGACGGCGACGTCCCCGGGATCGATGAGGGTCAGTTCCGCTCCTATGCTGAGCAGGCCAAGCGCGACTGCCCGGTCTCGCGAGCGCTCGCCGGCGTCCCGGAGATCAACCTGGCCGCGCGGCTTGGCTAAGCGAGCTCTGCACGAGGCAAGGACCGGCGCCCAAAGAGCTGAGCTCTCCCTCTTTCGCTACTGAACGATATTCAGCGGGCTGATAAGCGTCCGCTCGGAGCCGTGATCCTTCACTACTCTGAACTACCGCAGGGTGCCGGCGAGTGTCGGCTTCCCCGTATTTGACCCTGTCCTTGGCTGATTGATATCCATCGCTCGGATGCGATCCGCCCACGTCCCGTAATGCAAGGATGAGTTGGCGATTCAACCCCGAGAGGGCGCCCGCCGATAACTTCGAACAATGAGCACGAGCCCGGCTACGGACTATCGGCTAAGGCGGGTGCGACTTGGGCCAGGTGCGATAGGATGCGAGAAGTCACCAGGCGTCGGGGGCACGCCATGATGCGAAACGCGCTTGCGGCCCTGTGCGTGACGCTCTTCTTCGGGGCGCTGGGCACTGCGGCGGGCACGCTCGGCGTGAGCACAGCATCTGCCCATACAGCCAATGTCAAAGAGCCCGCAGCTCATATCTCTGTCGTCGGTGGGGAAGTCGCCGAACCTGGCGCCTTCCCCTGGATGGCGTTCGTAATCGACTGTCAAAGGAGAAGAAGAAGCCATCGCCTGCAGCGGAACGGTCGTCGCTCCTAACCTTGTCCTCACGGCAGCCCACTGCGCCGTGAATCTAGAAACGGGCGTGACAAACGAAGCCGCCGGCTATCGCGTTGTGACGGGCAGCGTGGATTGGGCGGCCTCCTCTGAACGCCAGGTATCGAGTGTCTCCCAAGTGCTCGTCTACCCCCGTTTCAAGTTCGGCCGGAACTCGATCAGCTATGGCGACGCCGCATTGCTCGTGCTCTCAACACCCACGACGGCGCCGGCGATTCGCCTTGCGACTTCTGCAAACGCCAAGCGGGTGCATACGGGCACGCATGCCCTTGATTGCCGGGTGGGGTGAGACCTACTATGGCCAGACGGAACTGACCGAGTGGCTCATGTGGGCCAGGACCGTCGTCGAGGGCAAACAGTGCGAAGGACTCCGGGGACGGATCTGCGCAATAGACTTCCCCAAGTTCAAATCTGGCGTATGCCATGGGGACAGTGGCGGCCCGCTCCTGACAACCGCGCCACATGGTCAAGGTCTGATCGAGATCGGGATCACCCAAGCCGTGTTTGGCAGATGCTCAACCAGGCGCCCAGGCGTCTTCACCCGCGCCGATCTGATCTGCGCCATGGGTAGATCGCTGGATCTCAACCCTGACCCCCCCATCCTGATCGCCACCGGCGGCGCGGCTGCGTCAGGCTCAGGCGGAAGCGGCTTTCGCTCGGACTCCCCACCGGCCGCTGACCTCCTCCCTTTGCGCTAGCGTCCTGAGGCCGTGGCGAGCTCCCTACGGCCGGGGATCAGGCATCGATCCCGTTGGCGCCTGCGATGGTGGGCACTCGGCGCGATCGTACTCGTCGTGCTGGCGGTGGCGGCGATGCGGAGGATTGCGACCGAGGGCACGCCGCCGCTCATCGTCCACCGGACGCTTGCCGCGTACGTCCGTCTTCCTGGGAGCGCGCCGATGCTCGCCTGGCCGCGCGAAGGTCAGGCGGCCGTGGAGGTGGAGGGGGTGGGCAGCTTCGGAACCTCCGGGGGCCACTACCCCGGTGCCGATCGCGAGCGTGGCCAAGGTCATGACGGCCTATCTCACCCTGCGCGAGCATCCACTGGCAGCCGGCGAAGAGGGATTCGTGATGACGATCACGCGCAAGGACGTGGAGGAAGAGGAGCAGCGAGTCGCCCTCGACGAGTCCACGCTGAGCGTGAAGGCCGGCGAGCGGATCAGCGAGCGCCAGGCGCTCGAGGCGCTGTTGCTGCCCTCGGCCAACAACATCGCCGCGCTGCTGGCCGTTCACGACGCGGGCGGGCTCGGGGCGTTCGTGGCCCGCATGAACTCCACCGCGAGGAAGCTCGGCATGGCCTCGACCACCTATACCGACCCGAGCGGCTTCAACGCCAAGACGGTGTCGACCGCCAGCCGACCAGTTGAAGCTCGCCCAGGTGGCCATGCGCGAGCCGGCGTTCGCCGCGATCGTTGACAAGCCCTCGGCCAAGCTTCCGGTTGTGGGCCGGGTGATCAACTACAACGGTCTGGTAGGAGCGGACGGGTATGTGGGAGTGAAGACAGGCTCAGACGGAGCGGCCGGCGGCTGCCTCGTGTTCGCAAGGCGGGTCACCGTCGGCGGACGGTGGCTGAAGGTGCTTGGCGTGGTGCTCGGCCAGCGGAAAGGCTCGCTGGTCGAAGCCGCCCTCGCGAGCGCCCAGCGGCTCGGCTACTCGGTTGCGGCGGCTCTGCGCGTGGAGACGGTCCTACCCGCCGGCACGAGAGTGCTGAGCGCGAGCAGCGCGGACGGTCGGCACACCGTGGCCGCGACCGTGGGAGCTCTGCGGGAGATCGGCTGGGGCGGGCTCACGATTCCCGTCCAGGTCGTCGCTCGCCCGGCGATGACTGGCTGCGGGCCGGTGAGCGGATGGCCACGGTCGCCGTTCGCGGTGCAGAGTGCCGTCAGGACCACCGCAGTGGCCATGCGCTCGGTTGGGGGCCCGTCGCTCGGATGGCGCCTGCTACACCTGCTCTGAGTCGATCCGCGTCACGGCCCTTACGCCTGGCAATGGGCGATCCAGGGGCCAGGAATCCCGGCTGGCCTACAAGTTGAGTACAGCAAGTTCAATGGAGCTAGTCGGACTTGAGCCGGCAAACCTCCTGGATGTCATCCAAGCCCTAAGCGACTCAGTCGTCGCTCAGGCGGACGACGAGCTTGCCGATGTTGGCACCGTCGAAGAGCATGTTGATCGCCCGCGGCAGCTCCTCGAAACCCTCGACGACCGTCTCGAGGGGCTCCAGCTTTCCCTCCGCGATCCAGCCTGACAGCTCGGCGGCAGTCTCTGGCAAGCGACCGAAATGGTCGAGCACGATGAAGCCCTGGACCAGCGCGCGCTGGACGAGCAGCGTTGCCGAAGCTGCGCGGGCCCGGCGGAGGCTCACTGTCGTTGTAGCCGGAGATCAGCCCGCAGAGTGCGACTCGGGCGCGAAGATTCAATCGCGCGAAGACTGCATCCATGATCTCGCCACCGACGCTCTCGAAGTCGACGTCGATGAGGTCGGGTGTTGCGGCGATCAGCTGGTCACGCCATCCTGGGGCCTTGTAGTCGACGGCGGCGTCGAACCCCAGCCGCTCGGTGAGAATGGCGCACTTCTCCGGCCCGCCCGCGATGCCGACTGACCCGCGCGCCGTCCAGCTTTGCGATCTGGCCGGCGACGGACCCGACCGCGCCTGCGGCGGCGGAAACGACCACGGTCTCGCCGGGTTGCGGGCGGCCGATATCCCTGATGCCGACCCAGGCGGTCAGCCCGGTCATCCCCAGCACGCCGAGAAACGCGCTCGGCGAGACGCCCGGGATATCGGGGACCGGTTGCAGCGGCGTGGCATCGGAGGCGATCGACCCACTCCTGCCAGCCGATGAGGCCCTGTACGAGCTGGCCCACTTCGTAGCTGGGGCTCTTGGACTCGACGACCCGGCCGAGTCCAAGACCGCGCATAACCTCGCCAATGCCAACCGGCGGCAGGTAGGTCGGCGTGTCATTGATCCACGCACGGTTGGTGGGGTCAAGCGAGATCCATTGCGTGCGGACGAGCGCCTGACCCTCGCCGATCTCGGGAAGCTCCTGCTCGTCGAGTTCGAAGGTGTCTGATCCGATGCGCCCCGTCGGGCGCTCGTGCAGCAGGAAGCGACGGTTCCTCACTGGCACAGCTGACCCTACCGGGGCCCGCTGTCAGGCGGAGCGACCTCCTTGGATGCGATCTGGGTTCCCCAGCGCGGAATCCGGGGTAGTGAAGTTTAGGATTCGAACCAGCGATCTCCCTGGGTGCAATCAGTTCCCGGCGAAGCCGAGCTCGGGCACGGTTACGCGTTCATTAGCACTGTTGCCCCAATGAACCAGTCACGGCGTGGATCGGAAGGCCTGCCCCTGATGACTCATTCCCCATGCCAGCACGGAATGCGGGGATGGAGCTAGTCGGGTATTGGGCGAACCGCGCCCGCATGCTTGTCTTGGGCGAGAATTTCGCCACCTGAGGCTCCGTCGACGAGTTCGAGCTTCATGACTCCCTGGCGACAGTGGCCGACAGCTCCGGGGGGTTGGCGAGGCTTTGAAACACGACGCAATAGCGCTCGGTCAGCTTCAGGAGGGTGTCCAGATCGTCTTGGCTTGCGTCGGTTTCGAGGTCGAAGCTGAGGCGGATCGCGCGGAAGCCAACCGGCGCGGCGCGGTCGACCGCCATCGTGCCGCGGAAGTCGAGATCGCCCTCTGCGCGCACCTGGCCCGCCTCGACTGGGATGCCAAGTGAGGTGGCTACGGCCCGCAGCGTCACGCCGGCGCAGGCGACCAGCGCCTCAAGCAGCATGTCTCCCGAGCAGAGCAGCGAGCCATCACCGCCGGAGGCCGGATGCAGCCCAGCCTCGGCCAGAGAGTGCCCGGTGTTTACCGAGCAGGAAACGCCTTCACCCAGGTTGCCGCTTGCCGAGAGGGTCACCAGGGCGGCCTCCGGCTCGTCCTCGTAACGCTCCTTCAGCGGCGCCTGGATCGCCCGCAGCTCATCGCGCTCCACCCGAGGAGATTAACCGCGCCCGCCGTACCGTCAAATTGCAGGCGCTGTGCGATGGAGCTAGCCGGGATTTGGACGAACCGCATCCGAGCGCTTCTCTCCGGCGAGAGCTTCGCCGTCTGAGGCACGTTCGCGGTTTTACGTTCGGCCCGACAAATACCCTGGGGGAGCCAGAGTCGCCTCCCGATGGATGCAGCGGGGGTCTCAGCGGCGGGGGCAGTTTTGGGCCGCGGTGGCAATCAGCGCCCCCCAGCCCGTCAGCGCTAGCCCTGCGGCCTATCACGGGTTGCTGTCGCATGGGACGCGCGTATAGTCGCCAAGTCGAGCTTGCCGTGCGCCCTTCCCGCCCTCCAAACCGGACCTCCGCGACCCTCCTCATCATCTGCTTCGCGGTAGCCTTCTCACTGATCGGTGCAACTATCGCGCTCTCTTTCTCGGTGAAAGGGCGCTCCGGCCGCTATACCGGCAAAGCTGGGCCATTCACGATCAACTTCGAGGTGACGGCGGGCGGGAAGAGGATCTCGGATCTGGAGACCACCTTTGATCCCGGCCCCCAGTGCAGCGTGCCGGTCGGTGGGATCACGCACACGCGGTTTCCAGCGCTCACCGTGGACCGGGGCCATTTTCAGGGAAACACGGCCACCGGCAGCGGTTTCACAGCAACCCACTATGCGATCAAGGGTGCGTTCACTTCGGCCACCCAGGCGAGCGGCACCGTCAGCGGCCGCTTCCGGACCTTGCACAATGCTCTGCCGCCCTGTCATTCCGCAGTGCGCTTCGCGGCGATGCGGATCGCCAAGTAGCTCGACGCGGGGCCCCGCTTATGGGCTTCACCACTTGAGAGGCGTCATCGACGTCGGGTGACATTCCCGAACACTTGCCTGCACTAGCAGTCCCTCTTCTGTCGTCACTTTCGTTTCCTGCAGTAGCAGGTAAACAGCTCGCTCAGGGCTGAGGGGTCTAGCCATTGTCGATAGCGAAAATGGACTTCGTCACGCTCTTCGTCGCAAGAAGACGATCATCAGAGCGCAAGCCGGCCGCAACGAAGACCAGGCGACGGCCACGCCGCAGGACCTCTCCAGTTGCGTTTTGCTGCACTTCGGCTTCGCCGCTCAAGGCAGGAGAGCGAGGCCATGTGCGTTCCCATGCGGAGCCGCAGCGATCGCTCGTCCTGAAGCCACCGGAACATTCGAAGCTGGGTGCGATTGGTGCGTGTGCGGCTTCCCTGGACGCTTCGGCTCGGATTGATACTCGTGTGCTGGGCAGTTCAGTAGTGGAGCTAAGCGGAGCACTTTATGAACCAGCTCTTTTAGAGAAGCTGAACCGGCTAAATGGCTTACGAAAGCGGTTATTGGCTGAAACAGCTGAGGCTTCCTGCTCCCATAGACAGCTGCCTTTACGCAGCGGGACTATCAAGAAGACGGCTATTCAGGTTCTGGAGCTGTCGCCAGAGCCAATGCGGGCTTGTGATGTGCATGTAGCTATAGAGCGCATTCTCAGCATGGCAGTGTCTAGGCACTCCGTCAATAGCTGCCTATTCAAAGGATCAAAGGGCGAGGATGCCTGTTTCGTACAAGTCGGGCATGGGCGGTATCGGCTGCCGAACGCCGAAAGCGACCATCGGGGTGGCACAGACCAATAGACTTCATGTAGGAGGCAGAAAACGCTGCGGCGTCTGCGTGAACAGACTGTGGGAGGTTCGGGCACTCCCACGGTTGCTGCAAATCCGCTAGCTATGCTTCCAGCGTATGCGGGCGGTGACCGCTATTTTTGGCCGCCTTCAATGCGTGCTCAAGCGTTGCCATTGCATCAAGTACCTCACCCGTTGTTGAGCGGATGTCGGTAGAGGTCAAGAAAGGAGCTAGCAAGAGCGCACGAGAGACACGGCCAACCGTAGGTATACGCACGATGTTACCGTCCGCAATCTCTGCCCAAAGGAATTCTGTCCTGGATGTGCGCTTTTTCTTCCATTGAAAACCTTGGATCTGGGACCACGAAACGCAGACCTTCTTATAGGAATACCGAAGCGTGAGACCATCTTGGTCGAGCGCAAAGCCCATCCTTCGCGCAAACCACCAATCGCAGATTGCAATCACCACAATAAAGATAGCGATCGTTCTGAGTACTTTCTCAGTGCTCTCACCACCCAGAATAACTACCACTGCATGAGCATAGAGAATTCCGAGAACGATGGCCATACCGCAACGGGCAACTCGCCGCCAATGCAGCCCTTGATAAGTCCCATAGGTAAGTCCACTAGTCCCTTCAGGGGGTTTATTCTGCATGTGCTAAGTGCCTGGCAATATCGAGGGCTCCCTGTGCCAAAGCTGGTCCTCCTCGGAGGAGCGCCTTGCCAAAACCAGGTGCATCCCCAGCCATCTCAAGGCTCTTCAGCCCCAGGCCACCGAAACCCAGCAGCACCGTATTAATGCCCTCCTCTGCGAGAAGATGAGGTAAGTTGCAGAACTGAGTGTTGAAACCTTCTGCAAGAACGCTCGCCGTACTATCGCCAAAGGCGAAGTAGAGAGCAGGTGTACAGCCAGCGTCTAGACCAGGGGTCGCACATATTACTCCTGCGGCGATGTCAACCACCGCGGGTTGGGTCAGGGTACCCGGCAAATCTATGCCTGTAGCTCGGTTAAGTGCCTCAGCTCCCTGGTAGGCGCAATTTTCCGAGGAGAAAGGGTTGATGCTTTCAACGATTTCTTCTCCTGATTCAACCCCACAGTATCCACTCGGATCTACCTTGCCAACGGGATTCTCTAGCGCATAGCCATACGGCTCCCGCGTCACCGGAGTAATCGGGTCTCGTGTCAGGAACTGTCCCGTCGTCGGGTCGTAGTACCTAGCTCGTAGATATTGCAGCCCGGTGTCGGCATCTGTGTACTGCCCCCCATAGCCTAGGGGAGTCTTCTGGGTACCCGTGCTCCCTTCTAGGGCTCCAAATGGACCGTAGCTAAACGTTGCTATTGCTTCGCCACTAGCGTTTGTCAGCATCCTCGTGCTGCCAAGTTGGTCGTGGTGGTAATAGGTCGGCGCTTCTGCGGAGGAGATTTGCTCGGCTGGCAAGCCACCAGGGCCGTAGATGTAGCTGTTCGTGCCGTCGTTGAGCATCAGCGGAAGGCCACCCGTCGTGTCCCAAGTGAGGTACCTGGTAGTCCCTGAGATGATCTGCGAGGTCCGCGTGCCGGTTCCATTGTAGGCATAGCTATCGTTGATTTCTGAAGTTTCGCCTTCTTTTGGCCGTTTGACCGAGGTCAGGTAACCGGCCTGGTTATAGCCGTAGGTGGTGGCCGGGCCAACCGACGGCGTCATCTTAGTGCGCTCGCCCATTTCATCGTAGGTGTAGGTGGCGTTGGTGCCTTTTTCAAGCTCGTCGGCTTTGTCGTAGGTGTTCGTCGTGCCGGGTGCTTTGGTCAGATTGTTTGCTGCGTCGTATTCGTAGCTGGCAGTGCCAGCTTTGGTTAGGCGATTATTTTCATCGTAGGTGTAGCTTGTTTTTTCGGCACCGGGGAGACCTTTACTTGTGGTTGTTTCAATCAGGCCAGCTTTATTACGAGCGTAAACGAGTGATGCAAGCGGCGTTTCGCCCTTCGCCATCTTCGCTTCGGTCATTAGGTCGGCATGGCTGTATGCGTAGGTATCGACGTTGCTTGTCGCTGACGGGAAGGTGATTTTGTTGAGCTGAGAGTCTCGGTTGTAGGCGAATTTGGTGGTGTGTTCGAGCCAATCCATGACGCTCTTCAGCCGACCCGCGTTGTCGAATTCCTGGACCACGCTCTTGCCGTTGGGGTAGGTGATCTTGGTCTGCTGATTGCCGAGGTTGTATTCGTAACCCACGGTGTCACCGTGGCCATCCTTGCTTTCCGTCAGGCGGTCGAGCTGGTCAAAGGTGAAGGTCGATTCGCCAGTGCCGTCACTCATATGCGTGAGATCGCCGTCGGCGTTATATTCATATTTCACGTTATGTGTGCCCGATTCCGAGTAGCTGACTTCTTTGAGTCTGTTTGCTGGGTCATAGACACAGGTAGTTTCGCGTTTTGCCGGGTCAATCAGCTTCGTAAGGTTCCCGGCGGCGTCGTATTCCTCCTTTGTAACCCGACCTAGCGGATCTTTGATTTCAGTGGGCTCCTCCAAGAGGTTGCGGACGTAGGTCGTAGTGTGTTTATTGCCATCAGTCTGGCTTTTGATCTGCCCGGCGCCATCGTATTCAGTTTCCATGACGTTGCCATTGGGCTTTTCGACCTTGGTCAGCTCGTTGTCGGCGTCGTAGGTATATTTTGTTTTGTGGGTGTTGGGATCGGTGATCGTTTCAAGGTTTCCATCGGCGTCGTAGGTGTATTTCGTTTCGTGGCCCAGTGGGTCAGTAACCTTGAGCAGCTGACCTTGTGCATTACGTTCGAACGAAGTCGTGTATTCAGTCGGTTTGGCGCCCGTTTCATTTCCACGGGGACTGACCATCGAGGTCACCTGGGAGTCTTCGTTGTAGGCCCAGGTGCGCTTATCGCTTTCTGGATCAATTTCCGCTGTGCGGTCGCCCGCGCTGTCGTATTCAAATTTCCAGGTCTTACTGAGTGGGTTGGTCATGCTTTCGACCTGACCGTGTGAGTTGTAGGTAAAGTTCGTCGTCTGCGTCGTTTTACCGGGCGCGGGCCGAGAGATAGTTTCAGGGTCGCCGTGGCTGTTTCGGGTGATCGTCGTTTTCTCGCCACCTGGTGTCGTTTCCGTTTCTACGTCATGGGTTTCGTCGTAGGTCCATTTCGTTTCATCTTCATCGGCATTGGTCATGCTGGTGCGATCACCGTGGGAGTCGTAGGTGTAGGTGGTCTTGTGGCCATTCCCGTCGGTTTCGCTGAGAACTCGGCCTTCGCTGTTGTAGGTGAACGCTTCTGTGGTAGCTACAGGTGTCCCATAGCCGCGAGTGATTGAGTAGGGCTCGTTGTTGCTGGTGAATAACTCCAGCGTGACAGCACCAGTCGCTTTGTTCGTGACCTTGGTCTGGAACGGCGCATATTCAAAGGTCGTCGTGCGTTCGGCTGGATCGGTCTGGGATATGACCCGGTTTGAGCTGTCGTATTCGTTGGTTGTTTTGCCGCCGCGGCCATTGGTCATCGTCGTCATGCGGTGCGAGCCGTCGTATTTGAACTTCCAGCTCGGTTCGGTTTCGCCTGGCATCGTGACGCTCGTAAGGTTTTTACCTTCATAGGCGTATTTAACGACGTGGCCCATCGGGTCTTTGGCGCTTTCAACCAAGCCTTCGCCGTTGTAGGTCAGCGTGATTTTGCGACCCGCCGGGTCGGTGATCGTTTCCAGCTGGCCCGATTTGTTGTAGGCGAGCGTCGTTTCGTTGCCGTTGCGGTCGGTCACCTTTTCGAGCTTGCCAGCGCCTGAGAACTGATACTTAGTCTGTTCGGACAGGGTTAGCGTGTAGCCGGCTTCGGAGGTTCCGCTCAGCGTGTCCTGGCTCCAGACCGGAGGCGTGAAGGTGCCTTTGCCGCTTTCAGTGAAGGGCACTGTGCTGCCGTCGCCCTGGACCGCCGTGATCTTTTTGCCGCTTTCTTCAGACACCAGGTGGTCGCTGAAGGAGTTGGTCCAGCCGTAGCCGAAGGCGCCAGGTGAGCTGGCGGTAGCTGCACTCTCGGCACTGTAGGTCCGGGTCAAGTCTAACCCTACGCCCCGACCTCCGATTTCAATGTCGGTCTGGGTCTCAGAGAAGTCGCCAGTTGCGCAGTTGACGGGATCACCGCCTTTGCAGCCCTTGCTGAATTCGTCGGTGTGTTCCTTCGTGATCGGGTGTTCAATGTCGAGTGTGCCCGATTCTTCCTTCAGAGTTTCGTAATTTTCAAGGGGAACGCTGACTGAGGTCGTCCCAGTTCCCGCGGTCTTTCTAAACGTTCCCTTGTTGATGATCGTCGAGCCGCCAGCCCCTGCGTTGATTTGTTTCAACCTTTCCGACGATGCTTCCGAGTTGGCATTGAACGTGCCCTTGTTTTCAAGCACCGCGCCTTCGGACATCTCTAAAAACCCAGACGTAAAAGTGGCTTTGCCTTCGTTGACCAGCTTGCGCCCTTCTAAGTACACGGCTACACTCCCGCCGCCGTTTGTGATCGTTGCTGTCGCACCTGGCAGGATCACTGTCGAGCCCGACCCAGACATCGTGCTTTCTGCTTCCCAGTTGAACGTGCCGGATATTTCCAGCGTGCCCGAACCAATAAGGTGGTCGGAGAAGTTCTGGGTCAGGGACTTGACTGTCATTGAGCCGCCCTGGACGTTTAAGGTTCCCGAGGAAACTTCGAGTTCTGCGGCCGTGCCGGTCACGCCTTCAACGTCTAAAGTGCTCGCTTGGTCCTTGATTCGGCCCGAGAGACTGCCGCTGTTCAGCGAGAAAGTGCTCCCGTCGAAATAGACCTTTGCTCCTTCGGAGGCTTCCCAGTGGTTTGAGCCACTTGACGAGCCGCCGCCTGTGAATTCCAGTGTACCTTTTTCGGCATCAACAACTCCCTTGTTTTCGACCTTGGCCGTGACTTCGGTTGTCCCGGTCCCCGAAGCCTTTCGGAACGTCCCTGTGTTGATAACTGATGTTTTGGTGCCTTCGGCCTTGATTGCATGCGATGTTTCGGAGTTGGCATTGAACGTTCCCGTGTTTTCGATCACGGTGGTTTCAGACTCTTCAATGCGCCCGGACGTGAGGGTGAATTTGCCCTCATTGATCAGCTTGCGGCCTTCTCGCAAGCTTACGGCCGCCCCGGTCACCATAGTTGCTGAGGCTGTTGCGCCCGGCAAGATCACCGTCGAGCCGGACCCAGACATCGTGCTTTCCGCTTCAAGGTTGAGGGTGCCGGAAATGTCCACGGTGCCAGGGCCGATCAGCCAACCGGAGTTATGCACGGTCAGGGTGTTGATGCTAGAGGTTTCCAGCGAATTCGCCAGGTTCAGTACGTAGCTTGAGATCACCAGACTGCCTTCGTCTTGCAAGCTCCCGGCGGTACCTTCCGCTTCGTTGACATTCACCGTCTTCCCAGAGCCGATACATGCGACTTCTGTGGAGGTCGGTGCGTGCCCTGCGGACCAGTCGGCTGCGGTCTTCCAAGAGCCTTCGGCGGGTCCGGTCCAGGTATCGGTACATTCGGCGGCCAAGGCGACAGCGGGAAGGGTCAGAGTGGCTAGGAGCAGGGCCATGAGCATCGCCAGGGTTAGCTTCAACGACCTGGGCGCCAGGAGTAATTTCTGCCAGGCTCTCTTCCCGCTTGCACCGGCGCGTTTCTGAATCGCCATCAGCGCTCCTGCCGACCGTCTCCCGCTCATACCTTCCGCCCCTTCCCAGTTTGGTTCAGCGCTTCCTATCAGGGGCCATTCAGAAAAGCAAGGCTTATTAATCGTGGATATTGTTTGACTACTTGATTGGGTAGACCATTGCCTGTGAGCGGCGGCGATGGTGTATTCGCAGTACCAACTTGGACTTAGCCAGGGGACTCGAAACTGAGCATCGAGACGGTGGCGCTGATGCCCCGCTTGCGCTTGTTGACCAAGCGCCCGGCGCTTTGCGTCTGAATCTCCATCACCTGATCCAGCGTGTCGGCCAACAGCGAAGCCAGATCGTCCCAGCCCTGTTCGTCCACAACAACCGGCGTGCAGCTCAGATGCCGGTCGGAGCGCGAATCGAAGGTGCCCGCCTGGAGCGCTTTCTTGGCAGCCTCGGTAATCATCTTCATGGCTTCGATGGAGACGCCGTTCTTGATCTCCGGCGATAGCTGCTCCCAATCGGCGTCGGTAAAGAGGGCGCGGGTCGTGCCCCGGTAGTAGTGCTCGGTGGCCCCGCGCCGCTGCGCGGTATCGACCAGCTCGATGCATTCGTATTTGAGCAGCACCGTGACGTGGTAGCTGACCTTGCTGACCGGCACTCTGAGCGCCTTGGCGATTTCGTTCGGGCTGGCGACTCGTTCGTTGAGGATCGACAGCGCCCGTGCCCGCAGGGGGTGGCCCAGCGCCTTGACCAGGCGCTCGTCAACGGCTTCCTCGGGCCTCTGTTTGGTCTGCATCACAGCCCCTTGCCTCCTATTCAGTCGTAGCTATCTGAACGTTCGAGCTTCTTATCGCCAAAGGCGGACGGACAGGATGCCGCAGTTTTCGTGGGCTTTCCTCCATTAGTTGAATCTTCTTGAGTATTGTCTCCCCCAACTGATGGGAGCCGGGGTGCCCCCCGCGCCTCAGCGCTCCCACCGAAGTGGATGGAAGGGGGTGAGACAGCGTGAAGCTCAACAAGACGGAGCACGTCATTCCGGTCGTGTCGATCACCAAGCTCGGCTAGGCCAAATGCGACGGGAGGAGCCCCGCCTTGCCCGCACCTACTCGGCGGGGCTCCTGTTGTCCCAGCGACAGCGGCGCGTAGTCGCTGGCTCAGGACTTCCGGCGCTTGCGCATTACGGCATCCTTGACCTCGCGCACATCGCGGCCCAGGGCATCGAGTTTGTCGAGCACCGCTTCCTCGAAGGACTGACCGCTGCTGGAGCGACCGGCGGCTCGCAGTAGCTCGGTTGAGTTGACACCCAGGGCTGCCGCGATCCGCTCGATGCTCTCGTCGGCCGGTGGCCTTGAGCGCCCAGCTCCAAACGGGAGAGGTTCGACGCTGACATGGGGATTTTGTCGGCGAGCTGGTTCAGCGTGTAGCCGTGTTCGCGGCGCAGCTTTCTGACCAATGCGCCAAGGGTCAAGGCGCGGTTTGCCTCCTTCTTGCCTCGCGGACCGGCCATGACCATTCCAAGCTACGACTTGAATGGTCGGAGTCATTCCAGTTTCCCGCAAGCCGGTAGATGGCCCATAGATGCGGTATTCTCCCCCGCCACCTGGGCCTCCTGCAAGGGCTCGGTCAGAGCAGGCGAACAGGCCCCAAAGCGAGAGGAGCAGGCAGGCGTGGAGATCAGGCGAGCGGTTGGCCGCAAGGGAGTCAGACGGAGGACTGTCTGGTCGTTGTTGATCTCGTTTGGTCTGTTCATGATGCTCGCCTTGCCGTCCAGTGCTGCGGCAGCTGGCTCAATCACTCCTTTCAGCGCTGGCCTCAACGCCAATAGCGATCCTCGGCAAATCGTCAATGGGCCGGAAGGCAACCTTTGGTTCAGCGATGCAGACGGAGCGATTGGCCGAATTACACCGAGTGGCACGATCACCGAGTTCAGTACGGGCATCAACGCCCACACCGACCCCGTTGAAATCGTGGTCGGCTCTGACGGGAACCTGTGGTTCACTGATCCAAAGCGCCTTGAAAACGGCTACATGTCCCAAGGTACGTCCGCAATCGGGCGGATCACACCGAGCGGCACGATCACCGAGTTCTCCAACGGTGTCAACGGCGAAGGGGAACCGATCAGCATCAACTTCCCGGCCAGTATTGTCGCCGGACCCGAAGGCAACCTGTGGTTTACCGACGACCCAACGTATTCCGGCGGAGCACCTGCCATCGGTCGGATAACGCCGAGCGGTGAAATCACGGAGTTTGAAGTTAACGCTGAAGGCGATCCTGAAAGCGTTGTATTAGGTCCACTAGTCGTAGGTCCAGATAACAACCTGTGGTTCACTATGATTGGGCCTGGACTAAACCGCGGAGATATAGGTCGGATCACGCCGAGCGGCACGATCACTGAGTTCTCCACATCTGAAGGTGCGACGGCGAGACTTCCGGGCGATATTGTCTCCGGACCCGACGGGAGCCTGTGGTTTACCAGCTTTACGCCTGAAGCGACTCCCAGTGGCTATATCGGCCGGATTACTCCCACCGGCACAGTCACCGAGTTCAGCACTGGAGTTTCAACAGGCAGCATCCCCGAAAGACTGACTGTCGGCCCAGAAGGCAACCTTTGGTTCACCGATTCGGAAGCCAAGGCCATTGGCAGAGCCACCCCGAGCGGCAATGTTACCGAGTTCCCGATTTACCCTAACCCTGTTGATCATTATGATGAAAGGCCACCCGCAACTATTATTACCGGGCCGGATGGCAACTTATGGTTTACGCTTTACGAAGGCTTTGATATCGGCCGTATTACGCCGAGTGGCTTCGTGACGCTGTTCAGCACCGGACTCCTACCAGAAACCAATCCGGAAAGCATCACTGTTGGTCCTAGTGGTAGCGACCTTTGGATGACCGCACCGGGGCTTGAAGGTACATCTTCCATTGATCGGATTGCGCCTGTTGGCCCCGCCGGAGTCAGCCCAGAACCGACGCTCAATGTAGTGACCGAAGGAAGCGGCTCCGGCACAGTGTCCAGCGCACCAGCAGGCATTAGCTGTAGTAGTAGCTGTTCAGGACAGTTTGGAGCTGGCGCGACGGTCACGTTGACAGCGACGGCAGCGGCGGGTTCAACCTTCGCTGGTTGGGGGAATGCCGAAGAAAGATCGGAAGAAGTACCGCCAGCGTGTATAGGCACGGCCGCTTGCGACATAACCATTCGAGGCGACAGCCATGTGACAGCTGTGTTTGAGACCCAGGGGGGAGGCAATCCGAACCCCTCACCGGCTCCAACTCCAACTCCACAGCCAACGCCGACGCCCCACAAGAAGCTCAAGTGCCACAAGGGCTTCAAGAAGCACAAGGTCCACGGCAAGGCCAAGTGCGTGAAGGTCCACAAGGGGAGGCACAAGTGAGGCAGCACAGCAAACGGCGAGCGGGGCGCTCAGTCGTTGCAACGATGACGATCATGCTCGGTCTGCTCTTGATGCTCGCCCTGCCGCAAAGTCAGGCACGCGCTGATACCACCCTGGCTTGGACGCCGACTTCCATCGAAGACCACCAGCCTCCCTATGGCTCGGCTGCCCAAGTCCGCGCCATGAGCTGCCCAACGACTTCCTTCTGCGCCGCTGCCGATAGCTCAGGCGAGGTATTGACAACGACCAATCCCACGGGGGGAGCTTGGACGACCACTCCCCTGGACGAAGAAGGACTTAGCGATGTCTCTTGTCCAACAAGCTCTCTCTGTATCGCCACTGCCTCAGATGGCAATCTCTATAGCTCAACCAATCCAGGCGGCGGCGCTGCGGCTTGGTCGCACTTCAATGTCGGAAAAGGACACGTCCTGAGCAGTGTCTCCTGCCCGTCTGCTTCCTTCTGCGCCGCCGTTGACTTCAATGGCAACCTCCTGACCTCGTCCAATCCCACGGGCGGATCAGGAGCGTGGGCCATCACCAAAATCGACGGCGAAAAAGAACCAGACGTTGTGTCCTGCGCTTCGGCGTCCTTCTGCGCTATCGGTGATCGCGCCGGGAATGTGCTCACCTCGACTAACCCCACGGGCGGAGTCGGCGCCTGGAGCAGCGCATCTATCGACACCCACGGTGTAGCCACTCTGGCTTGTCCCAGTGCGACTCTCTGCCTTGCCGGAGACGGCTTTGAACATAGCTTCAAGAGCACCAACCCCACAGGTGGTTCGGGTGCTTGGTCCAACAATGAACTTCCAATCAACGTTTATCCCAATAACTACTCCTGTCCTTCTGCGACTTTCTGTGCCGCCTCAGACTTTGAAGGCGTCGCTACCTCGACTAACCCAACGGGCGGCAAGTCGGCATGGACAACATCCAATCTGACAGGTTCCGGCCCTGAAATTAGCGCCGTTGGCTGCGCTTCGGCCTCGCTTTGCGTTGCCGCCTCTCAGTCTGGGTACTTCTACGCCTTGACCAATCCAAACGGTGGCGCTGGCGAATGGCACAGCCTCGGCAATCTGACAGGGCGCAACTCCCTAGGAAACGTTCCGTGTACAAGCCCTGAACTTTGCCTGGTTACCGACGATAGCGGCAACGTCTTATCTACGACCAATCTCAACGGCGGCTCCGGAGTTTGGCAGCGAGCTGCTATTGGCCAAAACGGTCTAGGCAACAATGCAATCGTCGGCGCCTCGTGCCCCACCGCTTCGTTCTGCGCCGTCACCGACAACGGCGGCGACGTGTATACGACCTCGGAACCAACGGGTGCAGCCGGAGCCTGGAGCTTCACCCAACTCCCGATAGGCCAGCTCGGCAATATCGACTGCCTCTCGACCAGCTTCTGTGTAGCCGTCGATAACGGCGATTCCGGGGGCTACCTAGCTTGGTCAACGGAACCCGCTGGCGGAAGCTCCAAGTGGAGCGTCGCGTCGATCGACCCCAGCGACGTGCTAACCGGCGTCTCCTGTCCGACCATCTCGTTCTGTGTTGCGGTCGGCGGAAACGGCAATATCTTGCACTCGACCAATCCCACCGGGGGTGCTGGAGCCTGGAGTGCCGTTAGCGTCGATGGCAGCAACCTCTTCGAAACCGGTAATCCAACGAGTGTCTCCTGCCCAACGACCACGTTCTGCGCTGCCGTTGACTTAGCTGGGAATGTCCTGACTTCGACCAATCCCACCGGAAGTGCGACAGCCTGGAAATCGACAAGCTTGAGTAGCCTGCTCGGCGGGGAAGAATTTGCTGAACTGAATGATGTTGCTTGTCCGACGGCTTCCTTCTGCGTGGCGGTTGGTTCAGGAGGGCGGATATTCACCTCGACTAATCCGACAGGAGGAACCGGCGCCTGGGTCATCAGTTCCCCCAGTAAAGCGGGCAACTTCAGTTCGGTCTCGTGTATATCGAGCAGTCGCTGTCTGGCCGTCAGCGAACGCAACAAGGTACTCTTGGGCACCCCAGTTAGCTCGCACACCCTGAACGTCGTCAAGGGCGGCACCGGCACTGGCTCGGTAACGAGCACTCCACCGGGGATCAACTGCGGGTCGGACTGCTCGGTCCAGTCTCCGCAAGGGTCAATGATCACTCTAACGGCAACTCCCGTCTCTGGCTCGACCTTCGCCGGTTGGTCTGGCGGCGGCTGTTCGGGGACGGGCGCCTGCGAAATCTCCCTCGCATCCGATATTGAAGTCACTGCGACCTTCACTGCCAGCGGAGGAGGGGGCGGTACGGGAGGCGGTAGCGGCAACCCACCCGGCGGTGGTGGTCCCGGTCCTGCGCCGCCACCAAACCCAATCCCCCACAAGAAGTCCCTTAAGTGCCGCAAGGGCTTCAAGAAGCGCAAGATCCACGGCAAGGCCAAGTGCGTGAAGGTCAAAAAGAAGCGCCACGGCTAGGAGCCTGGGTCGGTAACCGGGATCCGCGCATGAGAATTGAGGGCACCTCCGCAGTCAAAACGGCTGCGATGTCGAGGAAAGCACCACTGGGGATGAAAAAAGCGGGTCTGGTGCTGGCTGGTGAGGCTCCCCACGGGTCAGGTTGTCCCAAGGAGGGCAAGTCCGCCGGCCCGGTGGAGCTTCAGCAGGTTGTGGACCGCGCAGTGAAAGCGCCACTGGGCGCGGGCCGCCTCCTTGCCGCGCAAAAGCAGCCGGCGCGCGTCTTGGACGGTGTCCATCTGGCCGAAGACCGGCTCGACGATCGCCTTGCGGCGGGCATAGACGGCACGGCCCTCCTTGGCCCTCAGCTTGCGCGCCATGCGCTGCTTGGGGGTGGCGCCCTTGGGCAGCGGGCCGCGCGGGGCGGGGGCCTGGGGCTCTGAGTGCTTGAAGCGCCCGGTGGCGATATGGGGGTCCAGCCCGTGCTGGGCGGTGATCGCGACGTTGTGCTCGGAGAAGTAGCCGGCGTCGGCCGTCAGGGCCGTCTCGTCGGGCAGCTCGGCCTCGATCGCCTCCAGGTTCTCGGCGAGCTGCTCGAGGACGGGCTCAAGCTGGTGCGTATCTGGGGCCTGATCGGAGAGCTCCGCGGCGACGATCACCTGGGCGGCGGAGTCGACGATCGCCTGGCCGTTGAAGCACTGGTGAAAGGAGCCGTCGGCGGTCTTCATGATCTTTGACTCGGGGTCGGTGAAGTTGCGCTGTGCTGAGGGCTTGGGCGCGAAGGGATCGCGCCCCCGCGGTGGGCGGCGCGGCTTCTTGCCTTCCTCCTCGAGCTCGGCACGGCGTTTGGTCTCCTGCTCGGCGGCCTCTGCCTCAAGCGCCGCCTTGGCCTCGCGGATCGCGGCCAGGCGCCCCTCGCGGCGCTGCAGCTCGGCGGGCAGCTCATCGCCGCGGCAATCGGGCCCGAAGCGCTCATCCTCCTCGGCGTCGGTGCGCTCGGCGTCGGCCAAGAGCGCCCCGACGTTGCCGCGCAGGGCGGCGATCTCGGCCTCAAGCTCTGCCTCCTTCTTGGTCATCCGCTGATAGCTCATCGCCTTGTGGCGGGAGGCGTTGGCGCGCAGTTTGGTGCCGTCCAGGGCGAGCGTCCCCAGGCCGACCAAGCGGGCTTGGCGGCAGAGCCTCAGCGCCCGCACGAAGAGCTCTGAGAGAGCCTCCAGGTGGCGCTTGCGAAAGCGCGCGATCGAGCGGTAGTCGGGGTGCTGGTCGGCGCACAGCATCCGCACCGCCACATCACGGTGGGTTGCCGCCTCCAGCTTGCGCGAGGACATCACCCCGTTGGCGTAGCCGTAGATCAGGAGCTTTGTCATCAAGCGCGGGTCATAGGGCGGATAGCCGCGCTCCTCCTCATAGGCGGCGTAGATCGCCGAGAGGTCCAGTGCTGAGTCGACCAGGTCAGAGACGAAGTGGGCGAGGTCGCCCTCGGGCACCCACTCCTTGAGCACTGGCGCCATCAGCAGCACCTGGTCGGGGTCATAGGGCCGGAAGGTCTTCTCCTCGCCCACGGGCGAGGGTTCTGCCCGCTGGGGCTCTTCGCTTGCCACCTCCACCAACCGCTCCTGCGCCACCGTGGCCGACATGACAACCTCCGCGTCGTGGACGCACAAATCGTCTTAAACCCACCGGACGGGTCAGCTTTGGTTACTGACCCAGGCTCCTAGCGCCGGATGAGATAGCTGGCTCCTGCGACGTACGGCAGCGCGCGACGCTCACCCTTGAGTTCGGCTGGATACAGGTGTTCCGGCTTTTGGATGGCAGCCTGACGCGGGATCAGTCTGTCGCTGAGCAGGATCGAAAGTGCCGAGCTGCCCAACACCAAAACACTGTGAACGCAGCAATGGCGGCTCTGCTACGGGTGCCCGTTGTGGTTGCCGGTTGGCGGCGAACACCTGAGCGAGTACAAGCTGTCCGCGATTTGGTGGCCAGCGGCGTACTTCCTGCTGTGATTGAGCGCCAAGTCGATACTTTCACGACGATTGACGACGCCACATGGAAGCCGGTGTCACGCCTCCGCGAACTGACTCAGCCAGAAGAGGTCGAATGCGGTTGTTGGAACCTCACACTGCTAGATGATCGGGGACAATGCCTGGAGGTTCCCGGTGACTACGACCCGCTGGAGCATCGAGGGACGCTGCTGAGTCGGGCACTTGATTCTTTGCTGGTGGCGTTGAACGCTGAAGGCTGGAGCGTGAAATCCGTGGTTACTAAGTTCTACCCGCCGGACGATTCGGATGCCTGCCGTGAGCCTGATGACGACTGGGTCCGTGGGGTGAGCTATGAGTTGGTCAGGCCCGCGCCGAACCAATCATGTTTGGCCGATGCCCCCTGTGACAGTGGTCGCCGTGGAGTCCCCATTGATGGAATCTGCGGCTACACCCTTGACTGAAAGCGGCTTCGCGCGCGGTCGCGTTTTCGTGAGCGCAGTAAAGATGGCTCGTGCGACCGTGCCTGGCGGGCTTGAGTAGTCGATATGCGTCACCGTGATGTGGGCTGCGTTGACGAGTCGCTGTGGCGGGTTAGCGCGAAGCGCCACTGCGTGAACATCCCCAGGAAAGTCGATGAACTCGTCCAGATAGTCATCGAAGAGCTCAAAGTCGGTGAGTGCCGTGAGGACCAAGTGATGGGAGTCTCGATACTGCTCCGCGATCAGACGAGCTGCGGCAAGACTAGGACCGAGACAGCTAATGCCGGCCCCGTCTGATGGTACTGCGAGGCTTCGGCTGATGTCTGCGTGGTGGGTCTTCGTGATCGGGGTTGGTTCTAGATCACCGGAGGTCGGGGTGTCGAAGTGGAGGGTCGCAGCGAGGTCTTTACCGCAGCGGCACCTGGCTCCCACTCGGCTAACGGCGATGTAAGCCTCAAGGAAACGTTGGCCGATTGGATCGTTTCCGCCGGTCACGCTGCCCGAGTTATCGAACAACCCAATGGTTAGGACGGGCTGTTCAGGGCAACGGCCGGGCTTGCCGACCGTGATCTTGTCGGCGTAGCTCTGAGCTGCACCCGCTCGTACTCCGACTGAAGTCAAGAGAGGATGTGAGCGCTCGCGGACAGAGTTGAGTCGGTGGCTGGACAGCAGCGCGATCGCCATCACGAATCCTCCAAGCGCCCACGGCCGTTCCTAGACCCGCTCTCACCACGCTTCCGGTGATTGTTCCTCTTGGGAGGGGTGCCGTTGCCAGCCACGCCGGGGCTGTGACCGAGCGTCTGATACAGGGAGCGCCGCAGGCCGGCCGCTGCGGCCTCTCCGGCCTTCGCGTTTGCTGTGCGGATTGAATCCGCTGCGGCCTTGGCCCCAGCCCGCTGCTTTATCACCCGGTCCTTGCGAACCTTTTCAGCGGCCTTGTCCAGCCTCTTGACCCTTGCTACCTGGGCGTCAAGATGCTCAGCGATGTCATCAGCTGTGTCAAAGGAGTTGTAGAAACTCGCCAGGCCGAGCGCCAGGGCAAAGCAACCAAAAGTCAGTGCCGGTCCAAGGCCCTCTGCTACATCGCGCAAGGCGAAGATGCCACCGGCGATCAGCACCATCCCAGTCGCACAAGCAAGGACGATGATCTTGACGAGTGCCTCCGCGTTGTTCGGCCCGGCGAACCAGCTCGCGTACTGGCGCTCCTCGTCACTGAGTTCGTCCGGTGCCTTCTGACGGGTACGTGCCGCCATGCGGTAGCGCACCTCACGACCGACAGCGCCGAGTGTTACCGCAGATACTGCCGCGCTCGTGGCCTGCATAAAGGCATTGATCGGCAGCTCGCCGAGGAGCAGTGCTGCGCCGCTGATCCCCGCTATGTCGCCTCCGAGAATCCCAGCCCAGCGGACCCACTTCAGCCACTTGGCGTCAGTTGAACGTCTTGAGTGGGGTTCGAGTACCGCTTCGTCGCGCTCAAGTCGCTTGCGGCTAGCGGCGAGATGGGTGTGATTGTCATCGCTCACGATGGTCGCCTTGTCTGCCTCGTGGGCTAGCGCCGCAGCTTCTTTGTCGGGCTCGCGTGCCTCTTCGGCAGCCTTTTTCTCATAGGCATGTAGCTGCTCTTCCTCGGCTGCCTCGACCTCATCTTCGAAATAGAACTTCCCTATATTGCTTGGCCGCACGACTGCTCGTGCCTCGTCTGTCTGTTGGATGAACTCGCTTAGCAGCGGCATGTCCTCGTCGAATCGGCCATTGCCGTTGAGGTGTGGGATTGCGTTAGGCATGTTCAGCCTCCTGGCGTGTAGTCGGTAGTCACCAGGCAGTGCGCGTGGGTGCGCCTACAGGCAATGGAGTAGAAGTCAGTGACGGCGGCAGTCCGCGACGTTGCTGATTGCCTGGAGCCGGGGACCGCGACCTTGCCAACACCGACGATGCGAACCGTCGCGCCGGACAGGTCGGGCACCTGCACCTGCCTGACCGCAATTCGAGCCGCCTGGTCAGTGAATGTGAGACCGCTCATCACCACAGGTCCGGTCGTGGTGACGCCGCTAGTCTCAAGTTGGACGTAGAGCTTGCCGGTTTGACGCTGCTGTTGATCCTGATGGGCCAAGGTCAGTTGAGCCAGTACGTCGGTGCCATTGGGGCTGAGCCGGTGCATGGCCGCAGGCATGTTGGCCGTGACACTGCTCATGAGAGCGTTGACCGCGTGGTTCGCCTGGATGAGGCGTGCCGTCTCCGTACCGGAACTCGTTGGGAACTCCTCTTCGCCGAGCGTGAATGTCTCAACGGCGCTTGAGGAGAACGCGACTGCCTTCAGGGAGCCGCCGCAGGCGGCCACTTGGTCGGCCATATCATGCACCTCCAGCAACCGAGCGCTTTGGAGATGTGGGTTACTTCGGCCAGGTGCGCTCAGTTCGAGCGCGGCATAACCGTTGAGCGGGCCGTCGCAATTCTTGGTCAGCGGTTCCAGACTGGCGAGAACCCCGGCGACACCACCCGCGCCGGTTCCGTTGGCCTGAAGGCCGCATCCACCTGCGATCAGGGTGATTAGGCCCCCCAGCGTTGCCGCCGTCAAGCGCTGCAAGCGCGAGTTGTGGTCGATCTCGCGTTGATGGGTCGTCTGCCGGATGCGATCAGTGATGGTCATCTCGTCACCTCCGATTGCCTTCGTTTCTCCTCTGAGCGTCAGCACGAAGGGGAGCCCCGGATGGCGGTCGTCGCCTATCGCGACTCTCCGCTTCATCGCCCTCATGAACGAGCAACCCAGTGCCATGCGGGCATCCTACAACTCTGACGAAGTTCGACAAGACCCGCCTTGGTTGGCGTAATCTGTCCTTAATTAATATTTATGTCGAAACTTCGCTTGCAGCGCTTTCTCCGCCGAACTAGGGGGATAGACTCGCCTAGTGACTCGCACGACCTTGGATGTCCTCGTCGCAGACCTGGATCTGCTCGTGGCTGATCCATCGACGCCTACAGCGCGTTCTCGGTGCTCTTCCAAGGCTTCACGTCCTTGACAAGCAGCGGTCGAGCTGGCTAGCTGCGGCTGGCGATCCATCGTCTCAGCAGCGCGCGGTCGTCGCGGCTCAGTCGGTCCGCGCCGTACTTGCCGAGGCACTAGCTAGGCTGGGGGTCTCGCGGGAGGGCCGGGCACTTCACGTTCTCCTTGGGTATCCCGATCCGGGTCCGGGTCCGGAGATATCAGATGCCCAAAGCAACGCCAACGCCGTCAGTCAGCTCGACACAACTGCACGCGAGGAAAGAGCAGCCGTTATTCTGGATGACTCGCTCAGAACGGTGCAGCGCAACCGCGACGGCCTTCTGCGTCTAGCTGCCGAGCAGCTGCTTTATATGGAGCTTGATCTACTCGATGAGGGCTTTGCGAGAGACGAGTTAGATATCGGGTGGGATGGCTTCCATACAGAGGCGTGGTCAATTCTCTGGCAGATGGAGCGCTCGGGCTCTCAGTGGAAGCATCACTATGAGCGGAGCATCGCGCTCATCTCTGGTGGGATCGGCACTATGGAGATATCGTTGGGCTCTATATGGACGGGCAGCGGTGACCTTGAAACTAAAGTGATCCAGCCCGACAATGTGGAGTACCTCGGTCGCAAAGAGGGCATGGCGGACCGTTGGCTACCTCGCCGCTTCTATTTCGATGTTTTCTTCTTCCCTCGCCGTTTGTCCAAAGGCGAGAGCGTCCTCCTCCACTACAAGACAGATGTCGATGACCCAGAGAAGACCCTCGACCCGGTTCTCGGATACACACCACGTAATACCGGCGTAGAGCTAGCTATGCGCGCTGAGCTCCCCGAATCGCTGCCAGCAGGTAGCGTCACCTTGCGCACTATGCGTGGATTACCGCCTCATATAGAAGAGATTGACGCGGAGCCTGTTGAACCAGTCGATACAGGTATCTACGAGGTGCGCACAACCATCAACCGCAACCCGAAGAACGAGGAGGATTTACGCTACCAGCTTGAGTTTGACAAAACTGCGTTTAGCAGGCTATACTGAAAGGAGTTTAATAACAGATGAGGAACGATAACTAGATGCACTCATAAACTTCAGAAACCCCCACAAGTATGGGGGTTTCTTTTATCTCATAATGACCGGTCTGGCTCCGGTAGCAGTCCACATCTCACTCCGACAGCTCCCGAACATCCACACCACTGACATCGCCACTCGGCGTCCGGTAGTAGTCAGCCACCCGATACCAGTCCTCGTCTATCAGGCGGATGAACTGTTCGGCTGCACGTAGCCAAGCATGTAGCGCGCACTCGCACTCGCTGTCGTCAAGTTCCCGGCAGCCTGCCCACTCGACCCAAGCGGCCATCAGCTCGCGCCGCCGCTCACCGGCCTCTACCAGGCGATCACCGAAGCCGTCCAGCTCCTCATGCGGGCTATCGGCCAGCAGTGTCCGCAGCCATGAGCTGTCGGTTTGCCCTAGCGGCACGTAGAACTGGAGCTGATAAATCGCATCGGCAGCGGCGATCTCGCTGTCGGCGTCTGCCAGCAACCAGAGCCCGCCCTGCTCTTGGACGAAGCGCCCTAAGGCAGCGAGGAACCGAGCCCAATGCCAGGTGATGTTGCACAGCCGGTCGGCAATCGCCGGTTGGTCTTCCTCCTCGGCTGCCAGGTAGCTCCGCAGCACGTGTAGGTCGTTGCGCATTCCTGAGAGCGGTGTCCAGATGCGGCGGTAGCTGCGGTGCTGCTCCAGCCAGTCGATGTCGAGGCCGGACTGCTCCGGCGTGCGTTCCGGCTCCATGCGGTGCCAATGGCGCAAACGGTAGGCGCTGTCGGCTGCGTACAGCTCATTGGCTACGGCTTCCAGGAACGAGCCCTCTCGCTCCTTACGAAAGTGCTCGGGCGAGACATGCAGCAGGCCGGCGCCCTGTCGCCGCCGCTCTTTGAGCAGGCTGCCACGGGTGCCGGGCGCCAAGCCGAGCAGGGTTGCGGCCGAGCCATAAGCCCCACCATCAACCCGTTTAGCAGCTTCGGTTATCAGGGTGTGGGCGGCGACGGCACGGTCGACATTCTGCTCGCTGGCCGACTTGGCCTGCGTCAGCGCCAGGCCAAGGATGGCCGAGCAATCGCGCAGTCCCTCGGTCGTGACGCCAGGGCGCAGCAGGCCGCTCAGCTCGGCGGCCAATTCAGCCGGTGAGGCGACTGGCGGATCGCTCATCAAGTCCCCCACTAAAGCACCCGGAAGTACCCAGTTGCCTCATCGACCATGAAGCAATGAACTTCTTGACCCGGCTGGCCGTCGTGGCGGTGGTGATTGCCGCAGCCCTTGCCGTAGCGGCGCCCTACGTTCGTGCCCTGTTCGTGCCCGTTGTGGCGCTCCTGCTCCTGGTCTATATCGGCCGTCTCATCTGGTGGTACACGCAGTTGTAATTTCTACTGTCCACAAACGGGACAATATGGTGCATACTGAATACATATGTCCATAAACGGGACAAAATAACGAAGGAGGTAAATATGGGACATCAAAAGCAGCCAGAAAAGCGCATCAGGATTCGCTCGAAGTCGCTGGATCAGATTGACGAGACCAAGTTGTCACTGGCTCTGTGGCTGATGGCCAAGCGCATCGTCGAAGAAGAAGCCGAGCTGGACCCGGTGGACAATGAACCGACGCGCCGAAAGGCGGCGTAGTGGTTGGGTTGGACTGGGTAGTGGCGCTTCTCGCCCTTGCCAGCGGCCTGTTGACCTTGATGAGCTGGCGGGAGCGCTCTGAGCTGAAACTGCAATCGGTGCGGCTGCGCTTTGGCAGCGACGTGAGTACCGAGGCGGTTGAAGCCGTCTTGAGCGGCATTTCGGGCCTGCCGCGCCGGGCGTTGGTGATCCTCGAAGTGGTGGCTGACGAGCAAGGCATCAGCCACCATTTGCACGCCCCGGCCAGCACGCTTGAGCTGCTGCGGAGCCAACTGCGCGGCGTCTTACCCGGAGTGCGCTTCGACCCGCTGCCGGGCGGCGACGGGGACAGTGATTGGGCTGATGCTCGGCGCCTGCGTTGGTCGGGCTTCCATCCCGTTCTACAAACCGATCAGGCAGCCGAGATAACGGCGGCTCTGCTTGGTGCATTTTCAAGTCTTCAAGCAGGCGAGGGGCTACGTCTGCTCTGGCTGCTTTCGCCAACTCGGCGACCGGGATTGCCCCGACGCGATAGCCAAGTTGAGCGCCAGCCTCCAGCCGGACTCGGTTGGCTGGTCGAGCGCCAGCCTTCGCTCGAACAACTGCGGGCGCTGCGCCAAAAGTATGCCCAGCCGATTCTGCACGGCCGGGCTGTGGTCATGGCCAGGAGCCAGAGCGGCCGTCGTAGCGCGCACTTGCTTGGTCGCGTGATCGCAGTGCTGCGCTCACGTCACAGCAGTTGGGGACGCCTCAGCGTCCGCCGTCAACGACCGATGGCGATTTATCAGGTGGTGAGGGGGTGGCATCAGGGGAGCCGCTTCTCACCGGCAGAGCTAGTCAGCTTGGTCGCATGGCCGATTGAGGCGCCCCGTATTCCGGGGCTGAGCCTGGCTACTGCACCACAACTGATGCCCGCTGCTCGCTTGCCCCGCACGGGTCGGATCTTTGCCCGCTCGGACTGGCCGGGTATGGAAGATCGGCAACTGGCCCAGCCGGTGATTGGCGGACTGAGTCACGCCCTGGTGGTCGGGCCGACAGGTTCCGGCAAGTCGCACCTGCTGGCCAACCTCGTCGTGCAGGACATGGCAGCTGGTCGCGGTTGCTTGGTGCTTGATGGGAAAGGCGACCTAGCCCGTGACGTTTTGGCGCGAATAGACGAGCGGCGCCAAGAGGACGTGATTGTGCTCGATCCGGGCGTGGCCTTGCCTCTGCCGGGCCTGCGGGTGTTTGCCCCTGGCAGTGACCCAGAGCTGATCGCCGATCTGGTGCTCGGCATCTTCCGCGAGCTGTTCGCCGACTCCTGGGGAGTGCGTTCGGACAAATGGCTCCGGGCCGGACTGGTGACTCTGGCTCATGACGACCATGCCACGCTAGCCAGCCTGCCACTGCTCTTTTCCGATGGCCGCTACCGCCGCGAGTTGGTCGGCAAGCTGCGCGATCCGCTGTTAGCCGACACCTGGGCAGCCTTTGAGGCCATGAGCCCACAGGAGAAGGCCAACCAACTCGGCTCTCCGCTTACAAAGGTCTCTGAGGTCATTGGTCGGCGAGTAGTCCGGGCCGTCCTGGCCCAACCGGAGCCGAAGCTCGACCTGCGCGACGTGCTGGCGTCGGGCAAGGTCGTCGTGGTGTCGCTATCGGCCGGGCGCATCGGTGTTCCGGCCTCCCGACTGCTCGGTGCTCTGGTGATCCACGAGCTGTTCCAGGCCGTGCAAGCTCGGTCTTCTCTGGCACCGTCACGGCGGCGTCCCTACTTCGTCTACATAGACGAGCCGAAAGTCCTGGGAGACATCAACCTCCCCCTTGATTCCTTGTTCGAGATGGCGCGTGGTCTTGGAGTGGGAATTCACGTCGGGGCGCAGTCACTAACCCAGCTACAGCCAGCCGTTCAGCGCGCGGCTCTAACCAACTCGGCAACTATCTGTGCCTTCAAACAAGCCGCTGATGACGCTCAGCTCTTGGCCCGCGAGCTGCTGGCCCTGAACGCTGAGGAGCTGCAAGGACTTGGCCGCTTCGAGGTCGCCGTTCGTTTGGGCCTGGGGCCGGGAGATACGGCGCCGGTCGCAACTGGTGTCACCCTGCCGCTACCGAAACCGAGCAGTGACCCGCGCGCCATCCGCCGGGATTCGGCTGAGCGCTACGGCGCCCCACTGGCGGCAGTTGACCAAGCCTTGCGGGAACGGCACGGCCTGGGTGGACGGGCACCGTCTGGAGCTAAACCGGATGCCCCAGTCGGCCGGGTGCGGAGGTCGCTATGAGGTTGCCGGTCGGTTGTCCGCTCGCGTCGAGCACTGCGCTCATTACGCCCCTGCGGCAAGCCGGATTTGGGCGTTTAAGCGACGCGACTCCTCTGCCTGTGGTTAGTGGTGTTTTCGAGTCGGGAGGTCGGCTATGAGCCGGTTGAGCATGGCGGGATTGTTGGCACTGGCTGAGGCTATGCCTGAACGTGAACGCCAGATTGCTGAAACGACCGGACGGCTGCGGCTCGTGGCCGGTAAGCAGCTTGAACGACTGTACTTCAGTGAAATCGGCAAAGCTGCATCCCGCGCCCGAGCCGCGCGGCGGGTGTTGGCTGATTTGACAGAGCGACAAGTCCTGTTCCGCTTGGAGCGCTCCATAGGTGGCGTCAGAGCGGGCAGCGCTGGGCATGTTTATGGACTTGGGCCAATCGGCAAGCGGCTGGTGTCTTACTGGCAAGGCGAGGGACTAACGCGGGTACGGACGCCGCATGAGCCGGGAGTGGTCTTCGTCCGTCATACCCTGGCCGTGGCCGAGCAGTACATGCAGCTCATCGAGACTGAGCGAGCTGGCCGCTTCGAGCTGGTGGCCTTCGAGAGCGAGCCGGATTGCTGGCGTCCCCTTGCTGGGGCCTACGGCCGAGCAGACACCTTGAAGCCTGATGCCTTTGTGCGGCTCGGGCTCGGCGAGTTCGAGGAGTGCAGCTTCATCGAGGTCGATTGCGGCACGACAGGGCGTGGGGCGCTAACGCGCAAGTGCCATCGCTACGTTGCCTATTACCAGTCGGGCATTGAGCAGGCCGAGAGCGGGGTCTTTCCGCGCATCGTGTGGTTGACGACCAATCAGGCGCGGGTCCGGCTGCTGGTCGAGGTCTGCGCCAGCTTGGCGCCGGAGCACTGGCAGCTATTCAGCGTCGGCACAGCGGACAAGGCGATAGGGCTGCTGAGCGGTGAGGCCGCTAAAGACAGCGCCGTGCTTTTGACAACACTGTCCACAAACGGGACAAAGTGAGATATAATGGGAGCAAGTAAGGGAGTTTCGATATGACAGAAGCACAGGCCCGCAAGGTGGGCGCGCTACTTGCCAAAGCCAGAGCCGCAAAGGGGTTTTCCCTCCGCGATCTTGAGGAAGCGAGCGGTATTCCAAAGACCACGCTCGGAAAGATCGAGCAAGGCGCCTATAGCGAGCCGTCGCCGGACAACCTGGCGCGGCTAGTTGAGGCGCTAGAGATTGACCCGGCTCGGATTGACCGGGTCAGCCGCAACTACCTGGCGAACAGCCTGCCCAGCGTCGGAACTTACTTCCGCAGCAAAGAGAAGGCCAGCCCGGAGGAGATTGTCGAGATCGAAGCGGCCGTTAATGCCATCCGCAAGAAATATGAAAGGAGGGAGCGCTAATGACCAATCAGACCAACCTGGACACGCCGCACAGCGGACTGCTGGAGCGGCTGCGGGCGCTGACGCCTGCGCGGGCCTTGACAACGACCGAAGCACAGTTTGTCGCAGAGCGACAAGCCATGCTGCTACTCAGCGAGCTTGGCGTCCAGACGCCAGCCGTGCCGCACTCCATCATTGACGAGCTGCCGTTCATCACGGTCGCGCAGCACGCCAGTTTCCCAACCTCGGGCGCGACCATCCGGACTGATTGCGGCTGGGTGATCGTGCTCAAGCGAAGCGAGCCGCGGACACGGCAGCGCTTCTCGCTAGCCCACGAACTCAAGCATGTGCTTGACGATCCGTTCATCGGGAAGCTCTATCCGTCGTTGGGGCACAGCAGGTCAGACGAGCGAACCGAACGCATCTGCGACTACTTCGCCGCCTGCCTGCTAATGCCGAAGCGCTGGCTGACCCGCGACTGGTGCAGCGGGCACCAGAACATCGAACGCCTAGCTGGTCGCTATCGGGTATCTCGACAGGCAATGGAGGTGCGGCTATCTCAACTTGGACTATTGGCGCCAACGCCCCGCTGCATGGGGGCCGAACGGGAGGTGTTGGTATGAGCGAGGAGCAGAGGCGGGCCGTCATTTACCTGAGGGTGTCTAGCTCGCAGCAGGCCGACACGGACTACAGCGCCGAGGGGTTTTCAATTCCCGGCCAGCGCGAAGCCTGTCGGCGCGAGGCCGACAATCTGAACGCCGAGGTAGCCGAGGAGTACATCGACCGTGGTGAGTCGGCCAAGACAGCCAACCGACCGGCCTTGCAAGCGATGCTGGAGCGGCTTAAGCGCGGCGACATTGATTACGTGATCGTCCACAAGATTGACCGCCTGGCCCGCAACCGTGCCGACGATGTGGAGATCGTCATGTGCATACGGCAGGCTGGCGCCCAGCTCGTCAGTACCAGCGAGAACATTGACGAGACTCCGGCGGGACTCCTGCTGCACGGCATTTTGTCTTCAATGGCCGAGTTCTACAGCCGCAACTTGGCAACGGAAATCATCAAGGGCTCGACGCAAAAGGCCAAGAAGGGCGGCACGCCGTATCGGGCGCCTATTGGCTATCTCAACAGTCGCACCGTTGTCGAGGGCCGGGAAATCCGCATTATTACTCTTGATCCTGAGCGGGCGCCACTGGTACGGAAAGCCTTCGTCCTCTATGCAAGCGGTAACTACGCACTGTCAGAGCTAGCCGCCATCATGGAGGCCGACGGCTTGCGCTCTCGCGCGACCCGCAAGGTGCCTGCCAAGGTTCTCGGCATCAACCGCCTGGCGACGATGCTGCGTAACCCCTACTACATCGGCATTGTCCAATACAACGGCAAGACCTACAAAGGCCGCCATGAGTCGCTTGTGGATGAGACAACCTTCCAAGAAGTGCAAGACCTGCTGGACAGCAAGCGGCGAAGTGGTGAGAAGTCATGGCGTCACTTTCACTACCTGCGAGGCAGCCTCTATTGCCGGGAGTGCGGTGGGCGGCTGATCTACACCAAAGCACGCGGTAGGAGTGAGACATACGAGTACTTCATTTGCAGGGGACGCCAGAAGGGACGTTGTTCGCAGGGGTATCACCGAGCCGATGCGGTGGAGGCTGCCGTTGAGCGCCACTACTCAACAGTGCAGTTCAAGCCAGATCACCGGGAGAGCATCCGGAAGGCCGTGGCCGCTCATGTGGCGGTGGTCGCGGAGCTAGCGGCTCAGAAAGTTTCAGATGCCAAGGCTGAGCTGGCGCGACTCGATGCCGAGGAGCGCAAGCTGCTCACGGCGCATTACGCCGACCAAGTGAGCGAGTCTTTGTTTGCTGAGGAACAAGTCCGAATCAGGCGTGAGCGAGCCACTGCTGAGAAGCTCATCAAGAAGCTGGATATCCGGCATAAGAAGGTTTTGCAGGCGCTCGACGTGGCCTTGGCCATGACCGACCGCATCCAAATGGCCTACTGCCAAGCGGATCGGCAGGAGCGGCGTCTTTTCAATCAGGCGTTCTTCGAGCGCCTTGAAATAGACACCGAGAAGGTCGTCAGTCATGTGTTGGCCGAGCCCTTTGCCCAAATGTGGCCGACTGGACCGGCAGCCAAGAGCCTTGATCTGACAGGTCTGGCCGGATGGAACTGGGGGACCAGGAAAGAGCGCGTTAGAGGGACCTGCTCAGTGCCCCGGAGTTGGAACGCAAGAACCCCCAGCCTGCTTTTTCAGGCCGGGGGTTCGAACGTCGCAAGTTTGGTGGAGCTAGCCGGACTCGAACCGGCGACCTCCTGGGTGCGATCCAGGCGCTCTTCCAGCTGAGCTATAGCCCCGCGTGTGCTGCTGGGAGGATCGTCCCAGTGCCCTCGCACCCGCAAGGATAACCGCATAGGCTTTAGGTTCCCGAAGGGACAGCGAATGGGCATTCTCGACGAGGCAATCCGGGAGCATCTGGAGCTAAAGCGCCAGCACGGCGCCGGCGACTCCGAGCTGAAGCAGCTCGAGGACGAGGCTTTCGGGCCGCCCGAGCGGCCTGGGAGCGAAGGGGCGCCCGGCGACCCCTTCGCGGAAGCGCCGACCGAGTTCATGGCGGCGCCGGAGGGGAGGGGCAGGCGGCGGAGACGGCTGAAGAGCGGGCGCCGGAGGCGGAGCTGGAGGGTGAGTCGCGGTTCCGACGCGAGTCCCTGGGGATCACCGATCTTCAGGAGCCCCCGCCCCCCGTTGAGCCGGTTGACGATGAGCCACCCGCTGCCGAGCTCGCCGAGGAAGATCAGCCGGCGATGGAGCACGAGATCGTGCCCGAGGCCCGCCGCAGCCAACGACCGAAGAGCGGCACGCCATCGCAGAGCAGCCGACCGAGCTGTTCGATGTCGAGGGGGAGATCGCCGCCGCTGACTCAACCGCTCCCTCCGACGAGGAACTGGCCGAGGAGGAGATGGCCGAGCCGCGCTTGGCGCCGGTCGACCCGCTCGCTGGCTTGGAGGAGGCCGAAGTCGAGGGGGGTCGAGGTGAGCGCCGCCGAACAGGAGGACACCGAGGAGGACGATTTTTTCGACGAGCAGCGCCTCTCCGACGAGCTGGACCAAGCCCTGGAGGCGCCGGTCGAGGAGCGAGCCTGAGGCGGAGGTGCCTGTAGAGGTCGAGATTGAGGAGGACGACGAAGCCGACGAGGAAGAGGCTGTCAAGGACCTTGCGGTTGAGGACGAGGACGAAGGGGAGCCCGACGCTGAGTCCGCAGAACCCGGAGGCGTCTTCGACCGGGACCGCGAAGACGACGTGCTCGAGGACACGCCAGACTTTCTCGAGGACAGCGAGGACGACGAGCTCTGGTTCGAGCAGAAGCCCCCTAAGGACTTCGACTTCGACGATTAGTCAGGGCGCTGACGGCCGGCACCCATTAATCGGTAGGTTGCTTCGATGGCCGATGCCGCAATCGAAGCGAGCGGTTTGCGCAAGTCCTACGGGGACGTGCGTGCCTTGGACGGGATCGATCTCAGCGCTTCCGCCGGAACGGTCCTAGGCCTGCTCGGCCCCAACGGCGCCGGCAAGACGACCGCGGTCCGCATCCTCACCACCCTGTTGCGCCCTGACGGTGGCAGCGCCCGCGTGGTCGGCCTCGACGTTGAGCACGAGGCGGCCGAGCTGCGCACCCGGATCGGCCTGGCCGGCCAATACGCGGCCGTCGATGAAAACCTGACCGGGGCGGAGAACCTGGAGATGGTCGGTCGCCTCTACCACCTGCCGAAGGGCGAGCCGCGCCGCCGCGCCGCCGAGCTGCTGGAGCACTTCGACCTGAGCGACGCCGCCGACCGCCTGGTCCGCACCTATTCGGGCGGGATGCGGCGGAGGCTGGATCTAGCCGCGGCGCTGGTCGCCCGCCCGCCGGTGCTCTTCCTCGACGAGCCCACCACCGGGCTGGACCCGCGCAGCCGGATCGGCCTCTGGGAGACGATCGAAGCCCGCGTCGCAGAGGGCACGACCGTGCTGCTCACCACCCAGTACCTCGATGAGGCCGACCGGCTCGCCGACCGGATCTCGGTGATCGACCGCGGCCGCGTGATCGCCGCCGGCAGCTCCGACGAGTTGAAGGACCAGGTAGGGGGCGAACGGCTCGACGTGACGTTGGAAGCTCAGTCCGACGCTGAGGCCGCGATCGCTGCCCTGGGGCCGATCGCGGCGGAGCGCCCGGCGATCTCCGACGGGTTCCTGCGCGTGCCCCTCCGCCAGCGCCAGGGGGCGATCACCGAGGCGGTGCGGCGGCTGGATGAGGCCGGGGTCGAGATCGACGACGTGGCGCTGCACCGCCCGACGCTCGACGACGTTTTCCTCACCCTCACCGGGCGTGCAGCGGAGCGGGCTGAGGAGAACGGCGAGGAGGTGGGGGTGCGGTGAGTGGGCTGCAGAACAGCATCTCCGACACGCTGGTGCTGGCCAAACGCAGCTTCATGCGCATCCCCCGCGCCCCCGACCTGCTGCTCTCCTTCACGGTGCAGCCGATCATGTTCGTGCTGCTCTTCGTCTACGTATTCGGCGGGGCGATCAGCACGCCCGGCTACGAATACGTCGACTACCTGATCCCGGGCATCATCGTGCAGACGATGTCCTTTGGTGGCTTCGTCACGGCGCTGGGGCTCTCGGAGGACCTGAAGAAGGGGCTGGTCGACCGCTTCCGCTCGCTGCCGATGTCCCGCGCCGCGGTCCTCGCCGGCCGTACCCTGGCCGACGTCGGCACCAACACGATCTCCCTCGTGATCATGATCGTGGTCGGGCTGATCGCCGGCTTCTCCTTCAGCGCCCCGGCCAGCCACGTGGTCGCCGGGATCGGCCTGGCGTTGCTCTACGGCTACGCCTTCTCCTGGGTCTTCGCCTTCATCGGCCTCTCCTCGTCATCGCCGGAGGCCTCGCAGTCGATCGGCTTCATCCTCATCTTCCCGCTCACCTTCGTCTCCTCGGCCTTCGTCCCGGTCGCCTCGATGCCAGCGGTCCTGCGGTCCTTTGCCGAAATCAACCCCTTCACGATCACTGTCAACGCGATGCGCGCCCTTTTTCTCGGCGCGCCCGCCGGAAACGACGTCTGGGGTGCGATCGCCTGGTCGATCGGCATCGCCGCCCTCTTCGCATTTCTCTCGGTAGCCCGCTACAAGCGCGCCGTCGCCAAGTAGCGACGCTCGCCTTAGACTTGAGCGCACGGGGCCATAGCTCAGCTGGCAGAGCGCCGCCTTTGCAAGGCGGAGGTCGCCGGTTCGATCCCGGCTGGCTCCACTAACAGCAAACCGCACCACAGAGCGGAAAACACCGCCTCAGCATCGCTCCAAAGCGCTAAGTCCTTCGCCTTGGGTACCACATTTGGGTACCAACCGCACATCAGAATGCGACTGCCCGCAACGCCGTCGAGACCTGCTTACGAGCCGTCAACCGTCAGCCCGAGCGCCCGGCGAAGCTCGCCCGAAGCCAGCCCCTCGACGTGCAAGACCTTTTCGCGTGAGCGCTGGCCACGGATCACGCTGACCCGCCCGCGGGCGATGCCGGCGCGCTTGGCGATCAGCTTGCATAGGGCGGCGTTCGCCTGGCCTTGGACCGGCGCCGCCGCGACGCTTACCCGCAAGACGCCGTCGCGCTCGTCCACAATCGCGTTGCGCTTCGCCCGCCGCTGGAGGCGAACGCGTTGGGCACCAGGTGCAGTATGCGGAGGATGGCGGAGCGCTCTTCTAGGGCCTAGACCGCCAGCACGAGCTCCTCAGATGAGGAGGTGCCGTTGGCCGACCTGGGCGGAGCCAACTCGCATGCCCCGAGCGGGAGTAGCGCGGTGAGACCGATAAGCGACTCCTCCATTCGCGGCTGAAAGCAGGAGTATGCACCAGGCACTCGGAACTCATCCACGGCCGAAGCGCTCGTCATGCTCGCAGTCGAAACGGCGCTTGATGATCCCGATTGGTGGCGAAGCCGGGGCGGTCCCAATTGGCATGCCCGTGGGCCCGTCGATGGTTCACATGTTGCTTCGCGATGGCAGTTGTTGGCGCTCGCATTCATGTGGGCAGTTGGCCAGGCCTGAGAGCCAGCTCGACTGTCCCGGGCAGGGCTAGGGGGGAGAGATTTGCCGACTGAGCGCTCACCTGCAAGTGGCAAGCAAAAAACCGGTGAATGGCCAACTCTCGCTCGTAGCGCTGTCCGTGCTTACTCGTAGGCTGGCGCGCATGCCTGCCGATGTCGCCGAGTGGCGCGCGACCGAGTTCGCGAGCCAAGATCTCGCCACAAATCTTCACAGAGCTGCAGCAATCGACCTCTCCAACCGTCCGGAGCTCTGGCCGGCTATCCCGGCAAATGGTCTCGTGCGAGACCTGCTAGCCGCGCGGACTCAATCCGTCGCGCCTTCGATCCGCCTATCCAGCTCTGCGGGCCAGCTGGCGGTGCTAGCGGTCTTGGTGGAGATGGCGGAACGTCGCGGATCGAAGGGTGTTCGCTGGCGGAATTGCAGCCTAGAGGCTGCCGCACGCATCATGAGTCAATCGGCGCCAGAGCTGTGCGGCGGTCATTTAGTTGAATTAGCAATTCAGCTTCCAGCGTTGAACAATGCCCGATCCGCTCTTGCGGCACTGGACGATGCCGATCTCGCCCGTGCGGCCGGGAGAGTTATGGAATCTGCGATCAGCTGCTACTGGTTGTTTGAGGAAGGCGGCCGAGGGCCTCAGCGGACTTGGAATCCCTGGGTTGCAAAGCAGCAGGGGTGTTTCTTCACGCCTCAGTTCGTTTCGCAATACATTGCCAAGCAGGCCCTACGGCGAAATGACCTTCCCATACTGGACCCTGCCGTAGGAGCTGGGGCACTCCTGATCGAGGCCTTCCTAGAGCTGGAGCCAGAGCTGGGACCCGATGAGGCTTTGCGCAGAGTTCATGGCGTCGACATAAATCCTGGGCTCGCCGAGCTTACTTCCCTAGTGTTGGGCTTCCTTAGTCAGCAATGGACAGATGGGCGGCCCACCATCCTCGGGTCACAAATCATCACCGGCGATTCCTTGTTGGCACAGCTGAATGGCAACGAATCATGGGGGACATGGTTCTCCGGCGTGTTTGCAGGGGGTGGCTTCGGCGCGGTGCTCATGAATCCACCCTACGGACAATTGAAGGTCAATCAATCAACGCTCCCCGCCCGCTCAAGCGACAGTCGAGCAGCAGAGCTAATCCGACAAAAAGCACTCGCAGAGGCCCGCGCCAATGCCACGTTTGTTGCGTCTGCTTTAAAGAGCCATCCCGATTATCGGTTTGCTCACGGTGGGGTCCCCGACTTGCCGCGCTTCTTCATCGAGCGAGCCCTTTCCCTCCTTCGGAAGGATGGCCTTTTCGCTTGCATTGTTCCTAGCACCTTTCTTGCCGACCATCGGTCTCGCGAGTTCCGTCGCTACCTAATCGAAGACCACAATCTGAAGGAGATCAATCTCTTTCCCGAGGACGCGCGGATGTTTCCTGACGTCAACCAACCGACTTGCGTGCTCCTCGCCGAAGCTGGGACTAAAACGTCGAAGGTGCGAATGCGAAGAAGCGTGCGCTCCGCGGCGGAGCTGCGCAAGCAGCCTGACGCCACCATTGATCGGCACCTGATTAAGACCATCGACCCCGAGGAGCTCCGCATACCAAACTGCACATCCGGAGAGTTGGGCACTTTGCGCCAGATGCACCAGCACCCTCGGCTGGCAGATCACAACTGGATTGTCAATCTCCGCGGAGAGTTTGACCTTACGATTAATTCAAAGCACCTCCGGAGTAAGCGGCATGGGCGGAAATTAATTCGCGGATGCCACATAGAGCGCTACCGAAGCGACTTGGACTCCAATAAAGACGGCTGGGTTGCCAACGCCTTTATGCAGGAAGAACTTTCCTCACAGAAGGCTCGCTTCATCGATAGAAGTCGGATCGTGATTCGCCAGTGCTCATACCTAAAGAAGCATCGGCGAATTTCAGCTACTGTGATCCAAGCTGGGTGGATAGTTGCAAACTCGTGTAACTTCCTCACGGTGAACGAGCCTACGGACGGTTGCCTAGATAGGGACAAGGCGCAGCTCTTTCTCCTTGGTGTCCTTAACTCCGCAATTATCGACTGGCGATTTCGTACAACCAGCTCGACAAACCATGTCGGCAATTACGAGCTCGCCGCACTTCCCATTCCAATCCCTGACGACCGTCCCGAAGTGGAGGTCGTCATAGCATCCGCTAAAAGGCTTCTACAAAATCCATCCGATTCCGCCGCTGATCACAGCCTTGAGCTGGCAGTAAGGGCTTTGTACGGACTGCCAGCCCAGGATTGACGTGGACCAACAAGCGCTTCCCCTATATAACCATATTGCCCCGGGCTTTAGTGAGCTCGAGGAAGACATGGTTGCTGGAATTCCGGCAGGCGGTAATTGGCAGAACATCCCAGCTGGCTTGTCCGCTCGAGTCGATCAGATTCGAAAGCGGAGTGAAGAGCGCGGACTAGTTCACACCACCTACTATGGGCGTCTACAATGGAGGGAGCCGTCCTACACCATCAACACGTACTTCTCCCGCATGGGGAATGGGTGTTTCATCCATCCTACTCAGACCCGACTAATCTCTTTGCGTGAGGGTGCCAGACTTCAGTCTTTCCCAGATGCGGTCAACTTTTCTGGTTCTCGTAGGGCTCAGTACGAGCAGATTGGTAACGCCGTGCCTCCCCTCCTCTCGCACGCCGTAGCGCGCACGCTTGAACCTGGACAAGTCGCAGACCTCTTCTGTGGCGCCGGGGGCCTATCGATGGGATTTCAGATGGCGGGGTCGCAGGTCGTATATGCAACGGATTCAAGCGAGCATGCCTGCACTACCTTCAATCGTCGCCATGGGGCCAATGACATTGCGGAGCAAACGGACTTGTCGGATATCCGCGCTCGCCGTGATCTTGTGAAGACAATCCGAGCTCGAGCGGGGGGCGACATCGACATCTTGCTCGCCGGACCTCCTTGCCAGGGATTCTCAACGGCAGGAGCACGTAGTAGGCAAGACCCACGAAGCTCGCTTCTTTGGGTGCCGTTCGAGATCGCTCGCAAGCTGCGGCCCAAGGTTCTGGTAGTCGAGAACGTCCACGGCATCCTCTCAATCGCTCGTCGATCATTGCCTAAAAGGATCGCCGATGAGATGGTTAGCCTTGGTCTTACTCCCCACATGTGCGTACTGCGGGCGGAGGAGTTCGGGGTGCCACAGCGACGGACGCGAGTGTTCTTCGTTGGCCTTCGAGAGGGTTCATGGCAACCACCTCAGCCATGCTGTAGCAGAAGCTCAGGCTCAGATCTTCTGCCGGCACCTCTCACTGTCCGCGAGGCGATTAGCGATCTGCCCACACTCGCCGCCGGAGCAGGAAAAGAAGAGGCGAACCTACGCAAGCCGGCGAAGTCCGATCTTCAGCGCTGGGCGCGCGGCGAAATCCATGTTTCCTCGCTCCTGGCTACTCGCATGAATGCTGAGGGATCTGCGGCACTGGTCGCATAAAGACTCCTAGACTGCCCATCTATGGATAGGCTACGACCGTGGAGCCTAAGCTCCGGGCGGACAATCCCCAGCTTTTCCTGAAAGGAGTCGAGCTTCTCAAAGAGTTCAACTCCACAGCGCCAAAGCTGCTCGATCAAAACTTCGCGGTGGCTATTGCCGTGTTGATCCATCGTAAGCGTTCTGGGCCCAAGTCAGCGACCTCCCCACCACGTCTATTGGCACGTCCAGATTCCGGTAGTCCTGTGTCGAATCACATTCTTGAAATCGAGATCTGCGATCGCAGCTATGAAAAGTACGACGAATTTCTTCCAAAGAAGGGCGCAGGCCCCATATACAAGCCGTTTACCCTGAGCTTCAAGAATCGTTCATCGTCCAAATACAACAACTGGCGTAATTCTTTTGCACTGCAGGGGGGATTAGGGTGCGACGCGCCCTACACACCTGACTATTTACAGTCAAGCGTCTACTTGGATGAGCCACGTTTCGACTGCAATTTCCGTGACCCGGTTACCGGGCGGTGCAGTTCTCCCGCAGGCTACGCCAACACATCCCAAATCTGCTTCAACCCAAGTAAGCGAGGCAAACCCCCAGGCCCAGAGTCAATGGCACAGTATCGACCAAAGTTACTGTCACGAGGTATCGCCGAGGACAGCAAGGGGTATTGGTGCATCGAGCCCACGGTAAACGTCCTGATGGATCTACTTGCTTCTCCCGAGAAGCGGGTTCCGCTATATCCGTTTATTGTCGCTTTATATGGCGGCTCCCCCTACTTCGCTCAATGGTCTGACGAGGTCAGTCGCTCCCGGTTTGAAGCCGACATCGGGCTGAATCACGTGTGCTTCTCAGCGCTCTTTGATCCAAGCCAGGATTCATCTCTGAATGCACAGCTGATCTCGGGCAAGGTGAAAAAATCTAAGCGCCCCACAACAAGCGCGGCGCTTCCGCGATCCACACCGAAAAGGCCCTCCCTTTCGAAACCCATTCCATACAGAAAGCGAGCAGAGAAGGAGCTTGTTATCCAGGCAGAGGCATTATCGGACCCGATTCAACGAGCTCGAATGCTCGAACGAGCGAGGAGGGGGCACAAGCGGGCTCTTGATGCTCTGGCTGGAGTGCTTAATGCACGGGGAAAGTTCAAGCTCGTGGAGCAGCTGGACGGCTTCGATCTGCTGGCTACCTCTGATGATGCAGCATTGCTGTTCGAGGTAAAGACATGGACATCAGCCAACCTTGCCAGTCAGGTGCGGCATGGCTGGGCGCAGCTACGCGAATATCGTTACCGAAATCGCAGAGAATTGCCCGAAACGGTCGAGCTCTACCTCGTCCTTGATCGGCGGCCACCTACCGATTCGTGGGCTTGGGAGTTTCTTGTAAAAGACTGCGATGTAGTGCCAGCGTGGATTGACAAGAGCAGGATCTCGACTTTCGCGGACCTCCGGGATTTGCTGCCTTAAGGGCGCCACTGATTTTAGTTAGCAGTCCTGCCACGCTTTCGGGCAACTCGTAACGAACGCTTCAACCAGTGGTGCCGCTCTTTCGGGTGGTCTTCCCCGCCTTGACGGACACCGTGTCCACTCAAGCGGGGGAAGACAACATGATGCGAGCGCAGGTCCGCGGGACCACCGGCCTGCAGGGGCAACTTGAGGCGGTTGGCGATTCGCGTCATGCCCTCGTGTCGAGGGTAGGATCTCGATCCTTTGGACAATGGCGAGCTGACGATATGTTCAGCCTGCCAATGGTGCCCCTCGATTCAAGCGCTGCGCGTGCACGGAACTTGGTTGCTACCCAAGCCCATCGCCGCGCGCTGAGGCCGCGCGCTGAGGGATAGTCGTGCAACTCCTCGGCGAACAGCTGATTCTCTCCGCGAGCGACCTCAACAACTTCCTCGCCTGCGAGCACCTGACTACGCTCGATCTAGCACGAGCCGGGGGCAAGATCGATGATGTTCCCGAGCGCGGCGCGGACGCGGAGCTTCTCGCCCGCAAGGGGGACGAGTTCGAGCGTCGCTATCTCGCCTCTCTTAAGGACGACGGTAAAGACGTAGCCGAGATTGCTTTCCCCCACGACTCCTCGATCGAGTCGATCAGGGCCGCGGCGACGGAGACCGAGGAGGCCATGCGCGCCGGTCGCGAGGTCGTCTACCAAGCCACGTTCCTGAGCGAGGGTCTGCGTGGTCATGCCGACTTTCTCTTCCGTGTCGACCGCCCTTTGGACCTGGGCGACTTCAGCTACGAGGTCGCCGACACCAAGCTTGCACGTCGGGCGAAGCCGTACTTCATCCTGCAGCTCTGCTTCTACAGCGAGCTATTGGCGGGAGTGCAGGGCGTCGACCCCAAGAGCATCCACGTCATCCTCGGCAATGAAGAGCAGCACACCTACCGCCTCGCTGAGTTCTCAGCCTATTTCCGCCGGGTCCGGGCGGCCTTTCTAGCTTCGGTCACCGATGGGGAGCGAAGCACCTACCCCGAACCAGTCGCGCATTGCGAAATCTGCCGCTGGCGCGCCGCTTGCGACGCAAAGCGAGAAGCCGACGACCACCTAAGCCTGGTCGCGAACATCACCACACGTCAGCGCGAGCTCCTCCAGGGGGTGGGTATAGAAACTCTTGCCGCGCTCGGCGGCGCCGAGCACCTGGCGGTTCAGGGCATCGATCCCGAAGTGCTGTCACGCCTCCACGAGCAGGCGAGCCTCCAGCTTGCAGCCCGCCAGAGTGGTGAGCACAGCTACGAGCTACGCACACCTGGGGAGAGAAGGGGATTTGCGCGGCTGCCATGTCCCTCGGATGGCGATGTCTTCTTCGACATGGAGGGCGACCCGCTCTTCGACGACGGCGGGTTGGAGTACCTCTTTGGCTTCGTCACCGCCGACGGCGAGGAGACCGAGTTCAGGGCTATCTGGGGTCACGACCGCGCCGAGGAGAAGCGGGCGTTGGAGGGGTTCATCGACTTCGTCACCGAACGCCGCAGGGAGTTCCTCGACCTCCACATCTACCACTACAACCACTACGAGGTGACCGCGCTGAAGCGCATCGCGGGCGCCCACGGCACGCGCGAGGAGGAGCTCGACCAGCTGCTGCGGGACGAGGTCTTCGTCGACCTCTACAAGGTCGTGCGCGAGGCGCTGCTGATCTCCCAGCCCAGCTACTCGATCAAGAAGGTCGAGGCCTTCTACATGGACCAGCGCGACACCGCAGTCACCGACGGCGGCGACTCCGTCGTCATGTTCGAGCGCTGGCTGGAGGAGGACGACCCGGCGATCCTTGAGGAGATCGCCGACTACAACCGCGACGACTGCATCTCGACATTGAAGCTGCGCGACTGGCTCTTGGAGCTGCGTGCGGAGGCCGAAACGCAGTTCGATGGTTGGGATGAGGCGCAGTGGATCCAGTGGTTCGAGCCGGAGCCGAGCGACCGCAGCGAGAAAGCGCTGGCGCTCCAAGCAGAGAACGAGGCCCTGATCGAGTCTCTCTTGACGGGCCTGCCGGACGATCCAGCCGAGTGGGACATCGATCGGCAAGCTCACTTCCGGATGGCCCAGCTGCTCGAGTACCACCACCGCGAGGCGCGGCCGGTGTGGTGGGCGCTGTTCGACCGCATGGAGGCGACGCCCGACTCCTTGAGAGAAGACGCCGACTGCATCTCGGCGCTTGTCCACGACGGTTCCACGCCGCCGAGGCAAGAGAAAAAGTCTTTGGTCGAGCGGCTCACGTTCCCTCCGCAGGAGACGAAGATGCGGGCGGGCTCAGACGCGGTCGACCCCGCCGATGGAGGCAACCCGGGCGCGATCGTCGCGATGGACGTCGAGAAGGGCTGGCTGGAGTTGAAGCGTGGGCCTACGCTTCAACAGCGCGCGTTTCCTGAGGCGCTGATCCCTGGCCAGCCCTATCGAACGCCGGAGCAGCAGGGTGCGCTGCGACGCCTCGCCGCAACAGTCATCGCTGCGCCGGGCGTTCCCGAGCCGTCCGATCAGTACGCCGCTGCCCGCCGGATCCTGCGCGATGACCCACCGTGCCTGTCCGATCGCGAGCCCGGCACCGATATCGACCATGCCGGGATGGAGATCGATGAGCTGAAAGAGATCGTTGCCTCCCTGAACGGCAGTCACCTCTTCATCCAAGGCCCGCCGGGCTCTGGGAAGACTTGGACCGGCGCGCGCCTCATCGTGGATCTGATCGAGCGCGGAAAGCGTGTCGGCGTCACCGCGACCAGCCACAAGGTCATCCACAACCTGCTCGATGAGATCGAGGACGTCGCGGACGAGCAAGGCGTCGAGTTCAGGAGCTTGAAGAAGAGCTCCGACAATCCCGACTCCCAGTTCGCGTCCACCCACGGTCTGATCGAGTCCGTCGACAACAACGCCGTGCTCAGCGATCCGGCCGTGAGGCTCACGGCCGCCACCGCGTGGCACTACTGCCGCGAGGACACCGAGCCCCTCGACTACCTCTTCATCGACGAGGCCGGTCAGGTCTCGCTCGCAGATGCGCTCGCCCTGGCGACCTCCGCCAACAACATCGTCCTTCTCGGAGACCCGCAGCAACTCCCGCAGGTCGCCCAGGCAGCCCATCCCGAGGGCTCCTCGCTTTCGGTCCTGGAGCACCTGCTGGGCGAGTCCCAGACGGTCGATGCTGCACACGGCGTCTTCCTCGAGAAGACCTACCGCCTGCACCCCGATGTCTGCGAGTTCGTCTCGGACCTCATGTACGACCGGCGCCTGCGCTCCGCGCCGGGCCGGGAGCGCCAGCGAGTCGACGCCTCCGCCGACCTCACCGGCACCGGCCTGCGCTGGCTGCCGGTGGGGCACGAGGGTCACTCCCAGTCCTCGCCGGAGGAGGCGGAGCGCATCGCTGAGGAGATCGAGCCCCTCCTCTCTGGTGCTACGTACACCGACTCAGACGGCGCCGAGCATCCGCTACAGCCCAAGGACATCCTCGTCCTCGCCCCTTACAATGCCCAGGTGCGGTGTCTGCAGGAACGCCTTCCTGCGGGAGTCCGCGTCGGCACGGTCGACAAGTTCCAGGGCCAGCAGGCGCAGGTCGCCTTCTTCTCGATGGCGACCTCCAGCGGCGAGGAGGTTCCCCGCAACGTCGAGTTCCTCTTCAGCCGCAACCGCCTCAACGTCGCCATCTCGCGCGCGAAGTGCCTCGCCGTCCTCGTCTGCAGCCCACGCCTCCTGGACATCCACGCGACCTCGATCGAGCAGATGCGGCTCGTCAACGCGCTGTGCCGCTTCGCCGAGGTCGCCGAGGGTGCTGACCAATGACAGGGATGTAGCGTGGCGCGTCCGCTCGACATGGGAGAGAGCCTCGTCGGTGCATATCTGCGATATGGCGAGGCATGCGACTTTGTGGTCTACGGCACCCAGACCGAGGGACAGGGAGAGATCGACGTGATCGGCTTCCAGGTCGAGCAGCGACGGGTGTGGCTATGCGAGGTGGCTACCCATCTCGACGGCCTGCTTTACGGGAGTGGCGGAGCAGTCGCCAGCCTGGCCAAGGTCCGTCAGAAGGTCGAACGCGCGATTAGCTTCAGTGATCGCATGTTCCCGGGGCAGGAGAAGCGCTTCGAGTGGTGGTCGCCCAAGGCTGGTCCGTCCCTGATGGCAGGTTTCGAGGCCATCGAGCGCGAGCTCGGAGCTGGCGAGACAAGCGTCGAGTTCGTAGTGAATGCGGAGTACGCGAAGCGGGTTGCCGTGTTGGTCGAGGCAGCGCGAAGGGGAACGAAGGCGACACCGGAGCCGTTCTTCCGCTCGCTGCAGATTCTCACTCACCTGACTGGCACGCCCTTGCAGTGGGTCGACCCCGAGCAGGTCACCTGAGCACAAGCAACGTCTGTCTCACATGCCCGCAACCACTCGGGCGAAATCGCCTCGGAGCGCGGCGAGGTCGATCGACTCTTTGCGAGGGGAATCCCCGCCGAGGAACACGAGGCCGGCAGGGGGGCCGGGAGCGAGTTCGTCCAGTAGCTCAGTCAGTGGCCAGCTCACTGCCGAGCACCAACGCAACGCGGCAATGCCCACCTCACGAATTTCGTACTGGTCCGTCGAATCCGCCAGCGCGTATCCGATCAGCTGCCAAAGCTGATGACGGCCCACTACCCCGGTCGTAGTGGTCGCCTTCCAGTCGACCAGTCGGTGTCGGGCGATGAGGTCGGCGTCTGCGCCTCCGAGCCCCGAACTCAGATGGAATCTTGGGTTGAGCACCAGAGGTCGGGCCTTGCGCAGGTCGCCTTGGTCTTCCCAGGCCGCTCGTCCCAACTGTGCAAGGTCTTGAATCGTTGTGGGTGACAGGCTCAGCTCTACGAACTCGTCAAGGCCGTTGCATTGTCGAAGCGGTCGGATGAGAAGGTCGAAGATCGCCGGGTTCATTGGACCGGCGCGGTAGAACTGCTCGAAGCGCGCCAGAACCAGACATCGAACGCAGAGGTCGATCCACTCGTCGTCTGCCAGTTCGTGCCGGCTCGGCCTGAGCTTCTTGATGTCGCTGACGGCTTCACGTTCGACCTCGATCGCCCGCATGTCGATGCGCGGATCCGCCGCGAGTACTTGCACGGCCTCTGAAGCCACGGTCCATTCGATCGAGGTGACCCTCAGACACGCTCGCAAGAGGTAGTCGACCGCGGTTCCCACGAGGCCGGCGTCGGCACCCTCGATGCGCGAGATTGGGCACTCTGTGGCGCCGCCGCAAAGCTTGCGGTTGGCCTCTCGGGCGACGTTCCGAGTTTCCGGGAAGTGACCCTCCAACCAGGCACGAACAGGGCTGCTCTTGGATTCGAGGTGGGAGCTGAGGCTCATCGTGATCGCCGTCTGGTCTACAGAAGCGTCAGGCCGACGACAAGTGCCATTGCGTCTATGAGCGTTTCCATTTCTCTTCACAGTCTGAGGGCCTTCGGCACGGCGGGCATTGCCCGCCGGCTCCGGGCCATCCCACGAAGGTCCCACCGACGGTCAAGCCAGCACCGTTCAGCGCCGATGCCAACTCCGTGGCCTTGTCGCTACGGCATGCCGAAACCCCAGCGGTGGCACCGAACGAGTGGCTGAGACGACCGCGTCGCATTCGCCGCTTCGTCCTCGCCGCCGTCGCGATGATCGTCTTCGACTTCATCCTGGCGCTGCAGTTGGCTTCGTCCTCCAACGCTCGCGGCGGAACAGCGAGCGCGCTCAACGGGGTGGTCTTCTTCCTCGTTTTCGCTGCGCCCTGTGTCTGGTTCGGCTGGCAGATCGCCAGGGCGGGACTCTGGATCGGGCCCGACGGACTCGTCATCAGGGGGCCGCTGCGTAAATGGAAGGTTCAACCATCAGAAGCAGTTCGTTTCGCTCCGGGCGTTCAGCGAGGTGCTGGCAACGGCACGCCCTGCCCGATACTCGAGCGGGTGGATGGGACCCCGGTCGGCGTCTGGGCGCTCGGGAGGGAGGGCTTGATCTGGAGCTTTGACAACTACCTGGAGGAACTCAAGCCGCTGTGCGATTGGCTCAACCAGCTTCTGGAGGAGCAGTACCCCGAGCATCCGCTGCCGGTGTTCCAGTGACGGGCGAGTTCACGCCTGAGAGAAGCGCGGCCAGCGACTCCCCAAGCTGGTCTGCCCGGAGCAGCTTGATTCCCACAGCCTCGGCCACCGAGGCCCACGGGTCCGGCGGCTCCGCCTCGATCAGGAGCACCGCCCGCACTACTTCACTGTTCGCGTCCTGAAGCAAATGGCGGTACTCCAGCAACTGCCCGGTCCCGAGTCGAACCTGTTGTGCGCTTACCGGGTCGCCGCTCTTGACCTCGACGACGAAACGTCTACCCATATGCTCGAAGGCGAGATCGAACTGCGGTTGCCAACTCCCCGGAGAGCGGGGCTCTATGCCTCGATTGCAGAGCGCTTCCGCAAGGCGGTCTTGGAGATTCATATGGCGCTCCGTTGCGCGGTCTAGCTCAGCCAGGTCGACAAGATGCTCCGGCGGCTCCTCATTTGCTGCGGGATCCTTGCCGGCCGGCCGGTACGCAACCCCGAACCCGGAAGTTGGCACGTCAGCCGTGAGCGAGTACACGCCATGCACTCGGTCAAAGCGCCCTTTGGTTCCAGTTTCGAGCTGCAGCGCGCGCCTCACTATGTGCTCAATGTGAGAGTCGATGCCGCCGCCGGTGTACCAAGCGCGGGCTTTGAGCTCCTCCCCGTTCCAAGCGCCTATCTCGATCGCGCGCGCGATGACGGCACTTTCGCGCGCTTCCCTGCCAAGACCTTGCACCGCCCCCACGACGTCTGGGATCACATCCCGCCACTCAAGTTCCTGCACCCTCTGCTCAGGCGTTCGCGGGCCGGGAGGCGGTGGACTCGCTGCAACAGCGGCGTAGAGGCGCCCCTGCGCGTCCTTGTCAGATATATGGGCTGGAAGTCCGCTCTGTGGCCCTACCTGTCCGTCGACCCGTTCCGCGAGCAGCGGCGGAACCGCTGCCAGTGGACGGACGCCGAGTGCCCACGGCCAGCGCTCCGGGTTGGGTGAATTGGGAAGTCTGTCGGCGCCCGCCGAGACCGCTTCGTAGAGCCCGACGACTGCGCTTCGCCAGCGATCGACCGCAAGTACGAATAGGTGCGCACCGCTCGTCACCGACTGCGGACGCCTTCCAAACCACTGATAACGCTGTTCGAAGGCGTCCCAGGTTTCGGAAATAGGGTCGCTGGCGACGCCGACGGCGACGCGGAACACGTTGCCCGAGGGATGCGGCAGAATCTTGGCCCTTGCAGCTTCCTGGTTAACCTTGAGGTTGCCGGATGAGACAAGGTCCTCGAACTGCGCGCGGGTCGGTTGCACCTCGGGGTCTGCGGCGATACTGAGCCCCATACGCCGAAGTCTGGCCATGCTCAGCCGCTGAGCCGCACGGCGGGCACTCGGAAGTTGATCCAGGAGGCCGCGGATTTCTGCGGTCTCCGCCTCGCTAAACCTCGTTCGGGGCGCGCTCCCCTCCATCACGAGCGATTCTATTTGTGACGTTAGGTTGCTGGTCGCCATCGCCGTGCGGAGCATGGCGACATCTCGCTGAGCTGCCTGGCGATCGAGCCGCGGACGGCGCCTCCACACAGGAGGTGAGGAGATGTCGATCGAGCCAGGACGATTCACCAGGGCCGTGATCCCACTGCGAGGCGGGCGATGCCGAGCTGCGGCTCACCGAGCAGGGCAACTGGCAGCTGGCAGTCAGAGGAAGGGATGAGCGCGAGTGGCTCGCCTGCAGCGGCGATCTGAACGACGATCCTCAGCGTCCCACAGCGGGCACAGACGCTGAGTCGACCACCCGCGACTCAAGATGGGTGGCGTAGCCGATCACCGTGCCCGCGGGGGCTGAAATCCCTGATCGCCTCGATGAAGTCAGGATCCAGCGTTCGCCGAGCAGGGCCGAGGTCTTGGGATTAAAGATCAGCTCCAGCCGCTCGCCATGCTGGGGGTTGTTGTAGGCGACGCCCACTCCTTTGCGGCCGACTGGATCGGTGATCGTTCCAAGCAGTTGTACGCCCGGTAGTTCTGAGGCGACTTCGTAGAGAGCGGCGCGAAGTGCCGGGGGTGCGGTGGTCTCCTGGAGCAGGCCGCCGATCGCGGCGAAGGTCTTGGCGTCGCGGGAATTGACCGGCGGTAGGCCGGTAGAGGTGGTTCCAGCGGTCGACAGCGACCCCGTCCGTCCCTCGTGCGTTTCGATCCACCTCCTCAGCCGGTGCGGTTCGGTTGGCAGCTGGGCTAGGCGTGAGAAGGGGATGAATGAGAAGGAGAGGATATGCCTGCGAAACCGCCTGAACCTCTGGATCGAGACCCGGCCGGCACGGGGCAGTCGCGGGGAGCCGGCGGCGACCCAGGCGGCGCGCTGGGGGGCGGATAGGAACCTCGCCCCGCCGCTGATCGACCTACTCCACCCCGAGCCGTTCGGGCGGACCCACTTCTCTCGTTCCTCGGGCACGAAGTACCACCAGTGGGGAACCGTGAACGCCCGATCGGTGTGCAGAGCGTGCTTGAACTCGCGCCGTATGCGGGCGGCCACCTGCGGGCCCTCCTGTAGGGAGTATTCGAGGTAGCCGACCTTCGATCGCGTGAAGAGGTACTGGCCCGGACCGGGCGCCTCGGGGGGCTGGGCGACGGCGACATCGGCGACCTGTTGCAAGACCTTGGCTGCGGCCGATTGCACGCCGGCTTCGCTGCCACCAAACAGCAGGACCGGAACGGCGACAGCGAGTACCAGGGCGCTGACCGCAGCGGCGAGGATCCTCGTCCGACGAATTGACCACTTCAGCGCACTGCGGCGACTGCTCGAGTCCTCGGCGTGCTCGATCTTCTCCAGCAGCGCCGCCCGCGCCGCCTCGCGCATACCCGCCTGGGCACCAGGAGAATTGGCGCGTAGTTCCTTTATCAGCTCGATCTCATCCATCGTCGACCTCGGCCCTCTCGGAGTGTTCGGCACCTCTATTTGCCCGCTCAGGCTCAAGCAGTTCTCGAACGCGGCGCCTGGCCCGCGAGAGGCGGGAGCGAACCGTCCCGATGGGAGTCCCAAGCGCTTGGGCCATCTCGGCGTAGGAGAGTTCGGCCCAGGCGTAGAGCAGGAGTACGTCCAGCTCCTCGGCGGGTAGCTTCGCCAAGGCGGCGGCCAGCTCGCGCCTCATGTCCGCCGCGTCGAGCCGAGCCTCGGCGCCTTCGAGGGCGTCGCCGAGCGGATCTATCCCGGTTCTCGCGTAGGCCTTTAGCTGACGACGTTCCTCTCGGCGCTGACGGCGCAGGAGATTGCTCGCGATCCCGAACAGCCACGGCCTCGCCTTCGAGAAGGAGGGGTCATAGCGAGCGCGCTGGTCGAAGGCGACCAGGAAGGTCTGGGAGGCCAGCTCCTCAGCGAGGTCAGGCCCGATCCGGCGCTGCAAGTAGCCGTAGATCGCGTCGAAGTGGCGATCGAAGATGGCCGCGAAGCTCGCGGCGTTATCAATCGAGTCGGCGAGGATCTCGCCGTCAGTGGTCAATGCCACTCACGATCTATATTGCCCGCTGGCGTCGAAGGGGTTCTCCGATTCGGTCGCGCTTGTAAGCCATTCAGGCTCTTACCTGCATATTCGACCGTGGGAGCGGAGACCTGTGACCTCGCGCTTGCGCTAACCGTCCCCGGCTGAGCGGGGTTTCACCCGTCCTCCATCGCTGGCTTTGCGGCCGCGAAACATGGCACCGGCGTCGAGCCCTGCAAGCCCATAAAGGGCTCCTTACGGCCCGGGCCTTCGGCCCGGGTTCCGGGCTCGCCGTCCTGGCGCCTTCGCGGCCTCCGTCAAAGCCAGCGATGGAGGAGGTCGAAGATGTATGCCAGCACCGCCGAGCAGTGCCGGGACGCCGAGGTCCAAGCCCTCGCCGGGCAAATCTACGATGCGCACCGAAGTCGTCTGCTTGCCATCGCTAAGCGCAACAGCGACAGCGGCGAGCAAGCCGAAGAGGCTCTCCAGGACGCATTCATTAGCTTCATCGAGCACTTCGACCCCAAAAGCGATTCGCCACCACTCGCGTGGCTCACCCTGACCCTGAAGCGACGCTGCTGGGCGCTCTACCGGCTCCAACGACGAGGCTGGCAGCAGCGCTCCGAACGTGACGGCAAGCGCTGCTCAGACGCCGAGCTGCTTGCAGGCCCGAGCCAACGCCCTGACGACCTCCTCGACCTTGCCGAGGAGGTCGTCGTGATCCGCAGTCAGCTTGCGTCCCTGAAGCCAGCCGAGCGCCGGGCGCTCTCGCTTCTCGCCCTCGGATACAGCTACCGCGAGATCGGCCAAATCACCGGCTTCAGCTACACGAAGACGAACCGCTGTCTCAGCGAGGGTCGTGCCGCCTTGCGCTCCGGCGTCCGGGGCTGAGGCCAAACGCACTGCGACCTGCCGCGATTCAAGTGCCACCGGGACGCCTCACCAGCCCATGCAGCAATCGCACGGGCAAGGGGGGTCCATTCGCTGCCGTACCATCAATGCATGGCTTCTCCGACTGCAATCGCCGACCCATCAGGCGCGTCAACCACCTCTCCGCCGGCCACGGCATCGTTGACGCCATCGCCGGAATAGACCGCTTCCACCAGATAATGCAAGGCCCTAGCCCCACCCTCCTCGACTCGCTCAAATTGCCGGCCGAATCCACCGTGCGCCTCGCCGCACTGCCTGCCTACGGCGGCGAGGCCCCGAGCACGATTAAGGTCATTGAGGCATTCGCCGGTGCCAGAGATTCGATCCTGAATCGGATCACTGCCCGCCCGCCTTTGGCAGCGGACCCTTCCACACCCAAGTGGGCCGGGACGCTGCGCGAGCTCGATGCGGCCACCTTTCACCACCCCCCTTCAGTGCCCAGCCTTGCCACCGAGACCCTTACCACCAAGGCCCTCGGTGCGATTAGCGGTGTCACCGTCGATACCGACCTTAGCTTGGCTGCTTCCCAACTCGCTGCCTCCCGAGCCACCTTCGACCTCCAAGGCGCAAACCTCGCCGCAGAGGCGGCGACCAGCTCAGCCCTCAGAGGCATCCTCACCAAGCGCGACCTGGAGTCGGCCTTCGCAGGCAGTCCAGCTCTTGTCAGCCGCACCGATCTCGGCTTTGCCTCCCGACTCGCCGCCGACTCGCTCGCTGCCTCCCGAGCCACCTTCGACCTCCAAGGCGCAAACCTCGCCGCAGAGGCGGCGACCAGCTCAGCCCTCAGAGGCATCCTCACCAAGCGCGACCTGGAGTCGGCCTTCGCAGGCAGTCCAGCTCTTGTCAGCCGCACCGATCTCGGCTTTGCCTCCCGACTCGCCGCCGACTCGCTCGCTGCCTCCCGAGCCACCTTCGACCTCCAAGCCATAAATAACGTTGTCGCAAAGGCGGTTGCCAGCTCGGCCACTGGCGGCCCCTTCACGAAGCGCGCCCTGGAGTCGATCCTCGCAAGCAATAACTTCGGCCTCCTCGGCGCTGGCAGTTTCCCCCATTACGACACCGCCGCCCTCGGTGTCCTCACTGGGATCGACGCACGTACCATCGCCCGCCAGCTTCAGGGCCTCGACGGTCGCCTCGCCCGCGCAGCCCTCGATGCATACGCCAACGTCCCGGTCGAACCCAACTTCGATCCAACTCCCGCACCGTCCGCCGAGCCGCACTCCCTGGCCTGGCTCCTTGAGCTCACGCCCTTGCAGCTCCTCGGTTGGTTGATCTTCTTCCTCTCCATTGCGATTCCCGCCAACGACCAGCTCGAGGTCGCCAAGCTCTTCCACCTGCCGACGACGCGCTTCGATCCTGCGATCGGCGTCGCCTTCATCTGCGCCGACAAACTGATCCAGCTGCGCGAGGCCAAGCACAAGCTCTGACCCGCAACATCCTCGTTCTTCCTCCGCGTCGGCTTCTCCTGCGCCGAGATCGCCGAGCGACGGCCCTGGACTCACTCCAAGACCAACCGCTGTGCCGCTGAGGGCCGCGCCGCTCATCGAAGCTGCCGATCTGCGGGTGAAGAATTTGAAGACATCGTCGTGAGATAGCTGGCGCTACGCTTGCCGCCGTGGGCATATCTCCCTATCTGCGCCGGCTGCGCGAGCTCGTCGGCCATGAGTTGCTCGTTCTTCCCTCAGTTGCGGTGTTGGCCTGGGACGAGGAGGGGAGACTCCTGCTTGTTCGTGAGGCACGGACTGGTCTGTGGCAGACGATCGGAGGTGCGGTCGAGCCCGATGAGTCGCCAGCCGAAGCAGCGGTACGTGAGGCGATCGAGGAGGCCAACGTCGTCGTCCACATAGACGGAATCCGCGTAGCAACCGGCGGACCACAGTTCCGCCTCACCTACCCCAACGGCGATTGTGTCAGCTACGTTTCGACGATCTTTGACGCACACGTGGTGGACGGCGAGCCCCATGCGGATGCAGACGAGACCGTCGATGTCGCATGGTTCTCGCCAGATGAGCTTGCGACGGCTCGGCTTTCGGAGTTCACCATTGCGCTGCTTGCCGCAGCCGGTGTGTCCCCAACGGGCAGCCGTTAGCCCGAATCTGCTCCCCGGTCCTGCATCCGACAAGTCACCACGTGCTCGATTCCGCCGCTCGGCTTAAGCACCAGTCGACAACGCCCCTACGGGGCTGAGAAACCCGGTTTGGCCATTCCGCAGTAGCTGCCACCACGTTACCTCCATCGCTCCCCAACAGCGCAGACCAAACCCGCTCCGTCCGACGTCACTTCTACGGTTAACGGGCGTCCATCACGCATCACCCTCAAGGTAAACCTCCAAGCCCGGGATCAAGGACCTTCGACAAGCCCAGGATCCCCGCTCAACCGGACGTATCCGCGCCCCGCTCACACCGGGGGCACGGCATAGGGGAGCCAGATCGTGCGAGTTCGTGGGGGTTCGACGGCTTGTGGGTTGCAGATCCTTTGCAGTGGATCAATACATCTGACCGGCTGGCCGCAGCAGCGCCGCGGCTGCGTTCTCGTTGCCCCACCCGAGGTTGAAGCGCTCATGCGCAAGGTCGAGGAGCTGGTGCAGCCATCTGGAGCATCTGCTCCCCTGGGAGGAAGGTCTCTGAACGCTCCCGTGATCTTTGACCAGGGATCGGGCAGGGATGGCTGTCTTGTAGTTCCACACCCGTCTGCCGATCCAGGCAAGATCGACTCATACCCTAATCAGGTTCTTTCTAAACCCTTATACATCATCTTTCTGAATCATTTTTTACATCATCTCGCAATCGTGAAAGTCAGCTTGATCGGCGTTGACGCGCCATTGGCATTCTGGGCGACGATCGTGGCCGTGTAGGAACCCTTGCCGAGACCGGCGAGCTTGAGCTTGAAGGTGTTTGATCCCGCATCTCCCGAGAACGTCAGGGTGCGCTTCTCGACCGTGGTCGTGCAGCTCTTACCCTTCTTGGCCGACGGCCTGCATGCACGCCTCAGCTCGTGACCTTTGACGTTCTGCGCGATCAGGACCTCGATCGTTGCGGCTTGCGAGAACGACGAACTGCAGCGAAGCGCCTTTCCTGGCAGTCAGGAGCTTGGAGGCGAGTTTGACTTGCGAGAGGGCTGGAGCGGATTCAAATGGCGTGGCAAGTAGAAGCTTTTCGAACATCGCGGTGACCGTGGCGTCCGAGCTCAGCGTGACCTGGCAGGTTCCGGTGCCTGAGCAACCTGAGCCTTCCCAGCCAACAAACCGCGAGCCTGCTGCCGGAGTGGCTGTCAATGTGACCGGCAGGTCGGGTTCGTAGGCGTGAGAGCAGGCTCCGGGGCAGGCGATGCCCGACGGGGAGCTTGAGACGCTCCCGGAACCGGAGCCAGCGAGTGCCACCGTCAACGTGACCGGCGGCAGCGGCTGGAATGTGGCGGTGACCGCCATGTCCGAGCTCATGGTCACCTGACAAGTGCCGGTGCCCGAGCAACCCGAGCCTTCCCAGCCGAGGAACCGCGAGCCAGCTGCCGGAGTGGCTGTCAACGTGACCTGCGCGTCGGGTTCGTAGGCGTGAGAGCAGGCTCCTGGGCAGGCGATGCCCGACGGCGAGCTTTCGACGCTCCCGGAACCGGAGCCAGCGAGTGCCACCGTCAACGTGACCGGCGGCAGCGGCTGGAATGTGGCGGTGACCGCCATGTCCGAGCTCAGTGTGACCTGACAGGTTCCGGTGCCTGAGCAACCCGAGCCTTCCCAGCCAACAAACCGCGAGCCTGCTGCCGGAGTGGCTGTCAATGTGACCGGCAGGTCGGGTTCGTAAGCGTGGGAGCAGGTTCCTGGGCAGGCGATACCCGACGGCGAGCTTTCCACCGACCCCGCCCCCGAGCCCGCGAGCGAGACGCTCAGGACCGGGAGCTTTTCGAACATCGCGGTGACCGTGGCGTCCGAGCCCAGTGTGACCTGGCAGGTGCCGGTGCCCGAGCAACCCGAGCCTTCCCAGCCAACAAACCGCGAGCCTGCTGCCGGCGTGGCTGTCAACGTGACCGGCAGGTCGGGTTCGTAAGCGTGGGAGCAGGTTCCTGGGCAAGCGATCCCGTCCGGTGAGCTTTCGACGCTCCCGGAACCCGAGCCCGCGAGCGCCACCGTCAACGTGACCGGCGGCAGCGGCTGGAATGTGGCGGTGACCGCCATGTCCGAGCCCAGTGTGACCTGGCAGGTGCCGGTGCCCGAGCAACCCGAGCCTTCCCAGCCAACAAACCGCGAGCCTGCTGCCGGCGTGGCTGTCAATGTGACCGGCAGGTCGGGTTCGTAAGCGTGGGAGCAGGTTCCTGGGCAAGCGATCCCGTCCGGTGAGCTTTCGACGCTCCCGGAACCGGAGCCGGTGAGTGCCACCGTCAACGTGACCGGCGGCAGCGGCTGGAAGGTGGCCGTGACCGCCATGTCCGAGCTCAGTGTGACCTGACAGGTTCCGGTGCCCGAGCAACCTGAGCCTTCCCAGCCGACAAACGCCGAGCCGGGCTTCGGGGTCGCTGTCAACGTCACCGGCGTATCGGGTTCGTAGCCTGCGAAGCAGGTTTTGGCGCACGTGATCCCCGACGGGGAGCTAGTCACCGTGCCCGACCCCGACCCGGCGCGCGTCACCGTCAAGGTCGAGCCGGGGATCGGATCTTCCGCGCTCCAGATGATCGACAATTCGCCGGCGGGCGTCACCTTCTCCGCCATGTCGTTGCCCGAATCTGCGATATACACGTTCCCGGCGGAGTCGACGGCTACCGCGTTCGGCTGGTCCAGCATCGAGCGGGTCGCGGGTCCGGGGGTGGGTTCGCCCGCCTGGCCATCGCCCGCGATGCGCGACAGCTGACCCCCCGGTTCTACCTTGTCGACCGTGTTTCCATTACCGACCACGTACACTTCGCCGCTTTCGTTGGCCGCGACCCCCTGTGGGAAATACGAGCTGGCGTAGATCGAGAGGATGCCTTCGGTGTCGACCTTCTCCACCACCCCATTGGCGGTATCGGCGATGTACACGTTGCCGGCGCCATCGACCGCCACCGCCTGCGGGTAGTTGAGCATCGAGTCGGTCGCGGGCCCGGGCGTCGGTTCTCCGCTTTGCGCGAGCTCACCGGCGAAGATCGACAGCGTCCCCGACGGCGTTACCTCCTCGACCACGTTGTTGGGCCCTTCCTGGGTGCCCTGGTCCGCGAGGTAGAGGTTTTCTTCGGAGTCGACCGCGATGCCGATCGGGGCCGCGAGCATCGAGCTGGTCGCCGGCCCCGGCGTCGGCGTACCACTCTTACCGACCTCCCCGGCGACGATCGAGAGCGTCCCAGACGGCGTTACCTTCTCGATCACGTCATTGCCTTTGTCGTTGATGTACAGGTCCCCGTTCTTGGACACCGCCAATCCTTCCGGTTCGTAAAGCCTGGAGTCGGCCGCCGGGCCTGGCGTCGGCGCGCCGGAGTGTCCGGGGATCCCGGCGACGATCGAGACTCCCTGCGGCGTGATCTCATCAACCGTCTGGTGAGCCCAGTCGCTCACATACACATCACCCGAGCTGTCGACGGCGATGTTCTGCGGCCCGGTTTCGACACCGCTCGCCCGGGCAGCCGCGGGGACGATCACCAGCAGCGCGAGCGCGAGCAGCACCGCGGCGAGCGGCGCTAGGAGCGGGAAGGTGAAACGTCTAGGCTGCATAGTGACGCTTATTCCCTAAATGTCAAACGGCAATAACAACCGGAGTCCATCTTATCGCGGCCCAACGACCGACCCCACGAGGACAGAAACATCCCCGGGGGTCGGTCGCAGGACTGCAAGGCCGCGAGGTGGGCGTAGGCCCCTCTAACCCGGAACGTGCAGTAAGTGCGGGGGTGTGACCGGGGGCCGGCGTGCGGTGGTCTGGGGGTTGTGGGCGTAAGTTTGTCCGGTGTGATGGTGGCTGTGCGAGCAGTTCCCGCTGAACCGCGATGCATGTGCGGCCGGTGTGTGGCAGCTGTGAGCGAGGCCGTGGCCGGAAGGCTGCTTGGTGGTGTGGTTGGTCGGTGGTGGCTGTTAGCCGGCGAGCACTGGGAGCGCTTTGAGCTTCTCGAAGGCGGCGACGAGCTCGCTGGCCCACGGCCATGTGTCCTGGAGGTGGAGCTTCGCGCGGCGGCCGGAGAACGCGAGTCGACCGGCGAGGTGCAGTAGCCGGTAGCGGATGCGCTTGGGCTCGGCCTTGGCCAGCTCTCCGGTGAGGGCGAGCGCTTGGGTCCAGACGAACAGGTCGTGCGCGAACATCACGATCTCCAACCACACCTCGTCGAGCGCGGACTCCTTGAACGGGAGCTTGGACAGGCCGGTGTCCTTGTCGTCTCGGGTGCGGTCCTCGACGTGAGCGTGCTGGCGGTGGCGGCACTCCAAGACGGCGATGTCTGGGTCGGTCTGGTCGGTAAGGATCGCCTGGAAGCGGTAGCCATCGTGGTCGGTGAACGACAACTGTGCTCCGCGGTGCGGACGCTCCGGGCTAATTGGCAGTGATTGAAATCGGCTCAAACAATTGATGTAAAGGCAATCTCCAGCAGTCAATCTGCGCGCCTGCGTCGGAATCGGGCCAGGCTCTGGACTTCCCCGTCATGAGTGCGTAGCTTCGGCAGCATAGACCCATTTAGTCCGTTCATCGACTATTTGCTCGACCACGGCCATGTTCTCGCGGCAGTCGCTCTCGCAGCTGTGATCTGCGTCGGTCTGGTGGTCGCTGCCATTTTGAAGGCGCGCGCCGCGCATCGCCGCATCGCGCCACCGCCGGCCTCAGAGCACGACGGTCCCACGCAGAACACGATCGTCTCCGACGTGCGCGCAGGTGGCAACGTGACAGTTTCACCGAGGCAGAGGAATGGCTGAGCAGCACACCTATGTCGAGGACATTCACGCCGGCAAGGTTGTCGTCGCGCCGGTCCAGCAGAACTTCGGAGCCAGCGGCGACAGCGTACGGGGCTGGACCGAGGCTCTTCTGCGTGGACCGCTCGAGCAGGCCGACCAGACCCGGCGCGCGCAAGGTGCCGAGAGAGCCGCGAGTGAGGGACGCCACGAGGCCGCCGCCGATGGTTTTCTCGCCGTCGCCGCGGCCCTCTCTGACAACGAGTTTGAGCCGGCCGCCGACACCTACCGCTCACGTGCCGCTGATGCCTATGCGAAGGCCGGACAAAAAGGGCGAGCCTTTGACCTCTACCTGACATTGGCTCGGGGGTCCTTGAACGATGGGGATATGACCGCTGTGGTTCACGCTCGCCAGGCTCGCGGGCTCGCCTCCCCTGAGTCCGCATGGGAGGCGGATGCGCTGTTGGCGCGAGCCAACTGGCCAGAGCAGGAAGAGGGAGACGTCGAGGCCCTGCGTCGCGCCTGGGAGAGGACCGACGGCCAGCCGAGCGAGCCGGAATGGGCAGCCCCTCTCGTCGAGTTGCTCCTCCTAAATGGCGAACGCGAGCCTGCGTTAGAGACTGCCCGGGACGTCAGTGATCGCCTCCCCTTGGCCGCTGGCTTTCGCTTGCAACTTGAGCTCGACCTCCTCGATCTCATGGAATCAACTGGCGATGCCGAGGCCCCCGAGCGCTGGCAGCGCCTGCTTGCTTGGGCGCAGAACCCACAGCTTCCGGTAGAGGTCACCGCAATGGTGCTTCAGCGCCGGGGAGTGGCACTTGCGCGACAAGGCGACCAAGACGGCGCTCGCAGCGCGTTTCTGCAGGCGACCCAGGCGTGGACACGGGATCCGCGATTCAACGACCAGGCCGCGCAGGCTTTCTTTTCGGCGACCAGCGCGAGCTTCGCGCTGGGGGACTTCTCCTCGGCCTTCGACGATGCCCTGCCCCTCGCGAGGAGCCTGCGTGGAGTGGAGAAGACGACGACCACTCACACCGAGCGACTAGAGCTCAGAGGACTGCAGGCGCTCCTAGAGGAGAAACATCCCAATGCCCTGCGCCTCCTCGCCACCGCGCATAACCTGGCGCGTCGAGCCGGCAACTTCAGCGACTTCCTTCAGGTCACTGAGGAGCTTGGCGACCTGTTGCTGGAGAGCAAGCGGCCGCGCCTCGCCCTGGAGTCCTACATGGAGGCCGGGGCCAGCAAGAAGACCAAGGAGATCGGCCAGCAACTAAGCGTCGACGAAGTTCTCAGCGCGCTTCCCCTCGATGGCGCACCCTGGGAGCGAATCGCGGCTTGGGCGGCCGTGGCAGGTGCCGGGCGAACTGTCTCCGACGAGGGCGCGGCCACGGTCGCAGAGGCCGCGCTGGCGGAGCTGGAGCGCGAGCCGCCAAGCGGCTTCCCTCCGAATGCATCCTTCCACGCAGCGGAGGCGCTGGCGGGTGTCGTCTGCGCGATTCCTGCAGAGTTTCTGGATCGGTCTCTTGACGCCTTGCGCGAGCGGCTGCACCGAGGGTCCGGCGACCCTCGCCGCCTTGCCGATCCGTTCCTTTTGATCAGCCTCGTGGGGCGTGCTGAGGAGGCCGAGATCCTGGTCGGTGCCATGCTCGATTCCAACGTGCAGCTAGCGCTCCCCGGGCAGGCCCTTGCCCACCTACTCGAGGAGCGCCCCGACCTGCAGGAGCGGTTGATCAACGCCGCAAAGGAGGGCAATCGAATGGCGCTCGAGTTCGTCGACTTCGCAGGATTGTTCGAGAAGGACGTGCAGCTGATGGCGCGCGCTCGTGAGGCGATCCGGGCCGCGGTCGCCACCGAGCCTCGCCAAGTCACCGAGGAAAACGGGGTCAGGACCGTGAGCTATGGGATGGGCACAAGCCTGGCGCCGATCGGGATGCTTGCAAGGCACTGCGAGGAGTCCGAACGTCGTGTCCTCGCCGTGAAGCTACTGAGGATCCTGCAGGACCCCGACCCCAAGCTGCCGATCATGACCCGAGTCTCGGCGATCGAGGGACTCCACAATCTCGCCCCTGCTCTGCCTGGCGAGTTGGCAGACGACGTCGCCGAGGCTCTCCTGGCGCGAGCCAAGCGCGACGACGAGCCGTCAGAGTTCGATCGAATCGGTGTCGATGACCCGCTGGCTCGCTTCAAGGTCAACATGGCGCCGCCGGGTGCCCTGCAAACTGCAGCCCTGGAAGCCCTGGCGGTAGTCGCAGTGCATCACCCGACCGCCACCGCGAAGCTCACTGACGCCGTGGTGGTCGCGATGCGGTCGGGAAGGGACCAGCTGCTAGCCGCCGCCCTCCATGCTCTCGCCCTGAATCCGGAGCTCGACGTTCCAGAGTTTGAAGCCCAGCACCTTCTCGTCCATCAGGACGGGACGATCCGCCTTGCCGCTCTCGATTTTCTCTCGCGCGCTCCCTCCGTTGGTCTCCGATTTGCCGCCACTCTCGTGCAGGACCCGAGCCCTCGAGTGCGCTTCCAGCTCATCGAGCTCGCCGCCGAGGCCGAGAATGGGACGGAGCTGTTGCAGGCCTTGAGCCGTGACCCCGACAGTTACATCCGGGCAATGGCGAGTTCGCGCCTCGGCGAGTAGGAAACTATTGGGGAGTCGTGCGCTACCCGCCCTTACCCGAGCTTCGACCGGCGCTTTCCCCCAGCGTCCCCTCACCGACCCGCGCCGCTAGGCGGCCTTCCAATCGAAGCTGGCCGACGCGGCCTTCGGCTACGGCCACAAGGCGGGACGAGGTCTACACGAAGGCACTTCGCGTCATCAGCGAGCGGTTCTCAGGAGACGGACTTGACTGTGATTGACGTTGCCCAGGAAATACAAATATCGCGCCGAGGATTGCAGCAGATCTTCGCCGAGCGCGGAAAGAGCTTCCGCGAGGAGCTCCGTTCCGCTCGGATGGCGCGTGCAGCCGAGCTGGTCCTGCGAACCCCTGGGCCAACCGAAGTCGCACATAAGGTCGGGTACCGCTACGAGAACCACCTTGCGCGGGCCTTCGAAGAGCAGATCGGTGTCAGTCCGAGCGTGTTGAGGCGTGCGCTGACAGCGCGCGATCGGTACGAACACAGACGAGCTGAGTCGCCCCCTGAGAGCGCCCGATCATTGCGGGTCTTTCATAGCCGGATGAGCCAGGATGCCGCGCTCGTCCACCAAGTGCATCGCCAGCTGGCTGACGCTGCTCAGGCAGCGTAGGTCCCGGCAAAGACGCCACCCATGAGATAGCGATCACGCCGGCCGCCCCTCAGATCCCCGGCCTAACGACTCACTCAACTACGCCCCTACGGGGCTGAAAAGACCGGTATGGCCGTTCCGCAGTAGCTGTTCCCCCGTAGCTCCGTTGGCCCCGCAACAGCGCAGACTATACGCACCTCACGGAGCTACTTAGTCACACATAGCCGATCATAGTCACCGATTCACACCCTCCATTGAGGTGTGTATTCACCAGAGCTACGTTCGCCGTGTGCAGACGACCCACAAGATCCCCGGGGACTCCGCGGTCAGGTATGCGCGATACCTGACCTCGACCGCCACCCGCGGCGACTACTACACCCGCGAGGGTAGGGAGGACCAGACAGTCCCCAGTCGCTGGCACGGCTCACCCGATCTCCTCGAATCCCTCGGCCTCGATCGCCGAGAGCCCGGTCGAGCGCGGCGACCTGCGCGCCGTCATGCAGGGCTTCTCGCCGCTCACCGGCGAGCCGCTGCGCCCGGCCGGCTCCAACGGCACCCGCGTCGCCGGGGTGGAGCTGATGTTCGCTCCGCCGAAGTCGGTCTCGGCGCTCTGGGCCGTGCCGGCCCCTACCGCCGCGCCCAGATCGAGGCCGCTCACCAGCGCGCTGTTGCGAGCGCGCTGGAGCGCACCGAGCGCGAGGTCGCCCTGGTCAGGCGCAAGAGCGGCGGGGTCGTGCGCTTCGAGCGAGCCAAGAGCCTCCTGGCTGCCGAGTTCATCCACACCTCCAGCCGTCTTGCCCAAGACCAGGAGGCCGGCGCCGTCCCCGACCCCCAGCTGCACTCCCATCTCGTCGTCTTCGCCGCCGAGCGCACCGACGGCAAGCTCGCGGCGGTCGAATCGCGCCGGCTCTACCGCTCCGCCCGCGAGAACGGCGCCTGGTACAGGGCGGAGCTGGCCGCGAACCTGCGGCGAGCTGGGAGTGCCGATCGAGCGCCGCACTGGGCACAACGGGCGCTACTTCGAGGTCCGCGGCGTCCCCGAGGAGCTGGCGAGCCGCTGGTCTTCTCGCTCTGAAGACGTCGATCGCGCCGCCCGGCTCTTTCGCCAGCGCTACGGCCGCGAGCCGCGGGCCGGCGAGCTGGGATCGCTGACGATCGCCACCCGCGGCTCCAAGAGCGCCGCCGATCGGCTCGACGTCAACGAAGCCTGGACGGCGGTGGGGGAGGAGCACGGGTTGAGCGCCGAGCGCACCGAGTCAGCTGTTCGAGGAGCGAACGATCTCCAGCCAAGAGGGCGTCGACCTCCGCGCAGAGCTGCTGGGGGAGGTGACCCGCGAGCGCTCGACGATCGACGAGCGCGAGCTGCGCGCCAAGGCCTACGAGCTGAGCGCCGGAGCCTGCCGGCCCGCCGAGGCAGACCGGCTCATCGACGAGCTGGCCCGCAGCGGCGAGCTGGTCCGCTTGCAGGACGGCATGTGGACGACTCGCCGCCTACGGGAGTTGGAGTGCTCGACGATTCAGATCGCCGATCGGCGCGCCGACGAGAACGCCGCGTCGCTCAGCGAGGCGTCCCTCAAGCAGGCGCGCCGCGAGATCGGCAAGGAGATTCACGGATCGCTCAGCCAAGAGCAGCGCGAGGCGCTGGAGACGATCACCGGACCTGGCGGCATCTCGCTGCTCGTCGGCCGCGCCGGCACCGGCAAGGGCGTGGTCCTCTCCGCTGCGGCCCGAGCCTGGCAGCTCGAGGGCTACGAGGTGATCGGCACCGCCGTCGCCGGTGCCACCGCGCAGCGGCTCCGTGACGACGCGAGCCTCGACCGCTCCTTCACCGCCGACGGTCTCTGCAACGGCGTCGAGAAAGGCCGCGTTGAGCTGGGCCCCAGGACCGTCGTCGTCATGGACGAGGCGGGGATGGCCGACACCGAGCGCCTTGTCCCGACTCACCGAGCTGACCGCCCAGTCCCGCAGCAAGCTCGTCCTCGCCGGCGACGCGGCGCAGCTGGGACCGATCGGCGCCGGCGGGCTCTTCGAGCAGCTGCGGGATCGGGTCCCCAGCTGCCGAGCTGACCGAGGTCCACCGCGCGAATCACGACTGGGAGCGCCGTGCCTGGGAGCAGGTCCGAAACGGGGAACCCGGACCCGCGCTCGCTCAGTATGAGGCCCACGATCGCCTCCACATCCACGACACCCGCGCCCAGGCCGCGGAGGCGATGGTCGCCGACTGGGACAAGACCAGACGGAGCCTGCCCGGTGGCCAGGCGGTGATGATCACCGACGCCTCTAATGCCGAGCGCGACCAGATCAACGCGATGGCCCAGGAGCGCCGGGCGGCCGCGGGCGAGCTTGGATCACACTGGGTCGAGCTACCCGGCAAGCCCTATGGGCTAGCCGCGGGCGACGAGGTGATCTTCTCGGCGCAGTTCCACATCCCCGGTGAGAAGCGAGTCGAGAACGGGATCACCGGCACCGTCGTCGACGCTGATCGCGACAGGAATCGGGTCACGGTCGAGACCCATGAGCGCGAACCCCGCGAGGTGGCGGTCAACACCGCGCAGTTCTCCGATCTCTCGCTCGGCTACGCCGTCCACGTCTACAAGGCCCAGGGCATCACCGCCGAGGCCTCGGGCATCCTCACCGGCGGCTGGCAGACCGACCGGGAGCACGCCTACGTCGCGCTCAGCCGCGCCCGCGAGCAGACCCAGGTCTACGTCTCGCGCGAGGATCTCGGAGAGGCGGGCATGGACACCGGCGCGATCGAGCGGCTCGGTGAGCGCATCCGCCGCAGCGGAGCGCAGGAGGCGAGCATCGCCAGGAAGGTTGACGAGCAAGCGGTGGAGCGCTCACCAAAGATCGAGCGCGAGATCAACCGAGATCAAGAACTCGACCGCGGTTTCGGGATCAAGTGACCGTTTTCCCGCTTCTGCAAATCGTCCAGTGCGGGCGCTTTGTAGTCGGGTCAGTAGATGCTCGCAAGCGCGCGAAGGAGTAACCATGCCGGTTCGGCAGGGAGACGCCCCCGCGCCGGCTCTCGCCTTGCCACGCCCCGAGTTGGCAGGGTTTCCCGCGAGGCGCTGCACGCGACGTTGATCTACCGCCGAGCTTCCACCGCTTCGACTACGAAGGCGATCATCGCTACTATCTGACGCGCTTCGGACGCTGGTACGACGATCCTTTGATGCGCGAGCGGGTTCCGAACGCCGGCGAAGATTCCCTGGGCGATCAACATCATCCCGCGCTGTCGGTTGCGACCGGTCTCCGTAGCGAAGTCGCCGACGATAATCACAGGATCCTTGGGATTGAACACCTTCCCGGCCAGCTTCTCGCCGTCGAGATCGACGCCGCTTGCCTCCTGCAGAACATCCCTCATGACCTTTACCGCCTCGAGTACTCCCTGCGCAAAATGGCCGTTGGCGAAAAGGATCGCGCAGGCTTCTCTAACCTTTGCCGGAAGGTCCTCTAGGCCAGTCTGAGGCAACCTGTAAGGCGCCGCCGCTTTGTTGCTCGTCGGTTCAATCTCCGGGAACTCCTGTCTCGTCGCCAGGGGAGCGGACGCCTCCTTTACCGTGAGGTAGTCCTTGATTGTTCTCACGTCGCGGTAGGGAAGGACGCACCGGCGGTTCAGGGTGACCGTCCACTTTCCGTTTTCGCCTCCGATCGAGCTGTAGATGCCCTCGGTGGTCAACATCGCACGTAGCTTGATCAGGTCAACCGCCGAGACCTTCTCTCCACGTGAAGCCCACTCGCTCCTGAACTGATCGGCTTCGATCTTCACCTCCTCGGTCGCGCCGGGATTTGAGGGTCGAAAGCCAAGCTGTTCGTCGACGCACCGGCGCAGCGCTTCCATGAATCGCTTCACGTCCGTCTTGGCGCCTGCCGCGGCCAGCCCTGCGACGGTCAGAATCACTTCCGAGCCTTCCTGCGTACCGGTCGAATAGACGAGTAAACGCGGTGCGGCTTCGAGGATCTCATCAAGGTCCATGTAATGATCCTGATCAAGCACCGCCTCCACATACTGTCGGGTCGGCCACCGCCCGCTGTGGTCGAAGGCTTCCCTTACTACCTCGAGGAGTGCCTCCTCGGGAGATTTCTCATCTCGGTCGGCCATAGCGAACCGATATGAAAGCGGCTCGAGGCGTAAGCTGCTCGCAGATACCTTTCTAGGCTCCCGCCTGCGCGATTTGTGAGCGGCTCGGCAGCCAGCGGGAGACCGCCCTCGTTCGCTTGGGCCGGCGGCGCCCAGGCTTTCGCTCGGCCCTAGCGGTGCAGGAGCAGGCGGCTGGTCAGCCGTGGCGGTTGCGTCTCTCGCCGAGGGCGGACTCGCGGGCGTCCAGCTAGGTCGACCGGGCTCGGCTGAACTGCTGATGAGAGAGGCGCGGCCGCGCGGGGTCGAATAGGTTTAGGGGGTACAGCGGACTCGATCGAGCAAATGGCGAATAAGGCAATCACCGCATTCCAGAGCCGCTCCGACTTGGAGGAGTACGGCGACGATGCCTTGCTCCTGTTCGCGTTGCAGCTTAGGTGGGGAATTACGGACATTGAGGGCGTTGCGGCAGAGGCCCTGACGGATGCCGCGAACGACAAGAAGTGCGATCTCCTTTATGTGGATCGGGATGCCGGACGGATCGTCTTGGGGCAAGGCTACCTGAGTAAGAAACAGCGAGAGTCCGCGCCTGACCAGAAAGCAAGCGACCTAAATACCGCAGTTGCATGGGTGTTCAGCGGAGACTTGGCAGGGCTACCCGAGGTTCTCAAGTCGGCTGCGGCGGAGGTTAGAACGCAATCACGCAGGATGAGATCAGAGAAGTTCACATCTGGTACTGCCATAACGCGCCGGAGTCGGCGAACGTGAAGCGCGAGATGGAGCAAGCGGCGCGCACGGCTGACGGTCTCATAAATCGGTACTTCAAGGATGCCGAAATTGAGGTATCTGCGCTGGAGGTCGGCCTAGAGACTCTGGAGGCATGGTACGAGAGAACGGAGGCCGCGATTGCGGTCACCGGAGACGTTCGAGGTGACCGTGAGCGGTGGCTTCGAAGTTCACAACGGCGAGTGGAGCGCGTACACGACTTCGGTTCCTGGGACCTGGCTTCGCGAGCAATGGGAGACCCATAAGGGCGATCTCATGGCGCCCAACGTCCGTGACTACCTCGGGGTTGTGAGGTCGGAGCGCAATATCAACAACGGGATTAAGACGACTGCAGCGGATACGCCCGGCAGATTCTGGATCTACAACAATGGCATCACGGTGCTGGTTCATGACTTCGAAGTAGGTGATCCGGATGAGAGCGGAGACGTTTCCCTTCGGATTCGTGGACTGGGAATCGTGAATGGCGGCCAGACGACCGGCTCGCTGGCGACCATGGACGACACAGCAGCCCCGAACCTTGACCAGACCCGCGTGCTGACGCGTTTTGTGAAGTGCTCCGACCCCGACGTGTTGGCCGAGATCATCAAATTCAATAACACGCAGAACAAGATCGAGGCTGCTGATTTCCGAAGCAAGGACGCCGTTCAGGACAGGCTGCGCGACGAATTTGAGTCGGTGCCGGATGCGGACTATCGGGGCGCGCGCCGGGGAGGCGTGAAGGATGCGATCACGCGTTCGGCAAATCGGCTTGCTGATTCGGCGGTGGCAAAGGCGCTGGCTGCCTTTCAACTAGCCCCCAATCTCGCGTATAACGAAACGAGGAAAATCTGGGAAGAGAACGACGTGTACTCCCGGTTCTTCTCGGAACGGCTTACCGCCCGGCACGTTGTCTTCTGCTTTTCCTTGCAGCGGGCGCTGGAGCAGGCAAAAAAGCGGGTCTCCGACATTGAGGAGGGCAAGCGCACCACGGGGCAGCAGCGGCAGATGGAGTTCTTCCGGCGGAGGGGTTCGATCAGCCTAATGGTAGCCGCGATCTCTGACAGCATCGAGAACGTTTCTTGATCGTCCTGTGGCCGATAGAACGGCGCTTCGGTTCAAACAGAACCTGTCGCCACATGGCGCCGCGGACGCGTGGGCTCCAATCATTGATTCGGCTCTCCCGTTTTCCCATCTGCTGTTGGAGGCCACCGATCTCGGTTTGAAGAACGCGAAAAACGTCAATGATGCGATTGAGAACTTCCGGTCAATCCTTGAGGCCACGGTGGACTCGAATCGCGAGAAGTACGCCGCGTTCGCTGGAATGGTCGAGGCGGCGGAGTAGGCCCGGTCGGCCGCGGTGGCGGCCTGGTTATGAGCGCACCGCGAGGAGACAGGCCGAAGGCCCACTTCTCCCTTGTGCCTGCAACGAAACTCTGCCCTAGGCCTTGCTCAGCAAAGGGTACGGTCGACGAGGCGAGCGTCCCGTCATATGCTTTCGCGTGGTTGTTCCTTCAAGCACCATAGCGATACAACCGGAGACTCCGTAGCGGACAGAGATTTCATCGTGCAGCGCCGGCCATCCGCCACGGCTCAAACCAATTGGTGGGCCGACCAGCCTTAATGCATGCCCTGTATGGTGCCGGGCCGGGGCAAAATGGCCTGTATGAACCAGCCGCCCGCGCAGCCAGACTCGGAGCTAGACATTGATTGGGCTTGGCTGCGCCAGCGGATGCTCGGCTGCCCTTGGTCACCTGAGGCCCGCGACGCAGGGCTTTGGGCAATCGACTCCCTCCAAAGAGAACTGGGACCAGCCTGGCCGACGGCCTGGCGAGAGCCGGGCAGCGCCCCGCCGGAGCTGGCGCTGTGCTGGTGCACGCTTTCGGCTTATGCCTTCACCCTCGACCTGGCTCTGGGGTTTTCGTTGCTCCACGACCTGCCGGGCATGCGTCCGATGCGAAACACTGTGAAGGGCACTGCGCGGGCCGATGCCCTCGCCTCTCCTCGGCTCCAGTTGCGGTTGGCCTGCCTGGCATTGTCGGAGGGCCTCGGCGTGGAGCTTGAGCCACAGCTTCCAGGAGCCGAGAACGCCTGCCGATCTGCTGATCTCCTGTGGTCAAACGTGTCTCGGGATCGAGGCATTCGCAGTGCTGCGCGACGAGAAGACACTCGAAGCGAATAGGTGGCTGGATGGCATCTCCATCGAGCTACATCTGATTGCCGATCGGCACCGAGTCGACTTCCGGGGAGCGGTGGACGAACCACTTGACGATCAAGACACGGTCGCCCTGTTGAAAGAGCTTGATCGTCGTGCGGCGGTCGTTAACCGTGGCTTTGAGCTGCCCGAGCTACGTGTAGGCGGTGTCTCGGTACTCGTTGTTCCCGCCGCCGGCCGAGGCGGAGAGAGGCACTTCCGACTGCCGGTTGTCGCATTCGATCGACGCCTGGAACGTAAGCTGCGCACGAAGGCGAAGCAGACCCGCCGATCGGGTGCCGATTGGTTGCTGGTCGACTCGCTCGATCATCTATGGCATTTGACCCGCTGGGGTCGCCAGCCGCTAGCCGACAAGGCGAGAGCCTTAACCGGCCTCCTCCGCGAGGTGCTGCGCTCCGAGGAGCACCTCCTCGGAGTCGTAATTACCGACGGCGCGGTCCTAATGCGTCCCGAAGTGCAAGAGGAGACAGTCGAACTTGACGAGGAAGTCGTGGCTCGCTGCCGCCGTATCGACAAATGGCGGGTGCGCGAGAGCCTGGTGGTGCCGTTGCAGGGTCTCGGTCTCGAAGCTGCGAATGCTTGGGGAAAACTCCTCGACGGTGAGAGCGACCAGCTTGCTCGAGCACTCGAGCAAGCTGGTCTGGATGCGCCTTCGGAGTTGGCGCTAGACGCGGCCAGTTGAACTGGGAGCACGAATGGGCCCTTGGTGACGAGCCTGCCGGAGCTCATAACTCACCCGCTGGTCTAAGACCACCATTCTTCGAAGCGCTGGCGCCAGATTGCGGTGTCGGCGAAGGAGAGCTCGGCAATCGTCGTCGTTCGCCGCGTCTTGGGGTTGATCAGGGAGGCCGCCGACGAGCCGACCATAAGACCGGTCTCTCCGACGATCCAGATCCGGTCGTGCAACGCGCCGCCACCAGCGTTGAGCTCCCGGGCTTCCAGGCGTGCCAGGCGCTTGACCATCGTCTTGACCGGCCGCCGCAGGCGGGTGGTCAGAACCCGGATCGGGCGATCGAGCGAGACGAGGAATGCTTCGAGCGCGGTTTGATCTGCTTCGAAGAGGTGAGGGTCGAGTATCAGTAGCTCGCCGCTCCGCGCCGAGAACCGATGGCGCAGGTAGGTACCCAGTTCACCGCTGTCGGAGATCCGGCGCTCGGCGGCGGCGTGGCGCGCGGCGGCGTTGATCCGCTCCGAATCGAGGACGGCGCGGTCGTGCTCCGCTGGCCCGGGTGGAGGGTCGGGATCGCCGATCGTCGAGCGCCAGGCAGGACCTGGCCCTCCCTGAATGCTCATCTCCATCGTGATCTGCTCAAAACGGTTCCCCAGCGGCAAGACGTCGAGCAGGCCGCCATCGGCGGCCAGCAGCATCGCCCCGAAGTCGACCCGCCGTGCGCCCCGTGGGATTGCGACCTGCAGCAGTCGCTCGGTGGGACCCTGGTGGCGGGGCTCGATGCGCTCGGCCGGCCAGTCGTGCGTGGGCAGGTCGGAGATTCGAATCTGCCGTGCTGCGGAGACGATTTCCTGACTCTCCTCGGCCCGAAATACGAGCGAGCAGGAGAGCGAATCGATCCGCTCGGCATCCCAGCCGATCGAGAACTTCAACTCCTGGTGCTCGTAGTCGGGGTGTACGTCGGCCAGCCAGGCCCTGGTGTCGGCGCGGCCAACGAGGAACGATCGCGGTGGCTCGATTTTGGGATCCGGGCACCAGTCGATCCCGAGCAGCTCCTTGGGCCAGTTGAAGAGTGTGCGCTCCTTCCAGATCCGCCCCAGCTCGGGCCCCGGCTCAAGGTCAGAAGGAATGTCCAGCTGCCAGGTCGCCTCAATGGCTGGCAGGTCTTGGCTTGGCAGCTCTGCCGAGATCGCCCGCAGCGGCCGTCGCACCCCGTGCGAGACACAGTGCTGGTCGGTCAGGCCAGTGCTGCCGAGGAAGACCAGGGGCGACCAATCGTGTGCCGCTAGGCGACACTCGCCGAAATCGGTCGGCACCGAGCCAGAGATAATCGCCCTGAGGAGCGCCTCCCAGCCCTGCGGCTCGACCACAGCGCGATGCGCGCACAAGCCCGCCACCGGGTCACGGTGGAACTCAGCGCCGAAGTCGAATCCCGCGGGGGGCTGGCGTGGACCGCGGCTGGGAGGCTGAGCCTGTTTCCACTCGCGCCAACTGACCCGCGCGGCCGCGTCGGGCAGGCTGAGGAGCGAGCCGCAGACAACATTCCAGCAACCATCCGTCCGCACGGCGAGCAGCGAGAGCACCGCCGCCTCCCCGGGTCCGGGCCGCAGCGACTCGAAGCGGTCGATCTCGGTGCCGTCGCTTCGGCCACCCGCCTCGCTGGCCTCAGGGCCGAGCGAGGGCGTCAACGCTGCCGGCCTCGCCGAGCCCGATCCCTCGCTCGCCTGCGACCGCGGCGCTGGCGCCGACGATCAAGGTCCTCAGCCGTGAAGCGGCGCTGCGACATCGCCCTGATGATCTGACTTCGGACCAATGCTCCGGAGGATAGGTTATGTCAATGTCGCTACAAGGGTTGTGGTCAGCGTGAGCCTGGGGCAAAAGAGCCTACTACCTAATAGACTGCTGTTCGAGTGAGTCCGACACGCTTCGCAAACGGCGAGTCGAACACGCCGCTTGAGTTTAGCTCCGAGTAAATCACCAGCCATCTGTTTAGCTCCGGATACATTTGCTCAAGCTCGACTCCGCCACCGCTGAGGGTATTGTATTGACCCCAGTGGGGTCTGCCACCGAGGCCATACAGTGCCTCCTCGTAGGCTGCCAATAGCTCGACGCCGCCTGGGGTGTGCGCAAGCTGAATCAGCTCGACCATCATCGTGTCACGACCGCTCATCATCGACAGGAACGCGTTTGACCGACGCACGAAGCGAAGCGCAATCGGACATGATGAGTACACGTTGCCCAACCGGCGATGACGGGCCGCCACGTGCAGCACAGTTTCAACCGCCTCGATGTGGCCGCCAGCGTAGTCGATTGCAACGCCAATCTCCATCGAGTAGGCAGGGATCCGATTTAGACGGCCGATGCTAAGAACGCGGTACCACTTGTCTACGTAATGTGAGTCGCACAATGCCTGCAGGGCATGATCGAGCACCCATGGGGTCATTTCCGGCTGGAGCTTGACCAGTGCTGCAGTCGTCGCCCACGTCGCCAACGCCGACGTGCCAAGAAGCGCGGGAATGATCGGTCTGTGTCTCTCTGCCCAGCTCACACCCGGGCCGGTGGCACGGTTGCGCGATGTGATCAGGCATAGATGGTCGCCACGACGCCGGTGTGGGTTCACATAAATCTCGACGTGGTCGTTTTCGCGTAGTAGCCGGCCTTCCGCCAGCAGTCGTGAGACCGCGCTCCACCCAGCAGTATGGCGCCGCTCATTGAGGTAATAGAATGGCTGTACTACTAGTGTGACTGCGTATACTATGCCTAGGCACCCCAGTCCGACCTTTGCCGCCTGGAACCATTCGTCATTCTGCTGGAGTACCCAGTTCGGGTGGACCGCTCGGAACTTAGCGGGATCGGTGATGTTGTCGCGGGTTGCCTCAATGCGGTAAATTCTCCCGCCACTGGCCACCAGATCGATAGATCTAACTTGGTCGCAAAGAGGCCCATAAGCAAGTCCCGACCCGTGCGTAGACGTGGCTAGAACACCGGCCAAGGTCTGCTGCCCTGCGCCACCCATCCCTTCAAGCGCTAGGCCGCTTCTCTGAGAACGTTTCCCTAAAGTAGCCAAGCGGACCCCCGCCTCCGACCGGACAAGTCGACTGATGTCGACCTCGGCGCGTGCGCAATCGACTGGGAGCGCACGGTCGAGCGCATGTGTTTCGACCAGGTAGCCAGGCGTGAGGGCGATATCCGACCATGAATGCCCCGAACCGACCGCTCGGACGGTCACCCCGGCGTTCTCCGCTTCAGCGACAATGCGCCCAACATGATCGACCGCTTTTGGGCGGTACGTTCGGAGTGGCGTGATGCGCTGTGTGCCGTGCTGGTTGGTCCAAGTGCGGCGGAGCTTTGGCGGCGGAGCGTCACGCGGAGTCTCCGGCTCTGGCATGCTTCGCAGCCTCACGCTAGACCGTTATGGCTTCATGCAGGGTGAGGGCCGTAAGGGAGACTTCAGTCAGACCCACTCGTCGCATGAGAGGTGCATGTTTCCACCTGGTTGAGGACGTGTGCTTGTGATGTGTTTGCTTCATCGTCCTGCTCGATGCTACGTAGCTCTGTAAGGCGCGGTCCTAAGCGGAATCGTTGTCGGGAGACGTCAGCGGCTGCTGTCCAGGCTCACCGCCGCGCTTCTCCATGTTTATGGTGTCAAAGCTCTGTGGGTACTGGTCTCTGACCGCTGCTCGAGCCACGTCAAGGGCCTGCCCGGCAACCTTGAGAACGGCCGGATCGCCCGCCTTATGTCGTGACAACCACTCTTGGCGTGGGCTAGGAACATAAACGCGGGCTGCGGACCTCCACGTCCCGACCTCACGGAATCTCGCGACCAAGAACTCCTCGATGACCACGGCTGAGAACAACAGTTCGGTCCATAGTTGGACCACAGCAGCTCGACGCTGTTCGTCGTCCACCGCTCCACGGGGCCGATGCACAGGCTGAAGCGGCCGCTGGAGATCCTCCAGCGCATCGATCAGAACTCCGACCGGTGCGATGTCTCGCGAGATCGCCGGTGATGAGAGGACGAGCGCCGACCAATGAGCGAGGGCTTCGCGCGCGTCCAGCTTGAGATTATAGATCAGGCGATAGGCAGCCGTCGCCCACTGCTCGCATTGCAGAAGCGAGTCCAGTCGATCGCGGTCGACGCCTCTTGCCAGATCGGTGATGGCGAAGCCCCCGCGGTGGAGCGCCCAGGTAATTTCTCGTCGAGCCTGGGCACCGCTACGAGGTGGGGGGTCCACGGGAAACTGACCATTGACAGCCATCACAAGCATGTCGCGCCACTCGTTCATGCTCTGGATTAGGGTCTTGTACCCGATGTTTCGGACGCGTCGGTACCTCTCAAGATCGAGGTCCGCGTTCCAAGTACGGACTACCACAGCAGCGAGTGCCGCGAAGTAAAGCGCTATTGCGCCGGATGCAAAAACAGGATGGTAGTACCAGTAGTCGTTCAGTAGACGGTGGCGCGACCAGTCGCTTGCAGCAAGACAGAAAGTGAGCAGGGCAATAAAGCCAACGCCTAGTGGCCTGAGTCGCAGCAGATGAAACGCCCTTTTTGGGTAGGCGAGCCAATTACGATCGCGGTCTGACCGCTGCGGGGGCGGAGGCCAAACGTTCTCGTCCGTTTCGGGGGTCACTATGCGGGCTCTTTGCATCGGCGAAGCCTGCGGAGAAGCTTAGAGTTTGCTGTGAACGCTGCGGCGCCTAGTAGACGACGAACCGGAGCCAGCCAGCAGCCCTTTCTTCATGGGCTTGACCTTGTTCTTGACGGGACGCCGCAGGTTTCCGCTCCCGTGCGCGCCGGGATCTTCACGAGACACTCACTCCTCCGCCGCAACAACCGTTCCGTGGCTCCGATCGATCTCGCTTGGCAATGCCACATCCCCTGGTGGGCACATGAACCAACTTTAGCCCTCCGACGCGCGCACTCTACCGCACCAGGCAATCCGATGACAGGAATCGAGCCGATGATCGCGCAGCGGCCGGCCGGGCGTGGTCGCAGCGCTGGCCGAGGCGTGGCGGGTGCGGTCTGGGCTTTCGGAAGGGAGTGATCTACCCCCGCTTTTTCGGAGTTGCGGCTCTGGAGTCAGGCGGCCGGCACTATCGCTCCGGACCAAAGCGGAAGCTCTGCACTGACTTCTGGCGACCCCCAACACAACGATCAGACCACAATCAGAGGGACACGATGTCTGCGTCGAGCCCGACGCGGGTTTCGCCAGTCGAACTGCTCGTCAGGCTGAAGCGGGTGGCGGGGTTGGCCGATAGAATGTGGTTGTGACGGTCAAGGAGCGCCTACAGCAAGTCGTCTCCGAGATGAGCGAGGATGAGGCAGCCGACGCTCTTGCCCTTGTGGCGGGAGCCCGGGCTGGCGCGACCCCAGTCGACATCTATGGAACGGCCTGGGGGCAGGTGCTTGCCGACGCGGACCCGCAGGCGCTCGCCGTGACCGGCAGGCCCACGATCGCGATTCCGGACGGCATCCCCAACGTGAAGTGAAGTCAGCCGAGGTCCGGATTAGGGCCCTGGCCGCGAGCGATCTAGAGTCCCTTGCTGCTTTCCGCTGCTCCGCCGGTGAGCCTTGGGAAGCAGCGGTCGAGGAGCAGGCTCGCGGTCCTCTGCCACGGCGCTATCTGGCATCGCCGCCGCGCTTTGACGGTCGCATGCTGCTCGGCACCGACGACGGCGACAACCTGCTCGTCATCGGCGCCCATCACATCGAGCCGACTTTGGAGCCCGATGTCGGCTATATCGAAGTCGTGGCTGTTTCTTTGGCGGGCCGTGGCACTCTCGTGCAGCTGCCAGGAGGCCGGCGGTCTCGCTGGGCGAGTTGATGCTTCTTGCGATCTTTAAGCAGATGCGCGCCTTGGGGCGGCATCCGCGCACCTTTACTCGGGTCGACCGTCGCAACCAGCGCAGCCTTGCACTGTGTGATCGCGTCGGTCTCGTTGAGGAGCGCCCCGATCCTCATTCCGACCTTCTCGTTCAACGCTGGGGCGAGCTGCCGTCAGGCGTCTGACGATCACCGACCCAGGCTCCCGCCTGCGCGCAAAGGGAGCAACGACTACGCGAATGGCTAGGCTGGGTTTGGTGCCTTACAGCGCGACCGCGTACCAGCTGCTGATCTCTGCCCCGGGCGATCTTCCGGAGGAGGACATTCGGGCAGCGTTTGATGCCGTAGCCCGGTGGAACGTCCTCTATGGGCGACCCCAGGGCGCAACCGTCGTACCGACGCACTGGAGCCACCATTCGGCGGCCGAGCACGGCACCAGGCCGCAGGAGTCACTTAACAAGCAGCTCGTAGTGGACGCGGACATTCTCGTTGCGCTGTTCTGGCATCGTTCCGGATCTCCCACTGGCGAAGCTGAGTCCGGAACCGTTGAGGAGATCGAGGAGGCCAGCACTCATGGGGCGTACGTTGGTGTACTCAGGTGCACCCGTGCTATCCCGCCTGGCGATCTCGATGCTGATCAGGCGAGTCGTTTCACGGCATTTCTAGATGAGATCCGGCCCAAGTCGCTGATCCTCGAGTACGAGGACGCCGTGGCTCTCCGTGAGCGGGTTGACACGATCCTCACCACCGCCATCACCGCGTTGAGGACCCGGGCTGAGGCGCAGGTGGCGGCAACGGCGGGCCCGGGCGAAGGGGCGACCGAACGCGCAACTCCGCCACAAGGCACGGAGGTTTGGCCGCGGGTCGAACGAAGCGAGACCGTTCGGACTGACGCCAAAGGGAGAGTCAAGCCTGAAAGTCTCTGGCAGCTCGTGCTCTCGAACACCGGAGATGAACCGGCGAGGAGGGTGAGGTACCGTTCCGAGGCCGAGGGTTCTGACGACGACAACCTACCGCTTCAACTTGGCAATCCTGGCGAGCTGGAGGTACTGGCCCCGCATGCGGATGCCGCATACACGCTCCTCATGCACATGGGCGTGGCGGATCAGGCCCGGTGCGTTGTTACATGGGAGGACTCCACCGGGGAGCGGGAGAACGTGGCCACGCTGCGTTTTTTCTGACGCGGACGCAATGCGGCTCATCAGGACGCGGAGCGGTGACTCGCCAAGCACGGTGCTCCAATCTGTGCTGTCCCTTCGCGCGAAGGAGAAGCGCCACCGTCGCTGTGACTCTTACCGGCTCCTCAGTTCGTCTGACCCGGCGGTCGCGGTGCGGTGCGGACAGGCCGTTGTGGTCTGACGCCCTGAAATCGGTGGACGGCGCTGGGGCTAGATCAGGTGGACCGATGAGTGAGGTCCGGTCAATTGCGCACGAAGTCGGGTGGTGGAGACGCCGCAGCACGGCGGGGTCTTACTTCGGCTCAGGAGCTCGGCTCATGGAGGCGGTGGCCGGCCTGCCAGGGCAGGGCATCGAATACTGTCTGTACTGCTGCGCGGGCGATCTCGGTCGTTGTGTCCGTGACCTCGACCTCGGCGTACGTGCCGTCCTCGATCGTGCCTCCGAAGTGCTGGTTGTTGAGACTCTCTGTGACGATGACGCCGCCGTCTGGGGCATGAATCATGTTGTTCATGATGGGTGCGGCGGTGATCTTTTCGCCCCTTGCCTCCCCGCGGACGCGCTCCTCGACGTGAGCCACGGAGTCGCGAACGCCCTTGAGACCGGGAACCGCGGACGCAAAGTTGTCGCAAGCGCGCTGGATGGCGCTTCGCACCGAAGACTCGAAAGGGTACTTGCCGATCTCAAGCAGGCTGCGCTGAAGAACGGCAAGCGTGGTGACGAATGAACGCGCGTGGATGAAGACGACTCGCCGCTGATAGGGCTCGGGGCCACCATCGCGCGCCCACTGCTCGCGTAGCATCTGGCGTCGCGCTTGCTCGCGGATCTCCGAGGACCGCTCCCAGTAGTCCGGGTGGCCCCATGAACGCCAGCCGCAGTTTCAAGGGCGACCTCGATCTCGCGCGTTCGCTCAGCGTCGCGCTCCCACTTTTCTCGGCGGGCATCCGCGTTCTCCTGAAACCGCGCGTGGTCAGAGAGCTGAGCTTGTTCGAACATTGACAGTGTGACGACGAGGTCAGCAACGCAAGTGCTGAGCAAGTGGCACAGCGTTCTCAACGTCGTGGCGAATCTCGGTGGGCACCGAGTCTTCCAGCCATACTCCTCGTTCGAGCTCCCGAATTGTGGCCATGATCGCCACACGAGTAGCACGTTCGCGAACGGTCATCCAGCGTGCTCGCAGGCCGCGACGCGCGCGCCGGCTGCAAGGAGCGACAACCCACAAGGAACGCCAACCACACTCCTCGCCTCAATACGGCCAGGAATATTGCCGCTTCCGTGTGATAACTAGCGAGTCGGGTCTCACGTCACCGGGCAACGTTCGGCATTGCCAGCTGCCGACCTCCACGGCTCCCGCTCAAACCACCGCGTCAACCCGATCAGCCCCCAGTCCGTGCCCCGCAGCAAGAGCCCCTGTCCGGGCGGCAACTTCGCGATCTCCCCCGGCGTCAGCACCCGCTGCCTCTGGGTCTGGTAGCTGACCGATTCGTTGTAGTGGTGGGGGCTGAACCACTCATCGCTCTCGCTGGTTCCCAGCGTCGAGGAGACCACCTTGCGGTCGTATTCGCCGAGCGCCAGCGAGATGCTCTCCAGGGTGCGGCTGTCGCCGATCCCCGAAAGCACCGCCTTGGTCTGAAAGAGGCTCATGAAGCCCTCGGCCGCCTCAGCCCCCCAGCGGCTCCGCGCCTGGCTTAAGTCCTGAAGCCCGACCATCACCTGCAACCGCTGTCCTCCCGCCTGGGAGACGAGCGCCGGCAGGTCGTGGATCGGCGCGATGTTGGCGACCTCATCCAGCGCCCACAGCATCACCGGCCCGTCGCGTGGCCTCATCTGCTACCCGCTCATAGACCGCGTGGCGGATCTGCTCCAAGCAGGCCGACGATCAGCGGCGCGCAGAGCGCCTGGCGATGCTCCGGAGCGGTGATGTAGATCGTGTCCGCCGAGCCCCGCGAAGCGGACCGGATCGAAGTTGGGTTGGGCGGCGCTCGCCCTGACGGCGTCGGCGTTATAGGCGGCAAGGACGCCGGCGGTCGCGGAGAAGATCGAGGATCGCTCGCGGGAGTCGGTCCGCTCGATGCCGTCGAGCACGTCGGCGGCGATCTCGGAGTCGCAGTCGAGAAGCACCGCCCGCGCCGGGGCGAGGTCTTGGCGCAGCGTCCAGCGCAGCACCTCGGCGATCGGGCGATCGGTGAGGTTGGCGGCGTAGAGCAGCGGCGCCAGCAGCGCGGCGGCGCGCTCGGTCCAGTGGCTCTCGTTGCTCGTGCCGGCGCCGGCACGCGTGCAGGCGCTCATCGCCCTCGCCATCACCAGGGCTTCATCCCAGGTGCTGGCCGCCGCCACCGGCGACCAGCACAGCCGCCGCACGCCATCCGGCAGCCGTTGCTCTGAGGCCGCGGGATCGAACAGCCACGCCTGGCCGACTTCCGAGCGCACCGCGACTGTGGCCCGCATCACCTCGGGTTTGGTCGAGGTGGCGACCACCGCCCCCGAGGCTCCCATGACCGCGGGGATCATCACCGCGCTCGTCTTCCCCGAGCGCGGCGGGCCGAGGACCATCACCGCGCTCTCGGGGTCCGCGAGGACCCAGCTGCCACTCCGCCCGACGCCGAGATAGGCGCCGCCGCCCAGCCGGGCGACCTCGGCCCGCACCGCTTCGCCCGGCGTCTTCGCTTCGCCCCCGGCAATCGCCGGCTCCGCCGCGGCCGCCGTCCTCTTCAACAAGGACCAGAGCCAGCCGACCGGGATCCGCCCATCGGCGACCGCGATCAGCAGCCAACCACGCGAGCCAGCCGAGGACGAGCGCCTTGAGGCACCAGCCGATCGGGTTGGGGCCCCTGGGGTCGACGATGCTGTGAGCGAAGAAGGCCAGCGCGAAGAGGCCGGCGAGCTTCCATAGCAGCGAGGGGCCCCGCTCAAACGGCGGCTCCATCTGCTGGTGGGAGGGCCCCAAGGATCGTTTTGAGATGGCTCTTGACATTTGCTTGACTTTATATCATGATGGGCCTAAGTCAATAGAAGTCAGGATGGAGACCGCGATGCCACCGAAACGCAGCCGCGGAATCAGAGCCCAGATCGACCGCGAGATCGCCGACCTCGACAATGAGCGCGCCCGCCTCCTCGCGGCCAGGGCGGCGCTCGATCGCGACCTGCCGCGGCGCTTCTCCCAGGACGACGTCGCCGCCTATCTCGCCGATCACCCCGACTCCACCTACAGCGAGGTGGCGGAGGGCCTCGGCGCGGCGCCGACCAACGTCGCCGCCCACCTAAAGCGCGGCCGCCAGGCCGGCCGGTTTCGCAACTCCGCCGGCAAGTGGAGCCTGGAGGAGTGATGGTCGTGTCTGGACGCAAGGCAAGGGGGCCTCACTCCAGGGGAGAGATTCAAGGCCCAAGACAGGGGTATCGAAAGGCGCTCTCGCGCGTCTTGGGTACAGGTGGACGCCAAGGTGAGCAGGTACCTGATCCGGCCCGGGGATCTCAACCCCGGTTGGGTGCCTCCTCTATGTGGCGACCTGGGCCTTCAGTGGTTCTGCGCGGCCCGTCTCGCTATCGTCGCCGCCGTGCTGGTGCTGGCGATCCTCGAACTGATCACCGGCTGGGATCTGCCGGTCAACGTCCCCTCGGTCGTCGTCGGGCTTCGGGCCGCTGGCGCTCTCCCTCGCCACCCTCGTCCTGCCCTTGGGCGGCTGGTGGTTTCAGCAGCAATCGGGCGGGCGGCGCCCATCGGAGCGCGAGCGAGCGGTCTTCGAGGCCGCCTTCGAGCAGCTGAGGGGCGCCGACCCGCAGCTGCGCCCGCCGCACCGCTGGTTCGTCGTCGAGGACCCACAACCCAACGCCTGCGCCTACGCCGACACCCTGATGCTCACCCGCGCCATGCTGGAGAGCCCCTCCTTCCCGGCCGTCCTCGCCCACGAGCTCGGGCACCTCAACACAAGCGATGCCCGCGTCACGGCGGCGGTTCACCGGATGACGACGCCACCGCGCGAACCGATGGAGTTTCCCTTCCGCCTGATCGCCTTCCTGGCCAGCGGGCGGGCCGGCGATGGCGCTGGTGCGGACGCCCTGGGCGATCTACTGGCGCCGCCGCGAGGCGGTCGCCGACTCCTACGCGGCCAAGCTCGGGCAGGGGCCGGCGCTTGCCGGCTACCTCGACACCCACGCCCTCGCCGGGGATCTGCCGACTCCGTTCAAGGACTTCGGCGATACCTCCCATCCCTGGACCGAGCACCGCATCGACGAGCTCGAAGCGCAGCAGGAAGACAGCTGACCGCGGGGTGGGAGCCCATCGAGGTTGCCGCTTCCTGGCGGCGCAGCGGGCCGCGGAAGAGGAGCTCGAGATGCGCGCGCTGAGCACGATTCCGACCAGGGCACGACGAGACCCCTGCCCGCCCCGAGGGCGCGGGCGAGGGGCGGCGCCGCATCGGGTCGCGGTCGACCTCTCCCCGCAGGCCGTCGAGCGGGTCTCCGTCCGGGTGGCGCAGCTGCTCCAACAGCGCGAGCCACAGGGCGAGCCCGAGCTGCTCAGCGCCGGCGAGCTGGCCCGCCGCCTGCGGGTCGAGCGCCCCTGGGTCTACCGCCACCGGGAGCTGCTCGGCGGGCTGCGGATCGGCGAGGGGCCGAAGGCCCCCTGGCGCTTTGAGTACCGGACTGCGGTCGAGGCGCTGCGACGCCGCCAGGTGGAGCGGGGAGAGGGCGTCGGCGATGAGAGGCCTCGCGACGATCCCGATCCGGACGCGAAATTCAGCGCCCGCAGTGGGACCGAGAGGCGCTCTCGTGCGTCATAGGGATATGCGCACCGTGCAACGCAGTCGACCGCCTGCGGCGCTTGCCGCCAGCCGGGCGCACCTGGCCCGCGCCATCGGGCCGGTCCGGGCACTCGAACCTCAGCTCGATCACGCGCCCTCGTTCACACGCGATGATCTGCTCACGGCGAACGACGTCGCCGAGATCCTCCAGATCAAGCGCTCGACCGCCCTCGACTACATGCGGCGTGGGGTGATCCCTGCCTGCAAGATCGGCCGTCGCTGGTACGCGCTGCGCTCCCGCCTTGACGCCCACATCGGCGACCTCTTCGACTTCACGCCGCTTCCGCTAGCTGAACGCGCTGGTCAGCTTGGCAGCGTCGTCTTTGCGCGGACGGGTGTGCAGGTACCGTTCCGTAGTTTGCAAGCTCGAGTGTCCAAGCAGAGACTGGACCTGTACCGCATCGAAGTGGCGCACAGCGAGAGAGCCGAAGCTGTGTCTGAGATCGTGGAAGCGGCGTCTGCGAACGCTAGTCAGCGTCCTGTGCCGCCATAAAGCGCTTGCGCACCGTTGATCTATCCAATGGACCGCCGTCCGCCCGACAGAAGACGTAGTCCCCGCGCCCGGTGAAGTGTTCGCGACTCGATAGTCGCTTGAGTGCTTCCACCGCCTGCTCCGCCAAAGGGACCGTCCGAAACTGCCTTGACTTCGTCGAATCCACCTCTACGCCGGCGCTCACCGCACGCGCCACTGTCAGCAACGCACCATCGAGGTCGAGATCGTGCCATTGAAGCGCCAATAGCTCACCGAGCCGCAGGCCGGTGAACGCCGCAATCACGAATAGGTCGCCGTCTTGCTCGTCCATGCGCCGCTGCTCAGCGCGGGTATCCACCGAGTAGTCGTGCTCCGACCGCTTCCGATGTAGACCTTCTCGCGCAGCCCGGGCGATCATTTCGACCTCCTTCGGCTCGAACACGTCGAGTGGGGCCGTGCCTGATTCGGGTCGCCGCTCGGTCGAGGAAACCGGGTTCTCCTTCAGGCCGAAGGTATCCGAGCTCTTGGCGAACTCGAACAGCGCATGGAGCAGCTGACGATGCTTATTCACGGTGCCGGCGCTCATTTCCTCGTGATCGAGGCGTCGAGAGAAAGCGCCGGATGTCTTGCGCGCTGATGTCGCAGAGCCGCTTCCCCCCGAATGCCCGCATCACCCGACCACCTCTCTTGCTCTTCGGGGCGCGAGCCTTCCGAGCCGCACGTGGGTCTGCGAGCAGGATCCGATACTCCCTCAGGGTTGACGGCTTCACCCGCCTCTCGTGCTGGAGGTGATCGAGCCAAGCAGCTGCTGCGTCCTCGAAGACCAGCTCACGATTCCCAGGTGCGCCCTGAGCAGCTCTTCCTCGTCAGCCTCGATGATGCCGGCCAGCTTGATGTGCGCCCGCCGCTCGTCCAGGTAGCCGTCCTTGACCCGACCCGCTCTTCTTGACCCAAGCCCCCGAAGGGTCTTGCTGAAGCCAGGCGCCGCCCAGCCGCTTCTTGCGCTGGGCACCCTCCGAGCTGCGCCACTTGCCCTCGAAGTAGACTCGGCCGCCATGTTCTCTGACGACCAGGAACCCCGTCGGCAAGCTTGGCGGCATCGGGAGAATCTAGCAGCCGCAGAGGCGTGGGTACCAGAATGGGTACCAAACAAAACTTCCCCTGCCTGAGGATTACTCCGCTATAACAAGCCAATTTGTGCCTATCTAGCCATAGCTGCGACTGATTTTCCGCTTTTGCAAGGCGGAGGTCGCCGGTTCGATCCCGGCTGGCTCCACTGATGAACTAACTCGCCAGCGCCCGCTCGGGCAGATTCTGGTCGGCGTGGTAGCTGCTGCGAACCAGGGGGCCGGCGGCAACCGACTCGAAGCCGATCTCATAGGCGGCGCGCTCGAGGGCGGCGAACTCCTCCGGGTGCCAGTAGCGCTCGATCGGCAGGTGGTCCTCGGTAGGGCGCAGGTACTGGCCGACGGTGAGGATCTGAACGCGATGCTCGCGCAAGATGGCGAACGCCTCGACCATCTCCTCGAAGGACTCGCCGAGGCCGACCATCAGCCCCGACTTGGTGAGGATCTTCTCGCCGCCCATCTCCTTCGCCAGCCTCAACACCCGGGCCGAGCGCATGAACTGGGAGCCGCGGCGCGCCTTCGGGTAGAGGCGCGGCACCGTCTCGACGTTGTGGTTAAAGACGTCGGGACGCTCGTGGATCACCTTGGCGAGCGGCATCTCCTGGCCGCGAAAGTCCGGGGTGAGGACCTCGACCTTGCAGCCGGGGGCCATCAACCTGATCGAGCGGATCACGCCGACGAAGGCGCTGGCGCCGTAGTCGGGCAGATCGTCGCGATCGACCGAGGTGACAACGGCGTGGCGCAGCCCCATCCTCTTCACCTGATTCGCGACTCGCAGCGGCTCCAGAGGGTCGTTCCAGCTCGGCACCCCGGTCTTCACGTTGCAAAAGCCGCAGCGCCGCGTGCAGATGTCGCCGAGGATCATGAAGGTCGCCGTGCCGCGCTCCCAGCACTCCCCGACGTTGGGGCAGTTGGCCTCCTCGCAGACGGTGTGCAGGCCCCCCTCGCCGATCTCCGCCTTGAGTCGGCGGTAGGTGGGCCCGCCCGGGGCGGGGACCTTCAGCCACGGCGGCTTGCGGGCGCGGTGGAGGGGGATGGCGCCGTCGGCCACCGCCGCTGTCCCGCCCGGCTTGGCGCGGGAGCGGGTGACGTGGCTGCGCTCGGCCGCCGTCGCGGTGGTCTCGGTCATGCGACCCCGAGCCTAGCGCTGTCGAGTCCCAGGGCAACTGGGTCTGTCGCGGTCGGGATGCGCTCGTAGGTCTTCCCAAAGCCGGCGGCGACCGTATCGGCAAAGGCGTCGAGATCCTGCTCGGCGCCCAGCTCGCGGCCCAAAGACGTCACCTGGCAGCCATCGATCCCGCAGGGAACGATCCACTCGAACGGCTGCAGGTCGTTGTTGACGTTGATCGCCAGGCCATGGGTGGTGACGCCGCGGCTGACATGGACCCCGATTGAGGCGATCTTGCGGGCCTCCTGTGGCCCCGCCGCCGAGCCGGGCGCCGCGCCGCGTGTCCAGACGCCGGTCAGGCCCTCGATCGTCGCAGCCTCGACGCCGTGCTCGGCCAGCGCGGAGATCGCCACCCGCTCCAGCCGCCGCACGTGCTCGTGGACGTCATCGCCGTAGGGCTTCAGCGAGACGATCGGGTAGGCGACGAGCTGGCCCGGGCCGTGATAGGTGACGCGGCCGCCGCGGTCGGTGTCGCGGACTTCGATTCCCTGCATCCTGTACCACTCGGTTGCCATCGGCAGCTCCTCGGCGCTCGAGCGGCGGCCGCGGGTGTAGACGGGCGGATGCTCGAGCAGCAGCAGCACGTCCGGGATCGCGCCTTCCTGTCGCGCCGCACTCAGCCACCGCTGGGCGACGCGCGCCTCCTCGTAGGGGACGATGCCGCAGCGCACTACCAGGACTTCCGCGCTCATTCTTGAAATCGTTGCACGGCGCCGCTCTATCCTTGCGGCACCTCCCATGGCCCAGTCCAAGGCTCTCCGACCCGAATGGCTCCCAGCGGTGGCGCTCAGCACGGTGCTCGCCGCCGTGATGCTGGCCTGGAACCCCCAGGTTGGCGACCTCGCCGCGCAGGTCTTCCGCACCGAGCTGTTTCAGCGTGCGGGACTGGCGATCTGGAACAGCAGCTGGTACGCCGGTCACTACCTGCTCACCTACAGCGTCCTCTTCCCGCCGCTGGCATCGGTGCTGGGCCCCCAGGTGGTGGGAGCGGTTGCGGTCGTCGTCTCCGCCTACTTCTTCGACCGCCTGGTGCGCGACCGCTGGGGGGCGGCGGCGCGCTGGGCGACGCTCTGGTTCGCGGCCGGGGTTGTGACGCTGCTCGCCGATGGCCAGCTCACCTTCGCGCTGGGGGTGGCATTCGGGCTCGCCGCTTTGCGCTACCTGCAGGTGGGCCGCTCGACGCTCGGCGCTCGTCGCCGGCGCGGGTTGCGCATTGGCCAGCCCGGTCGCCGCGGTCTTCCTGGCGGGAGTCGTCCTCGCCGGCTCGCTGGAGCGGGGCCGCCCGGTCAACCGGATCGCGCTCTGGGTCGCCGGCGTTGCCCTCATCCTGATCGTCCTCCCCAACCTGGCCTTTCCCGAACCGGGCCAGTTCCCTTTTGCCTTCTCCTCCTATGTGGCGATCCCGCTGTGGTGTGGGGGGGCGCTCTACGTGACCCGGGGGCTGGCCCGCGAGGAGCGCCAGCTCCGCTGGGTCCTCGTCGGCTATGTGCTGGCCTCGACGCTGCTGTGGCTGGCGCCGAACCCGGTCGGCGGCAACGCGGTGCGGCTGGGCGCCCTTTTCGGCGGGCCGGTGCTGGCCGCGGCGTTGCTCGCCCGCCGACCGCGCGTCTCGGCCTGGGCGCTGGCGGCGGTCATGGCCGGCGGCCTCTACTGGCAGGTGACGGCAAGCGTCAGCCAGATCGCCCGCAGCGTCGGCGACCCCTCGACCGCGCCCGCCTACTTTCACCCGGTGTCGAGGTGGTTGCGCGACCATGGCGCCCAGGGCGCGCGGATCGAGGTCCCGCCGACCGCCGACCACTGGGAGTCGGTATACCTGGCGCCCGAGTTCGACTTGGCGCGCGGCTGGCTGCGCCAGCTCGACACCACGCGGGACGACATCTTCTACGACGAAGGCGCGCTCACCAGCCGCTCCTACGGCGAATGGCTGCGCCGCAACGCGGTCTCCTACGTGGCGCTGCCCAACGCCCCGCTCGACTACTCCTCGCTGGCGGAGCGGCAGCTGATCCTGAGCAGCCCGCACTACCTGGCGCCGCGCTGGCACTCGGCGAATTGGCGCGTCTACGCGGTTCGAAACCCCGATCCGATGGTCGAGGCGCTGGGGTCGAGCGGGGCGCGAACCCTCTGGGTCGGGCGCCAGAGCTTTGGCCTGGACGTGACCCGACCCGGCGAATTCCTGGTCCGGGTCAGCTTTACCCCCTACTGGTCGATCGAACGCGGCGCCGGCTGCATCCTGCGCCGGGGCGAGTGGACCCAGGTCCGCGCCGCGCACTCGGGCGTCATCCGGGTCTCGGCCAACTTCTCCTTCGCCAGCGCCCTGGGTGCGATGACCGGCGAAAAGGAAACCTGCTCAAAGGGCTAGGGAAAGCGGCTCTTCGAGAAGGGAGCGGATGCGCCCGAGGAACTCCGCTCCCTCGGCCCCGTAGAGGATGCGGTGATCGCAGGCGAGGGTGGCTGACATCAGGTGGGCCACGACCAGCTCGCCGTCGCGAACCGCCGGGCGCTCGCTGATCGCGCCGACCGCGAGGATCGCGGCCTGCGGTGGGTTGATCACCGCCGCGAAGCTGTCGATCCCGTACATGCCGAGGTTTGAGACGGTGAAGGTGGCGCCGGAGAGCTCGGGCGGGGTGATCTGGGCGTCGCGGACGCGCTGCGCCAGGGCGCGCGACTCTGAGGCGATCTGGCGCAGGCCCTTGCGGTCGGCGTCAAAGACGGTGGGGACGACGAGGGCGTCGGCTGCCGGCGACCGCGACCCCGACGTTGACCCGCGAGTACAGCTCGAAGCGCCCGTCGCGGTAGGCGCCGTTGGCGCGCGGGTGCTCGCGCAGGGCGATCGCGCATGCCTTGACCACCATGTCGTTGAAGGAGGGCGCCACATCGCCCTCTCCCGCCGCCGCCTTGATCCGCCCCCGCGCCTGGACCGCCCGGCTCATGTCGATCTCGGCGGTCAGGTAGAAGTGCGGCGCGGTCGCCTTGGACTCCGCCATCCTTCGAGCGATCGTCGACTGGAGCTTGCTCAGGTCCTGGAAGGTCGTCTTCCCCTTCGCGGTCTCAGGGCCCCCCGAGCCGGCGGCAGCTGAGCGGTGCAGGGGCCGCGGGCGGGGGGCCACCGGCCCCCTCGACGTCGGCCTTCACGATCCGCCCCCCGGGCCCGGACCCCCGGAGCTGGGAGAGGTCCAGCCCCCTCTCCTTGGCCATGCGCCGAGCCAGAGGAGACGCCTTCGCCCGTCCATCGGCGATGCTGGGAGGGGCTCGCAGCGCCGGCAGCCTCGGCAACGGCAGGCGCTTCAGCCGCCGCGGCCTTCTGCTTCTTCCTTCCCTTCTTGGACGGCTCCCCAGCCCCGCCAACCCGGGCGATCGTGCTCCCGATCGGCAAGGTCTCCCCCTCCTCGGCGACGATTTCGAGCAGCGTCCCCGCCACGTCGCTCTCGTAGGCCATGTTCGCCTTGTCGGTCTCGATCTCCACCAGCTCTTCCCCGACGCTGACCTCGTCGCCCACCTGCTTTAACCACTGCAGGATCGTCCCCTCCTCCATCGAGTCCGAGAGCCTCGGCATGACGATATCGGGCATCAGATGGACCCCTCCAGCGCCGCAAGCGCCGCCTTCACCACGTGCTCCTCGTGCGGGATGGCGGCCTGCTCCAGTCGCTTGGAGTACGGCATGTGCACGTCCGCCCCGGTGACCCGCTGCACCGGCGCGTCGAGGTAGTCGAATGCCTGCTCGGTGATCAGGGTCGAGAGGTTGGCGCCGACGCCGCCGTGCGGCCATCCCTCCTCGACGATCACCGCCCGGTTCGTCTTGCGCACCGAGGCGAGGATCGTGTCGAGGTCGAGAGGACGCAGGGTTCGCGGATCGATCACCTCGGCCTCGACGCCGTGCTCGTGGGAGAGCTGGGTCGCCGCCCGCTCTGCCACCTGCGCCATCTTCAGCACCCCGACGATCGTCACGTCGCCGCCCTCCCGGCGCACCGCCGCCTCGCCGAAGCGCAGCACCTCCTCGCTCGCCCTCGGCGACCTCGCCCCGCGTCCCGTAGAGCGACTCGTGCTCGATGAAGACGACCGGGTTGTCGTCGCGGATCGCCGCCTTCAGCAGGGCCTTGCCGTCGGCCGGCGTCGAGGGGCAGGCGACCAACAGCCCTGGGACCTGCAGGTAGAGGGCCTCGAGACTGTGGGAGTGGGTGGGGCCGAGCTGGTGCCCGCCGCCGCCTGGCATCCGGATCACCATCGGCACCCGCGCCTGGCCGTTGAACATGTAGGGGATCGCGGCGGCGTGATTGACGATCTGGTCGAGCGCCAGCAGCGAGAAGTTGACCGTCATCAGCTCGACGATCGGCCGCAGCCCGGCCATCGCCGCGCCGATCCCGGTGCCGACGATCGTGTTCTCGGAGATCGGCGTGTCGCGTACGCGCCGCTCTCCGAACTCCTCTAGCAGCCCTTCGGTCACCTTGAACGCCCCCTGGAAGACGCCGACGTCCTCGCCCATCACGAAGACGGCCTCATCGCGGCGCATCTCCTCGGCCATCGCGTCGCGCAGGGCCTCGCGCATACGAATTGTCGCCATCAGTCCTCGACCTCCTCGGCGATCTCCGGCTCGACGCCCTCCTGGGCATCGCCTTGCTCGGCAGGGTTGGGGCGCGGCCCGTCGGGCTGCCCGGCGTAGGCGGCGCCCGCCTCTGCCAGCTCGCGCGCGGTGTCGGGCATTCGGTCCTCACGCTCCCCGCGGTGCGGTTGCGGGCTGCGCTCATCGACGGCGTACCAGCCGCTGTCGCTGTCGAGCACGTAGAGGTGCTCATAAAGAGTGTCAAGCGGAGGTTCGGGGGAGATATCGGCGAACTCGACAGCCGCCTTCACCTCCTGATCGGCCTTCTCGCGCGCCTCCTCCACCTCGCGCTCCCCAAGTACTCCCGCCCCCACGCAGCGCCGCGCGAAGGTCTCGATCGGGTCTTTCTCGCGCCACTCCTCGACCTCCTCGCGCTGGCGGTAGACCTCAGGGTCGGCGGCGGAGTGGCCGCGATAGCGGTAGGTGAAGGCCTCAAGGATCGTCGGGCGGCGCTCCTCGCGGGCGAGCCGGATCCCCTCGGCGACGCTCTCGCGAACCGCGATCACGTCCATCCCGTCGACCCGCTTGCCGGGGATGCCGTAGCCCTCAGCCTTCTTGGAGAGGTCGGTCTGGGCGGAATGGCGCTCGACCGAGGTCCCCATCCCGTAGAGGTTGTTCTCGACCATGAAGAGGACGGGCAGGCTCCAGAGCGCCGCCAGGTTCATCGTCTCGCCGAAGTTTCCGGCGTTGGAGGCGCCGTCGCCGAACATGCAGACGGTGACCGCGTCCTCGCCCTTGTACTCCGAGGAGAGGGCGAGGCCGGCGGCGATCGGCAGGTTGCCGCCGACGATCCCGTAGCCGCCCATGAAGCGGTTGGTGCGGTCGAAGATGTGCATCGAGCCGCCGCGGCCGCCGCTGGTCCCATCGATCCGCCCGAACAGCTCCGCCATAACCCGCTTCGGCTCGGTGCCGCGGGCGATCGCGTGGCCGTGGGTGCGGTAGCTGCCAATCAGGTAGTCCTGCTCACGCATCACCGAGGCGGTGCCGACGATCGTCGCCTCCTCGCCGATCGCCAGGTGCAGGAAGCCCCCTGCCTTGGCGCGCTGATACTGGCGCCCCGCCTCCTCCTCGAAGCGGCGGATCAGCGCCATTCGGGCGAGCAGCTCGTAACAGGTGGCGGCGTCGGGGAGGTCAGCCATTCGGACTGACCTTAGCTTGCCGCTTCGAGCGCTTCCTCGACTCGGTCATCGCCCCAGAACACCTCCTCGCCGACGGCCAGGGAAGGGACCCCTCGCACTCCCTGCTCGGCGGCGCGGTCGGTCGCCTCGCGCAGGGAGTCCTTGACGACGGCGGTCTGCACGGCTTTGAGCAGCGCCTTGGGGTGAAGCTCGCAGGCGGCGGCGGCGATCAGCACGTTGTCGGGGTCGGAGAGGTCGCGACCGGCGGCGAAGGCCTGGCGGAAGGCTGCGAGGGAGAAGGAGACGGTGCGGCCGGTCTGCTTGGCGAAGGTCGCGACCCGCATCGCGAACAGAGTGTTGCCGGGCCAGGGGTCGGGCCAGGACAGCGGCGGCAGGCCATAGGCAGAGGCGCGCCTTTCGATCTCCGCGATCCCTCCCTGGCGCCCGGGCCCGTTCGCCCACGAGTCGCGCTCGAAGCGCTTGAACAGGCCGCCGAGCAGGACCGGCTGCCACTCCGGCTGCTCCAGCCCCGCCTCCGTGAAGAGCCCGCTGATCCGCTCCGCGGTGAGGTAGGCGTAGGGGCTGCCGAGGTCGAAGTAGAAGGTGGGGCGAAGCTCTGCCACACCACGACTCTATGAGACGTGAAGGGTGATCAGGTGTCGATCACGGTCGAGATTCGCTAGCGCTGGGGAACCTTGAGCGCCTCGCTCGCGGACCGGTTCCCTACTCTCGCTTGGCCGGCCTGGCGCCGATCGCGTCAACCCGGCCGGCCGCCGGATCGCACCTGCTCAAGGTTGCCTCAATCTCGGTATCGGATCGGTTGAGCAGCGCTAGCGCCAGCGGCCGCTCAAGCGTGGATCGCCCAGCCGTCGACGTCGCGGGCGGCGTCGAGGATCGCCTCGGAGATCGTCGGGTGGGGGTGGACGATCCGCGCCAGCTCCTGGTAGCCGCCCTCCAGGGCCATAGTCGCGACCAGCTCGGCGACCATGTCGCAGGCGCGATTGCCGACGATGTGGGCGCCGAGGATCTCGCCGTAGGTGGCGTCGACGACGAGCTTGACAAGGCCGTCTTTGTCGTCATAGACGGTCGCGGCGCCGACCCCGCCCAGTTTGAGCTTGCCGACCTTGATCTCGTACCCTGCCTCCTTGGCCGCCGCCTCGGTCAGCCCGACGCTGGCCACCTGAGGCTGGCAGAAGGTTGCCCCGGCGATGAGGTTCTGGTCGACCGGGTGGGTCGGCGCGCCCGCGGCATGCTCGACCGCGACGACGCCCTCCTCGGAGGCCTTGTGGGCGAGCGCCTTGGCATTGACCAGGTCGCCGATCGCGTAGACCTTGGGGTTAGAGGTGCGCTGGTAGCGGTCGACCTTGACCTTGCCGCTCTCCTCCAGCTCGACTCCCGCCTCGGCGAGGCCCAGCCCCTCGGTGTCCGGCGCGCGGCCGCCGGCGATCAAGAGGTAGTCGACCTCCGCCGAGGAGCCGCCGTAGGTGAGCTTGACCGAGCTCTTGCCGGCCTCGACGTTCTCGACCGGCGCGCCGGTGGAGATCGTGATGTTCTGTTTCTTGAAGGCGCGCTCGACGACGCGGACAACGTCGCGGTCCTCGGCGGGGAGGATCTGATCGAGCATCTCGATCAGCAACACCTCGGCGCCGAAGCGACCGTAGGCGGAGGCGATCTCACAGCCCGAGGCGCCGCCGCCGACCACGGCGATCTTCTTCGGCAGCTCGGGCAGCGACCAGGCGCCCCAGGTGTCAAGGACGCGGTCGCCGAACTGCACGCCGGGGATCGGCAGTGAGACCGAGCCGGTGGCAAGCACTACCGCGCCCGCCTCATACACAGTGTCGCCGACCTTGACGTTGCCCTCCGCGGTGAGCGAGCCCTCGCCCTCGATCATCGTCACCTTGTTCTTGTCCCAGAGCATCTTGACCCCGCCGGAGAGCGATTCCGAGACGGCGGCGCGGCGCCTGCCGAGCGCGTCCCAGTCGATCGAGGCGCCCTTCACGGTCAGCCCGAGGTCGGCGCTGTTTCGAGCCTGGTCGTATAGCTCCGCCGTGTGCAGGACCGTCTTGGCCGGGATGCAGGCGTAGTTGAGGCAGCGCCCGCCCGCCTTGTCGCGCTCGACCACCGCCGTCTTGCGGCCCAGCTGGGCCGCGCGGATCGCGGCGACGTAGCCACCAGGGCCCCCGCCGATGACGATCGAGTCGAAGGAATCGGCCATCGCGCCTGAGCCTATAGAAAGGTCAATCCCGGGGAAGGCGCTGGGGCATCTGGATCTGTGCCATCGCCTTGACCATGAAGAAGAAGAAGCCGCCGGAGACTGCGAGCAGGCCGAGCGTGGCGATGATCTGGGCGATGGTCGCAGCCTGCACCGCGAGGCCGAAGACGGCGCTGAAGATGAGGAACACAAGAACCACCTGGAAGCCGAGCACGGCCCAGTAGCGGGCCCGCCACATGCCCCAGGCCATGATCCCCATCAGCAGGGCAGGTGCCGCCACCTGGGCCAGCTTGGGCTGGTCACCGCTGACCTGGACCCCGGCCAGGTAGCCGCCGACGATCGAGGCCGCGACCAGCGCCGCGACGACGGCGCCGATCGTCACGACCAGCGGGCGCTCCCCTTCGGCCAGCGGCTCCAGCGCCTCGCGTGCTTCGCGGTTGCGCTCCTCGGCGCGGGCGTAGCCACGCTCCATTCGCTCGCGCGGGGTCGGCGCCGCGCCTCGTTGCTTGCGCTTGCGCTGCTGCTCAGCCACCGGGGGCAGACTCCCCGATGATTGCCAGGGCCCGTCGCAGCGATTCGGCCGCCGCCGCTCGGGTTCTCAGCGTCTCGGATCGCCCGCACCACGCCGAGTCGCCGCGCCCCCGCCCTGACGACCTCCTCGGCGTTTGAGGGATCGATGCCGCCGATCGCGAAGAAGGGGTCGAGCCCGCTCTTCGCCGCGTGCTCGACCAGGGCGAGGCCGACCGCCGGGCGTCCCGCTTTGGTCGGCGTCTCCCAAACCGGCCCCACGCTGATGTAGTCGATCGGCTGCTCCCTCGCCGCCTCGATCTGATCCTCGGAGTGGGTGGAGTGGCCGATGATCGCCTCTGGCCCGAGCACTTCCCGCGCCTCCAAGACGGAGGCGTCGTCCTGGCCTACGTGGACACCGTCTGCGTCGCAGGCGATGGCCAGGTGAGGGTCGTCGTTGACGATGAAGAGGGCGCTGTAGGTGTCGCAGAGGCGGCGGAAGGTGCGCGCCGAGCGCTCGATCACCTCGCGCCCCAGCTCCTTCTCGCGCAGCTGCACGACCTCGACGCCGCCGCTCAGCGCGGCGCGCAGCAGCGCTTCGGGCTCTTCGCCGCGCGGCAGGGCGTCGCAGACGAAGTAGAGGCGCGCGGTACGCAGGCGCTCGCGGCGCAGCGGGCCATCGGCCTCTGGGGGGGCAAGGCTCATAAGGCGATTATTGCTTGAGGAGCCCGCGAGAGGGGTAGCATCGGTGTCGTACGGGAGCCGAAGAGGCTGAGAGGGTGGCAACGAGGTCACCGACCGTCTGGACCTGATCCGGGTAATGCCGGCGGAGGCAAGGGTTGACCGAGAAGCGAAGTTACGACGCGATCGTCGTGGGGGCCGGAGTGATCGGGCTCTCCTGCGCCTGGTGCGCCGCCCGGCGCGGCGCGCGGGTCCTCGTGCTCGACCGGGCAGCGCCGCCGGCAGGCGCGACGCGGGTCGCAGCCGGGATGCTGGCCCCGGTCGGCGAGCTTGCCTTCGGCGAGCCCGCGCTGCTCGAGATGACCCTCGCCGCCGCCGAGCGCTACCCGGACTTTCGCCGCCGAGCTGGAGGCCGCGACCGGCAAGGCGATCGGCTACTCGCGGCGGGGCGCACTGCACCTCGCCCTCGACCGCGACGAGGCGGCGGAGCTGCGCCGCCTCCACGATCTCCAGCGCTCGCTCGGCCTCGGAGCCGAGTGGCTGCCGCCGCGCCGCTGCCGCGAGCTGGAGCCCGGCCTGACGCCGTCCTTTAACGGCGGCGTGCATGCGCCGGGAGAGGCGGCGGTCGACCCGCGGGCGCTGAGTCGAGGCGCTGCTCGCGGCGCTCGCCGCCGAGGGGGTCGAGGTGCGGGCCGAGACCGAGGTCTGCCGCGGCGCGCTGCTCCGGTGAGCGCGGCTGTGCGGGGTGCGGACCTCGGCTGGTGAGGAGCTGCATGCAGCCGTCGGTCGTGCTCGCCACCGGCGCCTGGTCGGGCCGCGTCGAGTGGCTGCCGCAGGCCGCTCGGCCGCCGGTCCGCCCGGTAAAGGGCCAGATCCTCGAGCTGCGCGCCCCAGCCGGCGCCGCGCCGTGCGAGCGGATCGTCGCCTCCGAGCGCGTCTACCTCGTGCCGCGCGCCGACGGCCGCCTGATCGCCGGCGCCACGGTCGAGGAGCGGGGATTCGACACGGCGGTCACCGCGGGCGGCATCCACGAGCTGCTGCGCGAGGCCTATCGGCTGCTGCCCGACGTCGCCGAGATGGAGCTGGTCGAGGCGATGGCGGGGCTGCGGCCGGGGACGCCGGACAACCTGCCGCTGATCGGGCCGGGCGACCTCGACGGCTTGGTCCTGGCGACCGGCCACTATCGCAACGGCATCCTGTTGGCGCCGCTATGCGCCGATGCGGTCGCGGAGCTGCTCGACGAGGGCCGGCTTCCGGATGTGGTGGCAGCCGCCGCCACCCGGGCGTTTCGCCGGCGAGGCGGTGGGGGAGGCCTGCTATGAGGGTCGAGCTGAACGGCGAGGCGCGCGAGCTGCCCGCGGGCGCGACTCTCGAGGTCGCCGTGCGCGAGAGCGGCGCCGAGCCGGGCGCCCGCGGCGTCGCGGCGGCGCTCGACGGCGAGGTGGTCCCCCGCGGCGAGTGGCCGGCGACGGAGCTGCGCGAGGGCCAGAGGGTCGAGGTCCTCGCCGCGATCCAGGGCGGCGCCGAGACCTGGGAGCTGGGCGGGCGCGAGTGGTCATCGCGGCTGATCGCCGGCACCGGCGGCTTCCGCTCGCTCGATCAGATGGAGAGCGCGCTGGCCGCCTCCGGCGCCGAGATCGTCACCGTTGCACTGCGGCGGGTCGATCCCGTGGCCGAGGGGTCCGTGCTCGAGGTGCTCGACAGCCTCGGCCTCTTCGCCTTGCCCAACACCGCCGGCTGCTACACGGCGCGCGACGCCGTCAGCACCGCGCGGCTTGCCCGCGAGGCATTCGGGACCGATTGGATCAAGCTCGAGGTGATCGGCGACGATCGCACCCTCTACCCCGACGCGGTCGAGCTGCTGGACGCCGCCGAGCAGCTCCTCGCCGACGGCTTCACCGTCCTTCCCTACACCAATGACGACCCGGTCCTCGCCCGCCGCCTCGAGGAGGCGGGCTGCGCCGCGGTGATGCCGCTGGGCTCGCCGATCGGTTCCGGAGCCGGCATCCGCAACCCCTACAACATCGCGATCCTCGCCGAGCGGGCCGGGGTTCCGGTCATCCTCGACGCCGGGATCGGCACCGCATCCGACGCCGCCCTGGCGATGGAGCTGGGCTGCGACGCGGTGATGGCGGCCAGCTCGATCTTCGGCGCGGCGGAGCCAACCGCGATGGCGAGTGCCCTGCGGCGTGCGGTGGAGGCCGGCCACGCCGCCCGCCGTGCCGGCCGCATCCCGGTCCGGACCCACGCCGAGGCATCGACCCCGCAGGAGGGCCTGCCAGAGCTGTCTTGACCTACGATGGGCGCCTGCGCCCCTGTAGCTCAGTTGGTTAGAGCGGCGGCCTTTTAAGCCGCGCGGCCCGGGTTCGAATCCCGGCGGGGGCACTGACTGATTGCCGACGAGTTGAGGGGCCTCAGTGTCTGAAGTGGCGGTGCTTGGTGAAGACCATCGCGACGCCGGCGGCGTTGCAGGCCTCGATCACCTCGGCGTCGCGTTTGGAGCCGCCGGGCTGGATCACCGCGGTGGTGCCGGCGTCGGTCGCAGCCTGGGGCCCGTCGGCGAAGGGGAAGAAGGCGTCGGAGGCGACGGCTGAACCGGCGAGCAGGGCGTTGGCCTCATCACCGCGGGCGTCGCGGCACTTCTCGACCGCGAGCCGCACCGAGTCGACCCGGCTCATCTGGCCGGCGCCGATCCCGAGGGTCGCGCCCTCCTTGGCGATCACGATCGCGTTGGAGCGGACGTGGCGGACCACGGTCCAGGCGAAGAGCATGTCGCGCCACTGCTCCTCGCCGGGCTGCGTCTCGGTAACCACCTCCATCAGCTCTCGCGGCTCGGGGTCGCCGTCGCGATCCTGTATCAGGAGGCCGCCAAGCACCCGTTTGGCGTCGCGCTCGACCGGGTCGGGAGCGCGGCGCTCCTTGCCGCAGAGGATGCGGATCGCCTCCTTGCGCTGCAGTACGTCGAGCGCGCCGTCCTCGTAATCGGGCGCGATCAGCACCTCGACGAAGTTCTCGTGCAGTGCCTCGGCCAGCGGAACGCCGACCGTCCGGTTGAGCGCGATGACGCTGCCGTAGGCCGACAACGGGTCGCAGGCGAGCGCCTTCTCATAGGCCTCGAGAGGCGTCTTCGCCAATCGCCACCCCGCAGGGGTTGTTGTGCTTGACGATCACGCAGGCAGGTTCCTTGAAGTCCTCGACCAGCCGCCGCACCGAGTCGAGGTCGAGCACGTTATTGAAGGAGAGCGCTCGGCCGTGCAGCTTCGAGACGCGCGAGAGGACGTGGCTGCGGATGCCGGCCTCGGAGTAGAGGGCCGCGCGCTGGTGGGGGTTCTCGCCGTAGGAGAGGTCGAGCACCTTCTCGTAGGCGACCGCGAGGTGCTCGGGGAACTCCTCGTACTCGGCCGAGAACCAGCGGCTGATCGCCGCGTCGTAGCGCGCCGTCTGGGCGAAGGCCTCGTTGGCTAGCCAGTGGCGGGTCGAGGCGGAGATCTCGCCGCCCGACTCCTCCAGCTCGGCGCAGACCGCGTCGTAGGACTCGGGCTTGACGATCACGGCGACGCTCTGATGGTTCTTCGCCGCGGCGCGGATCATCGTCGGGCCGCCGATGTCGATGTTCTCGATCGCGACCTCCGGCGCCACGTCGTGCCCGGCGACGGCCTGCTCGAAGGGGTAGAGGTTGACGCAGACCAGATCGATCGGCTCGATCCCCTCGCGCTCAAGCGTTGCCATGTGCTCGGGATCCTCGCGCCGTGCTAGCAGCGCCGCGTGCAGCCGCGGGTGAAGCGTCTTCACCCGGCCGTCGAGGATCTCCACCTGCCCGGTGAAATCGGAGACGTCGGTCACTTCGAGCCCCGCCTCGCGCAGGGCCGATGCGGTGCCGCCGGTGGAGAGGATCTCGACGCCGAGGCTCGCCAGGCTCTTGGCGAAGTCGGCGACGGCGGTCTTGTCGGAGACCGAGATCAGCGCCCGGCGCACCCGGATCGCGCCGTCGCTCACGGTCTCTGTTCGGGTGTCTGTGGGCGCCTCACTCATCAACCACGACCACACGGGGATCGCTCTCCTCGATCCTAGCCCGCCCGCCCGCGATCATGCGGATCGCCTCCGGGTAGAGCTGGTGCTCGACGGCGTGGATCGCCTCCTCCAGCTCCGCCCGGTCCCGGCTTGCCGGGACCGGCACCCGCCGCTGTACGATCGCCGGGCCGGTGTCGAGGCCCTCGTCGACGAAGTGGACGGTGACGCCGGTCACCTCGACCCCCGCCTCAAGTGCCTGCCCGATCGCGTCGAGCCCGGGGAAGTCGGGAAGCAGCGCCGGGTGGACGTTGACGACACGATTGCGGAACCGCCGCACGAACGCCGCACTGAGCAGCTGCATGTAACCGGCGAGGGCGACGAGGTCGGCCCCGCGCGACTCGATCCAATCGGCCAGCGCCGCGTCGCGCGCCTCCCGATCGGCGAACTCCTCGCGGGGGAAGACGGCGGTCTCCACCCCGGCCGCCCGCGCTCGCTCCAGCGCCTGCGCGCCGGGCCTGTCGGAGCCGACTCCGACTACCTCGACCACCTCGCGCCCGTGCAGCCGGTCGAGGATCGCCTGCAGGTTGGTCCCGGTCCCCGAGGCGAGGACGACGGAACGGAACCTGGCGCTGCGCATGTCTGCGTCCTCAGTCTCTCGCGTGCCGAGCATGCCACGCTCCCTGCGTCTTTGACCTGCTTGGCCAGGTTCTGTCTCGGACGTGGACGGCCATTCAGCCGCTCGCCGCCACCACGGCGATGTCCTCGAGGGCGAACTTGCCGTTCGCCTCCTCGGGGTCCCCGAGCGGGTAGCGGCCGGTAAAGCAGGCGTCGCAGTGGTCCTCCGCCGGCGTCCCGATCGCCTCGTAGACGCCCTTGATTGAGAGGTATGCGAGCGAGTCGGCGTCGAGCTCGTCGGCGATCTCCTGCACGGTGCGGTTGTGGGCGACCATCTCCTCGCGAGTCGACATGTCGATCCCGTAGTGGCACGGGTGGCGGATCGGCGGCGCCGAGATCCGCAGGTGGACCTCGTTTGCCCCAGCGTCGCGCAGCATGCCGACGATCTGCCGCGTCGTGTTGCCCCGGACGATCGAGTCGTCGACGACGACGATCCGCTTGCCGGCGACGATCTCCGGCAGCGGATTGAACTTCAGCCGCAGCCCGTGCTTGCGCAGCTCCTGCCCCGGCTGGATGAAGGTCCGGTTGACGTAGCGGTTCTTGATCAGCCCGTCATCCCGCGGCAGCCCCGAGGCGCGGGCGAAGCCGGCCGCCGCCGGGTTGCCGGAGTCCGGCACCGAGATCACCAGGTCGGCCTCGACCGGTGCCTCGTGCCAAAGGATCTCGCCCATCCGCCCGCGCACCTGCTGCAGCACCTTGCCCTCGAGGCGGCTGTCGGGGCGGGAGAAGTAGATGTGCTCGAAGACGCACATCGCCGGGCGCCCGGTCTGAACGACCTGGCGGGTCTCCAGCCCGCGCTCGGTCAGGGAGACCATCTCGCCCGGGCGCACCTCGCGCATCAACTCCGCCCCGATGATGTCGAAGGCACAGCTCTCCGAAGCGACGACGAAGCGCTTACCCAGCCGGCCGAGCGAGAGCGGACGCACTCCGTGCGGATCGCGGAAGGCGACGATCGCGTGCTTGGTCATCACCACCGTGGAGTAGGCGCCTTGCAGACGCGGCATCACGTCGGCGACGGCGTCCTCGATGAACTTCCCGTCGTGGGAGGAGAGCAGTGCCGCCATGATCTCGGAGTCCGAGGTGCCGCGGAAATCGATCCCGCGCTTCTTCAGCTCGTTCCACAGCCCCACTGCATTGGTCAGGTTGCCGTTGTGGGCGAGGGCCAGCTCGCGGCCGTCGTCGCGCCAGACCGGCTGCGCGTTCTCCCAGGAGCCGCCGCCGGTGGTCGAGTAGCGGACGTGGCCGATCGCCATGTCGCCCTCCAGGGCGCGCAGCTTCTCCTCGTCGAAGACCTGGGAGACGAGTCCGGAGTCCCGCAGCGTGGTGATGTGCCCGCCCTCGCAGGTGGCGATCCCGGCCGACTCCTGTCCGCGGTGCTGGAGCGCGTAGAGGCTGAAGTAGGCGAGCCGGGCGACGTCGTGCCCGGGCGCGAATACGCCAAACACGCCGCACTCATCATGCGGCCCATCGCGGTCGCTTAGATCCCGCTCGGTCAAAAGTTTGAGAAGGCGCGCTTTCCTCGTCTGGGAAGGACGTGACGCGCAGGCGCACTGCCTACCCTCGGAGAGTACCAACCGTGTTACCGGCGCTCCGGCTCAGGCGCGCAGGGAACGCCATGCCTGCTCGGCCTTCGCCAGCGCTAGGGGAACGCCGCCGACGCGAACGTCCTCGCCACCTACCTCGCCGATGACGACGGCTCCCAGCGCCTCCAGCTCCGCGCCCTTGCCGCCGCTGAGGAGGAAGCCGCCTGGACCCTCTCCGAACAGGGCCTCCTCAGAGGTGCAGCCGCGCTTGAGCAGGGGGGAGAGGTCGGCTCGGCAGCCCAGGCCGGCGGCGATCGCAGACTCGGCCAGGGCGCAGGCGAGGCCGCCGTCGCTGATGTCGTGGGCGCAGGCGAGGCGGCCGGCGCGGACCGCTTCGCGGACGGTTGCGCAGGCAGCGGCTATCGCGGCGACATCGGGCTGGGGGAGGCCCATGTCGAGTTCGCCGCGCAGCTTGGCCAGCTCCGAGCCGGCGAGGGAGGGGGAGAAAGGCCCGAGGATCGCGATTGCGTCGCCCTCTTTGGCGAAGGCGCTGCCGGCGGCCCGCCCCGGGTCGGGCAGCTCACCGACCATGCCGATGACAGGGGTCGGGTAGATGGGGCCGTCGGGGCCCTCGTTATAGAGAGAGACGTTGCCGCCGATAACCGGGACGCCGAGGGCCTCGCAGGCGTCGGCGAGACCGCTGACAGCGCGGTCGAGCTGCCATGCCGTGGTCGGCTTCTCGGGGTTGCCGAAGTTGAGGCAGTTGGTGAGGCCGAGTGGCTCGGCGCCGACGCATGCGAGGTTCTGCGTGCACTCGAGCACCGCCTCGATCGTTCCCGCGTAGGGGTCACAGGCAACCCGGCGGCCGTTGCCATCGATCGAAACTGCGATCGCGTTGCCCGCCTCGGGGAGCTGAAGGACCGCGGCGTCGGCCGACTCAGGCCGGCGCACGGTGCGCGATCCGACCACCGAGTCGTACTGCTCGAAGGCCCACCGCTTCGAGGCGACGCTGGGGGAGGAGAGCAGGGCGAGCAGCGTCTCCTCGGCCGAGGAAACGCGGTTAAGCGACGCCCGGTTGCCGTAGATCCACCCCTCCGGCTCGGCCGGTCTTAGGTCGTAGAGCGGGCAACCGTCGACTAAGACGTCGACGGGCATGTCGCCGAGCGCCTCGCCGGCGCGTAGCACCCGTATCCGTCCGCTGTTGGTGATGACGCCGATCTCCGCCGCGCCCGTCTGCCATTTCTCGCAGACCGCCAGCACTTCGAGCATCCGTCCCGGCTCGACCACGCCGAGCATCCGCTCCTGCGACTCGGAGACCATGATCTCGAAGGGCTCCATATCCGCCTCGCGCAGCGGAACGCGGGCCACGTCGAGGTCGATGCCGACCCCGCCGGCCGAGGCCATCTCTGCGGCCGATGAGGTCAACCCCGCCGCACCGAGGTCCTGCAGGGAGACCAGGAGGCCCTTTTCCAGCAGCTCCAGGCAGCACTCCAGCAGCTTGGACTCCTCGAAGGGGTCGCCGATCTGCACGGTCGGGCGCTTAGCTTCGTCGCCGTTGCCCAGCTCGGCCGAGGCGAGCACCGAGGCGCCGCCGATCCCGTCGCGTCCGGTTGAGGCGCCCATCAGCACGACCGCGTTGCCGACCCCAGCGGCGGCGGCACGCACCATCTCCTCCTGTCTGGCGATCCCCACGCACATCACGTTGATGAGGCAGTTGTGCTCGTAGGGGCCCTCGAAGTAGATCTCGCCACCGACCGTCGCCACGCCGATCGAGTTGCCGTAGTGGCCGATCCCGCGCACCGCGCCGTCGAGCAGGAAGCGCGAGCGCTCAGAGTCCAGCTCGCCGAAGCGCAGTGAATCGAGGATCGCGATCGGCCGGGCGCCAAGCGCGAATACATCGCGCAGGATGCCGCCGACCCCGGTCGCCGCCCCCTGGAAGGGCTCGACCGCGCTGGGGTGGTTGTGGGACTCGACCTTGAAGGCGACCGCATAGCCGTTGCCGACGTCGACGGCGCCGGCGTTCTCGCCAGGCCCCATCACCACTCGCTCGCCCTCGGTCGGCAGCAGCCGCAGCAGCTTGCGCGAGTGCTTGTAGGCGCAGTGCTCGGACCAGAGGAGGCTGAACATCGCCAACTCGACGTCGTTGGGCTCGCGCCTGAGTTGCTCGACGATCAGCTCATACTCGGAGTCCGTGAGCCCGAGCTCTTGATGCTTGGAGGTCCCGACGCTCACGCCGCGACCCTGCTCGCGCCTTGGAAGAGGCGAAGTCCGTCGGTTGACCCGCTCAGCTCCTCAACCGCGTGCTCGGGGTGGGGCATCAGGCCGAGCACGTTGCCGGCCTCGTTGAGGACGCCGGCGATGTCGCGGGCCGAGCCGTTGGGATTCTGCCCGGGCGAGTAGCGGAAGGCGACCTGGCCGTTCGCCTCGATTCCGTCGAGCAGCATCGCCGGTGCGAAGTAGCGCCCTTCGCCGTGCTTGGCCGGAATCGAGAGCCGCTCGCCGGCGTGGATTCCGGCCGTAAACGGCGACTCAGCGCCGGTGGCGACCAGCTCGACCTGGCGGCAGATGAAACGCATCTCCGCATTGAGCAGCAGCGCCCCCGGCAGCAGGCCCGCCTCGCAGAGCACCTGGAAGCCGTTGCAGATCCCCAGCACCGGCCCGCCATCTGCGGCGAACTTCGCCACCGCCTCCATCGCCGGGGAGAAGCGGGCGATCGCCCCCGCCCGCAGGTAGTCGCCGTAGGAGAAGCCACCGGGGACGACGATCGCATCGACGCCGCCCAGCTCTCGCTCCTGGTGCCAGAGGAGCCGCGCCTCACCGGTCAGCGAGCAGGCGCGCAGCGCGTCCCGCTCGTCGCAGGATCCGGGGAATTGAAGGACCCCCCAGATCACAGGGTCTGGATCTCGAAGTCCTCAATCAGCGGGTTGGCGAGCAGCTTCTCGCACAGCTCCGCGAGGCGCTCAGGGTCCTCGGCCTCCAGCTCGACCATGCGCCCGACCCGCACGTGCTCGACTCCCTTAAAGCCGAGCGCCGGCAGCGCCCGCTCGACCGCCTTGCCCTGCGGGTCGAGGATCCCCTCCTTCGGCCGGATCAGCACGCGGGCCTTTGCCACTAGAAGCTGCGCCCCGTGATCCGCTCGTAGGCCTCGACGTACTTGGCCCGGGTCTGCTCGACGACGTCGGGCGCCAGCTCGGGCGCGGGCGGGTTGTGGTCCCAGCCGGCCTCGTCGGCCCAATCTCGCACGTACTGCTTGTCGAATGAGGGCTGGGAGCGGCCGGGCTCGTAGGTGTCGGCCGGCCAGAAGCGGGAGGAATCGGGGGTCAACACCTCATCGGCGAGCACCACCTCGGCGCCGGCGTGGCGGCCGAACTCGAACTTGGTGTCGGCGAGGAGGATCCCCCGCGAGGCGGCATGCTCGGCGGCGTGGCTGTAGAGCTCGATCGAGATCCGTCGCAGCTCTTCCATCAGCGCCCGATCGCCGATCGCCTCCGCCGCCTGCTCGAAGTCGATGTTCTCGTCGTGGTCGCCGATCTCGGCCTTGGTCGCGGGGGTGAAGATCGGCTCCGGCAGCCTGTCGGACTCGAGCAGGCCCGCAGGAAGCTCGATCCCGCAGATCGACCCCGACTCCCGGTACTCCTTCCACCCCGACCCCGACAGGTATCCGCGCACCACGCACTCGACCGGGTACATCTCCAGCTTGCGCACCCGCAGCGCCCGGTCCATCACCTCCTCGGGCACGTCCTCGGAGAGCAGATGGTTTGGCACGATTTCCCCGGTCGTCTCGAACCAGAAGACCGACATCTGCGTCAGCACCTTCCCCTTGTCGGGGATCGCCGTCGGCATTACCACGTCATAGATGGAGATCCGGTCCGAGGCGACCATCAGCAGGTCGTTCCCCCACTCATAGATCTCCCGGACCTTCCCGGAGGAGTGAAGCTTCAAGTCCTGGACTTCGGTGGGCACGCACCGATGCTAGCTGCCGTCTGAGATGCTTTGTCCGGTGACGCTTCCCCCCGAACCCAGCTCAAGCCCTCTCGTCCAGACGCTGCGCTGGGCCTTCCGCCCCCTTCCCTTCATGCAGGAGTGCCGCCAGAAGATCGGCGACTCCTTCAGCGTCAAGTTCCTCGGCTTCGAGCGGCCGATGGTGTTGATCTCTGACCCCGAGGCGATCAAGGCCCTCTACACCGAGCGAGCCAACGGCCTGCCGCCCGGTCGCAACATCGTGCTGGAGCCGATCATGGGCCCCCGCTCGGTCCTGCTGCTGGAGGGCGAGGATCATCTCGCGCGCCGCAAGCTGATGCTGCCGGCCTTCCACGGCGAGCGGATGCGCTCCTACCAGCCGGTCGTCGAGGAGATCGTCGGCGCCGAGATCGACTCCTGGCCGATTGGCGAGGAGTTCCCGATCCACTCGCGGATGCAGGCGGTCACCTTGGAGGTGATCCTGCGGGTCGTCTTCGGGGTCGCCGATGGGCCGCGACTGGAGCGCCTGCGCGGGTTGCTCGGCAAGGTACTGGTGGAGACCGCCTCGCCGGTATCCCAGCTGATCGGCCTTGCCACCCGCCGCTTCGGCGGCGGGCCCTGGGCCAAATTCGAGGGCCAACTGAGGACGGTCGACGAGCTGCTCTATGCGGAGATCGGCGAGCGCCGCTCCGATTCCGGTCTGGAGGATCGCGACGACATCCTCTCGGCACTGATGCTCGCCCGCTTCGAGGACGGCGAGGCGATGAGCGACTCCGAGCTGCGCGACCAGCTGATGACCCTGTTGCTCGCCGGCCACGGAACGACCGCGACGGGGTTGGCCTGGACCTTCGACCTGCTGCTTCGCCACCAGGCGCCTCTGCAGCGGCTGCGCGACTCGCTCGAGCAGGGCGAGGAGGACTACCTGCGCGCCACCATCGCCGAGTCGCTGCGACTGCGCCCCGTGATCCCACTCGCCGGCCGCCGCCTCGCCGTGGAGCTGTCGGTCGACGGCCTCACGCTGCCAGTCGGGACCGACGTCACCCCGGCGATCTGGCTCACCCACACCCGCTCTGACATCTACCCCGAGCCCTTCGCATTCCGTCCCGAGCGCTTCCTTGAGGAGGGCCCGGACACCTACGCCTGGATCCCCTACGGCGGTGGCATCCGCCGCTGTCTCGGCGCCTCCTTCGCCGAGTTCGAGATGCGGATTATGCTGCGCGAGGTCCTGACCCGCTGCGACCTGCACAAGGCCAGCCCTGCGCCGGAGCGGGTCGGGCGCCGCAACATCACCCTCTCGCCCCGCGACGGAACGCCGGTTCTCCTCACCGCGCGCCGTCCGGCGCGCGAGCGCGACCTCCTCGCCGCTTAGCTCGCGTCCTTGGCAGCGGCCTTGGTGGCAGGGTGTTCCCGCGCCCAGCTGGCGATCGTCCCTGAGCCGGAGATCACCTCGCCATCGTCGAGGACGAGGATCGGTACCTCGTTGGTGCCACTCAGCTTCTTGACCTCCGCGCGGTCCTCGTCGCGACTGCCCCAGGTCCAGAGCATCAGCCGATAGCCGCCGACCGTCTTCAGCTCGTACTCATACCCCGCCGCGTCGAGTGCATTCCCCGCCTTCGCGCAGGGATGCGCAAAGCCAGGGCCATGAGTTTTCTGCCCGCAGGTATAGAGAACCATCGCCCGAGCCTACTCAGTCGCGCAGCGCTTCGAGGCGCTCGAAGACCTCGGAGATGTGGGTGAGGTAGGCGCCGTAGTCAAAGACGGCGTCTAGGTCGAGGTTCGGTGCGGCCTCGGCGAGCATGTCGCGGAACTCAGCGCCGGTGTCCCAGGCCCTCTGGGCGCTCTCCTGGACCACTCGGTAGGCGTCGTCTCGGGCCATGCCGGACTCGACCAGCGTGCTCAGCGCCCGCTGGCTGAACAGGGCGCCGTGGGTCAGCTCCAGGTTTTGCCTCATGCGGTCGGCGTGGACGCTCATCCCCGTCGTCACCTTTGCTGCCAGGTCCTGCATGTAGTCGAGCGCGATCGTCGCGTCGGGGAGGATCACCCGCTCGGCGCCGGAGTGGGAGATGTCGCGCTCATGCCAGAGGGCGATGTTCTCCAGACCGGTCTGGGCGTAGCCGCGCAGGACGCGGGAGAGGCCGGTGATCCGCTCGGTGCGGATCGGGTTGCGCTTGTGGGGCATCGCCGAGGAGCCCTTCTGGCCGGCGCCGAACGGCTCCTCGACCTCGCGCACCTCGGTCCTCTGGAGGTTGCGCACCTCGGTCGCAAAGCGCTCCAGGCCGCCGCCGGCGATCGCGATCCGCGATGTCAGCACCGCGTGGCGGTCGCGCGGGATGACCTGGGTGGCGACGTCCTCGCGCTTTAACCCGAGCTGCTCCATCACCCGCGCCTCGACCGTGGGTGGGACCGAGGCGTAGGTACCGACCGCGCCGGAGAGCTTGCCGAAGGCGAGCTGGTCGAAGGCGTCCGCGAGGCGGGCGAGGTTGCGGTCGGCCTCAAAGGCGAAGCCGGCCAGGCGCAGGCCGAAGGTGGTCGGCTCGGCGTGGACGCCGTGGGTGCGGCCGACGCAGAGCGTGTCGCGGTGCTCCAGCGCCCGCTCGATGAGCGCGTCGCGGTAGGCGCGGGCGCTGGCGAGCACGATCTCGCCAGCCTGGCGCAGTTGGAGGGCCAGCGCCGTGTCTAGCACGTCGGAGGAGGTGAGGCCGTAGTGGACCCAGCGGCCGTGCTCGCCGACCGACTGGGCGATCACGTCGACGAAGGCGGCGACATCGTGGTCTGTGACGCGCTCGCGATCCTCGACCGCCTCGATCGTGAAGGCAGCGCCGGCGCGCGCCGCCTCGGCCGCCTCGCGCGGCACCGCGCCCTCCTCGACCCAGGCCTCGGTAGCGGCCAGCTCGACCTCGAGCCAGCACTCCATCTTTCGCTGCGGCGTCCAGACCGCGCCTATCTCCGGGCGCGTGTATCGAGAGATCATCAGCAGTTGATGATTCTCGCTGCCAGAACGCCAGCGTTCTTCGCCCCGTCGATCGCCACGCACGCCACCGGGATCCCCGGCGGCATCTGCACCGCGGAGAGTAGGGCGTCGAGGCCGCCCAGGCTCTTGCCGAGAATCGGCACCCCGATCACCGGCAGGTCGGTGTGAGCAGCGGCGACGCCGGGTAGCGCCGCCGACATCCCCGCCCCGGCGATGATCACCTTCAGCCCCCGCATCCGTGCGTTAGTGCAGTACTCGCGGACCAGCTCTGGGTTGCGGTGGGCGCTCATCACCCGCACCTCGTAGCGGATGCCGGCGTCTTCCAGCGCAGTGCCGGCCGGTTGCATCTTCGGCTTGTCGTTCTTGGAGCCCATGATGATCCCGACCAGGGGCTCATCGACCGCGATCTCCTCGAATGCCTCTTCGACCGCCGGCATCGTCGCGGTGCTCGGCTGCGGCTCCTCTGAGATCTCGCTCATGATTCCTTCCTAGTGGGGCTGGCTGGGAATCCGCTCGACCGCGCGAGCGGCGATGTCGGACCGCATCTGCATTCCGTCGAAGGAGATCCGGCTCGCCGCATCGTATGCGCGATCGCGCGCCTCGGCAGGCGTGGCGCCCAGCGCCGTCACGTTGAGGACGCGACCGCCGGCGGTGAGGATGTCCCCGCCGCGCTCGTCGGTGCCGGCGTGGGTGATCTCCGCCAGCTCGGCGGCGACATCGAGACCGTGGATCACGTCCCCCTTGGAGGAGGACTCCGGGTAGCCGGCCGAGGCGAGCACCAGCGTCACCGCCCAGTCGGAGCCGAACTCCGCCGCCGCGCCCGCCAGCCCGCCCGGCTCGCGCGCCGCGAGGAAGAGGTCGAGGAGGTCAGAGCGCAGCCGCGGCAGCACCGCCTGCGTCTCGGGGTCGCCGAAGCGGACGTTGAACTCGAGCACCCTGGGGCCGTCGGGCCCGATCATCAGCCCGGCATAGAGGACCCCGTGAAAGGGCAGCCCACGCCGCGCCATAGCCGCGAGCGCCGGCCGGTGCACGGCGTCGACGATCCCTTCGACCTCGGCCGCCCCGAAGCCGGGGACCGGCGAGTAGCTGCCCATCCCGCCCGTGTTCGGCCCCTTATCGCCGTCGAAGATCCGCTTGTAGTCCTGCGCCGGCGCCAGCGGCACCACGTTCTCGCCGTCGCAGAGGGCGAGCAGCGAGAGCTCCTCCCCCTCGAGGAATTCCTCGAGCACCACGGTGGTCTCGCCGAAGCGCCGCTCGGTGAAGAAGACGTTGGCCGCCTCGCGCGCCTCAGCTTCTGAGGCGCAGAGGATTACCCCCTTCCCCGCCGCCAGCCCATCGGCCTTCAGCACCGCCGGGTAGGAGGCGCAGGCGAGGTGCTCGATCGCCTCCTCGCGGCTGCGCAGCTGGACGTGGGAGGCGGTGGGGACGCCGGCCTCCCGCATTAGCTCCTTGGCAAAGGCCTTCGAGCCCTCCAGCTCGGCAGCTGCGGCGCTCGGCCCGAAAGCGGGCACGCCGGCCTCCTTTAACGCGTCGGTGATCCCGGCGACCAGGGCCGCCTCCGGCCCGACCACGACGAGGTCAACCCTGATTTTCCTCGACGCGGTGACGATCGCCTCGACGTCTGAGGCGCCGAGGTTCGGAAGGCACTCCGCGTCGGCGGCGATCCCGGCGTTGCCTGGGGCGCAGAACAGCTCAGGGGAGTGCGTGGAGCGGCCAAGCGCCCGCACGATCGCGTGCTCGCGCCCGCCCCCGCCGACGACCAGGACCTTCAACCCCGCTCCTACAGCACGTCGGCGAGCTGGTCTGACCGCAGAGCGGTCAGCGTCTGGCTGGTCATCGTCCCGCGTGAGCCCAGCTCGACCGAGACCTTGGCCATCGTCTTCTCGTCGGGGGCTTCGACGATGGTGATGAAGTCGTACTGGCCGAGCGTCGCGTACTGCGCCACGACCTTGGCGCCGATCTGCTCGACCTCCTTGTTGACCTCGGCCACCCGTCCGGGATTGTTCTTCAGCGTGCGGACGCCGTCGGCGGTGAGATTGGTGAGCATCACAAAGGTGGGCATGTCCCTCTCCTCATCTCGCGGGGTTCGCCCCTACGTTACGCCAGGAGGCGCGAGCCTGCCGGCGGGTGAGCCGAAGCCCTCAGACCCCGGTGGCCTGGAGCAGCGAGAGCATCTGCGGGCCATATCTCGTGACCTTGCCGTCGGAGTATTCGGTGTGGCTGAGCGGAACCCCCGCTGCATCGGCATGCACGTGGTCGGCCTCCTCCAGCACCGCCCTCATTCGGCCTGGTTGTGGCGAAGATCCCGGCGCAAAGGCTGCCGTGGGCCCAGATCAGCCGCGCCAGGGTGGCGGCGGAGTCAGAGCCGAGTCGGCATGGCGGATGCGCCCGCCGCCACCGTCGCTACGCCGATCGCGGTAGCCGCGAGGACGTTGCGGATCCTTCCCGTCCTCAGCCCAACACGTCCGTGACGTGCCATTTGCCGTGTTTGGCCTTTTCCATCTCAATCTGCAGCTCGCTGGTCACTCCGACCCGTAGCAACGGAACGCTGATCGTGTAGATGCCACCGCTCGATGGGCCGGCGACGATGTTTAGCACCTTCGCCTTCGGGGCCTTGAAGTTAGCCGGCTGGCGGGGCGGGCGCCGCAGCAGCGAGTGGGCCAGCTCGGGTGTAGCCGTGCTGGCGAACGCGCTGCGGACCTGGGCGCTGCCCTGGTCGGTCTCATAGAGGACGAAGGCGTCTGAGAACCGCCGCGCGACGGCTATCGCGGCCGGCCCGGCGGGCTTTCCAATGATCGCGGGGGCGGAGGAGATCGAAGCGACGCCGCCCTTGGCCGGGCCGGTCGCGTCAGGGGACGGCGCCTTCACCGTCTTCGCGCTTGCAACTTTTGCTGCATCGCCGCCAGTCGGTGGCGCGAACACGGGGGCAGCACCGTGGAGGACGTGAACGTGGCGGCGGGTCGAAGTGCGGGGCGAGAGCGGCTTCATGGCGATCGAAGGCCCGTTCGGCGCGGCCGCCTGTGTCGCAGGGCCGCTGCTGCCCGGCGTCGCCCAGAGCAACCCCGCCATTCCGACGGCGACCGCCACCGCCCCGACCGTCCCCAAGGCCAGTTCCCGGTTGCCAAACCGCTCCTGGAGCGGCCAGACCAGGCCCCGCTCGATCGCCCAGGCGGCACGTTCGAAGGGCCATCTGGCGACCTCGGCGGCGTTGCCGATCTTCTCCCCGGCGCTCCGGGGGGCGTGCTTGTTCACCGCCGACGCCGCGTTGGCGAGCGAGGAGCGCAGTCGCGCGAGCGGGTGGATGGTGGTCAGCATCGTCTGGTCTTGGCGATTCGGTCGGTTAGCTATAGATCGGAGTGTGACCTAGGCAGCTTGAGCTTGCACGCCGAACATCAATTCTCCTTTATCTGCATCAACTTCAATCACGTCTCCCTCGCTGAACTCACCCTCGAGGATCTTCAGCGCCAACTTGTCAACGAGTTGCTTCTGGATCACCCGCTTCAGCGGGCGAGCGCCGAAGGTCGGGTCGTAGCCGAGGTTGCCGAGCAGCGTCAGGGCCTCGCCCGTCAGCTCGACCTCGATCCCGTGCTCCCGTACCCGCCCGATCAGCTGCTTGACCTGCAGCTCGACGATCCGCCCGATGTCCTCCTTGGAGAGCCGGTGAAAGATCACCGTGTCGTCGATCCGATTGAGGAACTCCGGCTTGAAGGTGGCGGCCAGCACCTCCTCGATCTGCTCGCGCATCCTCTCATCGACCGACTCGCTGACGATCCGCTCGCTGCCGACGTTGGAGGTCATGATCAGCACCGTGCTGGTGAAACTGACCGTCCGCCCCTGGCCGTCGGTCAACCGTCCGTCGTCCATGATCTGCAGCAGGGTGTTGAAGACGTCGGGGTGCGCCTTCTCGATCTCATCGAGCAGGATCACCGCGTAGGGGCGTCGCCGCACCGCCTCGGTCAGCTGTCCACCCTCCTCGTAGCCGACGTAGCCGGGCGGGGCGCCGGTCAGCCGAGCCACCGTGTGCTTCTCCATGTACTCGGACATGTCGAGCCGCACCATTGCCTGCTCGGAGTCGAACATGAACTCGGCCAGGGCCTTCGCCAGCTCGGTCTTGCCGACTCCGGTCGGGCCGAGGAAGAGAAAGCTGCCGATCGGGCGGTTGGGGTCTGAGAGCCCTGCGCGGGAACGGCGCAGGGCGCCGGAGACCGCGGCGATCGCCTCGTCTTGGCCGATCACCCGCTCGTGCAGGCGCTCCTCCATGTGGAGCAGCTTCTCGACCTCGCCCTCCATCAGGCGGCTGACCGGGATCCCGGTCCACTTGGCGACCACCTCGGCAACGTCCTCCTCGGTTACCTCCTCGGCCAGCATCGTGGCGCCCGAGGAGTGCAGCTCGGCCAGCCGCGCCTCCTGCTCGGAGAGCGTCTTCTCCAGCTCCGGGATCTCCCCGTAGCGCAGCTTCGCCGCCCGTTCCAGGTCGGCCTCGCGCTCGGCCCGCTCGGCCTCACGCCCCGCCTCCTCCAGCCGCGCCTTCGCAGCCTTGATCGCCTCGATCGCATCCTTCTCGTTTTGCCAGCGAGCCTTCATCTCGGTGGAGCGCTCGCCCAGCTCGCCCAGCTCGGACTCGATTGCCCCCAGCCGTTCCTTGGAGGCGTCGTCGGTCTCCTTCTTCAGTGCCTCGCGCTCGATCTCAAGCTGCTGGATGCGGCGCTCGACCTCGTCGATCTCGGTCGGCATCGAGTCGATCTCGATCTTCAGTCGCGAGGCGGCCTCATCGATCAGGTCGATTGCCTTGTCGGGCAGGAAGCGGTCGGCGATGTAGCGCTCCGAGAGAGTCGCCGCGGCGACGATCGCCGAGTCGGTTATCCGGACTCCGTGGTGCACCTCGTAGCGCTCCTTCAGCCCACGCAGGATCGCGATCGTGTCGCCTATGTCGGGCTCGCCGACGTAGACCGGCTGGAAGCGCCGCTCCAGCGCCGCGTCCTTCTCGATGTGCTTGCGGTACTCATCGAGCGTGGTGGCGCCGACCGCCCGCAGCTCGCCCCGGGCCAGCATCGGCTTCAGCAGGTTGGCGGCATCGATGGCGCCTTCGGCGGCTCCGGCGCCGACGATCGTGTGCAGCTCGTCGAGGAAGAGGACAATCTGTCCCTCGGCCTCCTGTACCTCGGAGAGCACCGCTTTCAGCCGCTCCTCGAACTCCCCTCTGTATTTCGAGCCGGCGAGCAAGGAGCCGATGTCCAGGGCGATCACGCGGCGATCGCGCAAGCTCTCGGGCACGTCGCCGGCGACGATCCGTTGCGCCAGCCCCTCCACGATCGCCGTCTTGCCGACGCCGGGGTCGCCGATCAGCACAGGGTTGTTCTTGGTGCGGCGGGAGAGAACCTGGATCACGCGGCGGATCTCCTCGTCGCGCCCGATCACCGGGTCGAGCTTGCCCTGCTCGGCCTCTGCGGTGAGGTCGCGGCCGAACTTCTCCAGCGCCTGCATGCTGTCCTCGGCGTTGGGAGAGACGATGCGGCCCGATCCTTGCGCCTCGGCCACGGCCTTCTCCAGCGAGTCGCGGTCGGGGAGGACGTCGGCGAGACCGGAGTCCTCCCCGGTCAGGGCGAGCAGGATGTACCCGACCGAGATGTACTCGTCGCCGCGCTTTTTCATCTCGGTCTCGGCCCGCTGGAGCGTCTGGACCAGCGCCGAGGACGGCCTCGCCTCCGTGGCGTCCTCGCCGCTCAGCCTCGGCAGCGCATCGAGGGCCTCGCGCGCCCGCGCCGCGATCGCCGCCACGTCGGCGTCGAGCTTCTGCAGGATCGGCACAACCAGGCCGTCGGGCTGTTCGAGCAACGCCACAAGCAGGTGGGCCGGGGACACCTCGGGGTTTCGCCTCGCTGCCGCGAGTCGCGTGGCGTCGGCGACGGCTTCCTGGGACTTGACCGTAAATCGGTCCGGCTGCATCAGATTCTCCTTCTGCTCCACAGCTGCCGTTCCAGCTCCGCGGCCCGCTGCCGCACCCGCTCAAGCTCAGCTCCCATCCTCTCGACCCGCTCCTCCATCGCCAACACCGCCTCGACCCCGGCCAGGTTGAGCCCTTCCTCCGAGGTCATCCGCTGGATCCGCCGCAGCCGCTCGACGTCTTGCTGGGAGTAAAGGCGCGTGTTCTTCGGCGAGCGCTGCGGGGCGATCAGCCCTCGTGCCTCATAGATCCGCAGCGTCTGCGGATGCATGTGAGCTAGCTCGGCAGCAATCGAGATCATGAAGACGCCGCGCTTTACGTCAACGCCGGCTTCCGCCCGACGCTGGCCGACGCGGGAGCTCATCGGGCCGCCGCCTCCCGCATCAGCCCCTCGCGCGGGTCGGCGCCGTTGAAAGCCTCGGCCAGCTTCTCCGCTGCCTCCTTCTGCTCCTTGGTCAGCTTCTCGGGAACCTCGATCTCCAGCCGGTAGCGGATGTCGCCCCGCCCCCGCCCTTTGGGCTTCGGCGCCCCCTCGCCGCGTAGACGCTGGATCGTGCCGTGCCTGGTACCGGCCGGCACCTTGATCTTCTTGGTCTCGCTCAGGGTCGGCACCTCGATCGTGCCGCCGCGCAGCGCCTCGGCGATCGTGATCGGCACCGTCACCTCGAGGCTGCCGTCGTCGAGCCGTTTGAAGACGGGGGAGGGGGTGACCCGGGTGGTCACGTAGAGATCGCCCGGCGGTCCGCCGTGCGGCCCCGCCTCGCCCTTTGCGGCCAGGCGGATCCGCGTCCCGTCTTTGACCCCGGCGGGGACGTTCACCTTGTAGCGCTTGGTCTGCTGGGTGAGGCCGGAACCGGCGCAGGTGGGGCAGGGGTCCTCGATGATCTGCCCGGCGCCGCCGCACTGCGGGCAGGGCTGGCTGATCGAGAAGAAGCCCTGACTCTGCGCATCGATGCCGCGGCCTTCACAGCGCGGGCAGGTGAGGGGGCTGGTCCCCGGCTTGGCGCCGCTGCCATGGCAAGTGGGGCAGCGCCCTGCCTTCGGCACGGTGACGCTGATCTGGGCACCGTTGACCGCCTGGTCGAAGCTCAGCCGCACTTCTGTCTCGAGGTCGCGCCCGCGCACCTGCTGGGGCTCCGCTCGCCCGCCGCCGCGGCTGAAGATGGTCGAGAAGATATCGCCCAGGTCGCCGAGTCCACCGGGCCCCGCGCCAGCGCCAGCACCTGGGCCGAACGGGCCGCGACCGCCGCCGCCGAACCCGGCAAACGGCCCACCCGAGTCGTACTCTTTGCGCTTCTGCGGATCGGAGAGCGTGTCGTAGGCCCCCTGGACCTCCTTGAAGCGCTCCTCGGATTTCGGGTCATCGGGGTTTCGGTCGGGGTGGTATTTGCGGGCGAGCTTGCGGTATGCCTTCTTGATCTCCTCGTCTGAGGCCTTCTTGGAGACGCCCAAGGTTTTGTAGAGGTCCTCGGCCACGTCCCTACTCGCTCACCACCACGCGGGCCGCGCGCAGCACCTGCCCGTCCAGCCGAAAACCCTTCTGCAGCACCTCGACCACGGTGCCCGGCTCGGCGTCCTCGACAGAGCGAGTCTGAAGCGCCTCGTGCCAGACGGGGTCGAACTTCTCCCCGGCCGGGTCATAGGACTCGACCCCGGCTCGCTGCAGCACCGCCTTCAGCTCCCTGTAGGTGAGCAGGATGCCCTGAGCCAACGGCTCCTTGGGTACCTCCTCCGCATCGGGATCGATTCCAGCCGCCTGCAGCGCCCGCTCCAGGTTGTCGATCACTCCGATCAACCCCTGCGCCAGCTCGGCTTTGCCACGCACCGATGCGGCCTGCATCTCAGCCGCCATCCGCTTGCGGTAGTTCTCGAAGTCCGCGCGTGTCCGTTGCGCCAGCTCGAGGTACTCATCGCGCTCCTTCTCCAGGGTGGCGAGCTGGTCTAGCTCCGCCTCGACGGCCTGCCCCTGCTCCTCGGCCGAGACCTCTGGAGCCTGCTCCTCGCTCATTTGTCCTCGCCCTCGTCCACGACCTCGGCGTCGACAACCTCCTCCTCATCGCCAGCCCCATCAGCCGAGTCTCCGTCGGAGGACGCCGCCTGCTCCTGCGCGGCGGCGTAGATCTGCTCGGAGACCTTCTGGAAGGCCGCGGTCAGCGCCTGCGTCTTTGAGTTGATCTCCTCGACGCTGTCGGAGCCCAGCGAGCCGCGCAGATCGGTGATCGCCGCCTCGATCTCCTCCTTTGCCGATGCGTCGACTTTGTCGCCCAGCTCCTCAAGCTGTTTCTCGGACTGATAGGCGGCGTTCTCGGCGAGGTTGCGCGCCTCCGCCAGCTCGCGCTGTCTGCGGTCCTCCTCGGCGTGGGACTCGGCGTCACTGACCATGCTTTGGATCTCCTCATCGGAGAGCCCGGAGCCGGATTTGATCTCGATCTTCTGCTCTTTTCCGGTCCCCAGGTCTTTGGCGGCGACGTTGAGGATGCCGTTGGCGTCGATGTCGAAGGTGACCTCGATCTGCGGCATCCCGCGCGGCGAAGGGGGGATTCCGGTCAGCTGGAACTTGCCGAGGCTCTTGTTGCCGGCGGCCATCTCGCGCTCGCCCTGCAGCACGTGGATCTCCACCGAGGGCTGATTGTCCTCGGCGGTCGAGAAGGTCTCCGACTTCTTCGTGGGGATCGTGGTGTTGCGCTCGATCAGCTTTGTCATCACGCCGCCTTTGGTCTCGATCCCGAGGGTCAGCGGGGTGACGTCGAGCAGGAGCACGTCCTTGACGTCGCCGGCGAGCACGCCCGCCTGGATGCCGGCGCCGACCGCGACCACCTCGTCGGGGTTGACTCCCTGGTGGGGGTCCTTGCCGGTCAGCTCCTTGACCCGGTCGCGAACTGCCGGCATCCGGGTCATCCCGCCGACCAGCACCACGTGGTCGATAGAGGCGTCGCCGGCGTCATCGAGCGCCCGTTTCACCGGGCCGACTATCCGCTCCAGCAACTCGGCGGTCAGCTCGTTTAGCTTCGAGCGGCTGAGCTTCATGTCGAGGTGCTTGGGCTGCCCCTCGACCGCGGTGATGAAGGGCAGGTTGATCTGCGTCTCCTGGGTCGAGGAGAGCTCGATCTTTGCCTTCTCCGCGGCCTCGTAGAGGCGCTGAAGCGAGTTCTTGTCCTGCGCCAGGTCGACTCCCTGGTCGCGCTTGAACTCGGCGACCAGCCACTCGACGATCGCTTTGTCCCAGTTGTCGCCGCCCAGGTGGTTGTCGCCAGCGGTCGACTTCACCTCGAAGACGCCGTCGCCGATCTCCAGCACCGAGACGTCGAAGGTACCGCCGCCGAGGTCGAAGACGAGGATCGTGTGGTCGGCTTTCTCTTTGTCGAGCCCGTAGGCGAGCGAGGCCGCGGTCGGCTCGTTGATGATCCGCTTCACCTCGAGCCCGGCGATCTTGCCGGCGTCCTTGGTCGCCTGGCGCTGGTCGTCGTTGAAGTAGGCGGGGACCGTGATCACCGCGCTGTCGACCGTTTCGCCGAGCTTTGCTTCGGCGTCGGTCTTCAGCTTCTGCAGGATCATCGCGCTGATCTCCGGCGGGCTGTACTGCTTGCCGCGCACTTCGACGCGCACATCCCCGTTGGGGCCTGCGACGACCTTGTAGGGGACGATCGTCTCCTCCTCTTTGACCTCCGCCTCCTTGCGCCCCATGAAGCGCTTGATCGAGAAGATCGTGTTCTCGGGGTTCATCACCGCCTGGCGTTTGGCCACGGTGCCGACCAGGCGCTCGCCCGAGTCGGTGAAGGCCACCACCGACGGGGTGGTACGCCCGCCCTCGGCGTTCTCCAGGACGGTCGGCTCACCGCCCTCCATCACGGCGACGCAGGAGTTTGTAGTGCCCAGGTCGATTCCGATCGTCTTGCCCACTTTGTTGCGTACCTCCAGGGGTTTCGTCTTGACTGGCTAGGAAATCTAAGTGCCAGTATGGCAGATTAGTCGCGATTTGCAAGCGACAGCAGAGCCCGTCGATGGGCTCCGATTGCCAGGCCGCAGCGGCGGGAAGGCCCGCCCGCTCTCAGCCCTCGCCCGCAGTGTTCGCGACGAACCTGGCTACTTCTTTGGCCTGTTGGGGGTTGAGGATGCCGGCGGGCATACGGCCGGGTGTGGTGGTGGTGTCGACGCCGTGTTTAAGCGCGTCGAGGACACGGCTTTCGGTCTCCTTGATCGTCTCCTGGGCGGTGGGGCCGCTGGGCGGCCCGCTGGGCCCCAGAAGTTCGTCGAGGTCCGGCCCGAAGTTGCCGTCGGTCCCGGCCGCATAGAGCGTGTGGCAGGTGCCGCAATTGGTCTGGAAGAGGGCCTGGCCGGCCTTCAGGTTCGCCGGCACCTTCTGCTCTCCGGTCGCCGCGTCGCCCCTGGAGCGAAAGGCGAGCCAGGGGATGAGGACCGCGAGGACCACGACCAACAGCCCGAAGATGACGAAGGTGCGTTTGCTCATTTGGCGGTGTCTTGGAGCCGGTCCCCCGGGGTCAGTCCCGCCGACCGGCGGCGGGGATACTACTGGCGCTCAGGCGCTCGTTGCGGTACCAGGGGCACATCCGACGCAGTCCGCACTGCGAGCATCGCGGCTTCGGGCGGCAGACCTCGCGCCCGTGGCGGATCAGGTTCATGTGCAGCTCGTAGGCGTCCTCGGGGTCGACGATCGCCAGCATCTCCTCGTGGGCGCGCTCGAGCGAGGCTCCCGGCGCGAAGAGGCCGAGTCGCCCACCGACCCGGTGGATGTGGACGTCGACCGGGATCTCCGGAATGCCCCAGGTGAAGATCAGCACGCAGGCCGCGGTTTTCCGCCCCACCCCCGGCAGCGAGAGCAGGAAGCCCAGCGACTCCTCCCGCGGCGCAGTCTCGGTCCAGTCGAGGTCGGGCGGCTCGCCCAACCGCCCGAGGATCGACTGGATCCGCGGTGCCTTCTGGGGCCCGAGCCCCCCAGGTCGGATCGCCTCCTCGACCTCCCCGACCGGCGCATCGCGCACCTCCACCCATGTCGGAAAGCGCTCGCGCAAGGCGGCGAAGGCGCGATCGCGGTTGCGATCGTTGGTGTGTTGGGAGAGCACGGTCTTGATCAGCTCGGCGATCGGATGCCCGTGAGGCTCGTTCACCGGTCGCCCGTAGGACTCGCGCAGCCGATCCCGAATCGACCGCACCCTCCGTTTTTCCGGCCGTTTCCACGCCACGGTGGGCGACCCTAACCCCTGGGGCGTTAACCGGCGAATTACAATGTCACCCGTGTCTCGGGCTTTCGCGCGCATAACGGCCGGTCTGCCCCAGGGGTGGGGCGACGCCGGACGCCAGCTCGGCATCCTGGCCCTGGTCGACTTCGCCTATGAGTTCGTCCGCGGCATCGCCGACGGCCAGCGCTCCGTCGCGATCGCCCACGGTCAGGAGGTGATCGAATTCGAGCAGTCGATCCACGCCTTCTTCGAGCCCCGCCTTCAGGCTTTCTTCCTGCCCGCCCACTGGCTGATCGACTTTGCCAACCAGGTCTACCTCAACAGCCAGTTCACGATCACCTTCGCCTTCCTCATCTGGCTGTACCTGTTCCGCAACGAGTCCTATTACTTCGTGCGCAACATGTTCGTCGTCTCGATGGGCCTGGCGCTGATCGGCTACACGCTGTTCCCGACCGCGCCGCCGCGGATGTTCCCCGAACACGGCTTCATCGACACGGTCAACGCCTTCTCGGGCGTAAACCACGACTCCGCGCTGGCGAAGATCTTCATCAACCCCTTCGCCGCGGTGCCGAGCATGCACTGCGCGTTTGCGCTGATGATCGGCGGCACCGGCGTGATGGTCTCCCGCCGTTGGTACGCGAGGGCCTTCTGGGCCGCCTGGCCGCTGCTCGTCGCCTGGGTCGTGATCGTCACCGCCAACCACTTTTGGACCGACGCGGTCCTCGGCTGGACCGTCGCCGGCACCTCGGTGCTCGTCGCCCACCGCCTGCTCGCCCGCGCCCGTCCGGAGGCCTGGGCCTGGCGGGCGCGCGCTCCGCAAGAAGCCGAGGCATAGCCTCCGGCGAGGAGATCATCTAGCCTCACGCCAATGGAACCTTCGGCGCCCCCAAGGGCCCCGGGCGCTCGCCGCAACGGTCGCCAGGCCCGCAATGGGCAGGAGCTCCGAGCCTACGCTCGCGATCGTCTGATCGAGTCCCGGCTGACTCCCAACGCGATCTCGATGGTCGGCATGGCGCTGAACCTCCTCGCCGCGGCGCTGGTCACACAGCGCCTTTTCTTCTGCGCCGGAGTCGCCTTCATCGTCGGCTCGACGATGGACACGCTCGACGGGCGCTACTCGCGGATGTCGGGCAAGGGCACCCTGTTCGGGGCCTTCCTCGACTCGACCCTGGACCGGATCGAGGAGGGTGTCGTGCTCGCCGCGGTCGCTGGCTACTTTGCCGCCAGCGGCCAGGACTTCGCCGCAGCGATGTGCGTGGTTGCGGTGCTCGGCTCGCTGATGGTCTCCTATACGCGAGCCCGGGCCGAGGCGCTCGGAGTCGAGTGCAAGGTCGGTTTGGCGACGCGGCCGGTCAGGGTGGTGCTACTTTCGATCGGCTTGGTCTTTGCCAAGGGCGCCGGGCTCGGGCACTTCGAGCTGCTGGCGCCGGCGATCTATGTGATTGCCGCTTTGAGCGTCGTCACCGTGGTCCAGCGGGTATGGCATGTGCGAACCGAGCTCTCCAAGGAAGCGTCCGCCGTCTCTGGCGGCGGTCCAGCGGACGAGCTGTAACCAGTCGAGCCGCCGGGTGTGTTGTGCCACCTAGCGCGATCGAGGAAGGACTTCCAATTTCATGAGTGAGAGCAACGGAGCAAACGGCGCAGGCGTCGCCGCCCACATCGACGAGAAGGTCCGCGTCGCGATCGTCGGCGTCGGCAATTGCGCCAACTCCTTCATCCAGGGTGTCCACTACTACAGAGACGCCGACCCCGCGGACGAAGTCCCCGGCCTGATGCACGTCGATCTCGGCGGCTACCACGTCGGTGACATCGAGTTCGCCGCCGCCTTTGACATCGACGCTGAGAAGGTAGGCAAGGATCTCTCCGAGGCGATCTGGTCCGGCCAGAACGACACGATCAAGTTCGCCGACGTGCCGAACCTTGGGATCAGAGTCGAGCGGGGCATGACCCACGATGGCCTCGGCAAGTACCTCAAACAGAAGATCACCAAAGCGCCGGGGGAGACCGCCGACATCGTCGGCATCCTCAAGGAGACGAAGGCCGACGTGCTGGTCTGCTATTTGCCGGTCGGCTCCGAGCAGGCAACCAAGTGGTACGTCGAGCAGGCTCTGAAGGCCGGTGTCGGCTTCGTCAACTGCCTCCCCGTCTTCATCGCTCGCGAGGACTACTGGGACAAGCGCTTCGCCGACGCCGGGCTGCCGATCATCGGGGACGACATCAAGTCCCAGGTCGGCGCGACGATCGTCCACCGCCAGCTCGCCCGCCTCTTCCACGATCGCGGCGTGCGGATGGAGCGCACCAGCCAGCTCAACGTCGGCGGGAACATGGACTTCTTCAACATGCTCGAGCGCGAGCGGCTGGACTCAAAGAAGATCTCAAAGACCAACGCCGTCACCTCGATCATGGGCCACGAGTTGCCCGAGTCCGACGTCCACGTCGGCCCATCTGACTACGTCGCCTGGTTGACCGATCGCAAGTGGGCGCACATCCGCCTGGAGGGCAAAGCCTTCGGCGATGTGCCGCTCAACCTCGAGCTGAAGCTCGAGGTCTGGGACTCGCCCAACTCGGCAGGAGTCGTGATCGACGCGGTGCGGATCGTCAAACTGGCGCTCAACAACGGCCTCGCCGGCCAGCTCGACGGGCCCTCCAGCTACCTGATGAAGTCGCCGCACACCCAGCGCCCCGACGATGAGGCGCGCGAGCGCACCGAGGAGTTCATCGCGGCCTACGCGCGCGAGCGCTCCCCCGTTGCCGCAGTGGCGAAGGCGCCGGGCGTCGAGGCCAAGGCCGAAGCCTGAGATAAGGGCCCGTAGCGCGCGGGCTCTTATGCTGCTTGCTCGTGTCGGCCGGCCGACTCTCGATAGCCCAGGTCACGCCCTACCGGCGGGGCGCCAAGAGCCCGGTCAACGAGTTCGTCGAGCGCGTCTCAGAGGAGCTGGAGCGCCGCGGCCATGAGGTCCTGATCGCCGCCGCTGGCGATCGGGTCAAAAAGCTGCTCGGATCGACCCCGCCGGACATCGTCCACGTCCATGAGCCGTTCGCGCCGAGCGTCTCCTCGGCGGCGCTGCGCCACTCCTACTCGCTCAACGTCGCCACCTTCCACGCGCCGCAGGAGCGGGTGCTCTCGACTCAGGTCGCGCGGCCGCTGGTCGAGGTCTTCTTCGGCCGCCTCGATGCCCGAACGGTGACGACGCCGGCGACGGCCGAGCTGCTGGAGGCCTACTTTCCTGCCGACTATGAGCTGGTCGAGCCCGGCGGCCCCGGTCGCAGTTGGGAGCAGGTCGCCGCCGAGCTGGAGGCCCTCTACCGGCGCCTCGCCGCGCGCCGCCGTGACCCCGGCGGCGATCCCGAGGTTCGCCGCCGCATCTCCCGCCGCAAGCTGATTGAGGTCGACCTCCACATGCACACCGATCATTCCCCCGACTGCGCGACGCCGGTCGACGTGCTGCTCAACACCGCCCGCGACCGCGGCCTCGGCGCGATCGCGATCACCGATCACAACGAGGTCTCCGGAGCGCTGGAGGCGCGGCGCATCGCCGAGGAGTCGGGCGACATCAAGGTGATCGTCGCCGAGGAGGTGAAGACGGCCGAGCAGGGCGAGGTGATCGGCCTCTTCCTGCAGGAGAAGATCCCGCGCGGAATGACGATGGCGCAGACGATCGCCGAGATCCGCCGCCAGGGCGGGCTCGTCTACGTCCCGCACCCCTTCGACCGCTTCCACTCGGTGCCCGACTACGAGCACCTGATCGACATCGTCGAGGAGGTCGACATCCTCGAGGTCTTCAACCCAAGGGTGGCGCTGACCGCCTTCAACGAGGAGGCCGAGCGCTTCGCCCGCAAGTACCGGATCGTCCCGGGGGCGGGCTCCGACAGCCACGTCGCACAGGGGCTGGGCAGCGTGCGGGTGCGGATCCGCGACTTCAACGGGCCCGAGGAGTTCCTCGAGGCGATGCGCGACGCCGACATCACCCGTAAGCACAAGAACCTCGTCTACGTGCAGGCGCTGAAGATCCTGCAGACGGCGGGGCGCCCGAAGGCGCCGAAGCGCCGCGTCCCCGATGCCAAGCCCGTGCGCGGCGGGCGGCCGCGGGGGCGCGGCTCGGCGAGCAAGAGCTGATGCAGGCGGGCGGGCGGAGAGGAGCCGCGCCCGACCCGTCAAAGAGATCGTCGGCGATGCCGACCACCGACGATGAGATCAGGGAGAAGTACCTGGAGCGGGCGATCCGCGAGCTCAACCAGCTGACCCGGGAACTGCAGGAGTGCCCGCATTGCCCGCGCGGCAAGCTGATGCCGGTACTCGGCTCCGGCCACCCGCAGGCCGACGTCTTCATGCTCAAGCACGCTCCCTCCGTGTCGGAGATCGAGGAGGGAGTGGCCTTCTACGGGCGCGCCGGCAACGCGCTGATGAAGAGCTTCAAGCGGCTGGGGATCGACCCACTGGTGGTCTACGGCACGCTCTGCGTCAAGTGCCCGATCGCCGAGCCCGACCTTGCCGCCGAGGAGTGCGTGCGGCGGCTGGTCGAGGAGGTCGCGATCGTGCAGCCGAAGATCGTCGTGGTGATGGGGGAGCCGGCGCTGCGCATCCTCAACGGGCTCGAGCTGCCGCTCTCGCGGCCCCTCGAGCAGCGCGAGGGAGAGATCCAGGCCTTCACCCCCACGGTCGACGCCCTTTATGTGCCGGACATCGATGACTCGCTGGATGAGGAGGGCGCCAAGCAGCGCTTCTGGCGGGCGTTCCGGATGCTCGGCGACGTGGTACGAGGACCTTCCGCCCTATTAGGGCGCGGCCGATTCGGCGACCGCGGTCATCGCCTCCGCCGTGGCGCTGGCCAGCCCCCTTACCACCACGGTGTCCAGCGCCTCATAGGCGACGAGCTGGGACTGTGCGCCGGGCGCGTCGGCTGCGGCGACGCCGACCGTGCCCTCGGGCTCGCTGAGGCGGGCGAAGTGGTTGCGGTAGCCGTCGTGGAGGTCGCGGTAAAAGGACTCCTCCTTGGCGAGGCGCTCGGGAGCGTCGGGGCCGACGGCGGTGCGGACGTAGCCGAAGACGGGCGGTGTCTCGCGGTCCGCCTCGCGGGCGCCGTCCTCCACCTGTTTGCGGGCGCCGGCGGCGAAGGCGGGGGTCATCCAGTTGAAGAAGGCGCCGTCGTACTCGGCACCGGCCAGCGCGCACATCTTCGGTCCCATCGCGGCGAGGACTAGGCGCACCTCCGGCAGTCGCTCCCGCAGCTCGGGGAGGGATTCGCGCATCTTCGTCAACGGCTTCTCCGAGAAGCCCGCGCCGATGCCGAGCCAGAGACGGCCCCGGTCGAGGCCGAGCCGCTCGATGTCGGTAGCGATCGTCTCCGGCGGGGTGCGGTCGAGGGCGATCACGGCGACGCCGAGGTCGATCCCGAAGCGGCGGCGCCGAACTCGGCCAGCGTCTCCAGTCCCTTTGCCCCTGGGTGGTCGTTGGACCACATCGAGGTGTAGCCCAGCTCCGCACAGCGGGCGGCCAGCGACCGCGCCACCTCCGCCTTGAGCCCCGCCGCGACTCCGAAACCGCGGCTACTCACGGTCAAAGAGGGCGACGCACTCGATGTGCGGGGTCTGGGGGAACATGTCGACCGGCTTCACGCGGCTCAGCCTATAGCCGGCCTCGACAAGCTGGGCGGCGTTCGGGGCGAGCGTCGTCGGGTTGCAGGAGACGTAGACGATCCGCGGCGCCTCACACTCGATCACCCGCCGCACGATCTTCTGCGAGAGCCCGGCCCGGGGCGGGTCGATGATGAGGACGTCGGGCCTGCCGGCCTGAGCGATCAGCGGACGAACCCCGGTGCGTGCGTTGCCGGCGAGGAAGCGGGCGTTCCCGATCCCGTTTCGCTCGGCGTTTCGCTCGGCATCGGCGATCGCCTCCCCGACGACCTCCAGCCCCCAGACCTCGCCGGCCCGCGCCGCCATCGTCAGCCCGATCGTGCCGATCCCGCAGTAGAGGTCGAAGACGCGCTCGGCACCGCTCAGCCCCGCGTACTCGCCCACCACGGCGTAGAGCCGCTCGGCCATCTCGGTGTTGGTCTGGAAGAAGGCGCTGTGGGAGATCTCCAGATCCAGTCCGCATAGCTCCTCGCGCAGCCGTTCGGAGCCCAGCGCGCCGGTCGGGCCCTCGGTTCCGCCCGAGGGCCCCTCGATGATCGTGTGGAGGTCGACCGGGGGCTTGGGGAAGCGAGCCGGCGAGGTGACCAGGCGGGTCTGGATCTGGCCGCTCCGCCGCCCCTCGCGGACGACCAGGTTGCGCAGGACGCCCCGCCTGGTGCGGCCGTCGTAGGGGGCGACCGCCTCCAGCTGTGCCCAGTCGATCACCGCGTTTCTGGCCGCGTTGCCGGGCTCTGAGGCTAGCCGGCAGTCTTCGACGTCGACGATCAGGTCCCAGCGCCCGCGAGCGTGGAAGCCGAGCATCGTCTCGCCGTCGCGCTCGCCGAAGGAGTACTCGAGCTTGTTGCGGTAGCGCCATTGCTCGACCGCCGGCTCGATCTCTTCCAGGTCGAACCCGTCGAGGCCGCCGATCCGCCGCAAGGCGTCTGCGACCTGCTCGGACTTGTGGGCAAGCTGGCGCTCGTAGGGGAGGCCCTGCCAGGGCGCCCCCGGGCAGGGCTCACCACCGTGGGTGCAGCTGTCGGCGACGCGGTCGGCGCCGGGGCGAAGCAGCTCGACCGTCCTTGCCTCGGCGAAGCGGCGCTTTGACTTCGTCACCTCGGCCCGCACCCGGTCGCCCGGCAGCGCCCCGGCGACGAAGACGACGTAGCCGTTCGCCCGGGCCACGCCGCGCCCGCCGAAGGCGAGCGAGTCGATCTCGACCTCGAGCAGCTCGCCTCGGGCCGCCGGCCTCTCACCGGCGCCCTGCTCCATCTAGCTCAGCTTCTTGCGCGCCCGCCGTGCCGCCTGGGTCGCCTGCTTGCGGACAGGCTCGGCCCGTCCGCCGACCTCCCGGCGGGCCTGTTTGACCAGCCGTTCCAGCTCCTTCAGCAGCGAGTCGGTCTGCTTGCGGCCGCGGTTGAGGAGGTCGCTGAGGAGCTTCTCGGCATCGCCGCGGGTAATCCGCCCGCGCTTGACGGCGTCCTCGACGACCTCCTGAAGGCGCTCACGGCTCAGGGTGACGCTGCGCTCGAGGTTCTGGCGGAAGTGCTCGACGCTCTTGTCGAGGGGGCTTGCGGCGCGGGAGCTGCCGCGTTTGGGCGCCGCTTTGTTGGCGGCGCCGCTTTTGCGGGCCGTCGTTTTCTTCGCCGCCGGTTTGCGCACGGCGGCTTTTTTCCTGGAGCCCGAGCCGGCTTTGGCTTTTTTCGCTTTCGCTGTTTTTTTCTCGGCCATCTCGTTTGCCTCCTCAAGAAATTTTGTGCGCGGGTGTGACAGTGACTATGTCAATTCCCCTCATCGCCGGTTGCGAACCGCGCCTCGACGGGGGTGTGGTCGGAGAGGCGAAGGGCCCGATTGTCCTCGCGCCGCTCGCGCCGCTCGGGCGGCCAGGGAGTGGGCGGCTCGATCACCGTCAGGCCGCGGGCCAGCAGGTGATCGATCGCGCCGGGCGCGCTCGGCGCCGCCAGGCCGAAGCGCTCGCGCAGCTGCTCAAAGACGCCCGGGTCCTCGGCCGTGCGCAGGTTGAGGTCGCCGCCGAACAGCAGCGGATGATTGCCGGCCCACTCGATCGCGGCGCGCGCGGCGAGCAGCACGTCCTCGACCGCCATCTCCCGAAAGCCGTTGGTCGCGTGCAGGTTGGCGATACAGAGGCCCGAGGCGGTGCGGGTGAAGGCCATCGCGCGCCGCTCCGGGCGGCCCTCGTGGATCGCCAGCTCGCGGCGCTCGACGATGCCGCCGAGCGGGCCAAGGAGCGGACCAGGGTCAGGTTGGAGCCTCCCTCGCCGGAGGCGATCAGGTCGGGGTTGAGGCGGGCCGCCGCGGCGCGCAGCCGGCCGAGCCCGTTGCGCGAGGTCAGTGCCCGGTGGGGCTCGGCGTCGCAGGCGCGGGCCAGAGGCGCGGCGAAGCGCGGCGGGCTCTCCTGCAGGAGCGCGATGTCCCAGTCAGCCGATGCCAGCGTGGCGGCAAACTCCGCCTCGAGGTCGCGGTTGACCTGGACGTGGGTCGCGTTGCGCTCGGTGCTCCGCAGCAGCCGCGAGCGCCAGGTGAGGAGGGCGGGATCCGGTGGGAAGTCGCGCCCGTGGAAGAGGTTCCAGGCGATGGCGGTGAACTGCACGGGCTTAGTATCCGCAGCTTGAAGCGGGATTTCCTCACAGGCGAAGAGTTGGGGGCGTTCGAGTTGGGGAAGCTGCTCGACTTGGCCCTGGAGCTGAAAGCAGGCCGGCGGGACGGGGTTGGCGGCGACATCCTCGCCGGGCGCAGCGTTGCCCTCGTCTTCGAGAAGCCCTCGACCCGGACCCGGATCTCCTTCGAGGTAGGCGTCGCCGAGGTGGGTGCGACGCCGGTCGTCCTGCGCGGCGATGAGCTGCAGGTCTCCCGCGGCGAGTCGATCGGCGACACGGCGCGGGTGCTGTCGCGCTACGTCGATGCGATCGTGATCCGCTCCGGCTCCCACGAAGCGGTCGCCGAGCTGGCCGCCGCGGCCGAGGTGCCGGTCGTAAACGGGCTCACTCCCCTGCACCACCCCTGCCAGGCCCTCGCCGACCTGCTCACCCTGCGCGAGCGCTTTGGCGATCTCGCCGGCCTGCGCCTTGCCTACGTCGGCGACGGCAACAACGTCGCCCGCTCCTTGGCGATCGCCGGAGAGCGGGCCGGGATGGAGGTGGTGGTGGCCGCCCCGCCCGGCTATCAGCTCGAGGAGGGCCACGGTGTCAAGCTGACCGACGACCCGCGCGCCGCCGCCGCCGCCGCCAATGCGATCTACACCGACGTCTGGGTCAGCATGGGAGATGAGGCGCAGGCGGAGCGCCGCCGTGCCGATCTCGCCCCGTTCCGCCTCGACGCCGACCTGCTCGCGGCGGCCAAGGACAGCGCGGTCGTCATGCACTGCCTGCCGGCGCACCCCGGCGAGGAGATCGCTGCCGAGGTGCTCTACGGCGAGCGCTCCGCCGTCTGGGATCAGGCGGAGAACCGCCTCCACGCTCAGAAGGCCCTGCTCGCCACACTGCTTGAGGCCTGACGATCCGGATTTATGCTGGGGAGCGCCGCTGCGGTAGCCTCGGGCGTCCCGATGGAACTCTCGCCGACATCCCCGGGCCGCCCGCCCGAGCCCGAAACCGTCCGTGCGGCGGTGGACGCTGCTGCCGAGGCGATCTCGGCGGCTGGGTGCGAAGAGCCGCGTGCCGATGCCGAGGCCCTGGTCGCCGACGCTCTCGGCGTCAGCCCCGAGCAGCTCTCACGCGATGGCTCCGGCGAGGTGGCGCCGGAGCTGGTGCAGGCGATCGAGGAGCGGGTGCGGCGCCGCGCCGACCACGAGCCGCTCGCCTACGTCCTCGGCCGCGCCCGGTTCCGCGACATCGAGGTCGCGGTCGACTCCCGGGTGCTGATCCCGCGACGGGAGACCGAGCTGCTGGTCGGGGTCGCCTTCGAGTTGCCCAAGGGCGCGCGCGTGCACGAGGTCGGCACCGGCTCGGGTGCGATCGCCCTCGCCCTGATCAACGAGCGCCCGGACCTGCGGGTGACCGCGTCTGACCTCTCGCCCGAGGCCGCCGAAGTGGCCCGCGAGAACGCCGAGCGGCTCGGCCTGGCGCTGGAGGTGATTGTCGATGAGGGCATGCCTGATCGGCTCGCAGGCGAGAAGATCGACCTCGTCCTGGCAAACCTTCCCTACGTCACCGACTCGACGATCTATGAGCGCTCACCCGAGATCCAGCGCGAGCCGCGGATCGCGGTGACGGGCGATTGTGGCGAGGACGGGCTCGGCGTGATCCGCGGCCTGATCGGCGAGGTGAGGCCAGGTCAGCGCCTGGCGTTGGAGCACGACACCCACCACGGTCCTGCGATGCGCGAGCTGCTGCGCGACGCGACCACGATACGGGACTACATGGGTGGCGAGCGGGTGACGGTCGGCTTCGCCCCATGAGCGAGGCCTCACCCGGCTCGACCGAGAGCGAGCGACTGGCCAAGGTCGATCAGCTCCGTGCCGCCGGCATCGACCCTTTTCCCCGCTCCTTCCCCGGCCGCACCAGGGTTGACGGCATCCTCGCCGCGCACGACCCCGCCGAGCTGGGGGAGGGAGAGCATTCTGAGTTCTCCTACCGAATAGCCGGCCGGCTGACCGGGCAGCGGAGCCACGGCAAGACCGCATTCTTCGATGTCCGTGACATCTCCGGCACCATCCAGGCGTACGCCCGCCGGGACGCGCTTGGGGAGGAGGCGTACAAGCGGATAGAGGCGCTCGATATCGGCGACATCGTTGGCGTCGAGGGCGACCTCTACGTGACCAAACGCGGCCAGCTCGCTCTCGAGGTCCGCGAGTGCACGCTTCTCGCCAAGGCGCTGCGCGACCCGCCCGACCTCTTCCATGGCATCTCCGACCTCGAGACGCGCTACCGCCAGCGCGAGCTTGACCTGATGGCGAACGAGCGCTCGCGCAAGGTGTTCGAGCTGCGGGCAAAGGTGCTGGCGGCGATCCGCGACCACATGAACGAGCGCGGCTACGTCGAGCTGGAAACACCGATCCTGCAACGGCTAACCGGCGGCGCCGCGGCGCGTCCCTTCAAAACGCACCACCACGCGCTTGACCGTCACCTGTTCCTCCGTATCGCGACGGAGCTCTATCTGAAGCGCGCCATCGTCGGCGGCTTCGAGGATGTCTATGAGCTCGGCAAGTTCTTCCGCAACGAGGGGATGTCGCCACAGCACAACCCCGAGTTCACGATGCTTGAGTGGTTCGTTGGCGGCGCCGACTACAACGGCGTGATGGCCTTCGCCGAGGAGTTGGTCGCGGATGTCGTCCAGCGCGTGCTCGGCACCGCCAAGGTCGAGCGCGACGGCGAGACGATCGACTTCGCGACGCCCTGGCAGCGAGTTTCGGTGCGCGATGCGCTGCTGCAGCAGACCGGCGTCGACATCGTCGAGGCAAGCCGCGACGAGCTAGCCGAGCTGGCGGGGGAGGACGCCGAGCCCGGCGATGACTGGGCGGCGCTGGTCGACACGCTGCAGGGGAAGCTGGTCGAGCCGAAGCTGATCCAGCCGACCTTCGTCGTCGACCTGCCGCTCGACATCTGGCCGCTGGTGAAGCCGGTCCCCGAGCACCCGAAGTTATTGGGCGAGGCCTTCGACGGAATCGTCGCCGGGATGGAGATCGTCGGCGGCGGCACCGACATCAACGACCCGATCGAACAGCGCCGCCGCTTCGTCGAGCAGCGCGAACGCCAGGAAGCCGGCGCCGAGGAGAGCCCGCATCCCCACGACGAGGAGTTCGTGCGCGCCCTCGAATACGGAATGCTGCCGGCCAGCGGCTGCGGCCTCGGGGTCGACCGGCTGATGATGATCCTCACCGGGTCAAAGACCCTGCGCGACGTGATCCTCTTCCCGACGATGCGTGAGGCGCCGGGCGAGTCGAGCGCCGGAGGGTCTGGGCCGTCCTCATAAGGGCGGGATCGGGCCGTCGACTGTGAGCGTTCAGAAGGCCGAGCGCAGCAGCCCGCCGTCGATCGGGATCACGGTCCCTGTGATGTAGGCGGCGCGCTCGGAGCAGAGGAATGCGACGAGGTCGCCGTACTCCTCGGGGCGGCCGAGGCGGGCAGCGGGGACCGCCGCCTTCGCGGCCTCCTCGGCGGCCTCGATCGAGCCGGCGTTGTCGGCAAGCCGTTCGGTCGCGAAACGCCCGGTGGCGACGGTGTTGACGGTGATCCCATCGGCGGCGACCTCGCGCGAGAGCGTCTTCAGGAAGCCGACCGCGGCCATCCGATGGGCGTTGGAGAGGTTTAGGCCCGGGATCGGCTCGCGGGTCGAGCTGGAGCCGACGTTAACGATCCGCCCCCAGTCGCGCTCGCGCATCCCCGGCACGACCGCGCCAGCCAGTACCCGCGGCGCCAGGACGAGCGAGCGATAGGCGCGCTCCCAGTCACCGAGCTCGTGGTCGAGGGCGCCGCCGAGTGGCGGTCCGCCGGTGTTGGCAACGAGGATCTCGACCGGGCCGAGCGCCTCCGCAACCTCACCGGGCAGCGCCGCGACCCGGTCGAGGTCGGCGGCGTCGGCGGTGAAGGCGCTCACCTCGCCGTCGATGGCGGCGGCCGCCTCCTCGAGTTTCTCCGCGGAACGACTGGAGATCGCTACCCGCGCGCCCTCTCCCACAAGGGCAGCCGCGATCGCCCGCCCGAGGCCCCTACTCGCGCCCATCACCAGCGCGACACGTCCCTCGATCCCTAAGTCCAAGCCGTTTCCTCGGACGTACGGCGTGCGCACCAGGCCGCGAACAGGCCCACGGCGATCACGACCCCTAACCAGTGCATGCCGATAACCACGGCGATCGCGCTCACCACCCCCGCAAGCAGGGCCCCAGCCAAGGCGAAGCCCGTCGCCAGCCCTACGATCCGAGCCGTGAGAGCAGCGCAGCCGAACCAGGCGAGCGGTCCCGCCAGCCATCCCCAATCCACGAAGAACCCATGCGAGAACACGATCGCGAGCACGAACGCCAGCAGTCCGACCGCAATCAGCTGCACCACCGCGACCCGCCAGAAGACCTCGAATCTCACGCCCGGATTCTCCCATCCCCTCCCAGGCAACCTCCTCCCGCCCTCCGTGTTCCATAATCGACACTCCGGGCGGTTAGCTCAGTTGGGAGAGCGCCTGCCTTACAAGCAGGAGGTCGCTGGTTCGAGCCCAGCACCGCCCATAGATGGCGCCCAAATCGCGGTTAGCCGGCACCGCCTTAAGCGCAGGTGCTGGCCCTTTGCCGTGAACGAGATCACAACGGCGGTCGCAGCCAAGCGCCTCGCCGTTCGAGTACGTTCTCGACGCAGTGGTCTGGAACGTCGGGAAGGCTTCGTGGTGAGCCGACTTCTGCCGCCCGGTCTGTCGATAATCCAGGCTGGCCGCCTTCAACCGACCGGCTACCCAGATCAGGCCCATGTCCCTTAGCTCCACACTCCGGATCGCGTCCGTCGAAGCTGGCTCGCTTCTGCGCGGTGCCATTCAGCGCTGGTCCCGGGCGCCAATACGAGGCAGGCTCAACCTGCTGTATTGGCTGCTCAACCTAATTGAGGAGCGACGTCAGAGGGGTCGAGCGGAAAGCCTGTCGAGAGCCCGCCGCTGGCTCGGCGTCCGGATGGAGAGCGCTTGAAAATCTGTCTGGTCTCCTCCGAGCACAGTCCCTGGGGTGGTCTCGGGCATTCCCACAGGCGCCTCGCCATCCTGCTCGCCTCCCGACACGAGGTGACTCTGATTCAGAGCGGCGGCTCCCCCGGACATCCTGTGGCCCCTGAGGTCTCCGGCGTGCACGGGGTTTTCGCCAAGGTAAGCCCGGGCTTGGCCGAGACGACATTCTCCAGCGAGGACCATCGGCGCTCTGCAGCTGTGCTGGAGGCGATCGAGCAGGCATACGGCTCGGCGGGCCCCGACTACCTTGAGGTCCCTGATTACCACGCCCCAGGGCTGGTGCCTTTGCAAGCGCGCCGAGCCGAGCATCCACTGCTGCGGGATACGCTCGTCGGCGTGCGGATCTCGTCCACCGCGGAGTTGATCGGCCTCCACGACGGAACCCTCAACCAGCCCGGAATGCGGCTCATCTGCGAGCTGGAGCGAGAGCAATTCCGGCTCGCGGACTGCCTCCTCTGGGCCGGGGGAAGCACTCTGGATCTTTACCACCGCTACTACTCCGACCTCACCTTGCCGGAGGCGCTTCGCATCAGACGCCCCTTCGTGATTCCGCCCACTCCGCCGACCGTGGAGCCTCGCAAGTCCGGTCAGACGCTCAAGATCCTCTTCGTCGGCAGGTTGCAGCGCTTCAAGGGGGTGATCGATCTCGTCGAGGCCTGTCAGCGACTGCCGGTTGACGGCTGGCAGCTGACGATGATCGGCGCGGATACGTTTACAGCGCCCATGGGGCAGTCGGTCCGTATGACGATCGAGACGATGTGCGGAGATGACAGTCGCTTCCGCTTCGAAGAAGCACTTCCCCATGACGAGCTACAGCGACGGTGGACCGAACACGACCTGCTCGTCGTTCCCTCCCGGTTCGAGGTCTGGGGCAACGTTGCAATTGAGGCAATGCGGGCCGGTCTGCCCGTCCTCGCCACTCCGGTCGACGGCCTCACGGAGATAGTCGAGCCAGGCGTCACCGGCTGGCACACGGATGGCCTGGACGCCGCGGCGATCAGCCGAGCGTTGCTCTGGCTGCTCGAGAACCGCGAGGAGTTGGAGCGTGTTCGAGCCTCGGGAGCCGTCTTCGAGCGGTTCCTGCACCTCACAGATCCCCACGAGGTCCTGAGGAGCTACGACTGCATCCTGGACTCAGCAGCTCCTCATACGGCAGCACCGTCCGTAGAGCCGGGCCACGAGCCCCTGGCAACCGCGATCGTCCCCTATCACGGCTCTTCCGCATACGTGAAAGAGGCCGTGGAGTCACTGCTAGCACAGACCCATCGCAACCTCGAGGTGCTGATCGTCAATGACGGCTCCTTCGAGGTGGACGACGATGTGCTCATCGAGCTGGCGACCGATCCTCGGGTGAGCATTGTCACCCAGCTCAATCACGGCGAGCCGTCGGCGCGAAACCTGGGAGCGTGCATCGCGGGAGGCGAGTACCTGGTGATGCTTGACGCCGACAACATGCTGGAAAGGGACTTCGTAGCTCGGGCGATCGAAGTACTTCGCCACGAGCCGGATCTGGCGTATGTGACCTGTTGGCTCCGCTTCATCAACCCTGACGGTTCCAAGCTATCCAACATCACCGGGTACGCCCCGCTTGGGAATCGAGTCGTGAACGACGATACGCACAACTGGGACGGGGACGCGATCGCGGTCCTCCCGCGCAGGATCTTCTCTGAGCTCGGATATCGCTATGAGCCGACCGCTGGCCTGCAGTCCGACTGGGAGCTCTATAGGTGCCTAAGAAGACGACGGCAGGTTCGGCGCAGTAATTCCCGAGCGACTCGCCAGATACAGGGTCCACTCCGACTCGTTGCTCAAGACGCACCGAGATGAAGTTCAGAGGCGAAGCTGGGACGAAGCGCTCACGCGACGCCGGCTCCGGGCTCGACAAACGGGGGAGGTATGAGGCAGCCGAAGAAGACGGAGGCAAGACCCGATGAGGAGTGCCGCATCGATGAGCTACTCCGTGTAAATGCCGAGCTCGCGGCGGAGATACGCGACCTTGCCCTTGGACGAGCAAACGCCCCGCGGCCCTCGCAGCTCCCCGCTGCCCGACGAGTGGCGATACTCCAGGACGAGCGCAACTCTTTGGCCGCGGAACTCGAGGCCGCTCGCGCCGAGTTGCGTGCCGTCGGGGCGGAGCGAGACGGGTTGCGCCGCCACCAGAGTGAGCTGGAGAGGGAGGTGGCGCGGCTTCGCGGCGGCTTCGCTGGCCTCATAAGGCGCGCTAGGGCCCGCACCTTGAGGTCTTGAGAGGCAAGTGCGATTGCCGTCGATCCCCCGTACCGAGGAGATCGTCCGATGATCCGTTGACCACGCGAGTAGACCAGTCGGCTATGGAAGCTTCTTGGAAGCGACAGACGGCAGCAGAAGACGCAAAATCTAGGGGCAATGCGGCAATGCGGTCGATTTCCAGCCAAAGCGCCACAAAGCGCAGCAGATGGCAACAGGTTGGCGCAACTTACAAGCAGGAGGTCACTGGTTCGAGCCCAGTACCGCCCATCATCAACGGAATCGCTGGCAACGCCGAAAGGGTACGCCCACGGGCATCCGCCTACATGAGGATGCTTCGCAGGGCGGATGGAGTCGACCCCGTTTCGCTGCGGATCACTCGACAAAGGTGGCTCTGATCAGAGACGCCGAGGTCGGCGGCCAGCCTAGCCAGATCGCGCTCGCCATCGGCCAGGCGCTCTAGCGTGTTGCGGACTCGCAAGCGCATGCGGTGGCGGGAGATCGTGTGGCCGTTCGTCAAGCGAAACACGCGACTGAGGTGGTGGGGGGAGATCGTCAAGGTACGGGCCAGGTCGGGTAGTGAGCGCTGCGGATCGGCGATCAGGGCCTCACGTGCGCCATCGGCGAGGGAGCGACGGGCGCAGGCTGTGGTTGGGCGACCGGACGCGACTCGGCTTAGATCGACCTGCTCGAGCACGGAAGCGCTCAGCTCTATCGCCTGCTCGTGCAGTTCGTGGGAGTCGGTACCGCGGCGAGCTCCGGCGAGCAGCAGACGGTGCTCGAGGTCGAGCCGTGGCGAGATTGGGAGCGGCCCGGACGGCAGGGCCGGATCACCACCCCACAGCGAGGCGATGAGACCCTCGGTGAGGCTTAGCGACGTGCAATCATCGCCATGGGCTTGCGGGTGGTCATAGCGCTGTTCTTCGCCAGGGTTGATGCAGTAGGCGACGGTTGGATCGAGCAGCGCCTCGACGCCCTCGACGCTTCGCACGAAGCAGCCTCGGCGCACGAACACGAGCGCATGTCCGCTCGCCTCCTCGGTGTGCCGGCCCCGGCCGACCGGGTGAGAGCAGGCGACGTCGGCGATCTCAACGCCGCCGTGACTCAGGACCGTGTGGGCGCGCAGCATGCTTGCGATCGTCCCATATGAGCACAAATGTCCAAGACCACGGGCGTGGCCGTCGGAAGACTCTCCGTGCATGGCTTCTATCCGCAAGGAGATCCTGATCGACGCTCCCCAGGAGGCCGTCTGGGCGGCGCTTCGCGATTGGGGCGCGATTCACCAGCGCCTCGCGCCGGGCTTCGTCGTTGATGCCCGCCTTGACGGAGAGGACAGGATCGTCACCTTCTTCAACGGGACGGTTGTTCGTGAGCTTCTTGTCGATCTCGACGACGAAGCTCACCGGCTCGTCTGGTCAGTGATCGACGGGCCCTACGTCCACCACAACGGATCAGCGCAAGTCTTTGCTACAGATGACGGCCGCACTCAGTTCGTTTGGATCGCCGACCTCCTGCCGAATAACGACGAGCTCGTCATGCTCACCGGCGAGCTCATGGAGCAGGGCACGAGAGTTATCAAGAAGACGCTGGAGTCTGAGACGACAGTTGGTAGCGGGTAAGCGCAGGAGCGCTTTCCTCGGTGAAGCTAACCGACGAGCAGCCCCGAAGCGGCTATCGAGGCCATTGTCTAGATGGGGATCGGCTCGCCGGCCAGTCGCAAAACTGGCCTGGTTCGTGTACTGACAAGTACGGTTCTGGAGCCCCCTTACCTTTGGCGTATATTTGGCTGTGTAGGGATGCACGCAGGTCGCCAAGCGCTATACCACGACGATCGAGCGGCTTTAGACACCGGGAGATCACCAACGGCCGGCCTGATCGGCGTCTGATGGTGCCCACGACCCGTTACGCGCGCAGTGGCGATGCGACCATCGCCTATCAGGTCACGGGAGACGGAGGGCTCGATCTGCTGTTCATGACCGGCTGGATCTCCCAGATCGAGCAGCTCTGGGAGTCTCCCGCCCTGCGTCGTTTGCTGGAGCGTCTAGCGGTGTTCAGCCGACTGATCCTGTTCGACCGCCGCGGGAGCGGACTGTCCGACAGCGTCGGTGAGTCCTACACCCTTGAGCAAGAGGTATGCGACGCGCTCGCAGTACTCGATGCCGCGGGCAGCGAGCGGGCAGCGCTATTCACCTACGGCTTGGGCGGGCCGGTCGGCGCGCTGCTCGCCGCCGATCGCCCGGAGCGGGTCGACGCGCTGATCATGTATGCCTCTATCGCGCGCACGTCCTGGGCTCCGGACTACGACTGGGCGATGACCGTCGAGGATCGCGCCCAGTGGACCGAGCACACGCTCGCTGCCTGGGGCGAGACCGACGGTCCCGGACTTGCGGTGTTGGCTCCTTCGATGGCCGATGACCCAGCGCTTGCAGCGTGGCTCGCGCGCCTTCAGCGCCTGGCGGCGAGCCCGAGCGAGGCCCGCATCCTCCTAACCGCCGCGGATCAGACTCGACGTGCGTGACACGCTGCCCCGCATCCGCGTCCCAACGCTGGTCATGCACCGATCGCAAGACAGCGCCTGGGACCCCCGTCACTCGCGTTACCTGGCCGAGCACATCCCGGGAGCCCGCTACATCGAGCTGGATGGAATCGACTCCCTCCCGTTTGTCGGCGACAGCGATGCGATCATCGAAGAGATCGAGGAGTTCCTCACCGGCGGACGGGGCGGCGGTGAGCTGGCGCGGGCGCTACTCACGGTGATGTTCACCGACATCGTCGAGGCGACGGCGCGCGCCGCCGAGCTCGGCGACGGCCGCTGGCGCGATCTGCTCGCGCGCCATGACGAGGAGGTGCGCAAGGAGCTGAACCGCTTCGAGGGCCGCGAGGTCAAGACTGTCGGCGACGGTTTCCTGGCGACGTTCGCCGGTCCACCGTCGAGCGCGCTGCGCTGCGCTCTGGCGATCATCAACGCGGCGCGCGAGCTCGGGGTCGAGGTACGCATTGGCATGCACACCGGCGAGTGCGAGCTGATCGGCGACGACGTCGGTGGGATGGCGGTCCACATCGCCTCGCGCGTGAACGGGCTTGCGGGCGCCAGCGAGGTGCTCGTCTCAGGGACCGTATTTGGGACGGTCGTGGGCGGACCGTTCACATTCGAGGATCGGGGCTTTCACGAGCTCAAAGGCGTCCCCGGCCGTTGGCCACTGTTCGCGCTCGGCGGTTGAAACACAGAACCACGATGGCGGCGGGTCCGAGTGCGGCTGAGATCCAAGGGCCGCTGCTGGAGCTGCGTCAAAAGCTGGGACTGCTCCGGTTCTCCATCGACGAATGTGTCAAGCGGTGAATTTCGTCGGCACGGGAGGTCTACGCTCACGAAATCCAACGAGATAAGGAGGCTGCATGCCTGCCCACGACCGCTTGGGGCTCGTCCGCGACGCCTACAGGGCCTATGAGTCCGGCGATCGCCGCGTTGTCGAGGAGCTTCTGAGCGACGACTTCACGTTCTATAGCCCAGCCGACGTGGGAATCGACCGCGCGAGGTACTTCGAGCGCTGTTGGCCGAACTCTGAGCTCATCGAGACCGTCGAGTTCACGCGCCTCATTGAGGCCGGCGATGAGGTTGTAGTCACCTACGAGAGCACGAAGACCGACGGAAACCGATTCCGAAACACCGAGGTGCTCACGTTCGACGGCGACAAGATCTGTAAGACGGAGGTCTACTTCGGTTGGAACCTCGCGTGATCGCGTTGGTGGGGCATGCGAGGGGCTCCTATGCGCTTGATCTGCATTGCCCCGCCGAAGCTACAGGCCGCTGGGGTGGCGGGCCACGAACCCCTTCGAGGGGATCATCTCCCGGTGCCAGCGGGGGCCGGTGACGCCGGGCCGGTCATAGAGGGTGTCATAGAGGAGGCCCGCTACCACCAGGTAGACGTGGCCGGGGTGGGCATAGACGGTGATCCAGCGTCCAATGCCGGGCTCTCCCCAGCTCATCAGTTGCCCCGGAACGAGCGGCGTTTCGAGCAGCCCGCCGCCATGCAGGGCATAGCTGACCGAGCCCGAGCAGTCATAGCCGCGCGACCTCCAGCTCAGGTGGCCGCCTCCCCAGACATAGGGCCGGTGGTCGATGCTGTTTGCGGCGGCGATCACCGCCTTCACCGTCGGCGGGGCGTTGGGGGGAGGTATCGCCCTGCCGTCGACCAGTTCCGCCCCGCACGTCTCGCTCGTCCGCGGCACACCGAGCACACCGGGCCGGCACTGCCCCGAGCCCTGGGGGAGGAGGGTCGCTGCCTGCGCACCCCACGCCGCCAGCATGGCACCCGTGCTCATGATCGCGAGCGCGAGCCAGAACCCTCCTCGCGTGGCTATCACGGGTTCCGAGCTTAGCTGGCATACGGGGACGTGGGGTTCGAGCCCACGTCCTTCGTATGACGCCGGTCGCTTTCGGGCCGCTGTCTAACAGATGCTTGATGGCGCGCCGGATCGCTGCAAATCCGCCGTGGCTCGCACTGAACGGGATCGGTCCATCAATCAACTTCTCGAGCTCTTCCCGCGCAGCCGTTCCCAGAGCGACGGCGGGCGAGGCTGGGTGCGCCGCCACTCGTCCTGGGTCGGGAGCCGGCCGGCCTTGCGCTCGGCGAGAACGCAGGCGGTGTGGGCGTGGCGACGGCGCGTGGTGTCGCCTTCGGGGGCGATCAGCATGTGCTCGCTGAGGGCTGGCAGGTGGTTGCCGCAGAACGGGCAGCGGTAGGTGGCCGGCTTGCGGTTCTGCGCCCGCCGCGCCGACCACCAGCGAACGGGCGCCCCCTTGCTCATCTGGCGCCGATACGGGAGCGGGTGCTGCGCACTGGCTCAGGAAGCGCGGGGCTGGAGCTCGGGGGTCCGGGTGCCGCCTCGCCGCCGCTCGCTGCGGCTGACCGCGTCGAAGAAGATATCGTTGCGGCCGCGGCGCATCTGGCGGGGGAAGAGGTGGCGGGCGCGCCGGTGGGTGGCGGCGATCAAGCGAAAGCTCGCCTCATTGGCGGCGCTCCAGCGAATGCCGAAGATCTCGCGCACGCGCGGCGGCAGGGTCCCCTTGATGATGTGGTTTTGGACGATCAGGTTGCCCCGCGCCGCCGCCGGCACCGGCTGGCAGAAGGCGAACAACGGCGCCGTCGCCAGCGCGTGCTCGGTCGCCCGCAACTCGGGCGAAGCCAGCTTTCCCTCCCACCAGGTCCGGAACTCGCAGTGGCTGGCAGGCGCCTCGCTGCGCGGTAGGCCGAACAGCTCGCCGAGGCACAGATAATCCTGCCAGAGGGCCTCGCGCTCGCCTTTGCTCAGCGGGCGCACCATGGTTTCGTATATCTCCCGCCCCGAGTCGGCGATCACCGCCAGCGTCCACAGCATCAGCTCCGGATCGAAGGCCGAGTAGGGCGTGCCGGCGGGATGGGGGCCGGCCGCCTCGGGCAGCGTGCCCCTGACGTGCTGGTGCAGCTGGTGCACCGCGGCCAGCGCCTCATCGGCCTCCGCACGGGTGCCGAGCAGGACCGTCTCCTGGATCTTGGCGGTGCGGGCGAGGCGCTCGAAGGGGCGCTTGGCGGAGCGGGTGCTGAGCATCGTGGCGGTGTAGGTGAGCGGTTCCAGTGCCCCGACCAAGAGCGCCCGCTGGCCGTAGAGCAGCCCGACCGAGCGCTCGCCGTGGACGCGGCGCGCCATCGAGCGGCCGGGGGGGAAGTAGTGGGAGTCCTCGCCCAAGTCGGTCACAGCCGACGCCGATGCTACTGGGAGGTGAGGGCGACCAGGGCCTGGCCGAGGGTGCGCGAGGGGGCGAGGCGGTGCAGGTCGTGGGCGGCGAAGATCTCGTCGAGGTCCTCGCGAGTGAGGGTCTCGCGCTCCAGCGCGTTGGCGGCAAGATCGTCGAGGCACTCGCGGTTGGCGGCTAGCAGCGCACGCGCACGCCGGTGAGCTTCGCGAGCCAGCGTCATCGCGGCGAGATCGACCTCGCGCCGGGTCTCGTCGGAGACGGCATAGTCGCTGGTCGGCAGGGCGATCGGTGCCGGGCCGTCGGCGTCGTGCGCCACCCCCATCCCGAACTCGGTGGCCATCTGCTTGCAGACTGCGTGCACCCGCGCCAGATCATCGGCCGCCCCCGAGTAGGACTCGCCGAAGACCTGCTCCTCGGCGGCACGCCCGCCCAGCAGGGTGACGATCTCGTCGAGCAGCTCCTCGCGCGACTTCAGGTAGCTGTCCTCCTGCGGGGAGTGGGCGACGAAGCCGAGCGCAGGACCGCGCGGCACGATGCTGAGGATCTCCGGCGGGTCCAGCCCCAGCAGCCGCCGGCAGAGCGCGTGCCCCGCCTCGTGGTAGGCGACGATTCGCCGCTCCTTGGCGCCCAGACGCCGTGCCTGCTGGGAGCCGACCGCTTGGCGGAGCAGCGCCTCGTCGAGGTCGTCGCGGGAGATCTCCTTGCGCTCGGCCCGCCCGGCGATGATCGCGGCCTCGTTGAGTGCGTTGGCGAGCTGGGCGCCGGTCATCCCGGTCGTCTTTCGCGCCACGTCGGTGAGGTCGAGGTCTGCTCCAGCGGCTTACCCTTGGCGTGCGCGCGCAGGATCGCCTCGCGCCCGTCCCGATCGGGCGGCGCGACCAGCACCTGGCGGTCGAAGCGTCCCGGTCGCAGCAGCGCGTGGTCAAGCTTGTCAACGTGGTTGGAGGCGGCGATCACGATCACCGTCCCCGGCTCGCGCTCGAAGCCGTCCAGCTCGACCAGGAGCTGGTTGAGCGCCTGCTCGCGCTCGCTCGTACCGCCGTCCCCACCGCCGCCGCGGGCGCCACCGACCGCGTCCAGCTCGTCGATGAAGATCACCGCCCGCCCGGACTTGCGCGCCTCTTTGAAGAGGCGGCGTATGCGGGCCGCACCGCGGCCGACGAACATCTCGACGAAGCTCGAGCCCGAGGCGGAGAAGAAGTCGACGCCGGCCTGCGCGGCCACCGCCCGCGCCAGCATCGTCTTGCCCGTCCCCGGCGGGCCGAAGAGCAGCACCCCGCGCGGCGGCTGCGCGCCAAGCGCGGCGAAGCGGTCGGGGTCGCGCAGCCACTCGGCGACGTCCATCAGCTCGTCCTTGGCGGCATCGACCCCCTGCACCTCCTCCCACAGCACCGGCTTCGTCTTGCTCGCCTTCACCGTTTCGGGCTTGGTCGTCCCCATCGTGCTACGCATCAGCCGCAGGAAGACGAACAGCAGCCCGGCCATGAAGACGACCCCGAACACCGGGTACCAGTCGAAGAAGAAGCTCTGTATTTCGGACGCCTGGAGCGCCAGGGTCAGGTGCATGTGCCCCGTCTAGTCAAAAGTAATGAGCCATTGTGCGGGTAAAGGCGCCGGCCTCCAATCGCATATCTGTCCAGGAGGCGGCTCTACACCTAAAGGTCCGCGCCTGCCGGCCACGCCGCTCTAGGATGTCCGCTGTACCTGGGAGCCGCCGACGATCGCCTCTTCGCCGCTGTCGGCGAAGACGATCCAGGCCTTGTTTCCGCCGTCGTAGTCAGGGGCCCACAGCCTCAGCGTCGCCTCGCGCCCCCAGACCGTGCACTGCTCTTCGCCGGGCTCCTCCAATCCACGCCAGACCCGCACGAAGGGGTTGTCCTCCCACTCCGCGCCGATCGTGGTCGGCTCACGGTGGCCGGGGTGGACGCGGGTCTCGGGCGCCAGCCTCATCAGGCGGTCCATCACGCTGGACCGCAGGTCGGCGAAGCCGCTCGCCCCCGGCGCCATCGTGCCGCCCACCGTCCCCTTGAAGAGAACGTCGGCGGTGAAGACGTCCGTGCCGTCGAGGAGATAGGCGAGGTGGCCGGAGGCATGGCCGGGGGTGAAGATCGCCTCAACCTCCAGCCCGCCGGCGCTCAGCCTCTCGCCGTCGCCGAGCGTCAGCGCGACCTCCTCCTCGATCTCCGCCGCCGCGGCCTCGTGCGCCACCAGCGGTGGGTTGCCGAGCCGCTCGCGCGCCTCGGTCAGCCCGGCGACGTGGTCGAGGTGAGGGTGGGTGAGGAGGACGTGGGTGATCTCGATCCCGTCGCGCTCGGCGCGCTCCAGCAGCGGCCCCAGCTGGTCGTTGCCGTCGATCAGGACGCCCGTGCCGCTCTCGGGGTCGGCGACGAGGTATGCGTTCGACAGCCACTGCGGGTTCTCGGTCCTCTCGACGATCACCTCAGGCGAAGTATCGCGGTTCGACGAAGCGCGCCCGTGCGTCGTCGACTCAGCGCTCAGCCGTAGGGCCTGTAGATCATGCGGTAGCCGAGCAGCTGCGTGACCGTCTCGAAGCGATAGCCGCGCGAGCGCAGCGTGTCGATGATCCGTGGCAGCGCCGCCAGCGTCTCGCTGCGGTTGCCGCCGCCGTCGTGCATGATCACGATCGAGCCTGGGTGGGTCGTGTTGACGACGGTGTTGTAGATCGCGCCGGTCCCCGGCAGCGACCAGTCGCGCGGATCGACGTTCCAGGTGATCGTCCGCATCCCGAGGCTGCCCGCCGTGGCGATGACGCTGGAGTTGAGGGCGCCGCCGGGCGGGCGGAAGAGGCAGGGTTTGAAGTGGGTGTAGGCCTCGATCCTGGCGCTGTCGGGGGCCAGTTCGGAGTAGCCGGGGTATTCGGTGTGGTGCATCGTGTGGTTGCCGATCTCGTTGCCTTCGGCGAGGATCTGGCGCATCGTCGCCTCGCGCCCCGGCATCTCCTCGCCGATCTCAAAGAAGGTGCCGTGGACGTGCTTGTCGCGTAGCACCTTGAGGAAGCCGGGCGTGTATTCGCTCGGGCCGTCATCGAAGGTGAGGGCGACGGCCTTGCGTCCAGGCGGACCGTTGGTATCGAGCCCGGCGCTGCCGCCGGTGCAGCCGACCACCCGCACCGGCCGCAGGCGGAAGGTGAAGGTGCCGGCCTTCGGCAGGCTTTCCTGGCAGGCTCCCCCAGCGCTCGCCTTGCAGCCGCTCTCCCCCTCCAGCACTCGCCAGCTGTAGCGGCGCGGCATCAGCCCGGCTTCGGCGGGCAGCAGCGAGACGACCAGCTTGGTGGCGCTCGGCCGCCTCACCCGCGCCGCCACGGTGCCTTCGTCGGTCGCCTTGCCGGCGGCGTCGATCGTCTCAGCCCTACGCGGCGGCGCGATTCACCGCCGCCGAGGCAGAGCCGCTGTTCGGCCATGGCGCCAGCTCGGCGCAGCGCCACGCACAGGTAGTGGCCGGTTGCGCCCGCGGCGTCTGGCAGGCGGTTGAGCTGGGCCAGGGGCACGGGCGTCGAGGTTCCTACCGAGAAGACCAGGTCCTGTTCTGACTGCGAGAGCGCGGCGCGGAGCAGGTCGGAGCCCTGCGCCGTGTCACCAGCCGCGCCGCCCGCCCCGGCGCTCTGCACGGCTCCAGCCAGCGCCACGAGGGCGAGGCAGGTGATGCACAAGATCTTGCGGGAATGGGCGATGGCCGGTTCGAGGTCGACTGCAAAGGGAGCCTGTCCATGCTAGCCCCGGATCAGACCAGCGCACCCAAATCCGGCCCCGGCGGCGGCTTCGACCGCCGCAGCGCATCCCCAATTACCGTGTTGCAAGCAGGCGTGAGGGCAAGAATCACCTCGGCGCCAGGCCGACGCCTGGCGCTCCTGGCGATCCTCTCCGCCATGGTGATGATCGCTCACCTCCCGGCCATCGCCGCCGGAGCGACCGGAGGGGCGGGCGAGCCCGGCCCGGCGCAGGCTACGAGTGAGACACCGTTTGACCGTCAGGGCATGTGGATTTGGTACGTCGACCGCTCCGAAGGTGGGAGCACCGCGCGGATCCTCGCCCGCGCCGCCCGTGACGGGATCGGCACCGTCTACATAAAGGCGGGCGATGGCGGCAGCGTTTGGAACCAGTTCTCGACCTCGCTTGTCGAAGCGCTGCACCGGGGCGGGCTCAGTGTCTGCGCCTGGCAGTTCGTCTATGGCACCAGCCCGCTCGCCGAAGCCAAGGTTGGCGCCATCGCCGCCGCCAAGGACGCCGATTGCCTGGTGATCGATGCCGAGGGCTCCTATGAAGGCCGCTACGCGGCGGCGGAAACCTACATCCGGGCGCTGCGCGCGCAAATCGGCCCCTCCTTTCCGCTCTCTCTCGCCACCTTCCCCTACGTCGACTACCACCCCGCCTTCCCCTACTCGGTCTTCTTCGGCCCCGGGGGCGCCACCTACAACCAGCCGCAGATGTACTGGAAGGCGATCGGCACCTCGGTTCGCGCCGTCTATCAGCACACCTACGCTTTCAATCGCCTCTGGGGCCACCCGATCTACCCGCTCGGGCAGACCTACGAAAGGCCCGGGCGGGGGGCGATCATGCGCTTCCGCAGCTTCGCGGCGAGCTACGGTGGGTTGTCGCCGAGCTGGTGGGACTGGCAGGAAACCAACCCTCGTACCTGGGGCGCACTGGGCACCGCTACGGCCGGCCCGGTGGTGGGCTACCGACCCGTCGTCTCCCAACCGGTCCTGAGGCGCGGCAGCCGCGGCGATCTAGTGGTCTGGGCGCAGGAGCACCTGCTCTCCGCCGGCCAGTCGGGGCTGGCGGTCACCGGCATCTTCGGCAACTCCACCTACGCGGCGGTGCGCGCTTTCCAAAGCGCCCACGGGCTGCCGGCCGACGGCGTGATCGACGCCTCGACCTGGCGTGAGCTGCTCGCCTTCAGCCCGGCGCTCATGCGCTGGTCGGCTCGGGCGGCGAAGTCCTCGGCCCGCGGTGCGACGATCAGCCGCGCGACCCCGCCCAGCCGGCCGCGCTCGGCATCGCTGCCGGCCAAGGCGTACGAGATCCCTCCTGGTCCGCGCCGATGAGCGGTCGGTCAGGCGGCGATCTGGGTCACAAGCGTGCCGAGGGTGGGAGAGTCGATCTCGATCTTGTCGCCGTCGCGTAGCCAGACCGGCGGCTCGCGCACGCTGCCGACACCCGCTGGCGTCCCGGTGGAGACGATGTCGCCGGGCTCGAGCGTCATCAGCTCAGAGAGATGGGAGAGCAGGCGCGGCACGCTGAAGATCAGATCGGCGGTGCAGGCGCTCTGCATCTCTTCGCCGTTCAGTCGCAGGGTGATCTCGATCGCGTCGTGAGCTTCCGCCTCCTCGGGGGTGATGAGCGCCGGGCCGCAGGGGGCCGAGCCGTCGAAGACCTTCCCCGACATCCACTGCGGGGTTGCGAACTGCAGGTCGCGGGCCGAGAGGTCGTTGAGGAGGGTGTAGCCGGCAATGTGGTCGAGCGCCTCGGCCTCGCTGACCCGGCTGGCGCGCCGCCCGACCACGAAGGCGACCTCGGCCTCGTAGTCGACCTTGCGGCTGGCGGCGGGAAGCCGAACGGTCGCGCCGGGCGCAGCGAGCGCGTTGCGGAACTTGGCGAAGATTGCCGGGCTCTGCGGCATCTCGATCCCCGCCTCGGCGGCGTGGCTACGGTAGTTGAGGCCAATGCAGACGATCTTCTCGGGGTCGGGGATGGGAGGCAGCAGCTCGACCTCGTCAAGCGGCCGCGCCCCCGCTTCTCCGAACGCCTCCCCCGCGGGCTCTTCCCCAACCCCCAGTGCTTCCCCCAGATCGTCGAGCCGCCCCTCGGCGATCAGCTCTCGCAAGCTGGCGCGCTCAGGCTCCCCCAGTACCCCCCAGGCATCGAGCACCGCGTCGCTTATGAGGACGCCAGCACGTGGCGCGGCCCCCGACCTGTAGGTCACCAGCCTCATCCCCGGCAGACTAGGCTTGATGCGCTAGCTTTGGCGATCCGGCTGTCTTTCTCAAGGCCCAGCCGGACTCTCGGGGGCGTAGCTCAGTTGGTTAGAGCGCCGGCCTGTCACGCCGGAGGTCGCGGGTTCGAGTCCCGTCGCTCCCGCTGGTCGCAGTGCTCGGATGGGGATCCTGTGCTGACCCACTCTCAGCCCTGAGCATCCCGCGGCGCCTGAGCGAGCGGTGGAGGGCACCGTTGCCCTCGACGGGCTGCCACTGATCGCAGGGCTGCTGGTTGGGCTCGGCGCCGTCGCGGTGGCGAGGGCCCGCGCAGTGAGCGCTCTGGTGACCGGCTGACGTAGGCAACCTGCTTTGGCGGCCGGCTCCGAGAATGTCGGGTGAAGGCCGGGCAGGCCTCTCGCTTCCCTTGCTCTCCGCCGGGAATTACGCGGGGCGGGCCAGGTAGACGGCCTTGGTGTGGAGGAGGTCGTCGAGGGGCTGGCAGAGGACGGCGTCGAAACCGTGGCCGAATACCTCTAGGCACTGCAGGCCCGCCCGCTCCAGCGTCGCCAACACCTCCTCTTCGGGGAAGTGGCGCTGGCGGTGCAACTCGGCCTCGATCTCCTCGCCCTCGTTGCTTCCCCCGGCGATCGCCGCTACCTCGAAGCGCGCCTCGCAGATCGACCCCGGCGGGGTGTCGGCCGTAGCCTGACCGATCCAGACCAGTTGCCGCCCCTTGGCTTCGACCACCGCCGTTTCGGCGAAGAAGGTGCGATAGGACTGCAGGGTGTTGACGTCGAACATCAGCAGCCCGCCGAGGGACAGGTTGGCGCGCATGCCGCAGAGCGCCGCCTCCAGCTCCTCGACGCTGAGTAGGTAGTTGACCGCGTCGTCGAGTGCCCAGACAAGCTCGAACTCGCCGAGCACGGGGAGGTCCCGCATGTCGGCGACGGACAGGCTGGCAGCTTCACCCACCTTGGCGCTCGCAAGCTCCAGCATCGAGGGCGAGACGTCGCAGGCGCTCACCTCCCAGCCGCGCTCCAGCATCGGGATGAAGCTCTTGCCGGTCCCGCAGCCGACGTCGAGCAGACGCCCCCTACGCAGGCCGTGGCGCTCCAGTTCTGGCAGCAGGTTCCCTAGCCACAGCTCGTAGTCGTGATGGGCGGTGAAGTCGTCGTAGACGGGGGCGATCGCCTCGTAGGCGAGCTCCGCCCACTGCGGTCTGGTGCCCTTTACGGTGCTTGCCTCCACGGTGTGGAGACCAAGTAATTACTCAAAATAGTTTCAGCGCTTAAATTCTTCGCTTGAATTGCTACTTAGTACCTTCGGAGAATCAACGCTCCAATAGTCCAGGGTGACTTGGCCGACGAAGGCTGGAAGTGGGGTGAGGCGCACAAGGTTTGCCTTCGATTGGCATATCGCTACGCGAGCAATCCGAGCGAGGCGGAGGACATAGCCCAGGACGCCATGCTCCGGGCCTGGCGTCGGCGCTCGACCCTACGCGACTCCGAGCGCCGCAACCAGTGGCTGGCGACGATCGTCCGCAACGAGGCCTTCCGCCAGCACGCCCGCCTGCGCCCCGACCCGATCGCCACGATCGAAGGCCATGAGGGCGCCGAAGACGAGCAAGTTGTGGCGACGGTCGAACGAGCCGACATCCAGGCCGCCCTTGACCGGCTCTCAGAGCGAGACCGCCAACTGCTCCACCTCCGCTACGAGGAGGACCTGACCCAGGCCGCGATCGCCAGTCGCCTTGGGATCCCCGAAGGGACGGTCAAGGTCAGGCTGCACCGGGCCCGCGACAAGCTGCGTCGGGTCTTCGTCCCTCAGTGAGCGCCGCGCTCCGCCTCAGCAGATGCGGCGCTGCCTTTCACCGGCCTTGGCCAGGGCCCGCTCGATGTCGGAGCCCAGCATCTCGGCCATGTCGCGGCTGCAGTTCTCCTTGACGACCATTCGCAGCACCGCCGCCGACTCGGCGTTGGGCGGCAGCGCGTAGGCGGGGACGATCCAGCCGCGCTCGCGCAGCCGCAGAGAGCCCGCTCCGGCGTCGATCCCTTTCGGAATGTCGTGCTCGGGGACCTCGCCGGTGAAGTTGCGGCCGCTGTAGGTCGTGTTGGTGAAGACGGCCGGTCGAGTTGTGCCTTGCGGATCGTCATTCGGCGCCGACTGTACACGCGGGCGAGCGCTCGGGCGTGAACTTCGGACCGCTGTACAACGACTCCACGCCCGCCCCTCGCCACCATTTGGTAATGAAAACAACGCCCCGCCAGATCGTGGCCTTCGGCGGCGGCGGGTTCTCGATGGAGTCGGGCAACCCTCTGCTCGACAACTACGTGCTCAGCCTCACTGGGGCGGAGCGACCGCGCGTCTGCTTTTTGCCTTCGGCCAGCGGCGATGCCGACCACTACATCGTCCGTTTCTACCGTGCCTTCCCGGCTGACCGTTGCGAGGCCAGCCACATCTCCCTCTTCCGCCGCGAGCAGGGCCCCCCCGACCTGCGCCGCCACCTCCTCTCCCAGGATCTGATCTACGTTGGCGGCGGCAGCGTGGTCAGCCTGCTCGGAGTCTGGCGGGCGCACGGGATCGACCAGGTCATGCGTGAGGCATGGGAGGCCGGCGTCATCCTCTGCGGGCTCTCGGCCGGGTCGCTGTGCTGGTTCGCCGAGGCGGTGAGCGGCTTTCACGGCGAGCCGCGCCGGGTCGAGGGCCTGGGGCTGCTGCCTTTCAGCAACTGCGTCCACTACGAGCCGGGGTCGAGCCGCCGGATCGCCTATCACGGCTTCCTGCGCGATGGGATGCGACCCGGCTATGCCGCCGGAGACGGCGCCGCGCTGCACTTCACAGGCACCGAGCTGAGCCGGGCCGTCGCCTCGCGGCCGGAGGCCCATGGCTACCGGCTCGACCTGGCAGAGGACCGGGTGGTGGAGTCGCGGATCGCCACCGCCTTCCTTGGCGACGCTGCCGCCTCGCCGCCTCCGCCCCCCGGGGCGTTCTCGACCGCGGTCGCGGCCTGATGGCGCTCGCGAGCCCCGACGTCGGGGAGCGGCGGCTTGAGGTGGGCGAGCCGGCGCCGCTGCGGCGCATCCTCGCCCTCGGCGGGCACGACTTCACCTCGCGCCCGCCCGACCGCGCGGTCTGTGAGCTGATGCTGCGGCTTGGCACCGAGCGGGCCGGCGGTCGGCCGCGAATCTGCATCCTGCCGACCGCGAGCGGCGACACCTCTGAGCAGATCGGCCGCTTCTACGCCGCCTTCGGCGAGCGCCCGTGCGAGCCATCCGACCTCTCCCTGTTCCGGCTCGGCCGCCGGCCGATGGCGCTGCGCGATCACCTGCTCTCCCAAGACCTGGTCTACGTCGGCGGCGGCAGCCTCGTCAACCTGCTCGCCGTCTGGGAGGCACACGAGATCGGTACCATCCTCAGCCTCGCTTGGCGGCAGGGCATCGTCCTCGCCGGCCAAAGCGCTGGAGCGATGTGCTGGTTTGAGGCCGGGATCACAAAGTCCTCGGGCCGCCCCGCCCCCGCCGCCGGGCTCGGCCTGCTGGGCGGCAGCCTCTGCGTCCACTACAACAACGAGCCCGAGCGCCGCGCCGCCTACCTCGATGCGGTCGGCAGCGGGATGCCGGGGGGGTATGGCCTCGACGACTACGCCGGTCTGCTCTGGGAGGGCGAGGGCGCACCCGCCGCCGTCACCGCCCGGCGCGGCGCGCGCGCCTACCGGGTCCGCACCCAGGGCGAGGGGGTTTCCGAGTCCGCCCTTCCGGCACGCTTTCTGCCCGCTCCGGCCCCGGCGGCCCTGCGTGAGGACATCGCGGAGTTCCGCCGCCTCAAAAACCTGCGCAAGCGTGCCGGGTGGCTGGGTTAGACCGCCGGCGCAACCGTGGCCAAAAGCACCCGAAACGACTCACTCAAGGGATGCACCCTCTACAGCCTCAGCGTGGAGAAGGACGGGAGGTCGTCTGCGTGGATCGTGCCTGTCTATCTGGCACTCGCCCCTCGTGGCGGCCGGCACGAAGCCGAGGGAGCCCGTTGCGTTATGCACGGCTAGGCGACCGAACGCACGCGCGCAGGTGACCTACCGCGGCCTTCCCTCTACAACTTTCACGAGCGGCACCCGGCCAGGCCAGCTCAAGGGGGGGATCAAAGATGTCGGGACCTGGCACGCGGGCACCCTGCCCTGATGCGGTCGAGTCGGAGGCACTCGTCCCTACAGAGCGCCGCCGGCGGCGGCCGGAGCGGTGGGGTCGACGCCCCCGCCGGCGCCCAGGCTCTCGCGAGCCAGGTACTCCTCGGCGAGCAGCGGGTTGTCCTTGGCCCGCTCGACGATCTTCAACAGCGCCGACATGCTCGAGACCTCCTCGACCTGCTCCTTGATGAACCACTGCATGAACTGCTCGCCCTGGTAATCGCCCTCCTCGCGCGCCAGCCGCGCCAGGTTGGCGATCTGCTCGCTGACCCGCTTCTCCTGGTCAAGCGCGAGCCGCACCGGGGCAACCGTGTCGGGGAAGCCGCTCTGGGGTGCCTCGATCCCGGGAACCTCGATCGGGTGGCCGGCGTCGAGCATGTATTGGGTGATCATCATCGCGTGGTTTCGCTCCTCCACCGCCTGGCGGTAGAAGAAGGCGGCGAGCTGGGGCAGCGTCTCGGAGTCGTAGTGGACGGCGATCGCGATGTACTGCTGCTGCGCTGCGAACTCGTGGGCGACCTGCTCATTGAGGTTCTTGGCGAAGCTCATCCCCTTCGAAACCCTATCCCTCCCAGCGAAAGCCGGTCGGCGCCGGCCGCGGCTCCAGCGGGCTGGTGGGCAGGCCGGGCCTGGTCGCCCGATCGGGGTCGTTGTAGCCGGAGGGGGCGACGTCGTTGGGTGTGTCGGGATGAAAGATCGAGGCCAGGTACTGGATCTGGCCACGGCCCTGGCCGAGCTCGGTCTGGCCGCCTCCGTAAGCGCCGATCCCTCGCTCCTCGCAGTAGTCGTAGGTGGCGAGAAGCTCGCCCACCGCGCCGAAGCGCGAGGGCTTGATGTTGACCATCTTCGGCTCCCAGGGCATTGACTCAATGTCGGCGACCGAGTGGATCGGCGCGTCCCAGGTGACCCGCTCGGCTACCGGGTCTAGGAGCGGTTTGGTCTCCGCGTTGACGTCGGGGTCCTCGAGCCAGGCGTCGGGGAAGGCCTCGATCAACTTCGCGTAGAGCGCTG
>CAWDNP010000006.1:0-16945 GCA_963803755.1 uncultured Solirubrobacterales bacterium
GGGCGTGCCGTCAACGAGGCGGTCGTCACTCTTCCTGGGGGATTTTCGCCTTCAACTACGTCTTCACCCAGACCCTGCTCGCCACCCATCCCGATCTGCAGACGATCCGATGAACCCCTGGCTTGAGGTTCCGCGCGCCTGGCTTGACTCCTTCGGGGAGATCGCCTCGGTTTCCCTCGCGTCGCTGGCTGACCTGGTCTACTCGGGCCGCGTTCTGCGCTTCTTCGGCGAGACCCTGCGCCAGGCCGGGATCCTGATCCTCGGCTCGGCGATCGTCATCTGGGGATTGGTCTTCGTCCTCGGCCTGCAGTGCGGGATCGAGGGCGCCTACCTGCTGAGGGCGTGTGTGGGTCTCCGCCTATGCCGGCGTCTTTTTGGCCTGGTGCGATCTGCGCGAGATATTGCCGTATGCGTTCGGCTACATGCTGGCGGCAAAGGTCGGCACCGGCATCGTCGCCGAGCTGGGGGCGATGCGGATCTCTGACGAGATCGACGCGCTTGAGGTGATGGGCGTGCCGCCGGTCACCTACCTCTGCGCCACCCGCCTGCTGGCTGCCTGGATCGCGTTTCCGTTCATGTACCTGGTCGGAATTGGGGTCATGTACCTGGCCAGCTACATCGCCGTCGTCAAGCAGATCGGCGACGTTTCCTCGGGCGGCTACGAACTGATCTTCTGGCAGTTTCAGAACCCCCCGGACGTGCTCTTCAGCCTGATCAAGGGGATGGTGATGGCGACCGCGATCGTGATGGTCGGCTGCTACTACGGCTACACCGCCTCCGGTGGTCCGGTCGGGGTGGGAACCGCGACTGCGAAGTCGATGGTCCTCAACATCATCTTGGTCCACATCATCGGGATGTTGGGGACCGTGGTTTTCTGGGGGGCCGATCCGAGGGCGCCGATAGGAGGCTGACTATGCCAATGGATGATCCGAATCAGGTCGGCGAGGCCGAGCTAGACGCGGGGGAGACTGCCGAGGCTCCGGAGCTTGAGCCAAGCGGCCCCTACGTCGGCCCAGACGGGGCCGTGATGGGCCGGGACTTCGTCATTCCCGGCGTCGATCCCAGCGAGCCCGATCCCTACCGCTTCCACACTGGCCGCAAGCGTGACCACGGCGGCGAGGACGCGATCGAGATCATCGATCTGGTCAAGCAGTTCGGCCGGGCGCGCATCCTCAACGGGCTCAACCTCGGCCTCCCCGAGGACCAGGTCTCGATGGTGCTCGGCCCGTCGGGGACCGGCAAGAGCGTGCTGATCAAGCACATCGTCGGGCTGCTCCAACCAGACTCCGGCGACGTGCTGGTCCACGGCGAATCGATCCCCAGCATGACCGACGACGAGTTGTTTGAGGTGCGCAAAAAGTTCGGCCTGCTGTTCCAGGACGGGGCCCTGTTCGGCTCGATGAACATCTACGACAACACCGCCTTCCCGCTGCGCCAGCACACCGACAAAAGCGAGGAGGAGATAGGCGAGATCGTCAATCGCCGCCTCAAAGAGGTGGGGCTGATCGAGGCGATCTACAAGATGCCGAATGAGCTCTCGGGCGGAATGCGCAAGCGCGCCGGGTTCGCCCGGGCGCTGGTCCTCGACCCCCAGATCGTCATGTTCGATGAGCCAGACTCGGGCCTCGACCCCGTTCGCACCGCGCTGCTATGCGAGCTGATCCGCGAGGTGCATGCGGAGAACGGCGGCTGCTACCTGACGATCAGCCATGACCTGAATACGGCGCGCCGGATCGCCGACTTCCTCGCGGTGCTGTGGAACGGCAAAATCGTCGAGTCGGGTCCCAAAGAAGAGCTGTTCGACTCGGAAAACGAGTTCGTGTCGCAGTTCCTCAAGGCGGACGTGAGCGGTCCGCTTTCGATGGATTGAGCGCGATTGCGGGCTGGTCGGTCCGCCACGCGCGCGCAGTTCTGACGATCTCGATTGTCTTCGCGATTGCGGCTGGGGTGGCCGCGACGCAGCTGTCAACCGATGCAAGTACTGCGACGTTGGTCGATTCGGACACCGCCAGCTACAGAGCGACGCAGCATGTGCGGGAGGTGTTTGGAGAAGAACCGGTGGTCGTGCTTGCCGAGGGAGATCTGCCGCGACTGGTGCTCACCGCGAACCTGGGGCGGCTGCTTCGGTTGGAGGGATGCCTCTCGAGCAAGGTGCCGAAGGGGGCGAGGCCGATCCCCGGGCCCTGCACCGAGCTGGCGCGCCTGCACCCGGTCAAGTTCCTCGCCGGTCCCGCCACCTTCTTAAACGAGGCGGTCATCCAGATCGACAATCAGCTGAGCCAGCTGGCCGCTCGGATGCCACCCGAGGAATTCCGTCGCTACCTGCTCTCCGTCGCGGCGCGCTACGGGATCACCAGCTTCCCCAGCCTCGGCAACCCCGACTTCCTGGCGAGCGTCGTCTTCGACATGCGCCGGGGTCGCGAGGTGCCGAAGGCGCGGCTTGCCTACCTCTTCCCCAACGGCCACTCGGCCCAGATCGTCTTGCGCCTGCGCCCGGACCTGACCGAAGCCGCGCGCCACCGGGCGTTGGGCCTGATCCGCGAAGCGGTCTACGAAGCGACACCGCGCCGGGTATGCGCCTTCCAGGGCCGCCCCGCCCCCTGCTTTGCGCTGCACGGTGGCCGCTACGTGATCTCCGGCGTGCCCGTCGTCGTCGACGGGCTGGCGCGGGCCCTTAAGGACTCCCTGCTGGTCCTCTTCGCAGTCGCCGTCGCGGTGATGGCGCTCACCCTGGCGGCGGTCTTCCGCTCCCGCTTCCGGCTCTTGCCGCTCGCCGTCGCGCTCGCCGCGGCCGGGCTTACCTTCGGCCTGCTTAAGCTGCTGGGCGGCTCGCTGACGATGGCCTCGATCGCGGTGCTGCCGATCCTGATCGGCCTCGCTGTCGATTACGCGATCCAGCTTCAGGCCCGCTATGACGAGGCGGTCGAGGGTGGCGCGAGCGGAGCGCAGGCGGCCAGCCTCGCGGCGGCCCGCGGGGCGCCGACGATCGCCACCGCATGCCTTGCCACGGCGGCGGGCTTCCTCGCCCTTCAGCTCTCCCCGACGCCGATGGTGCGCGGCTTCGGGCTGCTGCTCGTCGCGGGGGTCGCCATCGCCTTCGCGCTGGCGCTGACCGCTGGCTTCGCGGCCCTCGGCCTCAGGGGGGAGCGGCCGGCCCATGCCCCAGGTCGGCTGACCGAGCTCCAGGGCCGGGCGGGGGCCCGGATCGGCAAGCTCAGTCGCAACGTCTTGGCCGTATCGCTCGCCCATTCGCGCCGCGTCCTCGCGGTCGGGCTGGCTCTAGCCGCGGTCGGTTGGGTCCTCGGGACCCAGATCCAGACCGTTTCGGACATCCGCTCGCTTGCTCCGCAGAGCCTCCCCGAGCTGCGTGACCTCACCCAGCTTCAGGATGCCACTGGCGTCTCCGGCGAGCTCGAAGTCAGCGTCCAGGCCCCCGACCTCGCCGACCCCGCGACGATTCGTTGGATGGCGGCTTTCAAGCGACGGGTGCTGCGATCGAGCGGCTTTGGCGGGTCCGAGCCAAGCTGCAGCGCCGCCGAAGTCTGCCCCGGTCCAGCGCTGTCGGACTTCCTCACCGGCGGGGGCGGCAGGCTGAGCGGGCGGGGCATCCGCGAAACCCTCGCGGAGCTCACCCCCTATGACCTCGAGCAGGTCGCCCCGGTCGATCCGAAGAGCGGCCGCCTCGGCCACACGGCGCTGATCTCCTTCGGCATCCGCGCCCAGTCGCTGGCCGGTCAGCAGGCGCTGATTGACCGGGTGCGGAACGAGATCGGCGCGCCAGGTTCCCCCGGCGGCCCGCCGTCGGGGGTCGAGGTTCGGCTCGCCGGGCTGCCGGTGATCGCCTCTGAGGCAGCGTCCGATCTCTCCGGCAGTCGCTACTGGCTCACCCTCGCCGGGCTGGTCGGGGTGGCGCTGGCGCTGCTCGCGGTCTACCGCTCGCTCTCCCGCGCCCTGGTACCGCTGGTCCCGACCGTGCTGGCGACGGGCTGGTCTGGGCTGGTCCTCTGGATCAGCGGCATCCCACTCAATCCGATGTCGGCGGCGCTGGGGGCGCTGACGATTGCGATTGCCACCGAGTTCAGCGTCATCCTCGCGGCGCGCTTCCACGAGGAGCTGGGCGGGGGACGCTCGGTCTCCGAAGCCCTGCGCAGCGCCTACTCCCGCACCGGGGCGGCGGTGCTCGCCTCCGGCGTCACCGCGATCGCCGGCTTCGCGGTTCTGATCGCCAGCGACATCACCATGCTTCGCGACTTCGGCTTCGTCACCGTGATCGACCTCGCGGTCGCCTTGCTGGGCGTGATGGTAGTGCTGCCGGCTGCACTCGCCTGGAGCGAGGGGCGATGAGGGACCGCTACTCGATCTTCGTCGGCCTGCTCTTCGTGGCTCTGATCATCGTCGCCTTCCTGCACACGATCGGCGGCAACGGCCAGGGCACGCTAGGGCTCGAAAAGCTGCCCGCCCGCTGGCCACTCCCGGAGTTCGCGGTTCCGGCCGCCGCTGGCGCCCTGGAAGGTGAAGCGAACGTCGCCCAAGACGATTGCGAAACCGCCCAGGTCCCCTGTCCTGCGAGCGCACGTCGCGCCCCCGCCTGCCACATCCACGTCGCCGGGGCAATCCGCGTCTGCGACCTCTTCGACCACCCGCTGGTGCTCTCGTTTTGGTTCACCAAAGGTGGCGACTGCGCCGACCAGCAGGACGCGGTCCAAAGCGCTTATGAGCGCTACCGTGGGCGGGTGAGCTTTCTCTCGCTGGACGTGGGCGACGAACGCGGGACGGTACGCGAACTAATCCGCCAGCACCACTGGAAGATGCCGGTCGGATACGACCAAGAAGGCGCCGTTGCCAGCCTCTATCGGGTCGGCGGCTGCCCGAACTTTGCCTACGCCTATCCAGGCGGGACCCTGCAGAGCGCCAGCATCGGAGACCTCACAACAGGCCAGCTCGACGCTCACATCCGCGAGCTTTTGCGAGCGACCCGCGCGGCGGAGAGAGGTTGAGATGGGCGCCGAGGCGGCCAGCTCGCGGGTGGGATGGGATCCCGCGCCTGAGCAGGGCTGGGTGGCCCCCCACCTCGCCGCCGAGTTCCCCGGCCTCGGTATCGCCTGGGTCGAAGTCGACGCTCGCCCGGGCAAGAGCCCGGAGCCAGTCCGCCGCCGCCTTCGCGACCTCTCCGACCGCTTCTTCGGCGCCCACGCGATCCACATGCGGGAGCGGCCGATCCCCTGGGCCTACCGGGTCTTCTTCCGCCAGATCGGCCTCGACCCAGACCGCACCCGTACCCCGGTCGAGCAGCTGGCGCTGGACCGGCTCCACGATGGGGCCTTCAAGAGCCAAGGACTGCCCGCCGACGCGTTGACGATCGCGATCGTCGAGACCGGGGTCGCCCTGCGCGCCTTTGACGCCGACGAGGTTGAGGGAAGGCTGTGCATCCGCGACTCGGCGCCGGGGGAGTCACTGGCCGGTAGGCCAGGCGAGCTGGCGCAGGGGACGCTGGCGATCGCCGACGAGCGCGCCCCGGTCGGGCTGATCTTCGGCGCGACCGCCGAGGGCCGCGAAGTGCACGGCGGCACCCGCCGAGTCGCGGTCGTCGCCGTGCAGGTCAACGGAGTGCCGCAGATCGCGGTCGATGAGGCGCTCTGGATGGCGGCGGCGACCCTCGAGGCCTCTTAACGCCATCCTCGCTTGCGCCGGCGACAGCTTGATTTAGACTCGGGAACGGGTTCCATGCCTGATCTGCTCGAACGAGACACTCTCGCTGGGCTTCATATTGGAGCCGACGAGCGCCTCGCGCGCGCCGAGTTGCGGCGCCAGATCGGCCGGCTTGAGCGAGAGCTGGCGGGTCTGTTCGCGGACTCCTTTTGCCGGGTGAAGATTGGCTGGGAGCTCGGCGGCCCTTGCGCCGAGCCTCAGGTGCTCGGCCTGGGCGAGTTGGAGCGGGTGCGGGACGAACTCGCGACGCGGGTCGGCGAGGCGCGCCTGGCGCTCGACGAGCGAGCCCGGCTGGAGGCCCGCAACCGCGAGCTGCTGCGGCGGATGCTCGCCGACCCCGCCACGTTTAAGTGGGTGCGGGTCTCCCGTCACGACGTCGGTGAGCCCGGCTGCGGTGCCTGGCATTCTCGCCCCCGCTTCGGCCCGCTCGGGATGTTGATGGGGTGGTGGCGGGTGAAGGTCTCCTCCGGATGTCCGTTATCCGGACGGCTTGCGGCCGTTGAGCAGGAAGGCCAAGATTGACGAGCGCCCGCCCGCGCCCTGGGGTTCCTTCCCCCTGGCCGAGCTGACCGTCCTCGCCGGCATCGTGATGCTGGCGGTCGGCCTGATCGGGCAGATCCCGACGGCGATCGGGGTCGGCGTCGTCCTCGGCGGCCTTGGCGGGCTGGAGGTCTCGGTTCGCGAGCACTTCGCCGGCTACCGCTCCCACACGACCCTGCTTGCCGGAACCGTCTTCGTGCTCGTCGTCGGAGGGCTCTTCTACCTGGGGGGCCTGATCCTCGCCATCTGCCTGGCGGTGGGCGCAGTTGCCTTCATCGCCGCCTTCCTGGCCCTGCGCCGTGCCTTCCAGCGGGCCTCGGGCGGCCTCAGCTTCAGGGCCGGCGGTCTTCGCGGCTAGACGAGCACGGCCTCCCGATCGCAGGCCGGGTCTTTGGCTGCCAGCTCCGTTGCCAGCAGCAGACGCTGGCGTGAGGTGAGGGTGCCGAGCCGCTTGTTCTCATTTAGCGCGAGGGGGAGGAGGAACTTGCGGGCTCGGGTGCGTCCCCAGCGGCGCTGGCTGGTCAGCAGCTCGGCGATCGTCATGCTCTCGGTCTCCCACGGGCACTCTCGAACCACCTCTGACGCCTCGATCTCCCCACGGGCGATCGAGCGCTTCAGCTCCGCCCGGGCGAGTCGGACCAGGTTGGCCCGTTCGAGGGCCTGCATGTGCTGCGGGGCCTGGGCGGCGGAAGCGGTCGGCGTTGCAAGGGCGATCGAGGCAGCGTCCACTGGGACTCCTCCCTTTAGGGGATCGGTTTAACTGGGTATCTCTTTATGCGGCGGGTCGGCGACACGAGCCGCTGGCCTGGGCCGATTCAAGTCTCCGCCGTTTCACCCGCCCAGGGTGCGTACGGCGAGGGCGCAAGCTATGCCGTCGGGGCGGTGAGCGTCAACCCGGCATCGCGAAACTCGGCCCGGCCCATTCGCTAAGAGCAGCTTTTTCCGGGCCGTCGGGCCTTGTCCAGATCTGGACAAGCCTGAAACTACCTACGACGGGGGATGTTGAAATTCAGATAACCGCCGGTTAGGAGCGCGGCAACTCGGGAAAGTCTTGGATCACCCGGGCGATCGTCCCCAGCGCGGCGTCCAGATGCTCACGCTCATGGGTGGCCATCAGGCTGGTTCGCAGGAGGGCCCCGCCCGGCGGGACAGCCGGATGAATCGCGACGTTGGTGTAGACGCCGGCGTCGAACAGGGCCTTCCAGAGCAGCACCGCCTGCCAGTCCTCGCCGACCATTACCGGCACGACGGGGGTTGTGGCGACCGTGCCGTCCGGGAGCGTCCCCGGCTCGATCACTGCCAGTCCCAGGTGCCGCAGGCCCTCGCGCAGGTATTCGGCGTTGGAGAGCAGGGCCTCAAACAGCGCTGGCCCGTCGGAGCGGATCACCCGCAGCGCCGCCAGCGCGGCTCCGACCGCGGCCGGCACCGCCGAGGCGCTGAAGATGAAGGAGCGGGACGCGACCCGCAGGTACTCGATCACGTCGGCGGGCCCGGCGACGAAGCCACCGCAGGAGGCAAGGCTCTTGGAGAAGGTCCCCATCCGCAGGTCGACCTCATCCTCCAGTCCGAACAGCTCACAGGCCCCGGCGCCACGCGCTCCCAGCACCCCCGCGCCGTGCGCCTCGTCCACCATCAGCCGCGCCCCGTGTGCTCTGCAGAGCTCGACGATCCGCGGCAGGTCGCAGACGTCGCCCTCCATCGAGAAGACGCCGTCGACGATGACCAGCACGCCGCCGCCGTCCTCCGCCGCGCGGTCGAGCATCTTCTCCAGCTTGTCCATCCGGTTGTGGCGGAATGGGCGCAGCTTGGCGCCGGAGAGACGACAGCCGTCGAGGATCGAGGCATGGTCCCCGGAGTCGCAGATCACCGTGTCGCCCGGCTCAAGGATCGTCGCGATGCAGCCGAGGTTTGATTGGTAGCCGGTGGTGTAGACGATCGCGTCCTCGGCCCGCATCCACTCCGCCAGCTCGCGCTCCAGCTCAACGTGCAGCGGCGTCGTCCCGTTCAGCAGTCGCGACCCGGTGACGCCCGTCCCGTAGGTCTCCAGGGCGTCGCGCGCCGCCTGCTTCACACGCCCGTCGCCGGTCAGTCCCAGGTAGTTGTTGGAGCCGAGCATGATCCTCTCACGGCCTTCCATCTCGACCACCGGGCCGGCCTCGGAGGTGAGCAGGCGGAAGTAGGGGAGGAGGTCGTGCTGCTTTGCGGCTTCGAGCTGCCCAAGGCGGTCGTGGCTGCGCGCCTTCTCGAAGACGTCGACGGGGGCTTTCGCTGTCTCACCCATGCCCAAGAGTGTAGGTTCCGCACCCATGGGAGGCGTGACCATCCGATCGGTGCGCACGCGAGGTGAGCTGAAGCGCTTTGTCAAGGTCCCCTTCGCCCTGCACCGAGACCAGCCGCAGTGGGTGGCGCCGCTGATCTTTGAGCGGATGGAGTTCCTCAACCGCGATAAGAACCCCTACTTCGAGCACGCTGAGGCCGAGTACTTCGTTGCCGAGCGCGATGGCGAGCCGGTCGGCCGGATCACCGCCCAGGTCGATGCGCGCTGGGACGAGTTTCAGGGTGGTAGCGACGCGATGTTCGGCTTCTTTGAGACGGCAGAGGACCCCGAGGTCGCCGCGGCGCTGCTGGAGGCGGCGAGCGAGTGGGCCCGGTCAAAGGGCCGCTCCCGCATCCTCGGCCCGATGGACTTCACCACCAACGATGAGATCGGGATCCTGATCGAGGGCTTCGAGCGGCGGCCGATGATCCTTGAGCCCTGGCACCCGCCCTACTACCGGGAGCTGGTCGAGGCTGAGGGCTTTGCGAAGGCGATGGACGTACAGATGTGGGAACTTCAATTCGGCGACCTCAAGGAGGGCGAGCGGTTCGATCCAGCGATCCACGCCGCCGCCGACAAAGCCCTGGCTGGCGAAGGGATCACGATCCGCAACATGCGCAAGCGCGACATGGCGGCTGAGGTCCGGCGTTTCATGGACGTCTATAACGAGGCGTGGGGCGATAACTGGGGATTCGTTCCGATCACCGACGCCGAGGTCAAGTTCCAGGCAAAGAACCTGAAGCAAGTGCTCGACGAGGACTGGGCCTACATTGCCGAGAAGGACGGAGAGGCGGTGGGAGCCGCCTTGACCCTGCCCGACATCAACCAGGTGATGGCGAAGCTGAACGGGCGGCTGCTTCCGTTCGGCTGGGCCAGGTTCCTGCTCGGCAAAAGCAAGATCAACCAGCTCCGCGTCTTTGCGCTGGGGGTCAAGCACGACTACCGGCACACCGGCGTTGCCGCCGGCCTCTATCTCAAGCACCTGGAGATGGCGGCCAGGCCGGGCGGGATCGCAGGCGGCGAGATGGGCTGGATCCTTGAGAACAACGGTCCGATGAACCGGGCGATGGAGGGGATGGGCGGCAAGGTCGTGAAGCGCTACCGGATCTACGAGCGCTCGCTCTAGCCCCGGAAACCCGCAAGTTCCGAGGTTTAAGTACTCCTGGTCCCTTGCCGGCCCGAGGTCTCGTTAGAGTCGCGTGGGTGAGTGAGTTTGAGGTAGAGGGCGAGGTCTTGGCGGAGGAGGACGCGGAGGCCGGCGCCGGACAGCCGGTGCGGGCGCTGCCGTTGCGCTACGAGGAGCCGGCTTCGCCGGTTCTGCGCGGCGAGGTTCGCACCGCCGCGATCGCGGCGGCCGGCGGAGCATTGGCGGGTGCCGCGACCGTCGCTGCGGTACGGGCGGTGGGTGCGGTCGGCTCGCGCAGACGCACTTCGAGGCGCCTCTCGCGCCGTCGCGATCGCCCCGCCAATGTCGTCGCCAGCCGTTCCTTCCTGGTCGACGTCCACCTGCTGGGACGGTGATGGGCGCCTCGACTTCGCTTGAAGTCGAGGTCCGACCCCCGTCGCCGTTTCGTCTGCCGGCTACCGGCGGCGAGGACCGGGTGATGCTGGTCAGCGCCGGGGTCGCCACCCGCTTGCTCCATGTCGAGGAGCGGCCGGTCCTGGTTCGCGCCTGGCAGCCGGCCGCCGACTGCGTTGCGATCCGCGCCGAGCCCGTCGACCCCGGCGCGATCGCGGCGCCTCGCACGCTGTCTCTGCCTCCCGAAGCACCGGCCGGTTCCGCACAGCTGGAGGTCGCGGTCGAGCGGATGCGCTTCGCCCTCGGAGTCGACGACGACCTCGGCGAGTTTCACCGCTGCTTCCGCCGCGACCCCCTGCTCGGGCCGCTGCTGCGACGCAGCCCGCATTTTCGGCCCCGCCGTCGTCCCTGGCCCTGGGAGGCGCTCGCCTGGGCGGTCGTCAAGCAGCTGATCGAGTCCGAGCGCGCGGCCCGGATTCAGCGCCGCATCGTCGGCCGCTGGGGCGCGCGGCTGGGCAGGGAGCGCGGAGACCTGCGCGATGTCCCCGGTGCCGCCGCGATCGCCGGGCGGGCCCCCGTCGAACTCGAGTCGATGGGCCTTGCGTTGCGGCGGGCGATCGCCCTGCGCGCCGTCGCCCGCGAGGTCGCTGCTGGGCGCTGCGAGCTCGCCGCGAAGGCCGGCGATCAGCGTCTGCTCGCGGTGCCGGAGATCGGCCCTTGGACGGTCCAGTGCCTTGGCCTCTTTGGCCGCGGTGACCCCGACTCGCTGCCCGCCGCAGACCTCGGCTACGTCAAGCTGGTCGGCCGCCTCACTGGGCTCGGCCGCCGCGCGACGGTCGAGGAGGTCGAGGAGTTCTACGCGCCGTATGCCCCCTTCCGTGGGCTGGCAGGAGCGCTCACCCTGGCCGGCCTGCATCGGCTCCTCGCCGCGGGGCCGCCGCTCCGCTACGCGGCCTGAGCTCCTACCGGCCTGCGCGAGCCGATGCCTGGACGAAGGTGCCGTCAAGGAACTCGTCGATTGGTCGATACCGCGCCCAATGGAGCGGGCGGCGGGAGATAGGAACTGGCCCGAGGAGCAGGTCGACGAATTTCTCGACCAGATCACCTCCGGCGGAGAGGACTACCGCCACCTGGTCGAGCGTCTCCCGGCGATCGTCTACACCTCCGAGCTCGGCGAGCACGGTCGTTGGCGCTACGTCAGCCCACAGGTGGAGGAGATCCTCGGCTACAGCCCTGAGGACTGGAAGTCCGACCCCGGACTGTGGGCCAAGCTGCTGCACCCCGAGGACCGGGAGCGGGCCCTCTCCCAGGAGACCAGGGAAATTCTCGGAGACCGCAACCCGCCGCCACTTGACTACCGGATGATTACCCGCGGCGGCGAGATCGTCTGGATCCTCGATGAGGCGGTGTTGGAGCCCGACGAGGAGGGGGTGCCGATCTGGCACGGTGTCCTCTATGACATCACCGAGCGAAAGATCGCCGAGCAGGAGGTGCAGCGCTCCGCCGCCCAGCAGGCTGTGGTCGCCCAGCTCGGCGAGCGGGCTCTGAAGGACGGCGACCCCGGTTCCCTAATGCGGGCGGCGGTCTCTTTGATCGAAGGGGTCGAGGGGGTGGACGGGGCCTGCATCTGGGAGGTCGGCCGCGACGGTCGCCGCCTTCACCTTCGCGCCGGGCTGGAGGGCCAGGTGACCGGGGCCGGCCGCCGAATCTCGGCGGCCCGTGACTCCCACGCCGGCGCAGCGCTTGAGTCCGGGCTGCACGTGATCGTCGGCGACTGGTCAACCGAGCAGCGATTCACGATGCCGCCGGTGCTGCGCGTACTCGGGTTCGACGGCAGCATTGCCGTGATGATCGACGGCAAGGAGCGCCCCTTGGCGTGCTCGACGTCCACTCGACCGATCCCGGCCGCTTCGGCCCGCAAGACGTCCACTTCCTACAGGCGGCGGCGAACGTGCTGGCCGAGGCGATCGAGCGCCACATCGCCGATCAGGCGCTGCGCCACCGGGTTCTGCACGACTCCCTGACCGGGCTCCCCAACCGGCTCAGCTTCATCGAAGCGCTGGACGAGGCGCTGAGGCGCGCCACCGCGTCGGGGTCCCCGGTGGGGATCCTCTTCCTCGACCTCGACCACTTCAAGCTGATCAACGACAGCATGGGCCACCACGCCGGTGACGCGCTGCTGCGGGCGGTCGCACCCCGCCTCCGCGCTCACCTGCGCCCTGGCGACCTCGTTGCCCGTTTCGGCGGCGATGAGTTCGGCGTCCTGATCGACCGCCTTGCCGACGAGGAGGAGGCGGTCGCGATCGCCGACCGGGTGGGCGCCGCCTTCGCCAAGCCCTACTCGATGGAGGGGGTCGAGCACTTCATCTCGGCGAGTGTGGGGATCGCCATCGCCTGTCCCTCCGACCGTGAGCCGGTCGACGCCGACCTGCTGATCCGAACGCCGACGCGGCCATGTATCGGGCCAAGGAGCGGGGCCGGGCGCGCTGCGAGCTCTTCGATGCCGAGATGCGAGCCAGCGCCCTGCGCCGGCTTGAGACCGAGCACGACCTGCGATACGCGCTCGAGCGCCATGAGATGGTTCTCCATTACCAGCCGGTCGTCTCCGTTGAGGAGCGGCGAGGTCGCCGGGCTGGAGGCGCTGCTGCGCTGGCAGCATCCCGACCGTGGCCTGCTGGACCCGGCCGAGTTCGTCGCGATCGCCGAGGACAGCGGCTTGATCGAGCCGATCGGCCGCTGGGTGCAGGAACAGGCCTGCCGCCAGATCCTCGAGTGGCACGATCAGCGCCCGGATGCGCGGCCGTTCGACGTCTCGGTCAACATCTCCGCCAGGCAGGTGGCGCACCGCGACCTGCCGTCGATCGTCGCCGAGATCCTCGCGCGCACCGGTCTTGACCCGGCCCACCTGCGACTGGAGATCACCGAGAGCGTCCTGGTCGAGGAGTCGGCGACTGCGAAGGCGACCCTGGAGGCTCTCACCGAGATCGGCGTGCGGCTGGTGCTCGACGACTTCGGCACCGGCTACTCCTCTCTCGCCTACCTCAACCGCTTCCCCTTCGACGCCTTGAAGATCGATCGCTCCTTCGTCGACGCGCTCGGGGTCGAACAGGAGCGCACCGCGATCATCGAGGCGATCATCGGGATGGCCCGCGCCCTCTCGCTCGACGTGATCGCCGAGGGGGTCGAGAACGAAGCGCAGCTATATGAGCTACGCCGCCTGGGCTGCGACTACGTCCAGGGACACCTCTTCTCACCCGCCCTACCGCCGCAGGAGGTACCTGGGCTGCTGAGCGAAGGGCCTGGCGCTATTCGGGGATTTTCCCCGGCAGGTAGGCGTTGCTGAGCACCTGGGATGGCGTCGGCAGCGCTGAGATCAGTTTGTTGTCGCGCATCCAGCCGATGAATTTACGCCACTGCACCGGGTCCATGTAGCCGTAGGGCTGGCCGGGTCGGTTCGGCTCCAGCAGCGGCAGCGTTGCCTTGATCTCGGCGGCGGTCAGCTTCGGTTCGAGGCTGTGGTTAGCTTCCAGCACCGCCTTGGTCGCCGCTCCTGGGTTCCTGACCGCGGCCGCAGTGCCGCGAGCGAGGGCGGCGATGAACAGCCGGATCGATTCGGGGTCTTCTTCGAGGTGCTTGCGCTGGGCGACCAGGACCAGCTCGTCATACGGGGGGACGCCGAGCCTGTTCACCGGGATCACGACCGGGTGCTTGCCGCGTTCGCGCAGGTCGATGCCCTCGACGTTGATGTAGCCGCCGAGCATCGCTTGGGCGCTGCCGCCGGCCAGCGCCGGCAGCAGCCCGAAGCCGACGTTGACCGCCTTGACGTCGGAGGGGGAGAGGTTGGCGCGGGCGAGGATCGTCTTCAAGAAGGCGTTCTGGTAGGGGATGCCGGCGGTGGCGATCGTTTTGCCGCGCAGCCCCCCGACCCCCTTTATCCCCGACTTCTTCAGCCAGATCATCGAGGTGAGCGGCCGGTCGACCAGCGCCCCGACCGCGACCACGTCGAGGCCCTGCTGGCGAGCCAGCATCACCTCCGGCTCATAGGAGATCGCCAGGTCGGTCTGGCCGGCGGCGACCTCTTTGATCGGCGCCGAGGGATCGGAAGGGGCGGCGATGCTGACGTCGAGCCCCGCTTCCTTGAAGTAGCCGAGCTTCTGCGCCATGTAGATCCCGGCATGGTCGGGGTTGGGGTAGAAGTCGAGGGTCAGGCTGAAGGGCTGGGCCTGGCCGGTGGCGCTGTTGCTCTTCTTCCCGCAGGCGGCGAGCCCGAGCGCGAGGGTGGCCAAGGCCGCGATGAGCGCCACTGCCGGGTTCGAGACGGCTTCATCCTCTGCTTTCTATCGCCAAGTGAGGACACGGCGCTCCGCGAGGGCGAATAGGCCGAAGAGGGAGATCGCCATCGCGGAGAGGACGACCACCGCGGCGAATTGCCTCGCCACTTCGAATTGGTAGCCGTCCTGGTTGATCAGGTAGCCAAGCCCGGATTCTGGATTTGCCAACTCGGCGAAGACGGCGCCGATCACGGCGACCGCCACCGCGATCTTCGCGCCGCTGAATGCATACGGCAGCGCCGTCGGCGCCTCCAGCCGGCGGAACGTCTGCCATCGCGAGGCGTCGAGGGTGCGCATCATCTTGATCGCATCGGGATCGACCGCCCGTAGTCCGTCGAGCGTATTGACGGTGATCGGGAAGAAGCAGATCAGGGCCACGATCGCCAGCTTCGGGCCGATTCCATAGCCGAACCAGACGATGAGTATTGGAGCGATGACGACGATCGGGATCGTCTGTGAGGCGACGATCAGTGGATAGAAGGCCCGGCGCATCGTCTCGAACAGGTGGAGGAGGACCGCAAACGAGAGCCCGGCGAACAGGGCGCAGCCGAAGCCGATGACGACCTCCTTCAGCGTCACCAGGGCGTTTTCGGCCAGCAACGCTCGGCTGTCCCACAGCGAAGTGGCTATTTCGGCGGGGGAAGGGACGAGGAAGGATTCGATGTGGAGCGCGCCGGCGAGCGTGCCGTTGCTGGCGACGATCTGCCAGGCGCCGATCAGAGCCGCGAGGACGATGGTGGGGAGGAGCCAGCGCTTCACGCGGACCCCTCGCGCAGCGCGTGCATCGCCCGCTCGCGCACCGCGACGAACCCCGTGTCAGTGACCGCCTCGTCGCGGTCGGCCGCGCGCGGCGCCGGCGCCCGCAGCTCGGCGACGACCCGCGCTGGCCGCGCCGAGAGCACCGCGACCCGATCGGAGAGGTAGAGCGCCTCCTCGACGTCGTGGGTGACGAGGACGACGGTGCGGGGGTTGGCCTCCAGCGCCCCGGCCAGCCACTGCTGCATCTCGGCCCGGGTGATCGCGTCGAGAGAGGCGAACGGCTCGTCGAGCGCCAGCACCGGCTTGCCGGCGACCAGGGTGCGCAGGAAGGCGACCCGCTGGCGCATCCCACCGGACAGCTCTGCGGGCCGGGAGCCCTCGAAGCCGGCGAGGCCGAAGCGCCCGAACAGCGCGCTGGCCTGCCGTCGCGCCTCGGCACGCCGCACGCCGCGGTTGCGCAGCGCCAGGGCGGCGTTATCGATCGCCGAGAACCAGGGCAACAACAGGTCTCGCTGGGGCATGTAAGCGCAACGGGCAAGGCGGCTCGCTCGCCGCGTCCGCCGCCGACCTCGTACTCGCCGGCGGGGGCTCCTGAAGCCCGCAGATCAGCTCGAGCAGCGTCGACTTGCCGCAGCCCCAGGGCTCGACCAGGCCGATCACGCCGTCGGCACCGACCTCGAGGCGAACGGCATCGAGCGTCTGCAGCTCTCCGTAGGCGTGGCTCACGCCGCGGATCGAGAGCCCGGCCGCGGGAAGCGCCGTCGGGTCGGCGGGGGAGACCCCGCGCGCAGCGAAATCCGTGACTTCGGTGGGCATCCACGTATCCTCGCGCACTCCGCGCTTCCGACTGCCGGCGGCGCTCGACCGAGCACCCGGCGCTCGGGCTGATTTACTGCGCGCATGAGGGTGTCCGCAAAGGCCGACTATGCGGTGCGTGCGGCTGCCGAGTTGGCTGCCGCCGAGGAGGGCCCGATCAAGGGGGAGCGCCTCGCCGAGGCGCAGGACATCCCGCTGCAGTTCCTCGAGCACATCCTCTTGGAGCTGAAGCACGCCGGGATCGTTCGCGCCCGCCGCGGCGCCAAGGGCGGCTACTGGCTGGCGCGGCCCGCCGATGAGATCACGGTCGCCGACATCGTCCGCGCCGTCGAGGGCCCGATTGCCGACGTCCAGTCCTCTCCGCCGGAGTCGATCGAGTACCGCGGCAGCGCCGAGCACCTGCAGGAGGTCTGGATCGCCGTCCGCGCCAACCTCCGCGCCGTCCTAGAGCACGTCACCCTGGCCGAACTCGTCTCCGGCGAGCTGCCCCCAGTTGTCGGCGAGCTGACCACCTCTCCCGACGCCTGGGCGTCGCGGTAGGGGGCGGTCTCTGCCGTATCTCTATCGCTGGGCGGAGTCGGGGACGGCCGGTACCAGGTCGAAGTCCGTCCCCAGCCGCAACTCGCTGTAGCGCCTCGCCCAGTCGTCGTTGAGGCCGTCGGATTGGCGCTTGATCCGCGGCTCGAAGGTAAAGCCCTCCGGCGGGGAGAGGTCGAGTCGCTTGAGCAGGCGCAGCGTGCTGGTCTCATAGTCACCCTCAAAGTTCTCGTAGAGGATCAGCACGGGCTTGATTCCGGAGTGCTCGAAGAAGGCATCCCAGGAGGCCTCCTCGACAAAGCTGCGGGAGCGCCTCGAGGCGTGGATGATCGAGACAGAGGACCCGTTGCTCGGCGGCCAGATCGACCCGCCGCCGGGAGCCACTGTGAACGAGCAGTGGCAGATCTCTCCCAGCGA
>CAWDNP010000007.1:0-685586 GCA_963803755.1 uncultured Solirubrobacterales bacterium
CGTCCGCGACGAGGTGCGCGGGCTGCCGGTGATGCGGGCCGAGGTCGGCCCGCAGGGGGCACCGACCGTCGTCCTGCACGGACACCTCGACGTGGTCCCGGGACGGCGGGGACAGTTCGACCCCCGGATCGAGGGTGACCGCCTCTATGGGCGCGGCTCCTATGACATGAAGGGTGCGCTGGCGGCGATGTTGCTGACCACCGCGACGATGCGCGACCAAGACCGTGTGCGGGTGCGGCTGGGGATCGTCGGCGACGAGGAGTCCGAGGAGGAGGCCGAGCGGGGCAGCGACTACCTGGTCGACAGCGGCTTCGTCGGCGACTTCGCGATCACCGGCGAGCCGACCGACCTCCACATCGGGGTCGAGGCGAAGGGGGTGCTGGCCCTGAGGCTGGAGGTGAGCGGCACAGCCGCTCACGGCGCGACGCCGTGGCTGGGCGACAACGCGGTGCTGAACGCGCTCGACGTTTTTCGCAGCATCGAGTCGCTACCGTTTGCCCGGCACAGCTCCGAGCTGTTTGACCGCCCTTCGATCAACCTCGGCAGAATCTGGGGCGGGGACGCGCTCAACAAGGTGCCAGACCGATGTGTGATCGACGTCGACATCCGCTACCTGCCAGACCAGGACCCGGCCGGTGTGCTGGAGGAGGTGCGCGGTCTGCCCGGCGCCGAGGTCGCGCCGCTCTTCACTCGTCCGCCAGCCAGGGTAGACCGCGACTCCGCGGTCGTGCGCGCGCTGAGCGAGGCGGCGAGCGCCCATCACGAGGAGCCGATGAGCGTCGGGCGCGACGGCGCCTCCGACGCGGTCTCCTTCCTGCGGGTCGGGGTGCCGGCGGTCGAGTTCGGCCCGGTTGGGGCGGGCCACCACGGCCCCGAGGAGTGGGTTTCGGTCTCTTCTTTGGAGGCCTACCGGCAGACGCTCGAGACCTTCCTTCGCGCCCTTCCCGACCGCAAGGGCGGCTGAGTCGCGGATGATCGAGCCACTCTCAAAGAAGCCGCCGCCCGGCGGCGACCACGAGCCTCCGCCGAAGCCGAAGCCCTACTGGTGGCGCTTCACCCTCGCCTCGGTGGTGATCATCACCGCCACCGCCGCGGCGACCGCGGTCAGCGTCCTCCTCTACATCGGGAGCATCGCCAACGCGCTCTCCCACCACAACGTCTACGAAAAGAACAAACTCGCTCGCTACCTCTCCAAGGTCCACGGCGGCGAACCCGAGACGATCCTCATCCTCGGCTCTGACAAACGAGCCAACCTGGGCGAAGAACGCGGGCGCTCGGACACGACGATCCTGGTGCGCCTTGACCCCGACCACAACCTGATCACGGTGATGTCGATACCCCGCGACCTCAAGGTCGATATCCCCGGCTTCGGGGTCGAAAAGTTCAACGCCGCCTACAGTGACGGCGGGCCGAAGCTGACCCTGCGCCTGGTCAAGGAACTGACCGGCCTGGGGGTAAACCACGTCGTCAACGTCGACTTCCTCGGCTTCGTGCGTGCGGTCAACGCGATCGGCTGCGTCTACACCGACGTCGACCGCCGCTACTACCACTCCAACCTGGGCGTTCCGCCAGCCGAACAGTATTCGGAAATCAACATCCAGCCCGGCTATCAGCGGTTGTGTGGCCAAAAGGCGCTCGAGTTCGTGCGCTATCGCCACACCGACACCGACCTGGTCCGCTCGGCCCGCCAGCAGGCGTTCCTGAGCGCAGCCCGCCAGCAGGTGCCGATCTCCCAGCTCGTCCTCGGCCAGAACAACCTGATCGACATCTTCACCAAATACACCACCTCAGACATCAGCAACGCCGAATCGATGCTCCAGGTGCTGAAACTGTTCATCGCCTCGCGCAACGCGGAGGTCAAACAGATCCACTTCCCAGCGATCCTCGGCCCGAGCTACGTCTACGCCTCAGAGAGCGCGATCCACGGCGCCGCCCAACAGTTCCTGGGGACCTCCAGCGGCGTGCCTCACAGCATCCTCGCTCAGGAAGGCAGCGGCGGTGGGGCGAAGAAGAAGAAGAAGAAGGCAGGCGCGCACGCCGCCAAGCCGAAGCCCTCGGGCGGCGACGGCCTGGTGCCCGCCCCCGAAGGCGGCAAGCTCGAGGCCGATGCGGTCGCCCGCAAGGCCGGCGCCTTCCCGGTCTTTTACCCGACTCGTCTGCCGGTAGGGGCCGAATACGTGTCCGACTCGATCGAAGAACACGTGAAGAACCCCCGCGTGTACCACCTCCTGGACACCGGAGGCAAGAGTCACGAGGCATACCGGATGGTGGCCGAGTTCGGGCCGGAATTTGAAATTCACTACTTCGGGTTGCAGGGGATCCGGGGCTGGTCCAACCCGCCGATCCTCAGCAACCCCAGCGTGACCGAGACGCTCGATGGCCGCGAATATGAGATCTACACCAACGGCGGTAGGGTCAAAATGGTCGCCTGGCATCGAGGCGGGAACACCTACTGGATCTCCAATAGCCTCCTGGACTCGCTGAGCAACGAGCAGATGGTCGGTATGGCGCGCTCGGTGAGCGTGATCGTCCCGAAGTCGAAGCGAGTGAGGAGGAGGGGATGACGAGCGAAAAGGAGCCGATCGGCGTGATCGGGGTCGGCTGGGTGGGCCTGGTGACGGCGGCCTGCTTCGCCGAGCTCGGTCACCGCGTCCTCGCGCGGGACATCGTGGCGGCCAAAGTCGCGGCGCTCTCGCGCGGCGAGACGACGATCCACGAGCCGAGCCTCGATGAGCTGCTGCGCCGCAATGGCGAGCGGCTCAAGTTCACCACCGAGATGTCGGACGTGCTGGGGGCGGCTCGCATCCTCTTCGTATGCGTGGACACTCCGCCGACCTACTCCGGGGATGCCGACCTCGGACGTGTGATGTCTGTGGTCGATGAGCTGCGGGGGGATTCCACTCATGCGCTGGTGATGAAGTCGACGGTCCCGGTCGGCACGGGCCGCAAGATCCAGCGAGAGTTGAGCGATACCGCCTATGCGTCCTGTCCTGAGTTCCTCAAGGAGGGTTCGGCAGTTGAGGACTTCATGAACCCCGACCGGGTGGTGATCGGCATCGATCCCGGAAACGAGTGGGCGGCCAAGGCGGTCGAGGAGATCTACGCTCCGCTTCAAGGGGAGCTGGTTCGCACCGACGTCTCCAGCGCCGAGATGATCAAGCTGGCATCCAACACGTTCCTCGCCACCAAGATCTCTTTCATCAATGAGATCGCCAACGTCTGCGAGGAGGTTGGGGCTGATGTCTCTGAGGTAGCTCGGGGCATGGGGCTGGATGACCGAATCGGACCGAAGTTCCTAAAGGCGGGTCTGGGCTTCGGGGGCAGCTGCTTTGGAAAGGATGTTTCCGCCCTACGCAAGCTCGCTGCCAATACCGGCTACCACTTCCAACTCCTCAATGCCGTCGTCGAGGTCAACGAGCTTCAAAAGCGACGCGTCGTTCACAAGCTCCGCGAGCATCTCGGCTCGCTGGTCGGCAGGCGGGTCGCGCTGCTGGGTCTCTCGTTTAAGCCCAACACCGACGACATGCGAGACGCCGCGAGCCTGGTTCTCGCCGCTCGCCTGGAGGGGGAGGGGGTCGAGGTAGCGGCCTATGACCCTGTGGCAGAGCAGCGGGCAGCGGAATTGCTGCCTGCGGTTGAGATGTCCCCCTCGGCCCTTGGCGCGCTTGACGGCGCCGACGCCGCGGTGCTCGTGACCGAGTGGCCCGAGTTCGCCGAGCTGGACTGGGCCGAGGTGGCCCGGCGCATGGCCCGTCCGCTGATCGTCGACGGCCGCAACTTCCTCGACGCCAAGGCACTGCGTGGCGCCGGCATCGAGTACGAGGGGATCGGGAGGGCCGGCCAGGGCTCGCCCTCCTCGACTACGGCAGACTGACGCCGATGCAGGCGATCGTCCTAGTCGGCGGCGAGGGAACGCGGCTGCGGCCGCTCACCCTCTCGGTGCCGAAGCCGGCACTGACACTGGTCGACCGTCCCTTCCTCGCCTACATGGTCGAGTGGCTGGCGGGGCACGGGGTGAGCGAAGTCGTGCTCGCATGCGGGTTCCTGCCCGACGTGCTGCGCGAGGCGCTTGGCGACGGCGAGGGGGAGGGGGTGCGCATCCGCTACGTCGTCGAGCCCGAGGCCCGCGGCACCGCCGGTGCCATCCGCTTCGCCGCCGAGCGGCTCGGCGAGGACCTCGAAAATCGCTTCCTGGCGCTGAACGGTGACGTCCTCACCGACCTCGACCTGACTGCGCTGCTGCGCGCACACTCCGAGCGCGGGGCGCGGGCGACGCTCGGCCTGTACCCGGTCGAGGACTCCTCCGCCTATGGGCTGGTCAGCACCGGGCTGGAGGGCGAGGTGCTGGAGTTCTTGGAGAAGACCGGAGAGGCAGCGCCGGGGGAGATCAACGCCGGGATGTACGTGCTGGAGCGCTCGGTGCTCGACTTGATCCCGGCCGGGCGCGAGGTCTCGATCGAGCGCGAAGTGTTCCCGCGCCTGGTAGGGGACGGCCTGCACGGGCTGCGGCTTAACGGCTACTGGATGGACATCGGGACGCCGGATCGCTACCTGCAGGCGAGCTGGGACATCCTCGAGAGGCGGGTGGAGACGCAGGTGGAGCCGACCGCGCCCGGCTTGCTCGTCGATGCCGGTGCGACGGTGGTCGAGGGCGCGACCGTGGGACCGCGCGCCGTTCTCGGGCCGGCGTGCCGGGTGGAGGCAAAGGCGGAGGTCCGCGACTCGGTGCTGCTCGAAGGCTGCACGGTGGGCGAGGGGGCTCGGGTGAGGGGCTCGATCCTCTCCTCCGGCGTCGAGGTCGCCCCCGGCGCCGAGCTCGAAGGCGCGGTGGTTGGCGCGCGTGAGAAAGTTCCGGCCTGATGCTCGAAGACGTCCTCGCCATCCCCGACCACCTGCGCGACGCGCTGTGGCGCGTCGAATCGGCGCGCCTGGAGTCAGCTGATGCGGCCGGGCTGATGGTCTGCGGGATGGGCGGCTCGGCGATCGGCGGCGACCTCGCCGCGGCTGTGCTGGGCGACCGCCTCATCCGGCCGCTGCTCACGGTCAGGGGATATGAGCTCCCCTCCTGGGCGAGGCCGGAGTGGGCCGTGCTGTGCTCCAGCTACTCGGGCAACACGGAGGAGACGCTCGGCTGCTTCGCCGCCGCCGGGACCCTCGGTGCCAGGCGCATCGTCGCCGCCACCGGCGGCGCCCTGGTCGAGAGCGCGCGTGAGGCGGGCGTGCCGGTGATCGGCCTGCCGGGGCTCCTCCCGGCTCCTCGCACCGCGGTCGCCTACGTGTTTACCGCCGCCGCTGAGGTTGCTGCGCTGAGCGGCGTCGCGCCGAGCCTCCACACCGAGATCGACGCAGCCGCCGCCTTCTTGGAGCAGCAGGCCGATGACCTCCAGGCCCGCGCCGCGGAGATCGGCGCTCGCCTTGACGGCTCGATCCCCGTCGTCTACGGCGCCGAGTTGACCGCGCCGATCGCCCGCCGTTGGAAGACCCAGATAAACGAGAACGCGAAGCTCCCCACCTTCTACTCGGAGCTGCCCGAGGCCGACCACAACGAGATCTGCGGCTGGGAGGGCGCCGACGTGAGCGGCGCCAAGCTATCCGCCGTCTTGCTTGAGGACGCCGATCAGCACCCGCGCGAGCGGCGGCGCTTCGAGCTGACCGCGGAGGCGATCGCCGATCAGGGAGCCGAGGTCATCCGGATAGAGACCGAGGGCGATTCGCGCACCGCCCGGCTGCTCTGGGCGACGACGCTCGGCGACCTCGTCTCGCTGCGGCTCGCCGAATCCCAAGGCGTCGATCCCCTCCCGGTCGAGGCGATCGAGCGCTTCAAGGCCGCCTTGGGACAGCCAGCGTAGGTCCTACGTATCCTTCGCCGGGTCCCGACCACACGAAAGGAACCGATGGCAACCGCCGCCTCCAACTACGACATCGCCGACATCGCGCTGGCCGACGCCGGCCAGAAGCGGATCGAGTGGGCAGATCGCCAGATGCCTGTCCTCACTCAGATCCGCGAGCGCTTTGAGCGCGAGAAGCCTCTTGAGGGACTGCGGATGGCCTGCTGCCTGCACGTCACCACAGAGACGGCGAACCTGGTCCGCACCCTGATGGCCGGCGGGGCCGACGTGGCGCTGTGCGCCTCAAACCCCCTCTCCACTCAGGATGAGACCGCGGCGGCGTTGGTCGACCGCTATGGGGCCGAGGTCCACGCGATCAACGGCGAGGACAACGAGACCTACTACCGCCACATCGAGACCGCAGTCGACAAGCACCCCCACATCACCATGGACGATGGCGCCGACGTGATCAGCGTCTTGCACGGCGAGCGCCCCGAGCAGCTCTCCGAGGTGCTCGGCGGCACCGAGGAGACGACCACCGGCGTGATCCGCCTGAAGGCGCTGGAGGCGGAGGGCAAGCTCGGCTTTCCGATCATCGCCGTCAACGACGCCGACACCAAGCACTTCTTCGACAACCGCTACGGGACCGGGCAGTCGACCCTCGACGGCGTGATCCGCGCCACCAACGTGCTGATCGCCGGCCTCAGGGTGGTGGTGATCGGCTACGGGTGGTGCGGCAAGGGCGTGGCGATGCGGGCCAAGGGCCACGGCGCCCACGTGATCGTCTGCGAGATCGACCCGCTGCGGGCGTTGGAGGCGGTGATGGACGGCTTCGACGTGATGCCCGGGGTCGAGGCCGCCCGCGAGGGTGACGTCTTCATCTCGGTGACCGGCAACCGCGACGCGATCGCCGGCGAGATGTTCGACGTGATGAAGAGCGGCGCGATCGTCTGCAACTCCGGTCACTTCGACGTCGAGATCAACAAGGGCGACCTCGACGCGCTGACCGAGTCGACCTATGAGGCGCGGCCGCTGGTCGAGGGCCACCGGTTAAAAGACGGGCGCGAGATATTCCTGCTCGCCGAGGGGCGCCTGGTCAACCTGGCCACCGCCGAGGGCCATCCGGCGGCGGTGATGGACATGAGCTTTGCCAACCAGGCGCTCGCCGCTGAGTACGTGGCGAAGAACCACGACACGCTGGAGACCAGGGTCCACTCGGTCCCCCGCGAGATCGACCAGGAGATCGCCCGCCTCAAGCTGGAGTCCAAGGGCGTCAGGATCGACAGCCTCACTGAGATCCAGTCGAAGTACCTGGCCTCATGGGACCAGGGCACCTGATCTCCGCTTAGGCGGTCGTGATGCGGGCCATGGTCTTAGCTGCGGGATTGGGAACCCGGCTGCGACCGATCACATACGAGATGCCGAAGCCGATGGTGCCGGTCTTAAACCGGCCGGTGATGGAGCACATCGTGGAACTGCTCGCCCGCCACGGCTTCACCGAGACGATCGCCAACCTGCACTGGTTCCCGGAGCTGATCGAAGCCCACTTCGGTGAGGGCACAGACTTCGGGGTCGAGCTCTCCTACAGCTACGAGGAGCGACTGCTCGGCACCTCGGGAGGCGTGCGAAACGCGGCGGAGTTCCTCGGTGACTCCTTCCTGGTCATCTCCGGTGACGCCCTCACCGACATCGACCTCGGCGCGATGCGAGCTTTCCACTCCTCCCATGACGGAGTCGCGACCCTGGCGACAAAGCGGGTCGAGGACACCAGCCAGTTCGGGGTCGCGATCACCGGCGCCGACGGTCGCATCCAGGGCTTCCAAGAGAAGCCCGACCCGGCCGAGGCCCTCTCCGACCTCGCCAACTGCGGCATCTACATGTTCCGCTCGGAGGTCTTTGACTTCTTCCCACAACCGGGGGCGAGCAAGGCATCGGGGCCGGAGGACCCGCCGGGGTTCGCCGACTGGGCGATGGACGTCTTCCCGGCGCTGCTGGCGGACGACGTGCCGTTTTACTCGCACGAGGTGACGGCCTACTGGAACGACATCGGCAACCTCGACGAGCTGCGCCAGGGCAACCTCGACGCGCTGCGCGGGGCGGTCGTGGTCGATCCTGGGGCCCCGGAGGTCACGGAGGGAGTCCGTGCCAGAGGCCCGCTCGGCGACACCGAGATCGAGCCGCCGGTGCTGATCGGCGCCGGGGTCGAGCTGGGGGAGGGAGTGTGCATCGAGGGCCCGGCGATCCTCGGCGACGGCTGTCGAATCGGTGACGGTGCCCGCATTCGCGACTCGCTCCTGCTGAAAGGCACCGAGCTGGCCCCGGGGACGTTCCTGATCGGCGCCATCGCGGGTCGCGTACGCGGGTAACCAGGGTTCTGGTCGTTTCTCACAAGAACGTTTGCCGGGCGCCTCTGAGGGGCGTAGCATCGGGGCACAGACCCGAAGGAGGCAGCATGCGAATCGAGATCCGTGGTCGCAACGTCGAAGTCACCGACGAGTTGCGAGAGCATGTGCTGAAGCGATTCCGCCGGGTAGGCATGCAGGTCTCGGAGCTGGCCACTCTCGACATCGAGATCTCCGAGGAGCGCAATCCCTCAATTGCCGAGAGCCAGGTGGCCGAGGCCACCCTTCGGCTCAAGGGCGTGACCCTGAGAGCTCGAGAGGCCTCCGCGGAGATGCCCCACACGATCCACGAGCTGGCGGAGGACATCCGCCGCCAGGTGAAGAAGCACCGCGAGCTTCGCCGCAAGCGCGCGCTGACCCGTCGCGCCGTCGGCCGCATGCGCGGACGTATCGCCTGAGTCCCACCCACCGCTAACCTACTTCCCGCGGAAAAATCGTGAGCGTTGAGGGCTTTTTCCGTCCAGTTTGACCTTGAGAATCCCCTGCAAGTGAAGGGGTTCTTGATCGAGAGGAGGACAATGCTGACGCTTTTGGCGGCTCAGGCGGAGTGTCTGTGGGACGAGGCGTTGCCGATCGAGGTCAGGCGAGCTGCCGGAGGATCTGGCGGCGCTGGATGTGTTGTTGTCAGATCACGAGCTGCTTGTGGCCGATCGTGGAGCGCTTTCGCCGAGAGGTTCGAGGAGACCGGGCGGGCGGTGTTGACCGAGGGCCGGCCGACGATCGCGATGGAGAGCTATGTGCGGTTGATGGTGCTCAAGGCGCGATACGGTGGGGGTACCGGACGTTGGTGGCGGAGGTGTCGGACTCGATTCACTGCGCCGCTTCTGTCGGATCTCGCTGACCGAGCGGGTGCCGGACGAGTCGACGGTGCGCAAGCTGACGCGGCGGATCGGGTCCGAGACGGTGTCGGAGCTGACGCGAGCGATGATCGTCAAGGCGACGCGGGAGAAGCGGTTCAGGCCGCGGGCGGTGCGGATCGACTCGACGGTCGTAGAGGCGGATGTGCGGTACCCGACCGACGCGGGGCTGGCTTCGGGCGGGGTCAGGGCGCTCGCGCGGGAGGGGCGCAAGCTGGCGAAGCTGGTTAGGGAGAAGAGGGCGCGGGTGCGGGATCGTTCGCGGTCGATGGGCCGCAAGTTGCGGGCGATCTCCCGGACTATCCGTCGGCGCTCCGGGGAGGCCAAGGCAAGAGGTGCTGGGGCTGACGGCGCGAGACCGGGGAGCTGCTGCAGCGCTCGGTGCGCGAGGCGCGCCGGCTCGCTGCGCTGGCCAGGCGCAGGGCGCGCGGACGTGGCGCGAAGGCGAAGCTCAAGGCCGCGGCGAAACTCGAGGAGTTCGCGGATCGGTGCGAGAAGGTGGCCAAGCAGATCAAGCAGCGTGTCGCGGGAGAGCCGATCACCGAGCGGATCGTGTCGTTGTTCGATCCGGACGCCCGGCCGATCCGCAAGGGGAAGCTCGGGCAAGCCCAACGAATTTGGGTTGTTTCGCAGTTGGCGGAGGTGACAGAGAACACCAAGCGGGGAGCGCGGGGGCTGATCCTGCCCGCCTCGACGAAGCTCGGCAACCCGGCCGAGAAGACGCTCCTGCCCAGCACGGTCGCCGAGCTGGAGCGGCTGGGAATCAGACCGCGAGAGGTCGCCGTCGACGGCGGGTTCAAGCCCGGCCCGACCAACACGGCGTTCGAGAACCTGGCGCCCCAGCAGGTATTCATCGCTGGCCGCCAGGAACCGGCGTCGAAACGCACCCCCGCCGGCTGCGGCGCTACCGAACCGGCGAGGAGGGCCGGATCAGTCACCTCAAACGCCGCTACGGACTGGACCGATCCCGCCTCAAAGGCGACGAAGGCCAGCAGATCTGGACTGAGTGGGCGATCCTCGCCTACAACGCCGACACGCTCGCCGTCCGAACCCAGTGAAACACTCCCAACCGCTCCCTCGACAGGAGCAAACCCATTCACAACGAACGGCCGCGCGAGATCACTCCGCGGCCGTTTCGTATCTCAAGAGTTTTTCCGCGGGAAGTAACCTAGGCCGATGCCCGCCGCAAGGGACATGGTCACGCGCGCGCTGCGCGTTGGCGAGGGACGCAAATTCAAGGCGTATGAGAAGCGCACCGAGACGATCAACCGGATCGAGCCGGAGATGGAGGTGCTTGAGGACGCCGAGCTGCGCGAAGAGGCCGACTCGCTCCGCGAGCGAGCGCGAAACGGCGAGTCGCTTGAGGACCTCCTGCCCGAGGCCTTCGCGTTGACCCGCGAGGCCTCCCGCCGCGCCCTTGGCCAGCGTCACTTCGACGTGCAGATGATCGGCGGCATCGTCCTGCACGAGGGGCGATCGCCGAGATGAAGACCGGCGAGGGAAAGACGTTCGTCGCGAGCCTGGCGCTCTACCTGAACGCGCTGGCCGGCGACAGGGCGTCCACCTGGTCACGGTCAACGACTACCTGGCCCGCCGCGACGCCGAATGTGAAGCCGGTCTACGACGCGCTCGGGATCAGCGTCGCCGCGATCCAGGAGGATGATGACCACGCGACCCGCCAGCAAGGTCGCCTACGAGGCCGACATCACCTACGGCACCAACTCCGAGTTCGGCTTCGACTACCTGCGCGACAACATGGCGATCGCGCTCGAGCACAGCGTCCAGCGCGGCCACCGCTACGCGATCGTCGACGAGGTCGACTCGATCCTGATCGACGAGGCGCGGACGCCGCTGATCATCTCGGGCGAGCCCGACCAGGCGGCCAAGACCTACTGCGACATGGCGCGCGTCGCCAGCGGGCTGCGCGGCAGTCCAGTCGAAGGGCACGAAGCTCGAGGAGTCCAAGGAGACTCCAGCACGAGTACGACTTCCTCTTCGACGAGAAGCACAAGACGGTCGCGGTGACCGAGCGCGGCATCGAGAAGGTCGAGCGCGTCGCTGAGGGTCGAGAACCTCTACGGCCCCGCGAACGTGCAGCTCGTCAACCACCTGCATCCAGGCGCTCAAGGCCGAGGCGCTCTACAAGCGCGACGTCGACTACGTCAGTGCGCGACGGCGAGGTGAAGATCGTCGACGAGTTCACCGGCCGGATCATGGAGGGCCGCCGCTGGTCGGAGGGCCTGCACCAGGCGGTCGAGGCGAAGGAGGGCGTCGCGATCAGGGAGGAGAACCAGACGGTCGCCACGATCACCCTGCAGAACTACTTCCGCCTCTACGACAAGCTCGCCGGCATGACCGGCACCGCGAAGACCGAGGAGAAGGAGTTCGTCGAGATCTACGGGCTCGAGGTGGTCGCCGATCCCGACCAACGTCGGCCGATGGTCCGCGACGACAAGAACGACCAGATCTTCAAGACCATCGACGGCGAAGTGCAACGCCGTCGTCGGACGACATCAAGGAGCGCCACGAGAAGGGCCAGCCGGTGCTGGTCGGCACGATCGCGGTCGAGACCTCCGAGCTGATCTCAGCGAGCTGCTCAAGCGCCAGGGCGTCCCCCACGAGGTGCTGAACGCGAAGGAGCACGCCGAGCGCGAGGCGGAGATCATCAAGGACGCCGGCCGCGTGGGCGCGGTGACGATCGCGACCAACATGGCGGGCCGCGGCGTCGACATCAAGATGGGCGGCGACCGCGAGGAACTCGCCGTCCACGAGCTGAAAAAGCAGGGCCGCGCCCCCGGCGAGGAGGGCTATGAGGAGGCCCTGAGGCGAAGGTCGCCGAGCTGGAGCCGCTATGCGCAGCCGAGGCGAAGGAGGTGCGTCGACGCTCGGCGGCCTCTACATCTCGGCACCGAGCGCCACGAGTCGCGCCGCATCGACAACCAGCTGCGCGGCCGCTCCGGCCGCCAGGGCGACCCGGGCGAGACGCGCTTCTACCTCTCCGGCCAGGACGACCTGGTGCGCCTCTTCGCCGGCGACCGGATCTACAACATCATGGATCGCTTCAAGATCGCCGACGACGCAGCCGATGGAGGCGAAGATCCTCTCCAACCAGATCGAGAACGCCCAGAAGAAGGTCGAGGAGCAGAACTTCGTGATCCGCGCAAGAACGTCCTCAAGTACGACGACGTGATGAACGCGCAGCGCATGGTGATCTACAAGCAGCGCCGCGCCGTCCTCGAGGGCCAGGACATCTCCGAGACCGCCCGCGAGAAATGGCGGCCGTGATCGAGCGCTTCGTCGATGAGTACACGGCGGCGAGGTCCTCGAGGACTGGGACATCGGCGAGCTCGAACCCAGTGCGCCAGATCTGGCCGGTCGGCATCGAGGTCGGCTCGCTGGCTCCGGAGACGGTCGACCGCGAGCAGCTGAAGGACGTTCCTCGACGACGACGCGATCGAACGCCTACGACGAGCGCGAGAAGGAGTTCGGCGCCGGAGGGCTGATGCGCGACCTCGAGCGCTCGATCGTGCTCCAGGTCGTCGACATGCGCTGGCGCGAGCACCTCGAGGACATGGACTACATGCGCGAGGGCATCCACCTGCGCGGCTTCGCCCAGCACGACCCGCTCGTCGAGTACAAAAACGAGGGCTACACGATGTTCCAGGAGCTGATGCACTCGATCTGGGAGGAGTTCAGCAAGCTGGTCTTCCACGTCGAGGTGGAGCTCGACTCAGCGCAGGCCGAAACCGCCTTTGCCCCCAACGGCGAGAGCGAGCCGGCGACGTTCGACTACTCCGGCGGCACTCTCGAAGGGCAGCCCTCGGCGCTGCAGCAGGTCGCCGCGACGGGCTCGGCGGGGGCGGTGGAGGTGGTCGCCGCGGGCGCCTCCCAGGCCGGCAACGGCGCCGCCGAGGTGGTCGAGACCGTGGTCAAGGACGAGCACGACAAAATCGGCCGCAACGACCCCTGCTGGTGCGGATCCGGCAAAAAGTACAAGAAGTGCCACGGGGCCTGAGGGCGCTGCAAACCGGCGCATCCTGTGGTCCTCGGTCGGCCGAATCTGGTCACGCACCGACGCTGCCCTCCCCTCGACGGCCTCTCTGCGCTCCCCGATCTGCCTGGTCTTCGTCCCCTCGGGTCGGTGATGAAGCACTCTGATCCCGTAAGGGATTTCATCAGGGCCTTCAACGATCAGGACCTGGATGCGTTCGTCGGCGTCCTTGGTCTTGATGTTGAACTTCATTCCATGAAGGGACTGCGAAAAGGGGTGCAGGCGGCACGGTTATGGGCGACGCGAGCGCCCGGGGGCGTGCAGCAGACGATCGAGTTGGAGGAGCTATACGAGGACACCGACCGGGCGGTGGCTTTGATCAGGCGGATCTGGCGCTGGGCCGAGGACGACTCGCGGGCCGGCGAGGACGAGATGGCCTGGCTCTTTGAGCTGCGCGGTGGCAAGGTGCGGAGCTGGCGCCCGTTCGAGGATCGCGGCGAGGCGCTGCGCGCGGGCGGCTTCCAGCGCGGTACCGGCGCTGGGTAAGCTCCCTGCATGGCCGAGGCCGCCTCAACCGAATCGGTGCCGGCGCGGCTCGCCGAGATCCGCGACCAGTTAAAGCTGCTCGCGGACTACCTTTGACCCGGCTTCGCTTGACGCTGAGGTGCAGCGGCTGGAGGCCGAGATGCAGCGACCCGGCTTCTGGGATGACCAGGAGACCGCTGCCCGCACCTCCGCCGCCCACGCCCGAGCCCAGCGCAAACTGAAGACCTTCGGCGATCTGGAGTCTGAGGTCGGCGATCTCGTCGAGCTGGCCGAGCTGGCCACCGAGGACGAGGAGATGGCGGCCGAGCTAACCGCCCAGCTCGCCTCGGTCGAGCGGCGTCTCGCCGAGCTGGAGGAGGCGCGGCTGTTCAGCGGCGAGTACGACTGCGGCGACGCGGTCGTCACCGTCCACGCCGGGGCCGGCGGCACCGACTCTCAAGACTGGGCGGAGATCCTCCTGCGCATGTACCTGCGCTGGGCCGAGCGGCGCGGCTTTGAGGTCGAGATGAAGGAGGCCTCACCGGGCGAGGAGGCGGGCCTTAAGTCGGCGACCTTCATTGCCCACGGTGAGAACGCCTACGGCCTCTTCGCCGCCGAGCGCGGCGTCCACCGCCTGGTCCGGATCTCCCCCTTCGATTCCTCCGCGCGCCGCCACACCAGCTTCGCCCAGGTCGACGTCGGGCCGCTGGTCGATGAGGGGGTCGAGGTCGAGATCGACGACGCCGACCTGCGCATCGACACCTACCGCGCCTCCGGTGCCGGCGGCCAGCACGTCAACAAGACCGACTCCGCGGTGCGGATCACCCACATCCCCACCGGCGTCGTCGTCCAGTGCCAAAACGAGCGCTCCCAGACCCAGAACAAGGCGGTCGCGATGCAGCTGTTGCGCTCGAAGCTGATCGAGCTGGAGGAGCGCAAACGTGCCGAGGAGCAGGTGAAGGCGAGGGGGGAGGTCAAAGACGTCGCCTGGGGCTCGCAGATCCGCAGCTACTTCCTTCACCCCGACCAGCGGGTCAAAGACCACCGCACCGGCCATGAGGTGGGCGACGCCCAGCGTGTTCTCGACGGCGATATCGACGAGTTCATTCGCGACTACCTCAATAAGACCGCCGCCTCCTCGGCCGCGTAGACGACGCCAGCCTGGCAAGGCCGGCTCTCACCGGCGATCCCTCAGCGACCGGAGCCGGAGGCCGAGTCCGGCGTGAGCCACTCGGTCTGGCCGTCGGCGACGCGCCGCAGCGTAAGGCGCCGGATGGCGTAGCGATCGCAATAGGACGGCGCCGCCGGGACGTCGAGGCTGACGATGAAGGCTCGCGCGGCCCGGGCTTTGGCCATCGCGCGAGCGCCCAGGTGCTCGCTCAGGTGGAAAAGGCCCTTTGCCGCGAAGCGCTCCCTCACCTTCCCCAGCTGAAGCGATCCCCGGCCGCCCTTCAGCCAGTACTCGACCGTGACCTCCGACGGCGCATAGGAGGTGTAGCGGACCGCCAGGCTCACGCTGTCGTGCGTTTCGGAGGCGATGATGCGGGCTGTGGCGGTACGCAGCAGGCACTCGGCGGGTGGGAGAGTCGCGGCTTCCGATTCTTCTTCTTCTTCTTCTTCTTCTTCGAGTTCTTCGCCCTCGGGTTCTTCTTCTTCGGCTGCCGCGCTCGGGGAGCTCGACGGGGCGACGGCCCGGGTGAGCGGGGTCGGGCGAGGCGATGCGCCAGCGGGTTGCGCGAGGCTCGCGGCGCCGGCAAGGGAGATTGCGAAGGCGATGCAAGCCAGAGCGGCGAGGGGCCTCGATCGCCTCACCCAGCGCATCAGCTTGTCTGCGTCGGGCATCCCAGCTTGGATCGGCGCGACTGTGCGCTGCCTTTAGCGAACGCCCTCGAGCTTTAGCAGGGCCTCCTTCATCGGCAGGCCGCCTCCGTAGCCGCCGAGGGCGCCGCTAGTGCGCAGGACGCGGTGGCAGGGGACGACGATCGGGAGCGGGTTGGAGCCGCACGCCGTGCCGGCGGCCCGCACCGCCCGCTCGTTTCCGGCTCGGCCGGCCATCTCGGTATAGCTGCGTGTCTGCCCGTAGGGGATCTTGGCGATCGCGCGCTGCACCCTGCCGCGGAAGCCGCCCGTGAGCTGCCAGTCAAGCGGCAGCTCGAAAGTCCGCAGGCGGCCCTCGAAGTAGAGGTCCAGCTCACGTCGGGGCTCCTCGAGTCGGGCCGGTGACTCGAGCACCCGGGGGGAGACGCGCGCCGCCAGGTCATCAAGCAGACCTTCGGCGTCTTGGTTGGGCAGGCCCACTCGCACCAAGCCTCGTTTGGTGCTTGCGAGCAGGAGCGGCCCGAAGGGCGAGTCCATCATCGCGTAGGCGACGTCCAGCAGGCCCTCGGCGGCGGCGCGGTCGGCGAAGCGTTGCAGCGCGGTCTTCATGCCAGCTCCCTTCTCAGTCGCTTGACTCCCTCGTGGAGGCTGCGGCGGGCGGCCTCGGGCGAGCAGCCCAGCGCGGCGGCGATCTCGGCGTGTGGCAGGTCACAGGCGTAGCGAAGCTCGACCGCGGCGCGCTGTTTGGGTGGCAGCGCCCCCACCATCGCCCAGATCTCACCGCCGGGCTCCGGATCGCTGATCGCGACCTCGGCCACCTCGGCGACCGGCACCGGCCGGCGCCCGTTTGCGCGGTGGTGATCGACCGCCTTGCGATGGGCGATCGTCAGCAGCCAGCCGCGCAGGTTGCTCGCGTCGCCCAGCTTCGGATAGGCGCGCAGGGCGGAGACGAAGGTCTCCTGGAAGCAGTCCTCGGCGTCGAGGCGACCGACGGCTCCGCGCAGCACCGCCATCACATCGGCGGCGTGCTCGTCCAGCAGGGCTTGGAACGGAGGCAGGGCGTTCAAGTCACCGATTAAACGCGCTGAGGGCCCCGGACGTGAGATGACGAACTTTGACGCCACCGTATCGGCGGCGGGCGTTCGCAGTTTAGGCTGCGGCGATGTCCGATCTCGGCGAGTCGCTCAGCGAGGTCGTCTCTCGCGCGCTCGCCGAAGACATCGGTTCGGGAGACGTGACATCGGAGGTAACGGTGCCCGAGCATGCGGGGAGCCGCGCCCGGATCGTGCAGAAGCAGCCCGGGGTCGTGTTCGGTCTCGGCGCGGTCGAGGAGGCGATGCGACAGTGCGGCGTCGAGCACGTCGAGGAGCTGGTGGTCGAGGGGCGGTGGCGGGAGGAGGTGCCGGCCGAGGTGGCGCTTGCGAGCGGCCCCGCGCGCGCCATGCTCGCCGCTGAGCGCACCGCGCTCAACCTCCTCGGCCACCTCTCCGGCGTCGCCACGCTGACGGCGCGCTACGTGGAGGCCGTGGCGGGCACCGGCGCCCACATCCTCGACACGCGCAAGACGACGCCGGGGCTGCGCGGGCTCGAGAAGGCAGCGGTCGTGGCGGGCGGCGGGCACAACCACCGAATGGGCCTCTACGACGCGATCCTGGTCAAGGAGAACCACATCGCCCTTGCCGGCGGGCTTGCGAAGGCCGTCCACGCGGCCCGCACCGCTCGCCCCGACCTGGCGGTCGAGGTCGAGTGCCGCAATCTCGACGAGGTCGCCTACGCGCTGGGCACGGGCGCCGATCTGCTGTTGCTCGACAACATGGACACAGCGGCGCTACGAAAGGCGGTGGAGCTGCGCGACACCTCCGGCGGCGCGAGGGCGCCCTCGCTGGAGGCCTCGGGCGGTGTAAGCCTGGAGACGGTGCGGCCGATCGCCGAGACCGGTGTCGACCTGATCTCGGTCGGCGCCCTAACCCACTCGGCGCCGACCCTCGACTTCAGCATGCTGGTTGAGCCCGCCTGATCCTCACTTCAAAAGCCGTGAGAGCCGGCGGTCCTTCAGCACCCTCCCGCCGGTCTGCTCGGCGGGGCAGTAGTTGGTCTGGTGCTCGGAGAAGAAGACCGCCTCGATCGTCGTCCCGCAGCGGGGGCAGGGCTCGCCCTCGCGCCTGTGGACCTTCAGCGGCATCGGCAGCTTGTCGGGGGGCAGCTCGCCGACCACCTCCTCGTAGCGATCGATCGCATCGCCCAGCACATGGAGCGCGCCGTGCAGTCGCTCGACCTCCTCCTCGCTCAGCTCCGCGCCTTTCTTAAACGGCGAGAGCCGCGCCTCCCAGAGAATCTCATCGACCCAGGAGCGCCCGATCCCGGCAATGGTCCGCTGGTCACGCAGCAGCGGATGCAGATGGCGAGACTGCTCGATCAGCGCGGCGAACTCATAGAGCGGTGGTGGGGGCCAGGCTTCTGGTCCGAGCGAGGCGACCATCTCATCCCCGGTAATCGCATCCGTGAAGAGCAGCTTCGCCCAGGCCCGTTGCCTGGTCCCGAACTCCCGCAATCCCAACTCCCGCCCGTCCCCCAGCCGCACCAGGACCCGAGCGGCCCGATCCCTGAGTGACGCACGCTTCTCAGACACCCGCAGCCGCCCCGCCGACATCAGGTGGATCAAGAGAGCCAGATCCCCGAACTCGACGACGGGCATCTTCCCGATGCGCCGAACCCCGCTCACCCTCCGCCCCACCAGCTCCTCCAGTCCCGGCTTAAAGGTCTTCATCACATTCATCCCCGGCGCAACGGCCGACTCGACCGCGGCTCCCGACAAAGCGCTGTTCAACCGCCGCGCAGTGATCTCAACCTCGGGCAACTCGGGCATAGGTGAAGTCTTGCGCCTGCGCTCTTCGCGGGGGTGAAGGGGACCTGGGGACGTGCCCTCGCCCGCCTGCCGCTCGCCCTCCCTCGCGACAGGACTCACACCGGCTGAGCGGTTAGACTTAGATGACGTTCATTCGACTGGTTCAAGGCAAAGGCCGGGCCAGCGAACATCAGGAAAGGAAGGGCTCCGTGCTAGAGCTCCCGACGATCCAACCCACTTCACCGGACGCCCTCTCGCCCGAAGAGATCGCTGCCCTGAGCGAGGAGGTCCGCGCCCTCGCCGCCGAGCGGGGCGCGGTCATCCTCGCGCACAACTACCAGTTGCCCGAGGTCCAAGACGTCGCTGACCACATTGGCGACTCGCTCGGGCTCTCGCGGCAGGCCGCCACCACCGACGCGGAGGCGATCGTCTTCTGCGGCGTGCACTTCATGGCCGAGACCGCCTCGATCCTCTCGCCTGAGAAGACGGTGTTGATCCCCGATCTGGACGCCGGCTGCTCGCTTGCCGACTCGATCGACGCCGACCAACTGCGCGCCTGGAAGGCGGATCATCCCGGCGCGCTGGTCGTCACGTACGTCAACACCTCTGCCGAGGTGAAGGCGGAGACCGACTACTGCTGCACCTCCTCCAACGCGGTCAAGGTGGTCGAGCACATCTGGGCCGAGCACGGCCCCGAGGCCGAGATCCTCTTCGGCCCCGACATGTGGCTGGGCGCCTTCGTCGAGCGCGAGACCGGCCTGCGTGAGGACCCCGGGCGCCGTGGCCGCTTTCACGTCTGGGACGGAGAGTGCCACGTCCACGCCGGGATTCGCCCCGAGGACCTCGCTCAAACGCGGGCCGAGCATCCCGAGGCGGAGCTTCTGATCCACCCCGAGTGTGGCTGCTCGACCCAGGCGATGGAGTACGTCGCTGCGGGTGAGATCGAGCTCGAGGGCGTCCACATGCTCTCGACCTCGGGGATGCTGCGCCACGTCGAAGCGCATCCTGACGGCAGCTTCATCGTCGCCACCGAGAACGGGATGCTCTACCCACTCCAGCGGGCGGCTCCGCAGGCCAACCTGATCGAGGCAAACCGGATGGCCTTCTGCAGGTACATGAGGATGATCACGCTGCCGAAGCTGCGCGACTCGCTGGTCGAGATGAAGTTCGAGGTCAGCGTCCAGCCCGAGATCGCCGCGCGGGCGCGCCTCCCGATCGAGCGCATGGTGGCGATCGGCTAGCGCGAGATAGAGTCCGGCTCCCGGCGGCATCGAGAAGAGGTCTACGTCCTTGCACCAGGTCATCCCTGCGCAAACCGCGAAGCGCGAGCAGCAGCTGCGCGAGCTTGCCCAGCAGCTTCGCGTCGATGCGATTCGCGCAAGCGCAGCGGCCGGCTCCGGCCATCCCACGTCCTCGATGTCGGCCGCCGACCTGATGGCGGTGCTCTTTGCGCGCCACCTTAGATACGACTTCTCCGCCCCAAAGAACAGTGCAAACGATCACCTCGTCTTCTCCAAGGGGCACGCCTCGCCCCTGCTGTATGCGCTCTATAAGGCCGCGGGCGCGATCGATGACGAAGAGCTGCTCACCTTCCGTCAGTTCGGCTCCCGCCTGCAGGGTCATCCGACGCCGGAAATCCCCTGGGTCGACGTCGCCACCGGCTCGCTTGGCCAGGGCCTTCCGATCTCCGTCGGCATCGCGCTTGCCGCCGCTCGCCTTGAGTCCTCAGACCTCAGGGTGTGGGTGCTCTGCGGTGACTCCGAGCTGGCTGAGGGATCGATGTGGGAGGCGTTTGAGCACGCAGGGTACGCGCGCCTTGGCAATCTGATCGCGGTGGTCGACGTCAACCGGCTCGGTCAGCGAGGTCCGACCATGCACGAATGGGACACGTCCTCGCTTGCGGCGCGCGCGAGCGCCTGCGGTTGGCACGTGCAGGAGATAGACGGACATGACTTCGCGGCGATCGACGATGCCTACACCCAGGCGCTGGAGGCAGATCTCCCCGCGGTGATCTTCGCCCGCACGAAGAAGGGCTCCGGGGTCTCCGCCGTGGAGGACAAGCCGAACTGGCACGGCAAGCCGCTTGCCGATCCGGAGGCCGCGATCGCCGAGCTTGGCGGTGTCCGCTCGCTTGCGGTGGCCGTCCAGCCACCGCCTGCGCCGCGGTCATTCGAGGTTGCCAGGGAGCCGGTCGAGCGGCCTGCATATGAGCTCGGCGCCGAAGTCGCGACCCGCGGAGCCTATGGCGATGCCCTTGCCTGGCTTGGCTCCGTCGATGAGCGGGTCGTGGTGCTCGACGCCGAGGTTGGGAACTCGACCTACGCCGAGCGCTTCGCGCAAAAGCACCCGGATCGGTTCTTTGAGATGTTCATCGCCGAGCAGCAGATGGTCGCGGCCGCGGTCGGCTTTCAGGTCCGGGGATGGAAGCCGTTTGCCTCGTCATTTGGGGCGTTCCTGAGTCGTGCCTATGACTTCGTCCGCATGGCCGCGGTCTCCGACGCGGACTTAAAGCTCTGCGGTTCGCATGTGGGCGTTCTCGATCGGGCCCGACGGGCCCTCGCAGATGGCACTTGAGGACATCGCCGCCCTCCGCGCCGTCCTCGGCAGTACGGTGCTCTACCCCTGCGATGCCAACCAGACGGTGCAGCTCGTCGATGCGATGCGCCAGCACCATGGCGTCAGCTATCTGCGCACGACTCGCGGCGCCACCCCCGTGCTCTATGAGCCGGAGGAGACCTTCTCGATCGGAGGTAGCCGCACGCTTCGGTCCAGCACCGAGGATGTCGTCACCCTGATCGGTGCGGGCATCACCCTGCACGAGTGCCTTGCCGCCGCCGAGGACCTCGCCGGCCGCGGGATCGCGGCCCGGGTGATCGACCTTTACTCGGTCAAGCCCGTCGACGCTGAGACCCTGGTGAGGGCGGCGACCGATACGCAGGCGCTGGTGGCGGTGGAGGACCATTGGGCGCAGGGTGGGATCGGCGAGACGGTCGCCGTCGCGCTGGCGGATGCCGGCGTGAGCACGCGACTCCTGCGCCTCGCCGTCTTTGAGCGACCCGGTAGCGGCCCCCCGGAGTCGCTGCTGGCTGCCGCCGGGATCGACGCCGCGCACATCGCCTCCGCGGCGCAGCGGGCGCTGGAACCGGGCCGCGCTACCAGCAATCACTAGCGTTCGCTAACAATTCGCTAAGGTTCCGCCAACCTTTATTGGGCAGGGTCTTGCGCTCCCAACGGTGCGCAGGAGTCACCCTGTACCCGCAGAACAGACCCCGGGCATGGCACGAGCGAAGAAGAGACCGAAGCGCGATGAGGAGCCGGGGCGAGCTCGCCGCGGCGCCAGGCCGATCATCGAGCTGCGCGATGTGACCAAGGTCTACCCCGGCGGGCACATGGCCCTGGACCGGGTCTCACTCGCCATCGACCGCGGTGAGTTCGTCTTCTTGGTAGGCCCCACCGGGTGCGGCAAGTCGACCTTGATCAAGCTGCTGATCCGCGAGCTGTCCACCACCGAGGGTGCCGTCAGCATCGCCGGCCGCGACATCGGCGACCTGGCGGAGAAGAAGATCCCCCTGCTGCGGCGCAACATCGGCACCGTCTTTCAGGATTTCAAGCTGCTCCCCGATCGCACTGTCTATGACAACGTCGCCTACGCCCTGCAGGTGATCGGCGCCAGCCGCGCCGAAATCCGCGAGCAGGTGCCGGAGACCCTGCGCCTGGTCGGCCTCTCGACCAAGCTGCACAGCTACCCCGACCAGCTCTCCGGCGGCGAGCAGCAGCGGGTTTCGATCGCCCGCGCCTTCGTCAACCACCCGCCGCTCTTGCTCGCTGATGAGCCGAGCGGCAACCTCGACCCGGTCACCTCGATCGGGGTGATGCAGCTCCTGTACCGGATCAACAAGACCGGCACCACGGTCCTCGTCGTCACCCACGATCGCGAGATGGTCGACAACATGCGCCGCCGGGTGATCGAGCTCTACGAGGGCCGCGTCGTCCGCGACGAGGTCAGCGGCGGCTACACCGAGGAGTCGACCACCGAGTTCGGCCTGCGGATGCGGGCCGAGATGGGAGTCGGCCCCGAGGGCCAGACCAACGGCCACGGCAGCGAGTCCCTGTTCTGATGGGCAGGCTCGTCTTCTTCATCCGGGAGGCCTTCCGGGCGCTGCGCCGCAACGCGGCGCCGAGCATGGCGGCGATCGTCACCACGATCGTCACCGTGATCCTGCTCGGCGTGCTGATCCCGATCCTGCAGACCACCCAGGCCAAGAGCGATCAGGTTCGCGGCCAGCTCAACGTTCAGGTCGCGCTCTTCGCCGACGCGACCAAAGGCGAAATCTCCGCGCTGCATTCAAAGCTGGTGGCGGTTCCGCACGTCGCCTCGGTGCGGTTCATCAGCAAAGCCGAGGCGCTCGAAGAACTCAGGGAATCGCTGGGCAAGAAGAAGAGCCAGGAACTGACCGCCCAGCTCCACGAAAACCCGCTGCCGGCCAGCTTCAGGATCAAGCCCGACAATGCCTCCAACCTCTCCCTGATCCGCGTCGCGATCATGCGACCCGGGCCAAACGGCCAGCCCCACCCGATCTCGTCGATCATTCAGAACGCCTTCGACCGCCAGCAGGCGGCCGAACAGATCGCCCAGGTGACCGGCGCGCTGAAGATCGTGCTGACCGTGATCACCGCCCTTTTGATCACCGCCTCGCTGCTTTTGGTCGGCAACACGATCCGGCTCTCGATCTATACCCGCCGCCGCGAGGTCGAGGTGATGCGGCTGGTCGGCGCGACCCGCTGGTTCATCCGCTGGCCGTTCATGATCGAGGGCGTTTTGGTCGGTTTCACCGGTGGCATGGTGGCCATACTGATCCTGTGGCTGGGCAAGATCACCATCGTCGACCCCCTCGGCAAGACGTTCTCTTCCTCGCCGCGCAGAACAACAGCAGCCTCTCCTTCCCATTGCTTATCGGCATCCTCTTCGGTGCCGCGGTGCTGGTCTCGGCGATCGGCTCGGGAGTTACGCTGCGGCGCTTCCTGAAGGTCTGAGGCCGGCGTGAGGGCGGGGCGGATCGCGGCGATCGTCCTCGCCCTGCTCATCGTCCTCTGCGCGGGGATCTGGCTGGGGGGGCACCCGAGCCACCTGCCCAACTTCATCCGCAACCGCTTCGTCGACTCCTCAGGAGGACTCACCGCCGAAGCGACCGAACTGATCCAGGACAACTACTACCGGCCGGTCGGGGAGACCGAGCTCGGCAACGCCTCGCTTCAGGGAATGGCGCGGGCGCTGCGCGGGCGCTTTCACGACCGCTTCTCCGAATACTTCTCGCCGCAGAGCGTGGGGGGCTTCAACGAGGAGATCGAAGGGCACTTCTCAGGCGTGGGAATCGTGATCGTCCCGACCAAGCGCGGCATCCTTGCCGAGCGGGTTCTGCACGGGTCCCCCGCCGAGAAGGCGGGGATCAAGCCCGGCGATACGATCGTTCCAGTTGACGGCAAGCCGCTGGCCGGGAAGAGCCCCGAAGTGGCGAGGGAAAGGATCACCGGCCCCGAAGGCACCAGCGTAAAGCTCGGCATCGTGCGCCCGGCGCACCGGGGCGTCGAGAGCATCCAGGTCACGCGAGCTGAGATCGTCACGCCCGTCACCTTCACGCGAATCAAGCGCGTCGACGGCCGCAAGCTGGGATACGTGCGGTTTGCCAGCTTCACCGAAGACTCCCGCCGCTTGGTCGCCGATGCCCTGCGGCGGGTGGAGCGAGAAGGCGCCCAGGGGGTCGTGCTGGACCTTCGCGGCAATGGCGGCGGCCTCCTGGAGGAAGCCGTCCTGATCGCGAGCCTCTTCCTGCCGAAGGGGCAGGTGGTCGTCTCGACCCACTCGCGCACCCAGGGGAACAAGGTCTACAAGACCATCGGCGGCAACCTGCCCAAGCGCCCGGTCGTCGTCCTGATCGACCGTGGCACGGCCTCCTCGGCGGAGATCCTCACCGCGGCGCTAGCTGATGACGCGGGCTCAACCGTGGTCGGCACCCGCTCCTACGGCAAGGGCGTCTTTCAACAGGAGTTCGATCTCTCCAACGGCGGCGCGCTGAAGCTGACGGTCGGCAAGTACTTCACGCCCGACGGGGTCAACCTGGCGGGCAAGGGCATCCACCCCAACGTCTACGTGCGGGACAACCCGCACACCAAGCGGGATGAGGCGATGCAGAGGGCCCTCGAAGTCCTCGCGCACCAGGTCCGCGGTTGAGCCCGCGAGGGACCCGCTCGCCAAAGCGGGCACGCGACGCGGTCGAAGCGCTGCTGGAGGAGCGGCTGGGGAGCCGCGGCTTCCGCGCGGCGCTGGAGGTCGAAGCGGGTGAGGCGGCGAGCGCCGCGATCGAGCGCCCCGAGCCTCGCCACGACCTCACTGCGCTGCCCACCTTCACCGTCGACCCGGCCAGCGCCCGCGACTTTGACGACGCCGTCTCGGCGCGGCGGGAGGGAGACGGCGCGCGCATCTGGGTCCACATCGCCGACGTCGCCGCGCACGTGCGGCCCGGCTCGCCGCTTGACCTCGAGGCCCGTCGCCGCGCCAACAGCACCTACGCGCCGGGGGCGGTCGAGCCGATGCTGCCGCACGCCCTGAGCAGCGACGCGTGCAGCCTTACGCCGGGGCAGGAGCGCCTCGCGGTAACCGCCGAGGTCGAGCTTGGGCCAGACGGCGAGCAGCGATCGGCGCGCTTTTACCGCAGCCGCATACGCTCTGACGCCCGCCTGGACTACGACCGCCTCGACGCGATCTTCGCCGGCCGGGCGAAGCCGCCGGAGCCCGTCGGCGAACCGCTGGCGGTGGCGCGGGAGGTGGCGGTGGCGCTGGGGGAGCGGCGTGGCGCCAGCCTTGACGTCGAGTCCTTTGAGCCCGAGTTCCGCTTCGACTCCGCCGGCGAGGTGACCGGCGCCCACTCGGTGCCCCAGACCGAGTCCCACCGCCTGATCGAGCGGCTGATGATCCTCGCCAACGAAGCGGTGGCGCGGCTGCTGGAGCAAAAGCGGGCGGCGGCGATCTACCGCGTCCACCCCCAGCCCGACCCCGCCCGGATCGAGCGTCTGATCGCCCAGCTCCACGCCCTCGGGGTGCCGACCCCGCCGCTGCGCGAGGGACTCTCGCCGCGCCAGGCGGGCGAGGTTGCCGCCGAGGCGAGCCGGCTCGCCGGCCGCGAGGCCGCGCGGCGCGGGCACGGCCGCGAGGCGTATACATCGCTCGTGCTCCGCTCCCTGAAACAAGCCTCCTACAGCGAGCGAAACAGCGGCCACGCCGGCCTCGGCAGCCCTGCCTACTGCCACTTCACCTCGCCGATTCGCCGCTACCCGGACCTGGTCGTCCACCGCGCCCTGCTGGCGGCGCTGGGGGAGGGGGAGGAGGCGCCGCGCCGCGCCGCGGTCCGGGAGGCGGCCGCCCACTGCTCTGAGCGCGAGCGCAGCTCAACCCGGATAGAGCACGAAGCCGACGACCTCTGCGCCGCCTACCTGCTCGAGCGGGAGCTGCGCGAGCGCGGCCCCGATGTCGAGTTCGAGGGCGAGGTCTCCGGGGTGATCCGGGCCGGCGCCTTCGTTTCCTTCGGCGGCGAGCTGGGCGATGTCTATGAGGGCTTCCTGCCGGCCCGCCGGATGCCGGGTGAGTACTTCGAGTTGGAGGAGACCGAGACCGCCCTCATCGGCCGCAGGAGCGGTAACCGGGTGCGGCTCGGCGACCCGATCGCGGTCGCGGTGGGGGGGGTCGAAGCTCCCCGGGGCCGCGTCGACCTGGAGCCCGCCGGTGGCTGAGAAGCGGCGCAAACCCACCTCCGGGGACGTCGCCACCAACCGCCGTGCCCGCCACAAATTCGAGCTGGTGGAAACGATGGAGGCGGGGATCGCCCTGCGCGGCTCTGAGGTCAAGTCGCTGCACGGTGGCAAGGCCCAGATGACCGACGCCTACGCCGTCGTCGAAGACGGCGAGGTCTGGCTGCGCAACCTCCACATCCCTCCCTACCCGCCGGCCAGCAATCAAAATCACGAGCCCGAGCGGCAGCGCAAGCTGCTCCTTCACCGGGCCGAGATCGAGCGCCTGGTCGGAAAAACGGCGCAGAAAGGGCTGACCCTGATCCCCACCCGCATCTACTTCAAGGGCCCGCGGGCAAAGGTCGAGCTGGCGCTTGCCAGGGGCAAGGAGGGTCGCGACCGCCGCCGCGAGATCGCCGACCGCGACGTCCGGCGCGAGGTCGAGCGCGAGTTCAAGGGGCGGATGAGGTGAGGGCGCCGGGCCCGAATCGAACATCGGCTGAGCCCATTTCGGCGGTTGGGGTTGCATGCGCCGCCGTACATGAAAGGATGCGCGGTATGCGCACCCGCCTACTCCTGTTGCCCAGCATCGCCGCACTCTCGCTGGCCCTGATCGTCCCTGCCCAGGCGCAGGCCGAATCCTTCCCCAGCAAGGCCAGCAACTACGTCAGTAACCACGTCGAGTACTTCATCGCCGGCCTGGTTGTGGCGATCCTTTTGCTGCTGCTAGTGGTCAGGGTTACCCAGCGCCGCAGCAAGGAGAAGGCAAAGAAGCAGGAGGCTGCCCCGGCTGTTCCGCTGGCCGCCGCGTCCGCGCCGGCCACAGCCGGGACGGCCGAGCTTCCCGCGACCCCACCCTCCGTTCCCTCCGACACCTCACAGCCGCTCCCGGGCGTGGCGCCCGCATCGGTCCTGCCTCCCGCCCCACCGCCCCGAAGCGCCCGGGAAAAGCGGCAGAGAGCCCGCGAGCAGCAGCGCGCAGCGCGCTTGGAGCACCGCAAGCAACGAGAGGAAGAGGCGAAGCGTCGCAAGGAAAAGAAGGCCGCAAAGCGCGGTCAGCGCCGCGGCGGCGGCGCGAAGCGCCAGCAGAAGGAGGCGGCGCAGGCAGAGCGAAAGCTCGCCGCCGAGCGGGCCGCGCAGGAGCGCGAGCTGCTTCAGCGCGGAGCCCAGCAGGGCGATGCCGTGGCGCCAGCGGCGCCGCTGGCGCCTACTCCGTCCGGGCAGGCACCGCCGCTGTCCCCTGTCCAGCCCCCTCCCGTTCCGGTCGAGGCGACTCCGCCGATCGCTCCGGCGCCGCCCCCGGTCCCCGGCGCAGTCTCCCCGGCGCCGGGTTCCTATGACCCCGCTGCCGCCGAAGAGAGGGTTCGCGCCAAGGTGGGGGAGATTCAGCGCGAGGAGGAGCGGATCCGGGCGGAGACCGACCGTCGCATCCAGGAGGCCGAAAGGCTCCAGCGCGAGGCCGAAGATCGCGAGGCGAGCGCCCAGGCGGGACAGATCACACAGAGCATCGAGGCCGTGCCTTCGGCGCAGCCAGAGGGCCAGTTCGCACCGCCGCCGCCGGCCCCACCCCCGCCGCTACCGCCGGCCGCCGATCTGCAGACCGCAGAACAGCGCATGCAGCTGGAGCACGCCGCCGTCGACCGCTCTATGGAGGAAGCCCAGGAGCGCCTGCGCGAGATCGAGGAGCGCACCAAGGCCGCCGAACGCCGCTCCGCTGAGGCCGAGCGCCTCGCGCAGCTCAAGGCGGAGGAGGAGGAGCGCCAGCAGCGATTGCGCGAGATGCAAGAGAGCGTCGCCCAGGCGGAGGAGAGGGTGCGCGAGGCCGAGCGCCGCGCCGCCGAAGCCGAGCAGGCGGTGATCCGCTCGGTTGAAGGCGGGGGCGAGCCGCTGCAGCCGTCCGCTTCCCCGCCGCCGCCGGTGTCTGTCCCTGCACCTCCGCCGCCCCCATCACCCGTTCACCCTCCTCCATCCCCGCCGCCTCCCGAGCCACCCACGCCCACGCCCACGCCGGCCCAACCGCCGGCTCTGGCTGCGGAACCGCCGCCACCGACCCCGACTCCGCAGCCACCGGCGCCTCAGCCCGAGCCACCTGCGGCAGTGGATCTATCCGGGACGGCGATCAACCTCAACACGGTCACCTTCGAGCAGTTGCGGGGGCAGAACCTGACGGTCACTCAGGCGACCCGCCTGCTCGCTCACCGCGAGCGCCTCGGCCGCTTCCAGTCGGTTAGCGACCTCGACCAGGTAGCCGGGTTCCCGCCGGAGGTCCTCGACGATCTGAAGCGTCGCTCGACCGTCTGAGCACAGCGGTTAGAGCCCGTAGGCCTCCAGCAGCTTCAGCCACACCTCGCTGCGCGTCGGGTAGGCTGCGACCGCGTGGCGGATGCGGGCAAGCGGCACCTCGCCGATCACGGCGATCGTCGCGGCATGGAGGAGCTCGGCGGTCTCAAAACCGGTGAAGGTCGCCCCGACGATCATCCCGCGGGCCTTATCGACGACGATCCGGGAAGTGCCGCCGGTACCCCTGCCATAGAAGCTGGCCCCGGCCGTCCCATCGGTCGGCACGTCGACGGCCCTGGCGTCGATCCCGGCCTCGATCGCCCCCTCCAGAGTCTTGCCGACCGCGGCGACCTGGGGGTCGGTGAAGGTAACGCGAGGGGCGCCGATACCCTCCGCGATCGCCTCGACCTCCCGTCCGAGCAGGTTCTCGGCGGCGACCCAAGCCTGGTACTTGCCGATGTGGGTGAACAGTGCCCTGCCGTTGACGTCGCCGATCGCATACAGCCACTTGCGCCCACCCACCCGCAGCCTCCCGTCGGTCTCGAGGAAGCCACCGCGTCCCGTCTCGACGCTCGCCGACTCCAATCCGAGGCCCTCGGTGCGGGGCCGGCGCCCGACCGCGACGAGGATCTCGGCGCTCTCGATCTCCTCGCCGTCGCTCAGTTCGACCACGACCACCGCGCCGGCGCCGCTCACCCGCCGGGCAAGGACGCCGGTCCGCACGTCGACGCCGTGCCTTTCCCGCAGCGCTGCTGCGACCTCCTCCCCGGCGAAGGGCTCCTCGCGCGAGAGCAGTCGCTCCCCGCCCTCGATGAGGGTGACCGACGTGCCCAGGGTCGACCAGGCCTGCGACAGCTCGGTCCCGACCGGGCCGCCGCCGAGCACGACCATGCTCGGCGGGACCTCCTTGGAGGTCGTGCCCTGGCGGTTGTTCCACGCCCGCACCGAGTCGAGGCCCTCGATCGGCGGCATCGCGGCTCCGCTGCCGGTTGCGACCATCACCGCCCGCCGCGCGGTCAGCGTCTCCCCGCCGACCACGACCCGCCGCTCGCCGTCGAGCCTTCCCTCGCCGCGGAACAGCTCGATCCCGCGCTCCGCCAGCCACGGCAGCTGCCCCGAGTCATGGAGGTCGTGGACCACCTCGTCGCGGCGGCCGAGTACCGCCGCTGAGTCGAGATCCCCGGTCACCGCCTCGGCCACCCCCGGCACTCGCCGCGCCTCATCCAGCAGCTCGGCGGGGCGAAGCAGCGCCTTTGACGGCATGCAGGCGTAGTAGGAGCACTCGCCTCCGACCAGGTGCTGCTCGACGATCGCCACCTCAAGCCCGCCCTCGGCGAGTCGCCCGGCGCAGACCTCGCCGGTCGGCCCGGCTCCCAGCACTATCGCGTCGAATTCCCTCTCGCCCATCGGCCTTCTCGCCCACACCGTACAATCGTTAGGCACATAGCACGGGGGCGACAGGCTTCGACGTGGTCGATCCGTGCGAATGGTTGCAGGTCGAGGTTGCCGGAGGCCTCGTTAAACACCGGCACCAACCAATACGTGCGGACCATGAGTTCGCCCTCGCCGCTTAGTTAGAAGCTAGGCGATGAGAGTCGGTCCTCCCTCGCCCGCGGGGAGGGCAACCGGCTTCAGAAAGCGGGCTCACCCGGGTGGATCGCCCCGTCCGCCAGGGGACATCTCAGAGGGCTCTGTCTCCCGTAGTGCCCGCCGGCGCGGACCCCGGGAGACGAGAACCAAGCGCCGGCTAAGCCTGTAGAGACCATCGCACCACGACCGCGGATCCGAGTTCAAATCTCGGCGCCTCCATGAGACCAGGTAGAGCAGACCAGGAAATAAAGGATCGCTACGTCGCCTTTCTCCGCGGGATCAACCTCGGCGGTCATCGGATCAAGAACGACGAACTGCGGTTGCGCGTCGAGGAGCTCGGTTTCGGTGACGTCTCCACATTCCGCGCCAGCGGCAACGTGATCTTCAGCGCCCAGAGGGAGAAGCCGGAGGCGATCGTCGCTCTTCTTGAGGAAGGGCTGGAGGGATCGTTCGGCTACGAGGTCCCGGTCTTCTTGCGCAGCGCGGCGGAGGTGCTGGAGATCGCGGAGTGCGTCCCGTTCGACCTGGATCTGGTCGAGGCGTCGGCCGGGAAGCTCCAGGTGACGATGTTGTTGGAGGCGCCCGCCACGAAGGCGCGTGAGCAGGTGCTTGCGATGGGCACCGACGAGGACCGACTCGCGATCTGTGGCCGCGAGCTCTACTGGTTGCCGAGCGGTGGCATCCTCGACTCGCAGCTGGACATGAGGGCGATCGATGCCACCCTGGGCCTCGCGACCACTCGTACGAAGGGCACGATCGAACTGATCGCCGCCAAGCACTTCCCACCGTCCTAACTGGCGTCAGTCCTGACGGCGTCAGCGTCAACGACCCCTCTCGGGGCGCCGGCTGACCTGGACGAGGCCTCGGTTCAACGGATGTGGGTGGCGCTCGGCCACCGCGCTCTCTCGACCTGAGAGTCTTGCGCGCAGGGCTAAAAGACGACGGTGCGGACGCCGTCGAGGAGGACACGGTCCTCGAGGTGGGCTTTGATGGCGCGGGCGAGGACGAGGCGCTCGATGTCGCGGCCGATCCGCATCAGATCATCGGTCTCGTCGCGGTGGCTGACCCGGGTCACGTCCTGGTCGATGATCGGGCCCGAGTCGAGCTCTTCGGTGACGTAGTGCGCGGTGGCGCCGATCAACTTCACGCCGCGCTCGTGGGCGCGCCGGTAGGGATCGGCGCCGACGAAAGCCGGCAAGAAGCTGTGGTGGATGTTGATCGCCGGCGCGCCCAGCCCGCGCAGGAACTCGGGGGAGAGGATCTGCATGTAGCGAGCGAGGACGAGCAGGTCGACCCCCTTGAGCAGCTCCAGCGCCCGCTGCTCTGCTCCGCCCCTGTCGCCCCGCGCGACAGGCACGTGGTGGAAGGGGAGGCCCAGCGAGGCGACTTGGTCGGCGTGGTCGGGGTGGTTGGAGATCACCGCGACGATGTCGGCGCCCAGCTCACCGCTTCGCCAGCGCCAGAGCAGGTCTGAGAGACAGTGGTCCTCGCGCGAGACCATGATCGCCATCCGCTTGCGCTCGTCCGACTCGGCGAAGCGGTGCTCCATCTCCAACGGGCCGGCGACCTGCTCTCCGAAGCGCCTGTGCAGCGCCTCGCGCTTGCCCTCGGGCACCGAGTCAAAGACCATCCGCATGAACAGCCTTCCCTCGCCCGAGGAGTGCTGATCCGCATCGAGGATGTTGAGCCCCGCCTCGGCGAGGAAGCCGCTGACGGCGGCGATCAGGCCAGGGCGGTCTGGGCAGGCAAGCAGCAGGCGGGATGTCGAGCGCTCAGCGATCGGGCAATCATGCCCGGAAGCGCTACCTGGAGGCGGGATTTCCCGCTCATCCATTGATTACGCTGGACCCTATGCGGATTGCTGCGGCTCCAGATGGGTTGACCGAGCGGATCGGCCTCCTGCTCAATCAGCTGCCGACCCCAATCGGCGAGGCGATGTTCGCGATGCCTGTCGCCCGCTCGCTCCAGGTCGCCCAGAGCACCGGGATGCTCGCCGCCCTCGCGGAGGGGCCGCGCGACCCGGTCGAGCTGGCCGAACACCTCGGCCTTCGGCCCGCCGGGACCGAGCTGGTCCTCGACGTGATCGCTTCGCTCGGGCACCTCGAACTGCGCCCCGACGGCCGCTATGAGATGACATCGCGCGCCCGCCGCTGGCTCGACCCACACTCTGACCGATATCTCGGTGACTTCCTCGCCGACACTGGCGAGTACTGGCAGTGGTGGCAGGGGCTCGAGGACCTGGTTCGCGACGGACGCCACGCCGAGCTGCACGACAAGCCCGCCGATGATCCCTACTGGCGCTCCTACATCCGCGGCCAGTACCAAATCGCCCGCCTCTCCAGCGAGGAGGTGGCGAAGGCGGTGCCGCTGGCTCGCGGCGCCCACTCCCTACTCGATGTCGCCGGCGCCCACGGCGAGTTCTCGATGGCTTTGTGCCGGCGCCATCCTGGCCTGAAGGCGACCGTGATTGACCTTCCCGGCAGCGCCCGAATCGGCCGTGAGATCGTCTCCGGGGCCGGAATGGAAGACCGGGTCCACCACGTCGAGGGCGACATGTTCGAGGCCGACTTCGGCGGCCCTCACGATGGCGCCCTCTGCTTCAACGTCGTCCACCACCTGAGCCAGGAGCAGGCCCGAGAGCTGTTTGTCCGCGTCCGCGCCGTCCTGCGCCCCGGCGCGCCGCTTTGCGTGTTGGAGCTATACGACCGCCCCGACGGCCGCAGGCCCGACTCGGGCGCGATCCTCGGCCTCTTCTTCCACCTCACCTCGGGCGCCGACACCTATACCACCGAGCAGGTCTCGGCCTGGCTGGCGGACTCTGGGTTCGGTGCGCCCGCGAAGGCCACGTTCCGCACTCTCCCGAGCCTGGCGATGCTCAGCGCCAAGGCCGTCTGAGCACTGCATCCCCCTGCACGATTCGCCCCAAGGGCTCTCCAGCAAGTGGCGGTCCGCGCCTGGCTTCGTGGCGATCGTTGCTTGCGGATGGAGCTGTGTGATGACGATCACCAAACGACGGCGCCGATCCCTCCAGGGTTCCGCGCTTGCTCACAAAACGCACATATATCGTTCCTGTCCTTCTCGCGGCCATTGCCTTCCCGGCCGCTGCGACTGCTGCGAGCGGCGGCGAATCAACCGCTCCCCAGATCGGCCTGACCTACGCAAAGACGGTGAACATCGAGGTGCTCCGGCGCCCGGTCGAGCAGCTCCACCAGGCAATCCGCATCGAGGTAAAAAAGCTCCGCGAAGAACACCGCGCCAAGCTGCAAGAGCAACGCCGCGAGAGCTTCGCCCACCTTCCGGGCGGCGTCAGCGTCGCCACCCTCAACGCGATCGCCGCTTGTGAGTCTGGCGGCAACCCGACCGCGGTCTCCGCAGGCGGCACCTACCGTGGCCTTTACCAGTTCGATGACGGCACATGGGCCTCGGTCGGCGGCAAAGGAGACCCGGCGGCGGCCTCCGCTGCCGAGCAGACCTACCGCGCGGCGCTACTCTACTCGCGCTCGGGTTCCAGCCCCTGGCCCGTCTGCGGCTGAACCTATAGAGCGGGGTAGGACGTCCCTGCCCGGCGAAAGAGTTGAGCGGGAGGGCTCCCGACCCCGCCACGCCGATATGCCTGCGAGGATGAGCGCGCAATGAGTGGCGAGCGCGTCCCAACCCCCGACCCACAGGGACCGAGTCGCAAACCGCCGCGCGAGGCGATCGCCGAGGCCCACGTCCGAGCCCCGACCCGCGGCAACCGCAAGCTGGAGGGCTTCCTCGAGGCGGTCAACGAGGACGAGCAGGTGCGGACCTGGTGGTACATGTCGCAGGTCCACGCCGAGCGGCTGGGGATGTCAGACCACTCTTGGGTCCACATGCAGATCGTCCTCAACATCGCCCTGCGCCTGCTGCGGCTGCTCGTCAAAGCCGGGGTGGCGCCGGCGGTCGTCGCCGACCACGGGATGAGCGCGCGGGACGCCGAGGTGGTGGTCGCCGGCGGCGCCCTGCTGCACGACGTCGGCATGTCGATCCACCGCTCCGAGCACGAGGCCTACAGCCTCTTCCTTGCCAGCGGTGCCCTCGACCGCCTGCTTGCCGGTTCTTATAAGGAGCCGCAGCGCACGATCGTCGCCTCGGAGATTCTCCACGCGATCATCGGCCACCGCCGCCGCGGCGAGCCCTACACGGTGGAGGCGGGGGTGGTCCGGGTCGCCGACGCACTCGACATGGCCCAGGGCCGCACCCGCATCCCGATCGAGGCCGGGCAGGAGGGAATCCACTCGATCTCTGCCGCCGCGGTCGATGAGGTGAGGATCGAGGCCGGGGAGGAGCGGCCGGTGCGGATCGAGATCGAGCTCAACAACTCCGCCGGGATCTTCCAGGTCGACGACCTGCTGGCGACGAAGATCCGCGACACCCCGCTGGAGGGCCGGGTCGAGGTTGTGGCGAAGATCGAGGGGGAGAGCGAGAAGCGTCTGCTGAGCGGGTTCCGGCTGTCCTAGCCGTACCGTTCGAGGTCGTAGCGCCGTCGTTCCTTGCGCTTCTCCAGCTTTCCCTGGATCAGCGACATCACGATCACCAAGACGGCGAAGAAGATGATCACGCCGAAGCAGAAGAAGGTCACCGTTTTGTCGGTGATCGGCCCGGCCAGGCCGACCCCGTTGTCGGCGAGGGCCGCTGGCGCGGCGAGGAGCAGCATCGACCAGATGGCGAGGAAGAGTGCGGCTGCGCGCTTCACGGGCGGCAATCTAGCGCAAGCGACCGTCGCACCGGCAGCTTTCCCGCAATTAGGAGGCTTCCGGCTGTGAAAATCCTGTGAACGCTGGGGATTTTGGCAAGCGGCCGTCGCCGCCGATGCATACAATCGAGTCGTTCTCGGAAGCAGACGAACGCGCTGCCCGTCCCGAATCGGCGTCGCCAACTTGAACCCACAGCAGACCATCAGGCTCGCGGTCATCGACACCGACAGCGGCTTTGTGACCGTGCTGGCGAAACGCACCGAGGTCGCTGGCTGGCAGCTGCGCCAGGTGGCCAGCGCCGTCCCGCCCGAGGAGCTGGTGGCGATGAAGCTGAATGCCCTCCTGCTCGACCCCGCCGTTCTGGGGGAGGACGGCTGGGGATACCTTGAGCGAGTCTGCGGGATGCTCCCCGACCTCGGCGTGGTCGTCTGCACCGGCCGCTCCACCGTGGCCCAGCGGGTGCGGGGCCTGCGCCTCGGGGTCGATGACTGGATAACCAAGCCCTGCCACCCCGAGGAGGCGATGGCCCGGGTCGAGGCGGTCTCGCGCCGCCGCCGCAGCCACTCAAGCGCCGAGGCCGGCCCGCTTATCGCCGGTGAGCTGGAGATCCGCGCCGACCAGTTCCAGGCCTTCGTCAGCGATGGCAGCCTCGACCTAACCCGCCGCGAGTTCGAGCTGCTGCACCTGCTCGCCGAGGCGAAGGGCCAGGTGCTGGAGCGCGAGACGATCTATCAGCGGGTGTGGGGGTACGCGATGGCCCACGGCGACCGCTCGGTCGATGTCTTCGTCCGCAAGCTGCGCCAGAAGCTGGAGAAGCGCTCGCCGGGGTGGAGCTACATCCACACCCACTTCGGGGTCGGCTACCGCTTTGACCCCGAGCCGGTGCCCGGCATCGCCGGCGAGGCCTTGGCGGAGGCGCTTGCCGCTGAGCGCTCGCCCCAGCCAGAGCGGGTCCCCGCCTCCTGAGCCCTTCACAATTCCTTCACAGTTGCTTCACGCCGGAGTAACGGCGTCAGGTCTGAGCCCCGCCATGCTTGGGAGGCATGGCGGGCGACAACGGGAGCTCAGATCGGCAGTTGGCGGAGCGGCTGGAAATCCGCCCCGACGAGCACGCCGCGCTTGTCGATGGGCGCCCGCTCAGCCTGACGATGCGCGAGCTTCAGCTGCTGACCACCCTGGCCGCCCACCCGCAGCGGATCATGACCAGGGAGGAGCTCTACGCCGAGGTTTGGGGTCGCCATCCCCGCCACGCCGATCGCTCGGTCGACGTCTACGTCAGCCGCCTGCGCTCCAAGCTCGGCGAGGCGCTGCCGGACCTGCGCCTGATCCACACCCATAACGGGATCGGCTACCGCTTCTCCCCGGACGGCTGATGCGCCCTCACGGCGCTCCCTATCCGGCACTTTTACATCTTCTTCACATTCTCGATACAGCGAGATAACAAGCTGTCCGAAGGTCCCTGAGAGCGTGGCCGGCAGATGGCCATCAACGTAAGGAGATTTGCGTGACCAAGAGACTTCTCAGCGTCGGCGTGGCACTGGCGCTCACGATCGGGGTTGCCGCCTGCGGCAGCTCGTCCTCAAGCAGCAGCACCAGCTCGTCCAACGCGCCCCTGGTCGGCGCCGGCAGCACCCTAGTGGCCCCGCTGATGTCGAAGTGGCAATCCGACTACGCGAGCAAAACCAAAAAAACGGTCACCTACGGCGCGATCGGCAGCGGCGGCGGGATCTCCCAGATCACCTCTCGCACCGTCGACTTCGGCGCTTCCGATGCGCCGCTGACGCCCGAACAGTTCAAGGAAGCAAACGGTGTCGAGCAGATCCCCTGGGCGCTGAGTGGCACCGTTCCCGCCTACAACGTCAGCGGCGCGCCGAAGGACCTGAAGCTGAGCGGCACGGTTCTGGCCGACATCTACCTCGGCAAGATCACCACCTGGGACGATCCGGCGATCGCCAAGCTCAACCCGGGCGCCAGCCTGCCGAGCACGAAGATCACACCCGTCTACCGAAGCGACGGCAGCGGCGACACCTACGCGTTCACCAACTACCTCTCGACAATCGACCCCGAATTCAAGTCAAAGATCGGCACCTCGACGACGGTCAAGTTCCCGGTTGGCGTCGGCGCCGAAAAGAATGACGGCGTCTCAGCCGCGATCTCCCAGACCAACGGGGCGATCGGCTACGTCGGTCTCGCCTACGCGCTCTCCAGCAAACTCAGCATGCCGCTGGTCGAAAACTCGGCCGGGAACTTCCCTACGCCGGGCGTGAAGAGCGTCGAAGCTGCCGCCAGCGCGGTCGGCAAGATCGGCCCGAACAACGAAATCTCGCTCGCGAGCCTGCCGGCCTCGGCCAAGGACGCGTACCCAATCTCGACCTACACCTACGTGATCGTGCCGCTTAAGTCCTCAAAGGCGGAAGCGCTGACGAAGTTCATCACCTACGCGATCGGCCCGGGCCAGAAGTTCGGCCCCGAACTCGACTTCGCGCCGCTGCCGGCGCAGGTCGTCGCCGCCGACAAGAAGGCGCTCGCCAAGATCGGCAGCTAGGTGGAGGCCGGAGCCCTCAGCACTCCGGCGCTGCGGGCTCGGCGCAACCTCAAAGACCGCATTGGCGATCCGCTGCTGAGAGGCCTCTCCGGCCTCGCAGCAGCGGTCGCCGTCATCCTGATCGGGGGGATCGTCTACGAGGCGATCCACCTCGCCGGGCCGGCGATCTCGAAGTTCGGCATCGGCTTCGTCACCACCAACGACTGGAACCCGGTCAGCGAACGCTTCGGCGCCGCTCCATTCCTCTACGGGACGGCCGTGACCTCGGCGATCGCGCTGCTCTTCGCGGCGCCGCTCTCGATCGCGATCTCCATCTACCTGACCGAGCTGGCGCCGAAGCGCCTGCGACGGCCGGTGGCGACGCTGGTCGACATGCTTGCTGCCATCCCCAGCGTCATCCTCGGGCTCTGGGGGATCCTCGTCCTCGGGCCATTCATGCACGACACGATCGAGCCGGCACTGAAGAGCGTGCTCGGCTTCCTGCCGATCTTCGACGGCGAACCGTCGGCCTTCGGCTACCTGACCGCGGCGCTGATCCTCACGATCATGACCACGCCGATCATCACCAGCGTCACCCGCGAGGTCTTCGAAACGGTACCCGGCGATCTCAAGGAGGGCTCCTACGCACTCGGCGCGACCCGCTGGGAGATGGTCCGCCAGGTCGTGCTCCCCTACTCGCGTGCCGGCGTCGTCGGCGCGGTCATCCTCGGCCTCGGCCGCGCGATCGGTGAGGCGATCGCGGTCGCGCAGGTGATCGGCGGCGCCACCGGGATCAACATCTCCCTCTTTCACACCGGTGGGACGCTCGCGGCGCAGATCGCGGCCCAGTTCCAAAACAGCGCCGGGCTCCAGAAAGCCTCGCTCGCCTATCTCGGAGTGATCCTGCTGGTCTTCGCGGTCATCGTCAACGTGATCGCCCGGCTGATCGTCCAGCGGGGCACGCTGAAGGACACAGGGGTGACGCTCACCGAGGCGGAGGCGCTGTGAACGCAGGAGAGGGCCACGCGCTGCTGGTCGATCGCGGTCACCTGAAACGGCGCAACCGGGTTAACCGACTGGTCGGGGCCTTCTCGACCGTGGCGGCGCTGCTTGCGGTTGTGGTGTTACTGATCGTGGTCGGCTCGGTGTTGCTGAGGGGGATCGGAGCGCTCAACCTCCATTTCCTGACCACCTCGACCGCCCTCTTCGGCGAAGCCGGCGGCGGCATCTCCAACGCGATCGTCGGCTCCGCGATCATGGTTGGGCTGGCGGCCCTGATGGCGATCCCGGTCGGGCTGCTGGTGGCGATCTACACGACCGAGTTCGCCCCGAACCGAGTCGCCTACGGCGTGCGGTTCGTGCTCGACATCCTCAATGGGGTGCCGACGATCATCACCGGGATCTTCATCTACGGGTTGATCGTCGTGCCCCAACACCACCAGAGCGGATTCGCCGCCTCGGTGGCGCTGGCGATCGTCATGCTGCCGATCGTCGCCCGCACCGCCCAGGAGGTGCTGACGCTGGTGCCCGGCACGCTTAAGGAGGCGGCCCACGCCCTCGGGATCGCCCACTGGCGGACGACAGTCCGGATCACGGTGCCGACCGCGGCCGGCGGTCTGATCACCGGCGCCCTGCTCGCAGTCGCCCGGGTCGCGGGCGGGACGGCGCCGCTGATCCTGCTCTCCTCGATCTTCGCCCAGGGCGTTCAGACCGGCCCGGGTCAGGCCCTGGCCTCGATCCCAATTTTCATCTTCCAGTCTTCTGAGTCGCCCAAACCCGAAGCGCACACCCAGGCCTGGGCCGCCGCCCTGATCCTGATCGCCTTCGTGCTCGTCCTCAACGTCCTCGCCCGCGCCTTCTTCGCTCGTTCCCGCAAGCGCATGGAGGCATGAGCCCCCAGCGCCCCGCCCGCCACCAGGGGGAGTCCTAGGATGACAAGCAGAGATTCGACCGAGAACCCACCGATGACAGAGCCCAATCCCGAATCGCAGGCGAGCCCCCAGGCGGGCTCCCCCCGTCCGGGCCCGACGATCTCCGTGGCCGAGGAGGGCGTTCGGAGTCTGATGAAGCATGGCCGCGAGATCGGCAACGTGGAGCTGCGTGACCTGCACGCTCACTACGGGCACAACCACGCAGTCCGCGGCGTCAGCCTCGACTTTGACTCGGGCAGGGTCACCGCGATCATCGGTCCCTCCGGCTGTGGCAAGTCGACGATGGTGCGCTGCATCAATCGCATGCACGAGGAGATCCCCGGTGCGCGGGCCGAAGGCAAGGTCCTACTCGACGGCATCGACCTCTATGACCCGCGGATCGACATCGTCGCGGTGCGACGCTCGGTCGGAATGGTCTTTCAGAAGCCGAACCCGTTCCCGACCATGTCGGTCTTCGACAACGTCACCTCTGGCCTGCGCCTAACCGGTGCCTCGCGAAGCGAGATGGACGACCGTGGCCGCGAAGCCTTGGCCGAGGCCGGGCTCTGGGAGGAGGTCAAGGACCGGCTCAAGGCGCCAGGGGTGGGACTTTCCGGTGGCCAGCAGCAGCGCCTCTGCATCGCGCGCGCGCTCGCGGTCGACCCCGAGGTTCTGCTTATGGATGAGCCCTGCTCTGCGCTGGACCCGGTCGCGACGCTGAGGATCGAGGAGCTGATCGGGGAGCTGCAGGAGCGGGTGACGATAGTCATCGTCACCCACAACATGCAGCAGGCGGCGCGGGTCGCCGACACCACCGCCTTCATGCTGAGCGGCGAGCTGGTCGAGGTCGGCCCCACCGACAAGCTCTTCACCAACCCTGACGACGACCGCACCGAGCAGTACGTGACGGGTAAGTTCGGCTGATGTCGCCGGAGACCAGGAGCCACTACCAGGAGGAGCTGGAGCGCCTTGAGGCCAGCGCCCTCGATGGGCTCAACCTGGTCAACGCGGCCCTCGACCGCACTCTGGAGGCGATCGAGCACCAAGACGTCGAGCTGGCCCAACTCGTCGTCGCCGACGACGATCGCATCGACGGTCGCTACCTCGAGGTCCACCAGAGCCTGATCACCCTGCTCGCCACCCAGTCGCCGGTGGCGACCGACCTGCGGCGGATCTCCGCCCTCCTGCACGTGCTGAAGAACGTCGAGCGGATGGGTGACCAGTGCGTGAACATCTGCAAGGTGATCCCGCTGACCGGCAACGAGCCGCCGGCCGACGAGGAGATGGTGAAGCTGATCCTGACAATGGGCAGGCACGTGCGATCGATCGATAACCAGGCGAAGCGGGCCTTCGAGGACCGCGACGTCGAGCTGGCACGGGACCTGGTGCGCCAGGATGACGTCGTCGACAACCTCAACCGCGAGTGCTTCCGCCTGGCGCTGGAGATCGGCGATGACGCCGACAGGCGGGAGTGGGCGATGACGATGCTGCTCGCGGCGCGGGCGATTGAGCGGATCGCGGACAACGCGGTCGACATCGGCGAGCAGGTCGCCTTTGTGGTGACCGGGTTGTTTCGGGAGTTCGAGGACGCGTTCGCATCCCGATGTCATGCCTCGCTGACGATCCGATGCGTTTGCCATGATCGGAGCAGGAGACCATGCTCTGCGCTGCCATAGATATTGGTTCCAATACGACGCGCGTGCTCGTGGCCGAGCCGGTAGATGGACAGTTGAAAAAGGTGATGGAGCAGCGGGCGTATACGCGGATCAACAAGGCGCTCGACGGTGACGGGGCGATCGTTTCGGAGAAGATCGCCGAGGTCTCTGAGGTCGTGGCGACTCAAGTGCGACTGGCCCGCGAGTTGGGGGCTGAGGTGATCCGCTCGGTTGCGACCGCGGCGGTGCGTGAGGCTCCCAACGGGGAGTTGGCGGCCAGGGCGATCGGGGAGGCATCGGGGGTGGCGGTCGACATCCTCAGCGAGGAGGAGGAGGGACGGCTCTCTTTCATCGGCGCGACCAAGACGTTCGGCCACCCGGTGGAGGGCAAGGTCGGGGTCGTCGACGTCGGCGGTGGCTCGACCGAGGTGATCCTCGGCACGGTGCCCGGCGGCGTCGAGACGGTCCGCTCTTGGCGGGTCGGCTCCGGGGTCCTGGCCGATGAGCTGATCGCCTCAGACCCGCCCTCGGCGGCGGAGATCCGCAAGGTCCGCGACCGCATCGACGACCTCTTCGAGGGAGTCGAGATCGAGCACCCCGCGCAGGCGGTTGCGGTCGGGGGCAGCGCCACCTCGCTGCGGCGGCTGGTCGGAGCGGTGCTGGAGTACGAGACGTTGGAGCGGGGGATACGCGTGCTGGCTGGCGACCCGGCGGCCGAGGTGGGGCGGCGCTTTGAGCTCGACCCCCAGCGCGTGCGCATCCTCGCGACGGGGGTGCTGTTATTGGAGAAGGTCTCCGAGCTGCTCGGGCAGCCGCTTCAGATCGGCAAGGGGGGCTTGCGCGAGGGAGTCATCCTCGATTTGCTAAACGGCAACGTCAACGGCTCCTCACCCGCGGCCGTCGCCGCCTGACGGCGCGCCCGCCGGCCTCGATTACGCTCTCTGAATGGCCCGGGCGCGCCAGGTCAAGCTCGACTGCGAGGAGCCCTTCGCGATGGCCGCGGCGCGGGTGGTCGAGGTGCGCGCAGCGGAGGTCTTCGAGCATGTGGGGGGCGTGCTCGACCTCAAGAGCCCCGAGCGCGTCCACGACATGCGGGTGGCGACGCGCCGCCTGCGCGCCGCGATGGAGGTCTTTCAGCCCTGCTTCCCGCGCAAGCGCTTCCGCAGGGCGCTGAAGGAAGTCAAGGCGCTCGCCGACGCGCTCGGAGAGCGGCGGGACCGCGACGTGGAGATCGAGTTCCTGGAGCGGTTCGCGGAGGAGGTCGACGCCGGCGACCGTGAGGGGGTCGCCGCGTTGATCACTCGGCTGCGCGAGGAGCGGCTGCGGGCGAATGACGACCTGGCACCGTTCATCGCCGCTGAGCGGCTGGAGAAGCTGCGTCGCCGGCTGCGGCGGCTCGTCGAGAGGGCTGCGGGGTGAGGGCCCGCGAGGTGAAGAAGCTCGATTCGGCGAAGTCGCTGCGCTGCAACGCGGCGCGGATCGTCGCCACCCGCCTCGACGAGCTGTGCTCCTTCGCCGAGGACGCCCTCGACCCCTCCGCAGCCACCGCCCAGCACAGCATGCGGATCGCCGCCAAGCGGCTGCGCTACGTGCTGGAGATCGTCGAGGGCTGCTTTGGCGCCGAGGCGGTCGTTGCCCGCCGCGCCGTCAAGGAGCTGCAGGGCGTGCTTGGCGAGATCCACGATTGCGACGTGATGCTGCAACACCCGGAGGGCGTCGAGTCCCTCCAGGCGCTTCTGCGAACCCGCCGCGAGCTCCTCCACCACCGCTTCTGCGACCTCTGGCAAGCGGAGGTGGGCAAGGGCACCTGGGCCTCGCTAGAACACTCCCTGCGCGACTAGCGGAGCATCAAGCGCCGACCGCCGCTCCCTACTCCCGGGACTCAGCGTCGGGGTCTGTCAGAGCCGCGACATCCGCGACGTCCACTGGGCGGCCGCGGGCCAGCTTCATCCGGATCAGGTCATCCAAGTCAACGACGGGCACCTCGACGTCCCCGAGCCGCACATGCAGGGCCCGATCGCTCAACTCGGCATAGGGACGGCCGCCGGGAACGTCGTGCATCACGTCAATGCCGCCGTCTCGGGTTACGAACTGCCAGATCGTCGCCCGCGGAAGCATCTTCGCGTCCACGGCGGTGTCCTCCTCGCCGGGATTGAGCACTCGGGCGTCGAGCGAGCGCAAGGCGGCGGCAAGTCGCTTGAGGTTGGCCGGGTCTGGCGCGGGGATGAGGTCGGCGTCGTTAGTCGTGCGGACATGGCCGTGGGTTTGCACGGCGAGCCCCCCGATCAGCACGTAGTCGACCCCGTGCTCGGCGAGCGCGCGCAGGATGCGCTCCGCGTCGAGCGGGGTATCAGGTTGCGCCACGCGCCTCTCGCCCAGCCGCCGCGGAACGGCCGGCCATGCGGTTCCATGAGATGCCAAGCGCGAGGCGCTCGCTGGCGGAGCGCGCCGCGGTCGCTCGCCGGTGCGCCGGGTCGTAGTCTCGCTGCGGCGGGCTGCCACCAAGCCGCAGACTCTCCCCCATCGCCAGCATCAGCAGACCCAGGGTCTCGACGCTGGGTGAGATCTCGTCCGCCTCGAGCCGGCTGATGGCCGACTGATGGGTTCCGGCACGCCGGGCCAGACGCTCCTGGCTGAGGCCGTGTCGAGCACGGGTCGTGCGAATCAGCTCGCCAGGAGTCATCCCAGCGATAATAACAAATAAGTGATTAAAATCCGCTGGGCCTGACCGTGAAATGCCACGCACGCTCGCACCACCCACACATGCGTGTGTGGGTGCATTGTCGTAGGTTCTCCCTGCAAATCCGGGGTTAGTTTCGGTAGGGCCGGAGTTAGGACCGCTTTTTCGGGCTTTTTCATGGGCCTTGAGACCGTTACAGCGGGTCGAAGGAGCGGATAGGTGCATCGGGACGGAGCCACGCGTGGTTCCCGGATTACCTGATTTACTCCTGAGCATTGACCTGACGGATGAGATCGGAAGTGCCTTGACGGACGGCGCATTTGGCCCACTTCGCGCACTCGGGGAACGGCAGTTGCAGATTCAATTCACGCTGTCGAGCATGTACGACACGCAGGCGATGGGCATCCTCGGCCTAAATGCGGCGCTCGCAGCCGCCGCTATCGCAGGTGATCAACTGCTGGGACGGCGCTGGTGGTTGGTCCTTTTCGGCCTCTTGTTTTCCAGTCTCTTTTGCGGCGCCGCATTGCGCACCCGTGGCGATAAGACCGGACTGGATATCAAGCCCCTCATCACCAGGGCAGAGAAAGCCACGAAGGATGAAATGGACAGAGCGATTGTCATCGCTGTTAGCGATTCCATCAAGGACAACGCTCATCCTCTGGAGAGCAAGAGCCGGCGCGTCTGGGGAGCCATTGCCATCTTGGTCTTGACGATCATTGGCGCGATCATTGGCGTGCTGGTCTTCTAGGGGAGTAAGCTAGCTGCTATGGGTCCAGAGATCGCAGTAGAGAATCGGCAGAGAAAGCGTCGAGTTCGCAGAAGGAAAGCGCCGGAGGAGTCGATGACCGTTGAGATCGAACTGGGTGGGGAGAAGATCCAAGCCAAACAACAAACCGTCCCCACTGGCGTTGTGCCGATTCCGCGTTTCCTTAGCCGCTTCTTGGACTAGCTCTCAGTCGAGCTTGTAGTTCTTGCGCTCAAGCAGGGCGTCCCTCAGCTCGATGATCCGCTCACCCGGGGTTTGCTCGCAGACTGGTCTTCCGCCGAAGTCTCATTCGACTGATTCTGAAGCTTTCACGCCCTCAGCCCTAGACGGTCTTAAGCCTCACCTGTGTGTGTCCAGGGGATCACCGGATCTTCACCGGCGGTTCCCCGCCGGTTCACAATTTTTCCCTGCTATTCGTGGAATCTGGGTGGCGATAAAGCAAATACGAGAGGGAGACACCGATGACTTCCCGAGTAGACATGCACTGCCATTCCACCGCCTCGCAGCTTTCGCGGCTCGGGGTCCAGCGCTCGCTCGGGCTGCCCGAGTGCGCGACTCCGCCGCAAGAGGTCTATGAGCTGGCGAAGCGGCGCGGGATGGACTTCGTGACGATCACCGACCACGACACGATCGACGGCTGCCTGGAGCTGGCGGGCCGTCCCGACTGCTTCGTCTCCGAGGAGCTGACCGCCCGCTTCGCCGGCAAGCCCCAGGCGGTTCACGTCCTCTGCTATGGGATCACTCCCGGAGACCACGAGTGGCTGCAGGCCCATTCCGGCGATGTCGAGGCCTGCGCCGCCCACCTTCGCGAGAACGAGATCGCCTGCGCCCTGGCGCATCCCTTCTACAACGTTGGCGCGCCCCTGACCCAGCGCCACCGTCGTCGCCTGGCAGAGATGTTCCCGGTCTGGGAGGTCCGCAACGGGTCGCGGGCCGCGGAGCTCAACATGCCCGCCGCGCTCTACATCGAGACGCACGGCGGAACCGGCATCGGCGGCTCCGACGACCATGCCGGCGTGGACATCGGCCGCACCTTCACCGAAGCGCCCGCGGCCGCCACGCCGGAAGAGTTTCTGCGCCACCTGCGCCGCGGCGAGGCTCTCTCCGGCGGCGAGCAGGGTAGCGCTGCCAAGTGGGCGCACGCGGCGATGGCGCTTGCCACCCGCGCCCTCGCCCTCGACGAGGAGGCGGGGGAGGGCGCCGAGCTCGACCCCTCGGCGGTGCTGAAGATCGCCCAGCGGGCGATCCGCGAGGGTGCCGCCCGCGAGGGCAAGGTCGCCGCCGACATCGGCCCCGATGACGCCCGCGGCCTGCTCGAGGCCTGGCTGCGCGGCATGGGCCTGAAGATCCGCGGGCGCGAGCTGCTCGACTATCTCCAGTCTGAGGGCTTCTCCCACGCCGATCTCTATCGCCGCGCCCGCCGCATCCACGAGCGGCGACTGCGCGGCGCGGTGGGCGACGGCGCCGAGGCTGTCGCCCGCGGCGACGTGCCGGCAGCCCTGACCGGTCTCTTCGAGGCGCTGGTGCCGGCCGTCCCCTACGCGCCCTCGACCGCCTTCCTCGCCGCCGAGAAGGCGAAGCTGGCCGCCCACGCCGGCGAGCCGCGCCGGGTCGCGGTAATCGCCGACGGCATCGACGCGATGCACGGTCTCACCCGCACGATCGAGCAGATCCGCGAGCGCGGCGTCGGCGGCTTCGAGGTCGAGGTGGTCGGCACCGACGCTGGCGTCGACCGGCGCCTCCCGGCCGCTGCCGAGCTGGAGGTCCCCTTCTATGAGGGGATGAGGCTCGGGGTCCCGAGCCTGCCCGACCTGGTCGAGACGCTGGCCGAGGGCCGCTACGACCTCCTCCACGTCACCGCGCCGGGCCCGGCGGGCGTCGCCGCCGCCCTGCTCAGCCGGATCTCCGGCTTGCCTCTGCTCGGCAGCTACCACACCGAGCTGGCCGCCTACGCCGGTCTTCGCAGCGGCGACGGCGGCCTCGAGGCGATCGCCGAGGCGGCGCTCGGCGTTTTCTACGGCGCCCCGTCGATCGTCCTCTCTCCCAGCCCGGCGGCGGATCGCTCCCTGCTGCGGCTCGGTGCCGACCCGGCCCGGCTCGGGCGCTGGGAGCGCGGCGTCGATACCGAGCGCTTCGATCCCGAGAAGGCCGACCGCGACGCCTATCCGGGTGAGCTGAAGGTCCTCTACACCGGTCGCCTCACCCGCGAGAAGGGCGTCGACCTGCTCGCCGAGAGTTTCCTGCGAGCGCGCGCCTCAGATCCCCGCCTGCACCTGCTGCTCGCCGGCGGCGGCCCAGAGGAGGCGGAGCTTCGGGCGCGGCTCGGCGAGCACGCGACCTTTCTCGGCTGGCTGGAGGGCGAGGCGCTCGCCCGCGCCTACGCCAGCGCCGACGTCTTCCTCTTCTGCAGCCGCACCGACACCTACGGGCAGGTGATCATCGAGGCGGGGGCAAGCGGACTGCCGGTCATCGCCGTCGCCGAGGGTGGGCCGGCGGCGCTGGTCGAGAACCACCACACCGGCATGCTCTGCCGCCCCGACCCCGACCACTTGGCCGGCACCCTCCTCCAGGTCGCCTCCTCGCCGCCACTGCGCCGCCACCTCGGCGCCTCCGCGCTGCGCGTCGCCCGCTCCCGTTCCTGGGAGAGGGCCCTTGACCAGCTCGCCGCCGGATACCGTCGCGCCCTCGGCGACACCGCGGCCCTTAACCGGCAGCCCTTCGCCCAGGCCGCCTGAGGCTCCTGGACGCCCGCCGTGCCTCAGTACGATGGCCCGATCGACGATCCCGCCCTTTACTTCAACCGCGAGCTGTCCTGGCTCGACTTCAACCAGCGGGTCCTAGAACTCGCCGAGGAGGACGGCGTGCCGTTGCTGGAGCGGTTGCGGTTCTGCGCGATCTATGCCTCCAACCTGGACGAGTTCTTCATGGTCCGGGTCGCCGGCCTCTTCGACCAGCTCGACGCCGGGATCGACGCGCGGGCCCCCGACGGCCTCGCTCCCGGCGAGCAGATCGACGCGATCCAGGCCCGGGTGCTTGAGCTAGACCAGCGCCTGCACGCCTGCTTTAACGGGATACTGCGCTCGGCGCTGGAGCAGGAGGGGATCAGGATCGTCTCCCTGAAGACCGCCGATGAGCAGGAGCGACGCGAAATCGACGTGCGCTTCCACGAGCAGGTCTTCCCGGCGCTGACCCCGCTGGTGGTCGGCCTCGGCCGCCCCTTCCCCTACATCTCCAATCTCTCGCTCAGCCTCGGCGTGCTGCTGCGCGACCCCGAGAGCGGAGTCGAGATCATCGCCCGCGTCAAGGTGCCGAAGGAGCTGCTCGGCCGCTTCCTGCCGGTCGGCGAGAGCGGCACCGCGCTGGTCCCACTCGAGGAGGCGATCGCCGCCAACCTCGATGTGCTCTTCCCCGGGACCGAGGTTGTCGACCACGGCTACTTCCGGGTCACCCGCGACGCCGACTTCACGGTCTCAGACGAGGCGGATGACCTGCTGCAGGCGGTCCAGGATGAGATCCGCCGCCGCCGCTTCGGCGAGGTGGTGCGGCTGGAGATAGCCGCCGGTATGAATCCCAAGCTGCGCGAGCAGCTGATCGATGCCCTGCGCCTGGAAGACCGCGAGGTCTATGACGTCGACGGGTTGATCGACCTCGCCGACCTCACCGAGGTCGCCGACGTGGCCGGCCACGCGGAGCTGCGCTACCCGCCCTGGTCCCCGGTCACCCAGCCGCGCCTGCAGGGCGAGGACGAGGAGCCGGTCGACATGTTCGCGACGATCCGCCAGAGGGACCTGCTCGTCCACCATCCATACGAATCCTTCGCCACCTCGGTCGAGCGCTTCGTCGAGCAGGCGGTGGCCGACCCCAACGTGCTGGCGATCAAGCAGACCGTGTACCGGACCAGCGATGACTCGCCGCTGGTGCCGTCGCTGATCCGCGCCTCCGAACGCGGCAAGCAGGCGGTCTGCATGGTCGAGCTGAAGGCCCGCTTCGACGAGGAGGCCAACATCCACTGGGCCAAGTCGCTGGAGGAGGCTGGGGTGCACGTCGTCTACGGCATCCCCGGGCTGAAGACGCACGTGAAGGCGATCCTTATCGCCCGTCGCGAGGGCGACCGGGTGCGCGAGTACGTCCACATCGGGACCGGCAACTACCACCCGAAGACGGCACGCCTCTACACCGACTTCGGCCTCTTCACCGCCGACCCTGAGATCGGCGCCGACGTCGCCGAGATGTTCAACTTCCTCACCGGCTACGGCCGGCCCGCCGAGTACCGCAAGGTGCTGGTCTCCCCGACCACGATGCGCGATCAGATCGTCGGGGAGATCGAGGCCACGGTCGAGGCCCACCGGGCCGGCGAAGAGGCGCGGATCGCGCTGAAGATGAACTCGCTGGTCGACGCGGGGTGCATCCGGGCGCTGTATGAGGCCTCGCGGGCAGGGGTCCAGGTCGACCTCAACGTGCGGGGGATCTGCTGCCTGCGACCGGGCGTGCCGGGGATCTCGGAGAACATCCGCGTCCTCTCGATCGTCGGCCGCTTCCTCGAGCACTCGCGCATGTACACCTTCCAGCGAGGGGAAGAGACGAGGGTGCTGATGGGCTCTGCCGACCTGATGCCCCGCAACCTCGACAGCCGGGTCGAGCTGGTGACGCCGGTCGAGGATCCAGAGCTGCGAGCCGAGATGCTCGACGTCTTGGAGCGCTGCTTCGCCGACAACGCCAACGCCTGGGAGCTGGGCACCGACGGGGTGTGGACCCGGTTAGCAGCACCTGCCGGAGAGCGCCGCAGTGTCCAGGAGGAGCTGCGCGCGCGCCACGCGGCGCGCGCCGCCGAGCAGCTCGCGGCGGCCGCGGGCTGAGGGCACAGCGACCACTAGGATTGCCGGGTGGCTCGCCTCTCGCTCCTGCCTCGCGATCGCACCTTTTTCGATCTCTTCATCGAGGCCGGGCAGAACACGGTCCACGCCTCGCGTCTTCTCGACCAGATGATGGGCTCCTGGCCCGACGACACCGGCCTCTCCCGGGAGATCCTCAAGGCCGAGCAGGAGGGCGACCGCATAACCCACGACATCATTCGGCGACTCAACTCGACCTTCGTTACGCCGATCGACCGCGAGGACATCTATGGCTTGGCGACCCAGATGGATGACATCGTCGACTTCACCGAGGAGGCGGCCGACTTCCTTGGCCTATACCAGATCGAGGCGCCGATGTCGCAGGCGCAGGCGCTGACTAAGGTGCTGGTTGGGGCATGCGAGCAGCTCGCCGAGGGCCTGGAGCACCTGCGCGAGTTCAAGGACCTCGACAAGTACTGGATCGAGATCCACCGACTCGAGAACGAGGGCGACCGGATCTCCCGCGACGCCGTGGCGTCCCTGTTCTCCAATGGGATCGACCCGATGGTCGTGATTCGCTGGAAGGACATGTTCGCGGTGCTCGAGAGCGCGATCGACGCGACCGAGACCGCGGCCCAGATCATCGAGGGAATCGTCATCAAGAACTCATGAGCTCCGACGTGATCTTGACGCTTGTCGTCGTCGCGGCGCTGGGCTTCGCCTTCAGCAACGGCTTTCACGACACCTTCGACGTGATCTCGACCGCGGTCTCCACCGGCGCGGCACCCCCGCAGGTGGCGATCGCGGTTGCGGGACTGCTCAACTTCGTCGGTGCTTTCATCTCAGTCGCGGTCGCGGCGACTGTCGCCCACGACATGGTCAACGCCGCCGCGATCACTCCGAGCGTCGTCTTCGCCGGGTTGATCGGGGCGATCGCTTGGAACCTGGCGACCTGGCACTTCAGCCTGCCGTCCAGCTCCTCGCACGCGCTGATCGGGGGGGTGGTCGGGGCCACCCTGGCGGCTGCGGGGACCGGCGCGGTGCTCGGCGGCGGGCTGCTGGACAAAGTGCTGCTCCCGGCCCTGATCGCCCCGCTCGCGGCGTTTCTGCTCGCCGGCTTCCTCATCGTGATCATCTATCGCCTTGTTGGCAGAAGACGCCCGGGGCCGGTGACGCGCGCCTTTCGTCACGCACAGATCGTCTCCGGGGGGCTGCTCGCCCTTGCCCACGGCGCAAACGACGCGCAGAAGACGACCGGGGTGATCATGATCGCGCTGATCGCCAACGGCACGCTTGGCCCCGCCGCGGGGCCGCCCCTGTGGGCGATCGTTGCGGCGGCGGCGGCGATCGCGCTTGGTACCTACAGCGGCGGCTGGCGGGTGATGCGCACGACCGGGGCGCGGATCATCAAGATGGACGCGGCGCAGGGCTTTTCCGCGCAGAGTGCCGGGGCGACCACGATCCTAATCTCCACCCTGCTCGGCTTTCCGATCTCTACCACTCATGCGATCAGCGGCGGCGTGATGGGCGCCGGTGCCGTCAAGCGGGTCTCGGCCGTGCGCTGGGGAGTAGCCGGAAACATCGTCGCCGCCTGGTTGCTGACCCTGCCGGCGGCGGCTGCGATCGGGGCGGCGGCCTACGGGCTCGCCAGGATCTTCGGCACCGGGGCATTGGGGCCGGTGCTGGTGAGCTTGATCGCGCTTGTGCTGATCGCCGCGGCCTTCGCGCGCCGCTCGCAGCGGGAGCAGCCCGTCGCGCAAGTCGAACCGTCGCCATAGCGCGGCCAGCGCGACGTACAATTTGGCAGATGCGCACTCTGCGCGATGTCGCGATCATCATGGCGCTGGCCTTCAGCGTCGCTTTCGCACCAGCCGGGGGCAACGTCGCAGAAGCTGTGCTCACCGCCCTTACGATGGGATTCTTGGCCGCAATCGCCTGGATGCTCTACACGTTGAGCCGCCAGAACGAGTTGACGCTGGCGACGCTCAGCGACGGGCGGCGGGCGATCCTCTATGGCGCCCTGGGGATGATCGCCCTGTTGATCGCCGGCACCGACGAGCTCTTCTCCAGTGGCGGCGGCACCGTTGCCTGGATCCTCCTTCTGGCCGCCTCGGTGGTGGCGATATGGCGGGTCTGGGTAGAGGCGAATACGTATTAAGCAAGCCGTACATGGCACTCGGCCTCGGTGGCGCCGGATCCCCGTCGTGCCGCCTTTCGGTTGCGTCTTCTCGTATCGGGACGGTTAGACTGCGGCGTGATGACCGCGGTCGAGGTGCAGGGGGTCGAGGGGATGCAGGCGCTGGTCGGGCAGGAGATCGGCCCGAGCGAGTGGCGGACCGTGACGCAGGAGGACATCGACACTTTCGCGCGGGTCTCCGGCGACGACCAGTGGATTCACGTCGATGTCGAGCGCGCTAGGGCGGAGAGCCCCTTCGGCACCACGATCGCCCACGGCAACCTCACCCTCTCCCTGGTTGATGGCTTCCGCAAGGAATTGATCTCCTCAAGCGGTTTCACGCTCGGCGTCAACTACGGCTGGAACAAGATCCGTTTTCCCGCCCCGGTGCCGGTCGACAGCCGCGTCCGCGAGCGTGCCGAGGTCGTCTCCGTCGAGGAGGTCGGCGGCGGCTGGTGGCAGGTTGTGACCCGCTTCACCCTCGAGGTCGAGGGCAACGAGAAGCCCTGCTTCGTGGGTGACAGCGTCACCCGCGTGATGGCGCCCGCCGACTGACCGGCGCCTTCTCTTTTCCGGCGCCTCGGTCTGTCCGGAGCTCGCCGCTTCGACCTGAGGCGGGAACTGCCGCACCGGATCGCGTGCCATGCTCGGCGAGTGGCGCAGACCCAGGCCATCTACTACCTGACAAGCGCGGCGTCGAACCGGTTGGCCGATTCATTGACGCGCTGCCGGCCAAGCGCGCCGCCAAGATCGACGACTACGTCGAGGAGCACCTGAACGGCAAGTCGCCCGACGCCCCACCGCCGGAGCACCCGATTACCTCGCAGATCGAGGGCGAGCTGCGCGAGTTGCGGGTCCGCTTCGCCAACACGCGCTATCGAATTCTCTACCAGCGCTCCGGCAACCTAATCGTGTTGCTGCACTCATTCGCGAAGGACACCGGAGCAGTGCCGGCCGCCGAGAAGGCGCTGGCGAAGCGCCGCATGGCCGACTTCAAGCAACGGATGGATGCAAAGCCGCGAGTCCCTCCGCGGGCGGCGGGTCAAGATGCGCCGTTTAGCAGTCGAAAGAAGGGTTGACTCATTTATCTATTTGGATAAACTCACTTGCCATGAGCCGGAATCGCAACAGACAGATCAGCCCGAAGGGGCAAACCGCTGCCGAGGCGGCGCGCGATCGTGCCAGCCGCAGCGAGGAGTATCGCGAGGCCCGCGACGAGTACGCCGCGATCCGCGAGCTGCGCGAGAGGAACTGGATCGCCGCCCACATCCGCGAGCGCCGCTACGAGCTGGACCTGACCCAGCAAGAGGTCGCTCGCCGAGTCAGAACGTCCCACTCCTTCATCTCGAAAGTCGAGGGCGGCAACCATATCCCGACGATCCCGGTGCTCAAGCGCATCCTCGCCGTGCTGGACGAGGAGCTGCTGATCGGCATCGAGCGCCAAGTTCCCCATGAGGAGCCAGAGCGCGAGGTCGCGCCTGTACCAAAGCTCGTCGCAGCCTGAAGCCTCAGGTCAACTCCGCGATGAGCGCCGTCGTTTGGCGTGTTCGGTCGATCATGATCGCAAACGCCTTGACCGCGACCCCCGGCCCGCTCAGCTCCCTACGGGGATCGGGCCGAACAATTCATAAGGCTTCAATCGGATCAGGTTCCCGCCCCCGGCCCGGTGCCGGTTGACAGCCGCGTCCGTGAGCGCGCCGAGGTCGTCACGGTCGAGGAGGTCGGCGGCGGCTGGTGGCAGGTGGTGACCCGCTTCACCCTCGAGATGGAGGAACGGCTGCAGCGAACCAGCCAGCCGCCGCAGGAGCTCTCCGCCCGCGCCGGGGAGCTTCGCACCCAGGCCGCGAAGACCGACATCAAGGGCTTCCGCGACGCAGCGCTCGTCTTGGCCGATCGCTACGAGCAAGCCGCCGCGGCTCGCCTAGCCTCTGCGTAGCTCTACAGCGAGCAGTTTGGGCAGCAGTTCAAGACAGCGCCTGGCTGGCTACGCGACCTTCTGTCGGCTCCCGCCTCAACCCTTATCTGACTCCACCGCGATCGGCAACGGGCGTAGGCGCAGTCGCCCCCGCGAGAGGCTTGCGATTGCCCCCTTGCCGAGCGCGTCGCTGATCGCAGGCAGGTTCGCTGTGAGCAGATCGGCCTGCTCGCCGGGGGGCATATGGTCCGCGGAGCGCAGTAGGACCACTGAGGGAGTAGCAAGGGAGCCCAGCGCAAGCAGCGCCCCGAAGTCCGCATCGGCGGTTATGAGGACTCGATCCTGATCGGAGGCGGCCCGCAGGATCTCGGGGTCAAGCGCTCTCAGCAACCCAACGTCGGCGACGTGGACGGAGTCATGCCCGGCCTCGTGCAGACGACGCGCAACCTCAGGGGAGAGGTTCGCGTCGAGGAGGAGCCTCACCCCGGGGCGGCCACGGACAACTCGCGCTCCTGCGTCGCTGCCGCCGCGTATTCGAGCGCCGCAAGTACGTCGTCGCGTTCGAGGTAGGGGTAGTCAGCGAGGACCTCCTCCACGCTGTTGCCCGTCGCCAGCTGCCCCAGCACCGCGCTGACTGTCACGCGGGTATCGCGGATGCAGGGAAGCCCGCGCATTCGGTTCGGGTCGACGGTAATCCGATCAAGAGCCATAACACCTACCAGGGTAGACGAGCGCGGCACCGGCACTGCGAATGGGATGGCGGTTGCCTTCACCTCGCTGGCCGGCGCTCGCCTACTCGGCCAGGCACGTAGTCTCGTCGTGCTTCTAAATTTGCCGCACGAAGCTCGCGGCGCCGCTCCTCCTGGGTGCCCGGCAGGCCCAGATTTCAGCTCCCGCTCGGGGCTGCCTTCTTAGCGGGACTCGATGGGGCGTAGGACTTTATTGCCCAGGCATTGTTCAGTCGGGGCGGCCCTGGCCAGGCACGCATATCGGGCCGAACAATTCATAAGGCTTCAATCGGATCAGGTTCCCGGCCCCGGTGCCGGTTGACAGCCGCGTCCGCGAGCGGGCCGAGGTCGTCTCCGTCGAGGAGATCGGCGGCGGCTGGTGGCAGGTGGTGACCCGCTTCACCCTCGAGGTCGAGGGCAACGAGAAGCCGTGCTTCGTGGGCGACTCGGTTACCCGCGTGATGGCACCCGCTAACTGACGAGCGCCACCCCATGTGCCGCGCGGCCTCGGCGGCCAGATCCTCACGATCTCGGTGCTGCGTTTGCCCGATGGCACCGGGACCGTGTAGACCTTTTTACCCTGGTCGATCGACAGTTTTCTACTTAAACGCCTATTCTACTGGTAAAGTAGAAAACATGAATGAGGTAGAAAAGCGCTGGCAGAAGATCCTCGCATCCGCGCTGGAGGGCGCGATAGTCGAGGTAGCTCCAAGCGATAGTGACGCCGACCTCGTGATCCGTACGCGAGATGGCCGGGCGATCGCGATCGAGGCGAAGTGGGCCGGTGAGGGGTGGCCGCAGGATGTCCGGCGCGCGGCGGCCACGATCAGCGGACTGTGGCCAGAGGAGGTTGTTCTCTTCGCCCGGCGACTCTCCCCCGGTGCGGTCGAGTGGTTGCGGGACCGCGGCGCTAACTGGGCCGACGAAGTCGGCCAGGCACGCATCATCGGACCGCGTGGGCTGATCGTGATCCGCGAGCCCGTGCAGTTGCCCCACGAGGGGAGCGCCTCCCGCGCCTTCGCGTGGTCGAAGTCGGCGATCGCGATCGCCGAGACGATCCTCGCGGGCGAGGATCGACCGCTGCGAGTGGCCGCGCTTGCGGAGGAGAGTGACTGGTCCGATGCCCAGGCGGCCAAAGTCCTCAAGGCATTCGATGACTCGGGTTGGACGGCCAAGCGGGGCACCGAACGTGGGCCGGGCGCATACCGGCAGCTCATTGACGCGGAGGGCATGCTTGCCTCATGGTCAGCTGAGGTAGCCGATGCTCCGCGTCCAACGCGCATCGCCCATCGCACGACCAAAGACGTGATGGCGTTGCTGCGTGCCAATCTAGCCCCGGCGCTGGACCACAGCATGGCTTGGGCTGTCAGCGGCTGGGCTGGCCTTGAGCTCACCGCCCCCTTTGCCACGACGACCCCCAGCCTGCACCTCTATATCGCGGACGCCCGCTTCGCCGGCCCGCTCAGTGACGCGATCAAGGAGGCGGATCTGCGCGAGGTCGACGAGGGTGGCCGAGTCACCTTCTGGGCCGTAGACCCTCGTGTGCTCAAACTCGCCCAGCGAATTGGAGACATCCCCGTCGTGAGCGCCCCCCGCCTGTTCGCCGATCTGTCCTCGTTCGGCGGACGCGGTGGAGATGCCGCCGACCACGTCAAAGAACAGCTCATCGACCCGCTGCATCGCGACAGGTCAACCGAGGAGGATGGTGCGGATGGATGAACAGCGCTCCCGCCAAGCCCGCGCCCGCGCCGAGCTTGCGCTAGTGCGGCTTCTGTACGAGCTGGGGGACGAGGACGTCTTCCTGGTCGTACTCGGCGGTCTGGTGCCCGAGGTTCTCGCGCGTGACGAAGCTCTTGTGCCGGTTCACCTCGGCACGACCGATGTCGACGTGCTCCTCATTACCCATCTTGATCCCGACGCTGATCTCGGTGGCGTGGAGCGGGCACTTGAACGCCTCGACTTCAAACCGGACCCGAATGAGGATGGCTGGCGCTGGCGAGGCCCGATTGACGGCGTGCCCGTGAAGTTGGAGTTCCTATGCGACTTGCCCGATTACCGGGAGGGAGAGGTCGTCAGCCCGAGTGGATGCCGAGTGCTCAGCGCCCAGAACCTCCGCGGTACCGGCTATGTCTCCCGCGACTTCGCCTGGGAGGAACTGAAGGGCGAGCTTGCCGATGGCACTGATGTCGCGGTGCGGATCCGCTTCGCCGGCCTCGAGGGCTACCTGCTCTCGAAGTGCGTCGCGGTGCGCACCCGCGCAGCCACGAAGGACTATTACGACCTCGTCTACGTCCTGCGGCACAACCGGGCCGGGGGACCGGAGCAGGCCGCGCACCGCCTGCTCAACGGCGAGTTCGCCGACGAGTTCAACTCGCTACAGACCACCTTCCTCGAGGTTCGAGAGCGCTACGTCAAGACGACTGACACCGGTCCGATCGGCTATGCCGAGCAGGCAGGGGAAGTCGAGCCCGGGACCGACGCGGCAACGTTGCGGGCCGACGCGTAATGGCGCCTGCCTGAGCCAGTCGCGGTTCGCGCGTCCTCAGGCCGACGGATCGACGAGCCGTACCCGCGCTGGCTCGAAGTCGCGCTGGTTGAGCGTCACGATCGCGAAGTCATATGCGAGGGCGGCAGCGGCAATCAAGCTGTCTTTGATCGACATCGGCCGGCCACGTCGGCGTAGATCGGCGAGCAGCTGCGCCCAGCGCATCCCGACCACCGAATCGCATGGAATGCACTGGATCCGGCTGACTCCCTGTTCGAACCAGCGCTCCAACTCGGTACGCCGGTTACCGCGCGCCAGGAGCAGGATGCCGAAGCGGACCTCGCCGAGAACGATCGGATCAACGACGATCGAGCGCTCGTTGCGCCGCAGCCACTCGACGACCCGAGGATCTGGGCTGGGCTTGGTCGCCTCGGAAAGGACGTTGGCGTCGACGAGATGTTTCACAACGTGTTGGTCGACTCAGAGTCGATTGCGATGAAGTAGCCCTTCTGCGGACAGGCGAGCAGCCAGTCCACCAGGCCTTCATTCGGCGCCGGCGCTACCCGCAGTAGCCGGTACTCGTCAGCGCCAATGCGCTCGACCTCGAACTCCTGCCCGGGCTCGATGCCGTCGCGCTGGCGAAGCTCCGCTGGCAGCACGATCTGGCCCTTGGTCGAGACGGTCGTTTTCATAGGCGTAAGATAACATCTTACAGGCGAGATTACACCAGCTTCAGGGCTCCGCTTGGCGACCGCAGAGAATCGAAGTTAGTCGTCGCAACCTCAGGGGAGAGGTTCGCGTCTGGGAGGAGCCTCACCCGGGGCGGCCACGGACAACTCGCGCTCCTGCGTCGCTGCCGCCGCGTATTCGAGCGCCGCAAGTACGTCGTCGCGTATCCGGAAGACCTTGCCGCGATCCCGGTTCAGCGGCCGTTGAACTCGGGCGTCTCGCCTGAGAAGAACGCCTCGACCCCGGCTCGCAGGTCCTCGGTGTCCATGCTGTCGGCGATCCCGTGGCGCTCGAGCTGTAGGTGCTGTGCGAGGTTGTTCTCGATGCTCTGCCCGCAGAGCAGTTTCGCCATCCGCACGTAGTGGGGCGCCTTCGCCGCCAGCTTCTCGGCCTTGGCCCGGGCCCGCGCCATTAGCTCCTCCGGCGCCACGACCTCGGCGACCAGTCGCTCAGCCAGCGCGTCGGAGGCGCTCATGTTCGGGTCGTCCAGGAGAATCTCAAGCGCCCTACTTGGGCCGACTACCCGCGGCAGGAAGTAGGTCATGCCGCCGTCCGGGGAGGCACCGATGCGTCCGTAGGCGCAGGCGAAGAAGGCAGCCTCGGAGGCGATTCGGGTATCGCATGCCAGCGCCAGCGAGAAGCCCGCCCCCGCGGCCGGGCCGTTGACCGCGGCGATCACCGGGTAGGGGATCCGTTCCAGGTCGATGATCGCCTGGTGCATGGTTTCGGCCCCGCGTCGCACTTCGGAGGCCAGGTCGATCTCCTCCGCCTCGACCCCTTTGCGAAACCAGTTGACGTCGCCCCCGGCGCAGAACGCCCTGCCGGCACCAGTAATGATCAGCGCCCGCAGCGGGGCGCGGTCAGCGAGCCAGGCGAAGGCGATCGGGAGCTCGCCGATCATTTCCGGGCTCATCGCGTTGAAGGCGTCGGGCCGGTCGAGGGTGAGGGTCCCGATCTCCCCGTCGATCTCGATTCGCATCGTGCTCAGTTCGGGCGGGCTCAGGGTCTGGGTCGTCATCTCGCTCTCCGTCAGCGTCAAGTTTGGCCGGGTGGCCAGGAGCCTACCCTTTGTCCCAAGTGGCCAAAGGCGACGACACCGGCACCCTCGCTCGAGACGAGCGGATCGCACAACAGCGCAGCTCCCTTCCCGACTCACCGGGCGTCTACCTCTTCCACGGTGGCGGCGGCGAGATCCTCTACGTCGGCAAGGCCCGCTCGATCCGCAAGCGCGTTGCCTCCCACTTCTCCGGCGGGGAGAGTCGCCTCACCTCGCGCGTCGAGCGGATCGAGTTCCTCGTTACCGCGACCGAGGCCGAGGCGCTGCTCGCCGAGCAGAGCTTCATCAAGCGCCACCGGCCCCGCTTCAACATCCGCCTGCGCGACGACAAGTCCTACCCCTACGTTGCGGTCAGCCTCGACGAGGACTACCCGCGGGTCTACTTCACCCGCGAGAAACACCGCCCTGCTCGCGCCTATTTCGGCCCCTTCTCAAGCGCCAAGCGGGTGCGCGAGACGCTCGACCTGCTCGGCAAGCTGTTCCAGTTCCGCACCTGCGAGGGTCCCCAACCCGGCCGCCGCTCTGGCAGCCCTTGCCTCGATTACTACATCAAGCGTTGCGGGGCGCCCTGCGTCGGCTACATCGACCGCGAGGAGTACCGGCGCAACATCGAGGCGATCGTCGACTTCCTCTCCGGCCGCTACCGCCAGGTCGAGGGAGAGGAGACGCGGAAGATGGAGGAGGCCGCCACGGCCCGCGAGTTCGAGCGCGCAGCGCTGCACCGCGATCGCCTCAAGGCGATCCGCTCGCTGTTCGAGCGCCAGCGCGTCGCCGGCGGCTCGGTCGGTACCGCCGACCTGATCGGCGTCGCCGGTGAGGGGGCCGACGCCAACGCCCAGGTCTTCCAGGTCCGCGACGGCATCCTCGCCGAGCGCCAGAGCTTCTATCTCGACAACCAGGCCGAGCGCGACCTGGCCGAGGTGGCCGAGGAGTTCATCGGTCAGTACTACTCGGCCTCGCCGGCGATGCCCCGTACAGTCGTCGTTGGCCCCTACCTGCGCGAGCGCGCCGCGGTGCTGGCCGAGGCGCTGAGCGAGCGCCGCGGCGCTCCGGTCGAGGTGCGGGTCGCCGAGCGCGGTGACAAGCGCCGCCTGCGCGAGCTGGCCGAGCGCAACGCCCGCCTCGCCCTAGACCAGGACCGGCTTCGCCGCGAGCACCGCCGCCAGCGCCGGGTCGAGTCGCTCGCGGTGCTGCGCGAGACGCTCAGGATGGAGGAGCTGCCGGTCCGCATAGAGGGCTTCGACATCTCCAACCTTGGCGGCGAGCACACGGTCGCCTCGATGGTCGTGTTCGAGGGGGGGGCGACGAAGAAGGCGGACTACCGCCGCTTCCGGGTGCGCGGCGAGGGGCGGGAGCAGGGGATCGGCAAGGGTCCCGACGACTTCGCCTCGATGCAGGAGGTGCTCTCGCGCCGTATGAATCGCTATCTGGAGCAGGCCGACCTCTCGCCCCATGACGGCGAGCGCGACGAGAGCTTCGCTTCGCTTCCCTCGCTGATCGTGATCGACGGCGGCAAGGGCCAGCTCGCCGCCGGGATGCGAGCGCTGCGGCCCTTCGCCGAGCTCGGCGTCACCGTCGTCAGCCTGGCCAAGCGGCTGGAGGAGGTCTACGTCCCCGGCCGCCGGGCACCGATCGACCTGCCCGCCGACTCGGAGGCCTCCAAGCTCCTTCAGCGGGTCCGCGACGAGGCGCACCGCTTCGCGATCGAGCACCACCGCGGCCGCCGCGACCGGGCGATGACCGGCTCGGTACTCGACGAGTTAAAGGGCGTCGGCCCCGTCCGCAAGCGCGCCCTGCTCCAGCATTTCGGCTCTCCAGAGCGGTTCCTGGTCGCCTCCCGGGAGGAGCTGGAGGCGGTGCCCGGCGTGCCTGGCAAAGTAGCCCGTGAGATCCACGAGCAGCTCAACAGGACCGGCTGAGGGGACGGGATGGCGAAGGCCGAGAAAACCAAGGAGCGCGAGGCGGGCGCCGGCGGCGAGCGGCCCGACAGGGAGGTGACTCTGGTCGTCATCACCGGGCACTCGGGGGCAGGCAAGTCGGAGGCGATCGCTGCCTTCGAGGACGGCGGCTATTTCTGCGTCGACAACCTGCCGCCGCGGATGATCGGCAGCCTCGGCGAGCTGTTTCGCCACGACGGCAGCGGGGTCGAGCGGGCTGCGGTCGTCTCCGATGTTCGCGGCGGCGACTACTTCGACGACCTGGTCCAGGTCCTGGATGACCTCGAGGCCGAGGGGCTGAAGCCCAAGGTCCTCTTCCTCGAGGCCAACGAGGAGACGCTCGTTGACCGCTACAAGGAGACCCGCCGCCGCCACCCGCTCGCCCCGGAAGGACGGATCCTCGAGGGGATCCGCGCCGAGCGCGAGCTGCTGGCACCGCTGCGAGAGCGCGCCGATATCGTGATGGACTCAAGCGACCTGACCGCCGCCGAGCTGCGTCGCCGCATCGCCGAGGAGATGCTGGGACGCGAGGAGGGCGGCAAGCTGGCGCTGACCCTGCTCACCTTCGGTTTCAAGAACGGCCCGCCACGGGACGCCGACCTCACCCTCGACGTGCGGTTCCTGCCCAACCCCCACTACGTCGACGACCTGCGCCCCCTGACCGGGCTTGACCGCGAGGTGCGCGAGTACGTCGAGTCCGGGACCCAGGCAGGCGAGTTCTACGGGCGGCTGCTGCCGCTGCTTGAGTTCCTCGTCCCCGCCTATGTCACGGAGGGCAAGAGCCATCTGACGATCGCGGTCGGCTGCACCGGCGGCCGCCACCGCTCGGTAACCGTTGCCGACCGTATCCGCCGCGACCTGGCCGGACGTGACGACGTGATCGTCCGTGTCAAGCACCGCGACGTCGAGCTGGACAGCTGAGCGGCACGGCCGGGCGGCCGGGCACCGACCATAGAATCGACGCGCTTTGCCCGAACCAGTCATCTCGATCAGAGGCCTGCGCAAGAGCTATGGCGACGCAGAGGCGGTGCGCGGCATCGACCTCGAGGTGCGGGCCGGCGAGGTCTTTGCCTTCCTCGGTCCCAACGGCGCCGGCAAGACGACCACAGTTGAGATCCTCGAGGGCTATCGCGACCGCAGCGCGGGAGAGGTCTCGGTGCTGGGCGAGGATCCGCAGCGGGCGGGGCGCGAGTGGCGCGAGCGGATCGGGATCGTCCTGCAGAGCTGCCGACTTGACCCCTACCTGACGGTGCGCGAGTCGCTTGGCCTCTACGCCGGCTATTACAGGGCCCCGCGGCCGATCGAGGAGGTGATCGGGCTGGTCGGGCTGGAGGGCAAGGCCGACGAGCGGGCCAGTCGCCTCTCCGGCGGCCAGCAGCGCCGGCTCGACGTCGGCATGGCGCTGGTCGGCGATCCCGAGCTGCTTTTCCTCGACGAGCCGACCACCGGCTTTGACCCCTCGGCGCGCCGCCAGGCCTGGGACGTGATCGCCGGCCTGCGCAACCTCGGCAAGACGGTCTTTCTCACCACCCACTACATGGACGAGGCCCAGCGCCTCGCCGACCGGGTAACGATCATCGCCAAGGGCCAGATAGTCGCCCGCGGCACCCCCGAGGACCTGGGCGACCGCGACAGCCAGCCGGCGACGATCACCTATCGCTTAAACGGCGAGGAGATCTCGACGCAGACCACCACCCCGGTCAAGACCCTCCACGAGTTGACCGGCCGGGCGCTTGAGCGAGGGGAGGATCTCGAGGGGCTTGAAGTGACCCGGCCCACGCTCGAGGACGTCTACCTGGAGCTCACTGAGCCATGAGCCTGCTCCTGCACCAGTTTCGCTACGACCAGAAGGCCTTCTGGCGCAACCCCGCTTCGGTGTTCTTCACGGTGATGTTCCCGGTCGTCCTCTTCGTGATCCTCGCGGTCGCCTTCAGCGGCAAGACCGTGGGCGTCCGCGGTGGCATCAAGGCGACCACCTACTACGTGCCGGCGATCATCGCCCTCTCGGTGATCGCCTCGACGGTGCAGAGTCTCGTGATGTCGCTGGTGATCGCCCGCGAAGGCGGACGGCTGAAGCGTAGCCGGGGGACTCCGATGCCGCCTTGGGTCTTCATCGCTGGGCGGATCGGCAACTCGATCATCGTCGCCGTGATCATGCTGGTGCTGCTGGCGGTGATCGGCCGGGTCTTCTACGGGGTGCCTATACCTTGGGGCGCCACACCGGCGATCCTGGTGACGTTGATCGTCGGCGCCGCCGCATTCTGCTGTCTGGGCATCGCGCTGACCGCCGCGATCCCCTCCCAGGACGCCGCCGCCCCGATCGTCAACGCCCTGCTCTTCCCCCTCTATTTCCTCTCTGGCGTTTTCATCCCGGAGAACGAACTTCCCAGCGGCGTCATCCACTTCGCCGACGCCTTCCCAGTTCGCCACTTCTTCGTGGCCTTCTTCGATGCTTATGTGCCGGCGGGAGGCGGCCCCAGCATCAGCTGGGGAAACCTCGCGATCGTCGCCGTCTGGGGCGTCGCCGGCCTCCTTCTCGCAATCCGCTTCTTTCGCTGGACGCCCCGCGGCGGTTGAGCAGACGACTTCCGGACGCCCGCCCCCTATAGCCTTCCCAGTCCCGTGTTGCATCACGTCCTCTTGGAGGTCTCCGACCTCGACCGGAGCTCTTCGTTCTACGACTCGCTGCTCGCGCCGCTCGGTTGGCGGCGCCATTTCGACGAGGACCGGACGATCGGGTGGGGAATTGCCAAACCCGTTTTCTTCATCGCTGCCCATCATGAGCCCAAGCCGGGATTCGGCTTGCTCAGCTTCTCGGGCCTGGGACTCGTCGCCGTGAAGGCGGCGTGGGAAGGTGGGATCGGTGCCGGCGGCCTCAGCGTCAGCGAGCCCGGCGAGCGCCGCTCCTATGGCTCGGGCTCCTACTCAGGCTTCCTCAAGGACCCGGACGGCTATGAGATCGAGATTACGGTGGGCAGTGACTAGCATCGGCGTACAACGAGAAGGGAGGGCTTGACCTGATGGCTGTGAAGGTCGGCATCAACGGCTTTGGGCGGATCGGGCGAAACATCTTCCGCGCCGCACACGCGGCGGGGGCCGACCTTGAGTTCGTCGCGGTCAACGACCTCACCGACCCGGCGACCCTCGCCCACCTGCTCAAGTACGACTCGATCCTGGGGCGCTTCGGCGCCACGGTCAAGGCGGGGGAGGCATCGATTTCGGTTGACGGCGCCGAGATCGAGGTCCTCTCTGAGCGCGATCCGGCCGCGCTGCCCTGGGCCGAGCGCGGCGTCGACGTGGTGATCGAGTCGACCGGGTTCTTCACCGCCCGCGAGGACGCCGCCAAGCACCTCGCCGCCGGGGCCAAGAAGGTGATCATCTCGGCCCGGCCAAGGAGCCCGACATGACCGTGGCGCTCGGCGTCAACTTCGACAGCGCCTATGACCCTGAGAACCACCACATAATCTCCAACGCCTCCTGTACGACCAACTGCCTGGCGCCGCTCGCCAAGGTGCTGAACGACTCCTTCGGGATCGAGCAGGGCCTGATGACGACGATCCACGCCTATACATCCGACCAGCGCCTCCAGGACATGCCGCACAAGGACCTGCGCCGCGCGCGCGCCGCGGCGCTCAACCTGATCCCGACCACGACCGGCGCCGCCAAGGCGGTCGGCTTGGTGCTGCCGGAGCTAAACGGGAAGCTGAACGGGCTCGCGATCCGGGCGCCGGTCGCGATCGGCTCGGTCGTCGACCTCGTCTTCACGACCCCCGATCCGGTCGAGGTCCAGGAGGTCAACGCGGCCGTCAAGGCCGCCGCCGAGGGCCCCCTAAAAGGCATCCTCGCCTACACCGATGACCCGATCGTCTCCACCGACATCGTCGGCGATCCGCACTCCTCGATCTTTGACGCCGGCCAGACGATGACGATCGGCGACGGGCGCATGGTCAAGGCGGTCAGCTGGTATGACAACGAGTGGGGCTACTCCAACCGCTGCGTGGAGCTGGCGGCGAAGGTGCTGGAGCCGGTCGCCGCCGGCGCCTGATCGCGCTGGGGCGTTGAGCTTCTCCAAGGCAAGCGTACGCGACGCCGACGTCGCGGGAAAGCGAGTACTGGTCCGGGTCGATTTCAACGTCCCGCTGGAGAACGGGCGGGTCGCCGAGGACACTCGAATCCGGGCGGCGCTGCCGACGATCGAGCTGCTGCGCGAGCGCGGCGCGGCGCTGGTGCTGGTCTCTCACCTGGGGCGGCCGAAGGGGAAGCCAGACCCGGCGCTCTCGATGGGGCCGGTGGGCGAGCGGCTGGCGGAGCTGCTCGAAGCTGAGGTGCACCAGGCACCATCGGTGGTCGGCGGCGACGTCGAAACGATGGCCCGGGGCCTTGGGCCGGGCGAAGTGCTGCTGCTGGAGAACGTCCGCTTCGAGCCGGGGGAGAAGGAGAACGACCCGGCCCTGGCCGAAGCGCTCGCCGGGCTCGCCGACCTCTACGTCAACGACGCCTTCGGCGTCGCCCACCGCGACCACGCCAGCACCGCAGGGGTGGCGCGCCTTCTGCCGGGATACGCCGGCCTGCTGCTCGAGCGGGAGGTGGACGAGCTGACCGCGGTGGTCGAATCCCCGCGGCGGCCGCTCCTCGTCGTTATCGGCGGCGCCAAGGTCTCCGACAAGGTCGCGGTGATCGATCGCTTCCTGGAGCTCGCCGATCGCATCCTGATCGGCGGCGCGATGTGCTTCAGCTTCTTTCGGGCACAGGGGATCCCGACCGGCGACTCGCTGGTCGAGGAGGAGGGTGTGGCGCTGGCGGCGGAGGCGCTGGAGCGGGCCGAGGACTCTGCATGTGAGCTGGCGCTGCCGGTCGACCTGGGCCTGGGGGAGCGCTTCGACGCCGCGGCGGAGCGCCGCGAGAGCGACGGTGTCGAGGTGCCCGACGGCTGGATGGGGCTCGACATCGGCCCGCGCACCGCGGTCGCCTACGCCGAGGCGATCGCCGCAGCCGGCACGGTGCTGTGGAACGGACCAATGGGCGCCTTTGAGTTGGAGGCATTCGCGGCGGGGACGCGCGCCGTCGCCGAAGCGGTGGCGGAGGCCCCCGGCACGACGGTGGTCGGCGGCGGCGACTCGGTCGCGGCGCTGCAGCGGTTTGGACTTGGTGAGAAGGTGGACTGGCTCTCGACCGGAGGAGGAGCGTCCTTGGAGCTGCTGGAGGGAAAGGAACTGCCGGGAGTGAGGGCCCTCATCGATGCCTGAGCGCACCCCCTACATCGCCGCCAACTGGAAGATGCACAAGACGGTCGCGGAGGCGGCGCGGTTCGTCGATGCCCTGTTGCCGCGGATCGCCGGCACCCGAAGCGACGTCGTCATCTGCCCACCGTTCCTCGCCCTCGGCGAGGTCGTGGAGCGCTCACGTGGGAGCGCCGTGCGGGTCGGCGCCCAGAACATGCACGAGGATCGCTCGGGCGCCTTCACCGGCGAGGTCTCAGCGCCGATGCTGGTCGAGGCCGACGTCGAGGCGGTTCTCCTCGGTCACTCCGAGCGCCGCCGCTACTTCTGTGAGACCGATGAGGCGCTGGCGCGCAAGGTCCCGGCGGCGCTTGCCGCTGGCCTTGAGCCGATCCTCTGCGTCGGCGAGGTCGAGGAGGAGCGCGACGCCGGCCAGACCGAAGCCGTGCTCGAGCGCCAGCTCCAGGCCGACCTGGCCGCGGTCGATGCGAGCGACCTCTCCCGCGTCGTGATCGCCTATGAGCCGATCTGGGCGATCGGCACCGGTCGCACGGCGTCCCCCGAGCAAGCACAGGAGGCGATCGCCTTCGCCCGCGAGACGCTGGGCGACCTCGGAGCTTCGGCCGAGCGGGTCCGCATCCTCTACGGCGGCTCTGTCAAGCCCGGCAACGCCGGCGAGCTGATGGCCCAGCCCGACGTCGACGGGGCGCTGGTCGGGGGGGCCAGCCTCGACCCCGGCGATTTCGCCGCGATCGTGGAGGCTGCCGGTTGACCGACTTGCCCTTCCCCTCACTGGCGCTGGTCATCCTCGATGGCTGGGGCTTGGCCGAGCCGGGTCCAGGCAATGCGATCTCACTTGCTGAGACCCCCGTCTTTGACCGCCTCTGGGCCGGCTTTCCCCACACCCAGCTCTCCGCCCAGGGCCCCGACGTCGGGCTTCCCGACGGGCAGATGGGCAACTCCGAGGTCGGCCACTTGAACCTCGGCGCGGGGGCGATCGTCAAGCAGGACCTGGCCCGGATCGATGACGCGGTCGCCGACGGCAGCTTCTTTGAGAACGAGGCCCTGCTGGCCGCCTGCGAGCGCGCCCGCAAGAGCCCGCGGGGTCGCCTGCACCTGCTCGGCCTGCTCTCCGACGGCGGTGTGCACTCCGGCTGGGAGCACATTGAGGCGATGATCGAGCTGGCCTCCCACGAGGGGGTGCCCGACCTCGTCTTCCACGCCTTCACCGATGGCCGCGACACCCTCCCGCACGGCGGGCAGACCTACCTCTCCGAGCTGGAGCGCTGGCTGCGCCACGCCGGCCGCATCGCCACCGTGAGCGGCCGCTACTACGCGATGGACCGCGACACCCGCTGGGAGCGGACCAAGCTCGCCTACGACGCGATCGTCCACGCCGAGGGGCTCTCGGAGGCGAGCGCCGAGGAGGCGATCGACTCCTCCTATGAGCGTGGCGAGACCGACGAGTTCGTCAAGCCGACCGTGATCGGCGACTACGATGGCGCCGTCGAGGGCGATGTTGCGATCTTCGTCAACTTCCGCCCCGACCGGGCCCGGCAGATGACGCGTGCCCTCGCCGAAACGGGTTTTGAGGAGTTCTCCCGCTCCGGTGGCCCGCTGCTTAACCTGACCACGATGACCGCGTACCGCAAGGGCTGGCCCTACCCGGTCGCCTTCGCGGAGTCGCGGCCGAAGACGACCCTGGCCGAGACGATCTCGGCGGCCGGCGGCCGCCAGCTGCACGTTGCCGAGACCGAGAAGTACGCCCACGTCACCTACTTCTTTAACGGCGGGCGCGAGCAGGAGTGGGACGGCGAGGAGCGGTTCCTGATCGACTCGCCGCGCGACGTCCCCACCTATGACCATGCGCCGGAGATGAGCGCACGGGGGGCCGCCGAGGCGTTCGTCGGTCACTGGTCGGGCGGTGAGTACCGCTTCGGGATCATCAACTTCGCGAACCCCGACATGGTCGGGCACACCGGTGTGATCCCGGCGGCGGTGAAGGCGGTCGAGGAGGTCGATCAGTGCCTTGGGGACGTGGTCGCGGCGGTCGAGGCGACCGGGGGGGTGTGCATCGTCACCGCGGATCATGGGAACTGCGACCACATGCTCGAGCCGGACGGGTCCCCCAACACCGCGCACTCGCTCAACCCGGTGCCGCTGATCATCACCGCCAAGGGTGTTGAGCTACGCGACCGCGGGATCCTTGCCGATGTCGCCCCGACCGCCCTCGAGCTTCTCGGCATCTCCCAGCCCGAAGCGATGACCGGCCGCTCGCTGATCGCGTGAGGAGCGACTCGAGCCGACTTCGGTTCGAGGTCAAGGCCCGAGACGGGACCGCGAGGACCGGGACCCTGCACACCGCCCACGGACCCGTCCAAACGCCCGCGTTCATTCCGCTAGCGACGAAGGGGACCGTGCGTGGCTTGGACTCCACAGAGGTGGCCGGGCTGGGCTATCAGATGGTGCTGGGGAATACCTACCACCTGCTTGTCTCGCCAGGGCCGCAGAGGATTGCTGCTGCGGGTGGGCTGCATGGGTTCATGGGGTGGGAGCGGGCCCTGATCACCGATTCCGGTGGCTTCCAGGTCTTCTCGATGGCGCACGGGGGAGTTGCGAACGAGGTGAAGGGAAGTGGGCGCCAGGGAGGAGGGCAGGGGTCAGGTGTCTCGATTGATGAGGAGGGGGTCCGATTTCGCTCCTACAGGGACGGCGCACCTCTGTTCATCTCGCCTGAGGTCTCGATGGGGGTGCAGGCGAAGCTGGGATCAGACATCGCATTGGCCTTTGACGAGTGCACCCCGTTTCACGCCGACCGGGAGTACACGGCTCGATCGACAGAGCGGACGCATCGATGGCTCGATCGCTGCCTGCGCTGGCATGAGGAGAGTGGGCCGCCGCACCAGGCCGTGTTCGGGATCGTCCAAGGTGGGGTCCACGAGGACCTGCGGCGCGAGTCGGCACAGGCGGTCTCTGAGGCGGCGCTTGACGGCCTGGCGATCGGCGGCACCCTGGGGCGTGACAAGGCGGAGATGGGCGAGGTGCTCTCCTTCACCGCGGCGCTGCTGCCCGAGCCCGCGCCCAAGCATCTGCTCGGGATCGGCGAGGTCGATGACCTGCTTGCCGGCATCGCCCTCGGCCTCGACATCTTCGACTGCGCGGTCCCGACCCGCCTCGCCCGCCACGGCGTCGCACTCGCCCCGAGCCCTGAGACCCGCTTCCGCCTCGACCTGCGCAAGTCCGGCTGGGAGGGCGACCGCAGCCCCCTCGTCGAGGGCTGTCCCTGCCCCGCCTGCCAACACCACGACCGCGACTACATCAGCTACCTCTCCCGCGCCGAGGAGCTGACAGCGCTCCGCCTGATCTGTCTCCACAACCTCACCTACATGCAAGAGCTGACCGCACACGCTCGCGCCGCCATTGCCGCCGGCGCTTTTGGCTCCTTCTCCTCCGAGGTCTCCGCCGGAGACCCCCCCTGGGCTACTTCGTGTTCTTTTTGACCAAGTCCTTCACTTCTTCGACCACCTTTTCGACCGTGTTCCCCGCCACCTTGGTCACCCTCACCCCCGCCGCCTTATCCGTGGCGATGATCACCGCCGCGGCCACCGCCGCCGCGATCAGGACCAGGGCGATCAGGGCGAAGACGAAGCGCAGGAAGCGTGAGAACGCACCCCGCTTCCGGGCTTCGAGGGGCTGAACCGGCGGCTGGGGAGCCCGCGCCACCGGTCGCCTGGTAGGCGAGGTGGCCGGGCGGTACTCGGTCCGCTGGGCGTGGTCGATGCGCCGCGTCGCCGTTTCCCCGCCCAGCACCCGGGTCGGGGTGGAGCCTTCGCCGATCGGCAGGGTCACGTCCTCTCCCTGCAGGCCCAGCCGCAGGCCCCCGGCCAGCTCGTCGGCACTGGCGTAGCGGCGGCTCGGATTGCCCTCGAGCGCCCGAAGAACCGCCGCGCCCAGCGTCTCTGGCACCTCGTCGTTGTAGGTGCTGGGCGGCAGTGGTTTCTCGTTTTGCTGGCGCACCGCCAGCTCGGCCAGGGTCGAGCCCTCATACGGCAGCCGCCCGGTGAGGAACTGGTAGAGGACGACCCCAAGCGCGTAGACGTCGGTGGCCGGCGTAGCCTCCTCGCCGCGCACCTGCTCTGGCGCAAGGTAGGCGGCGGTGCCGACCACCGAGCCTACCTGGGTTATCCGGGTCTGCTCGATCGCCCGCGCGATCCCGAAGTCGGTCAGCTTCACGGTCATCTCACCGCCCCCCACCGGCCCGCCGACGATCATCAGGTTGCCCGGCTTGACGTCGCGGTGGATGATCCCGCGCCGATGCGCGTAATCGAGACCGGCGCAGGCCTGGATTCCGATCTCTGCGGTCGTTCTCGCCGTCCAGCGGCCCCTGCTTTTGCAGGATCTGTGCCCCTGAGCGGCCCTCGACGTACTCCATCACGATGTAGTGGCGATCCTCATCGACGCCGGTGTCATAGACCTGGACGATGTTGGGGTGGATCAGCTTCGCGACCGCGAGCGCCTCACGACGGAAGCGAGCGACGAAGCGCTCGTCGTCGGAGAGATGCTCGGCCAGCACCTTCACCGCGACGGTCCGCTCGAGGATGCGGTCGGTCGCCCGGTAGACGGTCGACATCCCGCCCGAGCCCAGGCGCTCGCCGATCTCATAGCGACCGGAGAGGGTCTCGACCATCACCGGTCTCCGCCTACCGGGGAGCCGGGGCCGACGCCACCGGAGGGCGGGCTGGTGCCGCCGCCTTCGGTCGTCGGTGTGGTCGGCGTCGTCGGTGTGGTGGTCGGCGTCGTCGGTGTGGTGGTCGTCTTGGTCGTGGGCGGTTCGCTCGGCGTCGGCTTGGGCTTCTTCGGCTTTTCTTCCTTCTTCGCCGGCTTGCCGGGCGTGCTTTCGGTCGTGGTTTCGTTCGTTTCGGTTGCTTCCGTCGTTTCTTCGCCGCACTTCGGAGACGACTGCGTTGAGCCGGGAGGCGCCTTCGCGCAGCGCCTGCTTCAACGTCTTATCGACGCCGCCGAGGGCGTCGATCTGGCTGCTGACCTGCTGGGCTGCGACTTCGGCCCCGATGCATTCGCCGCTTTGCGCCAGCCGCTTCACCTTGTCGAGATTGGACGTGATTTCACCGGCGGTGTCTCCCGGCAAAAGCTTGGCGCTGCTCCCGCTCCCGCAGGAGGCGAGGGCAACCGCGACGAGGACGCCGAGGGCAAGGGCGAGGAGTGATGCGCCTACGCGACCCACGGTCCGAGTCTAAAGAACGACATAAATGCTGGATTTGCCCTGCAATCGACGCTCACGTGCCGGCGTAGAGGCGCTCGGCGAGGCGTTTTGGCAGGCCCGCGGCGAGGATCGGCTCGGCGGCGCTGTCGATGTCGTAGCCGACGCGGTGAAAGCGGGCGGACTTCTCCCCGGTGTCCAGCTCCAGCCAGGCGGCACGCGGGTCCTCATCGCGTGGCTGTCCGACGCTGCCGGGGTTGAGGAGCCAGGCGCCGCGGCTGAGGTCGAGTCGCGCCGCATCGCCGCTTTGTCCGCCTCGGGTCCCACCCGGCATGCCGGCGGCGGGGCGGTCGAAGAAGAGGGAGACGTGGGAGTGGCCGATCAGGCAGACGCGCTGTGGCTGGAGGTCGAGGCAGGCGTCGGCCTGCTCGACCGAGAGGACGTACTCCCAGACCGGGTCGCGCGGAGAGGCATGGAAGAGTCCGATTCCCTCGCGCGAGCCTGCAGGCTCCAGTTCTCGCAGGAACTCAAGCGTCCGCTCGGTGACGCTCGCCTGCGTCCAGCGGACCGCCTCGGCCGCGGTCTCTGAGAAAGCGCCAACGTTCAGCACCCCGAGCACCGCCAGGTCATGGTTGCCGACCAAGCAGAAGTCGCAGCGCTCGCGAACCAGGTCGACACAGGCGTCCGGCTCGGCTCCGTAGCCGACCACATCACCCAGGCACCAGACCTCGGTGACGCCAGCCTCCTCGATCGCCCCGAGGACGGCTTCGAGCGCCGGTAGGTTGGAGTGGACGTCGCTGATTACGGCTGCACGCAAGTGGGCCAGCGTACCCTGGCCCACCGCGCGGCCCGTGCCGCCGCAGGGCTCATACGATGAGACCGATGGCAGCCAAAGACTCGATCGCCGAGCTTCGCTCGGCCATTGGCCAGGCGGTCCGCGCCCTGCGCGACGGCAAGCCGACTGGGCCCGAGCCCTCTCTCGATCGCCCGCCCAAGCCGGAGCTGGGCGACTACAGCTCCAACGCGGCGATGCTGCTCGCCGCTCCGCTCGGTGAGACCCCGCGTGCAGTCGCCGAGCGCCTCCGGGTCGAGCTGGAGCGCGAGCTTGCCGCCGCCGGGAGCGTCGAGCGGATCGAGGTGGCCGGGCCTGGGTTCATCAATCTCTTCCTCTCCGATGACTGGTACCGACGCGCGATGGCTGGCCTGGGCGCCGCCGGCGAGCGGCTCGGCCCGGCGCCGACCGCTTCGCCCGAGCGCATCCTGGTCGAGTTCGTCTCCGCCAACCCGACCGGGCCACTGCACGTCGGCGGCGGCCGCCACGCCGCCTACGGCGACGCCCTGGTGCGGCTGCTGGAGGCGGTCGGGCACGACGTGCGGCGCGAGTTCTACGTCAACGACGCAGGCAACCAGGTGGAGCGCTTCGCCCACTCGATCGCCGCCCGCATGACCGGCGCCGAGATGCCAGATGACGGCTATGAAGGCGACTACGTGGCGGAGCTGGCCGAGCGCCTCGCCGCCGACGGGGTAGACCCCGCCGAGCGCGAGGCCCTGGGCCGGCGCGGGGTGGAGCTGGTGCTCGAGGGCGTGAGCGCCACCCTTGAGCGCTTCGGTGTCCGCTTCGACAACTGGTTCTCCGAGCGCGACCTCTACGAGCGCGGCGAGGTCGACGCCGCCCTCGCCCAGCTTGATCAAAACGGCCACACCTACCGCAGCGAAGACGCCCTCTGGCTGCGCACCACCGAGTTCGGCGACGACAAGGACCGGGTACTGATCCGGGCCAGCGGCGAGCCGACCTACCTGGCCGCGGACGTCGCCTACCACCGGGACAAGCTGGAGCGCGGCTTTGAGCGGCTGATCGACGTGCTCGGCGCCGACCACCACGGCTACGTCCCCCGCATCCGCGCCGCGATCGCCGCGCTCGGCGCCGATCCCGACGCCTTCGAGGCGCTGATCATGCGCTTGGTCAACATCGTCGACGGCGGCAAGCGGGCCCAGATGTCGAAGCGCAGCGGCGATTTCGTCTCACTCGATGAGCTGCTTGATGACATCGGCTCCGACGCCGTCCGCTGGTTCATGCTCTGGCGCAGCCACGACACGACGGTCGACCTCGACCTCGAGCTGGCCCGCCGCGAGTCGAGTGAGAACCCCGTCTACTACGTGCAGTACGCGCACGCCCGCATCGCCAGCATCCTGCGCAAGGCGGGGGAGGGGGCCCAGCAGGCGCCGGCCGAGGCGGGCGCCGGATCGGTGGAGGCGCCGCTGGAGCCAGCTGAGCGGGAGCTGATCAAGCGCCTGCTCGAGTTCCCCGAGGAGGTCCGCGAGTCCGCCGCGCGCCGCGCGCCCCACCGGATCTGCACCTACTCGATGGCCGTCGCCGCCGACTTCCACGCCTTCTATCGCGACTGCCAGGTCCTCGGCGCCGAAGGGGAGGGGGTCGAGCGCTCGCGGCTCGCCCTCTGCCTGTACGCGAAGCGCACGATCGCCGCGGCTCTGGGTCTGCTCGGAATCTCCGCGCCCGAGCGGATGTGATGCTCCGCCGCCGGGGAAGGCCTTCCGTCCTCGCGGAGATCTCGGGACCGGGGCCGGGCGGGGCGCGGCCCGGAGCGCTTCGTCGCGGCGACTTCGAAGCCCTCGTGGCCCTGCTGGGCAAGCTCGGGGACGCCCGGGCTTTGCTCGTCATCGGCGGCGCAGAGGGCAAGCCCGGGGCCGCGCTCGCCCTTGCCGCCGCCGCCGCTGCGGCCGGCAGGCGAACGGCGCTCCTGGAGTGCGATCTCGGCAGGCCGACGCTCGCCGCGGCACTCGGGCTGGAGAGCGCCCCCGGCCTGCAGGAGTACCTGCGCTGGGAGGCGAGCGCGCCCCAGATCCTTCAGTCGGCCGTCCTTGCCGGCCCGGCGTCAAGCGGCGCGAGCGCGCCACTGGTCTGCGTGGTAGCCGGGGAGCCGAGCGCCGACGGCGTGACCCTGCTCGCCTCCGAGAGCTTTCGCCACGCGACCGCGAAGCTGCGCGCCGCCTACGATCTGCTTGTCCTCGACGGGCCGTCTGACGGCGCCGAGAGCGCGCTGCAAGCCGTGGCGGCCCAGGTCGACGCCACGCTTGCCTGCCTGGGTCCCACGGAGGCCTTCGAGCGGCTCCCGGTTCCGGTGAGCGGGCTGATTCAGAGGTCGTAGCGAGCGAGGTCGGCTTCGAGGCGCTCGGCGTCCTCTCCAGTCGGTCCGCGCGGCGTCGGGAGGTCAGGATCGGGCGTCCCTCCTCGCCGGCGCCAGCGCAGCACGCCGATCGCCAGCGCCACCGCTGCAACCGCGAAGCCGATCACCGGTACGAGATAGGCGGAGAGGTCGAAGCCAGAGGCCTTTGGCAACGCCAGCACTTCCGGGCCGTATTGGGCGACCAGCGCGTCCTTGATCTGCGCCCTCGTCTTCCCCTTGGCGATCAGCCCGGCGACGAATGCCTTCTCGCGTTCGGCCTGCGGCGAGTCGGCCAGCTCCAGCAGCGTGCCGCAGATCGGACACATCACTTCGCCCTCGATGTCGCTCAGCGAGACCCTGGGCTGGGCGGCGGATGTCAGCGTCGGCATCGCCGCCAGCGCCACCAGCAGGCCCGCCGCCGCCCGCGTCTTCACGAGCGACCGCCGTGGGGCAGCAGCGGCGCCACGTAGCGCCGCAGGTATGCCGCGGTGACCGGGCCCTTGTTCAGCAGGCGCAGCTTGCCCTGCGGGTCGACCAGGAAGTTTTCGGGGACGCCGGTGCTGCCGTATTCGTGGGCTCGCTGCCCGTCGCCGTCTCGAAGCTGCGGATACGTGAGCCCGTACTGGCGCACGAACCGCTGCCCGTCGCCGCTGAGGTCGCGGGTGTCGATCCCGAGCAAGGTGAAGCGGGGACCTCCGTACTTGCGCTGGAAGCTCTCCAGCACGGGAGCCTCCTGCCTGCAGGGGATGCACCAGGATGCCCAGAAGTTGACCAGGACCCAGCGGCCGCGATATTCGGCGAGCGACCCAGTCCCCGTGCCAAGGAGACGGGGGAGGGGGCCGGCAGGCGCTGCCTCGCCAACGCTCACCGCCGTCGATCCCTTGCTCAGTAGCCCGTAGCCGAGCAGCCCGACGACGGCCACCACGGCGAGGAAGGCGATCAGCGGGCGGGCGCGCACGGGCGGAGAAGATTAGATCCCGCCCGCTCCCGGTAGCCGAGCAGGGGCAAATCGCCGGGTCGTCATTCGGCTCGGGTGAGCGAAGTCGGCGTCTGGCAATTCGCTTCGCTTTAGCCCCTATTCGGCTGCGCTCGCCCGATTTCTCGCCGCTGTTGTTCCCGCTACGATCCCGGCGTGGGTCGAATCTATGACGCGACCTGGGGGAGGGCCTTTTCCACTCTCTATGACCGACTCCTCAAGGGATCTGAGGAGGCGGGTCTGCGCGAGAGGCGCCGCGAGATATTGGCCAGGGCGCGGGGGCGCACGATCGACATCGGGGCCGGGACGGGGGCCAACCTGGGCCTGTTCCCGGACAGTCTCGGGCAGCTGGTCATGGCCGAGCCCGACCCGCACATGACGAAGAGGCTGCGTCGCAAGCTGGCCGAACGGGGGTCAAACGTCGAGCTGGTTGAAGCGCCTGCGGAGCGGTTGCCGTTTGAGGACTCCAGCTTTGACACCGCCGTCTTTACCCTCGTCCTCTGCACCGTCCCCGACTCCGCCGCGGCGCTGGCGGAGGCGGCCCGGATCCTGAAGCCGGGCGGGCAGCTGCTCTTCATCGAGCACGTGCGTGCCGAGGAGGCCGACCTCGCTCGCTGGCAGGATCGTCTCGAGACACCCTGGCGCCTCTTTGCAGACGGCTGTCGCTGCAACCGCGACACCGTCGCCAGCATCGAAGCGTCCCAGCTCACGGTCGACAAAGTCGAACACGGCGAGCTGCCGAAAGCACTGCCGCTGGTCAAGCCCCTCGTGTGGGGCAGCGCGAGGCTGGCCGCCTGACTTCCGATCCAAGGGACTCTCTTTGGCCGCACTACATGCTCCCAGCTCTGCGAGCAGCGCTTGCGGGGTGATCACCCGAACGTGGCGATGCACTCCTGTCGCGCTGGGGCACTACCCTGAGATCACTGTGAAGCACTCGGTCCTGAGCACGACCCCCACCGCCGAGAAGCCGGCACTGAGCGATGGACAGCGCGCCGAGCGGCTGCGGCTGCTTGCCGAGCGGCTGCGCAGGCCAGACGGGTTTGATCGCGACACGCTCAAACACATCGAGAAGCTGACCGGCGCCGAGCGGTAGCCGCCGCGGTGGACGCCGTCGAGCCGCTGCGCAGCGACGCCCCGTTTATCGCCGACACCTCGGCATGGTGGCGGGTTGCGTCGCTCCCCAGCGAGCTCGGCGCCCTCTTGCAAGCAGCGGTCATCGACGACCGACTGTGGATCACGCCGATCGTGTGAATGGAGATCCTCTACTCCGCGCGCAGCACCTCCGAGTACGTCGCGCTGGAGACCGAGCTCGACGCGCTGCGGATCATCCGCAACGATCGCTCTGTGACCGACGCCGCGATGCAGGCGATAGTCGAGGGTCAACCCGCAAGGCGCCCGAGCATCGTCTCTTGCGCAAGCGTCAGGTCACAGCTAGCAGCTCCCACTCCTCGGGTACGCCCTTCAGGCTGTGGACTCCGCGACTGTCGAACGCGTACCCCGAGCCTGCCACCAGGTCCTTCACGGTTCGGGAGGCGAGGAGCTCCCCAGAGCCGGCGAGCGCTGCGACTCGGGCGGCGATATGGACCCCGATCCCGGAGACGTCGTCACCTCTGAGCTCGACTTCGCCCGTGTGCACGCCCGCGCGAATCGCGATCCCGACATCCGAGAGCGAGGAGCGCAGCGTGTTGGCGCACTGTAGCCCGCGCGCGGGCGCGTCGAATGTGGCCAGCACGCCGTCGCCGGTTCCCTTCACCAGGCGTCCGCCGCAATCCGCAACGGTGCTCTGGGAGATCCTGTCGTGCTGGTCGAGCACCTGCCTCCAGGCGCTGTCGCCCGCGGCCGCCGCGCGGGCGGTCGAATCGACGATGTCGGTGAACAGGACTGTTGCGAGCACCCTCTCGGTCTGCTTTGGGGTCGAGTGATGGCCGGTGAGGAACTCCTCCGTCAGCGACAGCACCGTCTCGATGTCGCCCCACTGAGGTGCGTGGGCGTCTCCCTCAAGCTCAACCATTTGCGCCCCGGGGATGTGCTCGGCGAGATAGCGGCCGTTTGCCACGGGAACCATGCGGTCACCACTGCGGTGCATGACGAGCGTCGGGCACTGGATCGAGCCCAATACGGGGCGAAGGTCCATCTCCCGGATCCAGCGCCAGGCGGCGAGCACCCCTCTCGGGGTCGTGGTCTGGCGCTCGATGCGGTTGATCCAACGCAAAAAGTCAAGGTCGCCGACCTTGCTCGGGGCCATCACCGGAACGGTGAGAGTCTCCGCAGTGCCCCAGCTCTTTGCCCAGCGCGGCATGAGGGCGTCTCCAAGGGCCGCCTCGATGTGCGCGAACGTGCAGTACAGAGCAAGGTGGCTGACGCGCTCGGGGTAGGTGGCGGCGAACATCGCGGCCGTCGTCCCGCCCTCGGAGATTCCCCCCAGCGCGATGCGATCCGCGCCGACCGCGTCGAGTACCGCCGTGAGATCGCCGAGCCGGTCGTCGAGGGTCGGAACGCCCGAGTCGCGGTCTGACATCCCCTGGCCCCGCTTGTCGTAATGGACTAACCGCACAAACGACCCGAGCCCCGTAAGCCATCGCCGAGACTCAGGATCCTCCCAAATCAGCTCGATGTTTGAGACCATCCCCGGCAGGCCGACTAAGGTCACCTCGCCCTCACCGAAGACCTGGTAGGCGATGTGCACCTCGCCGTTGCGCGCATACCGCGTCTCGGGCACCCAAGTCGATGGGTCCGGCACCGCAGCCATACGCACAACATACGCATCCCGGGGCGGGGCGGGGCTCGCGCTGCTTGAGATCAAGGTTGTCCTAGGTGAGATCCTGATGCGACTTGAGCTTGCGCCGGCGTCGAGTGCGCCCTCGCACCCCACGCCCCGCGGTCCGACACTCGCTCCCCCGTGGCGGGGCCCGCATACGAATCGTCGCTAAGCGCCCCGACACACGCACGAGCCGACAGGCCGCAACGGCAACGATTGCGTAAAGGGCGCCGACAGGCGGACTTTTGACAGGTAGCGTGTGGGAATGCCCTCCGCATGGCCCACGCTTTCCTATGAGGAGTGGAGCGAGACCTGCGACACGCTCCACGCACATACCCAGGTCCTCGGCAAGCTGGCGGCGGTGCTCGCCCCACCCGAACCACAGCTCCAGCACGCGGCGCTGCGTCTAACCGCGCGAGGGTGGGAGACGGCCCCGCTGTCAGCTCCGGACGGCTCGGGAGCGCTCGTCGTCGCACTCGATCTACGGGCTCATGAGGTGCTCATCGAGCACAGTGAGGGGGGCGTCCTACGTGTCGCGCTCGCTCCCGACCGACCGGTGGGCGAGGTCACACGCGAGGTTTTGGACGCGGTCCGCGGTCTTGCCGGCGCCGTCGAGATCGACCCGAAACCGCAGGAGGTTCCGTGGAGCGTGCCGCTCGACGAGGACGACGAGCACACGCGCTATGACCCCGATCAGGTCGCCTCATACTTCGCCGCCGCGACCCGCGCGGCGCTCGTCCTTGCTGCGTTTCGCGCGCCATATCGCGGACGCTCGACGCCGGTCAACGCGTGGTGGGGCTCGTTTGACCTCGCGGTGAGTCTGTTCTCCGGTCTCCCCGCCGATCCGCCGTCGGATGACTTCATCATGCGCAATGCGATGGATGCGCAGGAGGTCGCCATCGGCTGGTGGCCTGGCGATCCCCGATACGGCAGGGCAGCGTTCTATGCCTACGCACACCCGGCGCCGGAGGGGTTTGCGGCCGCGACGCTTTCCCCCGCGTCTGCGCGCTGGGATGCGGCGCTCGGCGAGTACATCCTTGATTGGAACGATGTCTGCGGCAGCTCCAACCCACATAAGGTCGGGCTCGAGTTCGCGCGCTCAGCGTTTCGCCATGCATGTGCGGTGTGCGATTGGGATCCGGTGCTCCCCGCTAGCGCTGAGGGAACGCCACCGCCTATCGCGTAAGTCGTGTCGGGAAGGGGCCTGCCCGCGCCACCCGACCTCAGCCTGCGGGGAGGGCATTCGTCCGCCCGGGTCGGCTGGAGCCGGAAGCCGCGGCGCGGTGTTTGGCTATCTCGCTTCGCGCTTTCGCTCGCCTCCGTTCTCGCCAGAGCTGTTCGGGATCCGTTCGGAGTTTTTGGCCGGTTTCAGGTCCCACTCGGCTCGGGCCGGGGGAGAACATCAAGCGCTCCCTCGTCTGGGAACAGGGCGCCGATGGCGTCTCTCAGCAGGTTGAAGTGATCCTGATCCGCTGTGCACACGGCCTCTCCGGCCAGCCATGCGCTCGCTGCGATCTGAATATCTGTTACCCATGCGACTCGCCGCTCGGGCTTGGGACCGCGGGTGTGGCTCGCTCGACCGTCGGTGGGCGGGGACGGATGTATGGCACGTAGCCGACCAGCGAGCAACGCCGCCTCCCAGGTCAACGGGAGCACCCCCAGCAGCCCGGAATCGAGTAGTTCGGTGAACCAGCCCAGTGCCGTGCGAAATCTCTGGTCTTCCGCCTTGCGCTGGAGCCCGAAGGCGATCTCCTGCACCGTCGGGGCGCAGAGGAGCACCGGCTCACTCAAGAGAGCCGCTTCGCTTGCTATCTCGAAGAGGTGACTGCCTGGGTATAGGTCCGACGCGACCGGGGTATCCCAGACCGGCATCGACAGCAACCGCTAGCTTCGATCGACGAGGATCGCCTCGCGCAGCTCCTGCGGGGAGGGGAAATCGTCGGGGCTGGAGCCGGCAACAGCGGCGCGGCGCTTGGCCACCACCTTGCGAGCGTCCCGCTGGCGCTTCGCTGCCCCAGCGCCGATCTGAGCCAGGTGAACGAGAGCCTCGTTCTCGCTCGTTCCCAGCTCGCGGGCCGTCCGCGACAGCTCGGCCTCAAGCGCCGCGGGAACCCGCAGGGTCGTCCGGCGGCCCTCACGGCGCGGCGAGCCCACACGACTCGGTCGGCCTCCTTGCTTAGTCGCCATCGACAAGCATGCTAGCGCATCAAGTTGATGCGATCAGATCCCCGGGCATCGGTTTCGTCATCTGAGACAGGAGCCAACAGGAACGGACTCCGTGGAACCTGGTCCGGCTCAGGAGCGGCTGTTTGGACCCGTCTTGGCCGCCTTCGATAGGGCGCTGCCAGTGGGCAGAAAAGAGTGCGCAGCGGTTCCCGAGGTTGCGCCAGTCACATAGCAGATAAGCCGCGTTTAGCTGTGTAGGTTTCGGGCTGCCTGCTGGGTTAGTCGGAGTCGCTGGTCGGTCCTGCGGAGCGAGCCCGTAGGGCGAGTGCAGCTCTAGAATGCTCCCACGCGGACGTAGCTCAGCTGGTAGAGCGCGAGCTTCCCAAGCTCGAGGTCGCGGGTTCGAGACCCGTCGTCCGCTTTCCTGCCGAGGGGCGTGTACGCGTGCGTGGCGCCGGCTGGGGAGATCGTCAGCTGTGCTGGCGCGAGGCGGACGAGAACGGGGGACAGGAGGCAGCACTCGAAGTCGTTCAGTGCCTTAAGTGCCACCACGCTCGGATCGCTCGACCGTGGCTGTGGGATCGAATATGCGCTTCGCGCCCGGCTACCAGTCAGGTTTTCTTCGCTGAGGACTTTCGCGGTTTGCGAAATGGCATCAGCCGACGCATGTATTCGCCAAAGCGCGGGACCGTGAAGTCAATGTAACCGTAGTTCTCGGTGCTGTAGATCAGTCCCTTGGTCAGCAACGCTTGGCGCATGGGAGATAAAGCGGTAACGGTTTTACCTAGCTTGCTGGCGACGGCGCCGCTGCGAAAAGGCCCGTCGCCGAGCTCGGCCATCGCACGCATGTAGCGTTGCTCGTTAGTGGTCGCCCGCTGGATGCGGACCTCATAGGTGCTGCGGTCCAAGGACTCCTGGGCTACCGGCATGGCCCTTTCAACGTCCTCAAGAGTGATCGGTGACGTGTCGGCCAGGTTCCAAGCATGTTTGCCGAGCTGCTGGATGTAGAACGGATAACCCTCTGTCCACGCCAGCGCTGCCGTCACAGCCTCCTCGGCATACTCGATGCCCAGCTTGCCGGCTGGCCCCACCAGTGCGTCGCGCGCATCCACTTTGGGAAGATTGGCGATTGTCGGAAAGTCAAATAACCGCTCGGCATAGGAGCGGGCCTCGCCGGAGGAAACGCGGGATCTGCGGCAGACCAGCAGCGGCGACCGCGATCGGCAGCCCTTTCTGGGTCGAGCGGTGCAAGGCACTGATCATCGACCGGTATTGGACCTCGTCGACGAATTGGACCTCGTCAAGGAAAAAGGCAACGCCGCGCTGCTTAACCCGGGCGGCTTTGCCCAACTCAAGGAAGAGCTCGGTCAGCTCGGCGGTGATTTTGCCCTCCGAGGCACCCCGCAGGTCTACCTGCAGACCGAATCCCGCCGGTCCCACCAGCTTAATCGCCTTCAAACCACCCAGAACTTCGCGTACTCCGTGGCCGGCCCTCTGACTGAGTTTGAGGCGGGTCAAAGCACTCTCGGCGTCGCGGGCCAGGCTCTCGATGAGGCTTGAGTCCGGCGTCAGCTCGTGGTAGTAGGTCAGAAAGTCTCGCGCCTCGGCTAGATCCTCGAAAGCGTTCAACAGGACGGTCTTGCCGACACCGCGCAGGCCTTTGATGATCAGGCTCTGGTCGGTGGCCCCGTTCTGGAAACGGGCGATTAGGACATCGAACTGCTCTAGCTCCCTCTGCCTGCCAGCTAGCTCCGGCGGGCGAGAGCCTGCGTTGGGCGTGTAGGGGTTTGCGACCGCGTCCACTGGTTGCAGAGTATAGGCGGTTATTCTGAGTTATAGCCGAATCGCTATAACTGTCTATATTTGAGTTGGGCGCGAGCCTGCGGTCTGTCGCTCGGTAAGGCAAGCGCTCTTTCCATCTGAGCTACCGGGGCCAGATCGTCGAGGTTATCCCGCATCGAGACTGGGGCTGGGTAGGAACAAAATCGGGTTCATCGTGTCCATCGCCGTCACCTACTGTCAACTCAGAAGTTGCTTATTTGCAAGCAAAGCGCATTGTCAAGCGGTTGAAGCTAGGCCTTAGCGCGAGCTTCCCAAGCTCGAGGTCGCGGGTTCGAGACCCGTCGTCTGCTTTCTCGAACACATCGCGGCATACCCAAGAATACTTGTATGCCTACATAAAATCGGGTATCCTGTTTTCCGGGTCAAGGTTTCGGGAAGGAGACTGGCATGAGGCCAAGGGCAGGAGTTTGTAGCTCGATCGCGGCAGTCATTGCAGTGTTGGGGATCGTGTTTGCCGCGCCGGCGCATGCTGTCGACATCATCGAAAGCCAGGAACCTGGAGGGGAAGCCGAAACGGCCGCCGCCGGGTGGCAGGCGGGGACCTGCACGGCCGATCCCTGCTCGGCCGAAACGCCGGATCTATTCTTCACCCAGGCCGCCGGACATCCGCCGGACGGCTTCACTCAGATCATCATCAAGCACTCGACCGTCGGTCCTCTCGAAGAACCCGTCGGCAACCTGAAGACGGTCCTCGTCGATCTCCCCCCCGGCTTAAGCGTCAACCCCCAGGCGACGCCACAGTGTGAACTCGAAGGTGGCAAGTTTCCGGAGGGGGGGTGCCCGTCGGACACCCAGGTGGGGACCAGCGCTGTCACCGTTTCGATGGCAGGCGTGCCAATGACGATCTCCGGCCTCGCCGTCTACAACCTTGTCCCGAGGTCGGGCGAACCGGCCCGCTTTGGCTTCACCCTTCCGCTCGAACTCGGCGAAACGTTCCTCAACGCCGGCGTCGCATGGAGCGGTGACTACCACGAGTACTTCACGATCCACGTCTCGAAGGTCGAAGGCCTCAAGATCCTCAAAAATCGGCTTGTCTTCAATGGGACTATCGGTGAAGACGGGAGCAGGCGGAGCCTTCCTGACCACCCCGAGCACCTGCGACAACCCCGAAGTCGAACCATTCAAGCGCAACTACACCACGTTCCTGCATGCGGACTCGGTGGAAGAATCGGCGCCCGACGACGAATACGACGTGGCAGCTCCGGCTCCGCCGAGCGCTGCCTTCCTCGCCGGTTCCCAGGAAGTTAAGTCGCCGCTGCCGAAAGGGGCGAAGCCTGAAAACTGCGACAAAGTCCCGTTCAAACCCTCGACCTCGGTCGAACCCGGCACGACGCAGACCGACTCACCTGCAGGGGCGACTGTGAACGTCAAAGTCCCATTCGAACCTTCGGCGCCTGTCTACAACTCAAATGTCGAAGAAGCCCGGGTGACCTTGCCGCAGGGGATGGGCCTCAATCCCTCGGCCGCTAACGGACTGCAGGCCTGCACAAACAAACAATTCGGCAAAGGGACCAGGAACCCGGTCGCTTGTCCCGCCACATCGAAGATTGGCACCGTTTCGATCGACACCCCGCCGCTCCCCGACGGCACCCTGACCGGCAATGTGTATCTAGGGCAGCAGCTGAGTACGGATCCCGAATCGGGCGAAGAGTTCCGGGTATTCCTCGACGCGGAGTCGGCGAGCCGTGGGCTCTCGATCCGCTTGATCGGAAACGTCATCGCCAACCGCCAGACCGGCCAGCTCACCGCGGTGGTCCATGATGCTCCGCAGTTGCCTTTCGACTCCGTTCAGGTCAAGCTCGAAGGAGGGCCAAAAGCGACCCTGACCAGCCCGCCCACCTGTGGGCCCAACGCGACGACGCACGCGATGACGGCGTGGTCTGGGACACCGGACGGCGGTCCGCAGGACAAAGGCTTCACGCTGACCAATGCACCCAGCGGCGGCCCCTGCGCGAAAACGCTTGCCGAACGCCCCTTCGCACCCAGTTTCGCCGCCAAGACGACCAACCCGCAGGGCGGCGCCTACACCCAGTTCGACGTCGAAGTCGCCCGCGCCGCCGGTAACCAGGAGCTGAAAGGCGTCGACCTCACCCTGCCGCCCGGGCTGACCGCCAAATTGGCCGGGGTCAGCTACTGCCCGGAGTCGGCGATCACTGCTGCGAGCGCCGACAGCGGCGCCTCTGAGCTGGCCAAATCGAGTTGCCCCGACAACAGCCTGATCGGCGCTGCCACGGTCGACGCAGGCAGCGGCCCCTCGCCCATACAAATCACCGGCAAGGCCTTCCTCGCAGGCCCCTACAACGGGGCACCTCTCTCCCTGGTGGTCGTCACCCCCGCCACGGCCGGGCCCTTCGATCTCGGCACGGTCGTGGTGAGGGTGGCGCTTCACCTCAATCCGGAAACGGCCCAGGTGGAAGCGACCTCGGACCCGATCCCTCACGTCTTCGGTGGCGCTCTTTTGGACATCCGCTCGATCGCGGTGAACCTCGACCGCAAGCAGTTCGCGCTCAACCCGACCAACTGCTCGCCGATGGCCGTTGACGGGACGCTGCGCGGGGGCGGGGCAGACCCGACCAACCCGGCGGCCTTCAGCTCTGACCCCATCTCGACGCCGTTCCAAGTGAGCGGTTGTGGGTCGCTCGGCTTCAAACCTAAGCTGTATCTGCGCCTCTTCGGTGGCACCTACCGGGCAAAGAGCCCGAAGTTGCGGGCGGTGCTCGAGGCCCACGAAGGCGACGCCAACATCAGCCGCGCCGCTGTCACCCTGCCGCACGCCCTCTTTCTCAAGCAGAGCAGCCTCGCCCAGATCTGCACCCGGGTTCAGTTCGCTGCCAACGCCTGTCCTGCGGAATCGATCTACGGCTTCGCCCGGGCAGAAACTCCGCTGCTCGCAAAGCCCCTGGAAGGCCCCGTCTACCTGCGCTCTTCGAGCAACCCCCTGCCCGACCTAGTCGCGGCGCTGAACGGCCAAGTCGACATCGACCTAGACGGCCGCATCGACAGCGTCAACGGCCGCATACGCAACACCTTCGAGACCGTCCCCGACGTGCCGGTGTCGAAGTTCGTCCTCACCGTGAGGGGTGGCAAGCGCGGCTTGCTGGTCAACTCCCGCAATCTCTGTCAGACCCCGCCCAAGGCGATCGTCAGGATCAGGGCCCAGAACGGCAAGAAGGCGAACTCGCAGCCGAAGCTGCGGACCCCGTGCAAGCGCTATGGCAAGGCTCGCGGGCGCAGGAGCAAGCGCCACCACCACGGCTAACGAGCGCCGTGGCGCTTGATCGGACGCCTGCGGGGGAGTACAGTGTGGGGTGGGAGAGATCAAGCGCCACGCAGGGGCGGCGAGCCGTCCATGGGTTACATAAGGAGGAGTAAATGGCAAGGCGCTTGTCAATCGTAGTTGTGGTGATGGCTCTCGGTGCTGTATTTGCGGCGCCCGCGGCGCACGCCGAATTTGGTATCCAAAGCTGGCAGGCGCTGACGTGTGCCGAAAATGCAGATATCCCAGCGACACCGGGTCTCCCTCCACTGGCACAGTCGCCGAATCAGTGCACGGCAAGCACCCCCTCGAAGTTCTTCACTCAGGCGGCCGGGCACCCCAACTGGGCCATCACGGACTTCACCCTCAATACCGCGGGCGGTTTCCCGGAAGGCTTCGTCAAAGACATTGTCGTCGAAAGCCCAGAAGGGCTGAGTGTCAACCCCGAGGCAACGCCTCAGTGCACTATCGCCCAGCTGAGCGTGGACGCATGTCCGGCCAATACCCAGGTCGGGACCAACTACCTGACCGTCTCCGTCTCCGAACCACCGTGTCCTTGCGCTCAGGAGCGGGTAGCGCTTCCCGTCTACAACATGGTGCCCTTCGAAGGGGTGCCGTCGATGGTGGCGTTCCTTACCGAAACGGGGCCGACCTTCATCGTCGGATCGCTCAATCCGGTCGACCAGCACGTCACCTTCACGATCACAAACGTTCACCCGCCCTCGGCAGGTCCCCCGGCAAGCCCACCGATCGTCGGATCCCGGCTCGTATTCGATGGGCAGGCTGGTAACGGGACCTACCTGACGATGCCCAGCAACTGCGCGGGCGGTCAGACGACCAAACTCAAAGTCGATTCATATGGCCCCCCTTATGCCCCCGAAAGCTTGTCTGCTGAAGAATCGTTCACTACCTCGGTCGGCGACGAAAACTGCGAAGCGGTGCCGTTTGAACCGACGATTGCCGTCACCCCACAGGGTGGTGCGGTGGACTCACCCGAAGCGACCACCGTCAACGTTGGGATCCCCTTCGATCCCACGGAACCGATCGCGAACTCGTATCTAAAGACGGCCAAAGTCACGTTGCCCGAAGGGATGGGCATCAACCCCTCCTCGGCCAACGGCCTTGTGGCTTGCACCGACGAAGAGTTTCACAAGGGGACCAACAAAGAAATCGAATGTCCCGATGCTTCGAAGATCGGCACGGTTGAAGTGCAGACGCCCTCGCTGCCAGCGGACTCGCTGGGTGGCACCATCTATGTCGGCAAGCCGCTCAGCAACAACCCGAGCACCGGCGAACAGTTCCGGATATTCATCTACGTCACGTCCGCCCGCTACGGGGTTAACGTGCGCTTGATCGGAAAGCTGTTCCCGAACCTGAATACGGGCCAGCTCACCGCCGTCATAGACGAAAACCCCCAGGCAACGTTCAGTTCCTTCAAGCTGCGCTTCAACGGCGGTCCGAACGGGACGCTGACCACGCCCGGCATCTGTGGTCCGAACACGACGACCACGCAGCTGACCCCATGGTCGGGCAACGCGGACGCCACCCCGACCGGGAGCTTCACCCTCACCAGCAACCCGAGCGGCGGTAGTTGCCCGAAAACGCTGGCCGAACGCCCGTTTGCGCCCAGCTACACCGCTACTTCCGACAGCACGAACGCTGGTTCCTACAGCCCGTTCCGGGTCCACATCGGGCGCCCCGACGGCCAGCAGGAGTTGAAGGGGGTCGACGTCACCCTGCCCCCGGGTCTCACCGGCAAGCTCGCCGGTATCTCCTACTGCTCTGAAGCAGCGCTCGCCGCGGCTGCGGCAAACAGCGGCGCCGCCGAGCAGGCGAGCCCCAGTTGTCCCACCGAAAGCATGATCGGGACGACCTCCACGGAAGCAGGGACGGGGACCAATCCCTTAAAGATCGCCGGCAAGGCCTATCTCGCCGGTCCCTACAAGGGAGCCCCGCTGTCGATGGCGGTGATCACGCCGGCCGTGGCCGGGCCATACGACCTCGGCACGGTCGTCGTCAGGGTCGCCCTGTTCGTCAACCCCGAAACCGCCCAGATCCACGCGGTCTCCGACCCGATCCCAGACGTGTTCGGCGGGGTCAAACTGGACCTCCGCACGATCGACGTCAACCTCGAACGCAGCAAGTTCATGCGCAACCCGACGAACTGCCAGCGCCTTCGCGACCGCCGGCACCCTAAGCGGCGGCGGCGGCGATCCGATGAACCCGGCGGCGTTCAGCTCCTACGCGGTGTCGGCGCCCTTCCAGGCCACCGGCTGCAACACGCTCGGCTTTAGGCCGAAGCTGTTCACGCGGCTGCTCGGCGGGCGCAAGACGACCCAACGAGCCCAGCACCCCCAGCTCCGGGCGATCCTCGAAGCGCGCGAAGGCGACGCCAACCTTAGCCGCAGCGCGCTGACCCTGCCCCACGCTCTGTTCCTCGATCAAAGTCACATCAAGACCGTATGCACGAGGCCGCAGCTGGCGGCGCAGGAATGCCCGTCCTCGTCGGTCTACGGCCAGGCCGAAGCAAGGACGCCGCTGCTCAGCGCCAAGTTGAAGGGGCCGGTCTATCTAGTCCCCTCCGGACGCCAGCTACCTGACCTGGTCGCCGATCTGCGCGGCCAGGTGAACGTCCAGTTGCACGGGGTGATCAGCTCCCCGAGTGGTGGGATCAAGGCCGTCTTTAACCCGGTCCCCGATGTCCCGGTGAGCAAGTTCACCCTGCTGATGGACGGCGGTAAGAAGGGCCTCCTGGTCAACTCGACGAACCTCTGCAAGAAGCCGTTGAGCTCTGTCATGAACCTGAAGGCCCAAAACGGCAAGAAGGTCACGAACAACCGCCTTCCGCTCAAGGTGAGCGGCTGCTAGGGCTGACAGCGCAACGAGGAGCGGAGGCCAGGCACCGACGCGGCAGGCGAACTAGCCTCTCGCGTCGGTGCTGCCGACGCTCTCCGTCCTAATCGTCGCCTGGAACAGCCGTGAGGAGCTGGCGCGGACGCTGCCCGCGCTGCTCGCGGAGCTGCGCGAGGGCGATGAGCTGATCGTCGTCGACAACGACTCCGGCGACGGGACCGAGGAGGCCGTCCGCTCGCTGGCCCCAACCGCGCGCCTGCTTCGAATGGGGCGCAACGCGGGGTTTGCTGGCGGCTGCAACGCGGGCGCCGCCGTGGCGCAGGGAGAGTTGCTCGTCATCCTCAACCCCGACGCGGCGCCGCGGCCCGGCTTTGGTGAGGCGATCCGCCGGCCATGGGTGCAGGCACGCGGCTGGGCCGCCTGGCAGGCGCTCGTCGCCGATGGGGAAGGCACGCGGATCAATTCGGCCGGCAACCCAGTCCACTTCACCGGGATCGTCTGGGCAGGCGGTCACGGCCGCCCGATCGCCGTGGCGCCGCCCGCCGGCGAGGTCACCGCCCTCTCCGGCGCCTGCCTGGCGATCCCGCGCCGCACCTGGGAGGCGCTCGGCGGCTTCCCCGAGCCCTTCTTCCTCTACCACGAGGACGTCGACCTCTCCCTGCGCCTGCGGCTGCGCGGCGGCGCGCTCGGGATCGAGCCGGCCGCGGTGGTCGACCACGACTACGAGTTCGGTGCCCGTGAGCAGAAGTGGCGCTGGTTGGAGCGCAACCGCTGGGCCTTCCTGATCCGCGTCTACCCGGCGGGCCTGCTCGCACTCCTCGCCCCTGCGCTTCTCGCCACCGAGCTGGCGCTGGTCGGGATCTCGATCACCGGGGGGTGGGGGAGGCAGAAGCTCGCGGCGATGCACGACGTCATTCGCTGGCTGCCGCGCCTGCTGCGTGAGCGGCGCGAGGTGCAGGCGACTCGCACGGTCAGCACGGCCCGCTTCGCATCCTGGCTCAGCGCCGACCTCGACTCACCTTTCATCGGCGCCGCCGCCCGTTCCGTCCCGATCCGCTTCGCCCTGCGCGCCTACTGGTGCGCGGTTCGCCTTTTGCTCGGCCGACCCTGAGGGTCAGAGCGGCTGGGCAGTCGGGCGGATCAGAATCTCGTTGACGTCGACGCCCTCGCGCTGCTCGAGCGCGAACATCAGCGCCTTGGCGATGTCCTCATCTCTCAGCGCCCACTCCCCGGGGCTGTTCTTAAAGAACGGCGTGTCGACCATGCCGGGCTCGATCAGGGTGACGCGGATCGCGTGGTTTTGGTGTATCTGGCGCAGCTCAGCCCGCAGCGCCTCGCCGATCGCCGTCGCCGCCCACTTGGTTGCCGAGTAAAGCGACCCCGGCAGCGCCCGCCGGCCGGCTACCGAGCTGGTGATCACGATGTGCCCGTCACCGCGCTCCAGCAGGTGCGGGAGGGTGGCCCGGATCGTCAGCGCGACGCCGTAGACATTCGTGAGAACCATCGAGCGCCAGTGCTCGACCGACTCCTCAAGGAAGCCGCGCGAGGCGCCGAAGCCGGCGTTGGCGAAGACCGCGTCCACCCGGCCGAAATGTTCAAGGGCGGCCGCTGCCATCGCCTCCACCTTGTCCCACTCGGTCACGTCGCAGCGGACCGCAAGCGCCCGCTCCTCCCCGCCCAGCTCCCGAACGAGTCCCTCTAGCGGCTCCAGCCGCCGCGCCGCCAGCACCAGCCGGTGGCTGGCAGCGGCTGCGCGGGCGCTCGCCGCGCCGATGCCGCTGCTGGCCCCCGTGATCAGCAGTACCGGATCGCTTGAGTCGCTCCCCGCCATGGCGGGCGATTCTGCCAGATCGCCGATACATCACCCGGAGTCCAGCCTTGCGATAATCACCGGCTCGTGAATCCTCAGCGCAAGAGGAAGATCCGGTTGGTGGTCGCGCTCAGCGTCGCGGTTCTGCTCTCCGTGGCGCTGATCTACACCTCGTTTACCGCCTCGACCGAGGCGAAAGACCCCTCCCAGTTGCTCAGCGCCACCCCCAACACCAGCTACGACATGACCGGCACGGTCGTCCCCGGCTCCGTCCACCAACGCGGCGGGAGCCTGCGCTTCCGCGTCGCCGACCACGAAGGCGAAGCGGGAGGCGTTCCCGTCAGCTACACCGGCGCCGTCCCTGACCCCTTCCGCGGCGGCCGCCAGATCGTCCTCACCGGAGAGATGAAGCACGGCACCTTCGTCGGGCAGCCCAACACCCTGATTACCAAGTGTCCGTCGAAGTTCACCACCAAGGAAGCTGACCAAAGAGAATGACAGCTAGCCTCGGCAATGCTGCCCTGGCGCTGGCATTTCTCGCTGCGGTCTCTGCGGCCGTCGCGGCGCTGATCGGTCGACACGGCGACCGTCGCTGGATCGACGCCTCGCGCCGCTTCGTCTACGTCTTCTTCGCCCTCCTCACGGTCTGCATCGTGATCATCGAGATCGCCTTCGCGACCAACGATTTCTCCTTCAACATCGTCCAGCAGCACTCCTCGATCGAGACGCCGACCTTCTACAAGATGGTGGCGATGTGGTCGAGCCAGGAAGGCTCGCTGCTGCTCTGGGCCTGGGTGCTCTCGATCGCCTCCAGCGCCGCGCTCTTTGCGACCCGCAACAAGCTGCGTGAGGTGGTCCCCTACGCGACCGCGGTGTTGGCCGGCATCGCCGCCTTCTTCACTGGCCTGATGCTGTTCGCGCCCGACGTCAACCCCTTCGCGACGCTCAGCCACCCGCCGGCCGACGGGGTCGGGCTCAACCCGCTGCTTCAGCACCCGAGCATGATGATCCACCCGCCGATGCTCTACTCGGGGTACGTCGCCTTCACGATCCCCTTCGCCTTCGCGATCGGCGCCCTGATCACCCGCAGGCTCGACGCCGAGTGGATCCGCGCCACCCGCCGCTTCGCCCTGATCGCCTGGGCCTTTCTCGGCTTCGGCCTGCTGCTCGGCGCCCGCTGGTCCTACACCGAGCTCGGCTGGGGCGGCTACTGGGCCTGGGACCCGGTCGAGAACGCGGCGCTGATGCCCTGGCTGCTGGGCACCGCCTTCCTGCACTCGATCATGGTCCAGGAGAAGCGCGGGATGCTGAAAGTCTGGAACGCCTGCCTGATCGTCGGCACCTTCTCGATGGCGCTGTTGGGCACCTTCTTGGTCCGCTCCGGAGTGCTTGAGTCGATCCACGCCTTCGGCAACAACACCGTCGGGCCCTACCTCCTGGCTCTGATCGCGGTGGTGATGATCGGCTCGGCCGCCCTGATCGTCTCGCGGCTGGACGACCTTCGATCCAAGAAGCGGATCGACTCCCTGATCTCGCGCGAGTCGGTTTTCCTGGTCAACAACCTGCTGCTGGTGGCGTTGACCGCGGTGGTCTTCTGGGGCACCTTCTTCCCGCTGATCTCGGAGCTGTTCACCGGCAACAAGGCCTCCCTTGCGGCGCCCTGGTTCGACCGCTACACGACGCCGCTGGCGATCTTGCTAGTGCTGTTCACAGGGATCGGGCCGCTGCTCGCTTGGCGCCGGGTCAGCTGGGCCTCTGCAAAGCGGGTCTTCCTCAAACCGGCGATCTTCGCCGCCGTGGTCGCGGTCGTGCTCGTCTTCGCGACGGACACCACCCACCGGCCCTGGGCGTTCTCCCTCTTCGTCTTTGCCGCCTTCGCCCTGGCCGGCTTGACGCAGGAGTTCTGGCAGGGCGCGGCGGCGCGCCGCTCGATCTCCGGCGGCTCGTTTCCCACCGCGCTGCTCGCCGTCACCTCTCGCAACCGGCGCCGCTACGGCGGCTACGTCGTCCACATCGGCATCGCGGTGGTGCTGATCGGGATCGCTGCCTCCTCTAGCTTCCAGACCAACCGCGAAGTGAAGCTGCGCCCCGGCCAGAGCACCGTCATAGACGGCCGCAAGGTCACCTACGTGCGGCCGACCGTAGGCGTCAACAGCCAGGCCTTCACTTTTGGCGCCCTGCTGGGCATCCAGCAGGGCGGCTCGCGGTTCACGTTGCACCCCACCCACAGCTACTTCCGCCCGACCGGCGTGGGAGCCTCGACGATCAGCAGCTTCTTCGAAGGCGAAACAACCAGCGAGGTGGGGCTGAGGGCCGGCCTCGGCCACGACTTCTGGACCGCGGTGCAGCCGAACATAAGCGCCATCCAGCGCCAGGTGCGGGCGGCCGACCGGGGCTTCCGCGCCTGCGTCGGCGGCGCGCCGGGAACCCCGCCGCAGTGCAAAGTGGTGGCGGCGATGATGCGGGCGGCCGCCGCCAACCCGAGCCTGCGCCCCACGGCGCTTGCCGAGATCGGCGGCCTGCAGCTCGCGACCGCGGATCGGATCGCCAAGAGCTATCTCTCCGCGCCCACTCCAGCCACCTTCAAAGTGATCGTCAATCCGCTGGTCACCTGGATGTGGATCGGCGGCCTGATCGCCCTGGCCGGCGCGGCGATCGCGCTCTGGCCGTCCCGTGGCCGGCGTCGCGGCTTCGCCCTGAGCACGGAGGCCGATGCGCTCAAGGAGGCCAAGTACCGGGAGATCCGCGACGCCGAGCTGGACCACGCCGCTGGCAAGCTCTCCGATGAGGACTACGCGCTGCTTGACGCCGAGCTTCGCACCGAGGCGGTGGAGATCCTCGACCGGATCGATGCGAACGGCAACGGCAACGGCAACGGCCACCGTCGCGATCGGGAGCCGGTCGCTTAGCTGATCTTCAGCAGCAGGAAGGTGTTGAGGACAAAGAGGACGGCGAAGAAGATCGTCGCGCGATCCAGGTTGCGCTCGACCATCGAGCCACCGCCGAAGGAGCTGCCCCCGCCGCCGATGCCGAAGGCGCCCGAGAGCCCTGCATCTTTGCCCGAGTGCAGGAGCACCAAGAAGATGAGGGTCACGGAGATGATCACCTGCAAGACGCCGAATATCGTGTACACGGCTGCGGAGTGTACCTATCGGCGGGTCTCTGTAAGCCGATGTCGGGAGGGTGGTGTCTCAGTTTGAAATCTCAGCGGCCTAACTCGCCGCTACCATGGAAGAACGATGCCGAACCGCTCAGGCAAACGCCCGAGAGACCCAAACCAGCTTGGGAAAATGACCGTGGACATCGCCACGGGCGAGATACCTGGTCAAGACCCAGACGAGGGCAAAGATCCCGCAGCAGTCTCCCTAGGCCGTAGAGGGGGACTGAAGGGGGGAAGCACGAGCCGCGGCCCTGACGCCTGAGCAACGCTCAGCGAGCGCCAGGAAAGCGGCTAAAGCGCGGTGGGACGCGAAACGCGCCAAAACTGCGGAGCGAGCCGAGCGGAAAGCGAAACAGGCTGCGCTCCAAGACCGGGGGGAATAAGAGATTTTGCTCTGGCGCTCGCCCCTGTACCTCTATGCCTTTACCGCTGCGGTCGTCGCGGGGGTCTTGCTTGCCATCGGGGATTACGTCGCCGGGGCAATTCTCGTAGTCGTTGCGCTGGTTCTCGCCGCTGCCCGCTACATCGCGGATCGACGGGGTGAGGACGAAACCTTCACGCTCTGGTAGCCGAAGTGGTTTTGGCCCCACTGAGGGCGAGAAATAATGGAGCGTCCGCTGATTGGGCGATACTCTTAGGCCATGGAGGCTCTAACCCATTTGGAAACCGAGCAGGGCGTTCCGATACTCGATCCCGTGCCGCCGCCCCCAGGGCACCCCGGACGCACCCATATCGTCGGGAACCGACTCCGTTGGGCGGCCCAGGTCATCCGGTACATGATTTACCGACACAGAACGGGTCAGCGCCCGCTTTTCTAAGAACCGATCTATGGCCGGTGGCGCACCGAGCGCAGCCTCGAAGTTTTGTTGTGCAGATCGTCGTTTCGTCCGTCTTTGCGGCCGCCGGCCTTGGGGTACTCCTTTTCCACCTCGGCCATGATCCGTCCCTAGACAAGCTGGCTGCCGGCTGGATCGGCGCGGTTATCGGATTCTGGCTTCAGTAAGGGGGGTGCTAGGCGGCACGGAGACCCGGACCCCGCAAGGGTCTCGACCAGCTACGTCGAGCGCCAGAACTTGACGATGCGGATGGGGATGCGGCGCTTCACGCGGTTGACAAATGGCTTTAGCAAGCGGGTTGAGAGCCTTTCGCACGCCGTCTCACTCCACTTCATGTTCTATAACTTCGCCCGGCCCCATCAGACGCCCTCAGACCCCTATCCGACGACGCCAGCGATGGCGGCCGGGGTTGCCGATCACGTTTGGACCCTGGAAGAGATCGCAGCGTTGCTGGACTAAGCGCGCCGACCACTTGGGAGGCTGACTTTCTCCAGTTCCGCTCGCTCAAAGCTATTGACAGCCGAATGGAGGTCTGCGCCCACGGCGCACCAGTCGCTGTAGATCGCAAGGGCATTTGCGTGGTTAGGCGGAAGCGCGTGGGTTCGGTATAGCCCGGTCCCGTCCCATAGTCGGGATGTGCCAAAGAAATCAAAGGCCCCGCCGACGCCGACGATCCATGCCCGTCGCTTCGACGGCATGTGCCGATCGCACGTGAACTCAGGGGGGTGCCATCGAGGGAGCGGGTTATGCCCCTCTGCGTCCGCATTGACCGCCTCAACCCATGCGAAATCTAGATTTTGGTCGTAAATCTCATGTGCCATTGGGCCTCCGATCCTACCGAGGGGGTCTCGTCGCTGCCACTCCTGCAAGGCTCGACCCGGGACGATACTTTGTGCCAAATGGAGGGGAGTCTCACGCCAAGAGGAAATCCGCCGGAGCGGCGTTCCGAGCCCGAGCTTGGAACCGATACCGAAGAACGGATCAGGATGGGCCAATGGTCCGGACCGCTCCCTCCTCCTGCCGCGTTTTATCTCGGACGGAAAGGGCATCGAGGGACTCATCGCCGTTCTAACTCCCCTCGCTGGGTTGGTGGGCTTGTTCCTGCGCTCGCAGGGCGACTAATTCAAACTGACCCACTACCGTCGGGAGGATATTTACAGCTGATAGCTAGTTGTTGTAGTCATTGACAAAAAATGCTATCTTGTCAATCAAGAAGACGCCCTTGGATCGTTTGACCAGGAGGACGCCGAGATGGAGGCTGCTGCCCACGCGCATACTCACGCTCACTCCCACGGGGGAGCCATCGAGCTCAACCCCGCCACCTGGCGCGATCCCAAGCGCTACGCCTGGCTGCTGGGGTTGATCGTGCCGCTGGCCCCGTTCCTTGCCTGGGCCGAGGTGCAGGTGACCGGATGGGGCTTCCTGTGGTTCTTCGGTCCGCTGCTCGTCTTCGTCTTCTTCCCGCTGCTGGACATCGCCGTAGGGATGGATGCCCGCAACCCCCCCGACAGCGTCATCAAATGGCTGGAACAGGACCGCTACTACCGCTGGTGCACCTACGTCTTCATCCCGATCCAGTACGCCGGCCTCCTCTTCGCCTGCTGGCTGTGGTCAAACGGTGGACTCTCGACCTTCGACAGCATCGGCTTGGCGCTGACGATGGGGGTCGTCGGAGGCATCGCGATCAACACGGCCCACGAGCTCGGCCACAAGCGGGCCAGCCTTGAGCGCTGGCTGAGCCGGGTCGCCCTCGCACAGAGTGGCTACGGCCACTTCTTCATCGAGCACAACCGCGGCCATCACGTCCGCGTCGCCACCCCCGAGGACCCGGCCAGCTCGCGGCTGGGGGAGAGCTTTTGGGCGTTCCTGCCGCGGACCGTGATCGGCAGCCTGCGCTCGAGCTGGGAGCTGGAGTGCGCCCGCCTTGACCGCCAGGGCGCCTCGCACTGGACACTGCGCAACGACATCCTCAGCGCCTGGGCGATGACCGTCGCCCTCTTTGCCGTCCTTACCGCGATCTTCGGCCTCGTTGTCCTTCCCTATCTGCTGGTCCAGGCGGTGGTCGGCTTCTCCCTGTTGGAGGTCGTCAACTACCTCGAGCACTATGGTTTGCTGCGCCAAAAGCGCGAGGATGGTCGCTATGAGCGCACCCTTCCCGAGCACAGCTGGAACAGCAACAACGTCGCCTCCAACGTGCTGCTCTACCACCTACAGCGTCACAGCGATCACCACGCAAACCCGACCCGGCGCTATCAAGCGCTGCGCCATGTTGATGAGGCGCCGCAGCTGCCCACCGGCTATGCCGGGATGATCGTCCTCGCCTGGTTCCCGCCGCTGTGGCGGCGGGTGATGGACCCCCGCCTACTCGAGCACTATGAGGGCGACGTCACCCGGGCCAATGTCGGGCCGCGGGCCCGTCGGCGGCTGCTCGCCCGCTACGGGGCACCATCGTGAGCTCTTGGCGCTGTCCGGTTTGCGGCTACGTCTATGAGGAAGGAGCTGGGAACCCGCGCGAGGGCTTCCCGCCGGGCACGCCGTGGAGCGAGGTGCCTGATGAGTGGGCCTGTCCGGACTGCGGGGTACGGGACAAGGTCGATTTCGAGCCCGACGAGTGACCGCACCCACTGAGACGATGGGGGCGATGCCGAGCGCCCGCACTCCCTACCCGCAAGCCGCCCGCCAGCTTCTGCGCGAGACGCTGTTCGGTGCCGCCAGCGACCAGCTCGAGCAGCGAGCCTGGGCCGAGATCACGATGGCGGACATCGCGACCGCGGCGGGCGTCAGCCGCCAGACCCTCTACAAGGAGTTCGGTAGCCGCGCCGAGTTCGGTCAGGCTTTTGTCATCCACGAGGGCGAGCGCTTCCTCGACGCGGTCGAAGCCGCTGTTTATGAGCACCTCGATGACCCTCGTGCCGCCGTCGGCGCCGCGCTTGAGCTCTTTCTCCGCACCGCCGGCGAAGATCCCCTGATCCGAATCCTTCTCAGCGATGACGGCACCGGCGGCATGCTGCCTTTCGTCACCACCCAAGGCATGCCCGTGGTCCAGTGGGCCACCGCTCGCCTTACCGCGGTTATCCAGGAGGGTTGGCCCCGGGCTTCTGAGCCGGACGCCCTCCTTTTGGCTGAGTCCCTGGTCCGCCTGGCGATCAGCTACATCACGGCCCCCGGCGGGCCTCCGCAGCAGACCGCCGCCGCCGCCGGCAAGCTGCTCGGCCCCTACATCGACCACGCGCTGGGAAGCTGAGCCCGGCTATGAGGTTAGGTCTCGCCGCTCAAACAGCAGCCCACCGATCGTTGCGAGCGCAACGGCCGCGATGGTGACGCCGAGGAAGGAAAGCGGGTCGATGCCGTCCTCGATCGCCTTGCCGTAGTAGTGGAACACCGATGCGTAGCGAATCGCGTCGAGGCTGGGATCGAGCCGGCCGATCAGGTCGATCACGTACATCCCCACCAAAACGCCGGCCACCGAGCCTGTGACCACACTGGTTCGCAGCGAGAAGCCGGTGATCACGATCCCCAGGGCCGCGAACAGCAGCGCCAGCGGCCAGACGTTGGCAAAGCCGGCGAGCGCTGCCCCCAGCGAGAGGCCGGCACCAGAGAGCAGGCTGCCGATCATGGTCAGGGCCACGGTGACGGCGAGGACCGCGGACAGCTCGACCGCCGTTGCGGCGAAAGCGGCCGCGACGAGGCGGCGACGAGACACCGGTGCCGAGAGCAACACGTCAAGCCGTCCGCTTTCGGCGGCGCCGGAGAGTCCGCTTGCCACCGAGCGCACCGCGAGGTAGCCGACCGCAAGCGGCACGATCAGGCTCAGCATCTCCGCGTGCAAGTACTGCTCGACCGTCGACAGTTCACCGACCCCGAAGGCTTCCTTGAGGGCCTGCGGGTAGTTGCGGACGACCTTGGCGAGCGGGGCTTCGATCGAGGGGAAGATCGCGACCTCGAAGGCCGCCATCAGACCGAGCGGCAGGCCCCAGGCGAGTAGTGAGCGGCGACGCTCTCGGAGCTGGGCGACGATCAGCGCCGTCAACCCACTTCGTCCTGGTAATAGGTGAGGAAGACCTCCTCCAGGGTGGGATGGGCGAATTCGAGATCAGCGACGGCGTGTTGGGCGATCGCCTTGACCACAGGGTCGAGATCTCCGGCGACCCTGAAGGTCACGTGCCTCCCGTCAGCCTCTAGGGCGCTCACCCCTGGGCAGCGCCTCAGCTCGGCCAGGTCGATCGGCTCGACGAACTCGACCGCTACCCGGCGCTGTGTCTTGCCGAGCAGCTCGGCCACCCGCTCCACCGCGATCAGCCTCCCCTCGCGGATGATCCCGACTCGATCACAGACGCGCTCCACCTCGTCGAGCTCGTGGGAGGAAAGTAGGACTGCACAGCCACGCTCGCGTTCCTCGCGCACCAGCGCCAGGAACTCCTCCTGCATCAGTGGATCGAGCCCGCTCGTCGGCTCGTCGAGGATCAGCAGCTCGGGCTTGTGGAACACCGCCAGGATCAGGCCGATCTTCTGGCGGTTGCCGCGTGAGAGTTGTCCCAGGGGCCGATCGAGGTCGGCCCGGAAGCGCCGGGCCAGCGCCTCGGCGCGGCCGAGCCCGGCGACGCCGCGCAGGCGCGCGAGCAGGGAGACCGCCTCCCGCCCGGTGGCGAGCTTTCCGTAGCCGAAGTCGCCGGGCAGGTTGCCCACCCGGGCGCGGATCGCGACGCTGTCGCGGCGGCTGTCGAGGCCGAAGAGGCGGGCACTGCCCCGGGTCGGGTGCAGGAGGTCCAACAGGGTGCGGATCGTCGTCGTCTTGCCGGCGCCGTTGGGCCCGAGGAAGCCGAAGACCTCGCCCTGCTCAACCGTGATCGTCACCTCCTCGATACCGCGCTCGCTGCCGTAGAACTTCGTCAGCCGCTCGGTCTCGATGACAGGCACGGGTCCATGTTCCCAATTGGGGGAGCCACTGCGCCCCCGGCGCCTCGATCCCGGCCCTGGGAGAATCGTCAGGTGCTGACAGTCGCGGTCACCGGCCCCACAGGGGAGATCGGCAAGCCGCTCCTTGGTGCTCTGGAGCGAGCACAAGGGGTGGGGCGCGTGGTCGGCATGGCGCGCCGGCCGTTTGACCCGGCTGCGCACGGGTGGAAGAAGGTCTCCTACCGACGGGGAGACATCCTCGACCGCGACGCGGTGGAGGAGTTGGTCGCCGAGGTCGATGTCGTCGTTCACCTGGCCTTCGTCATCGTCGCCGGCGGCGGCGAAAGTCGTGAGATCAACCTCACCGGCTCGCGAAACGTCTTCGAGGCCGCGGTCGCCGCCGGGGCGAAACGCATCGTCTACACCTCTTCGGTCGCGGCTTACGGCTTTCATCGAGATGCGCCGGAGCTGCTCACCGAGGACGTCCCGGTGTTGGGCACCGAGCGCCACCCCTACTCCGCGCAGAAGGCCGAGGTCGAGGCCGAGCTGGCCGAAGCGCTTGCCGGCTCGGGCACGGATGCCTATGTCTTTCGCCCCTGCACCGTCGCCGGCCCCGAGGCCCAGCTCCTGATCAATTCGATCCCCCTGGTCTCGGTGGTCTGCAACCTTCCCGGCGCCCTGCGCGGACTTCTGCAACGGGTGCCGGCGCCCAAGCCGGTACTGCCCGATCCGGGCGTGCCGTTTCAGTTGGTCCACCACGACGATGTCGCCACGGCGCTGCGCGCAGGCGTCCTCGGCAAAGGTGCTCCGGGCGTCTACAACCTCGCCGGGCCGGGCCAGCTGACGATCACCGAGGTGGCCAACCAGCTGGGCTGGCATGCGGTCGGGGTTCCAAGGCCGGCCCTCGACGCGGCGGCGGAGGTCGTCGCCCGACTCCCTTTTTTGCCGGACGAGGCCTCCTGGATCGAGGCCCTCCGCTGGCCAGTGCTGATGGACGCAGCCCGCGCCCGGCGCGAGCTGCGCTGGCGCCCACGCTACGACGCTTCAGAAACGCTGCGGGAGACCGTCGCCGCCTGGCGGAGCCGGAACTTCGTTCCGCCTCCTGCGTGATCGCCACGATCAGATCGCGTCACGGTTTCGCCGAGGTGATCGGTGCCCTTCGCGTAGACGAGCACCGTCGTGTCGAGGACGATCATGCGTAGCGAGCGCGCAGAGCTTCGAGTTCATCCTTCAGCTCCCGCGGCTCTGGGGCCGGCATGTCAGGAGCCTCCAGCAGACGGCGAGCGGCGGCTCGGCGATGACCGGTGGGATCGGGGCTCGCTGGCGCAGAGGGCCTGAGATCCGCTTGAGCGGCCTCGCCGAGGATCCCCATGCCACGCGGATGCCGTGCGCCTGGGTTGGTCCTGGTCTTATGCCAATTTGTTCGGCCCGACCCCAGTCGTGGGTTTCGATCGCAGCTAACGCCCTAGCTGGGCCGCCTCATCGACGGTACAGCCGAGCATCGGCGGATACGCACGCTTATCGTCCCGAGCAGGCATCCGCGGCGGCGGTCGGCGAGCGCTTGCTTCGACGAGCCTGCGAAAGGGCGCTCGGCGTGGGCAGAGGTGCGCGGAGCGGGTCCCACGGCGAGACGGGCGCGAAACGCGCCGGTCTGTCAACGCTCGACGCGGATCACGAAATAGTCGGAGCGGATCTTCGCCGTCCCATCGCTCTCGGAGTTGAACCGGCGGATCAGCTCGGCGAAGGTCTGCAGGAACTCCACCCAGCGCCCCTGCGGCTCAAGGACTCCCCGGGCGATCACGAACGGCCCGAAATCCTCGGCGTAGCGCTGCACAGCGTCTTCGACCGAAGGGAAGTCGAAGTCGACGGTCTCGCGCTCGATCGTGGGCGACGCTTCGGCGGCGGCGAACGCCTCCTCAACATGCTCCTCGACGCCCCACAGCGGCGGCGACTGCACGCCTGGCGGCGGAGGCGGCATGAACGAGCCCGTCAGCTTGAACAGCTCGCCAGCGAAGCCGTCGTTGACCCAGGTCGTCATTGCGATCCGCCCCCCGGGCCGGCAGACCCGGACCAGCTCTGCGGCCGCGCGGTTGTGATCGGGCGCGAACATCGCACCGAACGTCGACGTCACGCGATCGAAGCTCGCCTCCCCGAACGGCAGGTCTTGCGCGTCGGCTTCGACCCACTCGACCTCGACGCCGGCCGCAGCGGCGCGGCGACGCGCATGCTCGAACAGCTCGGGCGTCACGTCGCAGCCCACCACCGTTGCCCCGCGCAGCGCGGCCGGGATCGCAACATTGCCGCCGCTGCCGGTCCCCACGTCCAGCAGGTCCATCCCTGGCTCGACCCCGATCCGATCGAGTACGAGCGCACCAACCGGCTCGACCAGCGGGGAGAAGTCGTCCCAATCGCCCGCTGCCCACGTCGCCCGCGCCCGCTGACGAAACTCCTCCGCGACGTCCATCGGCCGATGTTACAGCCACGGGACAGAACCGGCGCGGCAGAGTGTTGTTTCTCCTCCTGAGCACTCGCGCCGAGGGTGCAGGCGAGAGCTTCTCCTTTGTTCTGGCTGAGCGGAAGTATCGTGGGCGTCATCCCACCCTCGCCGCTGGCGCTCTGTACGGTCGAGCGCGGTCTCATTGCGCGTAGGAACCGCAAATGGTGTCCTGGTTCGCCTGCTCTCGCATCGCAGCAGCGCTCCGCCCGCACCGGGGGAGGCGAGCTTCGATTGGCCTACGTGCCTGGAGGCGTGACCATGTCGACATCCACACCCAACCGAGTTCCTACCGATCCGCCGCCGAGCTACCGGGCCATCAAGAACCTGATCGCAACCTATGCTGAACTCGTCGATGACGGCGATTTCGAAGGGGTCGGCATCCTGCTCGCGGACGCCACCTTTAGGGGCGGCTCCGGCTCGTCAGCGGTCCCGACGCGATCGAGAAGATGCTCCGGGAGAGGCTGATCGTCTACGACGACGGCACGCCCCGGACCAAGCACGTCACCACCGATGTTGCTATCGAGGTCAACGAAGAGGCGGGCACGGCGGTCTCGCGGTCGTACTTCACCGTGCTGCAAGCGCTACCCGATCTGGCTCTGCAACCCATCGTTAGCGGTCGCTACCAAGACCGCTTTGAACTCCGCGACGGACAGTGGCGCTTTGTCGAGAGGCGCGTCCAACCCGATCTCGTGGGCGATGTGACCCACCATCTGCGCTCCGCCGACCGCTAGTCCTATCGCGTTACAAGCGTCCGTCGTTTGGCCTTTCGTGTTCAGAAAGTCGCTCAGCTCATGAAGAACTGCTGGTAGAGCAGGAAGACGTTCAGCGCGCTGATTATGCCTGCGACGCTCCAGGCGATGATCGTGGTGGTGCGGCGGTTGACGTGGACCCCCATGACATCGCGGCGGCTGGTCAGCATGACCAGCGGCACGAGTGCGAAGGGGATGCCGAATGAGAGCACGACCTGGCTGAGGACGAGCACGCTGGTGGTGTTCAGGCCGATCGCCAGGACAACGATGGCGGGGATCATCGTGACCGCGCGGCGCAGCATCAGCGGGATGCGGACGTTGATAAAGCCTTGCATGACCACCTGGCCGGCGTAGGTGCCGACGCTGGATGAGGAGGCGCCGGAGGCGAGTAGCGCGACCGCGAACGCGAGCGCGGCGGTGCCGCCGACGAGGTGGCCGAACTGGGCGTGGGCTTCAGGGATCGTCGTGATTCCGGAGAGGGCGGGAGTGTGGAAGAGCTTCGCGGCGACGGCGAGCATCGCCATGTTGACCAGGCCGGCGAGGCCGAGTGCGATGATCACGTCCAGGCGCTCGAAGCGCAGCACGCGGCCGCGCTCCTTGTCGTTGCGGCAAGGCATCCGGCCCTTGGTCAGCGCGGAGTGCAGGTAGATGACGTGTGGCATCACGGTCGCACCGATGATGCCGACGGCAAGGTAGAGCGAGGTGACGCCGTGCAGGCTCGGCAGCAGCCCATGCAGCGAGCTGTGGGTGGAGGGCCCGATGCGCAGCGTCTCATAGAGGAAACCGGCGAAGATGATGCCGAGCAGCGCGGTGATCGCCAGCTCGAAGCGGCGGAAGCCGTGGGTCTGCAGCTCAAGGATCGCGAACGCGATCACGCCGGTCATCAGGCCGGCGGGGAGCAGCGGCACGCCGAAGAGCAGCTTCAGCCCGAGCGCGGCGCCTAGGAACTCGGCCACGTCGGTCGACATCGCCATGATCTCAGCCTGCACCCACATGCCCCACGTAAACGGGCGAGGGAAACGCTCGCGCACGACCTCGGGATAGTTGCGGTCGGTTACGATCCCCAGCTTGGCTGAGAGGTACTGGATCAGCATCGCCATCACGTTCGCCAGCAACACGACCCACAGCAGCAGGTAGCCGAACTGCGCGCCACCTTCGATGTTCGTGGCGAAGTTACCCGGATCGACGTAAGCGATCGAAGCGACAAACGCCGGACCCAGCATCATGATCGTCGCGCGCATGCGACCCTTGGCCAGCAGCTGCTCGAGCGCGCTCTGGTCCGCGAGCGTCCCGCCGAGCTCCCCGGGTAGCGCTACCGAGGCGCCCTCGACGGCGCCCTCAAGCGCGGGGACCGGATCGTCCGGCGCCGGCTTCACCGCCGGTGCTCTTCGGGCTCGATCCGCATCGCCCGTGCCAGCTCTCCGCCGATCGGGTGCTCGTGCTCGCCGAAGCGCACGAACACCGGCCCTCCGAACGGCTGGCGGTCTCTGACCTCGAGTCGAGTGCCCAGCGTGATGCCGTGCTCGGCCAGGTAGCGAAGCATCTCCGGGTCGGAGTCCGAGACGCGCACAAAGCGCCCCACAGCACCAACGTCTAGCTCGTCGAGGCTGTGGGTCTGGCCCTCGTCGATCTCGAACTCGGCCGTCGGGATCGGATCGCCGTGCGGGTCGAGGGTCGGGTCGCCGAGTCGCGCCGCGATCAGCTCCTCAAGCTCCTCGGAGAGCACGTGCTCGAGCACCTCCGCCTCGGCATCGACGCGATCCCAGGGCATTCCGAGCTCCTCGGCGAGGAATAGCTCGAGCAGGCGGTGATGGCGGATCACCTCCAGAGCCACGCGCCTGCCCTCCTCGGTCAGCCGCACGCCGCGGTAACGCTCATACTCGACCAGTCCCTCCTCGGCGAGTTTTTGCACCATGCTCGACACCGAGCCGGGGGTCACCCCCAGGCGCTCGGCGAGATCGTTCGTCGAAACCGCCGCGCCGCCGCGGGTCTCGAGCGCATAGACGGCCTTGGCGTAGTCCTGCACCGATGCAGAAATCAAATCTGGGGCAGCCATCAAAAATTTATACCATGCCAAATAAAACTTTGTTGTGTAGCTGAAAATAAGTCTGCCGCTGTCTGCGCTCGCTCTCAAACAACCCGGCCTGGATGATCCTCATCGCAACGTGCGTTTGCCTGCGCTGGGCTCGGTGGAGGGCGGCAGTGAGGAGTTAGCGGAGTCCCGGCGGAGCTCCCTGACCTCCTCTTCCAGTCGCTCGACCCGGCCTTCGAGGCGCTCCACCTGGTTTGCCAGCGCCAGTAACACCTTGACGCAGGCATCGCGCCCGGAGTCATAGATCGCCTCGGCCTCGACGCGGTCCATGCCGCCAGGGCTCGCCGCAGCCGGTACGGGGCCTGCTTATGTCAACTGTTCGCCTGAGCGATGCGGGAGGCGGGGTGACTGAACGCTTACCGAAAAGGTTTGATTTCCGGGTATTTCTAGTGCGGCTGAGAGGATTCGAACCTCCACGGACCTAACGGTCCACAAGGCCCTCAACCCAAGCGATCGACGTCACCTCAGGCTTGTGTGGTGTTTCTGAAGTGCTCTCAGGTTACCTGAGGTGCTCTCAGGTTCTCTCAGTTTGGGCCCCAGAATGGGCCCACGGGCAAGTCGATCTCAGACCTTCCAGGAACACTTCGCCGCGCTCGCGTCAACCCGGCGCGAGCCGCAGCTTGGTATGACGAGCGATCGTAAGGAAGTCCGTGTCCTCGCACAGCAGCTCGGCCTCGTTGCGGATCGCGACCGCGGCGATCAGGCAGTCGGTGAGCTTGCGAGGAGTCTCGCCTCCACTGCGACAGAGTCGGTATAGCTCGGCCGCTCGCTCATAGTCTGTAGGTCCCTCCACGACGAGGAACCGAAGGCCGTAGAGCAGGCGCCGCAGCCGGTCGCGGTCGGCGTTGTCGCGAGCACCGGCGAGGATCTCCATCACGACCACATCGGTGCTCGCCAGGTCAGCCTTCTCCTTAAGCGCGGAGCGCAGGCGCAGATGAACGGGACTGCCGGTGGCACGCAGGAACTCCACCCAGGCGGAGCTGTCGACGAGGATCACCGCTCGGCGATCTCTTCGGGAGAGCGGATCTCCGTGAGATCGCCGGCCCAGCCGGCTCCCTCCATCCCGAGCGCCTCCTCCGGGCTCATCGACTCGCCGACCAGTCGGCGCAGCGCCAGGTCAACTGCCTCGCGTTTGCTGTGGAGCCGGTAGAGGCGTATCGCGCTCTCGACCAACCGATCATCAATCTCGATGTTCGTCCGCGTCATGTCCACCATAATACACCTAGAGGTGTATGGCCGCACCGAATCGCGTCCGGTGCCGTCCCGTGTTATGACTCCTTCGCCACAGTGGCCGACAGCTCAGGGGCGGTGCGGTTTCGGATTCGCGCCGGTATTACCTGTTAGTCTTACCTGCATGAGAGTCACGCAGAAGGGCCAGGTGACGATCCCTCTCCCCGTCAGAGAAGCGCTCGGCATCCACCCGGGCACCGAGGTGAGCTTCGAGCTGGATCGCAAGGGCGCGCGGCTCGTCACGGGCGAGGAGCGGGCACGAAAGCAGGTGGCTGCGATGCGCGGCGCTGGCGACGTGGCGCTCAGCACCGATGAGATCCTGGCGCTCACTCGTAAGTGAGCTACCGTCCAGGCACGTTCGTCGACAGCAGCGTCCTGCTCGACGTCTTCACCGAGGACGAGCGCTGGCTTGAGTGGTCAGAGGAGTCGTTGGCCGAGGCGATCGCCACCGGCCCCATCGTGATCAACGCGGTGGTCCTGGCCGAGGTGGCTCCACGCTTCTCGCGGATCGAGGACCTGGAGGCGGCGCTGCCTGAGCAGCTGATCGTCGAGGAGCTGCCGCGGCTCGCCGCCTTTCTCGCCGGGCATGCCCACGCCTCCTACCGTCGTGCCGGCGGTGCACGTGAGCAGATTCTCGCCGACTTCCTGATCGCTTCTCACGCCGCAGTCACGGGGCGGCCGCTGCTCACCCGCGATCCGCGGCGAGTTGCGATCTATCTGCCCGGAGCGGAGTTGATCTCGCCCGAGGGTTGAGGGACGATTGAGGGTTTCCCCCGTGGACTGCGGCTGCTCATAAAGCAGCCAGGATTGCTCAGGGAGCGCTGCTGGATCTGGTTGACGTAGCGCCGCCAATTGCTGATCAGCCGTTTCGGCTTATCGTCCAGAGCGACAGCACTGAGCCAGGGGCGCCCCGCGCGCTCGCTTAGCTGCCGAAAGCAGCGGTCGGGGATACTCAATGCAGGATGCCCGATGAGTCCACGACCTCCGGACGCCCGAGCCGTACTCGTTCTCGATCACCGCGATCTTCAAGCCATGCTGCTCGGTCAGGATGCGATTCAACAGGGTTGTCTTGCCGGAACCGAGAAACCCGGTCAGCACGGTGACGGGCGTCTTCTGGGCGGACGGGTTGCCATGTGCTGGACTCCTTTGCGTAGAGGGCTTGAAGATCCTCACGGCGGATCTCCGACGCCGCGAGATGCAACTTGTGCTGAAACGTCGGGCGGCCTTCGGCGGCGATCAGAACGATCGTCTCAAGCGGTGGACAGCCGGGCTGCGAGCAGCGCAGCTCGCTGACCACCACTGACCTCCTCACCGAGCCTCCACAACTCTCGCGCCCACCCCCGCACGCGAGCGAGGGCCTGCGGGTCGCTCTTGATCGGCGGGTCGAGGAAACTCACCCTCACCCTAACAAGAAAAAGTCCTACTCTTGTCTTATTAACGCGCGCTAGGATATGAGACCATGTCTACCAACGGAAATGCATCGGAGTGGGCCGAGCACGCCCGCGCAGTGCTCAACCAGGCCGGGCACCGAAGCGGTGGCGCGCGCAACGCGATCATCAACCTGCTCGCCGAGCAGTCATGCGCACTGAGCGCGCTCGAGATCGAAGATCACCTGCGCGCGAGCAGCAGGCGGGTCGCCCGCGCGAGCATCTACCGCATCCTCGAGCTGCTGCAGGAGCGAGGGCTCGTCGCGAGACTGGAGCTCGGCGACGCGAGCGCACGCTACGAGCTGGTGGACCCGGGCGGCGCGCACCATCACCACCTGCTCTGTGACTCCTGCGGCAACCTCGTCCCCTTCGACGACAGCGACCTGGAGCGCTCGATCGACCGACTCTCCCGTCGTCTCGGGTTCCGCACCCACGACCACGAGGTGATCCTCCGCGGCGACTGCAACGCCTGCCAGAACTAGACCCCCGGTCGCAAACACCGCGCCCGTTGCAGGTGCCAACCGTCGTCAGGAGCGGGGCCCGACATATGGCTCGCTTAGAAGGATCCTCCTAGTGATCTGAGTCGTTGATCCGCCGACAATAGGAGGAACTAACGACTCAGGTCACTAGTAGGAATCAGACTCAATCTTATGTTATGGTGGGGTGGTGCAATTCTCCCTGCGCGAGCTCAGACTCGACGGGTGTGCCCCCTCGACGGCAGCCCGGATGGCGTCGTGAGCGGTCCTCTCGGTTCGCTGTTCGCCTCCGGCTTCTTCGAGAGCGACGCAGTGCGTATCGCCTGCGGCGTGGGGGCACTGGTCGCGGTCATGTGCGGCGTCGTGGGCGTCTTCACCGTCATGCGCGGGCAGTCTTTCGCTGGGCACGCCTTCAGTGACACCGGGGCCACCGGAGGCTCAGGAGCCTTCCTGCTCGGCGTGGGGCCGCTGTGGGGGTTCGTCGTCATTGACCTCCTCGCCGCAACGGCGATGGAGATGATCGGCATCCAAAGAGCCCGCGAGCTCCAGGCGGTATGCGAAGCCGTGGCGATCAAGCAGCTCCAGGGCGTGGTAGATCGTGCCCCGCGCTACCGGCGTCGATGCCCGCAGCTGGTTCTCGAGTTCTTGTGCGGTGATGGGACGCTCAGCGCCCGCGAGAGCGTGCAGCACCCGCAGACGTGGGAGCTGTGTTGATGGCCAGCGCGCCGTAGCTCCTCCAAGACGGACACGATCCATCTCTCACGACACACCCCGGCAGCCTCCCTCCGGACAGGTAAGAATCAGACTCAATACTATGTTAGGGTGTCTCCCGCCCGCGCTCGGGCCAGCGTCGTGGACGTCATCCACCATCTGATCGAGGTCTGCCAATGAAGATCGCCGCACGAAGTTCTCTGCCCCGTTTCAGTGTTCTTGCTGTGCCTGTAGCGATGCTGCTGGTCGTGTTCCTGGTCGCGGGATGCGGTGGCAGCTCGTCCTCGTCCTCCTCGGCAGCGGGCTCGACTACCTCAGCCGGCGCCAGCTCGAGCGCTCCGATCACGGCTGTTGCGGCGGAGAACGAGTACGCGAATGTGCTCGAACAGATCGGCGGCAAGTACGTGAAGGCCACGGCTATCGAGAGCAACCCGAACACCGACCCCCACACGTATGAGGCGAGCGCGAGCACAGCGCAGGCTGTCTCGGGCGCGAAGTTGCTGATCGAAAACGGTGTGGGCTATGACACCTTCATGAAAAAGATCGCGTCGGCCTCACCTGACTCTTCGCGGAAGGTCATCAACGTGCAGCAGCTGCTCGGCCTGCCGGAATCGACTCCCAACCCGCACCTCTGGTACAAGCCGGAAACGATGCCGGCGGTGGCCAAGGCACTGGTCAGCGACCTGTCGGCCCTTGACCCCGCTCATGCGGCCTACTTCCAGGAAAACGCCAAGAAGTTCGAAGCATCGCTGCAGCCGTGGTACAAGGCGCTGAAGGAATTCAGCAAGCGTTATCCGAACACGACGGTCGCGACCACCGAGCCGGTCGCGGACTACATGCTCGAAGCGGCCGGGATCAAGAACCTGACGCCGTTCAGTCTGCAGGCGGACATCATGAACGGCACCGACCCCGCGCCGCAGAACGTGAGCCTCCAGAACAGCCTGTTCTCCGGGCACAAGGTCAAGATATTCGTCCACAACCAGCAGGTCACGGACTCGCTCACCGAATCGTTCGTCAAGGCGGCGAAGAGCGCGGGAATTCCCGTGGTCGGGGTGTACGGGACGATGCCGACCCCCGGCTATGACTACCAGTCGTGGATGCAGGCTGAGGTCAAGGCCCTGGAAAAGGCGGTCTCTGAACACGTCTCGACCGAAAAACTGTGAACCGGGTGCTCCTCCGGTGAGCCAGAGCATCCTCCAGGTGCAGGGCGTGGGAGTGCGGCTGTCCGGTCGCACGATCCTCGACCGGGTGAGCTTCGACATCGCGCCCGGCGAGTTCACCGGGCTGATCGGATCCAACGGGGCGGGCAAGACGACCCTGTTCCGCGTGATCCTCGGCCTGCAGGCCACGAGCGCGGGAGACGTCCTCATCGCAGGACGCTCCCGCGCCGGAAGACACCGGCAGGTGGGCTTCGTTCCGCAGAAGTTCCTGCTTGACCCGGACCTGCCTCTCAGGGCGAGGGATCTCGTGGGCCTCGGTCTCGACGCGCACCGCCTGGGGGTGCCCCGGCCTTCCCGAGTGCGCCGCGCACTGGTCGAGGAGATGCTCGAGGCGGTTGACGCCGGACGGTTCGCCGACACCCGCGTCGGCCGCCTCTCCGGCGGGGAGCAGCAGCGAACCTTGATCGCGCACGCGCTGATCGGCCGTCCTCGCCTGCTGCTTCTGGACGAGCCGTTGGCGAACCTGGATCTGCGTAGCGCTCACGAGGTCGTCGGGCTGCTCGCGAGGATCGCACGGGAGCAGGAAATCGCGGTGCTGATCTCAGCGCACGAGATCAACCCTCTGCTCGGAGTGATGGACCGTATCGTCTACCTCGCCGCCGGCCGCGCCGTCAGCGGCACGACCGATGAGGTTGTGCGCGCCGACGTGCTCAGCAGGCTCTACGGCCACCACGTCGACGTGCTGAACGTCCACGGGCGTGTTCTGATCGTGGCGGGCGCCGGTGAGGAGACGGATCTCGCTGGGCACGAGGGCGCGTTCCCGGAGGACGACGGTGGTCTCGTGAGCCCCCTCGTGGCAGCGATCCTAGCCCCGGGGTTCTTCGGCAGCGAAGCCGTCCACATCGCCCTCGGCGTGGGAACGCTCGTCGCGATCGTCACCGGGGCGGTCGGCGTGTTCACCGTCATGCGTGGCCAGTCGTTCGCGGGTGAGGCGTTCGGCGACATCGGCACCACCGGGGGCTCCGGCGCGTTCCTGGCCGGCGTCGGCCCGCTGTGGGGGTTCGTGGTCGCCAACCTGCTGGCGGCCGGCGCGATGGAGGCGATCGGTATCCAGCGCACCCGCGGTCGGGACCTCGCCACCGGGATCGTGCTCGGCGCCTCGATCGGCCTCGCTGCGTTGTTCCTTTACCTCACCACCACCGAACAGAGCACCACCGGCGCGACCGTCACGATCCTGTTCGGCTCGGCATTCGCGATCACGCGCTCGACCGTCCCGCTGATCATGCTCCTCAGCCTGCTCGTGCTCGGGCTGGTCCTGGTGCTCTACCGTCCGCTGCTGCTCGCCACGGTCAGCCCCGAGATGGCAGCCGCACGCGGAATAGCCGTCCGCACGATCGGGACTCTCTACCTGCTCGCGCTCGCGCTCGCGGCCGCGCTGGCGGCGATCACGATCGGCTCGATCCTCGGCACCGCGCTGCTCGTCGGCCCGGCCGCGAGCGCGCTGCGCCTGACGAAGCGGCCGCTGATGGCGATGCTCACGGCCGCCGGGATCGGGATCGGCGCGATGTGGCTCGGGATCGTGCTCGCCTACGACAGCTTCGAATGGCCACCCTCCGGGCACGGGTGGCCCATCAGCTTCTTCGTCGTGAGCATCGTCTTCGTGCTCTACCTTCTCTCCGGCTTGCCCGAGCGCCGCCGCAGACATCGCTCAGAAGACCAGCGCGACGCCCTGCCGGCCGAGGCCGCTGCCCGGGAGAGTCGGTAGGCCGTGTTCTCCGGGTTCATGGTCAATGCTTGGGAGGTCGCGAGCATCGTCGCGGTCGTCGCCGGGGTCGTCGGATTCTTCACCGTCCTCAGGGGTTCGGCGTTCGCCGCGCACGCGATCCCCAATGGATCCTTCGCTGGCGCGGCCGGCGCGAGCCTGATCGGGGTGAGCACGCTTCTCGGGCTCGGTGTCTTCTCGCTCGCCGGCGCGCTCGGCATCGGAGTGCTTGGCCGTAGGGGACGCCACGACGTCGCGACCGCGCTCGCGCTCGTGATGATGCTCGGCCTCGGCTCTCTGTTCCTCAGCTTCAGCGAAGAGTACGCACCAGCCGTCTACTCGCTGTTGTTCGGGGAGGTCCTCGGCATCTCGAGCAACGACATCGCCCCTACGGCGATCCTCGGCCTCCTGTGCGTCCTCGCGATCGCCGTCCTCTACCGTCCGTTGATGCTCTCCTCGGTCCTCCCGGAGGTCGGCGAGGCGCGCGGCGTGAGTAGCTTCCGCATGGAGATGCTGTTCCTCGTCGTCCTCGCGCTGGCGACCGCGATGACCGTGCCCGTTGTCGGGACGCTGTTGATCTTCAGTCTGATGATCGGCGCGCCCGCCGCCGCTCGCTCGTTCACCGACCGCCCGCTCGTGGCGATGGGCCTGTCGGTGGCATTCGCGCTGCTGATCGTATGGTTCGCAATCGCCGCCTCCTATGAAACCGACTACCCGGTCGGGTTCTTCGTCGGCAGCGCGAGCGCCGCCTCCTACGCGCTCGGGCGTTTGTGGGCGGCAGCGCGCAACAGACGGACGGCCAGGCGCAAGCCGCTTAGTCCAGCGTAACCCCGAAGCGTGGGCTCAGGACGGCGTGCCGTCCTATCGATCAGTCGCCTGAGGTTGTCGAGCGTCCTCGGACACCGCGCAGGATCACCTCATGGCTTGTGAGCCTCATGCCCAGGCGCTCGCCGACCGCTGCGATCGCTTCCTCCAGGCTCTCGTCGGTGAAGGGACGCACTTCGCCGGTGTGCTCATCGACGATGTGGTGGTGATGGCGCTCGGGATCGGCAATCTCATACCGTGCGATGCCGTCCCGTCCGTCTAGCCGGTGCAGCAAGCCAAGCTCGAACAGCTCATCAAGAACCCGATAGACCGACGCCGCCGACCCAACGCCCTTGGGGCGCAGCCGATCGGTGACTTCCTGAGCGCTGAGCAGGCACTGGCCCTCTCGCGCCAGCAGATCGACAACAGCGGTACGCGCGGCACCGGCCCGCAAACCAGCGCCAGCGAGCCGCTGCTCGGCCCGCTCAAGCCAACGATCTCTGAGCGTCGCGTCCACCCCCGAAGCCTACCGTAGATGAGAGTGGCTCCCATCTACCGCAGGCGTCGGGTATGGGTGGTTCAGCTCTGTATGGCGACGGCGCCGTGATCGTCGCAGTGCCCGTCGTGCGGATGATGCAGATGGCCCGCCACCAAATAGTCGACGTGGCCGCCGTGAGGGACCGGCTCATGTCCGCAGTCCGCGCCATGCACGTGGGAGGAGTCGTGCTCGCCGCAGTCGTGCTCGGGGGTGCAGCCGGCGGGGTTCTCCGTCCCGACCTCAAGCGCGTGCTCGTCTACGTGGTCGCCGTGCGGATGGTGCAGATGTCCGTCGTGTAGGTAGTCCACGTGGCCCTGATGCTGAATGGCGGTATGCCCGCAGCCGGGGCCGTGCCGATGCTCGTGGCCAGCATGGATGTTGTGCTCGGAGTCGTTCATGGACCGACCATAAATCCGCAATCGCTGTTCTGTCCAACGGATGGGGATGAGAAGCACTCTCACGCGAACGCCGCAGCCCGCGCTAAGCGCGGCCCGCTTTGTTGAGCGCATATCCGTTGCGTACTCCCCTTTGCACCGCTGGAGGGCCTGCTGGCCCGCCAAGGCACGAGTCAAGTCGCGAGTTGTGGTGTAACGGACTCGCCGGCACTTCTTCATCGCTTCAGGAGGAGGCAGCTGCGACCGACGAGCGCGAGGACGCCGAGCTGGGCGAAGCCCGGGGCGATGAGCTGCCCGCCGAGCTCAGCGACCGCCGCTCCTACCGCGAACGCCTGCGCCGCTGCCGCGAAGAACTCGAGGCCGGTCACGCCGCCGAGATGGCGGCCCACGAGGAGCACCTGGCCCGCCGCGCGGCCTGGGAGGCAGAGCACGGGCGCAAGCTGACCGGCCGCAAGCCCTCCCCGCCGGCGAAGGACGCTCTGCAGAAGGCCAAGATCAACACCACCGACCCCGACTCGCGCCCGCTGCGGCGCACCGGCACGAACCTGATCCAGGGCTATAACGGCGCTGGCGCCAGCGGTAGACGAGGTGAGCGAAGAGGACGATGGGGAGAGTCGAGAGCCCGGCCTCGATCTCGACCTCGTCGGTGTAGTGGCAGCTGGACTCGGACGTCGGCTCGAAGGTGAGGCGGTGGTTCCAGGTCGAGACCGGCCCGCCATGCTCGTTGGAATAAATCTCGCGCGGCCCGGCCGAGACCAGCTTCAGGTGGTGGGTCCAGGCGGGGATGAAGCTGAGGAAGTAGAGGCGGGCGCTGATTTCCTCGCTTTCCTCCAAGTGGTCCGGAACGGCTCCGATAGTGAAGACGGGCCAGACGACGTGACGGAAGACGGCGGGCTTTTGGGTCAGCTCACAGGCGGCCTCCGCCGCGATCGGAAGCTCGGTCGTGACCTTGACTATCGTCTCTGAGAGGCACGAGACGCCGGCCGGTGGCGACGACCCGCGCGGACGGCGCCACCGGCCCTCACCGTGACCGGTCCTCGCCGCGCTCCCTCGCCCGCGCCAGCAGCAACTCGCGCTCAGCCGCGTTCTCGGTCATCGCGGCGGCCCGCTCGAGCTCGGCTTGAGCCTCGCCAGGTCGGCCGAGCTTGGCGAGCAGGTCTCCGCGGACGCTGGGGAGCAGGTGGTAGCCGTCGAGCTGTCCGTCGGAGACCAGGGCGTCGGCAAGCTCCAGGCCAGCCTCGGGGCCGTAGGCCATGCCGACGGCGACGGCGCGGTTGAGTTCGACCACGGGGGAGGGCATGAGCTGAGCGAGGATGTCGTAGAGGGCGGCGATCCGCCCCCAGTCGGTCTCCGCTGCGCTCCTCGCCCTCGCGTGGCAGGCGGCGATCGCAGCCTGCACGGTGTAGGGGCCGAAGGCGCCGCGGCTGAGCCTTTCGGCTCGCTCCAGGGCCGCAAGGCCGCGGCGCACCAGCAGCGGGTCCCAGCGCGCCCGATCCTGCTCGAGCAGCAGCACCGGCTCGCCCCCGGGGCCGACCCGCGCCCGCGCCCGCGAGGCCTGGATCTCCATCAACGCCACCAGGCCGTGCGCCTCGGGCTGACGTGGCGCCAGGCCGGCGAGCACCCGCCCCAGCCGCAGCGCCTCCTCGCAGAGGTCGAGCCGCATCCAGCTCTCGCCGGCGGTCGCCGCGTAGCCCTCGTTGAAGATCAGGTAGATCACCTCGAGCGCCGAGGGCAGGCGCTCGTCCAATTCCTCTCCCTGCGGGACCTCGAACGGGGCGCGCGCCTCCTTCAGAGTGCGCTTCGCCCGCACGATTCGCTGCGCCACGGCCGCCTCGGAGATGAGGAACGCCCGCGCGATCTCCTCGGTGCTGAGGCCGCCCAGCGCGCGCAGGGTCAGCACCACCCGCGCCTCGCTCGAGAGCAGAGGGTGGCAGCAGGCGAAGATCAGGGCGAGCAGGTCATCGCCGAGGCCCTCGGCAGCCGCTTCGCGCTCGGCCGCGTCCATCGCCATCCGCAGGCCCGCCTCACGGGCGAGCTGCTCGCGGCGCTCCTCGAAGCGCTTGCCGCGTCGCGCCAGGTCGATTGCCCGGTTCTTCGCGGCGGCCATGAGCCAGGCGCCCGGGCTCTCCGGGACGCCCGACTCCGGCCACCGCTCCAGCGCCGTCACCAGCGTGTCCTGCACCAAGTCCTCGGCGAGGCCGACGTCGCCGGTCATCCGCGCCAAGGCGGCGATCAGCCGCGCCGACTCGATCCTCCAGACGGCCTCGACGGCGCGGCTTGGCTCGCTGCCGCTCACGCCTGTTCGGACGGCCTCTCCGCGAGCTCGGCTGCCTTCCGCACGTCCTCGGGGAAGTCCTCCATCTCGAAGACGCGACGCACCTCGATGAAGTCCCCCTCGTTGGCTGGGCAGCGGGTGGCCCACTCGACCGCCTCCTCCTTGGAGGAGGCCTGGATCAGCCAGTAGCCGCCGACGACCTCCTTGGCCTCGGCGAAGGGGCCGTCGGTGACGGTCGGCGCGGCGCCGCCGAAACTGACCCTGGCGCCGTCGGCAGGCGGGCGCAGGCCGTCGAGGGAGAGCAGCACCCCGGCCTTGTCCAGCTCTTCGTTGTACTTGCCCATCGCCGCGACGTCCTCGACGCTCGGCTCCCAGCTCTCGGCATCGGTGTCGATTCCCGGGTACATCAGCATCATGAATCGCATGACCATTTCCTTCGCTCGTGGGTTGCCTCTACCCATTCGACGAACGGGAGAAGGCTAAATCGACAGGGCCTGTCCCGACAGGCCCCGACGCCGAGGAGCCGGAGCCGGCAGGGTGGGCGCCCTCAGTCGTCGAGCACGGTCAGGTCCAACCGGCTCAGGTGCTCGGGGTCGGCGAGGATGTCCACCTCGGCGATCCTGCCGTCCCTGATCGTCAGGCCCATGATCGAGAAGGGTTTTCCGCCGCGCGTGGCGACGGCGCCCGCGGCGCCGTTGACGAGCGCCGGCCGCACGACCACGTCGAGCCGGGAGAAGCTGCGCGCCTGAGCGGCCACCGCCTCCGCGCCGCGCACTTCACGCGAGAGGCCGGCGAGCGTCGCGCCGGTGTCGGCGCGCGGTGATCTTCGACGGGCGCGCCCGGTGCCCCTACGCGCGTCATCCAAATGCGACTAGGACGACTGCCGGTAGCGCCGCTCGCCGTGGGGGAAGCAGCGCTCATGAAAGTAAACGGGGCGACCGTCGATCGTGTCGTTGTAGCTTCCGGAGCCGCTCAGATCGACCTGGACAAAGGCCTGGACGGCGCTCTGATCGTCAGGGTCGACGACCTCGTGGCAAGCCTCGCAGACGAGCTGAGCCACCTCCGCACCGCTCGTGAGTGGCTTATCCCCTGCATGGATCGGTGACATCGGCGGCCAGACAGTAGCGGAACCCGTCGCATGCATGCCACCGGTGCTCAAGTCGGGTGAGCGAAAAGGAGCGCATCGTGCGAGGAAAGCGGACCTCATGTCGTGGGAGGGAGCTAAAGCTGGGTCCCAGCCGTCCCGACCCGAAGCCGGTCCCGCCACTCCTCAGGGTCAAATAGGGAGGGCTCGGTCTCGGCGAGGAAGCTTTCCAGCGTGGCGACAAAGCGACCCGGCTCCTCGAGCTGGGGTAGGTGGCCGACACCCTCGAAGACGACGAGTCGGCTGTCGGTGATCGCCTCGTGGGCGTGGCGGCCGTGGCTGACGGGAATGATCGGATCGCGCTCGCCCCAGACGATCAATACCGGCAAGGACTCGGCAAGGTAGAGGCGGTCCTCCGCATCGACCCGCTGGCCGCGGGTGCCGACCACTGAGCGCAGGGTCGCGAGGAACGCCGCCCGTCGCTCAGGGTCAGACAGCGAGGCGTATCCACGCGCGACCTCGGCGACATCTGCGTTGGGGCGAAGGCCGACCGCCGCCAGGCCGCGACCGAGCGCCGAGCCGACCCGGTTGCCAGCCTCCGCCGTCGCGGCTATGAACAGATTGGCTCCGGGAAGCGCCGCGGCGCGCAGGACGAGGCTGACCTCCGGCCCGAGACCACCGCTGGAGACCAGCACAAGGCGCTCGACGACCTCCGGGAACTGGTGGGCGAACTGCATCGCGATGCCGCCGCCTAAGGAGTGGCCAACCAGCGTTGCCCGATCGTGGCCGAGCGTCGCCAGCAGGTCGCGCAGGACGGTGGCGAGAGCTCCGAGGGAGTAATCGCCGCCACCGGGAGCCGACTGGCCGTGGCCGGGAAGGTCGGGGGCGATCACGGTGTGGCTGCGGGCCAGTGGCTCGATCACCGCCCCCCAGTTCTCAAACGTGCCTCCCATCCCGTGGATCAGCAGCAAGACGGACCCGCTGCCGGCCTCGGCGTAGGTCAGCGGGTGCCCGTGGAGGGTCGCCGTCCTCACCTCGAACGGCGTCGACTGTTCAGCCACGGGAGAAGAGTAGGGCCGGATCGGCTTGTCCGAAACGGGGGAAGCTACGGATCTCTGTGAGAGGCCTCACGATTCCCTACCCGGTAGCGGCGAGGACGCGTTCGCGCGCCGCCAGCACCCGGCTCGCCACCTCCTCGGGTTGTGCTCGACCGCATCGCAAGCGGCGTCACAGGCTTCCACCTAGGCACGAGCCGCGCGCACGAGCCTGCCCCGATTCTTCGCGCGGCATCTCGAGCTTGGACTCGCGATGTCGGCCTTCGAAGCCGCCACCATCGAGACTTAGCATCGCGAGGCCGAAAACCTTGCGCTGCCTGTAGTAGGCACAAAATGAACAAGAAATAGACCCTATTGAAACACTTTGTTTCCAAGTATAGTTGCAGCTATACTGCCAAGAACACCTTGATTTCCAGGGAGTTCTCTAGTGCGGCTGAGAGGATTCGAACCTCCACAAACATTGCTGTTTACAGGGCCCTCAACCCAAGCGATCGACGTCACCTCAGGCTTGTGTGGTGTTCTGAAGTGCTCTCAGGTTACCTGAGGTTCTCTCAGGTTCTCTCAGTTTGGGCCCCAGATTGGGCCCCCGCGTAAATACTCGATCCACGAGCGCATGAGCGACCCGTTCCGCCCTCGCTGGCTGTCGAGAGATCTGGATAGGGTCGCCCCATGGCGACCCAGGCCGTCTACTACCGCGCTCCGGATGGCGTCGAGCCCGTCGCCGAGTTCCTCGACCGCGAGTTCCCGCTTGAGTCGCGGAAGAAGAACCCGAGCGTGGGGGAGACTGAGGCGGCGGCGACCAAGCGGATGACTGTCGATCTGCAGATCGACCGCCTTAACGGGCTGGCTAACGACGACCCGCCACTGCCCTTCCCGCACACCTCGCAGATCGATGGCCCACTGCGTGAGCTCCGGTGCCACTACGGCCGCGCCCACTACCGGATTCTCTACCGAAGATCGGGGAACCTCTTCGTCCTGCTGCACATGATCCGCAAGACGAGCAAGTCCGTCCCTCGTTCGGAGATCGAGATCGCCAAGCAGCGCTGGCAGGACTTCAAAGCTCGAATGGACGCGCAGCCTCGCAGGCCGCCCCGTGCCGCTGGTCAGGACGCGCCCTGACCCCTCCGATGGTCTTAGCAGTTTTGCTAAAGTGCGATTTAGGCTTGTCAACGAGATCGGACGGAAATGGCCCCTAGGAACCACTCGCCAATCGGAACCTCCCACGCAGAGGGCATGGAGAAGCGAGCTCGCAAGAGCGCCGCGTACAGAGCCGCACTCGAAGAGCAGCAGCCCTATGAGCAGTTCGCCCGCCTGGTGATCCGCAAGCGGATGCAGCTCGGCCTCACCCAAGAGGAGCTGGCTAAGAGGATGGGGACGAGCCATTCCGTGATCTCCCGCCTCGAGAGCGGACAGCACCGCTTCAGCTTCGCGACGATGCGAAAGCTCGCCAGGGCGCTCGACACCCACCTCGTCTATGGCTTTCAGGATGAGGCGCCCGACTCGAAGTCCAGTCGGGCGCCGAAGCGCGAGCTGGTCGTTTCCGCTTAAAGCGCTGCATGCCTTCGCGTCGTCTACCTAACAGCCGCTCTCCAACGTCCACTTCCGGTCAGTAGCGGTAGAGTGCATTCGCCTGATCGAGGACGAGCTGCGCAACGTTGTCAATGAGCGACGAGCTTGGAAGCTGATCCTATCCGCCTCCAAACGAGATCAGTAAGCGTGCTGACGAGCAGCTACCCGATCCCTTTTATGCGATAAAATTTTGTCGTAGCGAATAAGCGGTGGATAGTGCCTCACTACGAGGCCTCGTGTAAAATCAACACACTTAGGATCTAGCCCTATAGGGCTAGGTCCTAAAGCGCGGCTCCAAAGGCCGGCGCAACAAGCTCACCTGGGGCTTCTGCAAGAACCTGCTGAAAATCTGGCCAGCGCTTTGGACCTTTGTCGAGGTCGAGGGGGTGGAGCCGACCAACAACCGAGCCGAGCGTGCCCTGCGCGGTCCGGTCATCTACCGCAAGCTCTCGCTCGGCAGTCAGTCCGAGCGGGGGGAGGCCACCATTCAGCGGCTGCTCTCTGCCTCGGCCACCTGTCGGCTGCAGCACCGCTCTCTGTTCGCCTACCTGGCCGAGGTGCTCGACGCCCGGGTTCGCGGCGATCCCGCTCCGCTGTTGGCCTGATCCGCGGCTCCTACCCCGAATCCCTCGGCGTTCCACTCTCGCCTAAGAGAGGCAACTGAACGCTTACAAGAACACCTTGATTTCCAGGGAGTTATTCAGTGCGGCTGAGAGGATTCGAACCTCCACAAACATTGCTGTTTACAAGGCCCTCAACCCGACCGATCGACGTCACCTCAGGCTTGTGTGGTGTTCTGAAGCGCCCTCAGGTTACCTCAGGTGCTCTCAGGTTCTCTCAGTTTGGGCCCCCGATTGGGCCCCCGGCAGGAGGGACGATCGGCTTCGTGTCGGCTATGTCTGCAGGCCGATCGGAGGAGGAGGGGGCTCCGCGATCTGCCGAGGTGGAGAGAGAGGCTCGGTACCGGATGGCACGCCTTCATCGCGAAAGAGGCAGAGGATCCGGCCGGTGGGCCGCGCGGCGCTCGGTGCGACCAACCCTGACCAGCCCTCTTTCCAGAGTCGCTCGCCGAGACGCTGGTACGGCTGCCATGAGTGGCGACCCGGGGTTGGGGGCGAAAGGCCCGCTGCGGCGAGTCGCTCGGGCGTGGAGAGGTCGGCGACCTCGACATCGACCCTCCATCTCCAAAGCTCGCGAGGCATCTGAGCGAGCGGTGGGATCATGCGCTCGGCCAAGTGTCGATACCACTCGGCCCACGCGGTCTCCTCGCTCTCGGCGAGGTAGAGCGCGTCGACTACGTCGCCGCGCTGCCAGCGGTTGTCCGGTGCCGGCTCGCGCTCAGGCAGTGGTGCGGAGCCCGGGAAGGTGTGCTTGAACCAGAGGCCGCGAACGGCGATCGCCGCGACGCCGGCGCCCACCTCAGACGGCGCCGGGGTCTTCGAGGCCGGAGATCAGCCGCGCGACTGCACGGTAGTCGCCGGCTGCGATCCGCTCGATCGGCTTGTCGTCGTCGAGGGCGGAGATCGGCTTGTTCAGCCACACTGGGATGTAGGTAGGACGAATGACGCGGGTGAGGCGTTCGACCAGCGATGAGAGCTCGACCAGCCGCTCGGCACGTGAACCGCTCGGCGCGCTGCGGCGAGAAAGCCACTCGCGCACTGTGCTGGGCGCCGCTCCGGTGGCGCGAGCGATCTCGCGATCGGAGAGATGACCGGTGTCGTGGACGAGGATGGCCTCTTCGGCGTAGGCGGTGCTCATGGAGGGAATCGTAGCGCTCCGGCGTTATTTCGACAAGATTCCGTTGTGCCCGATCTACATATGGCCGGGTTATCCGGGCGTCGGGGCTGTCCTCTCAGGTCGCCCTGCCCAGGATATCTGGGGAGATGTGCCCGAATCGGCGCAGCCGGTTCAAGTGCGTCAGTCGCCCCTTCGTCAGGTCGCTCGACGATTTGCCAGAGACTTAAGGGCTGGGCTAGAAGGATCCCGTCGCCTCGCGGGCCACTTCGGCGCCGCTGGCTAGCCCCAATCATTCACCAAGCGCCCGCGAGTAACGTCGACGGGTAAGAAGGAGTGTGTGGATGCCGGCGCGCACCGGCCGGTGACGTGTGACAGCTCGGCGGAGCCTGAGGACGGCGCCGCGTGGTCTTCTGCGCGCAGGCCAAGGCCGGCTTGGTGCAGCAAGTTGACGTAGGGGGAGGCGCCGCTCCGTCGGAGCGCCGGCCCGCTCTCAGCCGGCCGGCGCCGGCAGCTCGTAAAGCCGCGCGAAGGCAGCGGCGAGCTCCTCCGCCCAAGGCCAGCGGCGCTCCAGCCGCAGGGTCGCGCGGCGAGCGTGGAAGGCGAGCCTCCCGGCCGTGTGCAGGGCCCGGTAGCGCAGCCGCTTGGGCTCAAGGCCCGAGAGCTCGCCGCGCAGGAGCAGGATGTCGGTCCAGGCGAGCAGGGCCCCGGCGATCAGCACCAGCTCCAGCCAGACCGCGTTCATCTCGAAGTCGCCGAAGGGGAGCAGCTCCAGGCCCATCTGCTTGGCGCAGCGGATCCGGTCCTCGCAGCGAGCGCGGGCGCGATGTTCGCACTCAAGGCAAACGGCGTCTCCTCTGCGGGCGGTGAGGATCGCCTGAAAGCGGTGGCCGTCAGAGTCGGTAAAGGAGAGCTGGGCGCCGGGGTGGGGCCGCTCTGCGGACGATCAGCCGCGAGCCCTGCGGCCAGCCCTCCAGGTCGATCAGCTCGGTCGCCTCGGCGACCTCGCCGTTCTCGCGCGCGCTTCCATCCTGGGCAAGCGCCGGGACCCAGCAATGATCTGGGATCTGGGCGATCGCCTCGCGCACCGGCTCGGTCAGATCGAAGCCGACCGAGAAGCCGATGCGGCCCTCGCGCGCCCAATCCAACAACCCGTGGGTGGCGCCGGCGGAGTCGCAGCGCAGGACGATCTCCGAGCTGGAGGCGATGTCTGCCGGCAGCTGCTCGAGCGCCTCTTCGGCGACCGCGATCTGATCGGCCACGGTGTTGGAGCCGGCGTTGCCAGGGCGCAAAGCGCCTGCCAGCGGCTCGCCGCCGCAGGCGTCGCCGGGGCGGTCCAGAAAGGCGAGCATCGGGTGAAAGCCGAAGCCGCCCTTAAACGTCGGTGCGGCGCCCTGCTTCTCAGAGGCGGCCTCGATCAGCGTCGGGTCGAGGTCGATGAAGAGCGGCCCGTCGGGCTCCGCGCCTGCCGCCCAGGCGCGCTCGCGCGCTGCTCGGCGGGCTCCGCGAAGCGCGCCGAGCAGCTCGGGGTCGTGGGCGATCGCCTCGACCGTGCGCCAGGCGGTGGCATCGGAGGCGACCGCCCCGAAGAGCGGCTCCTAGTCGCGCACCGCGCGCAGGTCGGCGAGGTGCTCACCGCCTTGGGCGAGCATCACCGCGAGGTCTCGCACCACCCGCCCTGGGTCATGGACTCCGCGCCGTTCGCGCATCGGCGCAAGGCCCTCAGACAGCGCCTCCGTCAACCCGATCTCATCAGCCGCCGCGGCGATCAATGCCGCGCCGGCGTGGGAGACCACACCCTCTCCGTCCGCCGTCACATCTACGGTGAAACTGCGGCCATCGCGCTGCACCTTCATGGTGATCCTCCTGAGCGGTTTTTGCGAGCTTTGACACCCGCAGAATCCCGCTTCAGACGGACGAAACCGCGCCCTGGGTGACCCGGGGCGCGGTTTCGTCATGAAGGATCGGGGCTAGTACCAAGAGCGAGTACTCGGAGGCCACCGTGAAGAATTCGTACTGAAGCACCCCGTACATGTGAAGCTGACGGGCGCGCTCGAAATTCTCCCTGATGTCCAACGGTACGTCTCCGACCAGGGTCGCGTCCGCAATGACGCTCATCTGAAAGCGCGCGGCGTCCTCGGGTCCATCCGGCCGCCGAAGCCGATCGAATTGAAGAGGAGCGCCATCTCGTCGGGGGTCTGCAAATCGGCGAGAGGCGATGAAGGGAGCTGGTTCATGCGTGGAGTCTAGGAGCGTCGATCCGGCCTCGGGAGATCCCTGGATCAGCTGCGATCTCACTCCTGTCGGCGCTGGATGAGCTTGCTCGCGAGGGTGTCGAGCTGCGCCAGCAACTAGGTGGCGAGCGGCTCGGTCCTCGTCCACCCGCCCTTCGGTCGCCCGGGTACCCCGCGGCCTGGCGGTTGCGCTCGCCAAGCAAGGCCGGACCTATGAGCCAGTCCAGGTTCGACGGCTCCGTCAAACAGCCCGGCTCACTACGACCTCCTGCGTTTCGTTTTCGCTGGCGCGAAGCGTTCTTGGCCGCCGCGATGCAGCGAGCGCGTTTCCTCTTCTTGAGCTTCCTGCATGCCTTGATCGCCCGCGCCAGCTTCTTCTGCCTGGCGGTGGGGGTCACCACCGGTTTGGCTCCCTGCGCGCTGGTGGGTGTCGTTCCGGCGCTGGGCGCTCCCACCGCCGCGCCGGTGATCGTGATCGGCTGCGTCTGAGTGGAGGCGTCGGCGCTGCCGTAACTGTCGCTCACGGTGAGCGAGACCTGATAGGTTCCGGGCTGGTTGTAGGAGTGGACGGGGTCGGCGCCGCTGGTGGTGTCGGGCGGCGAGCCGTCACCGAAGCTCCATTCATAGGTTGCGATCGGCGCGCTGATGTCATATGAGCCGCTGCCATCGAAGTCGATCGGATGGCCGGTTTCGCCACTCGCGGGGGCTGTGAACGACGGGGTCGGGCCTATCCGTGCGGCACAACCGGCCGGTTCGCCAGGTTTCGCTGGCGTCGCCGTCGGCGCGTTGCTCCAGATCTGCTGTGTGTAGTAGCTGTGGCCGTTGATCAGCTGGTTGAAGGCGGTGCCTTCGCCGAGGCTGCCACCGAGCGGGGCGCCGTAGACCTCGGGCTGTTCTTCGACGATCGGCCCCGTGCACTTGTCGGCGACCTCTTCGCCGTTCTTGTCGGTGTAGCCGGTGGGGGGTTCGGGGTCGGTGGCGGACTCCACGATCTCGTGGATCTCCGAATCGAGCGTGCCATCCGCGTCCTTGTTGCCGCCCACCCCGGAGGGCGCCTGACCGGAGTCGCATTCGGAAACGTAGGGCAGTCGCTGTATACGGCCACCTTGTGTTCGGGGCCGATGCCCGTGATCTCGCTGTGGTAGGCGCAGAATTCTTCGGGAGCGCATTCGCCGAATTCGCAGGTGGCGACCCCTTCGGGCGTGTAGATCAGGTACTGAGCTTCCGGCGCGTTCGCGGGGTCGGTGGGCCAATGGTTGGCTTCGATCTGTTCCACGATCTCTTTGCGGATCTGCTTGTCGGTCACGCACGGAGCCTTGGTGCAACCTTCGGCTTCTTCCAGCGGCGGGTAGGCGCCGATCGCGAACGCGTCGCCGCCGAATTCGACCTTGCCGGTGATCGGCTGTTTCGCTTCGTCGGTGTATTGCTTGGCGACCGAAAACTCGTCGGTCGTGTGCGTGTCTTCGGCTTGCAGATCTTCTGCGTAGTGGATGATCGGTTCGGTGTAACCGGGCGTGAATTCGCCGGCTTTCTGCTCCCAGAAGATCAGATACAGCTTCGAGGAGAGCATCAGCGGCCCGCCGCCGTAGACGACCGCCGGCTGCTGGCCACCAACCGTCAGCGGCTCGACGCGACTGCGCAGCGAGGAGAGCGGCTTCGTCGCGGTGCGCGAGGGGAGCATCACGCCGTAAGCCCGGCCGTGGGCGTACACCACATGCGCCTGCGCGACCCCGCCGGTGAAAACGGACAGCGCGGCCACAAGCAGCGCGGCTGTCGCGGTGAGGCGCGCGAGCGCTCTCGGTTGCGCAAGCCCGCTCTGCCCTTCTTGCCTCCCGCGCGTCTGTGGCGCAGCCACGATCGGCGAAGCATATGCCCAGACGAGTATCAACACCGGGAGAACGCTGGTCGAGGAGCAGCACTCCATTGCGGAGCACGTGACCTCGTCGCAGAAGGGCAGCGACCTTGGGTTTGCCTTGGTGAGTTCTGGCAGTTTGTGCTCTGACCGATTGTGCGCGACGTCCTGATCGCGATGGAGCGGCCGTGGGCGCGGGATTCTCGTTGGTTTGGATAGGGCGCCGTCTGACGGCTCAACCAACGGATCTAAACTCACCGCCCAACTAGCAAACAGTGTCCGAGGGACCGACTTGGCCTGGTGGCGGCGCCGGGGCATAAAGCCGCAGACTGGGCGGTTCAGCTCAGTGCCGCTCTGCGATGCTCGGGCGTCTACGCTTGGAGTCGACGCGCTCGCGAATCGTCCTGAACGATAGCGCCGAGGATGCCGCGAGCGCTTCTCTTTTACTCTGACGAAGCGGGAGTCTCATCAGCGTCCGCGCCCACTCCGCGGATTCGTCGCGAACCAATTCGCCTGAGACAATCATGGCGATGGCGCCACCGAGTGATGCGCCGAAACCAGTCGTAACCCCTGACCCCTCGCCTAGTCAACACCGCGGATGAAAGGCAGCCCATCCAGGCCCATGGCACACCGATAGCACGGCCCGAAACCAGGTATGCGAGAAGCGGAGAGACCCACATCGCCTACCAGGTCTTCGGCGAGGGCGATCTCGACCTCGTACACGTGCCAGGCTTCTTCACCCATGTCGAGCTGATCTGGGAGCATGAGCCGACGGCAAGGTTCCTGGAAGGCCTGGCCTCCTTCGCCCGGGTCATTAACTTCGACCGTCGCGGCTCGGGTCTATCCGATCCGGTCCCCGACGCTCCCACCCTGGAGCAGCGGATGGACGACGTCCGCGCCGTGATGGACGCCGCCGGCTCGGAGCGGGCGGCGCTGGTGGGGGTCTCCGAGGGTGTGCCGATGAGCATCCTGTTCGCCGCGACCTACCCGCAGCGCGTCCGGGCCCTGGTCTGCACCGGAGGGATGGCGCGCTCCACCTACGCCAAGGACTACCCCGGGGGGACCCCGGCGCAAGCCCTTATCGATTCGGGGCAGGAGCTGATCCTGCCTCACTGGGGCGACGGGTCTTTGATCGAGGTCGCCTCGCCCAGCCAGGCCGACAACCCCGAAGCGCGCGCGTTCTATGGCCGCATGGAACGCTCCACCGCCAGCCCGGGGATGTTGACGGCGCTCTTTCAGATGTTCCTCGATCTCGACGTCCGCGACGTCGTGCCGAGTGTCCACGCCCCTGCGCTCATCCTGCACCGCTCCCGCGACCCCCTCGTCAATGTCCGCCACGGGCGCTGGCTGGCCGAGCACATGCCGAACGCCCGGATGGTCGAGTTCGAGGGCGAAGACCATGGCTTCTGGTATGAGAGCGCGGAGGAGTGGCTCGGTGAGGTGCAGGAGTTCCTGACGGGAGCTCGCGCCGTAGCTGACGCCGACCGGGTTCTCGCCACGGTGCTTTTCACCGATATCGTCGATTCAACCCGCGCGGCCTCCGATCTCGGCGATCGGCGCTGGCGCGAGCTGCTCGAGCGACACCAGCGCGCGGTGCGCGAGGCCCTGGGCCGTTTCGACGGCCGCGAGGTGAAGTCAACGGGAGACGGCTTCCTCGCGACGTTCGACGGCCCGGCCCGCGCGATCCACTGCGCGACCGCGATCCTCCGATCCTCCGAGGCGTCGGGGATCGAGGTTCGCGCCGGCCTGCACACCGGCGAGTGCGAGGTAATGGGGGACGACATCGGCGGCATCGCCGTCCATATCGCCGCCCGCGTCAGCGCCCACGCCGAACCCCGGGAGCTGCTTGTGTCCCGAACCGTGAAGGACCTGGTGGCTGGGTCAGGGATCCATTTCACCGACCGCGGGGCTCACGCGCTGAAGGGCGTTCCCGACACCTGGCAGTTGTATGCGGTCGACGCCTGACTTTTCATCGCGGCGATGCTCCCCTAAGTGATTCCTTCCCGCCCTTTGAACTCAGACCGCCATCTATGCCGGGGCACTCCCGCGGCTCGCAAGCTGCCCGGCGAGGCGCATCGCCCGTGGCATCCTGCGCGCGAGGGTGACGGCGACGCGGTCTGAGCGGCGCATGTACCCCGCCGCCCCGTCGAGCTCGACTTGCGGCATGCGCTCCTCTCCCAAGGGCATAGAGGTGCCACGAGCCCGGAACGCCCTTCAGCTCGTGCTCGCCGCGGTCGGTGAACTGCATGTCCGAGCCAACCACGAGCTCCTTGACGGTGGAGGAGACGACGATCTCGCCCGGCCCCGCGAGCGCGCCGACGCGGGCGCCGATGTGGACGGCCAGGCCGCCGAGGTCCTCTCCGATCGCCTCGCACTCGCCGGTATGGATGCCGCTGCGCAGCTGGATGCCGAGCTCGGCGACCCCCTCGTTGAGCGCCTCGGCGCAGCGCATCGCCATCGCCGGCCCGTCAAAGGCCGAGAGCGCCCCGTCGCCGATGTGCTTGACGACCCGCCCGCCGTGCTCTGAGACGACGCGGTCGACGAGCGCGTCGTGGCGCTCGAGCACCTCGCGCCACGCGCGGTCGCCCAGCTCCGCCGCGCGCGTCGTCGAGGCCACGATGTCCGTGAACAGGACGCTCGCCAACACCCGGTTCGGCTCGGCGCGTTGGACGGCGCCGGTGACGAACCGCTCGATCTCGTCGACGAGCCCGTGGACGAGCCATCGAAGTGCGTGGTCGATGCCCGGAACGTGACGAAGCGCGCCCCGGGGATGCCGTCGGCGAGCTGCTGGCCGGCCTCGAAGGGCACGACGCGGTCGCCGTCGACGTGCAGCACGAGCGTCGGCACGCGCACCGACGGCAGGACGTCGCGTATGTCGATCTGCAAGACGGTATCGATCAGCGCCCGGGCCATGCGCGGGCTTGCCGCCGCCCGCAGCGAACATGCCCGCACCCGCGCTTCTGCGGCTCGGTCATGGTCATGCTCGGGGCGAAGATCTCCATGAAGCTGGTCGCCGTCGCCCCAGTGCTCGACCATCTCGTGCATCTCATGCGAGCATGCCGCATGCGCGACCATCTCCGGCGAAAAGACCTCGGGCGCAGCGAGCGGCAAGACCGCGAACGTGCCGTAAAGAACCAGCGAGGTGATCCGCTCCGGGCGCATAGCGGCCAGCAGCACCGAGGTGGGGCCGCCCTCGGAGATGCCAAAGAGCACGGCCCGCTCCGAGCCCGCGGCATCCAGGACCGCCTCGATGTCGGCCACGCGCTCCTCGAGCGTGGGCAGCTGCGGGATCGGGTCCGACAGGCCTGTGCCCGGCTTGTCGTAGATGATCAGCCGCGTGAACGAGGCCAGGCGGGCCAGGAACCTCGAGAACCTGGGTCCGCCCACTGCAGATCGAGGTGGGAGATGAAGCCGGGCGAGACGAGCAGTCGACTGGGCCGTCGCCCACCACCTGGTAGGCGATCGAGATCCCGTCTCGCTCGACGTACTGCGTCTGCGGCGGCTGCACGACAGCGAGTCTACGGCCGTGAGCGCGTCGAGACACTCTTGAAAGGGGCGGGAACCGCTTCGGAAGGGGCGCTCTCAGCTTGTAGTCGGTGGCGGTATGGCATTCCTCGCCCCGATGGATACCTGAAGGCTTGCGCGAGCGATCGGGCGCGAAAGCACCTGATCCGCCACCAAGCGCGTCTTTCACAAGTGCGGGGTGCGGGGCGGGATAAGCATTCGGCGGACGCCAGCAGGTACGAGGACACTTCTGCTTCGCGCGATTTGCACCAGTCGTCCTCGACTCCAGCTACCCGATCCCTTTTATGCGATAAGCCCGGGTTCGCGGCGATCCCGCTCCGCTGTTGGCCTGATCCGCGGCTCCTACCCCGAATCCCTCGGCGTTTCACTCTCGCCTAAGAGAGGCAACTGAACGCTTACAAGAACACCTTGATTTCCAGGGAGTTATTCAGTGCGGCTGAGAGGATTCGAACCTCCACAAACATTGCTGTTTACAAGGCCCTCAACCTTGCGCGTCTACCAGTTCCGCCACAGCCGCTTGAGGGCGGTGGATTGTATTGGCCTTGAAAGTATCCGGACCAGTCGGTAGCCTACGAACACTTGTTCGAGCAAACCGATCCGATACCTGGCGTGGATGAGTGAGAGGGGGAGGCGTGGACCTTGATCTGACCAAGAGGCAGAAGGAGATCTTCGACTTCATCCGCCGCTACGCGGCCAAGACCGGCTACCCGCCGACCGTGCGCGAGATCGGCAAGGCGGTCGGGCTGCACTCGTCCTCGACGGTGCATGCGCATCTGGCGAACCTCGAGAAGATCGGGCTGCTACGGCGCGACCCCTCCAAGCCGCGGGCAATCGAACTGCTCTTCGACAAGGCCAAGAAGACGATCCGGCCGGACAGCGGCCTACCGCTGGTCGGACAGGTTGCCGCCGGTGAGCCGGTCCTGGCCGAAGAGAACATCGAGGAGTACCTTGAGATCCCCGATGTGATCGGGGGCGAGGACGGCGACTACATCCTTCAGGTTCGCGGCGAGAGCATGAAGGACGCGGGCATACTAGAAGGCGACTACGTAGTGGTCCGGCCCTCCAACGATGCCGCCGACGGCGAGATCGTTGTCGCTCTGATCGGCGAGGAGGCGACCGTGAAGCGGATCTTCCGCGAGTCCGATCACATTCGCCTCCAACCCGAGAACGAGGCGATGGAGCCGATCCGCACCACCGAGGCCCGAGTCCTCGGCCGCGTCGTCGGCGTCTTCCGCAAGGTCTGATTCGCCGGTTTGCAACAGGCTGCTTGAGGGTTACCATGATCATGCGGACCGAGTGGCCGCGGGGGGAGAGACAACCCCTCGAGGAAAGTCCGGACACCACAGAGCGAGGGCGGTGGGTAACGCCCACCCGGGGAAACCCGCGGGAAAGTGCCACAGAAAGACACGGCCGATGGCGCGGCCACACGTGAGTCGCGTACAGGCAAAGGTGAAATGGTGCGGTAAGAGCGCACCGGCGTCGCGGCGACGCGGCGGCCAGGTAAACCCCGCCCGGTGCAAGGCCAAGCAGGACCGAGGACCCAGCTCGGCGAGGTCCAGGTAGGCCGCAGGGTCGCCAAAGGTGACCCCCCGGGGCTCCGGCCCCGGTGAGACAGATGGCCGCTCACGACAGGATCCGGCTTACAGGTCCGCTAAGGGAAAGGCCCCCGCCAGGGGGCCTTTCCTAATGCGCCGGGCGCTGCCATGCAGCACTGGTAAGAGGGGGCGATCCGGCCGATGCGGAGGGCATGTCGACCAGAGGCACAACCTGTTCACATAATTCTGTCTTAGTCTTTGCTAACCTGCCGCCAACTTCCGCTGAATCTCTGCCTACATACCGCAGAGAGCGGGGGACCCAAAAGTTGGGGCGAATCGCCGGCATCTGCCGCGTAGCGCAGCTCTTTCAGCGCGAGCCCGTCAGCTAACCCCGCAAGCGTCAGGAAAGAGAAATGAAGGCAGACGAAGGCCGCTGCGGGCGGCACGACAACTGGAAACGCGCGGGTGCCATCGGCTGGCGCTCCACCCGACGTGTGCGCTGCGTCGCCCTCCTTGCTGTGCTCGCAACGGTCTCGGCCACGGCCGTTTCGGCCCAAGCCGCCACGGGCGGTGCCTCCAGTACGTTCGGCGGGGTTGGCGCGGCGGGACAGAACATCGCCTTCAGCCCGATGCAGAGCGCTGGCGCCACCTGGTATGGCCCCGGCCTCTACGGCCACCACACCGCCTGTGGCCAGGTGCTGCGGCCGAACACGGTCGGTGTCGCCCACCGCAGCTTGCCTTGCGGGACCACGGTCAAGTTCGCCTACCACGGCCACTACCTGATCACCCAGGTGATCGACCGCGGCCCCTACACCAAGGGCAATTCCTGGGACCTGACCAACGGCGCACGCATGGCGCTCGGCTTCAACGGCTCCGGCCAGGTCCACTACGCGGTCGCGCTCACCTACGCCCGGCACTGACCCTCTGCGGCTCCCACCGCTCCGGATGGCTCAGCTAGTCTCCCCTGTTTGAGCTTGATTTTCGACGAGAGGAGCTAGGGCATATGGCGAGGTCTTCCCACGTGGCGTCCGACGCGAATTCGACCCGAGGGCGCGGTCGGTTGTTGGCGGCGATGACGGCGGTGGGTGCCCTTATCGCGCTTATCGCCCTGGTCGCGAGCGCCGCCGCGGTGACAGCCCCGCGCGCCACGGTTGTGCTGGGACAGACCGGGAACTCGCCAATTCCCTCTTGTCCCGGGCTGCCCTGCGAAGCGATCGGCAGCGTCACCAGCTTTCAGCTCAGCAACGGCCAGATCAAGCTGCCCTTCAACGTCCCCAGGGAAGGCAAGATCACCGACTGGACGCTGACCCTGGCCCAGCCGACTCCCAAGCAGCGCTCGTTCTTCAACGGCTTCTTCGGCACTCCCCCCGAGGCGCGGTTGGCGATCTTGCGACGCGTTCCCCATACCAACCCGCCCCGATACACCCTGCTCAGCCAGAGCTCGATCCACGTCCTCAGTCCCTACCTGGGGCAGACCGTCAAGTTCGGCGCATCGCTGAGGGTGCACCAGGGCGACATCGTAGGCTTGACCATTCCCACCTGGGCTCCGGCCTTCGCACGGGGCCTACCCGCCAACAACACCTGGCGGGCCAGCCGGACCCCAGGCATGTGCAAAAACCCCACAGACGTCCGCCAGGGACAGCCCCAGAGCAGGGTGGGCAGGCGCGCCACCTACGGCTGTCGCTACTCGACGGCGCGGCTGCTCTACACCGCCACGCTCGTCGAGGAAGGCTGAGCACTGCCACTCTTTGACGCCGGCAGCGAGCGGGTCGAGGACGTCATACCTCGCCCCCCGCAGGCTCCTGCCGCCAAGGCCCGCGCCTAGGCTGCCGAGGGCAGGACCCTCGGCGTCGCCTGGTCCTGCGGTAGGGCGGCCGCGCTCGCGATCAGGCTCTGGAACTCGTTGAGGGCCAGGTGACTGACTGCCTCGAGGATCTCCTCGTCGCTCCAGCCGATCTCCCGTGCCTCCTCGTGGAGGTGGAGCGGGGGAGGGCCGTCCGCGACAAGCGCCGCCCGCAGGTACGCGAGTAACGCCGCCTCCTTGGGGTCCCCTGAGCTGAAGCTGCGGGCCCGGGAGACCTCGTCGAGCCCGAGTCCGGCGCGCCGGGCGGATTTCGCGTGCTGGGCGATGCTGTAGCTGTCCTCGCGGTACTCAGCGACCGCTAGCGCGATCCGCTCGCGGGTCGCCTGCGGGAGGACGCCGCCCCGCAGCTCCGAGCGCATCCTCGTGTAGGCGCGGAGCACGGCGGGCGCGCCGGCAAGCACGCCGACAAACTTGGTGACCGCGCCGCCGGCCGCCTGCATGCTCTTGATCAGGGGGGCGCTCTCATCGGGGGCCGTCAACTCGTCGTGGATCTGGAATCTGCTGACTGCTGTTTTTACTGTCACGTTGCTTCTCGCCTCCGGCTCTGATTGGGCGGATTCCCTTTTACAGAGCCTTTACGTGGCCTTGACTTTACTTTGAGCCGCTTACTTACTTGGAGTAAGTTATACCTGCTTTTGGCGGCGCCTGCAAGCCCGGTCGCCATCGGGCCGCTACACGGATATACGCGCGCGGGAACCCCGTCGGTTCACTTCGCCTATCGTTGCGCCTTCTCGCGGATAAGCCTGAAGGAGGCCGGAATGGCAGAGCAACCCACCAGTGCCGCTGACGTCGCCGAGATCGTCAAACAAAGCAACGTGCGCTTCGTCCGCCTCTGGTTCACCGACGTGCTGGGCCAGCTGAAGAGCTTCTCGATCAACGCCGCCGAGCTGGAGGACGCCTTCGAGGGCGGCATGGGCTTTGACGGCTCCTCGATCACCGGCTTCAACCCGATCGAGGAGTCCGACATGATCGCCATGCCAGACCCCTCGACCTTCGCACTGGTCCCCTGGCGCCCCGAGCAGGAGAACGCGGTCGCTCGGATGTTCTGCGATGTCCAGGTTCCCGGCGGCGGCGCATACGAGGGCGACCCGCGCTGGATCCTGCGCAGGGCGCTGAAGCGGGCCGAGGAGCTCGGCTTTGACGGCTACAACGTCGGCCCGGAGCTGGAGTACTTCTATTTTCGCTCCGCCAAGCCGCCGGGCGGGGTTCCCGAGGTGCTCGACGAGGGCGGATACTTCGACCTGACCACGCTCGATGCCGGCTCGGACCTGCGCCGCGAGACGGTGCTTGCGCTGGAGAAAATGGGCATCCACGTCGAGTACACCCACCACGAGGTCGGGCCCTCCCAGCACGAGGTCGACATGCGCTACAAGAACGCACTCGCGATGGCTGATGACTGCATGACCTATCGGATCGTGGTCAAGGAGTACGCGATGAAATACGGCTGGCACGCGACCTTCATGCCGAAGCCGCTGTTCGGCGAGAACGGCTCCGGCATGCACGTCCATCAGTCGCTGACCAAGGACGGCCGAAACGCCTTCTATGACGCCGAGGACTCCTACTTCCTATCGTCGACCGCGAAGTCGTTCATCGCCGGCCAGCTCAAGCATGCCCGCGAGATCTCCCCGCTCTTTGCGCAATGGGTCAACTCCTACAAGCGGCTGGTGCCGGGCTATGAGGCGCCAGTCTATTTGGCCTGGTCGCGCCGTAACCGCTCGGCGCTGATCCGGGTGCCGCTCTACCACCCCGGCAAGGAGGGCGCGACCCGGGCCGAGCTGCGCTGTCCCGACCCAGCCTGCAACCCATACCTCTGCTTCGCCGGGATGCTGCAGGCGGGGCTGGAAGGGGTCGAGAAGGGCTACGAGCTGCCCGAGCCGATGGAGCAGAACCTCTACCACCTCTCCCAGGAGGAGTTGGCCCATCAGGGGATCGAGCAGCTGCCGGCGACGCTGGGGGAGGCGATCGAGGTGGCGGCGGAGTCCGAGCTGGTGCTGCGGACGCTGGGCGAGCACACGTTCCGGCGCTTCGTGGAGATCAAGCGCCAAGAATGGGATGACTACCGGGTGCAGGTGACCCCGTATGAGATCGAGAACTTCCTGCCGGTCCTCTGACTCACCGGATCAGCTCTGAGGGACGGCTCGCCGGCCTTCTCGGGAGAGAAAGGGCCCCCGCCGGTGCCCGCGTGCCCGTCCTTGACCCCTGCCCTCCCCGCCGCCGAGGCGAGCGGCCTCAGAGGAGCCCGGCCAAGAGCTCGGGGTCGGTGAGTGGGGCCCGGCAGGTGAAGTGCTCACAGACGTAAGCCGTGGGATGGCCTTCGATGGTTGCGCGCCCTTGCAGAAGGGCCGGCTCGCGTGTGCCCTCGGGGCCGCCTGCCAGGACCAGATGGGGCCTGTATGCCGAGCGGAGGACCTCGGCAAGGGAGCCCAGGTCCTCGCCTATGAGGGCCACCTCCTTGGTCGGGGAGAGGTGGAAGTCGAGGGCCCCAAGAAGGTGGGCGAAGGACTCGGGGTGCTGAGCGGCGGGGGCGGTGAAGAGGCGCAGCACCGATTCGGCCTGCTGCTCGTAGCGGCGCTCCCCGGTGAAGGCGGCTAGGCGAAGCAGGCCCATCGCGGCCGAGGAGTTGCCTGAGGGGATCGGGTGGTCGCCGATCTCCTTGCGGCGGGCTATCAGGGCTTCGTGGTCATCGGAGGTGGAGTAAAAGCCGCCGCGCTCGGGGTCGCCGAAGCGGGCGATCGTGGTGTCGGCGAGGGCCTGGGACTCCTCAAACCAGCGCTGCTCAAAGGTCGCCTCGTAAAGCGCCAGCAGCGCCTCGAGCAGGAAGGCGTGGTCCTCCAGGTAGGCGCCCAGATGGGCCCGACCGTCGTTGAAGGTGCGGAGCAGGCGGCCGTCGGGGTCGCGCAAGGAGCCGAGGACGAACTCGGCGCAGCGGCGTGCCGCGTCGAGGTAGTCCTCGCGCTTAAGCACTGCGCCAGCCTCGGCCAGGGCGGCGATCGCCAGCGCGTTCCAGGAGGTGAGGCGCTTGTCGTCCAGACTCGGCCAGACGCGCCCCGAGCGGGCCTCATAGAGGGCGCGGCGCGCCTCGGAGAGGCCGGGCGGCTCGGGCGCTGTGGCGCCGCGCGCCAGGTGCAGGACGTTGGCACCCTCGAAGTTGCCGCTCTCGGTGACCCCGAAGAACTCGATGACCTCCTGCGCACCATTGCCCAGTAGCCCGCGGACTTGCGCCGGCGTCCAGACGTAGAAGCGGCCCTCCTCGCCCTCAGAGTCGGCGTCGAGCGCCGAGTAGAAGCCGCCCTCGGGCCCGCGCATCTCGCGCAGCGCCCAGTCAAGCGTCTCCTCACAGACGCGGCGGTAGCGCTCGTGGCCTAGCGCCTGGAAGCCGTGCAGGTAGGCGCGGGCGAGCAGGGCGTTGTCGTAGAGCATCTTCTCGAAGTGGGGGATGAGCCAGGCGGCGTCGACCGAGTAGCGAGCGAAGCCACCGCCGATCTGGTCATAGATTCCGCCGGCGAGCATCGCGTCGAGGGTCGTCTCGGCGATCTCGCCCTCACCTCGGGCGAGCAGCAGCTCGAGCGCCGAGGCGGGCGGGAACTTGGGGGCGCCACCAAAGCCGCCGTGCTCCGGGTCGGCGCCGGCGCGCAGCGCCTTGATCGCCCTTTCCAGGAGGCTCCCGTCTGGGGTATCGGCCGGCTCGACCTGCCCAATCGCCCCGAGGCGGGCGCGCGTCTGCGCCGAGCGCTCCCGCAGCTCCTCGCGCTTGCTCGCAAACGCATCGGCCACCGCCTCCATCACCATCCGGAAGCTCGGCATGCCGCGGCCCTCATCGGGCGGGAAGTAGGTGCCGCCGTAAAACGGCACCCCGTCGGGGTCACAGAAGACGGTCATCGGCCAGCCGCCGTGGCCGCTCATCGCCTGCACCGCCTCCATATAGAGGGCGTCGAGGTCGGGGCGCTCCTCACGGTCGACCTTGACGTTGACGAAGTGCTCGTTCATGTAGGCGGCCGTCTTCGGGATCCTCGAAGGACTCCCGCTCCATCACGTGGCACCAGTGGCAGGCGGAGTAGCCGACGGAGAGCAGGATCGGCCGGTCCTCATCTCGTGCGCGGGCCAGCGCCTCCGGGCCCCACGGGTACCAGTCCACCGGGTTGTCGCGGTGTTGGAGCAGGTATGGGCTGGTCTCCTGCGCTAGGCGGTTTGCCATCTGCTTCCAGCCTACCCATGGCCATATGAGGGCTCACTATTCGTTGCCCCCTCTCGCCGAAACTTGGGCACAGTTCGCGCAGCAGTGAGTTCCGCGCAACTCACTCGGAGAGAAACGTCTACCTTCCTTCCGTGACTGACGAGCGACTCCTCTCCCAAAGCGCGCCGGCGATCGAGGCAGTCCTCGAGAAGCTCGACCCCGAGGACCGCGAGGTCGTCACGGAGGCGCTGGCCGAGGCCGAGAGGACTGAGGCACAGCTGCGCTACCTCGCCGATCACGACTCGCTGACCGGCCTGCTCGATCGCCGCCGCTTCCGCGCCGAGCTGGATCAGTACGTCTCCTTCAGCGCCCGCTACGGCGGCCAGGGGGCGGTGATGATCATCGACATCGATGGCCTCAAGGCGGTCAACGACACGCACGGCCACCACGCCGGCGACTGCCTGCTCGCCCGCGTCGCCGCGATCATGCGCGAGCGGGTGCGCACCACCGACATCGTCGCCCGCCTCTCCGGTGATGAGTTCGCCGTGCTGATGCCCCAGACCGACACCACGGGGGCGCTGCAGCTGGGAGAGGACCTGCGGGCCCAGGTCGCCGAGAGCGTCCCGTCCTCGACCGAGGGCCCCGCTGCCACGATCAGCGTCGGGGTCACGATGTTCGGCGGCAAGCGCGAGGTCGGCCCGGAGGCGGTCCTGGTCGCCGCCGACCAGGCGATGTACCGAGCCAAGGAGGAGGGGAGAAACCAGATCACCCTCTTCCAGGATCCCACCGAGCCCGAGCGCCGCGCCCACCGCGCCCAGACCACCTCGGCGCGGATCCGCGACGCGCTCACCCACGACCGCCTCAGCCTGCACACGCAGCCGATTCGCAGCCTCGCCTTAGGATCGAGCGGGGCCGAGCGCTACGAGCTGCTGCTGCGGATGACCGGCGAGGGCGGCGAGCTGCTGCCGGCGGCCTCTTTCATCAAGGTTGCGGAGCGCTCGGGCATGGTCCAGGAGCTGGACCGCTGGGTCGTCGCCCGCGCGCTTGAGCTGCTGGCCGAGCGCGCGAGGGCGGGCCGGCCGGTCAACCTGCACGTCAACCTCTCCGGCGCCTCGATCACCGACATCTCGGTGCTTGAGTTCATCGAGCGGCGACTCGACGAGGGGGACGCGGACCCCTCGCACTGCACCTTCGAGATCACCGAGACGGCCAGGGTCAGCGACTACCAGACGGCGGCTGGCTTTGCCGACCGGCTCACCGAGTTCGGCTGCCAGGTGGCGATCGATGACTACGGCGCCGGCTTCGGCCCCTTCCACTACCTGAGGAAGATCCCCTTTGACCTGATCAAGATCGACGGCTCATTCGTCCGCGACATGCCCAACAACGACGCCGACCAGCTCACCGTGCAGGCGATCGTCCATATCGCCCGCGGGCTGGGCAAGACGACGATCGCCGAGTACGTGCAGGACGACGCCACCACGAAGCTCCTGCGCGAGTTCGGCGTCGACATGGCTCAGGGCTATCACCTCGGCCGTCCGGTTGACGCCGTCGAAGCGCTCGCCGCCTGAGCAGCGATCCGACGGACTCGCGTTGCCGGCACCCCTCGGCGCCCTTGTTTTCGCCTACCTTCGGTCGATCACGACGTGCTCGGGCCGCGCCCGCGTCGGCGCCACGTAGGCGTTGCCGCGGAAGCGCACCAGCACGCGCAGCCGGACCCGGTGCTTATCCCGCAGCCGCCGGGGTAGGGCGTGCAGCACGCTCTGTGCCTGAAACGTGCAGTCCGGCTGGATCGGGACGAGATGGCGCGCCATCAGGTGCCGGTGCCACAGCAAGGCGACCGAGGCCCTTCCCGAGCACCGCGCGGAGGCCGGTAGCGACGGTGCGCCGACCAGGTGCCCCGTGGTGATGAAGGCGTAGGGCTTGCGCCGGTCCCTGCGCGGCATGGTCTTGGCTCTCACGCGGACGAGCCGTCGGCGCTGGGGCAGGGTGACGAACGTGGCATCGTTGCCGTAGGAGGTGATGCCTCCGTGCAGGGCGACGATCCGGTAGTGAAATGCGGTTCCCGGCGAGAGCCCCTCAACCTGCTGGGCGACCGTCACAGGCAGGTCGCCGGCTGGCAGGGTGACACCGAAGGTCTCGGTGCCGTAGGAGCTGGTGAGCCCGTACTGGAACATGTAGGTGGTCGCCTCATCGTTGGGGTCGACGACTCCGGTCATCGTCGCGCCCCTGAGGCTGACCCCCGTGGCCGGCCCGGTTACCGCTCCGGGCGGTGGGTGTCCCTTGGTCGTGAAGGTGCGATCGTCGCCGCCGGTGGCGCCGAGCTTGTTGGATGCGACCACCCGGTAGTGGTAGATGGTGCCCGGGAGCAGGCCGCTGATCGTCGCCTGGACTGCGCTGACCTCGGTGCCGTTACCGGCGGATCTGAGTCGGCTGGCGGTCCCATAGCTGCTCGTCAGCCCCCATTCGAAGCGGTAGTGGGTGGTGGCGCCGTTGGGGCCGACCGTCCCGTGCAGGATGGCCGAAGACGACGTGACAGAGGACGCGGCGCCGGTGACGAGGGCCGGCGAGGACGCGGCGCGAGCCACACCGGTTGGCAGCGCCGCGGATGCGGCTATGAGTGCGATCACCAACAGCTTCGCGTTGGGGTTCATGGCTGCCTCCTTTAGCCTCTCGGCGCGACTCCGATCCGCGCCTGCACGACTCTATACCCACTTTTCAACCGATCCTGAGCTGAAAAGTTGCGGCTCGCTGCCGCGGATCCGATAAGCGGCAGCGCCGCGCAGCGCAGTCGCGATGACTACCTGCCGAAGTGGCCGTAGCCGCGACCGTCGCTGGAGCCCGGGCCCGCTTGGCCGTGCTGGGTCGCAGGCCCCTGCGTATAGCCGTGACCGTGGCCGCACCCCGGGCCCCCTGCGCCATGCTGGGCCGTGGGGCCCTGCGTGTAGCCGTGGCTATTGCCGTAGCTCGGGCCCGCGTCGCCATGCGGGGTCCCGGACACGTCCGCGTCGGGGGCGCCGTGGCCTTGGCGCGATGGCCGATCCGCGAAGAAGGGGGCATGGTGCTCCTGACCGTCCTCGCTTCCCCTCGAGGTGCCGAACTCGCCCCCTGAGCCGCTCCTGCCGCCGCCATGGTCCCCGGCTGAGTGAGGAGGCGCCGCGGTCACGTCGGCGGGTGGTGTAGACGCAGCGGGTGGCGGGCTCGGATGGGTTGGCGGCGCCGGCGAGGTGGTGGGCGGGCTGAAGGGGGCAGGGGCAGTGCCCTTCCCCCCAGGAAGACTGCCACCTTTACCCCGTGGCGGAGCCGGCACGGGTACGGCCTTTGATCCGGCGAGGCGCGAGTGGGCCGATCCCCTCCGGAGCGGACCCGTGGCTAGGGTCCCACCGGTGCCCCGCAGCACAGGGGCGGCGCCCAGCGGCGTCTGAGCGCCGGAGCCGGCGCTTTTCCCGGGGGACGGCGCGGCCGCGATCGCAGGACCCCGAGTGGCCACGTGCCCGGTGAAGAGGCCGGGGATCGGACTGTCCAAGGCGTTCGGCCAACCCAGGTGGGCGATGAACGCGACCAGTCCGAGCCCGATCGCCGCCGTCAGCCCCAGCAAGATGAACGAGGCGTCTCGCGCTTTCTCCAGAAGCCCATCGTCGGCGACGCCACGTTTGGCGGCGAATCGCGGCAGCTTTTGCCCGAGCCCCGAGAGCACCTATACGGGTTATCGGCCGAAGGCCGGCGAAAGTCAAGTCTCAGGCGACAAGCTACTCACTTTTCACTAGTCGACTCGTCGTATTGGGAGCCCTCAGTTCTGCGTGACGTCGCGGGCGAAGGCCTCGAAGGCGTCGAGGTAGCGGCGTAGGTCCTCCTCGGAGTGGGCGATCGAGAGCGTCCACTCCTCCTCGGTGCCAGGGGTCATGAAGATGCCGTGGTTCATGTGGTAGAGCCAGGCGAGGGCGGAGAGCTCATCATCGACGTCGCTTAAGTAGTCGCGGTACTCGTGCATCCGCTGCGGCGAGAAGATCACGCAGCCCTTGGCGCCGAGGCCCTCGGTGTAGGCGGGCAGACCGTAGGAGTCGACGATCGCCTGGCAGCCGTCGAGCAGGCGGCGGTTGGTCTGCTCGAAGCGCTCATAGACGTCGTCGGTCAGGACCTCGGTCAGGGTCGCCTCGGCGGCCGCCATCACCAGCGGGTTGCCGTTGAAGGTGCCGTACTGCTTCACCGTCCCGTCGGCGACCAGCGCCGCCAGCTCCTCGCTCATCCCGATCGCCCCGCCCGGGTAGCCGCCGCAGCTCGCCTTGGCGAGGGTGATCATGTCCGGGGTGACGCCGAAGCGGGCCGTGGCGCCGCCGGCGGAGATCGTGCAGCCGGTCTTCACCTCGTCGAAGATCAACTTGACGCCGTGGTGGGCGGTCAGCTCGCGCACCCGCTCCAGGTAGCCCTCTCGCGGGGGGATGATGTTGATGTTCATCATCGCCGGCTCCATGATCAGCCCGGCTACCTGCTCGCCGATCTTCTCGAGCACGCTCGCCAGAGCCTCGGCGTCGTTGAAGGGGACGGCGCGGGTCAGCGCCGTCATCGCCTCCGGGACGCCGGCGCCATAGGGGACGCTGACCGGATCGTCGCGGGCACCAAGTGCCTCCAGCGGCGGGTAGACCGAGACCATCACCGTGTCGTGGTGGCCGTGGTAGGAGCCCTCGATCTTTAAAATCGTGTCGCGCCCGGTGGCGCCGCGGGCGAGGTGGACGGCGTCCATCGTCGCCTCGGTGCCGGAGTTGTTGAAGCGCCACTGGGGCAGGCCGAAGCGGCGGCTCAGCTCGGTGGCTACGACGATCGAGCCGTCGGTCGGGGCGGCGAAGTGGGTCCCTTCGTCGATCCTCGCCTTGACCGCGGCGCCGACGATCGGGTTGGCGTGTCCGATGCACATCACGCCGAAGCCGTTGTGGAAGTCGACGTACTCGTTGCCGTCGACGTCCCATACCCGGCTGCCCTTGCCGCGCTCGATGTAGACGGGCCAGGGATCGTTGGACTGAAAGGAGGAGGGGACGCCGTTGGGCATCACCTTGACCGCGCGCTCATAGGTCTGCGCCGAGCGGCCGGTGTTGTTGCGGAACCGCTCCTGCTGGGTCTCGGTCAGCGCCGCGATCCGCTTGCGGTCGATCTCCTCCACGCCTTCAAAGACTAATCGCGGCGCAGCTCGGCCCGCTTGGTCTTGGCGCCGCACCCCTGGCCAGGCGCTCGGCCGGCTACCACCGAAATCCGAGGTCTAGCGTGTAGGTCGCGGCGTCTGCGCCGCCGGCGTCGGGGAAGCCGCGCGCGACGCCGACGCCGAAGTTGTGGAACTCCCGGTCGAGGATGTTGGCCCGGTGCGGAGGGCTGTGCATCCAGGCGCGGAAGACGGCGAGCGGAGAGCCGAACCGGCGACCCCTGCCGCCGCCGATGTTCTCGCCGATGACGTAGGCATTGGCGCGGACCAGATACCCCGACCTCGCAACCCGGCCGCTGGGCGTGCTGCCGTTCGGTCCATAGTGGGAGAGGTAGTGGTCGGCGACCATGTCGTTGGAGTGCCCGGTCGCCGAGCGGCGCAGGTCGGCGTTGGCGTGGAGCGGCTTCAGTCCGAAGCGCTCGCGTGCCCGGTTGACCAGGCACAGAATCGAGCTGCGCAGGGAGTGCAACGTTCTCCTCGTTCGGCGCCCTGTCCGCCCGGGCGCAACGGGCGTCGTGATGAGCCGGGGCGCCCTCGGCGCCGAGCGGGATGGTGAAGAGCAAGGCCGCGATCAGGACGAGGGCCGCGACCGAAGAGGTGAGGCGCTTGAGAGCATTTTGTGTCCTCCTGCTCACAAGAAGGTCGGCAGTATACGCAGCCGGGTGGCGGATGCGCGCCATCTTGGTAGGCACCCCGTCCAGCGATATTTTGCGGTCAGGGAATTGGAGGCGGAAGGTGTCGCAGCTCCGCTCGCTTGATCTTGCCGCTCGCCGTCTTCGGCAGCTCATCGGCGAACTCGACAATGCGGGGGAACTTGTAGGGCGCGGTCTCCCGTTTGCAGTGCTCCTGTAGCTCGTGGGCCAGCTCCTCACTCGGCTCGCGACCCCGCGGCACGACGATTGCGCGGACGACCGCGCCGCGCTCGGGGTCGGGCGAGGCGACCGCGGCCGCCTCGGCGACGTCGGGGTGGGAGAGCAGCGCCGACTCGACCTCAAAGGGGCCGATCCGATAGCCGGAGGAGAGGATGATGTCGTCGTCGCGGCCCTCGAAGTACAGGTAGCCGTCCTCATCGGCTCGCACCAGATCGCCGGTCGGCCACCACTCGCCCTCAAAGCGGCGGCCGTCGAGGTAGCGCGAGAAGAAGGTCGGGGTGGAGGCGGCCCGCAGCTGCAGCTCGCCGTCGAGGATCCGCGTCTCGATGCCGGGGAGGGGCCTACCCATCGAGCCCTTCCGGACCTGCTCGCCGACGACGTTGCCGGTGACGTGGCCGGTCTCGGTCTGCCCGTAACCGTCGGCCGGCTCCAACCCCGTTGCGTCGCGGAAGGCCGCGATCGTCTCCCGGGTCCAGCGGCTCGCCGGCGGAGACCATGCGGCGCAGGGCGGGGAGGGGACGCAGTGCGGTTCGCTTGGCCAGCATCCGGTACTCGGTTGGTGCCTGGCAGAGGACGTTCACCCCCAGCGCCTCGGCGAAGTCCAGCCGCTCGGTTGCCTCGAAGCGGCCGTCGTGGATGACCGCGGCGGCGCCGGTCAGCCACGGCGCGAGGAAGACGTTGCGCGCCGACTTCGACCAGCCGGTCGCCGTCGTGCACCAGACCAGCTCTCCGGAGCGCGAGCCGAGCCAGTGCTCGGCCTGGATGCGCTGGCCGAGCAGGTAGCGGTAGGCGTGAACGACGCCGCGCGGCTCGCCCGTGGTGCCGGAGGTGAAGACGATCAACGCCGGGTCCTCGGCGCCCATCTCCTCGACGTTTGCCGGGATCTCCTGATCGCGATCCTCGTCGAGGATGGAGGCGATCTCGGCCATCGTTATAGCCGCCAAACCGTCCGGCAGCTCTGCGAGCAGACCCTCCTCGGCTACGCACAGCTTCGGCGCCGCAGCGCCGATCCGCAACTCGAGGTCGTGGCGGCGCAGCTGCGTGTTGCAGGGCAGGGCGACGGCGCCCATCCGCCAGCAGGCGAGCAGCGTCATCACCCACTCGACCCGGTTGCCGAGGAGCGTCATCACCACGTTTCCGCGACGCACGCCGCGGGCGGCGAAGGCGCCCGACAGCCCCGCGGAGCGAGCGATCAGCTCGCCGAAGTGCCAGTCGCGGCGGTTGCCCTCGGCGTCGATCGCGACCAGGCCCAGCCGCGAGGCCGGGGATCGCTCCATTACGTCTTCGATGAAGTTCACGGGCGCAAGTCTGTCGCAGCGGCGTCGCCCGTGAGCTGCCGCCTAACCAGGCGCCCCGGGACCCTCGCCGAGCCGCTGCCAACAGCCCGGACGCGAGCATCTGTCAATTTGCCCTCGCGGGTCCGAGGTTTGGGGGATGGGAGCGTGACGTGAGCCTGCGCCCACCCGTACAGGGGAGAGACGCGGAGGCTCAGTGCCTTATCCGCGCGGTGGTTACCTTGATTCTTTATACCACAAAGTATAATACTTGAAGGTATGTAAATAAGAGTTAGATAGAGACATACAAGCTAGTATAATACGGATAATATGCAAGACAGCCAGACCAATCCCTTCCGCTTCGGCGCCCTCGCTGTGGGTGAGTCATTCGCCGACCGCGAACGCGAGATCGCGGAGCTGGGCAACGACATGCGCAATGGCCAGGACGTCGTCGTCTTTGCGCCGCGGCGGTTCGGGAAGTCATCCCTTCTCTGGGCTGCGACTCGCGGCCTGAGCTCTGAGTCAGTGCTGGTTGCGCAGGTGGACCTGATGACGACGCCCACCAAGGAGCGGTTGGCTGCGGCTCTTGCCGGGTCGATCTTCGAGCAGATCGCCTCGCCGCTGGAGCGGGTGCGCGAGAAGGCGCTGGCCCCGTTCCGCGGGCTTCAGGTCCAGCCCACGATCAGTGTCGATCCCGCCGACGGTTCGTTCTCGTTCAGCTTTGGCGTCGCACAGCGGTTGGCCGAGATCGACGCGACGCTGGAGAGGCTTCTTCAGCTTCCCGCCGAGCTGGGAGCCGCCCGGCGCAGCCGCCCGGCGCTCGTCATGGACGAGTTTCAGGAGATAGTCGAGATCGATCCGGGCCTGCCCAGGCTCCTGCGCTCGGTCTTCCAGCAGCAGCCTGAGGTGGCTCATGTCTACCTGGGGAGCAAGCGTCACACCATGGAGCGGATCTTCAACGATGCCAACGAGCCATTCTGGCGCAGTGCCAAGCCGATCGAGCTCGGGGCTATCGACCGCGAGCCATTCGCGGCCTTCATCGCCGATCGCTTTCGCGCGAGCGCCAGGGAGATCGATCGCGACACGGTTGAAGGCCTCCTCGATCTAACCGGCGGTCATCCGTACGCGACCCAGGAGCTCTGCTATTTCCTCTGGGAGCAGGCGCCGAGCCGAGAGTCGGCGTCAAGCGCGCACTTGTCGCTTGCGCTGGCATCTGTGCTGCGCTCCGAGCACGCCCACTTCAGCCTGCTCTGGGAGGACGCATCGGCCGCGCAGAAGCTGGTCTTACAGGCGCTAGCGCGTCAGCCGGGACGCCCGTTTACCGCTGAGTACCGCGTCCGTCACGGCCTGCCGGCAGCGACCAACGTGCAAAAGGCCCTGCGGGCGTTGGAGCAGCGGGAGATAGTCGCGGGAGAGGGGGGCGTCTACCGGATCTCCGAGCCTTTCCTCGCCGAGTGGCTACAGGCAAGTCTTGGATCCGGCGGCTTCGTCGCTTGAGCGACGAAGCCCGGCGGGCTCAAAGGCCAGGTGGCTCGGAGCGGCAAGCAGCGCGATTGTAGGGCTCGAGGCAGTCTGCCCTGATACGGCCGCCTCCCCAGCCGGCGTGAACGGCTTCGCCATCGAGGTTGTGCAGGTCAAAGCGCTTGAGGGCGGGGAGTCGCGTGCCTGCAAGGTGCGCGGCGCTTTGCGCAGTCCAGGAGCGCCAGACGTTAGGGCGCTTGCGAAGAGGCGACCGACTGGACGGCCGGCCCGCTACTGCTCGTAGAGCTTGACGACCCGAACCGCGCCCGCCGGTGCTGCATCGACGCAGAGGTTGCAAAGGACGCACTCATCGAGGTTTGCCTCGACGATCTCGACCCCGCTCTCGCCCGCCTTGAAGATGTCGACCGGGCAGACCTCCTCGAGTTTGGCGGCCAGCTCGACGTCGCTGGTGACCGAGGCATCGAGCGCGACGTCGATGAAGACCTTCTCGAGCTGCGCGGCCATCAGGCTGCCGCCCCGAGCTTTTCCTTGACGGCGTCGGGGATCTCGTCGATCCGCTCGACCACGCGGATACCGGCCGCTTCGAGGCGGGCGATCTTCTCGGTCGCGGTGTCCTCGGCGCCCTCGACGATCGTGCCGGCATGGCCAAAGCTCATTCCCTTCATCTCCTCATCGTCCATGAACTTGCCGGCCATGAAGGCGATGATCGGCAGCCGCGAGTCGTTCTCCTTCACCCAGGCGGAGAGTTGCGCCTCCATGCGACCGCCGGGCTCGGTGTAAATGACGATCGCCTTGGTTTGCGCGTCGGCCTCGAAGTAGGGCATCAGCTCGGCATAGGTGGAGCCGATGATCGCGTCGCCTCCGATCGAGACGGCGGTGGAGACGCCGAGGCCGGCCTGAGTCAGCGAAGAGGAGATCTCAGTGGTCATCCCGCCCGAGCGGCTCATCACGCCGACTGGGCCCGGCGCGTAGGCCTTCGCTGCGTCCTTTGCGGGGCCGCCGATCCCACCCATCTTGCAGACCTCCGGGACGATCAGGCCCAGGCAGTTGGGGCCGATGATCCGCGCCCCCCGCATGTCCGCCAGCTCGACCATCTGGGCGACGTCGCGGCGCGGGATGCGCTCGGTGACGACGACGATCAGCTTGACCCCGTTCTCGATCGCCTCAAAGACAGCGTCCTTGGTGAAGGCGGGGGGGACGGTGATGACCGAGCCGTCGATCGGCCCGCCGTAGCTCTCGACCGCCTGGGCGACGGTGTCAAAGACCGCCACTCCGTGCACCTCGCGGCCCTTGCGCCCGGGGGTGACACCGCCGACTACCTTGGAGCCGTAGTCCAGGCACTCCCTGGTCAGGTTGACCGCCTCGCGCCCGGTGATCCCCTGCACGATGAAGGTGGTTTCCTTGCTCAGCAGGATGCTCATTTCGGGGCTCCCTGGATCTTTGAGACGGCGCGGCCCGCCGCCTCCCACATCGAGACGGAGCGGTCGCAGTACTCGACCCCGTAGCGCTCGAGGATCTTGAACCCCTCCTCCTCCCAGGCGCCCGGGATGCGGAAGATCGCGATCGTCTCGCCGGGGTTCTTGCCCAGCTCCAGGCAGGCCTTGATCACGCCGCGGGCGACGATGTCGACCCGGGTGTTGGAGACGATCGACATCATCACGGCGATCTTCTCGACCCCGTCCTTCAGCAGGACCTCCTTGGCGAGGCCGCAGGCCTTGGCGACCGAGGGGTTGCCGCCGATCTCGGAGTAGTTGGCGGGCTTGCCGCCCTGGCTTCGGACCGCGTCGGTCAGGGTCAGCGAGCCGCCGCCGGCGCCGATCACCAGCCCCAGGTTGCCCTCGAAGCCGTGGTCGCGGCCCTGGATCACGCCGCGGTGATCGGCGGCGTCTATCGCCGCGACGTTGCGCTCGAAGGCGGAGGGCTCATAGGTCTCCCGCGTGTCGTCCTCGGCGATCTCGAGGTGCTTTCTCAGCAGCGCCTTCTGGCGGCCGACCGCCTCGTCCTCCATCTCCATGTGGGCGTCGAGGGCGACGAAGCTGCCGTCGGTCAGCTCGGCCAGAGGGTTGATCTCGGCCAGGGTCATGTCGCGCTCGCCGAAGAGGCGGGCGAGGCGGGCGAGGATCGGCGTCGCGCGGTTCAGCTGGGAGCCGCTCACCCCAGTCGCGGCGATCGCCTGCTTGGCCTCGAAGTCAGAGATCGGCAGGAGGTTGGAGAGGTGGCTGCGGCCGACGTGGTCGGGGTGGCTCTCGGCGACCTCCTCGATGTCGATGCCGCCCATGTCGCTGAACAGCATCAGCGGCCGCTTCGCGGTCCCGTCCCAGACGACCCCGGCGTAGTACTCCTGCTTTACCTCGGCTTTGGGATCGACCAGCACCCCGCGCGGCATTTGCCCGTTGATCTCCAGCTTGAGGATGTCCGCCGCGTGCTCAGCAGCTTCATCCGGCGTGTCGGCGAACTTCACGCCCCCGGCCTTCATCCGCCCGCCGCTCAGCACCTGGGACTTGATCACCACCGGCCCGCCGATCTCCTCGGCGACCCCCCGGGCTTCCTCGGCGCTCGTGCAGAAGCCGTATTGCGTGACCGGGATTCCCGCCAGCTCGACGATCTTTCGTGCCTCGTACTCGTAGAAGCGCATCAGCGGCGCGGAACCCTATCCGACTCGAGTGGTCCTCCCTACGTTTTCATCCCGCGCGGCACCGGCGGCGGATTGTTGAACGCAATTGGCGGGGGGTCAGGGGCGAGGCCAGGGAATCCCTGCTCGGTTGCAAAGACGCAGAGCGCCAGGCTGCCTGGGCGCGCCGCGCTCTCGTAGAGGATTCCCTTCGCGCCAGCCCTCCATTGCTCCACGCCGACCCTCTGGAAGGGGGGCCAATCGCGCCGTATCGGCCGCGGGCTCGCCAAGCCGTGCTCGGCCAGTGTGGCACGGGTGGAGAGGTCGAGGATGCCGTCGAGCGCGACCTCATAGCGCCACAAATCGCGTGGCAGGCTCATCTCCACGGGCAGCCCCGACTCGGCCAGTGCCCGATACCACTCCGCCCAGGCTGTCTCTTCATCCTCGGCCAGGTACAGCGCGCTTACCGTTTTGCCACGCTGCCAGCGGCCGTCAGATGCCGGCTCTGCGAGGCTCAGGGGGTCGCCGCCATGCCGCAGGTGCCTGCACCAGACCCCGCCGATCGAGATCATCGATCAGGCGGCTGATCTCGCAGGCGAGCGCCTCACCCGCACCACGGCCTGGGGTCGACCATCAGCCGAACGGCGCGTCCTCGAGCGCCGAGACCACCCGCGCCGCGCGCCGGAACTGGCCACGGGCCAGCAGGTCCAGCGGCGTGCGATCGTCCAGCGCCTCCACTGGGCGGCGCAGCCAGAGCGGGATATAGGAGTGCTCCATTACGCGTTCCAGCCGTTCCACAAGCGCTGCGAGTTCGATCAGCCGCTCGGCGCGTATACCAGTCGGATTACGGGTCCCGGTCCGCCAGGCCCTGGCCGTCGATCGGGCGACGCCCGTGGCCCTGGCGATATCGGCATCGCTCAGCCCAGCGATGTCGTGGACGCGGCCGGCCTCTTGTGCGTATGGATGGGCTATCGTTGCCATCTGTAGCATTAATGTAGCGCTTTTGTGTTAGCGGGAAGTGACAGAGCCGGAGCGCGGTTCCTCCCTTGAAGACGATCCGGTCCTTCCTGTTGTGCCTGGAGATCGCGGTCAGGGCATGTGCGAGGACGTAGTCGCGCTCTACAGCGTTGGCCGCCAGTCCGTCCTCATCCGCCTTGCGCTTGATCAGATTGGGGTGGATCACTGCTCTATCTCGCGTGCGAGTGCATCAGGGGTCGCCGGCCAGCGGACGCGCCACTTGCGATCGCGAAAAACACCGCTTAGATCCTTGAGCCCGGGATCGAGCTCGAGGTCCCAGGTTGGTGGCGTCAGCGGCTCGAGCTCGTCGGCAAGCCTCGCCAATCGAAGTCGGTCGGCGAGCGACCCGATACGTCGCACGGCGGGACCCGCGTGCAGTTGGTCGGCGAGCTCGAGCAGCCTGCTCGGATCCGGCTCGGAACCTGTGAGCGCCTCGGCGAGGACGGAAGTACCCGCCAATGAGGTCGGGACGGGAGGCGGCATCGAGCAGAGTCCGCTCCAAGCTGGAAACGACAGCACCATGGCCGGCGGGCTCAGTGCTCAGGCCCACGGTGTCCGCACGCTCGAATACGGCCTGCAGAGGACGACCGCTGATGCTGGCGTTGGCGAAGCGATGCGGAGAGGCGATCTGGATCGTGCGCACCGGTCGAGTCAGGAGGCCATGGAAGTCCAGCGCCGAGTGGTAGGCGATGCGATGCGCTCGCCCGCCGACGAGGGCGGCAACGGCCAGGGCCACGTCCTCTGACGAGGCCCGGGTTCCCAAAAGGCCGATTTGGCGAATGGCGTAGCGGCCGCGGGCCACCCGGTCCACCAAGCCCGCCCGGCGCCAGCGCGTGAGCAGGTTGGAGGCGGCCGGTGGAGAGATCCCTAGTTCCTCGCGCAGTTCGCGGCTGGTCAGCGTCGTCTTGCCGACGGCGAGCCGATCGTCCAGGGGCTTCAGCTGCAGACGAGCTATTGTGATCTATGTTGAGTTATACACGTTTAGCGTGGACATTTATGCACAGAAACAACTGTGACTCGCTCTGGGGTACTCACCAGGTGGATCCCATCGGAACGGGGAGAGCATTCTGGCCCGGTTGAGGGCGCGAAGCGCCGCGCCAGCGCCCGGTACTACTCCGTCCAGGCTGTCTCCGCACCTCGGCCAGATGCAGCGCACCTACCCGCCTTGCCATGCTGCCAGCGGCCGCCGGATGCCGGCTCTGCGAGGCTCAGGGATACTTTGTCCCTTGGGACCCATCGGCAAGGCAGACGAATGAGCTTCTCGGTTCGCGGCGGCGCCGCCGTCGCGCTCACCGCCGTCGCGCTCACACTCGCTGGCTGCGGCGGGGAAACGGTGATCGACAGCTCCAAGGTGGAGGGGGCGATCCAGGCGAACCTCGAAAAGGCGCTGCACCGCAAGGTCTCCGCGGTCTCTTGCCCCTCCGAACAGAAGGTCGAGCCGGGCGCCACCTTCACCTGCTCGGTGAGCTTCTCGGGCAGGCGGCAGGCGACGGCGACACTGAAGATACTCAATAAGGAAGCCGACGTGAGCCTGATCGGTTTGCGAGCCAGTAAGTAGAGTTCCGGGAATGACCTACTCGACTGCGGCCAGCGAGCCGACCACGCATTCAATCCTGCTCGACTGGGTCGGTGAGATCGCCGACCTGACCCAGCCCGACGCCATCCACTGGTGCGACGGCTCCACTGAGGAGTACGACTCCCTCGCCCAGACGCTGATCGAGGCGGGGACCTTCGAGCGCCTCTCCGACTCCAAGCGCCCCAACTCCTACCTCGCCCTCTCCGACCCCGCCGACGTGGCCCGGGTCGAGGAGAGCACCTTCATCTGCTCTGAGCGCGAGGAGGACGCCGGGCCGACCAACAACTGGCGCGACCCGGCCGAGATGCGCGCGACGCTGAATGGCTTCTTCGCGGGCGCCATGAAGGGCCGCACGATGTACGTGGTTCCCTTCTCGATGGGCCCGATCGGCTCCCCGATCTCCTACATCGGCGTGCAGCTCACCGATTCCCCCTACGTCGCCGCCTCGATGCGGATCATGACCCGGATGGGCGCCCCCGCCCTGGAGGCGCTGGGCACCGACGGCGAGTTCGTCCCCTGCGTGCACTCGGTCGGGATGCCGCTCGCCGAGGACGCCGAAGATGTCTCCTGGCCCTGCAACAAGGACAACAAGTACATCGTCCACTACCCCGAGACGCGTGAGATCTGGTCCTTCGGCTCCGGCTACGGCGGAAACGCGCTGCTCGGCAAGAAGTGCTTCGCGCTGCGGATCGCCTCGGCGATGGCGCGCGAGGAGGGCTGGCTCGCCGAGCACATGCTGATCCTCAAACTGACCTCACCGGAGGGGGAGGTCAAGTACGTGACCGGAGCCTTCCCCTCAGCCTGTGGCAAGACCAACCTGGCGATGCTGATCCCGACCCTGCCCGGCTGGCAGGTCGAGACGATCGGCGACGACATCGCCTGGATGAAGTTCGGCTCCGACGGTCGCCTCTACGCGGTCAACCCCGAGGCGGGCTTCTTCGGCGTCGCCCCCAACACGAGCCACAAGACCAACCCCAACGCGATGGCGACGATCGAGCGCAACTCGATCTTCACCAACTGCGCCAAGACCGACGACGGTGACATCTGGTGGGAGGGGATGACCGGCGAAGCGCCCGAGCACGCGATCGACTGGCACGGCAACGACTGGACTCCGGACTCCGAGCAGCCTGCCGCCCACCCCAACGCCCGCTTCACCACACCCGCCTCCCAATGTCCCTCGATCGCACCGGAGTGGGAGGACCCTGCCGGCGTGCCGATCGACGCCTTCCTCTTCGGGGGGCGTCGAGCGACCGTCGTGCCGCTCGTCCACGAGGCGTTTGACTGGGAGCACGCGGTCTTCATGGGGGCGACGATGTCCTCGGAGACGACCGCGGCCGCGGCCGGCGAGGTGGGGCAGCTGCGCTTTGACCCGATGGCGATGCTGCCCTTCTGCGGCTACAACATGGCCGACTACTTCACCCACTGGCTGAAGGTCGCCGAGCGCGAGGGCGCCCAGCTGCCGCGCGTCTTCCATGTCAACTGGTTCCGAAAAGACGCCGAGGGCAAGTTCCTCTGGCCCGGCTTCGGCGAGAACAGCCGCGTCTTGGAGTGGATCTTCCGCCGCTGCGAGGACACCGCCGAGGCGGTCGAGTCGCCGATCGGCCTGCTTCCCACCGAGGGCGCCATCAACACTGAGGGCCTTGACATCTCCGAGGAGGCGATGCGGGACCTGCTCTCCGTGGACGAGGATCTCGTGCGCCAGCAGCTCCCCCAGCTCAAGGAGCACCTGGCGAAGTTCGGCGACAAGCTGCCGCCTGAGGTGGGGAGCCAGCTGAAGGCGCTGGAAGGGCGTTTGGGCTAGCGCAAGCGTCAGGTAGCTGACATTCGTTGGCGCTGGTCACATCGCGTGCATGTGGATGACCGCAGCGCCGTGTTCATTCATCTCGTTGAGCGCAGCTGCGACAGCTGGCGCTTGATCGTTGATCTGGGAGCGTCGGATGGGACGCTCGACAGCTTTGCCTGCAAGGCGTGCAAGTCCGGCACGCAGATGTCCTTCCCCGGCAATAGATCCAGGCGGTCGAACATAGAATGCAAACGCCTCCCTATTGGGCGCACGATCGGTCCTTGCGCCCGGTAGCCCGCCGCTCCCGGGACTCGATCTCGCCCCCGCGGTGATAACCAGCAGCCAGCCGAAGGGCACGTCGTGAGTCAAACCGGAGACCACCTTAAGACCGGCCAGCTAGGCACGGCCAGCGTGACGGCCTCAACGGTCGCCAACATCGGGCCAGGGATCGACTTCTACTTTGCCTTCGGGGTGATCGCCGTCACCGCTGGCGTCGCCGCCCCGTTGACGATCCTCGCCGCAGGTGTGGCCGTCGTCCTCCTCGCTTTCACGGTGGCCGAGTTCACCAAGGTGGAGCCCTCGGCGGGAAGCTTCATCACCTACGTCGAGACCTCACTTGGACCGAGGGCCGGTGTCGTCACGGCCCTGCTGGTCGCCGTGGGTTACAGCGTGGCCATCGCGGGGGTGTTCACCATGTCGGGTGGCATGGTGGCGTTGACCCTCGCCCACTACACATCGTGGCACCCTCCATGGGAGCCACTGACCCTCGTGTTTACCGTCGGCGCCATCTGGCTCACGGTGCGCGGCGTCAGGCTTTCGACCACAGCGGTGGGCTTGGCGGTCCTCGTGCAGGTGGCGATCATGGTCATTGTCTGCGTCATCGTCCTCGTCGACCAGCGTGCCCATCTCTCGGGTATTCCGTTCTCCTGGGCGCACCTCACCGGTGGCCTGGCTGGCCTCTCGGCAGGCTTCCCACTGGCCCTTTACATGTTCATTGGATGGGAGAACGGCCCAGCACTCGCCGAGGAGTGTCGCAATCCGAGGCGCACCGTCCCGAGAGCCCTATACATATCGATCGCGATCGGCGCCGCCCTCTTCGTCTTCTTTGCCTATGCCACCGTCACCGGCTTTCATTACAACGTCTCATCCATCGGTCGCTCATCGGTCCCGTTCCTGACCGTAGCTGACCACTATCTCGGCGGAGCGGCGCTCATGGCCTGGGTCGCAGGAATCGTCTCCGTGCTCGCCGCCCTGGTCGCCGCCGCGAACTCCCAAGCGCGCATGCTCTTTGACGGCGGCCGATCGGGTCTCCTCCCGGCATGGCTCGGTCACGTTCGCCCACCGGCCAACGCGCCGGTAAATGCGTTGCTGGGCATGGCTGGCGTTGGACTCGGGATCATCGGGATCTGGTGGGCATCCCACCTGATCGGCGTGCAGACCGGATCGATGGACCCCGTCGGCCTCTATGCCGAGTGCTCGACGATGGGCACGATCGTGATCCTGTTCGTCTACTTTCTGACGACGCTTGCCCTCCCGGTCTTCATGTGGCGCCGCCACCGAAAGTCTTTTTCACCTCTCCGACACGTGGTCATTCCGGTCCTGGGGGCCCTGACCCTGATCGTCCCGTTCATCGAGCTGTGCAAGCCGGGGCAGCCCGCGCCCTACAGCGCGTTCCCCTACATCGCACTGGCGATCGTGGCGATGGCCACCGTGCTCGCCTGCCTTACTGTGCACCGCCACCCGTCCACCGGCGCGGGCGAGGGGACGACATTCTCCGAATCGTAAAGCGGGATCAATGTCCATGCCAGGAGCCGAAGGCGCCCGCGCTCGCGATCAATGACTCAAGCCGCGACTATCACCCTTCAGCCGAGGGCAGCGCCCCGCCTGCACGTTGCTCATGCTCGGCACCCAGGCCGCGTACCTCTTCCGCTTATTACCGGAGTCCAGGGCCGACCAAGGTCTGAGCTACCAGCGCCGAGTCGCGCCGAACAGCTCCTGCACGTAGCCGGCGACTGAGACCGGTGACATGAAGAGCTGATAGGTCAGCAGGTAGCCGAGGAAGCCGAGACGGTTCTGCCGGACTTTCAGCCCGACCTGCTTGAAGGACTGGCGACTGAGATGGAACATAATCCCCGACAACAGCAGGTTGAGGGGAAGCACCGCCAGGGTCATCGGCCCGACAATTGCAAAGTCGCCGAACAGCGCCAGCACGATCCCGACCGGGAAGGCGATCGAGTAAACGACGTCGACGTAGGGAAAGATGAAGTTGACGAGAACCGCGTGGACGTTGGAGCGACCGCCGGTCAGCAGCGCCCCGCCGTGCTCGCGCAGCCCCTCGATCATCCCCCGCGCCCAGCGCCGCCGCTGGCGGGCGAATCCCATGGCGTCTTCGGGGGCGCCGGTGAAGGCGATCGCCGTCCGCTCATAGCCGACCCGTCCTCCCTTGCGCATCATCGCCCAGGTGAGGACGATGTCCTCACCGATCCGGTCAGGCCAACCCCCGACCCCGTTCAGCGCTTCGGTGCGGTAGACACTGAAGGCGCCCTGGGCGACCATCGTCCCCTGGAAGAGACCCTGCTGGCGCTTCACCGAGGCAATGCCGAGGAAGTAGTCCCACTCCTGCGCGCGGGTGATGAAGTTACGGCGGGAATTGCGGACGAAGACCGCGCCGGCGACCGCCACCGTGTCGGGCGGGGAGACCAGCAGCCGGGCGACTATGCGCTGCAGCGCCGAGGGCATCAGCAGGGTGTCGGCGTCGACCGTCGCCACGAGTGGGGTGCGCACCCGCTTCAGGGCTGCGGTCAGGGTGTTTGCCTTGCCGCCATGGGGGACGGTGAGGACGGAGATCTTGGAGCCCTTCACTCTGCGCTTGCGAGCCAGCTTGGCCGTGCGGTCGGTGGAGCCATCATCTGCGACCAGGACCTTCAGCTTGCCCGGGTAGTCCTGTTTGGCTATGTAGTCGAGGGTCTCCTCGATCGTGGCCTCCTCGTTAAAGCAGGCAATCACGACGGTGAGCGCCGGGAAGTCGAAGTCGAAGCGAAGTCGCGGTGGGCGGTCGAGCAAGAGCGCGGCGATCAGGTTGGCGTTGAGGTAGCCGGGGACGATCGCGATGCCGCCGATCACGGCGATCGCGAGGGGCATGGTGATCGAGCGGCCCAGCGTCTCGATCCAGGGAATGGACAGCCAGAGCGAGAAGCCGGCCCAGGCGAGGGCGATGCAGACGACGAGGAGCAGCTTCAGGTGCAGGTCGATGTAGAGGCGGCGGCGTTCGCGCGGCGTTCGCTCGAGGTCCTTGACCCCGATCGCTGGCCTCTTGGCCAGGGTAGGCGTCGCACTCTCCTGTCGAGGCAAGGCGACCGGTCTTGACTTCAGGTTGAGCATGGCCATCTCTGGAGATGGGCATCGGCAATGCAGCGGTGGGCCTACACTGCCGCGCGGTTTGAGCCACCCGCTGGGGCCCTAACGGGGGAGCTTGAGATTTCCAGTCAGCTATGCCAGGCCGATGTGAACCTCACGGCCGGCCGAACATCACTGCCCCAACGGCGACCCCGCCACCCGCCGAAGCCGATCCCGCCAACCCACGCCCGCGAGGACCGTTCGAGCAGCCGTAAAATCGTACTTCCAAGCGGAATGCTCCCCTCGCCGGTCTCGTGGTTGCCTATGGTGAGCGCCGGGCTCTTGAGACCGTCCGGGGCGAGGATGTCCACGATCTGGCCGTCGATCTCGAATCGGTAACCGAGCTTTGGGTCGGTGGGTGGCGGATCGGCAAGCTCTCCTCCCGGCTCGTCGAGAACTTCTCCAAGGCGTCGCGTGACGCTGGGTCGTTGACGGGCATCGGCCAAGAGGTCGATGTCCCGGGTGGGACGCGGGTTCGCTTCGTGCTCGAAGGCATGCAGCTGGACCATCAGGCCCCCGACCAGGCACCAGCGCTCAGATGCGCCGAAGCCCTCGGCCAGCCTGACGACCGTTCGCTACAGTCGCTGTGTCGCCTTGTCTTTGGCGCGAATCTCGATAACGGGTGCACTCATCGGGAGCGCCTCACCTTTCCGTCGGAGACGTTTGATGGCCTCTCTTCCTGTACGCGCCGAGCGCGAGTCGGCTTCTTCTGAGAGATCGACGGCGACCGCCGCGATGGGAGCAACCTGACCTTCCGCGAAGTGCCACGCGGAGGCGGGCACGACCCGCAAGAGCACGTTCCCCTCGCCGAGCATCGCCGGCTCCAGCACATGGGCTCGCTGGACCTCAGCGAGCCCATCGGCCCTGATGTAGGCGTCGATCTCATGGTCGCTGAGCAGGTCGAGGTTATGCGCCCCTGCCGCACTGATTCCGGAATTGACCAAGTCGGGGCGAGCACCGAGATGGCGGAGCTCGCCAGGGTGGGCGAGGAAACGATGCAGCTCGGCACGCCGGACCAGTCTCGGTCGCAGTCCCGCCAGTCCTTCAACGGCGAGGCTCCGCTTGACCCGCCATCGCGCATTAGAGCTCAGCCAGGGGGCCTCCAGGGCCGAGGCCATGAAAAGCGCGCCCCACGCGTTTGCGGGCGCAAGTGGCCGGCCGGCCGGCCGCGGGCTCTGCCGTCGCCTGGCGACATCGACGCTGTCGATCACCCAACGGTTCCCCACCATCATCCCGGGTAGCTCTCCCGAGGCGACCAGCGAACGCACTCGGGAGGGATTCAGGCCTAGCTCGCTTGATGCCTCGTTAATCGAGAGCAGAGACATTGCAGAAATATAGCGAAATATAGTTATTTATGCAAATACAAGCGGAAACGCTTGCTTTACGCAAAATCTAATCGCGCAATCCCCAAGCGGGCGACCTTCGGGCCGAAGCTACCGTGCTCGCATAGCTGCCACTTCAACAAGCGTCGCGATCGACGCCGAGCTACTCGATTGAATGTGCGAGAGCCGCCCGGAAGAGCGACCGCGAGCTGCTCGAGTCGATGGCGAAAGCGGCCCTGTGGCGCGAAACGCTGCGCCGCAGGGGGTTGATGGCCGCCACCGCGACGCTGCTAACCCTTTGGTAGGTCGGCGAGGGCTTCTGCTGGGGTGGAAACTGACTGGCCTCCTACAGCCCGTAAGCCTCAGCCAACTCGGGGTCCTTCTCGGCCAGCATCTCCGCCAGCTCGACCATCACCTTGCACTGCTTCCAGGTCGCGTCGTCTTGCATCTTGCCGTCGATCATGTGCACTCCGCGCCCGTCGGGAATCGCCTCCAGCACCTTGCGGGCGAAGCGGACCTCCTCCGGCGGCGGGCTGAAGACCCTCTTGGCGATCTCGATTTGCACCGGGTGCAGCGACCAGGCGCCGACGCAGCCCATCAGGAAGGCGGCGCGGAACTGGGTTTCGCAGCCGGCGGTGTCCTTGATGTCGCCGAAGGGGCCGTAGAAGGGCAGGATGCCGACCGAGGTGCAGGCGTCGACCATGCGGGCGATTGAGTAGTGCCAGAGGTCCTGTTGGGCGCTGATGCGGTCGGCCTCGGGGTTCTCGGGGTCGGCGGGGTCCTCCATCACGCGGTAGCCGGGGTGACCGCCACCGACCCGGGTGGTCTTCATCCGGCGCGAGGCGGCGAGGTCGGCCGGGCCGAAGCTCATTCCCTGCATGCGCGGGCTGGCGGCGGCGATCTCCTCCAGGTTGACGACGCCCTGCGCGGTCTCAAGGATCGCGTGGATCAGGATCGGGCGCTTGAGGCCCGCCTTGGCCTCCAGCTGGGCGAGTAGGCGGTCGACGTAGTGGATGTCCCAGGCCCCCTCCACCTTCGGCACCATCACCACCTCAAGCGTCTCGCCGATCTCGGTGACCAACGTGGTCAGGTCATCGAGCACCCAGGGGCTCTCCAGCGAGTTGACCCGGGTCCACAATGCGGTCTGGCCGAAGTCGGACTCCTTGGCGGCGCGGACCAACCCGTTGCGCGCGGCCTCCTTGCGGTCGACGGGGACGGCGTCCTCGAGGTTGCCGAGCAGGATGTCGGTCTTCGTGGCGATCTCGGCCGCCTTGGCGACCATCTTCTCGTTGGAGAAGTCGAGGAAGTGGATCATCCGCGAGGGCTTGACCGGGATCTCGCGCAGCGGCTCGGGCGCGCCGATCGCCAGCGGATGGAAGAAGTCTCTGGGGTTTCTCAAGGCGCTCCTCGGGTCGGTTCGCTCGGGCTCGCGGCGGAATTTATCCCGTCCAGAGCCCGTCAGCGGAACCGCCCAGATCCTGTCCTCGATCTCGAGGATCGCCTGAGGCAGAATTCTCAGGCCCCGAGGCCGAAGCGATCGCAGCTCAGCGGATGGGCTTTTGACCCGATGCTCGGCCTGATGCACGCCGACAAGCGCTACCGACCTCGCTTGCCTCGGATCTAATGGAGCCGGTCCGGCCGGCCGCCGTCAGGGAGGCGGCTGAGGCATTGCTCGGATGCTTGCCGGTCCCAAGCTTGGCGAGCGGGGTAGCGACGTACCGTCCTCGGCATGGACCTCTCTTATGAGGCATAACCGCCTAGCTACCCAAAAGTAGGGAGTACATTTGCTTATTTTTCTGCACGGGTTTGCCATTGGCACTAGGTTCCGGCCGGTTCGACTCAGAGAGCACGGGATCTGAGTTGGGACCGTCGTTCAAACGATTGGAGGCCAGTGGAGAATGAGCATTAAGCATTGCTGTTCCGTATTCGGAATCATCATTGCCGGCATCTGCATCGGCCACGGGCACAGGGGCCACGAACACCAACCGCCACCACCGCCACCACCTCACCACGGCGGTCAGGGCGGCAACCAAGGCGGTTGGGGTCAGGGCGGTCAGGGCGGCGGTTGGGGCCAGGGCGGTTGGGGTCAGGGCGGTCAGCCCCGCTGGTGACGAGCGGGCTCCGCCGCGCACTCGCCAGCCATTAGCAGCAGCGCCACAACTCCACCCTCGTCCGCTGGCGGTCGACTGCCTCATGAGCTATCTCCCCATCCCCTCACTACTTCTGGTGTTGTTTATGATCGCCATGGACCTCCAGAACGTCGTGGCGTATTTTCGGCGCGGGGTTCGACTGGGCGCTGAGAGCACCGACGACTTTACGATCATGGTGCCGATCTACGGAACGCCCGAATACATGACGAACCTTGAGTTCCTGAAGCAGTACAAGGCCAATACGCTCATCGTGGCCAACACCACCAACAAGGAGATGAGCGACTGGGCCGACGGGCTCGAGACTGAAGGCTGGCGAATCCACAGAACCTTCATTCAGTACCTTCCGAGGCCCTCGTTGCTAATGAAGGAAGGTATTTGCGCCGTCACAACAAAATACGCATTACGGATAGACGCGGATTCAACAACTAGGGAGGACATCGGCCTGGCGGTCGCCAGCGCCGAGCGGGCGGGTATGCATCTATGTAGCGTCCAGGTGGTGCCTAGTCGGCGCAAAACGCTAGCCGAGAAGTTGCAGGGCGTGGAGTACGACATCGCGATGAGGAACAGGTTCCTGCGGCCGTGGAACACCTCTGGAGCATGTTACATTGGCAGGACCGACGCACTGCGGACAATCCACGAACATCACACCTGCGGCTATTTTGCAGAGGACGTTGAGATGGGATTGATAGCAAAGCACTTCAAGATGTCGGTCGGCTACATTAGTAACTTTTACGCTTACACAGATGTTCCAGACACCTTCAAGGCTCTTGGCATGCAGCGTCGGGCCTGGTGGGCCGGGACGTTTCAGCTCGCGGTGGTGAACGCTGACAAAATGCTTCACTACCCCATGCGGCAGCTCTATTACGTTGCGTTGGTCTATTTGTTGCTGTTCAATCATTGGCTAGCACTAGGGGAGATTTGGCAGTACCTGCCGTATCTTCTACTGCTGCCGTTCGTATCCGCTGCCATCAGTGCGCTTATAAACTGGCCCGTCAAGAGTCGGTGGTTTCTCGCATTCCCACTTTACGCGACAGTTCAGTCGGCAATCTTCCCGATAGTGGGAGTGTGGTGGTTCTTCAAAAGGCGTCAGGAATCGAAACAGCGGGTACGGTTCTTGTTTCGGCGCCGTCGCGAGACCTGGACCGCAATCAATCAGGAGGCATAAGCAAATGCGGGTTCTCATTCTCGGCGGGGATGGCTACCTCGGGTGGCCGACAGCGATGCATTTCTCCGCCCACAATCACGAGGTGCATGTCGTGGACAACTACATGCGCCGCGAACTGCATAGGGAAAAGGGGTCTGATTCTCTTGTCCCGATCAGCTCGCTCACCGACCGTGCGGCAGCATGGCTAGAGGTCAGCGGCAACGAGATCGGCGTTACGCACGGCGACCTGCTCGATTACGACGTTGTCGAGGGGGTCTTCCGGGAGTTTCAACCCGAGGCCATCGTCCACTACGGCGAGCAGCCAAGCGCACCGTGGTCTATGGCTAGTCGCGGGCAGGCCGTCCGCACGCAGACAAACAACGTGGTGAACACGCTCAACGTTCTCTTTGCGATGCGCGACATCACACCAGATGCCCATCTGGTGAAGCTGGGGACTATGGGTGAGTACGGGACTCCCAATATCGACATTGAGGAGGGGTTCATCGAGATCAAGCACAACGGGCGCAAGGACACGCTGCCGTTCCCGAAACTGCCCGGCTCTCTCTACCACTGTTCCAAGGTTCACGACTCGACCAACATTCATTTCGCCTGCCGGATATGGGGTCTGCGATCCACCGACCTCAACCAGGGCGTTGTCTATGGGATCGAGAACGCCGAGACGAAGCTCGACAAGCGCCTCGCCACCCGCTTCGACTACGACGAGATGTTTGGTACGGCGCTCAACCGATTCTGCGTCCAGGCGGTGATCGGCCATCCTCTTACCGTCTATGGCTCCGGTGGCCAAACGCGCGGCTACCTCAACATTCTCGACACGTTGCGTTGCGTGGAGCTGGCGAGCCTGAATCCTGCTGACGGGGGCGAATACCGCGTCTTCAACCAGTTCACAGAGCAATTCTCGGTACTGGAGCTGGCGGAACTCGTCCAGCAGGCCGCCATCGACTACGGCATCGAGGGAGTCGAAATCGAGTCACACGACAACCCTCGGGTCGAGCTAGAAAGTCACTACTACAACGCGCAGCACACCAAGCTGCTCGACCTCGGCCTTGAGCCACATCTGCTGACCGAGTCGACGGTGCAGTCGATGCTGGCGGTCATCGAGCGACATGACGACAGGGCTCTCACTGATGCAATCCCCCCGAAAACGCGTTGGCGAAGCGATACCGCTTTCGTTTAGGAATCTGCCCCCATCCCAGCAGCCGCGACCCCGGTCCGCTCCCCCCATTCTGCTGGGGATAGGAGGTAGAGGACATGGAACTTTCCGCGTCCAACCCCCCAGGAGCGGCGAACCCTCTTCTCGTTCGGGCACCGCCGTAGGAAGAGTTTGCGGCTTGCCTTTCTGCCATGCCATACGGTGGCGGTCGCCTCGACTCGCAACGGCGAATGGCGGGCGAGCGGCAAAACTGTTGGATCGAAGAGTCGGAGGACGATCGACCTTGCTTCGTCGTAGGGGTCGTCCCAGGCGTGCGATCACCTAGCGAGAAGGGTCCTCATGGCAGACCGAATGCCCCTTGTCAGCGGTGGGACGATGCGGTAGTTTCTGTGGCATGAGAACTACCATCGACCGTGCCGGACGGGTGGTCATTCCAAAGCAGATGCGCTCCGCGCTGCGGCTGAGCGGTGGAGAGGAGTTGGACCTCTCTCTTTCGGGTGAGCGGATCGAGCTTACGCCCGCACCCCGTCCCACGCACCTTCACCGCGGCCCCCACGGCCTGCTCGTTTCCGATCTGCAGATGCCGCCCCACGGGCCCGAGGAGGTTCGCGAGGAGCTGGAGCGGGCCCGGCGGTGATCGCCCCCGACAGCTCGGTCCTGATCGCGGGCTTCGTCTCCAGCCACCGCTTCCACCAGGTCGTTTTGCCCTCGCTCGCAGAGGTCGTTGCGAGCGGCGGCCTGATCGCCCACACGATCGCCGAGGCCTACTCCGTGCTCAGCGCCCCGGGCGGCATCTACCGCTCTGAGCCACGTGCGGTCCTCGACTACCTTGACCAGTTCCTGGGAGAAGACCCGCCGATCCCGGTCCTCCCTGCCGCCTACCGGGAGGCGCTTGACCTCCTTATTGCCAACGGTCGCCCCGGCGGCGCTGTCTATGACGCGCTGATCGCCCTCGCCGCCCGTGACGCAAAGGTCACCCTCCTCAGCCTTGACGGTCGTGCCGCCCCGACCTATGAGCTGTGCGGCGCGAACGTGCGGTTCCTCGCGGACGTCTGAACCCCCTCGCGTTGGATCCTCGCCGAATCCCCATAGGCCCTCTTACAGCGCTCGACAAGGTTGATCCAACTGGCGCCGGTCCTACCATCCCTGCAGCTCGCCGCTCGAACTGCCGAAGCTCACCCCCGGCGCCCACGTCTTCTCGGTTTGCGCTACCTCGGCGGCCGGCACCGGCCCCATCGTCTCCTGGCATTTTCGCGTACTCCGCGCTGATCGCCACCGCCGCAAACACCAGAGTCGATAGCCTCATCCCGGCGGGTTTTGAACGGATATCAGCGACCCGCTTATCGGATCGCGGAGCAGCGGCATTTGGCTTGAGTAAGCCGTTTGATCTCAATCCGCTCTCTCCTAGACCCAAGATCAGCATGCGTCGGTTCTGACGCATGCTGCGTCCTTTGCTGGCACGCTGATCCGAAACGCCGAAGAAGGCTTTCCTCGTCTATCGATCGCTGCCGATTGGATCCGTGTGTGACCGCGGGCGCCGCTACGATCGTTTATGAACGCATTTCCAGCGATAGCGAGGAAGGGCCCCGATCAAGAAACCCACGAAACACAAGGCGCGCATCGGCGCAGATGACCTGCGGATCGCTCGCGCGATCTTCACACTGCGCGAGACGGCCGCTTATCTGGACATCCCAAAGTCGACCATCCAATGGTGGGCCCGTCCCCCCAGTGCCAAGCACCCCCTCATCACCTGCTTCCCTCCGCGTGGACGCCAAGCCACTGTCCCGTTCATAGGCTTCGCCGAGGCATTCGTCCTCTCGAGTTTCCGACGCGCGGGGGTGCCTCTGCAGCGGATCCGACCCGCGGTCGAGGTTCTCTCCAAGGAGATCGGCGTCGAGCATGCCCTGGCCTCCAAGCGCCTCTACACCGACGGTGCCGAGGTGCTCTTCGACTACGCGAACAAGCACGGCGAGCGCGAGGTGATGGAACTTGTGGTCGTCCGTACTCAGCAACGCCAGTTCTCGGGGGTCGTCAAGAGCTACCTGAAGCGCATCCACTATGGAGGCGATGGCTGGGCGGACTCGGTGCGTCTGCCGACGTATGAGAACGCCGATGTGATCGTCGACCCCAAGGTCGCGTTCGGGCTACCTCTCGTCGTACATGGAGGAGCCCGTGTCGAGGATCTTGTCGATCGATTTCAAGCTGGCGACTCCGTCGCGGATATCGCAACGGACTTCAGCGTCCCCCCCGCCCAAGTCGAGGACGTAATCCGAGTCGCGACCCGAGCGGCAGCTTGATCTGTTGCAGCAAGGGAGCCGCATCGGGTAGTCCGCGGCGATGGCTTCTCGCGACAACGAACAACCGCCGGAGTTCTTCGTTGATCGTAGTCTCGGCAAGAGCATCGTGGAGGGCCTGCGCGCCGCAGAATTGACCGTCCACTCGATGGCTGAGGTCTACGGGGAGAAACAAGCACAGCGCCTAGCCGACGAGATCGCAATTGCACCTACTTATGCACCGCGTTATGCTACTAGACAAGGAGCACTTTTGAGCACCCGCATCTATATGACCCGCTCTACCGCCCTCGATGAAGCGATCGACGCTGCTCCGCGAGCCGGCATTGTCGAGAAAGAGGAGGCCCCGGTCTCGCGCAAGGCTGAGGGTTGGGCGATCTATGGCTATCGCCGCTGGCTTGAGGAGCAGGAGCGCGACGAGAAGATCGCTGCCTATGAGGCGATCGGCGCCGACGACGATCACCTGGAGGCGATCCGCGCCGCCAATCGGCGTGCGGTCGACGCGGGCATTCTTTGAGCGCGCCGCTCTGGGGTCACCTGTACGACTTCGCTCTCCCCGGCGCTCAGGCCGAGGCCGTAGTCGTCCTCAGCGAGGACGACTGGAACTCGCGCACCCGTGACGCGGTGATCGTTCCCGTCTACCGCGAGCCGGGCACGGCCAGCGGGAACGTCCGCGTCGCGCTCGACGATCGGCTCGTCGCCGATTGCACTCGCGTCCAAAACGTCGCGCAGGACTCCCTTGGCGCAGATCGTGGCGGCTGCAAGCGCGAAGCCCTGATGCGGATCCGGCTCGGAGTGAGGGTCTATCTGGACATCGCGCGGCTCCTGGAAGAAGCCGGGCCCCGCCAACCGATCTCACCACGCGTCGATTGGTGGCCTCGACAAGGCGAGGTCCGCTACGCCGAGGTTCCAGGACTCTCTCGGGGAAAGATGTTCTGCCTACTCAGCGATGACGATTGGAACTCGCGCCCGAGCACCGTCTACGCGGCGGCCGTGCGGCTGGCCAGTAAGCGTCGCAACTGGCGCGCCGGGTGGGAGGTCGAGATTTCGGACGGATCGGTTGTGGCGGGCCACCTCTACTCCCTGCTGCACGAGGACATCGAGCCTGATCCGCCATCTTCACCGCGACCCACGCAGCTCACCCCGCAAAAGCTACGCGAGATTGCCGAGCGCCTCGTCGTCCTTCTCCGGCTTGCCTAAACTCATGGCCGCAATCGCTACGTTCGGGCTGCATGGCCCTGAATTTGGCTCTGTAAATGAGGTTCAGGGACGCGGAGCTGTTGTCTAAAGAACCTGAATGGCCCGCTGCCAGGCGCTTGAGCGCCTGGCAGCCGCTCTCCTGTCAAGGGCCCGCAGAAACGTCAAAGCCCCGGCCGCATGCAAGCAGAGGCGAAACCGGGGCATTCCAGGTCAGCGTAGCAGCGCCAAATGCTCAAATGACGATGCTGGAAGCCTCCGGCCAGCCGGTTTGTCGCGACTGGGGAGGAGGCGATTCTGGTCCGGTAACGAGATTAGAGTCGTCGTATGGCAACACAGCCAAAGACTTGGGTTGTCGACTTCGACAGCGACGCTGTGCTCGACTTCGAGGACGTCAAGTCCAAGGGCGATCGCAAGGCTGTCTTCAACGTGGTCCATAAGCTGAAGGAGCTCGGGCCTGACCTGCCCAGCCCTCATATGAAGTCGCTCAAGGGGGAGACGGACCTCTTCGAGTTGCGCCCAAAGCAGGGCGCCTGTGCGGTCCGTCCGATCTACGCGCGAGTCGGCAGCCGGTTCGTGATTTTAGCCATTGCGCCGAACAAGAAAAGCTTCGATCGCGCCGTGCTCGACGCGCGCTCGCGCCTTGACCAGCGCCATTGACGCCTGATAATAGGTTTGTTATCATCACCGGCAAGCGATAGGAGGACTTCGATGGCAGATCGAACCAAGACTTTCGGTGAGCTCGTCGCAGAGGAGCAGATCGCCGATCCCAGCTTCCGTGCCGAGTGGCAGCGACTTGCGCCCGCACGGGAGTTCGCCGCGACCCTCCTGCGCTACCGGGCAGAGCACAAGCTGAACCAGCGCGAGCTGGCGAAACAGCTCGGGGTCTCCCAACCGCGCGTCGTCAAGCTCGAGTCCGGGGAGCACAACCCCGAGATCGACACGATCATCAAGGCGGTGAAGCGGCTCGGCATCGAGTTCGTCCTCGACGTGGCCCCGGTCAGCCGCAAGCCGGCGCTGGTGACGGCGCGCGCGCAGAAGCGCGACGCAATCGCGCACGACGAGGTCTCAGTGCTCGCCGCCTCCTCGGACTGAAGACTGCGACGGCCTCCGTCCGTCGTCTTATCTGTCGTCTTATTTTGAGCAGAACTCAGGTGAAGTAGGGTCACCTAATACCGTTCTGTAGAGCCAAATATCACCCAGTAGCCCACGCCCAATTCAGCTCATAACATGGGAAGGCGGTGGCGGTTGACGTTTGCCGCCTGCTGCCGCCCTACATTCAGGTCTGGTGGAGGCCTCCGAGCGCGACAATACGCAGGACTGGCTCCTGCCCGACGTCGCGCTGCCGCCGACGATCGGCGAGCTGGAGGGCCGCATCGAGGAGGCGGTCACGACTGCTCACGCCTGCGAGGAGGCGGTGATGACCGTGGGCGCGGCCGCGCTGGAGGCTGCCAACCAGGCGCATCGGGCGGCGGATGTCGCCGAACGGGCCAGCATCACGGCGCTGGATGTTCAAAGGAGCGCCTGGGGCGCCTCTCGGCCTGAGGTCGACACCAAGCCCGAGGACAAGGGCCTGCGAAGCTTCACCGAGCGGGCCGACCGAGTGGTGGCGCGGCTGCGGGCGCTGGAGCGGCTCCCGGCTCGGTCGCGCCCAACCAGCGCTGCCGCAGCCCGGCGGCGATCTGCCGGCTGAGCGGCCCGCCCTGGGCGAGGGCGGTCCCGTCGACGGAGGCGGCCGGCTCGACGCCGCGCACCGAGCCGGTCAGAAAGATCTCGTCGGCCTGAGCGAGGCGGTCGAGCGCCACGGCCTCCTCGCGCACCTCGATGCCTGCCTCGGCGGCGACCTCAATCGCCCGCCGCCGGGCGATGCCGGGGAGGATCCGCCCGTCGAGGGGAGGGGTGAGGAGGGCGCCGTCGAGGGCCAGGAACACGTTCGCCCGCGAAGCCTCAAGCACGGTTCCGTTGCCATCGGTGAGAAGCGGGATCGAGCTGGCCGGCGCGGCGGCTTCGACGGCCTCCAGCAGGCGGCGGTCGGCCCACTTGTGCGCTCCGAGCCCACCCTCGACGATATGGCTGCGCAGGGCGACCGCGCGCTTCCCGTGTGGGGAGGCGAGCCCCGGCCCGACCGCAGCTGTCACTGCCGCCGCGAGGCCACCGGTGCCGTCTGCAGCCACCGTCAGCCGCAGCCGTCCGAGGCCGGTGACTCGGGCTCTCTCCCGCACGAGATCGAGCGCGCCGGTCGGCATCTCTCCGCCAAACAAGGTCTCGAGGCTGGCGGCGAGCCGCGCCATGTGAAGGTCGAGCTCCACCGGACGCCCGCCGACCACGAGCATCGTCTCAAAGACACCCATCTCGGGATCGGGACGCTGAGGGACAGACATGTCGAGCTATTTTGAAGCGATGGCACTCAGGCGCCCGATGAAGACACCGCAGACCGAAGCGCACCTGGAGTTGCGGGTGAAACGACTCGATGCGCTGCATGACGCCGAGCGGGTCTTCGCGCGCCTCTACGGAAACAGCCCGAACGCCTTTTGGCTGGACAGCAGCAGCGTTGGCGAGCGTGCCCGTTTCTCCTTCATCGGCGACAGCGGCGGCCCGCTCGGGGCACTCATCACCTACGACGTCGATGCTGGTGAGGTTCGGGTGGAGCGAGACGGCGAGGTGGAGGTCATCCAGGAGTCGATTTTCGACTACCTCGGTCGCGAGATGCGCCGGCTCAGACTGGCCGACGGTGAGCTGTCGTTTGACTTTAACTGCGGCTTCGTCGGTTACTTTGGTTACGAGTTGAAGGCGGACTGCGAGGGCGATGCCGTCCATGAGTCATCGACACCCGACGCGGCCTTCGTCTTCGCCGATCGCCTGATCGCCTTCGATCACCTGAAGCGCTGCACCTACGTCCTCTGCGTGACCGAGCCCGACGGCACGGAGGCGGGGGAGAGGTGGATCGGCGAGACGGCGCCTGCAGCTGGCTTCGTTTCCCCCGCCGGGCGATCCGGAGTGGGCGAAGACGTCGACGACCGAGGGCGAGCCGGCTGAATTCCACCTCAGCCGCCCCTACGAGCGATACCTCGACGACATCGCCACCTGCAAGCAGCGCCTGTTTGAGGGCGAGACCTACGAGGTCTGCCTGACCAACAAGATCGCCGCCGAGGTCGCCCCTGATCCACTGCCGCTCTACCGCACCTTGCGGCGGGTCAACCCGGCGCCGTTCTCGGCCTTTCTGCGATTCGGCGACGTCGCCGTGCTTAGCTCCTCGCCCGAGCGCTTCCTCAGCGTCGGCCGCGATCGCTGGGCCGAAGCGAGGCCGATCAAGGGCACCCGTCGCCGCGGCGATACTCCCGGCGAGGACGCGGGCTTGGCCGAGGGGCTGCGAGCCGACGAGAAGAGCCGCGCCGAGAACCTGACAATCGTCGACCTGCTCCGCAACGACCTCGGCATAGTCTGTGAGTTCGGCACGATGCACGTGCCCGATCTGATGCAGGTCGAGACCTATGAGACTGTGCACCAGCTCGTTTCCACCGTGCGCGGCAGGTTGCGCGAGGACGTCGATTTGCCGGACTGCGTTCGCGCCTGCTTTCCGCCCGGCTCGATGACCGGCGCGCCGAAGAAGCGCACGATGGAGATCATCGACGAGTTGGAGGGGGAGGCGCGGGGCGTCTACTCAGGCGCGATCGGCTACCTGGGGCTGAGCGGCGGCTGCGACCTCAGCGTCGTGATCCGGACGATCGTCATCGACGGCGAGACCGCGACGATCGGCGTCGGCGGAGCGATCGTGGTGCAGTCCGATGCCGAGGAGGAGTACCGGGAGATGCTGCTGAAGGGGCGGGCGCCGATGCAGGCGATCGACCCCCGCGTCGACCCGCAGGAGGTCTTTAAGGGAGCGGCGACGCAGAGTTCCCGCTAGCGCCGCCTTCGACGCCGCCTATATCCTTGGATGCCTTGCAGGAGAGATCCTGCCGCCCGCTTCCGTCCCCGACTGATGAGCTAGGAGCAATGGCCGTAGAGACCGCCGCCTACAGCGAGCAGACCGAGATCCAGCGCGACATCACCGAGATGGTGCGCCAGTTCGCCGACGAGCAGATCATCCCCAACGCCGAGCACTACGACCACGAGGACTCCTTCCCGGAGCCGATCGTCGAGCAGATGAAGGAGCTGGGCCTGTTCGGGGTGACGATCCCCGAGGCCTACGGCGGGATGGGGCTCGACCTGACCACCTACGCGATGATCGTCGAAGAGCTCTCGCGGGGCTGGATCTCGATCTCCGGCGTCGTCAACACCCACTTCATCGGCTCCTACCTGCTGATGAAGTTCGGCACCGATGAGCAGAAGGACTACTTCCTGCCGAAGATGGCGACCGGGGAGATCCGCGCCGCCTTCTCGCTCTCAGAGCCCGAGGTCGGCTCCGACGTGCAGGGCATCAAGTCCACGGCCAAGAAGGGCGAGGACGGCAACTGGGAGCTGAACGGGCAGAAGATGTGGGTGACCAACGGCCTCGGCTCCGGCGTCGTCTTCGTCCTGATGAAGACCGACTCAAAGGCCGACCCGCCCTACAAGGGGATGACCTGCTTCATCACCGAGAAGGAGCCCTGGGCGGAGGAGAACTCCGGTGACTTCAGCGGCCTGATCGTCCCGCCCAAGATCAAGAAGATGGGCTATAAGGGGGTCGAGTCGACCGAGCTCGTCTATGACGGCTACCGCTGCCCGCCCGAGCGGGTCCTGGGCGGCGAGGAGGCGGGGGTCGGCCAGGGCTTCGTGCAGATGATGGACGCCCTGGAGGTCGGCCGGGTAAACGTCGCCGCCCGCGGCGTCGGCATCGCCCAGCGCGCTCTGGAGCTGGCGCTGCGCTACAGCCAGGAGCGCAAGACCTTCGGCAAGCCGATCGCCCAGCACCAGGCGATCCAGTTCAAGCTCGCCGACATGGCGACCAAGGTCGAAGCGGCACGCCTCCTCACCCGCAAAGCGGCGCGGATGAAGGACGCCGGCGAGCGCTCCGACCTGGAGGCCGGGATGGCGAAGCTGTTCGCCTCAGAGACCGGTAAGGAGTGCGTGGAGGAGTGCTTCCGGATCCACGGCGGCTACGGCTACTCAAAGGAGTATGAGATCGAGCGCCTCTACCGCGATGCGCCGCTGCTTTTGATCGGTGAGGGGACATCAGAGATCCAGCTCATGGTGATCGGGAAAAAGCTTTTGCAGAGGCACAAGATCTGAGCCAGATGGCGTCGACCTCAGACTTGATCAAGACCGCCGTCGAGCGCTTTCAGGCCGAAATCCCAGCGCTGCAAAAACTGAAACTGGTCTTCGGCCTGGAGCTGAAAGCGCGCCACGACATCCAGCTCTACCGGGTCGAGGTGCCGGACTTAAAGGTCACGAAGGACCTTGCCCAGGACGAGCGGGTGCTGGTCCAGATCGACCGCCCCCGATTCAACGAGCTGGCCGAACGGGGCACGCTGAAGAGCTATCGCAAGGCTTTTGAGACCGGCCATATCAAGGCCAGCGGTGACTCCAACGTGCTGAAGCTGATCGCCCAGGTGGTGGAGCGCCAAGAGCAGCGCTCCCGGCTGAAGAAAGTTCACTGAGCCCGCCCGGTCCCCGACCGGTGATGCGCGGGTAGCATCCCGCGCCGTTTAAAAGACAGGAGACGAAGCAAAGAAATGAGCGATGAGAAGCACGAGCTGAGCACCGACCAGGCCGAGCGCGAGGCCTCAGGCGCGCACAGCTACGGCCGCTACCTCGAGGAGTTCGAGGTCGGCGCCGTCTACAAGCACTGGCCGGCGAAGACCGTGACCGAGGCCGACGACCACCTCTTCTGCCTGCTCACGATGAACCACCACCCGCTGCACATCAACGACGTCTACGCGAAGAGCTCCCAGCAGGGCCGCAATGTCGTCGTCGGTCCGCTCGTCTACTCGCTGGCGCTGGGGATGTCGGTCTCCGACATCTCGGGCAAGGCGATCGCCAACCTGGCGACCGAAGACCTCAGCCATCCCAACCCCGTCTTTCACGGCGACACGCTGTTCTGTGAGACCGAGGTGCTCGAGGTGAGGCCATCGACCTCAAAGCCCGACCGCGGTGTGGTCAAGGTCCAAACCAGGGTGCTGAACCAAGACGGGGTCCTGGTCGCCGAGTTCAAGCGGCTGGTGCTGGTGCCGCGCAAGCCCGGGTAGGATCCGCCGAGCTATCCGAGCAGCTTGCGGTGCAGAGCTTGGATCTCTGCGCCGGGAGCGCTGCCCAGCTCCTCATTGAGCAGCTTTCGCAGCAAGTCGTATGTGCGCAGCGCCTCAGCGGTGTTGCCGCCGGCCGCCAGGGCTTCCATAAGACTCAGATAGCCGGACTCGCGGAAAGGCGCGGCGCTGATCAAAGCTCGCGCTGAGCGCTCGGCGCCTGCCAACTCCGAGCCGCCCAATCCGATGCCGGCGCGGGCGATCACCTCGCGGGAGCGCAGCTCCAGCTCTTCCAGCTCGCGGCGCACGTCTTCTACCCACGGGGCCTGGAAACCCGCCAAGAAGGGGCGGCCCGCAATGTTCAGGGCGATGTGGGCGTGTATCCAGGCGTCCTTCCAGTCGCTGGACTGAAGTGCCGAGTCGGCGACGCGGATCGCCCGCTCGGCGGCCTCGACGTCGATCCAAAGGCTCTCGGGAAGGCGAAGTTCGACCGTGTCTCGACCGGCTAGCGCTCCCGAGCCGAGCGCGCTGCGCAGGTGAGAGAGCTGGGTGCGCAGAGCTGCCGCGGGGTTGGCCGGGGGGGAGTCTGGCCAGATCGCAGAGATCAACTCCTCACGGCTGACCGGCCGGCCGCGGTTGAGCACGAGATAGGCTAGGAGCACCCGGCCCTGGCGGCCGCGGAGCGCGGGGGTGGCGTGACGGCCCCTGACATCTGCTTTGAGGCGTCCGCAGAGCTGGATACGAGTCGTGCCCGCTTCGGCAGGGGGCATCGATGGAAACGATACGGAAACGGCGTCTTCACGCGGCGGGAACACTCGTAATGCATGATCGACAGCGGTGTATGACAACTTGACCCGCAACTCTCAGGCCTCCCAGCTTGTAATCCGTTGCGGATGCGGCACAATCGTGGTTGCCGATAACGAGCAGCGCTTGGTCGAGCTGGCACGGCTTCATTTCGGCGAGTTTCACCCCGACCTCGGCACGAACGTGCCAGCAGACCTGATTTTGGCCATGGCAGAAGAAAAGGAGAACCACCAGCAGTGACCGGAGCTATCAACATAAGAACCGGTTTGCGCGCGGCTATGGGGATAGCGGTGCTCGCATCCGCCCTCATGCTTCCCGCGCAGGCCCTTGCCCAGCAGAACTGCTCAAACGTGCAGTCTGACCCCACCGCGGCGCAGTACTGCCCACAAAGCGCCGTCCTGGCAAGCAATGCAGGATCGCCGTCGGGCACCGCAGGCACCTCGAACACTCCATCCTCGACGGTAAACGTCGCGTCGACGAGCGGGAGCGGTTCGCTGCCATTCACCGGCCTTGACGTCGGCGTCCTGGTGGCGGTGGCCGCGGCCCTGACCGGCACCGGCCTGGTGCTGCGGCGTCTCACAGCACCCGGAGCACATAAGGAATAAGCAGATGGGCACAGCAGCGACATCCCCCCACCTGACGGCGTTGCGCGCGCAACGCCTGCTGGGGCTCTTCGGCTTCAGCGTCGCTCCCGCGGCGACCGCCGGTCTGATGGCCGGCGGTAATCTGCAGAGCGTCGGCCGCGGGGCCATCGTGTTCATAGCTGTGCTCGCTGTCAGCCTCATTCTGGAGCGCGAGCGCTACCCGTTGCACCTGATGCCGCTCGCGTCTTTTGTGATCCGTGCCTTCGCGCCGTTGATCGGGATCGGGCTCGCCCTCGCGACCTTTGCACTGGCGGGCGGGCCGGAGTTGGCCTGGAACATGATCGTCCCTCTCGTCGGCGCGTGGATCGTCACCGCCTTCGCAGCGGCGATCAAGATGCGCTTTGAGTCCTCGCGGCAGATCCGGATCGGGGTGATCGGATCTCCGGGATTGGCGATCGGCCTTTCCGAGGAGCTGCGCCTCGCCGGTATCCGCTCCTATGTGGTGGTCGGATGGATCGATGGAGACAGGCCGACCGCCGATCCGGCGACCGGCGGTCCGCGGCGACTCGGCTCCTTCGATCAAGTCCGCGAGGTTGTCACGCGCCACTCGGTCGACTTTTTGGTCCACTCCAGCGGCACGCCGGCGAGCGATGAAGCCGAGCCTCGCCGCTCGCGTCTGGAGATCTTCGAGCGGGTGGCGGAGTCCTGCCTGGACCTGCCGGTGCGGCTGATCGAGGCGAGCCAGCTCTACGAGGACCTGCTCGGGCACGTGCCGCTCGGCCAATCGAACGCCGCCTGGTTTCAGTACCTGTTGCACCCTCGCTATCGGGCGGGGGCGCCGTGGTCGAAGCGGGTCTTCGACCTGCTGGTCGGCAGCGCGATGCTGTTGGTCATGGCGCCGGTGCTCGCCGCCTTTGCGATCGCGGTCAAGCTGACCGATGGCGGGCCGATCTTTTACCGGCAACGGCGGATCGGAGAGGGCGGTAAGGAGTTCGAGATGATCAAGCTGCGCTCGATGCGGCAGCGGTCTGAGGACGCCGGCGCCCAGTGGTCTCAGGACGAGGATGAGCGGATCACTGCGGTCGGTCGGATCATGCGGCGCCTGCACATCGATGAGATGCCGCAGCTGTGGAACGTTCTGCGCGGCGAGATGACGATCGTCGGGCCGCGCCCGGAGCGCCCTGAGCTGATCGTCGAGCTGGAGCGCCGGCTCGCCTACTACGACCGCCGCCACCTGGTCAAGCCGGGGCTGGCCGGCTGGGCGCAGGCACGCTGTGGTTACGGCGGCTCAGAAGAGGGGACGGGCTGGAAGCTCTGTCACGACCTCTTCTACCTGAAGCATCGCTCGGTCTACTTTGACTCGCTGGTTCTCTTGGAGAACGTGCGGATCTCGCTGAGCAGCGGGGTCCAGTTCGGTGTCCGTGCCCCCCAGGAGCAATTCATCCTGGGCCATACCAGCCACGCTCGCTAAGCCGAAGCAGAGCGCGTTTAGATTTACTAGGCGCAGCGCTCGGCTGCTGCGCTTCTGCCCGTGCGTTGTGCAGCGCCGGGCCGAGCGGTTCGGCTGTGCCGCGGCCCGGCTTCGAGCGCGCGGTCAGCCGCCTCAGCCTGAGCTGTGGCGCTCTTGCTGCAGCCCTTAAGCCGCTCGCTGCTAGATTCACCTCCTCGGGGTGCATCGCCCAGTTGGCAGGGCGCCAGTTCGACGAAGTGGAGGCCACTGGTTGAACTTGGTTGCGCCCATCTCGAGAGGAGAAGCTCCGCTTGTCGTGCCCCGAAGACAGCCCCGACGTATCGGAGAAGCGCTCTGCATCAGCCGCGTCGGTGCTGACGACCTTCGGCACGAACATCGCGGTTGCAGCGCTGTCTTTCTTCAGCGTCCTTATCGTGGCGCGGTCGCTGGGACCCACCGGACGCGGTCAGGTGGCGTTCTTAACGACGGTCGCCTATCTCACATCGCAAATCTCCACGATGGGTGTGCCGCAGGCGCTCGTCAACCGGGCAGCGGCCAATCCGCGGGAGTCGGGTGCCCTCGCCGGCGCCTCACTTCGCTTCGCAAGCATCTTGGGGGGGGCCTCGGCGGCGCTCGTATTCGTCGGGATGAGCGCCTTCACGAGTTTGGCCGCGGGGACGAGCGTGCCCTTGCAAGTCGTGGCGCTTTGCTCGGTGCCGGTATTGGCCCTCAGCGCGCATCTACAGCAACTGGCACTCGCCCACTACAACTTCCGTACAAACAACCTCATCAGCCTCGTCACTCCAGCTGTCACGGTTGTGGTGAATGGTGCGCTAGCCGTGGCCGGGAAGCTAACCGTCGGGTCAGCACTTGGCGCCTGGGTCGCTGGACAGACGATGGCGACGATCCTCTTCGCCTGGCATACGCACCGCAATCTTTCGGGCTTTGACCGACCCCCGAAGGGCATGGCACGGGAGCTGGTCTCCTTCGGTGCCAGAGCTCACCCGGGGGCGGTGATGACCTTGGGCAACTACCGCCTCGACCAAGGGATCCTCGGCGCAATCGGCGGCGCTAAGGAGCTCGGTATCTACAGCGTCGCTGTCGCCTGGGCAGAGGCCCTCTTCTTTCTCCCGACGGCGCTGATGTACGTCCTGCGCGCCGATCTCGTGCGGGCGTCGCACGAGGGAGCGGGCGAGAACGCCTCACGGACCTTCCGTTTGACCGTGATCGTGACCGCAGTGATGGGTGCGGTCATGATCGCCGTCGCACCCCTCTTGGTGACCAAGGTCTTCGGCACGCGGTTCTCGGGTGCGGTACCGGAGCTTCGAGTGCTGGTGCTCGGCACCTTCGGGGTGATTGCCCTGAAGTTGTTCGGCACGGCTCTGACCGCCCGCGGCCGGCCGCTGCGGGAGACCCTCGGCGTAGGCGTCGCTTTCTTGCTGATGGTCGTGCTGGACCTCACGCTGATCCCCCCTTACGGCGGCATGGGCGCTTCGATCGCCTCCTCGATCGCCTACTCGATCGGGGGGCTCGCGGTCGCGACGATCTTCATGCGGTCGCTCTCGGTCCATTTCAGTCGCCTGGTGCCGACGGTCTCTGACGTTCGCACCCTGATCGACCTGAGTGGACGCTTCATCCGGCTGCGGAAGGGTGCCGATGTCGCTTAGGTCCTCGGGCGCAGACCCATTCGGCCGGGCCGGCGGGTGCGCCGCTTCGCGGGTCGACCTCGGCAATCGCGGTGCTCGCGCGCGGCGATCGCTGTCGTGCTCTCGGTAGGAACTGCCGTCGAGCAAACAGCCCGCGCCCTAGCCGTGCGCTCCCACTCCGAGGGCGAGCTGGGTGAAATGGCGCTGGATCGCTTCGCCAACCTCCTCCGCGATCGCAGTGAGGCCGCCTGAGACCCCAAATCGGTTGCCAATCACCACTATCCCTCTATACTGCGCCGACTTGATCGCAGGCACGCAAAACACCCCCCCGCGCCCCTGAGCGTCCTCGTGCCCGCACCCCTACCTCTCCTCTCGTCCTCTTGAAGCTCCACCACTCCTCTCGATAGTGCCGATCCCGCGCAGGTTCGATCGGCGCCCCCCAGAGCGCGACACGACAAGGGCGTTGCCGCAGAAGCCGTTCGAGGACCTCGACGGGCTCGCGGTGATCGAGTCCGAGCCGTTTCAGGAGGGTCGCAACATGAGCATGCTGTCGGCGCCAACCCGCGCGATCGCGAGGGAGATCGAGCCGAAGGCGTCCTGACTCGATGGACACGGCCGCCGCTGTCCTCCTCATCGACGCCCAGGAGCGATCCGCCCCGATCGCCTGCCAGAGCCTCAGCCGAGCCGGGTATCGGGTCGGCGCCGCGAGCAGCGAGAGGCCCGCACCGGGACAGTGGTCACGCTTCTGCGACGAACGGTTCGATATTCCCGATCCCCGTGTTGATAGTCGCAAGTTCGCCCAGGCGGTCGCCGAGGTCGGCCATGGGGGGGCTTTGGCACCATCATGCCGGGCAGCGACGCCGCCTTGATCGCGATCTCCTCTCACCGGGATCTGTTCCCGGCGGAAATCGAACTCGGCCTTCCATCCCGGAAGGTCGTCGACGCCTGCGTGAGCAAGGTCAGCCTCATAGAGTGCGCCGGGGACGCTGGCCTCGCCGTCCCCGAAACTGTTGTCTGTGCCGATCGGGACGAGGCCTTCTCGGCCGCGGCACGGCTCGGCTATCCGGTCCTGCTAAAGCCCCGACGCACGGTGTTCTCAGAGGACGGGGATATTCGCCAGCGGGGCAGCTTCCTGGCGGTGGATCAGTCCTCTCTTTCGGGGCGGTTGTCCGAGTTCGGGCTCCCTTGTCTGCTTCAGCGCCGAATCTGCGGGCCCCTGCACTCGATCGGCGGAGTGATCGCCGCCGGAGAGTTGCTGTGTCTCGCAATCAGCAGATACATACGGACATGGCCTCCGAGCGCGGGGTCGGTCTCCTTCTCAGAAACGGTACCGGCTCCGGCGAATCTTCTGCAGCGGGTCGGCAAACTCGTCGCCGCAACTGGATGGGAGGGCATCTTCGAGCTGGAGCTGATTGAAACGAAGCGTGGCGAATTCGCGGCGATTGACTTCAATCCTCGTCTCTACGGGTCGCTGGCTCTGGCGGTTGAAGCCGGCGCCCCCCTGCCAGCGATCTGGTGCGATTGGCTAATTCGCGGCCGGGTGGCGAGGTGCACCGCACGACCCGGCGTGCCTTATAGGTGGAGCGACGCTGACCTACGTCACGTCTGGGCCTTCCTTCGTCGGGGGCGTCCCCTCGCCGCCGCGGCGGTGCTCCGACCCCGCAAAGGGACCGTACATCCCTATCTCCGTGGTCGCGATCCCGCCCCGGCGGCTGCAAGGCTCCTCCAAATGCTCCGACACCGCCCTCAGAGGCGCCCCGAACAGATGACCTTGAACTCGCCAACCCCCGTCTAAGGAGAGGCACATGCCTGACGTCCCTGTCGCGATTCTCGGTGCCGGCCCCTACGGGCTCGCCACAGCCAACTACCTGCGCAATGCCGGCGTCGAGACCAGGGTCTTCGGCGAGCCGATGGAGTCGTGGCGGGCGTACATGCCGGCGGGGATGCTCCTGCGCTCTCGCCGTCGCTCCTCACACATCGCTGCCCCCAACCTGGCGCTGAGCATCGATGACTGGGCCAAGGAAACAGGTGCGTCCCCCGCGGAGCCGTTGCTCTTGGAGGAGTTCTATGCCTACGGCCGCTGGTACCAAGAGCAGGCGGTGCCGGATGTCGAGAACCGCCGGGTTAAGGAGATATCGGTGGCGCCGGGCGGCTTCGAGATGACCTTCGAGGATGGAGACTCGCTGGGCGCGAAGCGGGTCGTGGTCGCCGGAGGGATCGCTCCCTTTGCGTACACGCCGGAGCTCTTCGCCAAGCTGCCCGAGCAGTTGGTCTCCCATCCAGCCAATCACGGCGACCTCAGCCACTTCTCTGGCCAGGACGTGATGGTGCTTGGCGCCGGCCAGAGCGCCCTTGAGAGCGCGGCCCTGCTCCACGAGGCGGGCGCGAAGCCCACCCTCATCGTCCGGGCGCCCCGCCTGAGGTGGCTGCCGCCACTCGAGCAGCCCGACCTCGGTGCACGGATTCAAGCCAAGCTGCTGCCACCCACGGATGTCGGGGGCAGGGTGACGGCATGGGTCGCCGCCACCCCGGGTGGTTGCCGGCACCTCCCGGCGGATACCCGAGCGTGGGTGCTTGCTCGATGCACGACTCCACTCGGCGCTGATTGGCTGCGATCGCGGCTTGAGACCGTGCCGGTCGAGCTTGGGCATACGATCACCGCAGCCCAGCCGGCGGGAGGGCGTCTCGCCATCACCCTCGACGATGGCCGCAGCCTTGACTTCGACCATGCCCTGCTCTGCACGGGCTACAAAGTCGATGTACGCCGGTACGGCTTTCTCTCGCCCAATCTCGTGGACAAGCTCGAACTCGATGGCGGCTCCCCCCGACTGGGAGCGGGCCTGGAGTCATCTATCAGTGGCCTTCACTTCGCTGGAGCGCCGGCCGCCGTGAGCTTGGGGCCGATCATGCGCTTCGTGGTCGGCACCTGGTACGCCGCGCCGGCGATCACTCGCGGGATCACCGGGAAGCGACAATACCCGGCGCATTTTGCCTACCGACCGCGAGTCGGCAGGCGAGCTCGTCCCTCCGCCAGCCGAGATCACATCGGCTCTCCGGCCTAGCCTACTTCCCCCGGAAAAACCCTCGCGCGAGAACGGCCGCGCGGAGGTGCCGACGCGGCCGTTCCCTCAATGGGCAGGTGCTCTTTCGAGAGCCCGACGATCCTCTCAGGTGGGCAGGACGGCGAGGGTGTCGAGGTCATAGGCGAAGGTCGCCCAGCCGGTCCAGATTCGCTCTCCCTCGGCCCCCTTCAGCCGTGACCGCCTCAGCCCGTAGCCGCGCTTTAGGTGTGAGATCCGACCCTCGGCGCCGGTGCGGTAGCGGGCCAGCCTGCGTCGGGTGCGCTTGGAGTCGGGCTCCGAGCTCCCGGCGATGAAGGTGCGGCGCGGCGGGGAGTGCTCGAAGGCCTCGGCGGTCGGGCGCGGGTGAAAGCCGCCGTCGAGCGCCACCTCTGCCAGGCGGATGCCCGCCCGCTTAAGAGGTCGGAGATGCCTTACCTGCTTAGACAGGCGTTGCTCTGACTCTCGACCCGCTGCCTGCCGGTATCTAGTCCACCCGTCCACACACCAGATAAGACGTATGTCCACCTGATGGTCGGATCTGTTGCGGGTCGATTGACGCCGTCGATACCAAGCCCTGCAAGCAGCATAAAACGCCCTCCCGATAAAGGCACCCCCGCCGCGAGGCAGGTTCGCAAAGCCGACGGCACTCCCGACAAGGAGTGGGCCGGGTTACCGAAGGAGTTCGGGCGGGGCCTGGTTTGGAGGCATTCTCATGCGGCTCCCATTGCGAACGGGCGTTATTTCGATCTTTGTGGCGGCATTTCTCGGGTTTGGCCCAGCGGCGCAAGCACGTGTCCAGAAGTTCCCCGTGACCTCGGTGCGACACGGCCAGGCGGTCTTCGTCGTCCATGGCGTCAAGGCCAAGAGCGTGACCGGCGTGTCCATCGTCACCAAGCGCGGGGCGGGCCAGCGGCCAGCCCGGCGCTCGCTGAGGCTGGCGAAGGCTCGCCGCGCCATCCGTCGTGGCGGCTTGCATGTTCCGGTCAGAGAGCTCGGCGCCCCGGTCGCCTCAGCTGGCGGTTCCGGCGGGTCGGAAGTCGTGGCCGCGGAGACCTCGGCGGTGGTCCGAAGCACCACGCCTCCTGAAACGACCATTACCGCGGGACCCGAAGAAACCGTGACCACGTCTTCGGTCACCTTCAGGTTCAAGTCCAGTAAGAGGCATTCGACCTTTCAATGCTCACTCGACGGCGTAACCGCCGCGTGCAGCTCTCCCTGCGTTTACAGTGGACTCTCCGACGGCTCCCACACTTTCAGTGTGGTGGCGACGGATAGGGCCGGCAACGTCGACCCGACGCCGGCAACGCGGACCTTTACAGTGCAGCTTCCGTCCCTGCCCCCATCCAATCACCCTTCTGGTGAAACCCCCGCTGCGGGTGAAACCCCAGCTTCTGGTGAAACCCCTGCTTTGGGCGAAACACCTGCTTCGAGTGAAACTCAAGCCGGCTCTCGCTGCGAAGCCGCCCCTGTCGCCCCCCATAGCTGGCCCGCAGGCTGCTGGCGCCCCTACGGAGAAGCGAGCCCCTTCAACCACCTGCTGCCCGCCGAACCCCAGCTGGCCCCCAACTCCTCGGCGATCGTCAACCAGCTGATGAGCTGGGGCAAGGCCCAGGGGCTGATCGTCGGCCAGCCTGCAGGCAACGACGAAGACTACGGCCACCCGGTCTACTACGCGAGCCCCGAAGACCCCCTCTACACGATCCACTGCACAATGTGGACCTCCGGCTGCCCGATCGAGGGCATGCAGGTACACATCCCGGCCGCGGCTCGGCCGGCCAGCGGCACCGATGCCCACATGGTCGTGATCGACCAGCAAAACGGCTGGGAGTATGACTTCTGGCAGGTCCATACCCAGCCCCTGCCGGCGGCCGGCGGGACGATCGACATCTCCTACGGCGGCCGCACCCGCTGGGGGAGCACCCCCGACGCCACCGGCCTGGGCTCAGACGCCACGGCGGCCGGCTTTGGCCTTGAGGCCGGGGTGATCCGGGCCGAGGAGTGGGGCAGCGCGACCGCCGAAGGAGGGGCGATCAACCACGCGCTGTTCATGTCGGTCCGCTGCACTGGGGGCTACTCGGTCTACCCCGCAGCGCCGGGCACGACTGCTCTGGCCTGCCCGAACTCCGAAAAGGCGGACGCGCCGCCGCTGGGCACCCACTTTTACCTAGACATGTCCGATGCCCAGATCGACGCCCTCCCGGTCCCGGAATGGAAGCGGCCGATCCTCAAGGCGATGGCCCACTACGGCCTCTTCGTCGGTGACACCTTCGGCGGCAGCTCCAACTCCTTTGGTCTCTCGGCGGAGTCCGATACCCAGTACCGCTCCATGGGGCTGCCGGGCCGCTACGCGGAACTGGGCAAGAAATGGGGCGTGGGCACCTACAACGGCGCCTACGTCTTCGACATCGCCAGCGGCGTGGAATGGGCGCGTTACCTGAAGGTCGTCGAACCCTGCGTCGCGCAGCAGAGCTGCTGACTGCAGGGATCGGTCGGAGCGGGGCTTACGGGCGCAGCGCGCCGACGATGAAGCCCGACCCCCAAGAGAGATGCATCGTCGCGAAAACGAGGGATAGCCAGGCTGCCTCTTGGCGACTGCTCCGCAGCGATTCCACCGTCAGCGCTGTCGCGTAGACGGCCAGAGCGGTTTGGCAGGCGCGGCGGGGGAGGGGTGGGGCGAACAGCGCGCCCGCAACCGTGAGGACCAGCGCCGGGGGAAGGAGATGAGAGCGCCGCAGGCTGCCCGGATGGCGCCGCCACGTCTTTGCCCTGCCCTGACCGTAGCGCCAGTACTGGCGGGCAAACTTGCCGAGGCTGTTGCGGGTGATGATCTGCGCCTTCATTTGCGGGACGCAGACGATCCGCCCCCCCGCGATGATGGCTCGGGCGGCAAGCTCACCGTCCTCGTTGACCAGCCAATCCTCGTCCCAGCCGCCGAGCTGGCGGAGGTTCTCCGTGGCGATCAGCCCGCCGAAGCCGGTATCGGTCTCGATCTCCTCGCCAAGCTCGAGGCGGAACCGTGCGCCCCCGATGCCCAACGGTGAGCGGAGCGCCATCGCAATCCGATCCGACCACGGATCAAAGCCGATTGGAACCGCCGGACCGGCCGCCCAGGAAACGTCTCCACGGCGAAGTCTCTCGACTCCTGCCCGGACATAGTCGGCCGGGTAATAGGTATGGGCATCCATGCGGCAGATGTACTCTCCACGCGCCTCCGCAAGGCCGATGTTCAGGGCGCTTGCCTGTCGGCGCCTCGGGTTGTCCAGAACCCGGACGCGATCATCGCTTGCTGTCAGCTCCGCGAGGATCTCTGGGGTGCCGTCCTCGGAGCCGCCGTCTAGAAGGAGGAACTCCAGTCCCTCATCGAAGCGCTGCGCGAGGATCGGCGGAAGCGTGTCTCGGATGACGTTTGCCTCGTTGAGGATCGGGACCAACACGCTGACCGTCGGCGCGGGGCTGTGGGCCCGCGGCGTTGTTGATGCCTCTTCAGCTCGTGGGTGCATGGTCAAGGCTTGAGGTGGATCTCCGGGGCCCTAAATCGAGGGGAGATCCGAAACCGCTAGGGAATAGACTACTTCCCGCGGAAAAACCCAAGGCTGACCGCGCAGCCCTCGGCGCGGGTTCGCTGCGGGCGCAACTTTAGGTCGCTGAAGTGATTAGTACTAACGTCTAGACCTTGTGCAGGGCTTGAGATATCGGCACTGACGGCCCGATATGAGGTTCGGAGCCTGAGCAATGCACACTTCCCTGCTGATAAGGACCCCCACTGCGCGAGGCGGGCTCGCAAAGCCACAGCACTCAGGGCTACGGAGTCGTTCTGGGATCCTTTGGGAGTGCTCCTCGGTGGGTGCTCTCTCAAGCCAGGCGGAGGTGCCTCGGTGCGATATCTGACCAGCCGCGCGGCCGCTTTGTTGGGTGTCGCCGTCCTCGCTTTGGCGCTCTTCGTCACCTCCGCGAACGCAGGAGTGCATAGATTTCGCGCTACTGCGATCGAGCATCGGCTGGTCCTCTTTAAGGTCCGCGGGGTCAACCCCGACTCCGTCGTCGGACTCTCGGTCGTCGTGCCCGGCGGCGCCCACTTTCCTCGTCGGGTGATCCGCCACCCGATCGGTTTGGGCCGCGCCCGCCGCCAGATTCGCCACGGCCGGCTGTGGGTGAGGGCTCGTGTGCCGGTGCGCCGGAGGAGGCGGGCGGTCCCACAGCGTCTTCGACCCACCGCCATCGTGAGAACGGCTCAACTAAGCTATTCGGACCCCGCCTGCGCCACCCCGATCACTCCCCATAGCTGGCCCGCAGGCTGCTGGCGCCCCTACAGCGAAGCGAGCCCCTTCAACCGCCCGCTTCCCGCCGAACCCCAGCTGGCCCCCAACTCCTCGGCGATCGTCAACCAGCTGATGAGCTGGGGCGAAGCCAGGGGGCTGGTCGTCGGCCAGCCTGAAGGCAACGACGAAGACTACGGCCACCCGGTCTACTACGCGAGCCCTGAAGACCCCCTCTATACGATCCACTGCACGCGTTGGACCCACAGCTGCCCGATCGAGGGCATGCAGGTGCACATCCCGGCTGCGGCCCGGCCGGCCAGCGGCACCGATGCCCACATGGCCGTGATCGAACAGCAAAACGGCTGGGAGTATGACTTCTGGCAGGTCCACACCCAGCCCCTGCCGCCGGCGGGCGGGACGATCGACATCTCCCACGGCGGCCGCACCCGCTGGGGAACCCCCGGCGCCACCGGCCTGGGCTCGGGCGCCACGGCGGCCGGGTTTGGCCTTGAGGCCGGGGTGATCCGGGCCGAGGAGTGGGCCAGCGCGACCGCCGAAGGCGGGGCGATCAACCACGCCCTGTTCATGTCGGTCCGCTGCACGGGGGGCGACTCGGTCTACCCCGCAGCGCCGGGCACGACCGGCCAGAGCTGCCCGATCTCCGAAAGGGCAGAGGCGCCGCCGCTGGGCACCCACTTTTACCTCGACATGTCCGCCGCCCAGATCGACGCCCTCCCGGTCCCGGAATGGAAGCGGCCGATCCTCAAGGCGATGGCCCACTACGGCCTCTTCGTCGGCGACACCTTCGGCGGCAGCTCCAACTCCTTTGGCCTCTCGGCGGAGTCTGATACCCAGTACCGCTCCCTGGGGCTGCCTGGTCTCTACGCGGAACTGGGCAAGGAGTGGGGCGTGGGCACCTACAACGGGGCCTACGTCTTCGACATCGCCAGCGGCGTGAACTGGGCGCGCTACCTGAAGGTCGTCGAACCCTGCGTCGCAAAAGGGGGCTGCTGAAGGTCGAGTTCAGGGTCGGGCCTCAGGGCGAATCGAGTGTCTAACCTTCTCTGCGTGGGAAAGGCCGATCTTGTCTCGACGCTGCCCTACTCCGACTACCCGGAGTGGACTGGTCGCGTTGACATACTCGACAAAAGCGACCTCTCGCTGCTCGGCTCCGTACGTCGAATTAGGGCAGCAGCGGCCGACTATCCGGTGTTGGTGCTCGACGGTACGGCCCGATCGGAGCAGGTAGCTGCGGCGGTTGTCGCTCGCATGCGTCGGCCCCCGCGGCTGATCATGACCGACGCGACGTGGAAGCGAGGATCCTCCTTGCCGGATCGCCTCGTCTGCGCGGCTGGGATGCGGGCGATGCATGGGCCCCACATCACTTTCTGCGTGCTGTCCAGCTGGGAGCTGGAGCGATTCCCGCAGACCTGGGGGGTTCCCGCCGCGCAGGTCCGTTTCACCCCCTTCTGCTTCACGATCCCCGAGCACGAGCTGGACCTGCCGGTGGCCGAGGACTGCGGTGTCTTCGCAGGCGGAGATTCCCTGCGCGACTACACGCCCCTGATCGATGCCGCGCGCGGGATCGAGGCTCGGGTGACGATTGCCTCTCGCAGTCTCGACGAGCGGACCAATGCCCCGGCCAACGTGAGCCTGGGCGAGGTTTCGCCGGAGCGGTTCGCGGAGCTGAACCGTCGGGCGGCCGTGGTGGTGGTTGCCCTGGCGGACTCCGGCGACCGCAGTGCGGGACAGCAGAGCTATCTGAACGCGATGGCGCTCGGCAAGCCGGTGGTAGTGACGGATGCGCCGGGCGTTCGCGACTACGTGGAGGACCGCGAAGACGGGGCTGATCGTCCCCTTGGGCGACCCGACCGCGATGTCGGCCGCGATCCGCTGGCTTTTGGATCCAGTCAATAGGCCAGAGGTCGACCGCATCGGGCGGCGTGCTCGCGACACGGCGCGCAGTCGCTACACGCGGCTCAACTACATCGAGAGCATCATCAGGGTCGTCGAGGAGCAGAACCCGTCCGCCGGGGTAACCGGGTCAACGGAGTCCGCGAGAAACGCAAGGCAAGAAGATAGGAAGCTAACGATAAACCGCGCCATCGCCAGTTACGGTGCTTCTCCGCCGGAGCGCCGCGACGTGCTGGGCGACTCCGGCTGAGGCCAGGCTCATCCCCATCAGCACCCAGATCCTCTTGTCCTCGGCGTCTGAGAGGAAGAACGCGGCGCTCAGCATGCCGATGAGGGCGACCACGGTCGCACGGGCGAGGATCCCGGCCCGGCGCTCGCCGGCCATCTCGAAGCGCTGCGCGCCGCGGACCCCGGTGAGGACAGCCGCCCCAGTCAGGCAGAGGAAGAGGAGGACCCCAGCCACGCCGGTCTCGACCAGGAGGGAGAGGTAGACGTTGTGAACGCCGCGTTCGTTTTCGACGTGGACGACTCCGGTCAACGTGCCGGGCTCTCGGGTATATCGCGGTGCGTAGACCTCGAAGTTGTTGAGGCCGACTCCGAGGATCGGGTGATCGCCATAGATTCGAAGCCCGATCGTCCACAGGTCCTGCCTGCCACTGCCACGGTCCTGGCTGGCGCTGGTGATCCGCTGCCATGCGGAGCTGTCGTTGGTCAACCAGATGCCCATCACGGCAGCGATGCCCGCGACCACGAGGAGGATCTGCGCACGCTGGCGACGGAAGATTACGATCGCGGCTATGCCCGCAGCGATGAGCGCCACGTAGCCGCCGCGCGACTCGCTCGCGATGACGCCATAGGCGAGGGGAAACAAAGCGGCGGTCAAAAGGAGTCGGGGGCCGAGGCGGCGAGTGCTCGCGATCAGCCCGATCGCGAGCACCATTGCGGCGACCATCTGGGCGGCAAAGAAGTTCGGGTCCCCCGCGGCGCCCTGTAGGCGACCTTCGTTGACGACGGTGGCGGCACCTGCGGCCTGGCCGAGGATTCCGATCAACCCTGAGAGCACCGCTCCGGCGACGAAGCCAGCCGCCAGCGTTCGCAGGTGCGAGGGGGCCGAGGGGATGGTCGCGACCAGCGACAACATCAGCACGACCTCTGTCGCTGAGGCCAAGATGGTCACGCCCCTACTGGGTGCCAGCGCCCAGATCAACGAAAGGGCAAGCCACAGAACGAAGACGCAGGCGAGCGTCAGGATCCGCTTGTGACGGCGCAGCTGTTGGCGCTGCCAGGAATCGTGATGCAGCGCCTGCCCGATCCAACCCGCGGCGATCACCGCTGCCCCCAACTTGTCGAGGCTGGTGCCTCCCGGCAGTCCCTCAAGGAAGATCAGGGGCACCCACATGCCCAGGGCAAGCGGCAGGTTCGTCATCGCCAAGGGCGCGAAGATGAGGGCGAAGAGCACGCCCACCCCGGCGAGCGGGTTCCAGGCGACAAGGACGCCGACCAGCACGCCGCCGCCGAGGCCAAGAGCGATGGGCAGGTTCGGGCGCCGAATCGCTGCAGTGGCGGCCAGGGCGCTCATCCCGGGCCGAGTGTAGCTTCGCGAGTCGAAGTCACCGGTGCCGCGCTCCGCGGGACTCAACGTCATAGATCAGCCGGGCCAGGAGGTGGGAGTCGCGAACGGCGGACGCAAGCCGTGACAGCTTCAGCCGAAGCCTTGGCCCGGAGTCATCGAGGAAGAGGGACATGCGAGGGCGTCGGTAGGGCTCATCGACCAGATGAAAGCGAGACAGCGTGCATCCCGCCAGGTATCCCGCCCGTGCGGCGGCAGCGGCTACACGTTCGTCCGCGTGCCCGTAGGGGTAGGCGATCGTCTCGCAGCTGCCCAACCGCGTGGCGATCGCCTCGCGTGAGTCCTCCAGCTCGGCTCGCAGCACATCGTCGTCCACCTCGATCAGGTCCGGATGGCTCAACGTGTGAGAGCCCACCTCCCAACCGGCGGAGACGAGATCCGCGAGCTGATCCCAGTCGAGCGGGCCCAGCTCGTGCTCATGCTCGGTTCCGTTCCAATGGGAGATCCCGGGCCAGCACAGGGCCTCCCCTGATTCAATGAAGGAGACCACCGGGAACACAGTCCCGGGGAGGCCCAAGCCCTCGAGAATCGGAACCGCCTTCAGCGTAGACGCGTAGCCGTCGTCGAAGGTCACGACCACCGACCTTTGCGGCAGCTCGTTCGCCACGCGGCGTCGCTCCCACTCAGAGAAGGTCAATCCCTCATAGCCCCGACTTCGCAGCATCGACAGCTGCTCTCCCAGAACCCGCTCCGACACGACAAGGGGAGAGGCCCAGTTCGAGCTGATCCCGTGGTAGGAGAGGATTATCTGGTCCACGGATCTATATTGCATGGCCGTCGGGCGGTTTGTCCTCGGGCGGGTTTCGGGCCCCTGGTGGTTGCGGGCCGCTAGTAATAGGTTCCGGTTGCGCCTTGGTCGCCACCGATCAGAAGGTATCCGGCGGGGGTGCGCCCGGTTCGCTCCAACAGATCGCGGGTGATCTGCAGGTTGCGGCGGCGGGTGTTGCCGAGGCGCGCGACTAAAATCACGGCGTCGACGATCTGTGCGACCCGCAGCGCGTCGCTCACCTCCCCGAGCGGCGCGGTGTCGATGACGACGTACTCGGCATGTCCACGCGCGGCGGCGAGCAGCTCCGGGAGCCTGTGGTTGAGCGCGTCCACGAGGACGGCGTTCTCGGGGTCGGCGCTAACGCTCAGCACCTTGAGCGAGTGAAGCGGCGGGACCTCGACGAGCAGGTCTTTGATCCCCTTCCTCTGGTCCAGGTCCGAAATGATGTCCTGGATCGATGCGGTCCGATCGAGGTTCAGCCTCAGAGCCAGGTCGGGCTTTCGAAAGTCGAGGTCAAGCAGCGCCACCGAGTGACCCGTGCCGGCGAGCGACATGGCGAGATTGACGCTCGAGGTGGTCTTGCCGTCGCCGGTGGAGGCGCTGGTGAGCATCAGGCTTCGATCGCTGTCATGCGAAGTTTCGAGCTGCGCGATGATCGTCCTGAATGCCTCTCGGACCTCAGGCACGACGAGCAGCGAAGGCCCGCCCGCCCCTTTTAGCGCGAGGCGTTTGAGCAGGGGGACGCGGGCGAGGACGGGTAGCGGATACATGTGAGTCAGCTCGGCCTCGTCGCGAACCCGGCGGTTGGCGAAGTCGAACAGCATCGCCGTCCCTCCGCCGAGCACCAGTCCCGCGATCAGGGCGAGTGGCAAGACGATGGCGGCTCCCGCACCGGTCGAGCCCGAAGGCGGCAGGGCCGGTGCCGAGGGCGTCAGCGTGGGATCGCCGGTGCTCAGTAAGGCGTAGAGGCTGTTGATGCGGCCAGACAGCGCCGTCGCGGCTGCAGATGTCGGGCTGAGTTCCTTCAGCCGCGTCTTGATGCTCGCCAGCTCCCCTTCCACCTGAGCGTGAAGCGCGCGGTTCCGCGTCTCGGTGACCGACCTCACATATGTGTTCGCGAGCCGGGCCGCTTCATCCGAATTCCCGGTGGTGGCGGTGACGTCGAGGATGTTGCTCTGGCCCTCGGGCTGCACGCTCACCGCGCTCTGGACTCGACCCGGAGTCCAGCCGGGGCCCAGCACCTTTGCCGTGCGGATCGCGACCGCCGGCGCTTCGGCCAACGTCGCAGCCGTCTGGGCGGTCCGGGTGGGTTCGCCGGAGTCACGGAGCATCTGCAGCCCGAGGAAGGTCGTGTCGTCCTCTGGGAGCGGAGCGATCAGCATCTTCGCCGACGCTTCATAGGTGGGAGAGCGAAGCGTTAGCCAGGCGAGCGCCGCGCCGACGGTGACCAGCATCACCGCGAGCACCAACAGCTTGTGAGCCCGCATCGAAGCCAGATAGGAGGAGCCCGCGCCCTCAGACGCGTCGGTCATATCCACAGTGGTGTGCGCGGCTCCGAGTTGGCCGCGGTCGGCGCTCACCTAGCCTCGCCCCGCGCCCGACGGGATGTCGGGCGCCCTGGCTGAAAGAAGCCGCCGCGCAGGCGGTTCGTGTCTTTCGCGGTCAGCTGCACGGTAGATTCAACCGCGAGGCTACCAGCCCCACCGGGCATCGGAGGGAGTGGTCCCTCCCCGGCGAAGCGGTAGGCGATTCCTCCGATGCGACTGGCCGTTTACACCGACTTCCCCTATCACCGTGACCCCGACGGGACGCTCTGGGCCGAGCAGGCTTTCGGCCTGTTCCTATCCGAGCTGGTCCCCCTGGTCGAGAAGCTCGTGGTCCTCGGCAGGCTCGACGCAGATACGCGAAGCGCCCGGCACCGCCTCTCGCCGGGGATCGACCTCGTGGCGCTGCCCCATTACGGATCGCTCGCCAGCCTGAGCGACGTCGCCCCGGCGCTCTCGGGCTCGCTGCGCGCCTTCTGGCGCATGCTGGCAGGGGTTGACGCCGTGTGGCTGTTGGGCCCCCACCCGTTCTCGATCCTGTTCGCCGGACTCGCCGCTGCGCGTCGGCGACGGGTCTTCCTGGGGGTTCGCCAGGACATGCCCGCCTACATGAAGGAGCGATACAGGGGGCGGCCGCTCGTCAGGAGGGCGGCGCTCTGTCTGGAGGCGGCCTACCGGCTGCTCTCGAGAGCGTGCCCGACGGTTGTGGTCGGCCCGGACTTGGCGCACAACTACTCGCGGGCCCGCGGGCTGCTGCAGATCGCGGTCTCCCTGGTCGAGTCCGACGACATCCGCGATCCGGCCGATGCGATCTCCCGCGATTACGGCGGCGAGCTGACGATCTTGAGCGTCGGTCGCCTCGACCCGGAGAAGAACCCGCTGTTGGCGGCTGAGATCCTCGCCGATCTCGCGGCGGGTGAGCAGTCGCGCTGGAGGTTGGTGGTATGTGGTGATGGTCCGCTGAGGGATGCGCTGCAGCGAAGGCTCGAAGAGCTCGGCGTCGCCGCCCGGGCCGATCTGCGCGGCTACGTGCCGTATGAGGACGGGATGCGGAACCTGTACCGGCAATCGCATTTCCTGTTGCTCACCTCCTGGACCGAGGGCCTTCCGCAGGTCGCTTTGGAGGCATTCGCAGCCGGTCTGCCAATTGTGGCCACGAAGGTCGGCGGCCTACCGCAGGCCGCGCCCGATGCGCTCGCCACTTTCCCGGCGGGCGCCGCCGAGCGTGGAGCATCGGCGCTTCGTGAGCTGGCGCAGGACGCCGCCGCGCGCGAGGAGCTGATGCGGGCCGGCATTGCCTGGGTGGGGAGTCACACCGCGGCGATGGAAGCAAGCCGCCTCGTCGCTTTCTTTGGATCATGAGCCGCCTGAGCGAGCGAGACCGGGCCGCGGCGCTGATCTTGGCGCTCCTCGTGGGGCTCTTCACCTGGTGGGGGCTGAAGCAAGGCGCCTACTTCGGTCCCGTCTTTTACCCCGGCGCCGTCTGCGTGTATGCGCTGCTGTTTCTCCTCTTGGCCTTCACGCCGCTTCGGGAGCGCCTCGACCGCGCGGGGGCGGTGGCGCTGCTCGCAATCGCCTGTCTTGGCGCGTGGACTCTGCTGGGGCTGATCTGGACTCCGGCGCCGGCGAGCGCCGTCGGCGATGCACAGCGCATCTTCCTCTATGCATCGCTGTTCGCGATTGGGATCTGGAGCCGACGACTGATCGGCCGAGAGACCTTCGCGCTGATCGCCCCCGTCGCGGTGGCCGGCGTGCTGATCGGTGTGGTGACCACTGCGACGATCGCGTTCGGCTCCGACGTTGCGCTTTATCTGCACGTGGACGGGACGCTGAAATTCCCGTTCGGCTATCGCAACGCCAATGCCGCCTTCCTCCTTCTTTGTACCTGGCCCCTCCTCAGCGCCGCGACGTCGAACAGGACCCCTTGGCTGCTCCGCGGGTTGATCGTCGGTTGCGCCACGATGCTGATCGAGTTGGCGATCCTCTCCCAAAGCCGAGGATCCCTGCCGGCGACCTGTATCGCGTTGGTGGTCTTCCTCGGGCTGTCGCCGCATCGCCTCAGGGCCGCCGCGATATTGCTGCTCGCGGTCCTTCCCGCGCTGGTCGCCACGCCGACGCTGCTGGAGGTGTTCCAGCACGGCAGGGCAGATGCGAGGGCGCTCGAGCTCCTGCATCATTCTGCGGCGGCGATCGCGATCAGCTCAGCCTTCGCGGCGGTCTTCGCCGCGATCGTCCTCAGGCTCCTCTATCCGAGGCTGAACCTCGGCCCGAAGCGGGTCCGGCTTCTCTCTTACGCTTGTGCGCTGATCGCGGTGGTCGGGGTTGTGGTGGGGTCGGGCATCGTCATCGCACGCCATGGCGGCCCGGTCAAGTTCATCGACCAGCGAGTCAGCCAGTTCGATCGGGTGGGATATCCGAATTTGAGTCACCAGTCGACTCGCTTCGGCTTCAACATTGGCTCGAATCGGGGCGATTTCTGGCGCGTTGCGCTGCACGAGGGACTCGACCACCCGATTGTGGGAGGGGGCCCTGGGTCGTTTGAAATCGCCTATCAAAAGGACCGCAGGAGCACCGAGGAACCGAAGGACCCCCACAGCGTCGAGATGCTGATGTTCTCCGAACTCGGCGTGGTGGGCGTCGCGCTCTTCGCGACCTTCCTGATCGCCGCGACGATTGCCGCGGTGCGCTCCCGGCGAGCCGGGCCTCTCGCCGCGGGTGTGATCGCCGGCGCCCTGGCAGCTGCCTCGCAATGGCTCGTGCACAGCTCCTATGACTGGCTTTGGTACTACCCGGGGGTGACCGCCCCCGCCGTGTACCTGCTTGGTGCGGTTGCGGCCCAGGGTGGGGGGGTGCTGCATGGGGCATGGGTGAGGCGCATCCGCCTCGCCGGACTCGTCGGGCTCGCGGTCCTGGCCCTGAGCGTGGTTCCCTTGTTCCTCTCCGAACAGTTCACGAGCCGTGCCCTGGGCGAGTGGCGAACGGATGTCTCTGGCTCCTACAGCGATCTTGACCGAGCGTCTGCCCTCAATCCATTCGACGTCGAACCCCTTCTCGACAAGGGCGAGATCGCGGGCCTGGCCGGCGACCGGACTCTGGCGATCTCGAGCTTTCGCAAGGCCCAACAGCTGGAGCCCGAAAGTTATGCTCCGTACTACCTGGCCGCGCGGGAGTTGCGATTCGTCGCTCCGAGCGCCGCCAGGCGGTTAATTGCAAGGGCTCGCTTCCTCAATCCCTTAAACCCCCGGGTGCGGGCGCTGAGCCGGGGGCTTGAAGCCCGGCCCCGGCCGAGGTGAGGACTCCGATGCAGCCCGCCCTCAGGGGGTAGAGCTTCCTCGCTCGAGTCGATTGCGGGGATCCAAGCACCCGAGCGATTGATCGATCTCGCGATCGTCGAGTCGCTACCTTGCCGCGCTTTCGTTGTTGTGAGAGCCTTCAAAAGGGCGGCAGAGGCTGGCGCTGCCGCGAAAACTGGTGATCGGCAAGACCACGGCATCGCCGCTGATAGCGATCGCGATTTTATTCGTGATGCTCGTCTGTGCCGCCCCCGCCTTAGCGGCGGAAGAACCGGTAACAGAGGCCGGCGACTCGCTGCGCACCGGCTGGTATCCCGACGAGGCCTCGCTGACCCCCAACTCCTTGCAAGGGGCGGATTCGGCCGCATCTTCGATACCCCCGTCCAGGGCCAGGTCTACGCACAGCCACTGGTCTCCGGCCACACCCTGCTCGCCGCAACGGAGGACAACTGGATCTACGGCATCGATCCACAGAGCGGGGCGATCCAATGGTCCCGCAACGTCGGCACGCCCTGGAACTCCGCAGACATCGGCTGCACCGACCTCGAACCCCACGTGGGGATCACCGGCACGCCGGTGATCGATCCCGCAACCAACGTCGCCTACTTCTTCTCCAAGACTTATGCCTCGGGCAATTCGGGCCCGGCAGCCTGGAACATGCACGCGGTCGACCTCTCAAACGGCGAAGAGGAACCGGGTTTCCCGGTACAGATCTCCGGTGAAGCTCAGAATCTCCCCGGGGTCGACTTCAACCCCACCCAACAGCTCCAGCGTCCCGCCCTGCTGCTGATGAACGGCGTGGTCTACGCGGCCTTCGGCAGCCATTGCGACATCCAGCCCTACGAGGGCTGGATCGTCGGCGTCTCCACTGCGGGGCAGATCAAAACGATGTGGGCCACGTCCTCGACAGGGTCGGCAATCTGGCAGGCGGGCGGAGGTCTGATCTCAGACGGCGAAGGCCAGATCCTTTTCACCACCGGCAACGGTCCCCCGCCGCCCCCGGGCCCCGGTGACAGTCCCCCGGAAGGAGAACTCGGCGAATCAGTGGCGCGCGTCGCCGTGCAACCTGACGGCACTCTCAAAGCCACCGACTTCTTCTCGCCCTTCGAAAACATCTATTTCAACGAAAATGACCTTGATCTCGGCTCGGGGGCACCGATAGGGCTGCCTTCGCCATACTTCGGCACCCCAGCCATCCCCCACCTGATGGTCGAGGTGGGCAAGCCGGGCATCATTTACCTCCTCAACCGCGACAATCTCGGCGGCATGGGCCAGGGACCGGGAGGGACAGATGAAGTTGTGCAGGAGATTCCTGAAACCGGCGGCGTCTGGGGCTCGATGGCGGTCTGGCCTGGCGACGGCGGCTACATCTACATTCCCGCGGTCGGCTCGGGCTCGCTTGAGATGCTCAAGTACGGCACCGAAGACGGCACCCCCCATCTCTCTGTGGTGGCTACCACCCCCGAATTCGGCTACGGTTCGGGCTCCCCGCTGGTTAGCTCCAATGGCACAACGGCGGGCTCGGGGATTGTCTGGATCACCCAGTGCTCAAGCCCGCCCGGATGCGAAGGCTCTACGCTCAACGCTTACGTGCAGTCCCGGTGGAAGGCTCCGCGCAAGTTGCTGTGGAGCGGGGAAATCGGCGTCTCGACCAAGTTCGCCCGTCCCGATGCAAGCGGCGGGCGCATCTATGTCGGCACCTACGATGGCCATGTGCTCGGCTTCGGTGACTGAAGCACACGCTCACCGTTTCCAAGTCGGGGACCGGTGCGGGCTCGGTCAGCTCTGAACCGGCCGGAATCAACTGCGGCAGCGTCTGTAGTGCCCTCTTTAGCGATGCCGCCAACGTCACTCTCACGGCAACGCCCAGCCATTCCACCGTCAGCTGGAGCGGATGCACCCGCACCGCAGGTAATATCTGCCAGGTGGAGGACTTTATGGGGACACCGAAGTGAAGGCGAGCTTCGCCCAGGACCCGCCGGTGATCGCCAGCGAGTCCGCTACCTCCGTCCGCAAGCACGGCGCCACCCTGTCGGGCACGGTCAACCCCGACGGGGCCTCGACCACCTGCCGGCTCGAGTACGGTACCTCGGTCGCCTATCGTGCCACGGTGCCTTGCTCGTCGGGTCCGGGTTCTGGCACCGGTCCCGTGGTGGTCGCGATCCCGGCTCTCAGGGGCCTTGCGTCGCATACCACCTATCACTACCGAATCGACGCCACCAATGCGGGCGGCACCACCAACGGCCCCGATCGGACCTTTAGGACTCTGCGCAATACCTGCGCCACCCACTCGAGGCGCTGCCGGCACCGGCTGAAGTGCAAGAAGGGCTTCAAGAAGAGCAGGGTGCACGGCAAGATTAAGTGCGTCAAGGCGAGGCATCGGCTCAGGTGAAGGTTCTGGTCAAGCGCCGCCCATCGCGATATCGGCGATGGCTAACGCCAACCAACTGGGCGAAGAGCTGCGTCGGCAGATCGCCCGCATCGAATCGAGCTTCATGGTAACCCGCATTGCGGCGAGCTGATGGAGACAGGTCGCCTCCTGTACTGAAGGCTGCCGCAAGGTTTGCTTCGATCAGCCCAGATGGCGCGGCAGCTGCACCATAGCCTCGTCTACCGCAACGAGCCAAGCGACGGCGCACCCGCCGGCTGGCGTCACCCTGGTGATTGGTCGCTGCGACCGGGATGATCGCCTACGCCAAGGCGGCCGTCGCGTCAAGGAGCAAGTAGCGCAGGAGGGCCCGTCGGGGTAGTGCGTGCGTGCTCGACCAGGTGGAGGGCGAGTTCGCCCACGATCTGGGAGGAGTTGGGGGCGAGCTTCCCGTTGGCGGCCGGGAGCCGGGCGGCCGAGCCATAGTGCCCGGAAAAGTTTTCAACACTTCTTCGTTGTAAAGTCTGGTTCGCCGGTCGAGGGCGGGAGCTGGCGCTGCTCGGGCAGCGCCTCGCCGAGGTGAAGCGCAGCGGGCGGGGGGCGCTGATCCGCGATGCGGGGGCGTCGCCGGGTGGGAAAGTCCCGGCTGGTGGAGGAGTTCGCCCAGGCCTCCGGCTGCCCCTACGTCTTCTACACCGCGGTGCAGGAGGAGGGCGAGACCGAGCTCGGCCGCTTTACCAGGGCGATCGAGCGCTCCGATACGCCGCGGGCCGCCGAGGTAAGAGCTGGGTTGCGCCCCGAGACCTGGGAGGCGGCGTTTGCGCTCGCCGTGGAAGGAGCCACTCCGGCCAAGCCGCTGATCCTCGTGATCGACGAGCTCCCCTACCTGGCCGCCAAGGAACCGAGCATCGAGGCGGTGCTGCAAATGGTCTGGGACCGCACCTTCCAGAACGTCCCGGCCCTGGTGATCCTGATCGGTTCCGACGAGGCGATGATGACCGCCTCACCGAGCAGGGCCGGCCGCTTTACGACCGAGCTCGGGAGATGGCGCTGAAGCCGCTCAGCCCGACTGACGTCGGAGAGATGCTGGGGCTGGAGGGCGCCGATGCCCTTGACACCTATCTGTGGTGGCCTCCTACTTGCGCGACGCCCTCACCGACCCGACCTCCTTCCTCGTGGTCAGCGCCGAGCGGGCGCTTGGCGCCGAGTTCCCGACCGAGACCCAGGCGCGCGCGGTATTTGGAGCGCTCGGGCAGGGGGCACGGGCGCACTCGCGGATCCTCGGGCGCACCAACATGAGCGCCACCTCGGTAAACGACGCCCTACACCTGCTCGCGGAGAAGCGGGTGGTGCGGCGGTCCACCCCCTACTCCACCCGCCCGGCGCCGAAGGCCGCGCTGTGGAAGATCGTCGACCCCTACATGCGCTTCTGGCTGCGCTTCATCAACCGCCGAGTCGACCTGATCGAGCGCGGGCGCGGGTCGTTGCTCGTGGAAGAGTTCCGGGAGAGCTTGCCGAGCTTTCGGGGTCGGGCGATCGAGCCGGTCGTGCGCGATTCGGTGGAGCGGCTGCTGCCTGACCCAGAGCGCTTCGGTGCCGCCCGCTACGCCGGTGCCTACTGAAACCGCACCGGAGCGATCGAGGTTGGACCTCGTGGGAGGCGAGGGATGGCCGGTGGCGAAGCGAGTCGCCTTCGTCGGCTCGATCAAGTGGCGGGATGCGCGGCGCTTCAGCCGCGCCGATGCGCTGTCGCTGACTGCACGGCGAGGCGAGTTGCCTGGCGCAGGCGAGAAGACGCTGCTCGTCGGCGTCAGCTCGCGAGGGTTCGATGCGGACGTCCCAATCGACGCCCGGCTCTCGCCAGAGGACCTAATCGGCGCCTAGCGTTCCTGAGGCGACCGCGCGATCGCCAGTTCGGGGGCTGCTGCGCGAAAGTATCGCTTCCAGGGGGGAGGGGAGCGGAGCGGCTTGCTGACGAATTGGTCGTTATAATTGTTGAGTTAGTATGTTAAGAAAGTTTACAAAGAGACGGCTACGGTCCCAAATGTCTTCCTCAGGCGTCATCCGCACATCATAAGGTTTCACCTGTTGGCGGCCCTAAATCCCTGACCAGACTAAACTTTTCGATGCAAAGATGGGAAACTGGAGGTGGCGTCCCATGCGGCGCACTGTGACGATTGCGGTTGGCGGCTTCGGTCTTGAGTCGCTGGGTGGGTCATCCACGCAGGACCCGGAGAACCTTGCCCGCCCGCTCGTTCAGGCGATTCGCTACTACCTTGCCGACCAAGAGTCGGGGCGCGCTGGATGGCTATACCCCGGCTTTCGTCGTGACGACCAACTTGAGCCGACGGTCGAGGTGCAGGTAGAAATCGACGACACGACCTGGGAGACGTTTTCAGCGGAGGCCGGCCGGCAGGAGGTTTCCACCGATCGGCTTGCTAGCCATGCAGTGCTCTATTTTGCAGCGGATCGCGACGGAGGGCGCATCGCCCAGCGCCTTGCCGAAGGCTTGGGTAGCCGAGGACCTTAGGGAACTCAGGCGGACGCCACGACCGGCGCCGCGTCGAGTTCCACGAGGGCTGTTTGGAGCGCCAACCTGCCCCGATGATGAAGTCCGTGGATCGAGCTTTCGGTTTTCCCGAGCGCATCGGCGATCTCCACTGGTGAGAGACCCACGATGTGCCTCAAAATCAAGACTTCCCGCTGCTCCTCCGGGAGTTGCTCCAGCGCCTGGCGGAGATCGTGGCCGCGCTCGTGGCTTATCTGGCTATGACCGTCGTCCGGGACGTGAACCTCTTCACAGGGCGTCATCCGCCGGGCGCGCAGGTGGTCCAGAGCCACGTTGCGGGCGACTCGCAGGATCCAAGCGGCGAAGGGAACGTCCCGCGGCTCGTACTTCCGGATGACTACGATCAGCTTGACGAAGACGTTCTGGGTGATGTCCTCGGCCTCGTGATGATCCTGAACGAGGCTTCTTATGTAGCGGAGGACATCGTCTGAGTAGCGAACGTAGAGGAAGTGCAAGGCCTCCATATCGCCAGTCTGGGCTCGCGCAATTGCCGCTCTGACGAGTCGACTGTCACTGCCTTCGACGTGAGAAGACCGGCCGGGATCGGCTGTGCCTAGCTCGGATTGGCTACTGGTCAACTCCCGCTAACCCCCGCGTTTTGGTCTGCAGTCGACGATTTGCTTTTGGGCCAAGATTGGCTCCCAAAATGCGGAATCCGGAAGCACAACTCAAGTGCTCCCTTGTTAAAAGAACGCTAAGCCCTTGCATTCCTTGCGCAGCCTTATGGAAAAGCACCGGGTTTGTCAATCCCGAAAATTCGTCCAAATCTCGGCTCCAGGCTCAAGTTGGCGACGTTTGGACAGCTATTCGGAGGTTGAACTTCGGAGGAATCGCTAGCGGAGGCGGAATCTTGGCGATCTCAAGGTAGTTCTTAGCTCGACGAGATCGTGAAAGTGGCGCTTGGGAAATTTGCCTGTTTTTGTATCGAGGCTCGACGGGGAGCCGACCTCACGGCGGGTGTCCAGACGGCCCTTCGCCACTACACGCGCCATCTTGAGTCAGCGGAGGAGCCAATTGCCATGCCAAGGTTTTGTCGCGGCCAAGCTCCCGACGGCTCCGGGGCCGAATTCGAGCTAGCTGTCGAGCCGGAGATCCAAGCGGCGCTGGAGGGCGAGGCTCGGAAGCAGGCGGTTCAGGTGGAGCAGCTCTTGGTCCATGCGGTTTTCGTCTATCTGGCAGGATTGGACTCGCCTGTCCTCGCCGGTGGAAGAAAGCTCGATTGCTGGGCGTTATCGGGGCAATGAGCCGCCGCACTCATAATGAGACCGTGGGAAGCCGCCTGTCGGTCCGCTGGTCAAACACTGGACGCTCTTCGCTGCTGGTCGCCGGGTTGGTGACGATCATGCTCGTGGTCGGAGTCGCCTCCGCACGCGCGGAATCCTCCATAGAAGGGGTCTGGTCGTTCAACGGCGGCAAAGTGGCGATTCAAGAAGCGCAATCCGAAGAAACCTTTTTCGGCACAGTCGTAGCTCCGACGAAGTTCGCCCAGTGCACCCACCCCGTTGGAGAACGGATGTGGACGGATATGCGCCGCCAGCCGGATGGGTCCTACTGGGGACTGCACCAGTGGTTCTTCGGAACGGAAGAATGCATCCCCAACCCATCCCTGGGGCCATCCGCCTGGAGGGTGCTGCCGGGCAAAGGGGGGTCCCACTTCCTGCGTGCTTGCTTTAGCGAACCGGGAAGCAACGATCAGCCGACGATCGCCCCCAGCGGCGAAAGTGCCCACGTCACCTTCGGATGTGTCGATTCGGCGCTGGTCGCGGCGCTGCCGGAAGTGACCCCGGCCCAGTTCGAACGGTACGTGACCTTGCCGGGCAATAAATCCTGCATCGCCCGCAAAAGGCTCCGGATCCACATGCGCGCTCCGAAGAACGACCCTTTTAAAAAGATCGTGGTCACGCTCGATAGCGGCAGGGTCCACAGGATCGCGAAAGTCAAGCGCCACGGCGGGCACGCCGTCGCGACGCTGAGCCTCAAAGGCCTCTCGACTAGTTCGTTCACCGTCACGATCCGGCTCACGACCGTTCTGGGCGACCACCTGTCGCGCAAGCGCACGTATGGCATCTGCGTAAGAAAGAATTCTCGCCGGATTGCAGTTTAGTAAGAGATGCTTGAGAGCTATGCCGCCTTCGGTTTGGCGCTTCGGTCCTCTTTTCCGCTCCCAGGGATGGCGTTGGCCGGGGGGGACGGGTTGCCGTCGATCACGCTCGCTCTGGAAACGCCGGCGGAGTTGCGGGCCGCCTGGAGCGGGGCACTCGTTTCGTTGCCCTGGCGCGGCAAGCTCGGCGACGGCCAGGATTTCACGATCGAGTGGGGGGTCGACGGCGACCTGCACTTCACTTACGGCGAGCGGGCGTTCTTTCGCCTCGATGCGAGTCGGGCCCGGCTTGGATGCGCGCCCTGGAATCCCTCGGCCCTGGACTGGCAGCGGGTCCTGCTGAGCCGCGTCCTTCCCAGCGTCAGCATCGCCAACGGTCGCGAGGCGCTGCACGCGAGCGCGGTGGAGACCCCGCTCGGAGTGGTCGCCGTCGCGGCGCCGAGCGGGATGGGGAAGTCAACGCTGGCGAGCGAGCTGGTACGGCGCGGGTGGCCACTGTTCGCCGACGACGTCCTGGCGCTCAGTCCGGGAACCGAAGCGGTCGAGGCGCATCCGACGAGCCCCCATATGAATCTCGCGATCGAGGCGGCAGGCGCCGCCCGGCCAGAGGAACTCGGCACGGTCTTGGGGACCCTTGCCGGCGAGCAGTGGACAGCGGTGCGCGGCGCCTCTCGTGAGGCGCGCCCAGTGGCGGCGGTTGTTCTTTTGGAGCGTGTCCCGGGGTTCTCCCTCGAAGCCGAGGCGCTGTCGCCATCTCCGCTCGTGCTCGCTCCGTACATGCTCGGCCTGCCTGGTGATTTTGGACGCGACGCCACTCGCTTCGCCCTCTACTCCGATCTCGCCGAAACGGCGGTGCTGCTACGACTGACCGCGGACCAGATGGATCGGCCGGCGGATCTCGCCGAGACGCTGGAGCGGGCGCTCGGACTCAAGGCTCCTCTCGCCATCCGGGGCGCGGCATGACTCGGCACCTCCAGCGAGCGCTGCGGTCGGATGCGAGCGACGGGGTCGCCGTCGCCCCGTTCGAACAGGGACCGGCTATAGGCGGTAACGGCATTGTTATCCCAGAGGCAAACCTAGGCTCTCGTCATTCTCCACCGGGCGACGAGGCTATACCCCTGGTCTTGAGAGACGTGACGAAGCGTTGGCAAAAGGACCAGCCCCCCGTACTAGCGGAAGTGGACCTGACGCTCGACCTCGGGACCAGGACCTGGGTGGGCGGGCGCAACGGAGTGGGCAAGACCACGTTGCTGCGAATCGCCGCCGGCCTGATCGACCCGGACAGTGGGCGCGCCCAGGTTTGGGGTTTCACGCGCTAGCGAGGACCGCACCCGGTACCAGCGCCTGGTTTCGTTCCTGTCCGCCGGAGACCGCGGCCTCTACGCCCGCCTAACCGTGCGACACCAGCTCGAATTCTGGGCCCGGATGGCGATGATGGAGCCGGCGCGCGTTCGGCCCGAGGTGCGAAGAGGCGATCGACACGTTCGAACTGCGCGAGCTCGCCGAGCCGTAGGGTGGATCGAATGTCAATGGGCCAGCGCCAGCGCCTGCGGATCGCGATGACCTTCCTCACGGAACCAGAGGTCGTCCTGCTCGACGAGCCGCTTACCAGCCTCGACTCCGAGGGGCCGGAGATCCTCGACCGAGCGATCGAGGGTCTGATCGCCCGCCGCGGGGCGCTGCTGTGGTGCTCGCCCAGCGGCGAACACCTCGAGCAGCGCTTCGACGCGCACTGGGTTCTGGAGCAGGGAAGGCTGGTGCGGCATGAGCGAGCTGGGCAAATGCGGGCCGTGCCTTCCTGGCGGTGATGCGCCGCGACCTGCATGTTTACCTGTCCTATCGGACGCGCGCTCGTCAGCCAGGCGTTGACCTCGGTCTTCAGCCTCACGCTCTTCTACTACGTATCGCGCCTCGTGCACGTCACCGGCTTCACGGCGGAAAGCTACTTCGGCTTCGTGGTCGTCGGTATCGCGCTGGTCGAGCGTCCTGTACTCGTGCTTCTCGGTTGCCGAAATAGTCCGGCAAGAGTTGGTCGCGGGCACCTTCGAACGCCTGCTCCTGTCCCCTTTCGGCGCCGATCCTCAGCGTTGTCGCGATGGCTCTGTTTCCGCTGCTGTACTCGTTTGTGATGGCCGCGATCACACTCGGAATCGGTGCTGCGGTGTTCGGGTTACAGCTGCATTGGTCGACGGTCCCGCTGAGCGTCCCGGCGATGTGCTTGGCGCTGTTCGCCTTCCTGCCCTTTGGACTGCTGTTCGCGGCGCTCACGGTCTCGACCAAGCAGGGCAACGTGGGGACGAGCTGGGTGATCGCGTTGATATCGATCGTCGGAGGTCTGTACTTTCCCGATTTCGCTGCTTCCGGAATGGGTTCAGACTGCGGCAAAGCTGCAGCCCTTCACGCCGGCAACCGAAGTGCTCAGACACCTCTTGGTGGGCAGCCCGCAGAGCACCTCTACCGCGACGGCTGTCGCCAAGCTGGCGGTCTTCGCCGCCGTACTGATACCGGCGTCGCTGTTCGCCCTGCAAAAGGCGATTCGCCTCGGCCAGCGCCGGGGCACGATCATCGAGTACTGAGAGACAATCCTGCGAAGCGGAGCCGACATGACCCGAGAAACGACATCCGAGCAAAAGTCCCTGCTGGAGGCCCGGGTCAAGGTGCCGCAGCACGTGGTCTATCGCAGCTTTCCCGTCGGAGACCGTCGTGCTCAATCTCCAGACCGGGAAGTATCACGGTCTCAATCCGACCGCCGGGGGTATGCTGGCGGTGCTCGCGGAGGGGGAGTCCGTTCGCGACGCAGCCGCGGTAGCGGCCGTGGACTACGATCAGTCACAGGCGGACACCGAGCGGGACATGTGCGACCTCTGCAAGCGCTGCTCGAACGCAATTTGATTGAGATCGATGACAGCGATGCGGGCTGAGCTGCGGCGGGGGCGGCTCGCTGCGGAGATCGTCACTGCATACGTGCGCGTGCGGTGGGAGTTGCGGCGCGCGCCGATAGCCATGGTCGTTGAGCGCCTCAGGACAGGAAGTTCGCCGCAACCGCGTGGGAGATCCGCAACGCACTCGATGAAGCCCGGCGCCTCGGTCGCGCGGTGGTGCGAGCCCTTACCGTGGTGCCGGGCGACACCCGCTGCCTGCGCCGCTCACTGGTGCTGATGCGGTTGCTCGCGAAACGGGGGATCTCCGCCCAGCTCGTGATCGGTACCCGCACCAGCCCGGATTTCCTCGCCCACGCATGGGTCGAGCACGACGGCGAGCCCGTGCTGTCGCCGGGGGACGGCTCGTTCGGTCGGCTCGTCGAGCTGTAGCAGGAGTGGGAGCCATGGAGGCAACCGTCTTCGGCCTCGACGTCCAGGTCGATCGAGCCCTGCCGTTCCTGGAAACGGTCGCGACGAAGCCGACTGGTCGAGGGCTCGAGATCTCGCTGGCGACCAGCGTCGAGGAGCTGGACTGGCCAGAGGATGCGGAGTTGATCTCCGACCAGCGCCACCCCGACGGCACCGTGAGCTACCAGATCGAGGTGAACCAGCGGTCGGCCTACCGTATCTGGGGGCCCGAGTACGGAGCTAGCATCCTTTCCAGTGACGGCAAGCGGTTGCAGGGTGCCCCAGGAAGCGGCGGGGTGTCGAGGCATGGCAGCGAATGCTGATCGCCCAAGCACTGCCCTTCGCCGCAGTGCTCAGGGGCTTGAGGTCCTGCACGCCAGCGCTGTGACGATCGATATGGCGGCAGTTGCATTTGTCGGCTGTTCGGGCTCGGGCAAGACCTCCCTCGCGCTGGCGCTCTGCCGCCGCGGAGCCGGATTCTTGACTGACGATGTGCTGGCGGTGGAGCGGAGTGGTGACGAATTGATCGGGCACCCGGGACGCCGGTTGCCGGAATCGACCACGCCGAGGCGACCGGTTCGCCGCATTGAGGAGATGCAGGAGCCGGAGGTGCTCGCGGTCAATTCCAGGGAGCGGGTGACAGCGGATGCAGGTAAGCGCTGAGCCCGCACCGCTGCGTGCCTTGTTCTTCCTCGATCGCCAGCCCGATGGGCCCACCGGCCGTGCTTTGAATCTGCCGCCGATGCGCAGATGCTGCTGGCAGCCACCTTCAACTTTGTGCTCGCCACTCACAGCGCCTCGCGAGCCTGCTGGATGTCTGTGCGCTCGCTGCGTGCGGCGTTGTCGAGCGCATAGTTGCGGGGCCTGATGTGAACGCATCGGAACTCGGCATCGCAGTAGAGCGCCGGATCGTTGCGTCCCTATGAGCCGCTGCCTGGCCGGCATCTTCGATCCGAGCGGTCGCATCGATGCATCGGGATTGGTCGGCGCCTTGGAGCCGCACAGTGCGCATTTGCTGGAGAGCCCTCCCTTGCGGGTGGCCTATAGCGGCCAAGCTATCCGCGCAACCAACCCTCTCTGCGTATTTGACGGACACCTCGATAACGCAAGTGAGATCCGCGACGAGCTGGGGCGGCTGCGATCTCAATCCGCACTCCATCGAGGAGCTGCTCGTAGCTGGCTACCGACGCTGGGGGAGTGAGCTTCTGGCACGCCTACGCGGTGACTTCGTGCTGCTACTCTGGGATGGCGAGCGCGGAGAAGGTCTGCTTGCTCGCGATCAGCTCGGTGTGCGGCCGCTTTTTCTCCACGACACCAGTGGTGCGTTGCGTTTTGCGAGCGAGATCCGTCACCTACTTGCACTGTTGCCACAGCGACCAGGCCCGGATCCGGCGGGCGTTGCGCATTGGGTTGCTATGAGCCATCGACCAGGATGGCAAACCCTCTACGAAGGCATCCGCCGCCTGGGGCCCGGTGAAGTGCTGCTGCTCAATTGCCAGAGCGTACGCGAAGAGCGCTACTGGCGCCCTCGGTTCGAGGACCCCTTGGACCTTCCTCCCGCGCAACTCGCCGCGCAGATACGCAAGGTAATAGAGCGCGCTGTGCATCGCCGAATAGCCTCAAATGGCGCAACCGGAGTGTTGATGAGCGGGGGGTTGGACTCCTCGTCTGTCGCAGCCGTTTGCGCAGGACAGGCGCAGGACCGGGTATATGCCTACGCAGGGACCTTTCCCGAGCACCCCACTGTCGATGAGTCCAAACTGATCGAGGAGCTGAGACGTGAGCTGGACCTACCCGGCATTACTGCCGAGGTGCGCCCAAGAGGATTGCTCGCAAGCGCGCTCGAGCATATTGCCGCATGGCAAATGCCGCTAGTTAGCTGGGGCGATTTCTGGATGCTACCGCTGATGCGCGCCGCGGCAGCTGATGGGGTGGAGATCATGCTCAATGGCAACGGCGGCGATGAGCTGTTCGGGCCATTCACCTACCTGCTCGCGGACCGCTGCCGCGCCGCGCATCCGTTCCAAGCACTTGCGCTGGCTCGTGAGCTGCCCTGGGGGCCTGGGGTCTCGCGGCGAGAAAAGGCCCGGGTCGTCGGCTCGGTGGCCTTGGCGGGAGCACTTCCCTACGGGCTGCATAATGCGGTTCAGCCGTCACTGGTCAAGCGAGAGGCGCCCCGGTGGTTGCTTCGCAGGACGCTTCGGGAGCTATGGACCTCGGACGATCCAGTCGCCTGGAAGCGCCTCGATGGACCGCGCTGGTGGGCCTACGCCGCGCATGGGATCACATCAGGGATTGAGGAGGCCGGTGTGTTTGAGAGCGAGCGCCGACTCGCAGTATCGGCTGGCCTGGAGACCCGACATCCGATGCTAGACCTTGATCTCGTGGAGTTCGGTCTGCGCCAACCGCCACAGGCCACGTTCGACCGCCGCTTCAGTCGCCCTGTGTTGCGTGCCAGCATGGCAGGCTTGCTCCCTGACGCGGTGAGGTTGCGCCCAGGAAAGGCGTGGTTCGACTCTTTGATCGTCGATTGTCTCGTGAGGGCTGATGGAGCGGCTGTGCGCCGAATCCTCCTGGACCCGGGCGCCGAGCTGCGCGCCTATCTCGATCAGGACGAGATGAAGCGTGCCTTGTTTGACACCGACAACCGGCTGGACAGCGAGCCGTTCCGCTGGATGTGGCAAGTCTGGCGCTTGCTCACTGCGGAGCTCTGGCTGCGCGCCCAGGCCTCTCCAGTCCCGGAATTGGGTCTCAGGCCGACCTTGAGCGACGCTCAGGTCTCGCTTCAGGCGTCCCCTACCTCCTACCTTTTTCCATCTTGACCAGGGCGAGCCATCCTCTACCCTTTATCGCAAGTCAATGAGCTGCCCTGTCGTAGTTAGGACAGGCAGGGCTGCTTCAATCGAGAATCAAGGAGCGGCCTACAATGGACAAGAAAGAGGCTCTTACTTACGAATTACCTCGAGTCGTCGATTACGGCGATCTGCAGGAGTTGACCGCATCGTGTATTGGTGGTACTGGTGGCGACTCAAGAGTTCCTGGTGGGGTGGCGGGCGAATTCACCGTCGGTACGAGCGCTACGTCACTGCCCTGCACGGGTCCCTGATCGCGCCACTCAGGTCTAGAGATAGTCTAGAGACAGACTTGGCGATTTCACGTCATCTGAGAAGAGTGAATCTTTAGTTAGCTACATTTAGTTAGTAGCTGCAGACAGTAGCGTTTACTGTACTAATAGGCCGCTTCGATAGCGACAGCTGGTGTAGCTGTCGCTTTCACCTGTTGGTTTTTGCAAGTGGATATATTAACTTGCAAAAACCAACAGGTGGCCGGAAGTCTTAGCGTGCATCCGCCGTTAGTGAGTTGTGTCGAGGACCGTTCAGAAGGAAGACCTGGTTTCCAGAGTTTCGTCGACTGACACCGACCGACTCCCCATTGCTTTGGTCTCCGAGGAGGGATTGCACGATCATGTCAGCGCGATGCTCGAGCAGCAGGGTTTCGAGTTCGCCTGGTTCGAGCACGCTGAGGACATCGTGCGCAGCGCTACCCCGTCGCTGGTCGTTCTCTGCATCGAGGGGGCGCTCTCGGGGAGGGCCGCGCGCGACGTCGAATCGCTAGCAGAGATGATCGGGGGTGCGCCGATCATGGTTATTTGCGAGGGGATACGACCTGGCGAGCTCCGTCTGCGCTGGCTGCGGGTGCGGCTGGAGTGGTCTTGGATGATCAACTGGCGTCCACACTCGGGCCCAGCCTGGAGGCGGTTCGGGCGGGGCAGGTGTGCGTACCGAGGCAGCACGCCCGGCAGGTCGAACCCGCCGCGCTCTCCCCCCGGGAGAAGCAGATCCTCGGGCTGGTGGTAATGGGCTACATGAACAGCCAGATCGCCGAGCAGTTGTTTCTCGCAGAAAGCACGGTAAAGAGTCATCTTTCTTCTGCCTTTGGCAAACTGGGAGTACGGTCGCGGAATGAGGCTGTCGATCTCATCTTGGATCCGGAGCGCGGCTTTGGTATGGGGATCCTTGCCCTTGGGGGAGAGCCCCTTGAGGCCACGTCGACCACGACATGATGAGCGAGGGCGTAGGCGCCGAGATAGAGGCACGAGTTTCGCCTGCCCGTCCGGTGGTGGCAACTCCTGTGCCCGCAGGTCTCGAGGCCTCGCCGACTCACCCCGCCTCACAGCGAAATTCATCGGTCGGTCTCGAGCACGAGGACGGGGGCCAATGGGTCGTCAACCTGAAGCGGGACCAACTGTTCCGTCGCGTGCTGCTCCTCGCGGACATGGCGGCGTTCGTGGTGGCATTTGTGGTGTTGACGCAGCTCTCATCTCGGTCGCCGCGGCTCACGTGGGTGAGTGTTTGCGGCTTGCTTGCGTTGTTCTTGGGAGCGAAGATCTTCGGTCTCTACGATCGGGACGAGGCGCTCCTGCATAAGACGACGCTCGACGAGGCGCCGAAGCTGCTTCAGGTCGCCACGCTCGGAGCGCTATGCGCGTGGCTGGCCGGCGGCTTCGTTGTGGGGGGCGGCACCCTTGACCGCCGTGAGGCGCTGCTGCTCTGGTTGATGCTGATCGTCTTCTTGATCTTGGCCCGAGCGACTGCGCGAACAATGGCGTTGCGGGTCGCGCCCGCCGAGCGATGCTTGTTTATCGGCGACCAGGGCACGGCGGAGACCATCAGTTCCAAGCTCTCAGACCACCGTGGGCTCAAGGCTGAACTGGTCGCTCACATCGACCCCGCCGATGTCTCAGCCTGGTCGGCCGATGCGTTCTCGGCGCCGCGGCTCCCCGAGATTCGCGACCTCGCTCGATCGCTCGATGTGCAGAGGGCGATCGTCGCACCCGACAACCTGGAGCCCGAGAAGATGTTGGATCTCATGTGTACGCTCGAGGCGGTGGGCGTGAAGGTCAGCGTGCTACCTCGTCTGCTGGAGGTGGTGGGGTCGTCGGTGGAGTTCGATGACCTTCATGGCGTGACCGTGATGGGAGTCAAGCGCTTTACGCTCACTCGCTCTTCGACCGCCGTCAAGCGCGCTTTTGATTTGACCGGGACGTTGATCGGCCTCCTCGTTGTGGCACCGGTAATGATCGCGATCGCGATCGCGATCAAGCTCGACAGCAGGGGGCCGCTTTTCTTCAGTCAGCGGCGAGTCGGGCAGCATGGAGGACACTTCGAGGTGCTCAAGTTCCGAACCATGGTTCCCGGTGCCGACGCGCTCAAGGAGTCTCTCCGCGATCGAAACGAGGCTCAGGAGGGTCTCTTCAAGATCGCCGACGACCCGCGGGTGACCCGAGTCGGGAGGTTCCTCCGCAAGAGCGCGCTAGACGAGCTACCCCAGCTGCTCAACATCATCCGGGGAGAGATGAGCCTAGTTGGCCCCCGTCCACTGGTTGTTGACGAGGATCAGCACGTCAAGGGCTGGTACCGCAGGCGACTGGAGTTGATGCCGGGAATGACCGGGCCCTGGCAGATTCTCGGGCCAGCACGCGTCCCGCTGCGTGAGATGGGGGCGATCGACTACCTGTACGTGGCGAACTGGTCACTGTGGGGTGATATCAAGATCCTGATCCGCACCGTCCCTCATGTATTCGGACGGCGGGGTCTTTGAGGTTACGAGTGCTCATTCGCGCCTAGAATTTTCCTCGACAGGTGGATTGCTTGGCAGCGCGAGTTCGTTGTCGCTGCGAGCAGCCATCCGACAGGCGGCCACGACAACGATGGCCGTCAGGAGCCATGCCAACGTTATCAATGCCCATAGAATGAGCATCGTTGGATTGAGCAAGACAGATCAACTTTCTTCCACAAATACAGCTTAGGTCTAGACCATCTATCGGACGAGAAGCACGATCCCTTGAAAGCGACCGGCGTTGGGTGAGGCTTGCCTTACGTCCTTCATTGTTCCCGATGGGACCAGGACGCCGCCGGAGCTGCGCCGAGGCGCTTCGCCGGTGGTGCTTGCTCGCACGTCGCCGAACGGGATACGCCTGCCACCGGTACACCACGGCAGTAGTGCGGGCACCTGCTCGCTCACGCTGAGCGCCCCGGGAAACGGTGGGTGATCCCTCTTCTCCATCAGGGCCTTGACGATGTCGAGCTCCATCGAGAGCTCACCTCCTTTGCGCTGGGCCTTGCGCAACGCCACGTCGTCGACCGGTGCTGGGCAGCCTTCAGGCCCTTGCGCCCCGCCGCCAGGAATCCCTCTCATCAGGAGCTGATCAGACTAGCTGGCTGACCGTTTCACAGCCGAGGAGATCAAGCGGCTCGTCGCGCAACAGGCGCGTCACGACCCTCCTTGTGACGCGCGCTCCAGCGCACTCGCGCTCGCCTACGGCCCACTGCCTCGTGCGCAGGATGTCCTCGTGCGCTCCATCCATACCGACCCCCGTGAACTCTCTACATGCTGACCTCCTGGGTCTAATTGAGTGTCCGATCGGAATCGGGTGTGGACAGGGCCAGGTAGAACTCTCACGTGAAACGAAACCCAGGCCGTCCGATCTTCGCCTACAATGTTCCATTAATGAGCAAGAATGCCGGGCTCGATGCTGGCAGGTTGTGCAGTGTTCGGCGGCTGCTGAGGCCTTTGTCTGCAGTAGCCAAGTCCGTCGTCGCAATGGCAAGCCCCGTGCAGGTGGGGCGACCTGCTATACGCACATCGCGATTACTAGTCTTGGCGGTAGCTGTCGGGGCGGCAATGATTTCTGCTACCTTCGGCTCCAAGCGGGCCGTGCTGCCTAGTGAAGTTCGGAATACGCCTGATCATTATGTGATCAACCTCGCTCCTGCCACTAGAGTTGGCAAGCTCTCAATTGCGGTTAGTGGCAATCATCTCGTGAATGGCCTCGGCAAGGTCGTGACACTACACGGCGTCGATATCTCTGGCACGGAGTGGCGGTGCACCGTGGATGGGCAGGCATTTGTCTCGCCTACCGACGTAGCGAGCATCGACGCGATCGCAGCCTGGCATGCCAATGCGGTCCGCATTCCTCTTGACGAGGATTGCTGGCTTGGCATCAACGGTGCGGCCACTCACGCTCATATCAAGGCTTATCGAGAAGTGATTCGCAGTTACGTCAATCGATTGAATGCACACGGTCTATATGTAATTCTTGACCTGCACTTGGAGGCACCAGGGGAAACGTTATCGGGTGTGGTGCCTCACCCTGAGGGATTTTACGAAATGGCGGACGAGGAGCATGCGCCCACCTTCTGGAAATCAATAGCCTCGTATTTCAAGTACGATCACGCCGTCCTCTTTGATCTCTTCAACGAGCCATACGGTATTTCTTGGAGCTGCTGGCTCGACGGATGCATAGCGCCTCGCGGCTTCCAAACGGCGGGGATGCAGCAGCTCGTCGACGTGGTCCGAAAGACGGGAGCCACGCAGCCGATAATGGTCGGCGGCCTCGACAACGCGAGTCTGGCCGGTCAGGGATGGCTCAACAATCATCCGAAGGATCCTGCGAACCAGCTCGTCGCGTCGGTGCATGAGTACGACCAAGCGAGCATTAGCCGTTTCAACAACAATATTGGCATCGTAGCGAAGCAGTTCCCAGTTGTCATGGGCGAGATTGGTGAGCAGGACTGCGCCGACAAAACTATCGATGTTTTTATGCCATGGGCAGATGAACACGGCGTTTCATACCTGGCGTGGGACTGGTACACGGGCGGATGCACCACCTCTCCCGCATTGATTAGCAACTACAATGGAACCCCCACCAACTACGGCATCGGGTACCGCGAACATCTGCTCGCGAACTTCCCGCCCCATCTCCAAGCAGTGGGCCGTAGGCGAGCGCGAAGTGGCGTTGGATGTCCTCCTGCGCTCCGTCCATAAAGGTCTCCCGGACTCATTGACATGCTGACCCTTCCTGGTCTCGTCGAGTGTCCGGCTGAAGCCGGGTGCAGGAAAACTACGTTCTCAGAGCGCGAGCGAGAGCTACCGGCAGAGCGGCGCACCCTCTTCCCTCGGCCTGCTTGCGCTCGAGGAACTCACGCGCCGGCGGGTAGCAGCGACCCTGGCTCCCCGCGATGCAGTGAAGAGTGCGGTTGAGCGGCGGTTACCGCCGCGATCGAGGCGGTAGCGGATCCGCTTGCCCGATGAGGCAGGGATCGGCGCCACCCCGGCCAGGCGGGCGAACTTTGCGACGGTGCCCAGGCGCTTTACCCCGGCGGTCTCGGCGACGATCTTGGCCGCGCTCAGGGCTCCGCAGCCCCTCCAGCGTCAGCAGCCCGGGCGCGTAGTCGCTCAGCAGCCCGCTGAGCTGGCGCTGGAGCTCGTTGATCCTTCGGGTGCGTCGGCGGATCTCGCCCACCAGCTCGCGGGCGATCTGCACCCGGGTGCTCTGCTCAGCACGGGCGAGCTTACGGGAGAGCCGGTCATGCCAGAGGTCGCGGTCCAGGGCACCAGCCGGGATCTCCAGCTCGGGCCAGAGGTCGTGCAGGTGCCAGCGCAGACGCTGCTGGGTCCTCCGTGCGGTCTCTAACGAGGTCGTCGCGGTGATCGAACAGCAGTTTGATCCGCAGGGCCCCTGCATCGAGATGGGCAGCTGGTAAGGCCTCAGGGTCCTCCTGCAGCGCCGCCCGGGCGATCGCCCTCGCATCGATCGGATCGGACTTGCCCCGGGTCCGCTCGCCCTTGCGGGTGGCGCCCATCAGCTTCGGCGGGACACGCACCACCCGCTCGCCAGAGGAGACCAGGAAGCGCTCGAAGCCACCGGAGACCTGGCGACAGTCCTCGAGCGCCCAGACCCGCCGCTCATCGATAGAGCGCCCCCACGCGAGCAGCTCTCGGAAGCCTGGCCCTCGCGCGGGCGCGGTCAGCTCGCCGGCAAGCTGGCCGCTGACGGCAAGGACAGCAGCAACGGTGTGGGTGCGCTTGTGGGTATCCGCTCCGATCACGATCATGTGGTCGTCCCTTCGACTGTCGTTGTCATTGGGGCGGACCTCCGGCTGACGATTCTTGCTCGGAGCGAATGCCACGCTCCTATCAGGTCAAGCCGGTGATCCTCGAACGGCGGCGGGCGACGAAACACCTGTAGGTCAAACCAGCTGGTCGACAAAGACCGACTGAGTCAGCCCGTCGCCAGTCCGAGAACCAACCGCTCTAGTCGGACGTACTCAGCGTCCAGACCTCAAGGACTCTGGCAGCAAAAAGACCGACCGCAAGGACGCCGAGCTCTTGGCCCGGCTCTTGCTCGCCGGGCAGCTGCGTCCGGTGGCAGTCCCGCCGGAGTGGCTTGAAGCTATCCGCCACCTGACCCGCACCCGCGAGGGGGGGTGCGGCGTGACCTGGCGCGCTGTCGCCACCGCGTTCTCAAGCTCCTGCTCGTGCAGGGTCGGGTCTACCCGGGCAAGACGACCTGGGGCCGCGAGCACCGGAGCTGGCTGGCCCGACAGTCCTTCGAGCACGAGCCGGCCGAGCTGGCCTTCGTCGACCAGCTCGCCGCGCTCGACGGGCTCTCCGCCCGCCGCGAGGCGCTCGATGAGCGGCTCTCTCGACTGGCCCTCGATGAGCGGTGCTGACCACGGTCGCCCGCCTGCGCGCCTTCCGCGGCATCGACACGCTGAGCGCCCTGATGCTCCACCTCGAGCTGGGCGGCGACTGGCGCCGCTTCGACTCGCCGCGGCGGCTCTCCAGCTGGCTGGGGCTGACCCCCTCGCTGCAGCAGTCCGGTGAGTCGGCTTCCCAGGGCCCGATCACCAAGACCGGCTCCTCGATCGCCCGCCGGCTGTTGGTCGAGTCGGCCCACCACTACGCCTGAGAGCCACGGATCGGCGTCACCCTCGCCAACCGCCAGACGGGCCAACCAGACCACGTTTTGCAGATCGCCTGGCGCGCCCAGCACCGCCTCGGGAAGCGCCTGCGCGAGCGCGGCAAGCCTGGAAACGTCGCAACCGTCGCGGTTGCCAGGAGCCCAGGAACCGAGCGATCCAAGACCGGCCCGCTTTTTGCGGGCGCGATCAGCGCTGGGCACTTGACAAATCGACGGCCATATCAGTTGTAGATGCCAGCCACGTTGTTCCCGGTCAACTCCCACAGCCGAGCGATCGGCGGCCGGTGACCGAGGGCACGATGTCTTCGCCTGAAGTTGTAGCGCTCGATCCAGCCCGACAGGGCCGTGGCCCTGTCGGGCTGGATCGATTGCGCTCGGGAGGCCCTTTCGGCGGCGAGTCACTGGGGCCTGGTTATGGGAACCGGCGAAAGTTGGTGGTGCACCACTAGATGTCATGGTGAGCTGGATCGGCGCTTAAAGCCAACCTCCGCGGGCCGAATCCAACTGTCGTCCAGATAGCTGACGCAAGTCTGAAGAACATATAGTTTGCAGTCGACCCTCTTTGCATGGGCCGTTCAATGAGCGAGCATGCTAGGCGCAGTGATGACAGGATTCGCTGTGATCAAGAGCGGATGCAGCGCCATTTGTGTGGAGTCGTCAATTTCGCTGGCGAAGCAGCACGCCAGGAGCCGACGCGGCGCCGTTCGCCCTTCACACGTGCATCGCGCTTTCTAGCGGTGGTTCTCGCTACCTTGGCAGCCATTGTGCCTGCGTTGTCTGCACCCACGCGGGCCGTGGCGTACCGACGGAGTGCCGGAAAGGCGTGTCTTCCCACGCCTGTGCCGACATCGCCTCAAGCTAAGAGCGCCTATCGGAGGCGGGCGGCTGCCAAGCACTTGCGCATAAGAAAGGACAGCGCGGAACTAGCGCGTGAGCAGCGGCTGATCTCGCGTGCCAGAAATTACGCTCGACCGTTGACTCGCGACACGATTCGGCACGCCAAACGGGCGATCACGCGGCTCAAATCTGATCGCGTGTGCCTGTCTAGAGAAGTTACGACCACGCCCACTAATCCCACAACCACCCTTGCGCCCACCAATAGCGCGCCGGGCATCAATAGCGCGCCGGGCATCGATCCCAGTCCAGCGGGCAATGCGCCAGAAGTCGACCAATTCTCAATTGCGGTTAGTGGCAATCATCTCGTGAATGGCCTCGGCAAGGTCGTGACACTACACGGCGTCGATATCTCTGGCACGGAGTGGCGGTGCACCGTGGATGGGCAGGCATTTGTCTCGCCTACCGACGAAGCGAGCATCGACGCGATCGCAGCCTGGCATGCCAATGCGGTCCGCATTCCTCTTGACGAGGATTGCTGGCTTGGCATCAACGGTGCGGCCACAGACGTTGATGTTGAAGCTTATCGAGAAGTGATTCGCAGTTACGTCAATCGATTGAATGCACACGGTCTATATGTAATTCTTGACCTGCACTTGGAGGCACCAGGGGAAACGTTATCGGGTGTGGTGCCTCACCCTGAGGGATTTTACGAAATGGCGGACGAGGAGCATGCGCCCACCTTCTGGAAATCAATAGCCTCGTATTTCAAGTACGATCACGCCGTCCTCTTTGATCTCTTCAACGAGCCATACGGTATTTCTTGGAGCTGCTGGCTCGACGGATGCATAGCGCCTCGCGGCTTCCAAACGGCGGGGATGCAGCAGCTCGTCGACGTGGTCCGAAAGACGGGAGCCACGCAGCCGATAATGGTCGGCGGCCTCGACAACGCGAGTCTGGCCGGTCAGGGATGGCTCAACAATCATCCGAAGGATCCTGCGAACCAGCTCGTCGCGTCGGTGCATGAGTACGACCAAGCGAGCATTAGCCGTTTCAACAACAATATTGGCATCGTAGCGAAGCAGTTCCCAGTTGTCATGGGCGAGATTGGTGAGCAGGACTGCGCCGACAAAACTATCGATGTTTTTATGCCATGGGCAGATGAACACGGCGTTTCATACCTGGCGTGGGACTGGTACACGGGCGGATGCACCACCTCTCCCGCATTGATTAGCAACTACAATGGAACCCCCACCAACTACGGCATCGGGTACCGCGAACATCTGCTCGCGAACTTCCCCGCCCCATCTCCAAGCAGTGGGCCGTAGGCGAGCGCGAAGTGGCGTTGGATGTCCTCCTGCGCTCCGTCCATAAAGGTCTCCCGGACTCATTGACATGCTGACCCTTCCTGGTCTCGTCGAGTGTCCGGCTGAAGCCGGGTGCAGGGAGCCATAGCGTTGATGGGCGGACTCAAAACCCCTCAACGAATGACCAACGTAAATTGAGAGAGGCGGCCTCTCGCAAAATCAGCCCAGTTGGGCGTGCGCATACACTTGGCGTAGGCGCGCATCAATCACGTTGAGGCTCATGCGTTCGCTACAGATCCTCTGACCTTTCGTGCCAAACGACTGCGCACGTTTCGGATCGGCGAGAAAGTCTGTCAATGCATCAGCGAGTGCTTCGTGGTCTTCGACCGGCACGAGCGCCCCGCCGGGGGCAATTGACTCGATGCCTCCCACTGGCGTGCTGACGAAAGGTCTCCCAGCTGCACTCGCCTCCGTCAAGATCATCGGAAGAGCCTCGCCTCGAAACGGAAGCGCGATGACACGGGCTTGTCCAATCAAGCGCCACACCTCACCTCGATTGACGGGTCCCCGGAGTTCAAGTCTGTCTATTTCAGGTAGATTTAGCTCGGTGGCTGGACCCACCATGATGCACCTTGCCAGGGGTCGACGTGACGCGACCGTTTCCCAAGCACGTGCTAAGACATCGGCACCCTTGCGAACCCCAATCTCGCCAGCAAACAAGACTAGCTCTGATGTCTCCTCGACCGGTCCTGCCTCCAAATCGAGCGCGACTGGGTTTGGGATGAGCTCGATATGTACGTTGGTCCCAATTCTCTTTACTGCCTCGCGCGTTGCCTCACTAAGTACTGTCACGGCGGACGCCATGCTTAAGACGCTGCCTACAAATCGGGGCCACCGTTCACTGAACTCAATAAACGCTGCACCGTGAATCGTAATCACGCAGGGCAGGTGACGACATCTAGCAGCCACGACGATCAGCGACTCACGTGCGAAGGAGCCACTCTCCGACATGTGAACGTGAACGGCACTAGAACGAGGCAGGGAGAAAACCTTGGCGGCTCCCCGAAGGACCAGCGCTCCAGACCTGACATGCGAACTCGGTACCCATGTCGGCACGGCGACCGCACGGTCCGCACCGAGGTCATTTGTTGCGAGCGTCTCAATTACGGATGCGATGCCGCCGATGTAGTTCCTACTTGGGCCAAAATGGTAGACGGTTTTGCGTACATCACTCATAGAAGCGTGAACGGAATTGGCTCTGGAGGTTTTCTTAGGCCCCACCTCGAAGCCTCAGTAAGGTCCTCTAGAGTTATGGTTGCAGCATCCGCCATAACTGCACGACCCTCCGCCGCAAATGCGCGTGCTATATGCACTTGGTGATCGTCGACATGCTCGCCGTGCCGCTGTGTCCTCGGAACGAGAATCGGGAGTTTGCCCGCGTCAAACGCCATGAGCAGGGATCCGATGCCAGCGTGCGCTACAACAGCATCGGCTTCCGCCATTGCTAATCTCAGCTCCTCAGGAGGCATCATAGGTCGCATCCTCGCAGCCGGCCAGTCGACTAATTGCCCAGCAACGCCAGACTGAATCAACACCTCAACCCCTGCAGGCAAGATCGTACGCAGGCGAGTTAGTAACCTCATGAATGGGAAGGGTAATGTGCCGACAGTCACGACAACTTTGCGGAGTTGCTTTGGTGCCGCTACGCTTATTCGTTCATAGCTATCGAAAACTGATCCACGGTATTTCCATCGTCCAATCGCCCGCGAATTATGCTGAGTATACAGTTTAACACCACCGAATCGCTCAAGTAAACGACCCGTGAGAAACGGGCGGTCGATGCGCGCGCAGGACTCTATGTAATGAGTCGGAATGCCCCTAACTCGTGCAAGGGGTAAAAACGATAGAGCAACGCCAGCGCCGGTGCTTATCGCTGAGCCAACATTATACTTATTGAGCAGGAGTTGTGCCGCTCCTACGTTATGCACGACTCCACGCCAGTCGCGAGGTGGAGTGTCTCGCACAAACTCAACACGCCGTCCGGCTAGCAACGATCTACTTTGGTCGGACTCAAACGTTACCCAGAGCTCATCAGCTGAAGCGGGCGCTAACCGTGGAGCGAGCGCTAGCATCTCTGCAAGATGTCCGCCGGTCGAGGCGATCAGCACCCGCGTTGTCCCTGTTTTGCGGCTCCCGAAGGGTGACACCGTCTAGTCCCTTCGGTCGATCTGTGTATGGCCATTATTACGCATTTTGCTGCTGGGCCGTGTATCTAGAGCAAAGGCGCGAATTTATGAGGTGTAGACAGTCTGGCTCTCACGTTGGTTGACAGATGTCCAACAGGCCGCTCCCACCTCTATCGACCGACTCGGCGTAATGCTCAGCATAGATTGCTTGGACATTACAAGATTCCTCGTAGTATCGTTGCCGCCTTTCTAGCCTACTTCCCCCGGAAAAAGTCACCTCACCTGAGCCGACTCCGTCCGGCTCGATCTCGAAAATCACCTGGTAATGGACAGGTTTCGAGATCGAGGAGGTGCGTATGCTGACCCTGCGAGCGCCGCAGGCCGAGACGCTGTGGGACGAGGTGTTGCCGATCGAGGCCAAGGAACTACCCGACGATCTGACGAGGATCGACCAGCTACTCGGCGACCCCGAGCTGCTGCGGCCAATCGCCGATCGCTGGCAGGCGGAGGTGACCGAGACGGGACGGGCCGTGCTGAGAGCCGGCCGCCCGACGACTCCGATCGAGACCTACGTGCGGCTGATGGTGATCAAGCAGCGTTGCGGCTGGGGCTACGAGACCCTCGTCAAGGAGGTCTCGGACTCGATTCACCTGCGCCGCTTCTGCCTTATCGCGCTGCACGAGCGAGTGCCCGAGGAGTCGACGATCCGCAAGCTGACCCGGCGCCTGGGCGCCGAGACGGTCGCGGAGCTGACCCGGGCGCTGATCGCCAAGGCACAGAGGGAGCGGCGCTTCCGGGCGCGGGCCGCCCGGATCGACTCGACCGTAGTGGAGGCCGACGTCCGCCACCCGACCGACTCCGGGCTGGCAGCCGACGGGGTCAGGGCGCTGGCGCGCGAGGCGCGCAAGGTGCGCTCGCTCGCCGGCGCTCAGGCCAAGGCGGTCTGCGATCGCTCCCGCGCGCTGGGCAGGAGGCTGCGGACGATCTCGCGCACCCTCGCCCGCCGAAGCGGAGAGCGCAAGACCGAGGTGCTGCGCCTGACCGGGGAGTGCGGGGTGCTGCTGCGCCGCTCGATCGCCGAGGCGAGGCGGATGGCAGCCGCGATCAGCGCCCGGGCGCGGGGGCGCGGCGCCAAGGCAAAGATCAGCGCGGCGCAGCGGCTAACCCAGCTCGTCGAGCGCTGCGAGAGGGTCGGCGAGCAAATCGCAAAGCGGCTCGCCGGGGAGCCGATCAAAGACCGGCTCGTCTCGCTCGCCGACCCCGACGCACGGCCGATCCGCAAGGGCAAGCAGGGCAAGCCGACCGAGTTCGGCTACGTCGCCCAGCTCTGCGAGGTGACCGAGACCACCAAGCCCGGCGCCCGGGGGCTGATCCTGCCGAGTGCGACGGCGCCCGGCAACCCGGCCGAGGACCAGCTCCTTCCCCAGACCGCGGCCGAGCTTAAGCGGGCGGGCATCCGCCTGGCAGAGGTGGCGCTCGACGGCGGCTTTCACCCGCGCCCGACCGCCGAGGCCTTCGAGCACTCCCCGCCGCGCCGCACCTTCATCGCCGGGAGCTCGGAGCCCGACTCCAAGCGCACCCGACGCAGGCTGGCCCGCTACCGCACCGGCGCCGAGGGTCGGATCTCACACCTAAAGCGCGGCTACGGGCTGAGGCGGTCACGGCTGAAGGGGGCCGAGGGAGAGCGAATCTGGACCGGCTGGGCGACCTTCGCCTATGACCTCGACACCCTCGCCGTCCTGCCCACCTGAGAGGATCGTCGGGCTCTCGAAAGAGCACCTGCCCATTGAGGGAACGGCCGCGTCGGCACCTCCGCGCGGCCGTTCTCGCGCGAGGGTTTTTCCGGGGGAAGTAGGCTAGGCGGACGCGGCCGTTGCGCAGGGTCCGCCATATGCTTTCAAGGGTCCGGATGCCCTCGCAGGGTCCAAGCCACCGACTCGATCCGCTGTCGAATTGGCGTCAGAGTCAAATATAGGCCGCAGGTAGCCCTCGCCTTAGAGCCTTCTGTGATCGAGCGTCCCAGTTATTACCACAGGTGATCCGCGGGTCGTGGGAGCCCCATCGACACCCAGAAGGTTGGGCTAGCTCCGTTGTATAGCCGAACTCGGTCCCGCTTAGACAAGCCTCATTGGACACCGCATTGCGCGTGGACTGAATCATCTAAAGCGGCGCAGCCCCGACGACACCCGGTGATACCGGTCCAGCCCGCGATGTGATTCTCATCAGAGGTTGCTCCCTACAAAACGGGTGCTCCAGCACAGAAGGTGCTCTTATCAACCAACTTGGCTATCCGCCGAGGTCATATCGGAGGGCGAGGTACACTCCCAGGCCGATAGAATGTCGGACGCATGCCTCAGCACGCATGATGAGATAGTCATTAGAATCGGCGATCATGTTCTTGGGAGTTTCCGCAGTTAGATGAGTCCCATCACCCGCGTTCCATCAATGTCCTCGGGCTAGGTGCGCTCCAGGCGACCGATTGTCAGGTCCTTTGTCCATCACAAAATCAGCAACAAGATGCCGCGAAAAACATTTGTTGGCGCAGAGTGCCTTACGTACTCATTCCTTGCAAAGCGTGACCGCTATAGAAACGCCTGAAGCATGACTAACGTTCGACGCAAACGCCGACTGGCCGTCATAATGTGGAACGGTGTTATTGGTGGTGCTGAGGTGCACAGCCTCGCACTTGCAAAGCAAATGAGAAACATGGGTTCCAACGTAACGATGGTGTTCATAGAGAGCCCACAACCTCTGGCGGCGCGTTTCTCGGCTAAACACGTCCCGCATCGGAGTCTCGGTCTTGGTCGGGGCCGGGACGTTCTCCGGCGTCCGCGCCGATACGCAGCTGAGGTCGCCGATGCCGGCCCAGACGGCGCTCTACTGCTGACGTGTGGGTTCATGGGCGCCGCCCTCCGCGCCGGTGGCTACCGCGGATCAATCGTGGCCGTGGAGCATGGGGATATCCTCAGGGCGAAACTTCAATCAAGACCTCAGCAGGCTCTCTGGTGCGTGGGACGTGCCGCGGGCGCTTGGGCAGATAACATAGAGGTCGCAGTATCGGACTTTATACTTGAACAGATGCGGCGATATCCCCACACCAGGGAAGGTCGGCGGATATACAACGGAGTAGACCCCAGCCAATACGCGGCTGCAGGTGTACGCGCGAGTTCCACCACAGCCGACTGCGTTGTTGCCTTTGCTGGTCGCCTAATCCGCGGTAAGGGTGCCGACTATTTGATCGAGGCCATTGCCCAGCTTGAGTCAACCCGCGCGATAAAGTTGCGGATCGCCGGCGAAGGCCCCGAGCGTCCACGGCTGGAATGCCTAGCTCAGTCTCTGGGTCTCGGACATACGGTCGAGTTTCTCGGTCTGACGCATGATATGCCGGCGTTTTGGCACATGTGTGATATTGCTGTGGTTCCCTCGTCGGAATTTATTGAGTCATGCCCGATGACACCGCTCGAAGCCATGGCATGCGGAAAGCCGGTAATCGCCACCCGGAACGGCGGGCTCCCCGAGCTTATAATGGATGGAGTGACAGGCACTCTGGTGCCGCCAGGGGACTGTTCCGGGCTTGCCGTGGCACTAACTCGCTACGCGACCAGTAAGAGCCTGAGGCTCTCACACGGCGCATCCGGCCAAGTGCACGTGACAGAGAACTTCCACATCAACCGCTGCGCACGGGCATACCTCGACCTGTTTGACGAGCTTTCGCCGACTTAACCAACTATCACCGTCCTATCCTTATTATCGACATGGTCGCCCGTCACGCTCTCCCGCCCTGACTGAGTTAAGATCAGCATTGGGGCGAGAATCATCGCGAGTGTCGTCGTAGCGAGCCACGAAAACAGTGATGGATCTCCAAGTGAGTCTACAAGGAGCACTGCGATCGCGCAGAGCCCTGCCAGTGGTAGCCATTTCGTCTCAGCAGTCGCAGTCCGTAGCCGGCCGACAGCAGCGAAAATCAACACGATTAGTCCGATTACGTAGACGACAGCGCCACCATACCCGGACTCCCCGATCACACTCGGCCAGGACGTATCATCGATGAATTTAGGATAGGTTGGCGACAAGCCATAAACCCTGCTTAACCCGTACTCATAGTAGACAGGGCTGTAGTAGAGCCGCGATGCGTAGCTAGCGAACCGTCCAAAGCCGACGCCGAGAGGGAAGTTGTCGGCAGCAATCTGCTCGCCGGTGGTATAGAGCCGCGCCCGAGCAGACGTTTCAGAAGAGGTGTAAATGGAAAACTGTTTGGTAATTACATTCTTCTCCACGCTGTACGCGCCTACAACAAGCAACGAACCAACAAGCAACGCAGTCATGGCGCGACGACTATTCGTTGCTCCCTGCACAAGTCCTACTATGGCCACAACGACAGCGAGGGACAGAAAGCCCTTGAGTTTCAATGAGAGAATCACTGAGCCCGCGAACAGTAGCGCAAGCATAAGGTCGGCCTTGCTGTAGTTTTTGGTATAGTGAGCAAATGTTAGTCCAAAGAGCAGGCTCATAAACAGGCTATATTCACCAGCGGTGGGAAATATTGAGTGAACCGCTTCGGAGCGATACGACCCTTCATGAACGGTCAGGTCGGTCGTATGCAGCGCACGCGATACGGCTCCATGAGTCAAATAGTCCCCTAAACCGAGCACGGCCACAACAATGCCCACAATCGTTATGGTCGAATAGACACGTGCGACATCTCTTGGTTTCCACGGAAGCAGAAGAGTTACCCCAAGCATGATCCAAAGCTTGAGACCGAGTAACGCCCCCACCATAGTCACTTTCAGTGGTACACCGTGGATGATCGCCCCCAGGAATCCAAAGAACGCCACACCGATGCCCGGAAATATGAAGCGGAAAGGGGGCATGCGCACAGTAGTCCGCAACGTTTGGAAGATCGTAAGAAAGACAAAGAGGAGGACTAAAACCTCGTCCCCCTGGCGAATCGCTCCCCCCGTATTCGAAAAATATCCAAAAGCGGCTGAGACTGGTGCATTGAAGAGCTCGAAGAGCCAAAGTCCAATGAGTGCGAGAACTGGATCCCTAGTGTATGCGATAATCGCGACCACAAAGAAGGCCAGTCCGATGATCGCACTACCAACGAGCACGCCGTAATGGGTCGCAGCGAGTCCGCCGACGACCAGCGCTAGCATGCAACCCGACATGCCGACAGCGATCAGCACATGTGTCGACCGATCGCGTGTTGCGGGGTGGGCAGCTTGTGGGCGCATCGACATGGCACGATAGCGCGTAACGGTGGTGTGGGAACCTATATTGGGCAAAGGCGGCGAGCGAGGTCACCCTCGCTGGAGGCCGGATCGGCGTCCGCTACGTGGCCGTCGTCTTTGCTCATGCGCTCGCTCCCTAGAGATAGCGAGGCATGCCGATCCTCGTGGAGATCCTCGGTGAATCTCGCATGGCGCGCGAGGCAGTTTATCCGCCGCGTACGTGATACTCGTGGTCGCCCACACCTGGAGGTGCATTGCGCCAAGAAGGCACTAAAAAGTCATAGCGGGATGAGTGCCCGTCAGGCGTCGGAATCTGCGACGACAGAAAGGAGCAGCCGTCGCAATCAAAGTAAGTAGGGTCCTTGAAGCTGAGGGACGTCATCTCCTGCAGTAAGGTGAATCCGGGAGGAGATCCTTTCCGACTGCGCGTCGCACCTTAAGAACACGGGGCGCCATAGTTGCTTTTCCGACAAATTGACCATCCGTCTCGATCCCTAGTTTTCCGCTCTAGGGAGCGAAATCAGGGAGACTCAAATGCTCGCGTCGCAGTATCGCCAGATCGGGGTGCTCGGTGTCGCGGAACTCTGGGACAGGCGATCGACGAGAACTCCTTCTACGCCCTGCTCGCCAGCTATGGCATTCGCATTGTGCGCGACGCCGACTTCGCCACCTGCTACGCGCCGGGAACCTGGGCGCGCTCGATCCCACATTCTCTGCTGGCCAGGGTCTTGCTGTTGCAATACCGCGAGGGCTCTCCGATGACCGCGCGATGGAGTCGCATACTGCACATGGGAGGTCGTAGGCTGGCGCCCACTGCAAGGGTTCGCAAGCGCGCCCAGCGGCTGCCGGACCGCACAATCCAAACGCTCAGGAAAGCAGGTGCTGTAGCAGGTGCTGTGGATCGGGCATTTCGAGGCGCTCGGGAGCCCCGTGCGATAGGTTCGCGGTCACCCACAGCCATGAGTGGCTGCTGGAGCACCATGGCTACCGCGTGCCCACCGAAGCCCGCGAGCACCTGCCCTCCAGGTCATGTTATGATCCAAAAATCTTCACCCAAAGTCCGGTGAATCCGGTGGTCTAGGGCGAGGCATCCTCTTACTGCCGCATCATTCGCAATCACGTATAGTCTACAATCGTGGTCGCATTGCGTTTGTACTGGTTTGTACTGCATGCCCTTGTAGTTTAGGAAACTTTAGCTTCGTGGTCTGAGAGGTTACATTTCATGCCGCAAGATTCTGAGGAGCCCAATATTGCCCAGGCGGTGGGCTTTCTACGTCGTCGGGGGCTTTGGATCGTGCTTTGCTTCGTTCTCGCCATGGCTGCGGCGTTTGGATACTCTAAGCACCAGACCAAGAAGTACACGGCCACCGCTTCGGTCGTGTTCAACAACAACCAACTCAGCCAGGAGATCGCTGGACTCTCCACTGGCAGCACCAGCAGCAGCGCCCTGCTGCAGCAGTCGAGCAACCTAGAACTACTTCACCTGGGCGACATGGCGGAAAAGACGGCAACTATCATCGGCCATGGGCTTACTGAGCAAAAGGTCAGCGAAAGTTTGAGCATAGTCGGGCAGCCGGAATCTAGTGTCGCCGGCGTTCTCGGCTACCACGACCTCTCCGGGGCTCGCAGCAGGGATCGCAAATATCTATGCTCGGCAATTCGTTAAGGAGCAAGACAGCACCAACCGCCAGTACTTCCGGACTGCACTTGCGTTTGTGCACAAACAGCTGGCGGCGCTTTCTCCGCAGCAGAGGGTTGGCACAGATGGCTTGGCTCTTCAGAACCGCGGGCAGTCACTAGCGCTCCTGGCCGAACTCCAGCCCAAGACGGTTCAGGTCGCGCAGAAAGCGCCGGTGCCCACCGAACCTTCCTCGCCGAAGACGTTAAGGAACACACTTATCGGCGGTGTACTGGGCCTATTCTTGGGTCTCGGCCTCGCCTTGTTGCTGGAGCGCCTCGATCCCCGGATCAGAAATCCCGAGGAGCTTGAGTCGATCTATCACCTTCCTCTGATTGGCGCCGTCCCGCAGAGCGCGGCTCTTTCGCAATTAGTGCCGGATGGCAAGGAAACTTCAGTGACTCTCTCTCTCGCCGAGGCCGAGGCGTTTCATGTGATCCGGGCTCGCTTGCGTTCCTTCAATGCTGATCGCGACATACGCATGGTCCTGGTTTCGTCCGCTGCGCCGGGCGAGGGCAAGACGACCGTTGCTCGCCACCTTGCCGGCGCGACGGCGCGGATGGGCTCGCGGGTGCTATTGCTGGAGGCGAACCTACGGCGTCCGACGGTTGCTCAGCAGCTGGACATCAAGTCCGGGCCAGGCTTGTCGGATGTGTTGCTCGGCAAGATGTCGTTGAACGAGGCGGAGCAAATGATCAACTTGGGTATTCCGCCTGGTGATAGCTCTGGGGATCGGATGCTCGCTGTGCTGGTAGCTGGCGCCGCGTTGTTGATAAATCCAGTTGAGCTGATCGAAAGCCACGCGATGGACGTCTTACTCACACAGGCGAAGTCCGCATATGACCTGGTTGTGATAGACGCCCCGGAGCTCACTGTCGTTCCGGATGCGTTTCTGCTGTTGTCCAAGGTCGATGGTGTCGTCATCGTCGGTCGCATCGGGCGCAGCCGACGCGATGTCGCGGAACGACTCAGGCATCTCCTAGACACGAGCGCCGCGCCGTTGGTGGGAGTTATCGCCAACGGGGTCAAGCCGAGCGGCCGCGATCCCGATACTTCTGCGTACAACTCCGCCAAAGCTGACAATCTAACTATTACAGGTGTCCCTACCAGCGGCACGCCCGCGGGGGATTAAGTTCATTCCGACGGCCAAGGCCATGTGGTTGATCCTACGTCCTCTGTGAGGCGATGTAGTCGACTAGTGCGTACCGGGTTAGCTCCATCAGAGCCGATTCATAGCTTTGTGGAGTGGTTCGCCCTGACTTCCCGTTGACGATCTTGGAGTTCCAGCAGCGCTTCGGGACCGAGGAGGCGTGCCGCGATTACCTGTTTGCGTCGCGCTGGCCGGACGGGTTCGTCTGTCCCGCCTGTGGCGGTCGCGATGCCGGCGCCCAGACTCGTCGTCATCTGTGGGTCTGCACAACCTGTGGGCGCCAGACCTCGATCACCGCGGGAACGGTGATGCACAAGACCAGGTTGCCACTGCGGACATGGTTCTGGGCGGCCTACCTGGTCTCGACGTTTCAACCCGGGATCTCCGCCAAGCAGCTACAACGCCAGCTCGGGGTCGGTTGCCACGAGACGGCCTGAGCGATGCTGCACAAGCTCCGTGGCGCGATGGTCGTCCCGGAGCGAGATCCTCTCAAAGGCGAGGTCGAGATCGACGAGTTCTTCCTTGGCGGGCACGAGGAGGGCCTCCAGGGCCGCCGACAGCACGGGAAGAAGGCCCTGGTCGGGATCGCGATCGAGGCCGGGGGAGCTCGGGCGTCTTCGCCTACGGGTGCTGGAGAACTCACAGGCAAAGACACTGGAGGCGTTCACAAAGGCGACGACCGAGCCCGGTTCGATCGTGCACACCGACGGGCTGCTCTCCTATGGCGGCCTGTCGAAGCTCGGCTATGAGCATCGCCTGCGCAAAGTCGCGAGCGTTAAGGCGGGAGAGGAGCTCCTGCCGCGGGTCAACCGCGCCGTCTCAAACCTGAAGGCCTGGATGCACGGCACCCATCGCGGCGTCTCCGACGAGCACTTGCCGGTTTACCTCGATGAGTACGTCTTCCGCCACAACCGCCGGCGCACGCCGATGGCCAGCTTCCAGACGTTGCTTGGGCTCAGCACTCAGCATGAGCCGATCACCTACCGGGACATCATCGATCGCGCTGCCTAATTCAGCCATTTGGAGCTAACCCGGTACGCACTAGTCGACTAGGGCCCGGCGGACGCTTGAGCCCTGTGGTTGGCAGGTCGTCGTGGTAGTCGGGTAACTCAGCGGCGAATGTACCGATCAGCCGCTTGATCTTCTCCGCCAGGGCAGTCCGTCGCTTTTGGTACCCGGGCTGCTGTAGGGCAGCTCGGGGAAGAGGTGGCTCAGTCGCTTGCGGGCGACTCTGCGAAGCAATGATGGTCCGAAGGAATGCCCATGATCGCCTGGGTGATACAGCAGCGTGGCGATCTCGGAGTCGGTGTACGGTGGTACGGAGAGTATCGAGGTCCCTGATCGCGAATCAATCATCTAGTGGCCCGACCCGGTGGGTTCGATTCCGCCTCTCATGAGAGTTCATCTGGTCTCCCGGAATGGGCTGAGGAGGAGGATCGAAATAAGCGCAGACGACACGCTCCCGAGCAGATGGTGCGCAAGCTCACGGGAGCAGACGGGCTGTTGGCCGACGGGGACGAGGTTCTCGAGTCGTTGAGTCGCGCCGGGCGAGGGCTTGCTGGTAGACGAGTTCCGTCTGCTCGGCGAGGTGCTCCCAGCTGTATCGCTCGCGTACCAAGTGGCCCACCGGAGGTGTGTCGCTGAGCCGGGGGCGTGAGCCCGGCAAGAGAGCCTCGCCGAGCTTCTGCGTGAGGTCTTCGACATCTCCGGTGCGGAACACCAGGCCGTAGGGTTCTTCATCCTGGAGGGTGACCGCCTCAACGTTCTCGGGGATGTCGCTTACGATCGTGAATCTGTCGCAGGCGAGTGCCTCCAGTAGGGAGATCGGTAGCCCCTCGATCGTCGAAGGCTGCACGAACACCGCGGCGTTTTCCAGCAGCCACGCCTTCTCCGCTCCGTAGCGGGAGCCGAGCAGGACGACACGCTCGTCCGCAGCGGCGAGCTGGTGAACCGTTTCGACGTACTCATCAGAGTGCGAGGAGCTGCCGGCGATGGCCAGTTGAAAGTCCCCCGGCAGACGCGAGAAGGCCTCGATCAGCACATGGACCTGCTTCTCGGGAACGATCCGTCCGAGGAAGAGGGCAAATGGGTGCTTTTCCAAGCCCTCGACCGGATGGGCCTTGGTCATGCCGGATAGGTCGACGCCGTTGGGGATGTAGTGGGACTCGCGCCCGTAGCTTTCCATCAACAGTCCGTGCAGCACACGCGAGACTACGATCGTTCCATCGGGGACCGTTGAAGCCACTCGCGCCGCGAGACGTAGGATCTCCCTGGCGAGCGGTCCCCACTTCTCGCGCTTCCAGTCCATTCCCTGGATCGTAGCCACGGTGGGGGTTCCTCTGAGCTGCGGCAGCCAGGACAGCAGCGAAGGGCCAGTGGCGTGGAAATGCACCAGGTCATAGGTCCCACTGGCCACGGCGTGGCCAGTGGCCAGTGCGGTGTGGCTGATCGCCTCGAGGTGCTTAGTGTTGGCTTGCGGCAAGGGAATCTGATGTACGCCTTCGTGCAAGCGCAAGCTTGGATCACAGTAGCCCCGACGCCCGTATACGGTTACCCGATGACCGCGCTTGACCAACTCGCGCGAGAGCGCTTCCACGGCCATCTCGACGCCGCCGTCGCTGGCAGGCAGTCCTCGAGTGCCGATCATCGCGATCGAAAGTGGCGAGTCGTCGTTATGTGGAGCAGTGCGCTTCAAAGGGTCGTCCGTAGACAATCGCAAGATAGGGCGACTCCTAAAATCCGGTTTCGGCCGATACAGGCGTCGATTCCCATGTAATTCGTCCGTAGATCAAAGCAAATTTGCTCTTCACTAGGGCGACAATCTATCGTTGTCGGCGCATCTCTATCCTCCTGGTCGTGTCGCCAAATGAAAAGAAGACGCTGTTCGTCACGGAGCTATCCGGCGACGGCGACGAGGGGATGCGCAACTGGATCAAGATGGCCGACCGGGCTCTGGCCGCCCGGGGTCACCAGACAGCGGTGCTGCGGCTGGAAGGCGACCCTCGCTGGTCCTCATTGTTGCCCGGCACTCTGCGCTTCATTAGACGTGTCGCACCGGAAGTTCTCATATACGTGCCCTACTCGGGGCTGACATCGAAGGCGTTACTGCGTCACATGACGCTCCGGGCGGCCGCTTCGCCACGGCTTGATGTCCTTGTCACGCTCCAGTCCAACTCTATAGTTCGCAGGCTTCCCCGGAGTCTCGCTCCTGCGCTCGGGGCCTACGCTTCGGAGCGTTTGCGCAACGCTCATAGTGAGGTTGCTCATGACAGCTGTGTTCTCCTGCCCGCTGTCAACTCCGATCGGTTTCGCCCGTCTGATGATTCGCGCGCGGTGATCCGTAAGGAACTTGGCCTCCCCAACGACAAGCCGATAGTGCTTCATGTTGGGCACCTGCGTCGTTCACGCGGACTGGAGCCACTCGCGGAGCTTGCTACTGGTGGGGCTGTGAATGTGGTTGTGATAGCCAGTATGGTCAACGAGCCCGACGAAGGAGTCGAGGATCGACTGCGCGCGGCGACCGTTCTCGTAAAGCGAGAGTTCTTGCCAAGAATCGAGCGCTGGTATCAGGCGGCGGATCTGTATTTGTTTCCCGTCATCGATCTGCAAGGGTCGATCGAGATCCCGTTGAGCGTCCTGGAGGCGATGGCCTGCGGGGTGCCCGTCGTGACAACGCCTTTCGGGGGTCTCCCAGGTCTGTTTTCAAGTAGCGAGAGCCTGCGCTTCTCTCCAGCGGCGCAATTAGCTGCAATTGTGAAGGAGATGATCGGTGTTGATGGTCTCCCGAATCGATCCGCGGTGGCCGGAATGGACGAGAATGCTTTTGGCGATGCGCTCAAGAACGCGATCCAGAGAGCGGCGGACTATGGGTAACCTGATCGCGCTGTGCGGAATCGACGGAACCGGCAAGTCGACTCAGGCTGAAATACTCCACGATCGTTTCGAAGCTGCGGGACACACTACGGAGGTTCTCTGGTGTCGCTGGGACCCCATCCTTGCGCGCCCAGCCGTACGATTGCTCGACCGTCTCTCCCGGCGCCACACGCTGGTGGCCACAGTCTCCAATGCGAACGGCGGGAGTGGCGATAATCGTCGCGCGCTCAAGCGCCGTCTTCTGTCTTCGCCGCTCATTCGTCGGCTGTGGATAGGCTTGATGGTGCTTGACTATGGCCTCCAAGCGGCGCCGAAGCTCTTAAGGGCTCGTCGCGAAGCTGAAGTCGTAATCGTCGATCGCTACCGGCATGACGTTCTCATCGACCTGTCGGCCGGCGGCGAGCTTGTCGCCACACCAAGGGTGCTGCGCTGGTTGCTCCCGGACCCGGATCTGATCGTCGTGCTGGACGTAGACGAGCGGGTGGCGCTCGCGCGCAAGCCTGACAGCCCCGACCTCACCTACCTCGACCAGCGACGCCGGCTATATCACCAGCTCGCCCACGGCTCTGCTGCGATACTGATTGATGCGAGCGGGCCCGCTGACGTAGTGGGTGAGTCGGTGTTTAGGGCCATAGTTGCCAACTCAACCCTGCATGGAGGCGCAAGTGAGCAAGCCGCTCATCGTTCTCGGGATTGATGGACTCGATTGGCGTTACGTCGACGCCCATCCTGACGAGCTGCCAACGCTGACTGGTTGGCCGGTGCTGGCGCCGCTCGCGTCGATCTTTCCTCCCGACTCGATCCCAGCCTGGACGACCATCTTTACGGGCATGCCACCCGGCGAGCACGGGATGCTCGATTCAATCGATTACCTCGACAAGCGCCCCGCGCAAGCTGCCGAGACCGCTGGCGACGCGCTGCCTCATAGAACCTTCTGGGATGAGGCGGGACGTCGTGGCAAGCGTGTGTGCGTGGTCAATCCCTTCCTTGCCTATCCGGCATGGGAGGTCAACGGCATAATGGTTGCCGGTCCGGTGTTCGTGTCCGGTGCGGTTTCCGCGACTGGCATCGACTCCGGCCAACTGGGAGCGATTCCGGAGCTAGGAGGGATCGTCAGCTTCCCAACGCCGAAGACGATGGGGCCATTCGTTGAGGAGACGTTACGGGCCACATGCGAGCAGGCGAACTTCGGCATAAAGCTGCTGCGGCAGTCTCAGCCGGACTTGTTCTTCCTGAACATCCTGACGGTCGATCGCATGCAGCACTTCGCGTGGCGGTTCGCGGACACCAAGGACCCGACGTATCCGGGTCCCAATCCCCACTCGGCCGCGGTGCTGCGCACCTACCGGCTTGTCGACTCGATCGTGACGCGCTACGCCCAGGAGGGTCGCGTGCTGGTGATCAGCGACCACGGACACGGTCGTCGCTGCACTCGGATGATCTTCTTAGATGAGGTGCTGCGGCGGGCGGGCCTCATCGCCGAGTCCGCCAGGACCCCCCGGCTGCTCTCCTCAGCCTACCTGATCGAGCGAGCCAAGCGGGTCGCTTTGGGGCTCACGTATCGCTTTGCCTTGGAGGTGCCCGCCTATAGGCTCGCGCGTAGGCTCCCCAGCCGCAAGGCGCTCAAGCAGTCCACGTTTTCCAGCGATGCGGGGTCGTCGCCCGCGCAACTTTCGCGACTCTTCGGCCGTAACCAGTTCGGAGGGATCGAGCTCCGGGAGGACACATCACATATGCGGGCACGTGTGCGAACGGTCCTAGAGAGTGTCGTCGACCCCTCTACCGGGAGAGGCGTGCTGGAATGGGTCAAGGATCGCGAGGAGGTCGTCGAGGGCGCGCGCATCGATCGCTATCCGCCGGTCCTGTTCAAGCTCATCGAGGGGTACGGAGTCGACTACGGCCTCTACGGGAGCATCTTCGCGCCCGACGTGAACCATCGCCGGATATCAGGGGGGCATAAGGATATGGGTGTCCTTGGCTGCTCCTTCGAGCTTGAGGCTCCGCCTGAGTCCATCGAAGGCTTGTACGAGACGGTGCTGAGATTACTTTGACCGGCAAGTGAATGCGAGTCCTTCAGGTCAACAAGTTCCTTTACGGAGGCGCCGGTGCCGAGACCGTGATGTTTCGCACAGCTGATCTGCTTCGTTCGCACGATCACGAGGTGTCGTTCTTTGCCATGCAGGACCCCCGGAATGTGCCGTGCGCCGAGTCAGTGTACTTCCCTCCGGGCCGGTATTATGGTAAGCAGCATCGCGTACTTAGACAGGCACGGAATGCAGCAGGTTCAATTTACTCGCTGGAGGCTCGCAAGTCTTTGCGACGCCTCGTTCTACACAGACGGCCAGACATCGCGCATCTGCACAACATCTACCACCAGCTAACATTATCCGTGGTTGACGAGCTAGTAGCCCATGGCATTCCTACAGTAATGACTGTGCACGATTTTAAGCCGGTGTGTCCTAGCTACCTCGCCTACACCGGGCATGCGCCTTGTCATCGATGTGTTACCGGGCATCCTGGTCATGTCGTTGTACATCGCTGTATAAAGGATTCGCTTGCGGCTAGTGCGGTAGCCGCTGCTGAGGCGGTTCTGACACGCACACGGGGCCTGTATCATCGCATCGACGCGTTTATTGTCCCCAGCAAGCATCGTGCTGACGTGCTGGCGGAAGGCGGGCTCCCTGCTGAACGAATGCATGTAATTCCGAATTTCATCGCAGACGAACAGTTCGGTGAGCTGGCCCAGCTATCAAAGGCTCGCGCCCCTATGGCCTTGTTCGTTGGCCGCCTCGAGGAGGAGAAGGGCATTGGGGTGCTTCTCGCTGCTGCACGGCGGATTGCGGCGCAGGTCGAGGTTGTGGTCGTGGGCCAGGGCCCGATGGAGCGAGATGTTCAACACGCCGACCGCGATGGCGCTATCCGTTATCTGGGCCCCCGGGATTGGAGCGAGATTGCTGATCTCATGGATCGAGCATGTGCCTTGGTAGTTCCGTCGCTTTGCGAGGAGAATTGTCCCATGGTTGTGCTTGAGGCGGGCGCGCGAAGTTGTCCAGTGATCGCGTCTGATCGCGGTGGCCTTACGGAGCTGGTGAGCCATGGGGAGGACGGTCTCCTGTTCCCCGCTGGCGACTCTCGCCTGCTTGCGGACAGTATTCTATCGATGGCTTCGAATACTGAAATGTGCGGGCAGATGAGCATTGCTCGGCGCCGACGAACGACTGAGTACCATGCTGCGGATAATCACTATGTCCTCCTATTGGAAGCATATGGCGCGGCTGTCAGTGGTCGTGTCTAGGTGCAACGGACAGCGCGAGTCTCGCGGAAGACCAGGTACACAAAGTGCTTTCGGCATTTCGTATCTCGTGGATCCTCTGGCTTGTTCGAAACGCGAGCACAGGAGGCTGTATGGTCGCCTACTCTTTCATGACAATAGATGATCTCCTAGGTGGCATCTGCGGCACCTATTTGTTGAGCATACATTTAGCTGTCCCCTTCGAACATACGAGTGCGGGATGAGAATTACGTTCTTACTATGGGGCGGGGGAATCGGTGGTACCGAGCGGCTGTCTCTGTCACTCGCGGGCGGGTTACGGATGCTAGGGCACGACACGAGCGTACTCCTCGTTGACGATGATGGTGATCTTCGCCCCCAACTAGATCGGGAGTCGCTAGAGTGGATTGCGCTTGGCATGTCCCGTGGCAGGCATGTGCTTCGCCAGCCGCGTCGAGTTACACGCGCACTATCCATGCTTGGCACAGAGGTCGCTATCCTCGGATCCTTCGGCTTTCTGGGACCCGCACTAAAACTCGGGGGATTTCGTGGAGTGGTAATTGGTGTCGAGCATGGCGCGCTCCTTGCAGTTGCGTCGTTGTCTGCGGCTAAGCGGGCGCAATGTAATCTTGACAGGCGTATCGGGGTTCACGGGCATGATGCAGAGGTCGCAGTCTCGAACTTTATGCTGCGTCTTGCAGTCGGCCGGTCCGCACGCCCGACACCTAGTGTGTATAAGGCACGGGGTGAGAGTACCGGAGAGACCTCCTGCCATGCCGTCTGCCGAGCGCTTGCGAATCGGCTACGTTGGGCGACTGATCCCGGGAAAGGGTGTTGATGTGACTATAAACGCCCTTGCCCACTTACGCAAGGGTGACAAAACCCTTCCAATGCTTATGATAGCCGGAGACGGGCCTGATCGGGCGGGTTTGGAGGCACTGACGCTGAAGTTGGGCTTAGTCGACAACGTCAAGTTCATCGGCTGGACTGACGATATCACTGGTTTTTGGGAAGCTCAACATGTCTCGGTAGCTCCCGCTCATAAGTTCACTGAGTCATTCTGTATGACCGCGGTTGAGGCCATGGCCCACGGAAGACCATCGATAGTCTCCAACAGAGGTGCATTACCCGAGTTGATGTTGCCAGACATCACCGGTTCGATCGTGCAGGCTGGCGACGCCTCAGCACTTGCCGACGCCATCGCAACATATATCAGTATGCCCAGACTAGCTGTTGAGCAAGGAGCTGCTGCGCATGCGCATGCGCAGCAATGCTACACCTTGGAACGTTGTGCAAACGACTACGTGGCATTGGCAAAAGATATTATGATCGAAAATCAGCAATGATAGGTACCGTAACAGACGTCGTGGGAGACGGAGTGGCCTCATAGCAAATTGAGGCCAGGCGGCAACGTGTCTCGATTTGTACCTCAAGTGGCACTCGGAACTACGCCTATCCATCGGTGAGCGTTTCGCTTGGGTGCGTTAGGGGAAAAGTGCATGAGTATTCGCAAACTGTGTACGTGTGTGGGAAACAATAGAGGTGCGACTATACTTTTGGTGCCCCGGCCTCGCAGGTCTAAATACCGAATCGAGAACGCTGCCCGATATTGGACGTGAAGCGCCGCCTGGAGGTGAGAACGTAGGGTCGGAGCTGTGTTCAGTGGGTGCATTTGGTGCGATGGCAGAGCAAATCGCAATCAGGGTGCGGGCAGCGTCGCAGATGGCCTTATTTCGCGAAAACCGAGGCCGGTGGTGCTGGCAATCCGGGTTGACCGGGAGGCCAGCTCGCCTGCCAAGGGCAGTTGCGCTGCAGGCACAGGATGGGCACCGCTCGCTGAAGACGAGTCCGCGGCCGTGTGAAGCGCGCGGTGCTGGGCCTCTTGGCTGTTGTCGAGGTAGGCGAGCATCGGGCGAAACCGGAAACCGCCCGCCCTGGATAGCCCGCCGCAGTTTCTTCATCCGATCGAGACTAGGACCCCGTGCGCGAAAGACAAACGACCCCGGAGAAGTTCATATATAACCTCACCGAGCAGATCCTAGGATCGAGAGGCTCGAGACCTCTCCTGATGATCTGAGGCCGAGGGGGAGTCAGCACCTGCTGGGATGATAATGGCGAGGACGATCATTAGCACGATGGATCTAAATGTCGGCCGTGGACCCTTAGTTCAGTGGCCCTGCACGTCTTCGACGATCACTGCAGGCTCCGGCGAGCTTGGATGACCGAATCGCAGGTGACCGGCAAGGGGAAGGCCGCTCCGGCACCGTGCGCCGGAGCGGCCGACTCCGAAGATGTGGCAGTCGGTTCGACGCCAGGCGTCTTCAGGCAGCTGCTAAAAAGCGCTTCGGGCACAGCGGTGCTGCAAATTACGTCGAACGGCTTAGGGTTCCTGACTGCACTTCTTCTCGCTCGTTTCCTCGGCCGCAGGGGCTACGGTCTTTATGCATTCTCGTTCACCTGGGCTGGCCTGTTGGCTCTGATCTCGACTATCGGCGTTGACCGCTTCCTGGTGCGTGGCATCGCGATGTACGAGGTTCAGGGCAGGTGGCATCTGATGAAGGGTCTACTCCGACGCACCAACCAATTGGTCTTTCTCACCTCGATGACGATTGCCGTGGGCGGCTGCATCATCGCCATCGTATGGCTGTCGTCGTCCCTTCGTGGCCCGTTTTGCGTCGCTATGCTGCTAGTTCCCCTTACGTCGCTGACTCTCCTGCGCCAAGGAGCGATGCAGGCATTTGGCCACGTTGTGAGCGGGCAGTTCCCGGAGTTTCTGATCCGGCCTCTGCTGATCGTGACTGGCATTGGCACACTGGAGTTACTCGGTAATGGCATCCTCTCTCCGACTACCGCGCTCGGAGTCAATGTGGTAGGAGTCGCGACCGCGTTTACCGTAGGCACCATATTGCTACTTCGAGTCCTTCCTAAGGATCTACACTCGGTCCGATCGGAGTACGCTACCCGCGAGTGGGTTCGCGCGTCCCTTCCGATGATGGTAATTGTCGGGGCCTGGATGCTCAATAACTACATTGGTACGTTGGTGACGGGAACACTTAGAGGACCTGCTGCAGCCGGTGTCTACAACGTAGTCCAGAGTAGCGCTGTGCTGATCGTGCTGTTCCTGGTGGCCGCCAACATGCCACTTGCTCCTGCAGTCGCTCGGCTGTATGCACGTGGAGATCGGCAGCAGCTCGAGCGGTTGACAGAGCGTGTTGCCTGGACTGGCCTTCTCGTGTCGGTACCAGTATGTGCTGCATTTGTGGTTTTCCCCGGTGTCTTCCTCGGCTTCTTCGGTGCAGAATTCCGAACAGGCTCTACAGCACTGGCTATCGTTGCCCTGGGCCAGCTCATAAATGCGGCGGCGGGGCCGTCGGGAGTTGTGCTCATCATGACGAAGCATGAGCTTGTGGCTGCGCGCGCCGTCGGCGCCGGAGCCCTAGCCAATTTCGTGCTTGCCATCCTTCTCGTACCGCCCTTCGGCGTGACCGGCAGCGCCATCGCTTTCGCAACAAGCCTCGTCCTTTGGAACCTTGCTCTGATCGTAATCGCTCGCCGACGCCTCGGCGTGAACGTCACTGCCTTTCATCGGCTCGCGGTCTGTCGGGATATGCCGGAAGCGCCGTAATGCGGCTGTAGAAAGTGCTTGCTGCTCGCTGGCAATCGCAAATTGCAGAATGCTGTAAAGGCGGATGTATAGCCGACCCATGCCATCTCGTATCGGATAGGGCTCATCTGACGATCCGGACCCAAACAATTTGCTCCCGCCCAGCGGAACCTGGACCGAACAGGAAAACGTCCACGATGTGTTGGCCGGCCACCTGAGATCAGGTGAACCGATGAACGGGTCCGGCCTGTTTGGCCATGACGCGACCCTGCAGCCGCGGTACTGAGATACTATCCGGCTGAATGAGCCGTATAGATGCAACAATCACGTTCCATGACTAGCGAAACTACCGACTACAACTTCGCCACATCCCCCTGGACAGCACGACGCAACGGATCCAACGTAACCTCTGTGGTTTCATCTGGGCAGTTGCAGCTGACTGTCATGCATGGTGGTCTGCTCTCGGTCCAAAGTGCAAACTTCAACCGCACTGTCGGACAATAGGTAAGGCACTCGCTATGTCCAACATTGACTTCATCGTAATAGGCGCGCAAAAGGCAGGCTCATCCTCCCTGTTCGAGTATATGCGAAATCACCCGCAGATCCATATGCCATCACCGAAGGGTAGCACCTACTTCTTCAACATGGATCGCAACTACAGTCGTGGGTGGGACTGGTACCACGCGCGCGTATTGCGAGGCGCACCGCCTGATGCCGTATGCGGTGAGGCAACGATCGAGTATATCGCTGGAACTCCATTTGGCGACATTATGCGGAACGAGAATTTGGACTCATCAGATATGATCTCACCCTTCCGCGAGCCGCTCGAGGAGGTGGTGCCGCGGCGCATCAACCAAGTCCTTCCTGATGTGAAGCTCATTTGCGTTCTTCGGGACCCGGTCATGCGTGCGTATTCTCACTATCGTATGATGGCAATGGAGCGAGCAGAGTTGCGGTCGTTCGAAGAAGCAATCGACCAACTCATGGAGCCGACAGCGATGGAAAGAGGAAGAATTTTCCCAACGAGGACCAATTGCTATATTACTAACGGCGAGTACGGTCGCGCTCTCGACGGATACTTACGTGTCTTTTCTCGCGATCAGCTCATGGTGATTTTTACAGACGAACTTGCGAAAAGACCCGCGGAGACTCTTGGGAGACTGTTTGAGTTCATAGGTGTGGCCAGCGATTTCGTCCCTAGCAATTTGGGCATTCGCTACAGGGAGGCCGCAGTCAAACAGCGGATACCAGGCTTTAATCCATATACTTGGCAAAGTGCACTTTCGAGCCTGGGCCCAGCTCGTGCTCTATGGCATGGGATGCCTGAACGTGTTCGGTTTGGCATTAGCCATGCTTACAGCGCTGCAAGCTACCGGATTGGGTTGTGGAATGCCCAGCGAGGGGTCGCGGAGAACTATATCCCACCATCGGCACGCAACAAACTGATCGCCCACTTTCAACCAGATAGCGAAAGGCTTGGGAGTATTCTCGACATGGACATCCCGTGGCTGGAAGCCTGGGCTCATCTACGCCGAGGCGGTACTGAACGGAACGCTTGAATATGGTAGCCAGACAACAAGGTGGGATCAGGTGAGTCGAGCCCACGGGGTGGCACGTGATTGTTCGCTGTGTTTACTGCCTCGTGGAGCATGGCTTGGGCTGTCCACGATGGGCAGTCCTCCTGAATCTACTGACGTATACGGACCGGAAGCTTGGCCGGACGCCAAACGTTCATGGAGCCTAATGCGTCACACTGCCCGCTCTGGCTTCTCCCGATGACTTTGCACCGAAGCCCAGCCTAGTCCACGAAGTGTGGTCGAAGTGCTGAACCGGATGGCTCGATCCCAAGCCGAACGGCAGTTAATTCTACTCAGTGCCGGTACGATTGCCCGTCGACGGGCCATGCGTGAGCAGGCCGGGCAACTGATGGCAGACGTAAACTGGTCACGACTCGCCGAGACGTTGCGCTTACGCAAGCTGCTGCCCATCTTGGGTCCGCGCATCCTAGAGCTTGCGGAGGGACGCGCGAGCGACGGCTTTGTCTCGGCGGTGGAGCAAGCGATCGCACAAGGGCGTCGGCAGGGCGCCTTCTTGCAGCTCATCTCTCTGCGCGTGATGGCCGCGCTCGCCGGTGCGGGTATTCGCTCGACGCCCCTGAAGGGTCCGTTGCTGGGTGAGGCCATCTACGGTGATCCTGGTAGGCGTTTCTCCAGTGACATCGATCTGCTTGTGGCTCCGGAGCAGCTGCACGCGGCCGTGGAGGTGGTGCGGGGACTGGGCTACGATGCTCCCACCGATTACAGGGAGCAAGGCGATCTGCCTCTGCTGCACTTCGAACTCGCCCACGAGCGGAGGGAGCTACCGCCGATAGAGCTCCACTGGCGTGTCCATTGGTATGAGGGGAGCTTCGCGCGCGAGCGGCTGTTGCCGCCATCTGGGGATCTGATGGGCGACTGGCGTCCCGCTCCCGCTGGCGAGCTCGCAGCCCTCCTACTTTTCTACGCGAGGGACGGCTTCGTCGATCTGCGCCTAGCCGCCGACTTGAGCGCCTGGTGGGATGTTTTTGGCACTGAGCTGCCGCCCGGTGCGCTCGATGAGCTGCTCCGCGTCTATCCAGCGCTCGCTCGCGCAATCCTGGTGGCGGTCAAGGTGGCCGAGAAGATAGTGGGCCTGCCCGCAGCGCAGATCATCGGGAACATGCCAAGGTTGCATCTTCGCGATCGTATGGCTGTACGCTTGGCAAATCCCAACCCGCACAGCAGTCGGTCGCAGCTATATGCCGACATAGGCTTTATCGACGGACTGCTGACGCCGCCCGGAGGTTTCGGTGCATTCATCAGAACGCCAAGTGCTACTGCCACGCGAGGCCTTTGACGAGCGCGCCCGACGCGCCCCCCAGTGGCGAGCGAAAACGTCCTTGGATTACAGCCTCCGCATTCTAGCTCGATACTGCCTGGCGATAATCCGTATAGTGCGTGCCCCTGAAACGTTGCACTGAGGCTCATGGCACCGTGGTGGGACCAGCTCCAGAGGTTCTCCTAGGAGCGGGGGCGTGCCAGATCGCCGGGATAGTATCGCTTCACCTGGCATCATCGACCACCGATCATCTCGAAGTCCGCCGTGTGGTGCTCGGAGAGCATCAGGGACAGCTCAGTCATCGTCTCCGCTACTCATCGGAAGGTCTCGGTCGGGGGAGGGGAGGCAGACGTGGCCTCTGGAGTTCCAAACGTCGTCGGGCGCCTTTTGCACGCCTCCTCAAGGTTACGGTTTGTAGGAGGCTCAATGTTCTCGCTGGTTGAGAGCCAGCCTTTTGGGCCCCTTCTCACGTGTCTTCGGTGCGAGCTACCGTGTTCGCTCAACGTTGGGTAAGTGTGGGTCGTACTGCAGCTGAATGAGGTAAGCATCGAGGAGGTAGGCAGATGGCAGTTCGGCTTGACAGCTTCGCCGCGGAGGTGATCGATGACGAGGCCTCTCGTTCCGAGATCTTGATGGAGGAGCTCGTCAGCTTTTCGGTGCTTTTCTACCTGGCCAATATCGACAGCGGGCGAATCGTCCGGCAGATCGCCAAAACCCGCTCCTTGGCAAGGACCCCCGATCCGAGGATGGCAGCTTGTGCTGAGCGGTTCGGCGGCTCGCTTCTCGAGGTCAATGGACTCAGGATAAGAGCGGCGTTACCGTTCCCGAATGTTCGACAGCATCAAGCGCTCGGTCTCGGGCTGCGTGGGCTGCGTGGGTGCTCTGGTCCTGCTCACGCTGCTGGCCTACAAGGTCGGCCCGTTCGAGCGGCTCGATGCCAAGGCCCTGAGCCGGATTTCCTCCTACGAGGGAACTTCCCTCGGCGGCGTGGCGGACTTCTTCGTGCGCCTGGCCGATCCTCTTCCCCAGGTGGCGATGCTCGTCGCCGTTTGCGTGGTGGCGTTGAGCAGGGGACGGCTCCGGCACGCCATCGCCGCGGCCGTGCTCGTCGGGGGCGCGAACCTCACCACCCAAATGCTCAAGGAGCTGCTCTCCCACAATCGCTACCAGCCGATCCTCGGCTGGCACCAGGTCGGGACCACCTCTTTTCCCAGCGGTCATTCGACCGCGGCGATGGCGATGGCTCTTGCCTTCGTGCTCGTCGTGCCGCGCTCGTGGAGGCCGGCGGCCGCGGCGATCGGCGCCTGCTTTGCTGCCGCCGTCGGCGGCTCCGTGGTTGTCCTCCACCATCACTACCCGAGCGATGTCGCCGGCGGATGGCTGGTAGCAGGTAGCTGGGGCTTTGCGGTAGTGGCGGGCCTGCGAGCGACAGAGCTCCTGCGCTCCAATCGCGGGGCTCAGCTGGTGGGCTGAGCTAGCAGCCGATCTGACAGCCATGGAGGGGGTTGGACTGCTGTACGAGTGTCGAAGCGGATTGCCGAAAATTTGGACACGGGTCGATGGCGGGAGCAGGGCTGAGCCGGGAGCCTTGTTGCGAGCTTAGGACGCTGGACATCTCGTTTGGTTGGAGCCCGCTCTTCGTCCCCATCGAAGGAAAGGACGCGGACATAGTGCTTGGCCGATCTCAGCAGGCAGTCGAGAAGGCCGAGAGCGGGCATGTCGAGAGCAGGCTCGTCCGGAAGGCGGTGCGGCGAGCCGAGCGGGGCGATATGGAAGCCTTGCACTTCCTGTACGTCCGATACGCGCCCGACGTGCTCTGTTGCGTTCGAAAGTTGGCGCGGGACGATCATGAGGCCGAGGAGATCACACAGCAAGTGTTCAGCGGTTTGACCGGGACGATCGGGACGTACGAGGCGCGGAAGGAGCCCTTCATCGCATGGTTGTCAGGCGTTGCCCACGACGCCGCGCGGGAGCACGTCGACACGACGCGCCATTCGGCGTCGCGCAGCATGTAGGGCGCGCCGGTACAGCTCCGGGCTCGCGTGGCTACCCGACAGGCCGCAAGGTCAGGGTGCGCGATCACGTTGTCTTGGTTGGGGTATCAGCAGGCTGGTCGGGCTGAAAGCTTCAACCACGGAGAAGACAAGGAGCCGCAATCTCCATGAAATTCGTGTCTCGTCCCAAGCTCACCTACTCGAATGTGGTCGCGACACTTGCCCTGTTTGTCGCCCTCGGAGGCGCCGCCGTCGCCGCCGGCCTCCCGCGCCACAGCATCGGCGCCAGAGAGCTGAAGCGGGGCGCAGTCACCACTAGGGCCTTGCGGGGAGGCGCCGTGACGTACTCCAAACTCGCTGACGGGTCGGTGAGCACCGGCAAACTGGGGCCGGACGCGGTCTTGTTGGGCACGATCGCCAACGGCGCCGTGACCAGTGCCGCGATCGCCAACGGCGCGGTCAATGCCGGCAAGCTCGCTGGCAACGCCGTGACCACGTCGAAGATCGCCAACGGGGCGATTACGCTGGCCAAGCTCGGCAACGAAGTCGCTCCTTTACTGGGAACGTTGCGCGGCGGGCAGACGTTGCGCGGCGTCTTCAACCTCGGCACCGATGCCTCCGGACCCGGAGATTTCGTCAGCGACGGCGTCAGCTACTTCTTCCCGTTGACCGGGACGCCGACGGCGAACATGCTCGCCCCAGGTGCAACCAGCGCCAACTGCTCTGGCTTGGGCAGCGGCCAGCAGACGCCGAACGCCAGTCCCGGAAACCTCTGTGTCTACGTTTCAAGCGAAGAAGGGCAAACGGGCTCGCTGGAAGTCGAGAGCCCGTCCCGGCTCGGCTTTGGCTTGAAGGCGAACGCCAGCGGAGCGGGCTCCTATGACATCGCGGGGTTCTGGGCTGTGACGGCGCCTTGAGCTAGGGCTGGTGCGGCGAGGAGTTCGTCATCGTTTGCCCGAGGTCGATGCAAAGGCGCGATGGTGGCCGCGAGCGGGACACTCCACCGCGCTGAGCATTCCGTCGACGTCGCACCGAGTGCCCATGTCACTCCTCAGCTGGCACGGCGACCCGTAAGCACGAGGGTGCGGCCGTAGCCAGGTGCTCGAGGCCGCTCTTCGCCAGGTACACGGCAAAGCGGATGGGCCACAACGGTCTCCATCCGCCGACCCCGTGCTCGGGGCTCAGGCAGAAAGATGACGGCAAGGCCCCGAGTTGAAGGAGCGTCCAAGCAGCTAAACGAACGGCCTAGGACGAGCGACGCCTTGCTCAAGGTTTCGGCTGGGGAGTCGATCTGCGAAGTCCTACAAGCCGCCGGACCGAAATGCTGCGCGATGAGGAGAGGCGATGCTCAGATGCGATCGCTGTGAAGCGGTTTCAACGGAAGGCATTTAGGGGCGCTAGAGTATTATTCCCGCTGTCTTGGCAAAAAAGAGGCGATTTCACCTCTTTTCTCCCCCCTGCGCAACTACTGTGCGGTTGGCGGCACTGAGGGCAGAAGCTGCCCGCCATTGGTCGGAGAAGCCGGCGGATGAACGACAACACAGAGCGTCAATGCATGAGCTGTCGGCGCCCAATCCCCACGGTGGAGAGTGGCTCCTTGCCTGGCGAGTGGGGGGTGTCCACTGACGAGGCAAGTGGCGTCCTCGGTGTGATCTGCCCAGGCTGCATTCCGGTGAGCTCCTCTTGCTGGCGCTAGAAGGTGATTCCTCTCGCCGGTATGGCGAGAGGAGCAGTCTGTCGGCACGCGCCGTGCGATAAAGCGAGGCCGCTTCCCGCTTCCTTCGGAAGTCTAATCGGGCCGGCGCTCGGACTGACATAGCCGGCGCCGGGAAACCGCCTGCGTCGGGGGGTGCCTCAAGGGATCGCCGATATTCGTCGGCCCGCGTTGGGCTCCCGGGGCCAAGGAGGTTGAAATTAGGAGGAATCGTTGGGCGGAACGTGGCAATCCTGGCGGTGCTGAGGTAGTGCTTAACGTCAAGACATGAAGGTGGCGCTTGGGATATTCGAGGCTCGCTATGGATTCAGAATCGAGGCGAATGTACGGGCGGCACTCCAGCACAACGTGTGCAGCCGCTAGGAATGGGGCCTCGTCAGATGCGATCCGCTGTAACCGTCGCAGTCGGCGACTTCGGCATGGGGGCGCTTTGCGGAGCGTTCAAGCAGGACTCGACGAGCCTTGCGCGTTCGCTCATGCAGGCCATCGGTTATTACCTTGCCGACCAGGAGTCGGGGCGCCCCGGCTGGGCATATCCTCGCCTTCGTCGTGATGACCAGCCTCACCCGACGGTCAAGGTGCCGATCGAAATCGACGACGTGATGTGGGAGGCGCTGACTACGGAGGCTGATCGGCAGGAAGTCTCGACGGACCAGCTCCTTCAACACGCCGTTCTCTACTTCGTCGCAGATCGAGACAGCGGGCGCGTCGCCCAGCGCATCGCCAAAGGCTTGGGTAGCCAGAGCCCTGACTAACTTAACTTAGGGCGCCACAACGGGCCCGGCGTCGAGCTCCACGAGGTGGACCGATGAACGGGGTCCGGTCATCCCGCCTTTGGCACGAGCGATTGCCGCCCTGACGATCCGGCTGTCGCTATTTCCCGCCTGAGACTGCCGATTGCCGGTATCGGCCGCGCCAAGCTCGAAATTACCGCTGGTCAAGATCCCGCTATCCCCGCGTAGTTTGGTCTGCCATCGAACCCTGGGGGCCGGAAAAGCTCCCAAAAACCGGAATCCGAGAGAGCAACCCAGGCGCTCCCTCGACGCCAGGGTGCGAGACTTATCGAAACGCTAGGGCTTGTCAAGCGCGAAACGTGAAGGCGAGGCTTTTCGGGCCTCAACATTCGTCCAAAATGACTGTGAGCGCAGGGCAGCGGCGTGACTGTGCTAAGTCGCAGAGGGATCACCAGCGATTGTCAGTAGAGCCACGGTCATGGCGATGCCCGCCTTGTCGCTTTGCGCCATACGCTCGCTGGTCTCCACCTCGACCTCCGTAACCTGCGTCAGCGCCGACCCCAGGATCGACATCAGCTCGCCCCATCTGAGCTGAGGCGTAGGCTCAGTTCACCCCACGTCGCCTCAAGACGGCGGGCACCGTGAGAACGAGGATCTTGAGGTCGAGTCCCAGCGACCAGCTAGTGACATACGCGTAATCGATCTCGATCATCTCCCGGAAAGGAATGGCTGTACGTCCGAGAACCTGCCAGTGTCCGGTCAGCCCAGGGACAAGGTCGAGCCGATTTCGCTGCCATCCCTTGACCGAATCGTCGTCCTGCTCGCTCAGCGGGCGGGGTCCGACCATGCTCATATCACCCTTCAGCACGTTCCAGAGCTGCGGCAGCTCGTCGAGGCTCGTGGCTCGCAGGAAGCGGCCCAGCGTAGTCACGCGTGGGTCGTTCTCAATGAACAGCCAATCGGGATCAGCGCTCTTCTCCATCAACTCCGATGTCATTTGATCGGCGTCTTGGATCATGGTGCGGAACTTGAGCAACCGAAAGCGTCGCTCTTTATGACCGACGCGCACTTGACTGAAGAAGACCGGGCCTTTTGAGTCGAGCTTGATGGCCAGCGCGATCAATGCCATGAGCGGCGCGAACAGCGTCGAGAGCAGAGCGGCAACAACGATGTCCATGCCTCGCTTCATGACGCGCGAGGTCCGTGAGAGAACCGGGGGGTTGTAGCTCAGCATCCCTATACCCTCGATGTGGTCGATCTCGGTGCCGGGAAGCAGCAGCCCTTTGTTCGCCATATAGATGCCAAAGCGGACTCCGGCGCTGTGGCAGGTGTGCTTGAGGTCAGCTACCTCGTCCTGAGGCAGGTATTCCGAGTCGAGCCGGACCAAGAGATGGTCGATCCTTCCCGAGGCGATCAACTGCTTGACATCCTCTTTGTCCACGCTCAGCGGGAGGCCAAGCTCCCCCGAAGCACTCTCGCAGCCAACCGCGCCCACCAAGGCCATCCCGTACTCGGGATGATTTCGGAGCTTCCGATCTAAGATCCGCACGTCTTCGAGCGGAGCAACGACAAATACCCGCTCTGGCCCCTGAATCCGTAGGCTGATTCTTCGCATCGCGATGCGCAGCGCTGCGATAAAGGCGAACGCGAGTAGTCCAAAGAGCGCGACCTCCGAGAGTATGAGCTGAGGCGGGGGCGCCACCTTGTAGAAGAGCCAGAGGGCAAGCGTCCCCAGCAAAAGCGCATGGAAGAGGCTGGACGAATCGTCCAGGTGGCTTGGGGCTAAGCGCCGTACCGGCTGCCGATACAGAAGATACGCACTGAACAGAAACGCCCACGCAGGCAACGTGAGCAAGAACCACAACGCGTCGAGCAGCGGTGCCTGTCGGTGGCCAACAACGAGAAACGAAATCACCAGCGCCGCAGTCAATCCCAGCATGTCGCCGGCTAAAAGCGCTCGACGCAGTCCAAAGTCGCGGTCTCGGGGTCGTTGTCTGACCACCCGTGGAACCGGTTGCGGCGATGCGTTCCGCGAGGCGTCGCTCCCCGATTTCCTGCTGGCGTCATCCTTCAATTCATCATCAACTCGTTTTTGTGTCTGTACAGCTGGATCGATTCAAGGATCGACGCCCCTACGAGATTCACGGCGTACAGTAAATTGGGTAGAAGCGGTCCCGGTTGTAGCGATCCCGGAACTTGAGATGGACAGGCTGGCGTAGACCTGATATTTACCACGCGGCTAATAACCAGGGAAGACAGCGAAGAAACTACATGGCTATCGGCAAGGGAATCGGGGTCGGGCTGATCGGGCTCGGCTATTGGGGCCCGAACCACCTCCGCGTGCTGCAGGAGTCAGAGGAGGCGGTGCTACGCTGGATCTGCGATACCGATGCGCGCTGCGTGGACCGTTTCGCTCACCGAACGGCGGCTAGCGCGACGACCGATGTGGACCACGTCCTCTGCGATCGGCGAACGGACGCGCTGATTCTCGCAACGCCGATCTCCACGCACTATGAGTTGGCGCGTCGCTGCCTTGAAGCCGGGAAGCACGTCCTGGTCGAGAAGCCCTTGGCCGGCACGGTGGAGGAGGCGGATGAGTTGATCGGGCTCGCGGAGGCCGAGGGGTTGGCGATCATGTGCGGCCACACGTTCCTCTTCAGCTCCCCGGTGATCGCGATTCGCGAGATGATCGACCGAGGCGACCTCGGGGAGATTTACTTCATCTCCTCCAGCCGGGTCAACCTCGGCCTGCACCAGCGAACGTCAGCGTGCTGTGGGATCTTGCTCCGCACGACTACTCGATCCTGCTCCACTGGCTCGGCGAGCCTCCGGAGTGCGTCTCTGCCGCCGGGCGCGACTCGATCGTCGAGGGAACCCCCGACGTCGCCTTCGCCACGCTCTCCTTCCCGAACGGCTTGCTGGCCAACGTGGAGTTGAGTTGGCTCGCGCCGAGCAAGCTGCGGCGGACCGTCCTCGTCGGCAGCGAGAAGATGGTCGTCTACGACGACACCTCTGCCGAGCAGGTGAGGATCTTCGACCACGGGGTTGTCTATCGCGACCCGGAGAGCTTCGGTGAGTTTCAGCTCTCATATCGCACCGGAGACATCCTCTCGCCAAAGCTCAGCACCGAGGAGCCGCTAGCGGTTCAGCTCACCACGTTCCTCGACTCGATCAAGCAGGGCCGCGCGGGCGACGAGCACACCCGCCTGGCGCGAAACGTTGTCGAGCTGGTGGAGGCATCGGAGTACTCGCTAAAGAATGGCGGCGTACGCACAAGACTTGGGGACGCCCGAGACACAGTGCTCGACCCTTCCTGATCCAGGGGGCTCTCTGCGAAGGGCTGCCCGCGAATACCCCGAGCAGGTCACGGTTTGCTTGAGAGGAGCCGAATGAAGCGCTTTGGCTCGTCGCCCAACGCATCTCACAGAGCATCCTGAAAGGATCGCGATGCTCGGCCAGTGCAGTGAAGGGGGTCGCTGTGATCGCCGGCAGCCGCGGTTGGCCCTATCGAAACGATACGCCGAGGCGTGTCCGACACTCGACGAGAGGCGTTGGGGGGCGCTCGCCTACGCTGGCTCGTCAGCGGCTGGAGCCGACGCTGAGCTTGGTGCCAGCCTTCTCAGTCGACGGCCCGTAATACCCCCCGTAGTAGCCGTACCCGTACTTTCGCCCCCGCCTCAGCTTCACGGCGTTGGCGACTACGCCCAGCACAGGAGCCTCGAGGCGGTCCAGCTGCTCGCGCAAGTGCTCCGCGGAGTCGCGGGTGGTCTGCTCCATCCGGGCCACCACGATCACACCGTCGACCTTGCCCAGCAGCGGGAAGGCGTCGGCGACGACGCCGACCGGCGCGGTGTCGATCACGACCAACTCGTAGCGCTCCTTCAGAAGCGAAAGCACCTCGCTCATCGTCTGGCTTTCGATCAGCTCGGCTGGGTTGGGCGGCAAAGAGCCGGCAACGATGACGTCCAGCGCCAGCTCGCCGCCGCCCGCGCCGTTGCCGGCGGCGGAGAGCGGCTTGGACTGGATCGCCTCGTCCAGCTCCACCTGGTGGGTCAGCAGTTCTGCCAAGCCGGGCCCGACTCTCAGCCCGTGCTGGCCGGAGAGAGTGGGGTTGCGAAGGTCAGTCTCGAGGATGACGGTCTTCGACGACGTTGCCGCCACCCTCGCCAGGTTCCAAGCCACCGTGCTCTTGCCGACCCCGGCGGTATGGGAGGTGACCAGCAATGAGCGCATGTCGTGGTCGACGTTGAAGTAGCGCAGCGATGCCCGCAGCATGCGGAACGCCTCGTTCTCCATAAAGGGCAGCTCCGCAGCCGCGGTCCCTTCGTTCTGGGACACGATCGCCTTGCTCTCGGGCACCGTCCCCAGCACGGGTAGGCCAAACGCCTCACCAGCCTCCTCCGGATCACGTAGCCGGCGGTTCAGCCGCTCGAACAGGAAGGCGAGCCCGATCCCGAGCAGCAACCCAAGCACCGCGCCGAGGATCGCGTTGCGCACCGGCTTGGGGGAGGAGGGCGAGGTTGGCAGTTCGGCCGACTGCACCAGCTCTGCGTTCCCGGTCTGCAGTGAGGCGAGAATCCCTAGCTTCTCGGAGCCTCGGCTAAGCGCTTGACCGCGCACGCCCGCCTGTTGGGACGGGGAGAGGCGATGGAACTCGCGTTCTGCAAGCCGTTTGGCCTGCAGCAGCTTGGATCTATCCGCGCCCGCCCGAAATGCGATGAACTGATGGGCGAATGCGTTCGCGACTAGTTTGGCTTGCGCAGGCTGCGGACTCGTGGCCGTCACCGAGACAAGTTCAGCTTCTCCTTCAGAGGCAACGCTCACCATGCTCGAAACTTGGCTGGGTGAGAGCCCTTTGAGGTGCCTGGCGGTACCTTGCGCGACGACTTTGAGCCCCACCAGCCTCTCATTTGTTGCTGCTTCGCGGGTCGGATCTGTGCTGGGTTGGCTCGCGCTGGTTCCGAAGAGATCTTCGGCAAACCCCGGATTTCTAAACAGGAGCGAGGCCGACGCGGAGTACTGCTTCTGCTGAAGCAGCGAGAAGCCTAGGGCGGCGGCGGCCGTGGCCACCAAACACAGGAGGATCAGGCCTGCGCGCCGTCGCAGGATCGCAATGACTCGCTCAAGGTCGGTCTGTCGACCGTTGTCATCTGGAGTTGGAGGAGGCGTCATTGGAGCTTCGATCCGGCTAGCCTGGCTTGCGAGGATCCGCCCCGCGGCAAGTTCCGCGAATGCTACTTGTCATGACCTCTGTGTGACGCTACCCCGGGCCATCTATCCAGATTTCGCAAGAAGGTCTGGACCCGGTGAAGGGAACGCTGGGTCGGGCGAATCTGGGCTACGTTTCTGTGCGGGATGCACCTCCTCTTCTGATGCGGAAGTAATGCAGCCCAGAGATGATCGGGCGGTCAGCTCAGAGCCTCGCCGATTGCTCCGACCACCCTTTCCACCGCATCGGCGTCGAGCGACTCTCCCATCGGCAGGGCAAGCGAGGTTGTTCCGTAACGCTGTGCCTCTGGGAGTGGCGCGCATGGCCGAAAGTCGCGCAGCGCCGGCTGCTCCGGAAGAACAGGCGTGAAGTAGATGCGGGTCTCGATTTCCAGCGCCTTCAGAGCTTCATGGAGCGTGTCCCTATGCGGGGAGGCAACGACAAAGAGGTGGAAGCAAGCCGCTGTCCCCGGCGTCTCAACCGGTAGCTGAACGAGGTCACCAAGGCCGGCCTCCCGGTAGGCTGCGGCGGCTGACCGCCTCGCTGCGGTCCAGCCGTCGAGATGGGGAAGCGCCACCCTCAGGGCCGCTGCCTGGATGGCATCGAGGCGCGAGTTGAACCCGACCTCGGTGTGGATTCGCTTGTCGGCCGAGCCGTGGTCGTGTAGGCGACGGGCCAGCGCCGCGACCTCGGGGTCGTCGGTGACGATCGCGCCCGCATCGCCGATCGCGCCGAGGTTCTTTCCAGGGTGGAAACTGAATGCGGCGGCCTGACCAAGGGCACCGGCCATCTGTCCTTCGAGTCGGGCGCCAGCCGCTTGGGCCGCGTCCTCGAGGACGGGGACGTCGTTGGCAGCAGCAAGCTCAAGCAGCTCGCGCATCGGCGCCGGATTGCCGAACAGATGCACTGGGACGATCGCGGCCGTCTTTTCGGTGAGCACCGGCTCGGCGGTACGTGCGCTCATCGTCCAGGTTGCCGGCTCGATGTCTGCAAACACAGGACGCGCCCCGATCGCCGCAACAGCCTCCGCCGTGGCGAAGAAGCTGACCGCGGGCACGATCACCTCATCCCCCGGGCGCACCCCAAGGGCGAGGAGGCTGATCATCAGAGCATCGGTTCCGTTCGCTACCCCAATGCAGTGCCTACGGCCCAGATATGACCCGAACTCCGCCTCAAACTCGGCTACCTCCTCGCCCAGGATGTAGCGGCCACTCTCAAGCACGGCAGCGCTTTGCTCGGCAATCGCCGGTCGTATCCGGGCAAGCGCCCGCTCCCTCGCAAAAAGGGGAATCGGAGTCGTCATCAAGCTAGATAGGGTCCGATGGCCGCCGAAGACGGTAGAGCGGAGTGCACGATTTTGCCGGGTGCAGGTTACCTGTCGCGGCCTGAACGGACGGATATTCCGCTAGCGTTAAGGGCACGCGCTGGCCGATGCTCGCACGAGTCTAACTCCGAGCCCGCATGCCGATCGAAGATCAATGAAGCAGGTCACTCAGCGACTACGAAACGGCTCCATCGATATCCTGGATGTTCCGGAGCCGGTTCTCACTCCCGACACAGTCCTCGTCGACGTTCGTGTAAGCCTGCTCAGCGCCGGGACCGAGCGTGCCAAGATTCAGGCTGGCAAGAAGAGCCTGATCGGGAAGGCGCGTTCTCGCCCCGATCAAGTTGCCCAGGTCATCGAGAAGGCCCGGAACGACGGCGTTGCAGAGACCTTCCACTCAGTCCGGTCGCGTCTCGATCAGCCTTCTGTCCTGGGATATTCGGCTGCGGGCGTGGTGCTTGCGGTCGGAGCCCGTGTGCGCGGAGTCGCAGTGGGTGATCACGTCGCTGTCGGCGGCGGGGAATACGCTGTTCATGCGGAGATCGATCGCGTACCCGCGAATCTCTGCGTGACGCTCCCCGAAGGTGTCCGATTTGAGGAGGGATGCTTCGCGTGTGTCGGCTCAATCGCGCTGCATGGCGTGCGCCAGGCGGTCGTGTCCCTGGGCGAGCGCGTCGCCGTCATCGGCCTTGGCCTCGTGGGTCAGCTGACCGGCCTTCTGCTTCGCGCCGCGGGCTGCACGGTGGTCGGGATCGAGCTCGATGAGGAGCTGCTTAAGCGGGCCCGCGAGATTGGCGCTGTCGACACATGCCTGGCACGCGCGGCGGTGGGCGAGGTCATTCCCCGTGCCGCCGAGAACTGCGACGCGGTGATCGTAACCGCGGCCACTACGTCAAACGACCCGGTTGAGCTGGCGCCCCGCCTCTGTCGCGATCGCGGACGCGTCGTGATCGTAGGGGACGTCGGATTGCAGATTCCGCGTGCGCCCTACTACGCCAAGGAGATAGACCTGCGACTGTCTCGCTCCTACGGTCCCGGTCGCTATGACCATGCTTATGAGGAGCATGGACAGGACTATCCGATCGGCTACGTGCGATGGACCGAGGGACGCAATATGAAGGCCATCGTCGAGCTGATCGCTGCCGGTCGTGTGCCGGTTGCTCGTTCTCATTACTGCACGCGTCCCGCTCGAGGACGCAGCAACAGCCTACGAGCGCCTCACGGCAGACGACACTTCGCCGCTCGGCGTAGTCATCGAGTATGCCGAGTCTTCTCTTTCCAAGGTGCCGACGGGCAGATCGGATGGGACCCCGGCCAAGCCCAAGGGCCCGGTTGACCGAGCGAGCATCATCGGAACCGGCAGCTTCGCCCAGCGCATACTCATACCCGGGCTGCGCGCCGCCGGCTTCTCGATTGACACTGTCGCGAGTGCAAGCGGCGTGTCGGCTCATGCCGTGGTCGAGCGGATCGGCTCCGGAGCGGTGGGTACTCCGGACGACGCGGTGGTCTCAAACGCTGGGCTCCTCGTAGTCGCTACTCGACACGCAAGTCATGCGGAACTTGCGGAGCGCGGTTTGCGTGCTGGAAAGGCGGTCTTCGTTGAGAAGCCGCCATGCCTGACGTGGGAGGAGTTGGAGGATCTTCGATCAGCTCGGGCCGAAGGGGGCGGTTTGCTGGTCGTTGGGTTCAACCGCCGTCATGCCCCACTAGCTGCCAGGATGAGCCAACATCTTGCCGGCACCGGTCGGCCAATGGAGATCTTGATTCGTGTTGCGGCGGGACGCCTTCCCAATGACTCCTGGATACTCGATCCAGCCGACGGCGGGGGCCGTCTCCTCGGTGAGGGTTGCCACTTCGTAGATCTGGCCTGCTGGATCGCAGATGCGATACCGGTGCAGGTTACCTGTACCACCCGGCCGCCAGCCGACGGACCGATTGCCGCAGCGCAGCGGTTTGCGATCACCCTCGACTTCGCAGACGGCTCTGTGGCAACGATTCTGTACACGTCGGAGGGTGCCGCCGGTGTGCCGAAGGAGCACGTTGAGGTTCACGCTGGCGGAAAGTCGGTGACGATTGAGGACTTTCGACACCTCATCACATGGGATGGGCGGAGGCGTAAGCGAAGCGGTGGCCGCAGCCAAGACAAGGGGCATAAAGCCCAGTTTGTAGTCCTTAGCAAATTGTTGTCTAACACAGTGCAAATAGAAGCTCTGGATCCTCTGGACACTATGGCGGTAACCCTGGCTGCCCTCGACGCAGCTCAGCTAGGTTCTTCGCGCTCACCTCACCTCCCCGCGGGGAGGTGAGGTGAGCGCTGGCCGTCCTATGATCCAGCCGATCGGGCCGCTCTCGCACCAAATGGAGTGTTTCACACGTATAAATCGGCTGGGCTGACCCGCTGCACGCGAACTGGGAGATCAGTCAGCGTGGGCGGCGCCCTCTCCTTCTGGCACACGAATCAGTGATCTAGGTCATTCGGCGCCATGCGACGCAGGTCCAGTCGATCTGCTCTAGGGGGTCGTCAATGCCGTGGTCTCTTCGAAAATCGTCGGTCGCCTTTTTGCACGGCTCATAGGCAAAGTAGTCGTCGACGATCAGATACCCTCCTTGTGAGAGACCGGGATAGAGGTTGAGGAGGCCGTCCATCGTCGACTCGTAGAGGTCCCCGTCCAAACGGATCAGCGCCCACTGCCTGTCTCGAAGGCCCGGGAGCGTGTCACGAAACCATCCCTCCACGAATCTCACCTGTTCGTCGAGGAGGCCATAGCGTGCGAAGTTTGCTCTCACCTCCTCGACGGAAACGCTGAGAGTGTTGATCTCATGGAGGGTGGAGGTAGCATCCTCAGGGTACACCTCGGTGTTCGGCGGAGGCAACCCCCGGAAAGAATCCGCCATCCAGACATCGCGGTCCGTCACGCCATGGGCCTTCAGGGTCGCGCGCATTACAATTCCGGTCCCGCCGCGCCACACGCCGGTCTCGATCAGGTCGCCGGCCACGCCATCGTCGAGGATGCTCTCGATGCAGCCCTGGACGTGATCCAGTCGTGTGTGGCCCACCATCGTCTGGGCGAACGCCGGGACAGGCCACTGTCGTCCGACCCCATCGACATCGTCGCGGAACGGATGCATGTGGACGAGAGAGATCCCACGTTTCCGCAAGACTTCGATTATTGCTCGTTTCAAAGATCCACGAGGCCGGTGCACCAGCTGTGCGGTCTGGCTGAAGAGCGAATGAGTGACAGATTTCTTGACGAGGTCGAGATAGAGGGAAATGAACTCTTCCTCGGTACCACAACTGCTGGCCGGACTTGACATCTTGTCCCCCTAGCTTTCACGCCGTACTGCTTTGGCGACAACAATATCCTGAATACTAAGGAACTGCTCACGACCACACCACGATCCGTACCGAACCTGGTCTACGAGGAGACCGGATTGTTCGTAAAAGGTATGAACCTCATCTTCGTCATGAGCGATGGCAGCCTCAGGCGTCTCTCGGCTGATGATTTTTGAGTTGTCCAGACAGAAGCGAAAGTCATACAGCCCCATTCCACCGGCGAGTAGATCCCGCGCCTCTGGGTTGAGTAGGAAGTAAGTCGCGAGCACGGTCCCGCCAGGCCGTATGACGCGACCGATCTCGGCGATGTAATTCTCTGCCTCGGCCGGTAGGAGATGGGTGAATAGGGAAGTGGCGATGACGAAGTCAAACTCATCGTTGCCAAATGGCAATCGGTACTCATGGGCGCTGTGAGTCCCCGCAGGGTTATACTTCGTGTTATGAACGTCTGCTAGCTGGAAATGAAAGTTCGGAAAGCGAGGGGTGATGACCCGGGTGCACCAGTCGATACCCTTGGGGACGATGTCAAGGCCCTCGTAGCGACCGCTGAGCCAGCCGGTGAGCGGAACCGCCATCCGTCCGATTCCACATCCCAGATCGAGAATGTCGTCGGTCGGCTCAAGGCCTCCCAGATCCGTGAAGTAGCGGCGGAACTCGTCACCGACGCGCCGGTAATCGCCGGCACCGACATACACCAATCTCCGAGGTGGGACGAAGGGGTCACGCCGCCCGACAACCGTGTCGATTACGTCCAGCAGCTCGTCGTGGAGCCGCCTGGAGGGTCGCGAGTAGGCGATCCGCTTCCGAAGCCGGGCGACCCCGCGGGGTCGCCCGCTCATGCTAGGTCTCCTTCGGAGCCGATCGCCTTTCCCAGGCTGCCACTGACTCCCAGGTCGACCATCATCGCCCTCAGGTGCTCCGTGGCGCGGGCCCGGCTGTAGTGGGTTCTGAGTTCCGTAGCCCCTCTTAGCGCTATCTCGCGCAGGGGCAGCCTGTCGGTTGCGGCATCGACCAGCCGCTCAATCCATTCCTCGCGGCCTTCGACCTCAACGCAGCCTTTGACCCACTCCAGTCCCTGCAGGGCGACCGCGGTGCCGATACAGGGAACCCCGCTGCCAACCAGCTCGAAGACCTTGACCCGGATTCCGGCTCCGATAAAGAGTGGAATCGCACAGACATCGATGCGATCGACGATCGGCGCCAGATCCTCGACGAAGCCGTGCACACGGACGCCGTTCGTCGATCGTGTTCGACGATGTCCGCGGGCGGATCCGCGCCGACGATCTCGAGCCGCGCATCCGGAACCTGCACCCGCACCTCCTGCCAAACCTCACGCAAGAACCAGCGCAGGCCATGGACGCGACCGATTGCCCGCAGAGATCCCAAGATGAGCACGGTGAACGGCTGCTCTCCGTCTACCCGAGCGCGTTCTCGAGGTTGGATCGGCAGAGGCCAAACCGAGATCTGATCGCTGAGGTCTGGGCGTACCCTGACCAGGAGCCTACGGTCGTGCTCGCTGAGAACCAAAGTGTGCTGGAAACGACCGAGGGCGCTGGCCTCCCATGCGGCGGTCCGGCGGCTGTCGCGCCTCAAGGCTGCCTTGACGAGCGGATTTGCCCGGTGGTCCGCGAGGCGGTTGAAGCTCTGCCATTCGACGTTGTGCTCGGCAAGGACAGCCGGCAGATCCGGGCACAGCGCGCGGTAGGGTGAGGTCGAAAGGTAGTCGCAATGAAGGAGGTCGTAGCGCTCATCGTCGAGCCACTCAGCGACCACCGGCTCAACTTGGGGCACGCGGGACTTGGCGATCCGGAACGGTTCCGACCCAAGCTGAGATCGGAGGAACCGGCTCGCGTTCCTGAGGCGCGACTTTGCGAAGTAGAAGTGGGGGACCTCGATCAGGGCTACCCGTCCGGCGATCTCACGGAGGCTCTCCGGCATCTCATCCCCCGGCGGTACGAGGGCTACGACGTCCACCCTCCCGAGGTCGGCGTAGCTACGGAGCAGACGCCAGCTCACGATCTCCCCACCGGATCCAGTGTTACGAGGGGTGTTACAGGTCAGGAAAAGAATCCGGCATTGGGGGTCAGGTGAGTAGTTCATTGTGTCGCCGGGCCAGCTCGGCAAGTCCTTCCTGTCCCGCGAATGGGAGAAATGCTGATGTGACGGCGTGCGCGCTTGCTCGCTCGGCTGCGGTGAGGCCTGGAATGGCCAGGCGCGAGCTAAAGCGAATCAAACCCGCGAGCCTCATCAGCTGTGGAGACTGCTGCCTCTGGCGTGCAAACTCAATGGCGCTTCGGGCGAACTCGATTCCCCGGGGGAACAGAAGAGGGTCCGACGAGCTCCAGCCCGAGCGGTGGCGGAGGACGATGTTGGTGCAGACCCCGACCTTCCCGCCAGCCTCGCGCGCGCGACAGCAAAGGTCGACGTCCTCGAAGTACATGAAGTAGCGCTCGTCGAAACGAATCGGGAGCTTCTTAACCCGAATCGCGATACAGGCGCCGCTCACCCACTCCGAGGCGACAACACGAGCGTTCGATGGTGCCCCTCTGGTCGATCCCGTGATGGCCTCCCGCAGCCAGCGCCGGGCTCCCGGAACAGCTGGCTGGGGACCACCGGTGATGCCCCATGGAGCGCGGAACAGCGGCGCCACGACGGAGTATTCTTGCTCTTCGGCTTGCTCGACGAGGCCGCGAATCTCGCTCGCCGTGGCTTCGACATCCGGGTTGAGAGCCACGTACCAATCGGCGTTGGCGGCGGCGTCGATCATGTGGTTGTGGTTAGCCCCGAATCCAAGCCAGGGGGTCCCTCGTGCACCCGCTCGGGCGTTCGTTCTTGTGAGGAGCTCCAGGCCCGCGCTCTCGTCAACGGGCGCCCGCCCGCCTTCGCCATGATGAACGACGCCCACGGCGATTCTCATAGCGCGGCCTCCATGACGTTCCGGAGCACGGTCTCGGCACGGTGTACCCAGCGATGTCGAGTCGCCACCTCCTCGGCTCCAGCTCGCCAATCGTGGCTGCCACGATCGGCCAGGAGACTCTCCGCCTGTACGGCGATCTCGGCTGCGTTCGTCCCCCAGGGAGGGGGGTTATCGAATATCGGGACCGGGTCTGTGTTCCAGACTACCTGCGGAATCGCCAGGCTCATCAGGTCGAAGGTCTGGGGATTCCAGGCTCCGACCATCTGCGCGTCCTGGAGGTTCAGAACGACTCCCCCAGCGCGGAACAGCGCCTCCACCTCGTGTCGCCCGAGCGTGCCGGCGCCCCGTAGTCGGGAGCGAAAGGGCCGCGCGCTTGGCGTCAAACCGGCACGAGCCCGCCGTCCCCATCCCCAGATGTCAAGCCGGTCGCCAAGGATGGGGCTGAGCTCCGATAGGAGCCTGGTTCGCTCGTCGCGGGGCGATCCAACCACGATCACCCGCTCGGTCCTCGCGGAGGCGGTATCTCCTTCGCCGGGCTCATAACAGCTGGCATATGGCAGATACCGGCTGCCTGCCGCCTCTGAGTGCGCCCACTGCGGGTGCGCCACGTAGGCCACCGAACTTGGCTCGTCGAGGTACTCCAAGACCGAAGGCTGCTCACCCATTCCGCGTTTCTGGAAGTCGAACGGGTCGTCACAGAACCACCACACGCCGGCGCTTGCGCCCAGAATGGTCTCGACGCTCTCACGGGACAACAGCTCGGGTGCAAGCGAGATCACGAGATCTGCATTTGCCTCCTTGATGTCTCGCTCGATGCGCCTCGAGGCCCTACGAAGCTGCGCTTTGCGGAGGTCGTGCCCGATCCGGGGCAGGTGTATGAGCTCGTCATGGACACGTGATCTGACGCCTTGCCGGCGCTGATGAAGCAAGTACCGGACAGTGACCGGAGCAAGCTGACGAAACCCCATCGCTAGATGTGGCGCGACGTCGCCATGCCAATCGACGCCGAGGATGAGCACTCGGGGACTCAACGAGCCGTCTCCCGTAGCGCCGAGGCAGAGCCGGGCGAATCGTCGCTCAGTTCGGGATGGCGCGACGCTGCCGAGGCTTCGATCCAAGGGTGGATCAGGAGCGACACGCAAACGGCGGCGGTGATCGCGTATGCGGCCGCCGATGCGATCGCTGCTCCAAGTGCACCCATGCCAGGAGCGAGGAGGAAGAGAAGGAGGATGTTGACGGTGAACGTCAGGGTCCCGATCCCCGTCAATAGCCCGGGGCGTCGCAGCCCAGCGACGAGGTAGGGCATCACCACGTGGACGACGGCGAACAGTGCGCAGCCGATGACCGTGATCTGCATTGGCCAGATCGCCGCCTTGTAATCCTCCCCGGCGAGGGTCACAATCGCGAATCTACCGAAGATCAAGAGGATCGCGGCCAACCCCGCCATGAACGCCATCAGGCGTTTGAGGACGGCGATTGCGTGGGCGCGAGCAAGCGCCGGGTCACCCTGAATCTGCTCCGATAGATGAACGGTTCCGCGAGCCGAGGAGAAGATCCACATCACCTCTCCGAAGGCGACTGCCAGCGAGTAGTAGGCGGCCTGCGTGGTCGAACTGATCGCTGCCAATAGCACAATGTCGAGGCGGAGAGAGAGCAGGCCCAGGATGTTTCCGCCGTGAGCGCGCAGGCTCTGTGGGCCCACGACTCGTAGGTAGTGCATGAGCTTCATGCGCGCCTTCGAGACCGGAGCTCGCGCAAAGAGGTAGATCGAGCCAAGGATGGGACCCACCGCCCAGGCGGCCAGCGCCCAGACCACCTTTCCTGTCGCCGCGACGGCGCCGACGCATAGCATCGCACCAGGCCATGACCGAACGATTTCGGCGGTTGCGTAGCCGCGTATGTCGGCCGACCCGAGTGCCAGGGCCTGGAGCAACGAGTAGCAGGTTAAGACCAGGGCGGCGGCGATCGCCCACAGCCACACCCCCTGCCGGTAGCCGGTGATCAGGATCGCGGCCAGGGGCAGCGCCAGTATTCCGACGAGCGCCGGGTAGAGCACGGCGAAGGTGCGGGCGGCGCCCGACATTCCCGAATGTCTCCGGAGTTCGATCGAGGTTCCGAGCCACAAGCTCCCGCTGAGGACGGCAGCCGCGATGTTCGCCGCCGCGAGGGCTGCGGCCAGTTCACCGCGTTCAGCGGGGGCCAAGAGCCGCGAGGTTCCAAAGACGATGACGGCACTGGCAAGCGCGGCCCCCACGTTCGCGGCCCCCATATGCACCGTGGGGGACTTGCCGGGGTGCCTAAGTTGCACTACGCGGGTTCTCCAGCCCAACTTCGGCTCGCTCCTCGACCGACCTCCGTCGATGATCTGCCCCGTGGACCGCCAACAGCGCGACGCTCAGCCAGAACATGTACTGATAGTTGGTGATCAAGGCAACGTCCACCAACACCACGAGTTGGGAGATCACCACGATGCTGATCGCCCGAAGCTGACCATCATTGGTACGGATCGCCGTGACCAGCGATCGAACCGCGAACAGCACGAGCGCGATCAGTGCGGTCAGCCCCAGCACGCCGGTCCGGAGCATGGTCAACACCAGGGTGGAGGTCAGATCTTTGAAGCCGGGAAGCAGCCCGGTCGTCTGCGCTTGAGTTACGGGGGTGCCAGCGAAAGTCAAATGCTGGAATGCGGCCCCGAGCAGTTGGTTTCGGTAGACGGCGTTGCCGGCTTCCACTGTCCCTGTGGTGAAGGTCTGCTGGATAACCTCTTGGACGGGGCTGATCAACCAGGCGACCACACCTGCCAGGAGGATTAGGCCGAGGACGGATGGCAGACGTCCGCGGATCGATTTCTCCGTGAACAGAACGAGCATGAGCATCGCGACCAGCCCGATCCAAGGCCCGCGCGAGAAGGTAAAGAGAATCGCCGGTAGCAGCAGCGCCAATGCCCACCACAGACGCTTGCCGGGCCAGACGGCGGCGAAGCCGATCGGCAGAAGAAGGAACGCGCCCAGCGCGATCGGCTGTCCGAATGAAGCCTGTGCTCGTACGAAGCCTGCTCGGGACGCCTCGTGCGTCCATTGTATGAGGGCGGGGTTGGTAAGGACACGGGTCGTCGGGTTGTATCCGAGGACCACCTCGACCAAGGCAAGGACGGCGACCGCACAGCCGACGCCGATCAAGGCAGGTGGCACGAACTCAGCGATGCTGCGGTCGTTCGTCGACAGGTAGAGCCGGACGGCTGCGTAGGGCACGGCGACGTTCGCGATCGTGTGCCAGAACAGCCCGTATGAGAATCCGACGATCAGAGCAGAGATCGCGGGCGCCAGAACAAACGCGGCGACCGCGAAGTCGATTGGATGCCAGCGAAAGCGCCAGCCACCCTGAATGAGTGACACGCCTATCCACACGCCGGAAACGACCAGCGCCGGAACGAGGGGAATCGACAGCACCGTGGGGCTCCAGGTGTAGGGCAGAGCCATGAGAGCGAGTCCAACGGCGATCGCGAGGCGAGGAATCGACCAGGAGATGACGCCGACCGTCGCGATCGCCGCCAGCGCCATCACGATTGCCGGCCGGACGCTCAGTGCTGCGCCAGCAAGGATCGCCGTCGCCACTGTGAAGCTCAGCGCACGAGCCGATGCTCCCCGCGAGGGGAAGGAGGGGAGCGTTGCCGCCGCGGTGAAGCGACTCTGGGTCATGTCCTGGCGCGAGCTCGAACGACCATCTCTTGACCAAAGAGGCCCGGATAGCGCTCGCAGATCGAGTCACGGAAACGCTGGCCACCCAGGACGAGCGACGCGGCCTTGAGCGGAAGGGGGCGGGGGCCGTACGTGTAGTGAATCCGTTCGACACCGAGGCCGCAGGACTCGAACAGCTCATGAGCGGATCGGAGCGTGTAGAAGCGGAGGTGCGTTCGGTCGAGGATACCGTAATCCGTGTACTCCCAGCGACCGCGGAGCAGCGCCATGCGGATCGTCCAGTGGGCGATGTTCGGGAGGTTGGCGACGACGACTCCGCCGGGCCGAAGGCGGTCGGCCGCGAGCCGTAGGACTGCCTCGGGATCTACGAGGTGCTCGAGCACGGCGGATGCCACGATGGCATCGAAGGAGCCAAGCGCTCCCCAGTCCAGCGACGAGGGATCGTTCAGGTTGGCGACAACCGTGGCCTCGTAGGTGTCTGCGCACCAGGCGATCGCCTCGGCATCGATCTCGATGCCGAGGACCCGACATCCTTTCTCTCGCGTCAGGACCTTGCCCAGATAGCCGGTGGCGCAGCCCAACTCAAGGACGCGTGAACCGGAGGGAACTTCCTCGATGACCAACCGGTGGGTGTCGTTGAAGTCAGAGAGGCTCGGATCCCTGGGGTAGGGGTCATACTTCATGGAAGGCGGAGATGAGGCGTCCACTCCCGCGATGAACGCTTTCATCGTACGGCGCCCACGGAAGTTGTCTTTGCCGTAGGGGGGGCCTCTATGTAGCCCCGATGGACCTGCCGTCGTGCAAACAAAGCGTCCTCACAGCCGGCCCCCGGTCCGCGTGTCCTGGCGTGACTCAGGCTCGGTGGTATGAGTTGGCGAAACGGCGCGGTTCCGAACGGCCTAATCGCACCAGCTACCCCCGTGTTATGAAGCGCTAGGGTCGTCATCTGCGTTGCGCGAAGCAGCACGGGATCTAGGAGTGCTTTCGGTCTCCCCATCCTTCCAACAAGCGCTGCTCGGATCCGCCGCATGCGAGCGTCGCAGTGTATTCAAGCATCTTGGGGTTCGCTTTGTGCGCCCCCGAGCTCAAGTTAAAGCCTCAATTCTTGCTGTATCTGGCGCCTTGAGCGTAGATTCCCTCTGGCCAGCAGTCAAGGTAGGGTCGGCGGGAGGAGCTTGAACCGTGCGGCGCATGATGGCCCGACTGGCCTGGTCTCCCCGCCGATGTAAACCGCCACCCAAGCCGAACGCCATAGAGCCACCGTAACGTCTAGACTAGGTTCCCGGGCCGAAGAGCTGTCGTTGCAGCATAGTGTTGACTCGTCACCGGTCTAGACTCCCGACCATGATCCCGTCCTTAAGCGATGCTCTGAACAGCTTGCACTACGCTAGCTCATAAGTGCGCGTTAGACGACCATTTTGGCAGCGTGTTGTCGGTCGCCTTCGTAGAGAGGCTGGTCGCCCCTTGACTTGGTTCGCCGAGCGCGTGGGCTACGACACCGCACCTCGTGACTACTACAGTCCGATCCCCGACTTGCAACACTTGCCGGACTCTGCCTGGGACGAACCGTCCGCTCTCGGTGGCATCACACTCGCTCTGGATCAACAGATGTCGTTCATGGAGCAAAGCCTCAGACCATTTATAGAGGAATTTACGCCGCCGTTGAATCCCGATGAACATTCCCACGGCTTCTTCCTCCAGAACGGAACTTATGAGGCGGTCGACGCGGAGACCTTGTACGCGATGATCCGTTTGTTACGTCCGAAGCGGATCATTGAGCTGGGGTCCGGACACTCCACGCAAGTAATCTCGCTCGCACGGGCACGAAATCGAGGCGATGGCGTGTCTTCGAGTCATCGCGTCATAGATCCATATCCAACAGACGAGAACGCGGCAGATCGCCACTGGCTCATTTGAGCTTGACGAGATCTCAGCCACGCAAGTTCCGCTCGATGATTTCGCTCAACTCGCGGCAGCGGATCTACTATTCGTTGATACCACCCATACTGTGAAGTTTGGGAGCGAGGTGAACTATATCGTGCTTGAGGTGTTACCTACGTTAAGAGCAGGCGTCGTCGTGCAGTTCCATGACATTTTTCTGCCATGGCCCTATCCCCGTAAGTGGCTCACACATTCGAGGCGGTTCTGGGCTGAGCAGTATCTGCTTCAGGCATTTCTCGCGTTTAACACCAGATTTGAACCGCTGCTCGCTACCCACGCACTGTCCCGTCGCTACCCCGATCGTCTGCACAAGGTGATTCCTTCGTTCGGTCCGTGCGTGCAACCTGGTGCATTCTGGTTGCGCTGTTCAAGGTGACAGAGCCCCAGCCGCCAAATTATCTGGTCGGACCCACCAACAAAGTTGCGCGGCGGGTGGGATCGTCCTGCCGCTCTCAGGCCTCCACTGATGCCTGCACGCGGATGATTCTTGAATGCCGCGATTCAGGTCTCAAAAAGCAACCACCAAGTGAACGCCAGACGCCGAGCTTCGTCGCGATTGTGAACGAAGACTCGTCTGCGGAGTGCCAGGTATGCGACACGGAGAGTCCGTCAGTGGTTCGCGCTGACAATGATTCAGACGTCCGACGCGCCTCACCACCATGAGGCAAAGCCATACGGCCCGGCGCAGCGTCCCGAGAGCCTTGTCGGTGCGTGACGATCCGAAGAGGAGCCGCCAACCGGAATCGCCGACTCGCCACGGTTTGCGAGTACGTCCAAAGTTGCCCGATGATCGCGGGCTGTCAGCAGAACGCAGTGGCCCTGTGCGCGCAGGGCCGCCGCTATCGGGCCCAGGTACTGAGCCTGAGGTGGGCTGTCGATATCGACCCAGAATGAGCTCATGACTCGACTACCGCCAGCAACCTGGCCATGCCGGCGAACATCCATGCGGTTGACCAGCGCATGAAATGGGTGCGAGTGAGGCGACCCCGCCGGCGGCGATAGGCGAAGGAGCCGTCTGGGCGGCCAAGCGCCGCAGTGGTCGCCTCGGCGACCTCTAGGCCGAAGGCCGTATTGTCAAAGGCGGACAGGGTGATCAGGGCCTGGCCAGCTACGGTCGCATCGAGTGGGCCGTCCCGATCGTCATAGTAGCGGGGCAGGGCATGCTCGTCGAAAAGCGCTTGCCGGTAGTGGCGCCAGCCGCGCTCGATCGCCTCGTCGAAGTTGCGGTCGCCGCTCAGCCGGCGGTAGGTGTCGAAGCACTCAAGCACGTATCCGGTGTGGTGATGGTCACGCCAGTCGCGGGGGTCGTCGATTGCATAGGGCCAGCCGCCATCGGCTTGCTGATGCTCGGCAACGTAGCGAGCTGAGGCGGCTGCTGCCGGTGCCGCACGGGGATCCTCAAGGCCGGCATCTATCGCCTGAGCCAGCAATCGGGTGCCCTTCATGGTCGCGTTCAGGACCGCCTGGCGATCTACGATCGAGTAAGCCCAGCACCAGGCCCTATCGTCGCCGGCGGCACGCGGAAGCTCATCGAGCACGAAGCCGGCGCTGTTGACGACCAGTTGCCGCGCCCGCTCGTCGCCAAACAGCTTCCATGCGCGATGCAGGCCGTTGACGACAATGCCGGTCACGACAACCGTGGGGAGGCCTGTCGGCATGCGGTGGCGCCTGCCCTCCCAGGGGAACGGGTAGCCCCAGCAGGCTCCGCGATGACCGGGCGTAGACATCTCTGCAAGCGCCTCCACCCAACCGAAGGCCTCCCCAGCAGCTGCCTCCCGATCCAATGTCCCGGCCGAGACTAGGTCGGCGATGCCCTGCACGTAGAGGCCGATCGTGACCGGGTTGCGCTGCTCGGGAACGCGCAGCAGGGGACGCAGATTGATGGGGCAACGCAACACGATCTGTTGGGCCGCGAATCTTGGCAACCTCCAGCTACGTAACAGGGGCAGCTGAAATAGCGGCGAGAGCAGCGCGTCGTATGGATCCCAGCCGCGTAGGTCGTGAGCCCTCATGAAAGCCCGAGTGTGACCTGACTGCTCGCCCAGCCGAGCCGCTGTGTCGGAGTCGCTCATCCCGGCTCGCTGACCAGCTCCACCGACCGATCTCCCGTGCCAGGGCGATATCGGCGGCCGCAAGCGCCGCAGGCATGACTATCGTCAAGCCGGTTGCCGCAAAGGCAGGCCCATCCAATCTGCCGCGCCGGGTTGCCGACCGCGAAAGCGTGCTCCGGCAGGTCATCGCGCACCAAGGAGCCGGCGCCGACGAAGGCGTGGGCGCCGATCTCGATCCCGCAGACAATCGTCGCGTTGGCGCCGATCGTGGCACCCTCACCGACCCTGGTCCGTAGCAGATGACCGTTCCCCTTGCGCAACTTCGACCTTGGGTTGCGGTCGTTGGTGAAGACCACGCCAGGGCCGACAAAACAGTCGTCGCCTATCTCGACTCGATCGAAAACGAGCACTTGATTCTTGATCGTGACCCTGTCTCCGATCACGGCTCGTCCCTCGACGAAAGCGCCGTCGCAGATGTTGCAGTTCCGCCCGACCCGCGCTCCCTGTAAGACGTGGGCAAAGGCCCAGATACGCGTCCCGGCGCCCACCGTCTCGCTCTCGCAGAGCCCCTGCTCATGGACGAAGACCCTTTCTCTCACGGCGTAAAAGGTTATGCGTTGTGACCGCGAGCTTGATTGACCTCCACTGTCACGTGCTTCCGGGCATCAACGACGAGCCGGCCGGTCAGGCAGGATCGATCGCGATCACCCGAACCCAGCTTGCCGACGGGTCCACCGAGTCGTCGCCACGCCGCACGTGAGCCACACCCATCCGAGCATCCCCGATGAGATCCGTGAGAGCGGCAGTGTAGTCAGTCGAAGATCACCTCGCAGACAAGCCCGAGCGCCCGCAGCGATTCGATCTGTCAGAAGACGAAGATGCCGTACGCCGGATGCTCCTCGCGCGGCCACATGTTTGTGATCATCAGCATCTCAGGGCGGTCTCCTCTGGCGGAGAGGATACGCATCTCTAAGAGAGCTCCTCGATGCGAGCGGTCAACCAACTACGCAGCTCCCGGCCCCGCTCATGTCGACGCTGATGCGTCTGCTCCGTTCCACGATTGTCCCTGGGAGTCCAGTCGACGCTCGTGGGATCCTGACCACGCAGGTCGTGCAAGAGCCCTCGCCGGATAAGCTCTGCATCGACGGCCGCGAACCGCCCCGCGAACATTGTGTAGGCGCGAACCCCAAGCAGGGCCGCCTCTCGGCTCATTGTTCCCCGGCCCCCACGAAGGTGTCGGCCAACCGCATCAGCGCCAGGCCATCGACGGCATGCTCGGGCGCTTGCACTCCGGCCAGCTCGGAGTATCGGCTTTGCTGATGCGCCATGCGAGGAAGGATGACGACCTGCACATCCTCGCGCTCGATCGCGCGGCGCAGCACCAGATCGAACGGAGAGTTGTCCCGCTGGTGATATAGCGCGCCCTCCGGTGGCGGGCGGAACACAGCCAGACTCCTGCCGTTCTCGATCTCGATCGGATCGGGGACAGTGCCGATCTCATCGAGATACAGCTCCTCCTTGAACCCGTCGAACTTCGCTACACGCTTGACAGAGGCGCCGTACCACCTCAGGCGCTCTGCCGGGAATACGCTGGGGACGACCACACGGTGCGCGAGCCGGAAGCTCAGGTGGTTTGCCGGCTGATACTCGTAGTCCATTAGCGTCAGAATTTGGATACCAAGACTGCGGGCGGCGACGATTTGCGCGTACGAGCCCAGGGACACGGCGGTGTCGGCCTTCATCGGCGCGAGCACCCTGCGAAGCTCGAAGGCCCGGCCCACGATCCCTCGAGCCTTCGCGCCCCGCGATCCCGGGCTCTCGCCGCCGACGACGGTCGCATCCGGCCATTTCGACAGAGTTAGGTCGCGCGTCTGGGCATGATCACGGGTTGTGATAACGAGTTCGTGCCCACGAGCCTCGAGCTCGCGGGCCACCGGCCCGAGCAAGACGGGATGTGGCGAATTGGCCATGTCAAGCCATATGCGCATGTTTCTCTGTGGGCGTTCGGTCTCGACGCGGATCGCACGCGCCGTCAGCCGTCCAGCGCGCGCTCTGTCGCCACAGACCGCCTTTCGCCTAGATGCCATGCAACCTGCTCGCTCAGTCCCTCATAGAGTGAACGCGAGGGAGCGAAGCCGAGTTGGGCGCAGGCACGCCTCGTGTCGGCAGCAGTATCGCGGGCGTCACCGGCCTGCGCTGCGATCCGGCGAACGTCGAGTTCCTCTCCAGTGATATCCGCGATCATCTCCAGAACCTCGTTCATCGACGTCCTGGCACCACCGCCGAGGTTGTAGACCGCGCCGGCATGGCCCTTGGAGGCGGCGGCGGTAGTGCCATCGACCGCGTCGCCAACGAACGTAAAGTCGCGGGTCTGGCCACCGTCTCCGTAGATGACTATCTCTTCGTGTTCCAGGGCCGCACTTATGAGTCTGTTGAAGGCCATGTCCGGGCGCTGGCGTGGCCCGTACACAGTGAAGTAGCGGAGCATGACGATGGGGAGTCCGTAGCTGCGGTGGTAGAGGCGGCAAAGGTGCTCGCCCAGCACCTTCGTGGCTCCGTATGGAGAGATCGGCTGCAAGGGAGTGTCCTCATCGGCGGGAAGCCGCTCTGCGTCGCCGTAAACCGATGACGAGGACGCAAATACAAAGCGCTCGAGCGCGGCCGACCTCGACGCTTCCAGTAGTCGCTGCAATGCGGTCACATTGCTGTCGACATACGCTCCGAAATTTTGTCCCAAACTCGATCGCACCCCTGGCTGCGCCGCGAGGTGAAAGACAACGTCGATCTCATCGAGAAGCGAGTCGAGATCCAGATCCACCAGATCTCCCTCACAGAACGTCCAGGACATATGCCTGCGCAAATGCTCAACGTTGGCACGCTTTAGCTCAGGCTCGTAATACGAAGCCAACGAATCCACACCGAGCACGCTGTGTCCCTGCTCAAGGCAACGCTCCGCGAGGTGCGAGCCAATAAAGCCAGCAGCACCGGTTATGAATAGCCTAGCCATTTACCTTCTGGCTGCGGGGCAGCGCCGCTTGACGCCGCTCAGGCTCTCCATTAAGACTCGATGTAGCTGCGGTCTTCGTTCAAGCTCTCGGTCTTACGCGGATTGGTGTCAAGGCCGACCACCTCGTGCCCGGCCTCAGCAAAGGGCCGCGAGAGGCAGTCCGACGTAGCCGAGTCCGACAATCCCAATCTTCATCAAGGGAAGTGTACTGAGCACTCGCTCAGCCCGTCGTGGCGTACTATGCACACTCGGACCAATGACGCCGACCTGCTCCGGCCGTGATGTTACTGGGGAGTCAGGCCGCGAATGGCCCGGCCCCGGCGAGTCCCGCCGCGGCCACCGCCAAGCAGAGGAAGCCGAGGCCGACATAGGACGTCGCCAGCGTCCGGTTGAATTGCGCGTGAGCCGCGGATCGAGAGCGGCTGATCAGCAGGCGGCGCAGCTCGCCGCGGAGAACGGCTCCGGGCACCGGTCGCTCACGCTCGAGCCGATCCGCAAGACGCGACAGCGCCTGGCGCTCATCAGCGGGAAGCTCGGAGTCAAGTTCGTGTTCGAGACTCATCGTTCGAAGAGTATGGATCGGGGGTTCAGCGAACGAGCCTGGCGATAGGAGGCGACGGAGGCGCGGGGCCGACCACGCTCGGCTTCAAGCCGGGAGAGAGTCACCCAGGCGCGCCATTCGTCCGGCTCGCGACTGGTGGCCGCCCGGGCCGCGGCCGCCGCGGCGGTCAGACGGCTCTGGGCCTCGAGCACAAGCGCTTCCTGGAGTCGTGGAGCTGCCGCGAAGGGCTCGGCGTGCTGCGCGTCCCGCGCCTCTCGCAGAGCTCCGTTTAGGTCGTTCGCCCGTGCATCCGCTTGGCTGCTCAGGAGCGCGGTGGCAGCCGAGAGCGGAATCGCTATCGCAATCATCGCGGCCAGGGCGATACCGACTCCCGCAACCCGCGTGAGGATCGGCAGCGGCACTCGCCGCCGGCGCTCGCCAGCGCTGACCACTACCGAGGCCAGCAACAGGAAGGCGATGGGGATCACGGCCAGCTCCCACAGCCAGTCGAAGGCCGCGCCGAAGCAGAAGGCGGTGCAACCGGCCAGCGCCGCGGCGAGTTGCGTACGGCGCTCCCGCGTGGCACGGGAGTAGCGCCTCGCCCCGACCACCAGGATCCAGCCGAGGAAGCCGACGATCAGGGCAAGTCCGACGATCCCCAACTCGCCCAGCGTCTCGAAGTAGAGAGAGTGGGCATCCTGCACGAACCCTCTGGTCGTCCCGTGCTGCGCCCACCAGGATTCAAAGCTCCCAGATCCGGTGCCGGTCAGCGGCGCGGTTTCGTTCTCCTTGAGGGTCGCTTGCCAGTACGGCCAACGCCCGTTGCTGCTGAAGCTCCCAAAGCGTGCTGCTCCGTGTGGCACCGCCTTGGCGCTCTCGAATTCGTGCCAGGCGCTCGAGGCCTTGCCGGGGACTCCCAGCGCGATCGAGGCAATCACGGCTACTGCGATCACTGCACCCAGAAGGGACGCCGAGACTCCTCGTGAGGGCCGGCTCCAGGCGGGGCGCCCGCCATGGCGCAGGGCAACGGCAAGGCCGGCTTGGATCAGGCCTACGCCAGCGCATACCACGAGGGTCATAGCCAGCAACTCGTTTCCTTGATCGTGTGCAAGCGGCCCAGCCAGGCCGGCGTTGAGGGCATCGCGCTGGCCTGCGGCTACGATCAGGATCGCCGCGCCCGCCGTGGCGCTCAGCGCGGTTGCGGCCTTGGGCAGGCGATCATGCGCAAGTGCCAGGAAGAGTGCTAGGCCCAGTATCGACGCGGCCGTGCCGCCCCGGGAGAACGTGAAGTAGACGGTCAGCCCCATCGCTGGCAGCGCGGCCGCCGCCAACGCCTGGGTGGCTATGTGACGCGCAGAGCAGGCGACGTAGAGGACAAGCGGGAGCCCGATCGCCACCAGCGAAGCCACGCCGTTCCAATAGCCAAGCGGGTAGGCGAGAACGGTTCCGAGCGTCCGCGAGCAGCCTGACAGTTTCGCGCGCTTCCGGGAACCAGGCCGGATGAAGCCGTGAGAGCAGCGCGACGAGGGCGACGAGGGCGATTGCGGCTCCGAGCGCCCCGACCATACGTCGTGCCCCTTTTGGTCCCCGGATCGAAAGTGCCAGCGCGAACACCCCAAGGTAGGTGGTGACGCGGCCCAGATCGGCGACGGTCCCTTCGGTGGTGCGCGACCAGAGGAAGCTCAGCGCCACCCAGCCGACGTAGGCACCAAGCAGGCCAAGCGCCACCCAGGAGCCGTAGCGCAGCTTGTTCAGGGGTAGGGCGCCCACGGCTAGCCCGAGCAGAACTCCCCACCAGACGGCGATACCGAGTTGATTGCGGATCGGCGGGTCGTAGCCGCCGCCGTTCAGCGCCAGGTAGACGACCAGCAGGAATCCCAGCAGCCAGACGGCGAGCGCCTGGAGGTCGACGTTGCCGAGCAGGGCACGCAGACGGAGCTCGACGGGCATGGGTGCAGTCGTCTCCATCAGATATGGATACGCCACGGGCGGCGCGATCCTGACGGCAGTTGTCAGGACGCGGCGCCTTCGCGCGTATCCATAGTCGTGGGACCACTCCGCCTCATCGGCCTCCTTGTCGTCGCCGCGCTTGCCCTCCCGGCGACGAGCCCGGCCGCGACGCAGCGAGTGCTGCCGCCCGGGAACTCCGGGGCCAACCAGTACACCGAAACTCTGTCGGGGGCGGGGGGGAACGTGCCAACCAGTGGGATCGGCGGCAGGGGGAGGACAGCGCCCGCCAAGACGCTCGGACCGTCCAACGCGGGCCAGCTTGAAGCGTTCGGCCCGCCGGGCCGAGCCGCCGCCCAGCTCGCCGCGGACACCGCCCCCGGAAGGGTGGGTGGGCGTCGAGGCGCGACCCGGGCGGCAAACCCAAGCGGCGCCTCTGGCCTGAGCCAAGTCCTGGGCCAGCTCAGCGGTTCCTCGGGCTCGGGCGGGATGGGCCTTCTGCTGCCGCTGGTGATCGCCGCCGCCGCCGTCGGGTCGCTCGTCTACCTGTGGCGGCGGAAGCAACCGAAAGCGTAGCTACGCTGTGACCGTGTCTGCTGGGAACGTGGCGGTCCTTCGGCACGCCGCCATCAGCGGGCGGCGATCCTTGGTAGTCCTGATGGCTGTCATCGCCAGTGTTGTGTTGGCGAGCGGCGCGCAACCGGCAGTGGCGAGCGCTCGGCCCCTGCTCACTGGCATTACGACCCTCGGCACCTACGACCCGGTTGCCTTGCAGCAGGCCAAGGCAACCGGGGTGCAGCTTGTGCGCATTGAAATTCCCTGGGCAGAAGTCGCTCCCCATGAAGAACCGAGCAGCTGGCAGCCAGAAGACCCTGCGGACCCAAACTACAACTGGGCCCCGATCGACATCGCGGTGACGAGAGCCGTTCAAGCGGGTCTCACCCCAGTGTTCATGGTTAACCGGGCACCGATGTGGGCCCAGAGGTGCAAGGTGCGGGCCGCCGTCGCGGGGAGCGTCTGCGATCCCGACCCGGCTGCTTTGGCCGCCTTCGCGACGGCGGCGGCCCGTCGCTACAGCGGCAACTTTGAGGGGCTGCCCCGCGTGCGCTACTGGCAGGGTCTCAACGAGCCCAACCTGAGCCTCTCCTTCAACCCGCAGTTCAAAGGCGGGAGGCCGGTCTCACCGACGCTGTATCGGAAGCTGATCAACGCCTTCTACTTCGCGGTGAAGTCGGTGGACCGATCGAACCTCGTCCTCGCCGCGGGCCTCGGGCCAATCGCGGTCCCGCATTTGACGATCGGGCCGATGCGCTTCGCCCGCCTGCTGCTATGCATGCAGGGCCGAAGGCACCCTCACCCCGCTCCTGGGGACTGCGAAGGCGGCGTTCACTTCGACATCTTCGACATCCACCCCTACACGACCGGTGGGCCAGCCCACGAAGGCGGCCCCGATGACGTTGAGCTGGGAGATCTCCCCAGGCTCCAAGCGCTGCTGAGAGCCGCCGATAAGGCCGGGAGGATCAAGGGCCGGTTCCGGCAAACGCCGCTCTGGATCACCGAGTTTCTTGGGACTCCAAGCCGCCTGACCCGGGTGGCCTGCAGATGCGGATACTCACGCGGTGGGTCGCCGAAGCGCTGTATAGGGCATGGGACGCTGGAGTCAGCCACTTCTTCTGGCTGAGCTTGCGCGACAACCCGCCCGATCCGACTTTGCCCTCCGGCGAAACGATCGAGGCGGGCCTCTACTTCCGGGGCGCCACCCTCGCCCAGGACCGGCCTAAGGAGGCGATGTACGCGTTCCGCTTTCCCTTCGTCGCCTACTCGCGCAAGGGCGGCGTCTCCTTCTGGGGGCGCACGCCGACCAGCTCCTCGGGTCCGGTCCTGATTCAGGTCCTGCAGAACGGCCAATGGCGCAAGGCGTCGATCACCCATGCCAATGCGAATGGGATCTTCGACGGCGTGGAGAGGACGAGCTACGGGAGCGATGAGCACGGCTTTGTCCGAGCCCGTTACCGCGGCGAAACCGCGGTCCCTTTCTCCCTTCACCCGGTCAAGGAATTTTACCAGCGGCCCTTCGGGTGAGCGGGAAGCGCGGCCCTCTTCGGCTGAGCGCCGTGGCACCTCACGGACCCACGGCGGCATCACGGAGCCCCGCGGTCGACACCACCCCGCCAGCCCATTGCGAGTTCCAGCCTCGAACGGACGCCGCTCGAGCCGTCTTCGAGGTCCGGGTCTCGCTTCGCATCCGCACGATTCCACCCTTCGCATTTTGCAGCGCCGCCACCCGCCGGTTCCACCGTGGCCACTCGCGCCGCCGTTGAGGACGACACGGCCCATGAGGTCTCCTCGGCGTGGGGTCGCCCTACGGGCTGAAGTCCATCTCGCCTCACGGATCCCGATGAGGCGCGGGCTCCTCCAGCGCCGAGCGCAGGCGGCGCAGGGAGCGGGAGAGGATCTGCTGCACGTTGGCGAGGCTGAGGCCGCACAGCTCTGCGATCTGGGGGCCGCACAGCTCGGCACCGAAGCGCAGCGCAAGGACTTCGCGGTCGCGCAGGGAGAGCGTGCTAAGCGCCGCGGCCAAGTCCGGGTCGATTCCCAGGTCGGCCTTGGGCAGCTCGCTCCCCAGCTTCTCCTCCTCGACCTCCTCCAGCGGATCGAGTCGGGCCGAGCCGTCGGCCCGGTAGTGGTCGATAAGCAGGTTGCGGGCGATCGTCATCAGCCAGACACCGAGCGGCCCGCGCTCCGGGTCGAACCGCTGCCACGCCCGCAGTGCCCGCTCGAAGGTCTGCTGAGTCAGATCCTCCGCGTCGCCCCTGTTGGCGACCCGGTAAGCGAAGAACCCGTACACCTTCGACAGGTGCTCGTCGTAGGCGTCCGCGAAGTCCGCGCTCATCCAGGCTTGAGGGTAGTGCCACTGCAAGCTGTGCGTCGACTTGATCCTCGTCGAGGAGCAGCAGGTCGCTCCCCTGAAGTCGGCTAGCGCGTACCGGGTTTGCTCCACCTGATGGAGCCGACATCGCGCGGTCTGTTGCCACGGCAGCGGCGTCACAGGCGCGCGATCGTCGCTCAACCAGCTGACTGAGGCGCTTGCAGCAGACGCCGAGCGCGAGGACTTCCATTTAATTAAGGACCAGGGCGAAGATGGAAGGGAGGTGGTCGGAGAGCTACAAGCCGCGTGAAAGCACTGACGAGCGGTTTCACTACTTCCGCCTACTTGACTAAGTTGGCGTGCCCCGTAATCAGGGCCTTGGCTACGACCTCGGCGGAGCCTGGGGCCGCGGTGGCCGGAACTTCCTCCAGCCCTACCTTGGGCTCGCTATACCACTCTACCGACGCGACCTCTCCCCCCGGTCGTCTCAGCTCATAAGCGCAGAGCCATCAGCTCTGCCCTGCGCCTATTGCATCTGCCAGTCGCTTGAGATACTCCTGCGCCAGCGCCCGACTGTCCTCGGCCGCCGAGCGAAGAAGGGTCACCGCCACTGGATCGACCGTTTGCTGCACGCTGCGCTCAGCCTCCTCTGCAAGGTCGAGCCATGCGTCTGTCGCCTTCTCGATCGCCGCCATCGCGGCTGAGCTGATGCCCGGCCGACGTGCCAGGGAAAGCAGGTCGTTGGCCGATACCCCTGCGCGGGTGGTCAGCCGTCTGATCGTGTCCTCGGCGCTCTCTTCTCCCTTCTCTTGGGTGACTCCCTCGCGGACCCCTGACAGCCACTCGCGATTCGCAGCCGCCGCAGCCTCAGCCTCTTCCGAGGAAAGCTCCCCGACATGCTGGCGGGCTTGGTCTTCAAGCTGTTGGCGTCCCTTCGATCCGCGGCACTCGGGACAGAGCAGCGCGATCCTCTGGTCGAGTTTGGCAATCCCCCAGCGCTGCGCCTCTTGGGAGGCAGGGTCTGGTGCCGTCCGTTCGCAAAGCTCGCATTGGGCCTTGGCCTCAGCCATCATGGGCGGCCAAGGGTAGCCGCGATGCCAGCAAACCGCTGGGCAACCACGAGGCCACCCCCCATGCACTTCCTATCCCCACTGGCCCCTCAGTGCCCCTTCTGTGCTCTTGCGAGGAGTGTCTGGGCACGCTCCAGGACGAGCGCGTCGAGCCTCAGGTCGTGAGCGCGCGCGACTCGCTCGTGCAAGGCCCGCAGCTCGTTGTCGTCCAGGGCTCCTAGGGACTCACGGCGGTCCAGCGCGAGTACCGGAAGCCGCAGTAGCGACGTGACGATGGCGGCATTCTCAACGGGCAGGCCGGGGAAGCGCTCCGGTCGCAGGTGAAATAGAGCGCGATCTGCACCGCGTCGGACTCGCTCGCGATCAGCGTCGGAGGCCAGCTTCTCGAATCGGCGCAACCGCAGCGCCAGCACCTCCTCGTGCTCGCGCAGAATTCCAGTGATGACCAACACCGAGCGGGCTTTCACTGGCGTGATGAGCGAGAACTCGCTCATGCCCTTCCGCGCCGCCTCGGTGAACGGCTCGGCGGACTCCACGTCCTTCGGCGCGGCGCCCTCTTGGTAGATCCGGAACGGTGGGGCTGGTGCGAAAGGTGCGACAGCCCAATAGCAGTGACCGACCGGAGGCGGCGGCACTAGTCGAACAGCTCTGCAAGCACAACTGGGTCGGTGATCGGTTCGCCCGGTGTGCCCTCCTCGACGTGGGCTCGAACAGCCTCTGCGCTAAGCGTCATTGGCTTGAGCGCTGAGGCATCCTCGAGGAAGCGGTCGAGATCGTTGAGGCGATGGAAGTCGTCGGGATGGATGAGCATTGCGCGCTCCTTTCCATAGCGAGAGATCACCGTCGCCTCGCCGGCTTCGGGGTCAGGAATCCGGACCTCATTTCCGCCTACAACCTTGGTAGTCAGGGCCATAGAAAAACAATATATCAACTGTCGGACGACAAAATCAGTGTCGACCGACATTTTCATGGGCAGCTCGTAGCCGCGATGCCAGCAAACCGCTGGGCAACCACGAGGCCACCCCATGCACTTCCTGTCCCCACAGGCCCCTCAGTGCCCTTTCTGTGCTCTTGCGAGGAGTGTCTGGGCACGCTCCAGGACGAGCGCGTCGAGCCTCAGGTCGTGAGCGCGCGCGACTCGCTCGTGCAAGGCCCGCAGCTCGTTGTCGTCCAGGGCTAGGAGCTCAGGTGCCCCGCGACCCCTGCACAAGCACCGGAGTGATCTCCTCCGCCCAGTCCCGCAGAAACGCCTCGGTCGCGGCCACGTCAAGCGGACGGGCAAAGAGAAAGCCCTGCCCGTGATCGCAGTCCTCCTCGCGCAGCACGGAGAGCTCATGAGGGGCCTCGATCCCCTCGGCGAAGGTCTGGATCGAGAGCGCCTTGCCGAGCTGCACCAAGGTGTGGATAAGAGTCTCGCCCTCCGCATTGCCCCTCAACCCCGAGATGAAGGACTGATCGATCTTCAGCGCATCGACTGGGAAGCGCTGCAGGTGAGCCAGGGAGGAGTAGCCGGTGCCGAAGTCATCGATCGCGATCTTCACCCCGAGCGCCTTGATTGCGGCGAGTCTCCTAGCGGTCTCCTCTACATTACGCATCAGGGTCGTCTCGGTCACCTCGATCGTCAGCGCCTCGGGCGAGAGGCCGCTGGCGCCCAGCGCGGCTTCGATGTCGGCGGTGATCTGATCGGTGTCGAGCTGGCGCCCAGAGACGTTGACCGCGATGCTGATCGAATACCCAGCAGCACGCCACGAAGCCCCCTGCGCGCAGGCCTGCTCCAAGACCCAGCGCCCGATCTCGGTGATCAGCCCCGACTCCTCAAGCAGGGGGATGAAGCCGTCGGGCTGAAGCACCCCGCGCTCCGGGTGAGCCCAGCGGATCAGCGCCTCCACGCCGGTCGGGCTCATATCGCTTAAGTCGATCGTCGGCTGGTAGGCGAGGAAGAACTCCCCCTTGTCTAGGGCTTCGCGCAGGTCCATCTCCAGTTCCATCCGGTTTTGCACCGTCTCCTGCATCCCCGCCTCAAACACCGAGTAGCGGTTCTTGCCGTCCCACTTAGCCCGATACATCGCGATGTCGGCGTTTCGCAAAAGCTCCTCGGCTGAGGTCTGCTCCCCGAGCGCACTCCCGATCGCGATCCCGATGCTGGCCGTAACGCTGACCCGGGTCTCCTGGTCAGGCCCGAGCTTGAAGGGGTGCTTCAAGGCATCCAGCAGGCGCTCGGCGACCAGCTCGGGGGCGACCGCCAGGGAGAGCTCCTCAGAGATCACCACGAACTCATCCCCACCCAGGCGCCCCAGCGCATCGGCGTCCCGGATCACCCCGTCAAGGCGCTCCGCCACCGCTTGTAAGAGCTGATCGCCGACACCGTGGCCAAGGGTGTCGTTGATGTCCTTGAAGTTATCGAGATCGATGAAGAGCGCCGCCGCCGGGGCTTGGCTGCGCCGCGCGCGGGCGAGCATCTGCTCGACCCGGTCTAAGATCAGGGTGCGGTTGGGCAGGCCGGTGAGGGCGTCGTGGGTGGCGAGGAAGGCGAGCTCCTCCTCGCGGTGGGAGAGCTCTTCGTCTGTCCTTTGGCGCTCGGTCTCAAAGCACTCACACATCCGCAGCAAGCTGAACTCGAGGCTGAGCTGGAGGATGCTCAGGGCCTCGCTCAGGGCCTCGGCGCAGCAATCCAGCTGCTCCGCGCTCTCCTTCAGCACTTCGGCCATCGCGTTTCGCCACCAAAAGCAGCGCCAGGTAACCTCGTTTAAGGAGGCGGCGCGGTGCACCGCCAGCTCGCCGAAGATCTCCCAGGTCTCCCTCCCTGCCTCGATCGCCACCTCCATGCTCTCCCCGGCGATCCAGCGGGCGACCGCGATCGTCGAGCTGCGGCCGATTCGCTCGAAGCTGTCTTGGACCACAGCGTCTACGTCGTGCTCTGGCCCGGTGGTCCGCTCGAGGGTCAGCTTGAGCACCTCCTCGGCACGCTCCTTCAGCGCCTCACCCAGGCGGTGCAGGTCATCATCCCCGCCGGGCTCTGCGAGGGGCGAGGGGGGTGATGGCACTAGGACTGGCTGCACTGCTGAGTTGGTGCGTTCAGCGGCCATCTCAAATCCAGAGATCGGCTGGTGGGGCGCTCACCTTTAGAGGTGGGCGGGTGGGTGCGGACATTGCGACGGGGGACGAGGGCCAGAAGCCTTGATGCGAGCCCACCCAACCAAGACACCAACCACCCAGCCACAGACCGGGTGACTCAGGCCTTAGCGGCGCCACTTCCCCCAGGCTTTGGCGCCTGCGCCAAAGCCTGGGAGCCGTTGGCGGCCCAGCTCTCAAGGAAAGCCTCAGTAGCCGCCACGTCAAGCGGGCGGGCAAAGAGAAAGCCCTGCCCGTTATCGCAGTCCTCGTCCTTTAGCAGGGAGAGCTCGTGCTGTTGCTCGATCCCCTCGGCAAAGGTCTGGATCGAGAGCGCCTTGCCGAGCTGCACCAGGGAGTGGATCAAAGTCTCGCCCTCATCGTTACTGCTGAGCCCCGAGATGAAGGAGCGATCGATCTTCAGCGCATCGACCGGGAAGCGCTGCAGGTGAGCCAGGGAGGAGTAGCCGGTGCCGAAGTCATCGATCGCGATCTGCACCCCCAGCGCCTTGATCGCGCTCAGCCTCATAGCGGTCTCCTCGATGTTTCGCATCAGCGTCGTCTCGGTGACCTCGATCGTCAATGCCTCGGGGTCTAGGCCACTGGCTGAGAGCGCGTCTTCGACGTCGACTAAGAGCTGATCGGTATCGAGCTGGCGCCCGGAGACGTTGACCGCCATCGAGATCGGATACCCGGCCTCCCGCCACTCGGCCCCCTGCGCACAGGCCCGCTCTAAGACCCAGCGCCCGACCTCGGTGATCAGCCCCGACTCCTCAAGCAGGGGGATGAAGTCATCGGGCTGGATCACGCCGCGAGTCGGGTGCTCCCAGCGGATCAACGCCTCCACCCCGGTCGGGTTCATGTCGGAGAGGTCGATCGTCGGCTGGTAGGCGAGGAAGAACTGATCCTTGCCGAGGGCTTCGCGCAGGTCCATTTCCAGTTCCATCCGGTTTTGGACCACGTCCTGCATCCCGGTCTCAAACACCGAGTAGCGGTTCTTGCCGTCCCACTTGGCCCGATACATCGCGATGTCGGCGTTTCGCAAGAGCTCCTCGGCTGAGGTCTGCTCCCCGAGCGCACTCCCGATCGCGATCCCCACGCTCGCCGTCACCGTGACCCGGGTCTCCTTGCCCGCGCCGAGCTTAAACGGCTGCTTGAGGGCTTCCAGCAGGCGCTCGGCGACCAGCTCGGGCCCCGCCGCCAGGGAGAGCTCCTCAGAGATCACCACGAACTCATCCCCCCCCAGGCGCCCCAGCGCATCGGCGTCGCGGATCACCCCGTCAAGGCGGGCGGCGACCGCGCACAGCAGTTCATCGCCGGTGTTGTGGCCGAGGGTGTCGTTTATGTCCTTGAAGTTGTCGAGGTCGATGAAGAGCGCCGCCGCCGGGGTCTGGCTGCGCCGCGAGCGGGCGAGGATCTGCTCGACCCGGTCTAGGATCAGGGTGCGGTTGGGCAATCCGGTGAGGGCGTCGTGGGTGGCGAGGAAGGAGAGCTCCTCCTCGCGGTGGGAGAGCTCTTCGTCTGTCCTTTGGCGCTCGGTCTCAAAGCACTCCGACATCCGCAGCAGGCTGAACTCGAGGCTGAGCTGGAGGATGTTGAGGGCCTCAGAGAGCGCCTCGGGGGAGCTCTCCAGCTTCTCGGCGCTCTCCCGCAGCACCTCGGCCATCACGTTTCGCCACCAAAAGCAGCGCCAGGTCACCTCGTTTAAGGAGGCCGCGCGGTGCACCGCCAGCTCGCCGAAGATCTCCCAGGTCTCCCTGCCTGCCTCGATCGCCACCTCCATGCTCTCCCCCGAGATCCAGCGGGCGACCGCGATCGTCGAGCTGCGACCGATTCGCTCGAAGCTGTCTTGGACCACGGCGTCGACATCGTGATCGGGCCCGGCGGTGCGCTGCACGGTGCGCTTCAGCACCTCCTCGGTGCGGGCCTTGAGCGCCTCGCCGAGGCGGTGCAGGTCCTCTCCGGGCTGCTCCAGCGCAGGCGATGGCGGCATCGGCACCCGGACCCCTTCCCTGCCCGAGCTTGAGCGTTTAGCGGTCATCTGAATCGAGTGTCGGCGGGCGGGGCCGATTCCTTGAGGTTTGGCTTGGTTGTGGTGGACGGGGTGGGTGGCTGTTTGGGTGTTGCTAGGCCGCACGATGGTTGGAGACGCGGCGCTTCAATCGCCCCTGGACGAAGCTGAAGGCGACCAGTGCCCCGTCGTCTTTGCCCTCGCGGTGGATCACCGTATAGAGGTGGCCGTGCCGGCCGATGTCGGTGGACTTGCGACAGTAAAAGACGTAGTGGTTGGCGGGCCCGGAGTTGGCCTTCCACCAGACCATCCGACTGCGAACGTCCCGCTCGCTGAAGATCTCATCGAGCAAGACCCTGACGTAGAGCCCCACCGCTTCATCGCAGACCAAAAACAGGGCCCCGGTGGGTTTGAGGATGCGATTCAGATCCTCCAGCGGGGATGCGATCCAGTCCAGATAGGCCCGCACCCCACCTTGCCAGCGATCCTCAGGGGAGTAAGCTTCAGCTCCGTCGGCCCAGCTGCCCTCATGGACCCAGCTGGAGAAGAAGGGCGGGTCCAGGTAGACGAGGTCGACGCACTCGGCGGGGAGGCTGCGAAGCAGTCGCAGATCGTCGTCGCCGCGAAATACGCCCTGGTCGAGGCCGTTGGGGTCCACACCGCGGCTTCGACTCCCGGTGCGCTCTCCTAAAGGTTGCACGGATTGTTGCCGACATGCTCGCCTCTTCGAGAGCGGACCCAAGGCCATGCCTTCGCGCGGCGTCAATTCTGGGTCACCGTCGCGGTCGCGCTCGTATAGCTCGTGCCCCCGCTGGTCTGCGCGGTCAGCGAGTCAGAGGTCCAGCTGCCGTTCTGGGCGGTGAAGGTGAACTGAGTGGTGGATTCCGCAGCTTCGGTGCTGCTGATGGTGAGGGCGCCCCCGCTGATGCTCCCACCGACATTCGTTACCGAGACCGTGTGGCCGGTGCCAAGGTTGGTGACTGTATTGCCAGAGCTGTCGGTGACGCTCACGCTCGCCGTGAAGGTGCCGGAGTTGCCGAGCGCCGTGACCGTGCACGTGAAGAGACACGGCGAGCTGAGCGTGCCAGAACTCACGACCACGTGCGTCCATGCAAGCTGCGCGGCCGCGCCGGCTTTTACGGTCACCGCGAGGCCAGCGCCGTTGTTGATCGTCCCATCGCTGACCGTGATGCTGGCGGCTTCGACCTTGTAGAGCTTCATCGCGCCGTTGTTGCCGCTGGAAACCGAGGCGACCCCGTTGGTGAAGCTGATCGCCGTCGCGGTGCCGAAGTTGGTCGCCGTGCCCGAGCTGCTGGTCACGGTCGGGGGGTTGCCGTTGGGTCCGTTGTTTGCGCCGCCGAAGGTCAGGCTGTGGGAGCCGGTATAGGTAGTCGCGGTGTTGCCGTAGGCGTCCTTGGCGGTGATCGTCAGGTTGTCGGCGGCCGCTGCTACGGGCGTAGTCGTTCCCGCAGCCAACGACAGGCTCGCTGCCGACGCCACGCCGACGGTTACCGAGAGGCCAGTGCCGTTGTTAATCGAGCCGTCGCTGACCGTGATTTTCGCGGTTTCGACCTTGTAGAGGGTCATCACGCCGTTGCTTCCGCCGGAGACCGAGGCGGACCCGTTGGTGAAGCTGATCGCCGTCGCGGTGCCGAAGTTGGTCGCCGTACCGGAGCTGTTGGTCACCGTCGGGTGGTAGGTGCCGATCGTGGCGGCGCCGCCGAAGGTCAGGTTCTGCGAGCCCGTGTAGCCATTGCCGTAGGTGTCACTGGCCGTGATCGTCAAGTTATCGGCGGCCCCCGCGGTCGGCGTCGTCGACGCCGCAGTCAACGACAGGCTCGCCACCGCCGCCGAGCCGACGGTCACCGAGAGGCCAGTGCCGTTGTTGATCGAGCCGTCGCTGACCGTGATGCTGGCAGCTTCGACCTTGTAGAGCTTCATCACGCCGTTGTTGCCGCTGGAGACCGAGGCGACACCTTTTGTGAAGCTGATCGCCGTTTCCGTGCCGAAGTTGGTCGCTGTCCCAGCGCTGCTGGTCACCGTCGGGGTAAACGAGCCGATTGTGGCGGCGCCGCCGAAGGTCAGGCTGTGGGAGCCGGTATAGGTGGTCGCCGTGTTGCCGAAGGCGTCCTTGGCCGTGATCGTCAGGTTGTCGGCAGCCCCTGCTACGGGCGTCGTAGTCGCCGCAGCCATCGAAAGACTCGCCGCTGGGCCTTCGCCGACGGTTACCGAGAGGCCAGTGCCGTTGTTGATCGAGCCGTCGCTGACCGTGATTTTCGCGGTTTCGACCTTGTAGAGGGTCATCACGCCGTTGTTGGCACCGGAAACCGAGGCGACTCCGCTGGTGAAACTGATCGCCGTCGCGGTGCCGAAGTTGGTCGCTGTCCCAGCGCTGCTGGTCACCGTCGGGGTAAACGAGCCGATTGTGCTGGCGCCGCCGAAGGTCAGGCTGTGGGAGCCGGTATAGGTGGTCGCCGTGTTGCCGTAGGCGTCTTGGGCAGTAATCGTAAGGTTGTCGGCAGCTCCTGCTACGGGCGTCGTGGTCGCCGCGGCCAGCGACAGGCTCGCCGCCGGGCCTTCGCTGACGGTGACCGAGAGGCCGCTGCCGTTGTTGATCGTCCCTTCGCTGACCGTGATGCTGGCGGCTTCGGCCTTGTAGAGGGTCATCACGCCGTTGCTGGCGCCGGAGACCGAGGCCACCCCGCTGGCGAAGCTGATCGCCGTCCCCGTGCCGAAGTTGGTCGCCGTGCCCGAGCTGTTGGTCACCTTCGGGTGATTGGTGCCGATCGTGGCGGCGCCGCCGAAGGTCAGAGTATGTGAGCCGGTATAGGTGGTCGCGGTGTTGCCGTAGGCGTCTAGCGCGGTGATCGTCAGGTTGTCGGCAACCCCTGCCACGGGCGTCGTGGACGCCGCAGCCAGCGAGAAGCTCGCTGCCGCCGCCGAGCCGACGCTCACCGAGAGGCCGCTGCCGTTGTTGATCGTCCCGTCGCTGACCGTGATGCTGGCAGCTTCGACCTTGTAGAGCTTCATCACGCCGTTGCTGCCGCTGGAGACCGAGGCGACTCCGCTGGTGAAGCTGATCGTCGTTTCCGTGCCGAAGTTGGTCGCCGTACCCGCGCTGCTGGTCACCGTCGGGGCAAACGAGCCGATTGTGTTGGCGCCACCGAAGGTCAGGCTGTGTGAGCCGGTGTAGGTGGTCGCGGTATTGCCGTAGGCGTCCTTGGCGGTGATCGTCAGGTTATCGGCAGCCCCCGCGGTCGGCGTCGTGGTCGCCGCGGCCAGCGAAAGGCTCGCGGCTGGGCCCGGGCTGACGGTCACCGAGAGGCCAGTGCCGTTGCTGATCGAGCCGTCGCTGACCGTGACTTTCGCGGTTTCGGCCTTGTAGAGGGTCATCACGCCGTTGTTGGCGCCGGAGACCGAGGCGACCCCGCTGGTGAAGCTGATCGCCGTCGCGGTGCCGAAGTTGGTCGCCGTACCCGCGCTGCTGGTCACCGTTGGGGCAAACGAGCCAATTGTGTTGGCGCCACCGAAGGTAAGGCTGTGGGAGCCGGTGTAGGTGGTCGCGGTGTTGCCGTAGGCGTCCTGGGCGGTAATCGTCAGGTTGTCGGCAGCCCCCGCGGTCGGCGTCGTGGTCGCCGCAGCCAGCGACAGGCTCGCCGCCGGGCCTTCGCTGACGGTAACCGAGAGGCCGCTTCCGTTGTTGATCGAGCCGATGCTGACCGTGATGCTGGCGGTTTCGACCTTGTAGAGCTTCATCACGCCATTGCTCCCGCTGGAGACCGAGGCGACCCCGTTGGTGAAGTTGATCGCCGTCGCGGTGCCGAAGTTGGTCGCGGTACCCGAGCTGTTGGTCACGGTTGGATGGTTGGTGCCGATTGTGCTGGCGCCGCCGAAGGTCAGGCTGTGTGAGCCGGTGTAGGTGGTCGCGGTGTTGCCGTAGGCGTCGAGCGCGGTGATCGTCAGGTTGTCGGCAGCGCCCGCCGTCGGGCGTCGTAGACGCCGCAGCCAGCGAAAAGCTCGTCGCCGCCGCCGAGCCGACGCTCACCGAGAGACCGGCGCCGTTGTTGATCGTCCCGTCGCTGACCGTGATGTTGGCGGCTTCGACCTTGTAGAGCTTCATCGCGCCGTTGTTGCCGCTGGAGACCGAGGCGACACCGTTGGTGAAGCTGATCGCCGTCGCGGTGCCGAAGTTGGTCGCCGTACCCGAGCTGCTGGTCACCGTCGGGGTAAACGAGCCGATTGTGCTGGCGCCGCCGAAGGTCAGGCTGTGGGAGCCGGTGTAGGTGGTTGCCGTGTTGCCGTAGGCATCCTTGGCGGTAATCGTCAGGTTGTCGGCAGCCCCCGCGGTCGGCGTCGTGGTCGTCGCGGCCAGAGACAAGCTCGCCGCCGACGCCACGCTGACGGTCACCGAGAGGCCAGTGCCGTTGTTGATCGAGCCGTCGCTGACCGTGATTTTTGCGGTTTCGGCCTTGTAGAGGGTCATCACGCCGTTGTTGGCGCCGGAGACCGAGGCCACACCGCTGGTGAAGCTGATCGCCGTTTCCGTGCCGAAGTTGGTCGCCGTCCCAGCGCTGTTGGTCACCGTCGGGGTAAATGAGCCAATCGTGTCGGCGCCACCGAAGGTAAGGCTGTGTGAGCCGGTGTAGGTGGTCACGGTGTTGCCGTAGGCGTCCTGGGCGGTGATCGTCAGGTTATCGGCGGCCCCCGCGGTGGCGTTGACGCCGCGGCCAGCGACAGGCTCGCCGCCGGGCCTTCGCTGACGGTAACCGAGAGGCCGCTGCCGTTGTTGATCGAGCCGATCGCTGACTGTGATTTTTGCGGTTTCGGCCTTGTAGAGGGTCATCACGCCGTTGCTGCCGCTGGAGACCGAGGAGACTCCGCTGGTGAAGTTGATCGCCGTTCCGGTGCCGAAGTTGGTCGCCGTACCCGAGCTATTGGTCACCTTCGGGTGATTGGTGCCGATCGTGGCGGCACCGCCGAAGGTCAGGCTGTGTGAGCCGGTGTAGGTGGTCGCGGTGTTGCCGTAGGCGTCGAGCGCGGTGATCGTCAGGTTGTCGGCGGCGCCCGCGGTCGGCGTCGTGGTCGTCGCGGCCAGCGAGAAGCTCGCCGCCGCCGCCGAGCCGACGCTCACCGAGAGCCAGCGCCATTGTTGATCGTCCCGTCGCTGACCGTGATGCTGGCGGCTTCGACCTTGTAGAGCTTCATCGCGCCGTTGTTTCCGCTGGAGACCGAGGCGACCCCGTTGGTGAAGTTGATCGCCGTTTCGGTGCCGAAGCTGGTCGCCGTCCCAGCGCTGTTGGTCACGGTCGGGGTAAACGAGCCGATTGTGCTGGCGCCGCCGAAGGTCAGGCTGTGTGAGCCGGTATAGGTGGCGACCGTGTTGTTGCTCGCATCCTTGGCGGTGATCGTCAGGTTATCGGCGGCCCCCGCGGTCGGGGTCGTGGTAGCCGCCGTGAGAAGGAAGTGGGTGGCCGGGCCGAAGGTGACCTGAACCGATTTGATCGTGCTCGTCGCGGTCCACGAGTTCCACACAGCCGTGACCGTGTATTCGTGCGTGCCGACCGAGACGCCGCTGTCGGTGCAGCTCGTCACGGCTGAGGGCGAGGAGGAACTCGGGCAGCTGCCGCCCGGTTCGCCGCCGTCGCGGCTCACGTAGTAGGAGACCGTGCCCGAACCGGGTGGGGTTACGGCCGTCCAGCTGAGCGCGACGGTGCCGGCACCCGGCGTCGAGCTAGAGATCGTGGGCGCCGCGAGCGCGCCGACGCTTCCCGTTGCGATCCCAGTGCCCGTCGTCGTCCAGTAGGCCCAAGCGCCTGTTACCACCACGAGTGCTATCGCGGCTGGCACGGCGACCCACGTGATGCGCGTGAGCAGAGCTCGTCTTCACGAGTGCGCGCTCCCCGTGAAACTGAGCGGAAACTTCGCGTTTCTGCAGGCGTCTTGGTTAGCCGGGAGGTCGAGGAGCTGAATCGTCGGTGCCGACACTCCCTGCGCCGGCAGCGTGACCGAGCTGTTCGCCTGGATCAGAACCGGGTTCGTGCTGGACGCGCTCGGCTGGGTGAGGCTGACGTTGGTGGAGCTATTGCAGCCGGCGGGGCTGTTAGTCACGGCGGCCGTCAGGCTGGTCACATAGATCGGGACGCCGTTCGGGTTTCTGAGCGTTAGAGGGATCGAGAGGGGTACAGCGCCTGGAAAGAGCGACCCGATGACGCCCGCGCTGATCGAGAAGCTCTCGCTGCTCACCGGCGCGACCACGTTCCAGTCGAATCGAGCGACGTGGCTTCGGATGTCGGAGCGACCGTTCGCGTGCACGTAGACATAGAAGTGGTGCTGAACGGGGCGGAGCCTGCTGTAGTGGATCGGGCTGGCGCAGCGCCTCCACGCGCTTCCGTCCAAGCGGCATCGGAAGCTGGCGTGAGACTTGCGGTCTCTGAACGCAAACGTCGCGCTGGTCGATCCTGGCGGGTCGGTTATTAGGTGCTTGGTGATGTACGGCGTCGGCGACAGCCGGTCGACCAGCCAGGTGTAGGAGGCCGGGCGGTCCAGCCCGCGCTTGGGAGTCGAGCTCCTCGTCCTCACCCGGAAGGTATGCCGCCCCTTGGTCAGAGGCCCGGGATAGCGTTTTGGGCTATGGCAGGCCTTGTACCGCGATCCGTCCAGCGAGCACCGGAACATGACGCCGCGCCGGGGGTCCCTGAAGCTGAAGCTCGCCCATGTCTCCCGGCTGTGCTTGGAGGGCTTCGCCGTGATCGACGGCGCCGGCAGCTCCGGCTTGCGCTCCTCCCGCTCGGCGGCCGCGTAGGCACCGCCAACCACCACGAGGCCACCGAGCAGCGCCAGGCACGTCTTACGCCTGGCGCTCTTCGTTGTCCTGGTCCAGCGATTTAGCATTTTCGTTCTCGATTCCGTTTCCGGGAGACGGGTCGAGCGCCGGTGGTTCGATGGATGTGCTCGGCCTTTGCCGACACCACGTGGTAGCGGGGCGGCCACGCCACCGGCGTCTTTGCTAGTTGCTGGTCAGGTTCAGGGTCAGCGTGGCCCCCTGGCAGGCGTCCTGGTTGACGTTCGTGTCGTTCATCGTGATCGTCCCTTCCGCGGTGACGGGGTTGCCGTTCCCGCTCGGGATGTCCTGATTCGCGACGACATCTGGCATCGTGAAGTCCGGGTTGCCCCCTGTGATCACAACGCTGCAGCTGGCGTGGCCAGCGTCAGGCGTGATGCTTTCCAGATGTATCGTTTTGACGAACTCCGCGCCGGGCGATGGGTTATCGACCGTGAAGGTCACCGGCGACGAACTGCCCGGATAGAGCGCACTCGTCACCGTGCCGTGGATCGTGACGTTCGAGCTGTTCCCTACGGTGGCCGTGGCGGTGCCGCTACCCTGGCTTGTGAAGTAGGCCACGGCGACGCCCACAACAGCCAGAACAGCTATGACGCTGAGTGAAACCAGTACCTGCTTCTTCATCGTGAGCCTGCGCATTGGGAGGGACTCCTTGCTTTGAGTGAGTCGAGCTTGTGCTGTTCGCACTTACATACGCGCTGATCAGTAGGGCTGTACGGCAACAGGCCAGTTCGGCCATCTGCCCCGGCTATCGGCTTGGGGGGGAGTGGTGGTAACCCACAAAATTGCTAAATCGGACCGAACATTCGTCCAGCTTGACCGCCAAGCGCTATGGGCGGAGACAGATGGACTCGGACATAGCGACGAGGGGAGCATGAGCTAGGCCGCACGATGGTTGGAGACGCGGCGCTTCAATCGCCCCTGGACGAAGCTGAAGGCGACCAGGACCCCGTCGTCTTTGCCCTCGCGGTGGATCACCGTATAGAGGTGGCCGTGCCGGCCGATGTCGGTGGACTTGCGACAGTAAAAGACGTAGTGGTTGGCGGGCCCGGAGTTGGCCTTCCACCAGACCATCCGACTGCGAACGTCCCGCTCGCTGAAGATCTCATCGAGCAAGACCCTGACGTAGAGCCCCACCGCTTCATCGCAGACCAAAAACAGGGCCCCGGTGGGTTTGAGGATGCGATTCAGATCCTCCAGCGGGGATGCGATCCAGTCCAGATAGGCCCGCACCCCACCTTGCCAGCGATCCTCAGGGGAGTAAGCTTCAGCTCCGTCGGCCCAGCTGCCCTCATGGACCCAGCTGGAGAAGAAGGGCGGGTCCAGGTAGACGAGGTCGACGCACTCGGCGGGGAGGCTGCGAAGCAGTCGCAGATCGTCGTCGCCGCGAAATACGCCCTGGTCGAGGCCGTTGGGGTCCACACCGCGGCTTCGACTCCCGGTGCGCTCTCCTAAAGGTTGCACGGATTGTTGCCGAGGGGCGGCGTGTCTCAAACCCGCGGCTGGGGCCGCGGTCGTCGAGTTCAAGCTGGCGATGCTTGACCCACCAGGGCTCAGGGTTGCGGGCGGGGAGATGCTCGTGCCACCTCTGTCGCCGCCGAAGCTACTCGTCTGCGAGGGCGGCTTGGACCTGCTCGTCGGTCAGTTCTGTATTGCGCTTGTCGAACTCGCGAAGCTCTGCCGCGAGGTCGTAGTTGCCCCGCAGCGACGCGAGTAGGGCGCCCTGGGGGATTCGGTAGGACCCGCCCGGAAGCTCCAGGTAGGGGATCGACTCAGCATCGATCCATCGTCGGACGGTCCGCTCGTTGACATTAAGCATTGCCGCAGCTTCACTCACCGTGAGTAGTTGGGGTCTAGCAGCGGTGGTAGCCATCGTTCCCTTCCAGCAGCTCGTTCAATCCTTGAAAGAGCAATATAAGACATGTCGGACAGAAAAGCAATATCCGGACAAATACGGTAATTTCAGACATTCTTGGTGGTGTCTTCAGTTCGAGCTGCGGCGCCTACAGCGCGTGAATGGCCAAGCTGGCGAGAAGTCTCCGACGGCGAGAGAGATCTCGCACCCGAGGAGGATCAGGCCACTCCTAGAGCTCTGCCGCTGAGTCGATCCCCTCGGGCGCCGTATCACAGGGCCGGACTCCTGCTCCTCAGCGGGTCACCCGCATCAAGCCTCTGATCGTGTGGGATCGACTATCCGAACTGCTTCCTGGGGCCTTCCGGTCAGCGGGATCAACAGATCCGAGGCTGACTCTTGCGAAGGGTAGGCGCAGGGCTGGGTGCACTCAGTGGCTGTGCCGTTCTCGCTCTGCGTCTGTCTCTTCGTAGTGGGCGATGAGATAGATGAGGACGGCGGCGAGCGCCAGGCTGGAGACTATGACGAGGATGGACATTTCCACCCTAACCAGATCGACATGGAGCCGGCAGCGCTTGAACAGCGCATGGAAGCGGCACAAAGTTGCCCGAGGTCCCGACGCCTAAGGCATCGCACCACGGTGCGTCTACGCGCCCCTCTGTGCGATGCCGACTGGCGTGCGCAGGATCGATCGTCGCCGTGTCGCTCCAGCTTCGTCTGCGCGAGCGAGCCAGAGGATGAGCACGACTCCTTGACGTGGATGGCATCTGCATCTAGCCCAGCGTGATAGGCGCCGCCTGCGCTCCCGGGGCGACGAGGAGCATCCATACGACTCCAGCAAGCAGGGTCACGGGAGCAATCCGAGCGGCGGCACTCTGTTCTCTGGACGAGACTGTGGTCAGGGAGCTTCGGCGCTCAGGCTGCCCGGCTTTCGCTTGCGCGAGCTCGACTCCGTTGCAGAGCTTGTAGCCAACGCCGTGGGAGTTGAGGATCAGCCTGACGTGAGGGCGGCGAGGAGGAATCGTCGAGCGAGGCCATCGCACCCCAAGCCGGGCGAAATTGCAGAGCTTCCTCGATGGCTGGCTCGGTGCGGCTCAGGCCGAGGCCGCGGGCGACGATGACGAGCGCCTGGCCGTCGGCTGCAGCCCACCATTGATCGAGTTCCGATCTGCTCGCCGGAGCGGAATCGGTGCCGAACTGGTTGAGCAGGGCAAGCCCGTCCTCCCGGCGTTGAATGCTGAGCAGATCGGTTGGCGGTGGCGCGATCCGATTGATCGCGCCGGAGACGGGCGAGAGGCCGAGCCCTACTGCGAAGGTCCCAAGTGGATCTCCATCCCAGCTGCATACCGTCAACGATGGTTCGAGAAAGAGCAGCGCCCTCGGGCTGGAATCGCGCAAGCCGAGCAGAGTCGCCATCTCAGACTCGCGCGGTCTTGTACACGCTTGAGCCATACACCGATCAAGGCCCGGAGCCGAGCGCACCCCGGAGGTCATACACGCAGGATGAGCCAGGTTGACGTGCGCGAATTTATCCTCAGCGAAGACGGCCACGTTGGCAGATGGGCCAGCAATGAGCTCCTCGCAGACGCAGCAGACGTTGTCGGGGTCGTCGACCACGGCCTCCAACTGGGCGAGCACGGCGGCGGGAAGCAGCCGGGCGACCTCCTCGGCGACCATCAGCTCTCGACTCATGGCGTGGTGGCGCTCTGCTTGGCCATCACCTACAAGACGCAGCGGAGGGCCGATTCGTCCCACCCGCGGCCCGGGGATCGAACTGAGACTCCTCGGTTGCCCTCTTCGGATTACTCGTCGATCAGCGTGACTATGCGCTCGCGGACCGCCGGCAACTCGGAGGCCACGACGTCCCAGACGAGGCTGAGGTCGACGCCGAAGTAGTCGTGGATCAGCTTGTCGCGCATGGCAGTTCGTGGAGACCCGGGAGCCTGGTGTTCTCGAATCGAAGTCGATTGCGATTAGCGCAGATCGACCCGCTCGACCTCGGTGTCGATGCCGAAGATCTCGGGGTCACCGGTCCAAAGCGGTGCCTTTAAGCGCTTCGCGGTCGCCAGGCAGAACGCGTCGGCGTAGGAGAGGCCGCCGCGCGCCTTGAGTTCCGCCGCCGCCGTGACCAGATCCAGTCGGAGTCGACGCGTCACTTCGCTCAGGCCCCAGCGAGAGGTCGCTCGCGCACAAGGCGCGCGAAGACGACGAAGCGCTGCGCGGCACTGTAGAGCGGGTTGCAGGCGCTCAGTACGAGGCGCTCATAGCCGACCTTCCTGACGATTCCGACATCACTCGGATCGACGATCGCGGTCTTCTGCACCCGGTAGAGGAAGTGCGCGTAGGGCATCTCGAGGGTGATCGGGTCGCCCGGCCTCATCGAGTCGATGTGGCGGAAAGGCGCCAGGTAGGTGGTGCGGTGGCCGGCGATCCCGACGGTGCCGCCCTGGCCGGGGAACGGCGTTTCGGGGTAGTGGCCGGGCCCCTGCTCCAGGCTGGCGGTGTCGGTGCCTTGGATGAAGACCATGTTCAACCCGGCCATCGCGGGAGCGATGATCCGGCCGATCGCCTCCCCGGTACTGGCCTGGCCGGCGAAGCGCCGCGCCAGGATCGCGATCCGGCGCTTGGACCCTCTCACCATGGCGACAGCGCGGCGGTCGGCCGGGGTCGGGTAGCTCGCTTCGAGGCCGCTGAGCTGGCTCGCCGCTTCTTCCTGCTTGATTGAGGCATAGATCGAGGAGAGCGGCTCCTTGTAGGCGAGGGTGATCCCGACGTCGGCGATTACCACCAGGCCGGCGGTGATCAGGGCGATCGAGAGGATGTGGCCGAGACGCCTCATCGGGGTGGAGTCTGGCAGGGGATTGAGTGGCGGGCCTGGGGTAACTGAGTCCCGCGCGGTGGTTGAGGCGCAGCTATGGGCTGTGTAGGTTGCGGGCTGCCTGCTGGGTTAGTCGGGTGGCCGAGGAAGTCCGTGATCTCAGATCACGGCTTCGTGGAGCGCGATCCGGCGCTTCATCGGGCCACAGAAGTGAGGGAGGGGGGAGGGAACGACGCCGAGCCATCCTCCGGGATTGTGAAGCTGCTCGACTGCTCAGCGCAGCGGATCGTTCCAACGCAGCCCGTCGAAGCGGGCGAAATCGGTATCGCAGGAGCAAAGCTCTGCGCCGTGCTCGATCGCCAGCGCCGCGAGATGGGCGTCGCTGGTCAGGTTACCCGCCGTGCCGAGCGGCTCAAGCAGCTCGCGCAACAGATTGGCGTGGCGCTCGGTCGGCGCGACGATCGCCGCACATGGCTGGTCGAGCCAACCATCTACGCAGTTGAGCGCCGCAGCGGCGTCCAGTGGCTGTTCGAAGATCACCGGATTGGTTGAGATTCGCAGGAAGCCAAGCAGGACAGCCCAGGCGAAGGCCACCGCCTCCGTCCCGGAGAGGGTCGCCTCCAGCCATTCGCGCGCCTTAGCGTGTCGCGGCGCGGCTTCGTCGATCGCGTAGAGCAGCAGGTTGAGATCGCAGAGCTTCACTTGCGGAGTGCCAACTTACGTACAGTCTCCGCGTCCTCGATCTGGCCCGTCAGGGCCAACGCCTTGTCGAGATCGACACCGGACTTGACCCCGAGCGGCCGAGTCGGTACCCGGTAGGGCCGCGGGACGGTCTCGGCGCTGTCGAGTCCGCGCCGCACGCTGGCGTTCAGCACCTCCTTGAAGGAGATGCCTTGCTTGTGCGCCGCTTGCTTCAGCTTCGCCGCGACATCTGGGTCGAGGGTAACGGTGGTCCGCATTGAGGCATCATAGCAGCAGATATGATGCTGTCATGATGCTGTGCTCGCCTGGGAATTCGCGACAGCGGAAGTCAACGCCGGCTTCGAGCCACGCGAGCAGATCGACGCCCGAACGCTTGATCCGTGGCCGGAGCATGCCTGTAGCAAACGAGGAAGGAGGGGGTGGGAGGCTCCGATCTCTGGGTAGAGATCGGAGCCGCAGGGGCGGCTAGCCCTGCTTGTGAATCGAAACCATCGGGACAACCTGCTCCGTCTTGCTGATCTTCACCTTGCCTCACCCCCTCGGATTCTCGGCGGCCCTGCTGCAGACCGCATTTCCGGGATCGCACTGCAATAGACCAATTGATTGATCTAATACGTTCCGGTAATCCGATACTTTGCGGGAATTCTCCTTCGGTCGACCCTCTAAAGTGATCTTTGGAGCAAATATGGTGGAGTGATCCAAGGCCGCTGACAACGATCGGAGGAAGCTCGCTTGGCCTCAAAGTTGAACACCAAGACCACAAGGAAGAAGCCAGAGGTCATCGACCAGCGCTTGGTCAGGGCCCTCGGCCACCCTCTGCGTGCGGACCTCCTGGCGAGCCTTAACGAAAAGGTCGCCAGTCCGAATGAACTGGCCAAGCAGCTGGGCGAGGGACTGAGCCAGGTCAGCTACCACGTCAAGGTGCTTCTGGAATGCGACTGCCTGGAACTAGTCAAGACCGAGCCGCGGCGCGGCGCGGTCGAGCACTACTACCGGGCGACCTCTCGCGCGTTTCTCAGTGACGAGGAGTTCGCGCAACTGCCGGAGTCGATTCGGCCGGGGCTGAGCGCCACCCTGATACAGGCGGTCATAGATGACGCTGCGGCGACCCTGAGCACCCACACCCTCGATTCCCGCGAGGACAGGCACCTGAGCTGGACCCCAATGATCGTCGACGAGGCCGGATGGAAAGACCTCATCGCCCTCCTCTCCGACAGCCTGGACCGGGCGCTGGAGATCCAAACCGAAAGTGCCGGCCGCCTGACCGGTGCCAGTCAAGATGGTTTCTCCGCATCGGTGACCCTGATGAGCTTCGAGACTCCGACTCGCGAGCAAAAGAAAGTGGCACGGGGGTCCTAAGGCTCGAAGCTTCGGAGTCAGCCGCCGGCGAACGCGAGCGCTGCGCCAGCGATGTAGACGGCCTTGGTGTGGAGGAGGTCGTCGAGGGGTTGGCAGAGGACGGAGTCGAAGCCGTGGCCGAATACCTCAAGGCACCGAAGGCCGGCCCGCTCCAGTATCGCCAGCACCTCCTCTTCGGGGAAGTGGCGCTGGCGGTGCGGCTGGGTCTCGATCTCCTCGCTGTCGCCGCGTCCCTCGGTGATCGCCTCGACCTCGAAGCTCGCCCCGCCATGCATACGATTCTGGGCCTCTCCGGAGTCTGTGGGTCCGCTACTCACACCTTCTAATACTTGCGTCTACTGCAAAGAGACCGACTAAGAAGTTGACCGCGAAACGGCGACACGGAGTAAGTGGGCTCCAAGACCGCAACCGTCTGCGTGCTTGCAGCGCTCGCCTGCGCTGCACTGGTGCCCTCTGCGGGGGCGATGGACCTGAGCCGGTTGATCGCGCCGGAGTCGGTGTGCGGCAACCAAGACTCTCTTGACGCCCCCGTGGCCGTGCAAGAGCAGGCGATGCGGTGCATGACCGATTTCGCTCGACAGCGCATGGGGATGGCGGGGCTTGTCGATGCAGACGCGCTCGACCGCTCCGCTGCCGACAAGGCTCGGGACATCTTGCGCTGTGACGATTTCAGCCACACAGCCTGCGGGCGGGAATTCACCTACTGGATGCAACGGGTCGGCTACATTCCGGCGCGTTGCTGGCGAGTGGGGGAGAACCTCGCCTGGGGCACCAGCGACTTCGGCACCGTGGGGTCGATCTTTCGCGCTTGGATCCACTCGCCCGAGCATCGTGCGAACATCCTTGGCCGCTACACCCAGATCGGCACCGCCTTGGATGTCGGTAGCCTCGAAGGACAGCAGGGCGTTCACGTCTGGATTCAGCATTTCGGCAGTCATTGCGCGTCCCCACCGAGGCTGTTGCGCACTCGCGCGAAGCTCGCCCGGGCGACTGTCGCGCCAGCGGGCTGACAGATCGCTGGCCGTAGCGTTTACCGCAGCACGTCAGGTACCCTCCATCTTGCCGAGTGTATGGTCCTGCCGCTCGCGGCGAATCGGCACATCCGACACGCTCGGTCCTCCGGGCCCCAGTCCAGTCCAGACCCGGCGCGGCCGCCACACTCAGCTTGCGGGCTGATGGTCGTTCAAGGCTTGGAGGCTGACTTCTTGCGGCCCGGCTTCTTGGAGTCTGGCCCCGGGGACTCGAACTGAAGCACGTCCACCTTCGTGTGGATGATCTTCTCGTCGCTCTTCGCCAGACGCGAGGAGCTCTCACGCATTAGCCGCGCACGGGTAGGCGGCCCTTCGCGCGAAGAGCGCGCGGAAGGACCAGAGCGACCAAGGTGAACCGCTGCTTGGCCGAGGGGCGCGCGGCTCTTCGGAGCGGCCAGTGCGCCTAGGAAGATGAGTGCCGGGGCGTGGGTGCGCGACTCTAGGGCGCCGGGCTTCTAGGCGAGTTGCAGTGCGCGATCCGGAGCTTCAGTTTGTGGAATCCGGACCGCTGGCGTCCGGATCGCTGGAGGCGCCGGTCATCTGTTCGACCGCGGCGAGAAAGTCGGCAGCACCGTCGACGTAGCGCTTGGCCTCTTCGGCGGGAGGTGTCTTGGCTTCGTAGTCGGCTCCCTCCCGAGCTTCCTGTGCCTGAGCGCGGGCTCACTTGTATTCCTCGTCCTCCAGATCGTTGCCCGCGAGGACGAGCTTGTCGGGGTCGACCTCCTGGAAGAAGAAGCTCCGGATCCGGCGGCGGTCGCGCAGCCAGTCAGCGTCGATCATTCGAAGCGAGTAGTAGGGAGGCGAGTCGCCCTCTGCAACGACGGCGTCGATCAGCTTCGGGGTGAAATCCCATCTGAAGGATTCGACATCGTGGCGCGGATCGAGGATCGCCATCATGTCGATGTCGGAGCGGCGGTCGTAGTGGGTCTCATTCGGATCGGCCTCGCCGCGAGCCCGGGAGCCTTAAAGCCACAGAGCAAGAAGGTCCTCACCGAGCTCTGATTCGAGCAGGCTGACGATGCGCTCGATGACCCGACGCTCGGTGTCGTTGAGGGCGGCGCGGCCGAGGGCGTTGTCGAGCTGCGTGGTCACGCTTGAAAGGATAGGCGTGCCCACGGGCGGTGCCATCGCAATCCGCCGTAGCGAGGCCGGTGCGTGGTGGGTACTGGAGCGTGCAGTGCACTGCACGGCAAACGCCTACGTCGGCGAGCTGATAGACGCCGGGCGCCTTCCCGTGGGCGTCGGCTGTCGCCGAGGGCTCAGTCGTCGGTCGGCAGCAACTCGAAACTCCCGCCCTGCAACGGCGTCACCGCGCGGAAGTGGCGTACGTCGAAGCTGAAGAGGCGCAGCGTCTTATGGCGAGCCGCCAGGATCACGATTGAACAATCGGCCAGCCCCAGATCGAGGTCTGCATAACGAAGCTCAATGTCCTGCGCCACCAGGTAGTCGTCTGGCTCGAGGGCATCAACGTCATAGCGACGTGCCGCCAGATCGCTGAGGAACGCCCGCCGCGCTGGGCTTCCGAAACGCTCTCCGAGCAGATAGTCAACCTCGGCGGTTACGGGCGCTGGGACAATCAACGAGCCAGGCTCCGCTCGCAGTGTCTCCAGGAGCGCCTCTCTTTGCGGCTCGCTGGAGTCGGCAAGGGCGACGAGCGGCGTTGCGTCGAGGATCAGCGTCACTCGCCGAAGCCGCGCATCAATTCATCCTCGGGAATCTCGGAGAGCGGACGTGGATCGCGGTCGATCCGCTGGAAATCGCCAGCAAGGGCGAAATCGCGATCGCCATGAGACTCCGAACGGTAGGCGGCGATCGCATCGCGGACGATCTCGGCTTGAGGGCGCTTCTCTTCGCGTGCCAGCCGCGCCAGCCGCTCGGCTCCGCTCTCGTCGAGGTAGATACTCGTCTTGCGCATGGGAGCAGTGTAGGGCACACGTAGGGCACTGTCGACTCGCGCCGGAGTATGCCGGACGTGAGCCGCTCCCCACGCGGGACTCAGCCGGAGGCGATTGATGCCCCGAGCAGGATGTCGAAGGAAACGGCGGTGCGACCAGGCAGATGTTTGTGGCAGGCAGCTCAGTTGCCCTTTGTTGAGGACTGTGCGGGCAGAGCCGCCCTCAAGCCGTGTCGGCCTGGGGATAAACCGAGGCGACCCTGCAGGAACCCAAGCAGAGTCTCGAGCGCTGGTTCGAGCAAGCGCGGGCGAACTGATCAGTTCGGCTGCTCTCGAATGCGGGCGCCGCTTCTGCTCCTTCTCTCCGGAGCGGGCGCAAGAGCGGTGGCTGCGCACGCCCGGGTCGCTGATACTCTCGGTCCGCATGCGACGCTGTGGCTCTCGAGTGCCGATAAGACGCAGGCGTAGCACGAGGAGCACTCTGCTCGTAATGCTTGCGGCGTTGATCACGCTCCCCGCCTTCGCGGTGGCGTCTCACAAGAGTTCGCCGAGAATCCCGGACTGCTCGGCTTTGTCGCGCGGCGCAATCGCGAATCTGGTGGGAACCGGCCCGCTAGCGCTCGAGAAGAAGATCGGCAACTTATGCGTTTTTACGGGCAGGATTCATGCGCACTACAAACCGGCGCTTACGATCCAGATCGTCCCCTGGAGTAAAAGCCTGTTCTCCGTGGCCGAACGCGACGCCGTGCACTCGGCCGCGCGGGAACACGAGCAGTTCGGCGTGGTGAGCAGGGCGCTTAAGGTCGGCAAGAAGGCGTTCTTTGTGACCGGCACGACGACCAGCGCATCGCTGCCGCCATGTGGGTCTGAAGAAGCGCCGGCGCCATCGCCGTTGGAAGTGCGCACCGGCCCAATCTGTGCCGGCGAGCCCTCGGCCACGCACATCACTGTGATCGGGTACGGACCATCGCCCGGCGGCGCAGAGTTGATGGTGTCAGCCGGCGGTGTCGCTCAGCAGGGCGACATCTCCTTGATACACGTGATCAACCTGGTCAAGGACCTCATCTCTGGCAAGATCCACTGAGCGGGCTGGGTCGCGAGCCCGGATCGGCTGAGCCGACCGTTGTCGCACAGTCTGGTGAGTACGGCATTTGCACACGAGCCAGGCTTCAGTCCTCGAACTCGCGACGTGCAAGCTGGACAATGCTCGAGCGTTCTCAGAGGCCGAGCCGCCCCGTGTTAACGGCGGCGCTTGGTCCTCGTCCGTTGCAGGAGCGTGAGCGTCGTCGCCTACGCGCTCGCGACCACGCGGAAGCGCAACCCGCATCCCGAGTCATATCGACGCCAAATGCCCTGCCGACGGGCCGGGGAACGCCCACACAGCAACGCCAAACGCCATGCGGCTCACGATCAAGCTGTTGAGCGCACGGCTTCGCTTGCAGTGCCGCACTCGATGACAGGGTGATTGCCAAGCTCGCCCAGCAAGGGTTCTACTGGGGGCCAGGATCTCCAAGGAGGAGCCACCCCCACGGGGCAAGCCGCCTGCAGCATTTTCTGACCGTCGAGGCTGAGAGTGGCGAGGAGGCTGTCGAGCGCGCTCGCGGGACCGTGCTGAGTGCAGGCGGCAAAGCGCCTGACCTGACGCTCGTCGGGTCAAAGTCCGACTGAGGACCTGGGCAGCTCACGGACTGGCTGACAGGCTCACGCGACCCGCGCCCCGCCGATGCCATTGCGCGAGCTGCGCTCGCAATCCCATCGGCGATTGGCAGGTTTGTCTCTATCCGCGAAGCGCGCAGAGAAACCCAGGCCTTGGCCGCGCTACTCGATCGGCACCTCGAGCGCGTCCCAATCGGACTGGCTGACGAACTTGGTCAGTTTCGTCCCTTCATTCTCGGCGCGCAGGGCGTAGCGGACGCTTGTCTTTCCATCCTTGCTCTCCCGCTCATACGTCGTCTTGCGTACCTGCGAGTCCGGGATGCTGACCTTCTCTCGCAACTTCACGTCATAGAACTCCGTTGCCATTGGATCCGTCCTCTCCTGCGGGTTAAGCCCGGCGGTGTGGATGCCGTTCACGCTCCGCCTCCCGGGCGCATGCGTGGCTGAGGATAAGGGAGCGTTCTCAGAAGCCGGCCCGCGAGGATCTCCTCGACGCGCATATGAGCAGGCGTAGCCGCCAGCCCCGACCCCACTATTTACCCGCAGTTTGCGGGATCGACCGCAAGCGACCCCTGGCGCTTGCGGTCGATCCCGGCTAGGTTCGCCCTGCGACTGGGAGAGACAGGTTCCGCGGAAGCCAAGCGGAGGACCATCTCGAAGGTGGCGCGACGAGCTTCTGGCGCGAAGGCTACGCGCAAGGCAGGCGACGAGCGTCACCCCCGGTCGCTTTCTCGTACCCGCCGGAGGCGGGCGCGGCGCCGGCGCCGGCAAAAGCTGAGACCATCACGATTGTCCCAGCCGCGGCGATCGTCGCATCGCTCGCCTACGTACTTCGGTGCATCGTCCCCAACGTCCGCTCCCGGCGACAGCATCTAGGAGATGGCGCTGCCCTTCGCTGTCGACTGGCCGACGATTGCCTCATTGGCAACCGCCGCCGGCACGCTCGTGCTCGCCGTTGCGACGTTTTCCTCAGTGCGCTTTGGGCAGCGCTCGACGCGTCTTGCGGAGCGCTCGACGGCGATTGCCGAGCGGGCGCTGCTGGTTGGCTTGCGGCCAGTGCTCGCTCCTTCGCGCGCGACAGATTCACCCGAGATGGTTCGCTTCGGCGAGGGGCGGATGGTGAGCGTCGAGGGCGGCATGGCCGCTGTCGAGCGCGACGGCGAGAACTACTACTTCGTGATCCCGCTTCGCAACGTCGGCAACGGCCTCGCGGTTCTCCAAGCCTGGCGCTTTACAGCGCAACGCCCCGAGCTCGACACCCCGCACGCCGAGCCGACCGAGCACCGCCCGCAGACACGTGATCTGTACGTGCCCGCGGGCGACACGGGCTACTGGCAGGGAGCGATACGTGAGCCCGACGATCCCTTCCGCGAGGGTCTGGACGAGGCGTTCCTCGCCGGTGAGATCCTGACTGTCGATCTGCTTTACGGTGACCATGAGGGTGGCCAGCTGACGATCAGCCGCTTCGTCCTGACGCGCGAGGAAGATGGCCATTGGCGCCCCGGCGTGGTCCGGCACTGGCCGCTTGAAGGCAACGACCCGCGCGGGCGTTAGCAGCAAGCGCGAGCGCGGAATGCGCAGCTCCGGAACACTGGTGCAAACCCTCCATAGGCCAGGGCGGTATGTACGCAATGCCTACAGAAGCGAACGTGATCCGAACCGGGGAAGTGCGGCTGCTCCTCGCAAATCGCGTCCTTCTGCCAGAAAGCGATTACCGCCGAGGCGAGCTCCTGGCCTCACGGGGGAAGGCTGCGAGGAGACCAAGGTAGGGGCAAAGGTGCTTCAGCCGGCCAGACAACAACTGCGAGATCCGCACGAGTTGATGAGGAGACGTTGATAGGGCCGCGAAAGGCTTCGGCCTTGCGAGCTATCGTGGATCGCCACGTCTTCGTCCGCGAGCCACTGACAAAACGCGCGGATTCTTCCTCTCCCACCACCACCCAGCACGGAGGCTCCCCAGTGCAAACCAACCCCAAGGCGGCATTCGAGCAACGCGACGATGTCGGCGTCATCACGATCTCCGACCCTCCGCTGAACCTGTTCAGCATGGAGTTGATCGAGCAGCTCGATGCAGCGACGCTCCAAGCTGAGCAGGCACCGATTAGAGCGCTGCTGCTGCGCAGCAACGGGGAGAACTTCACCGCGGGTGCAGATGTTCGGGATGTCTTCCAGAATCTGACTGCCGCACAGGCAGAGGCGCGTATCGCCGGATTCAGGGATATGGCCCAGCGCACCGAACGGCTGCCGTTCCCCACCCTCGCGGCGGTCAGAGGGCTATGCCTGGCAGCCGGCCTCGAGACGATCCTAACGCTCGATCTGATCTGGGCCTCAGAGAACGCGCAATTCGCATTCGCAGAGCCGATCATCGGCCTCACTCCGCTTATCGGTGGTGCTTACCGACTCGCGGCCCGCGTCGGAGCGGGGCGCGCGATCGAGACCGTGCTTACCGCGCGGCCCTATCCAGCGGTGACGATGGAGCAGTGGGGCCTCGTCAACCGCGTGCTCCCCGATGCCGAGCTCGATGAGAAGTCCCTCGCATTTGCACAGCGCCTCGCCGCCGGTCCGACTCGGGCATATGAGGTGACCAAGCGGTTGTTGCGCGCATACCGCGATGAAGGCATCGCATCTGCGGACGCACTAACCCCAGCGGCATGCGCCGCACTGTTTGAGACCGAAGACATGGTCCACGGGATCGAGTCGCTCCTGGAGAACGGGCCTGGCCACGCCACCTTTGAGGGTCGCTAGCGGGAAGGCCGACCGAAGCTCCGCTGAGGAGCTGTTCGATACGAGCGTTGCTTCCGCTCATCGCCTCAAAGGAAGAGCGTGCGTGGCGTCCGTCGCTCGCAACCGCATGGAAGCGAGCGCGTCAGCTCGCGCGACTCACGCTCCCGTCTTGGACGCATGCACCATGCCAGGGTGGGCGGTTCGGCTGCTGCACTCCTGAGAGACTGATTTGATTGCTTCGCGCCCCCCGACGGCGCCGAAGACGCGAGCCATGAAGACCTCGTCCCAAAGCGCCCGGCCCGGGGTGATGATGTCGGATGATGCCAAGTTCGCACTTGGCTTCTAGGCACCAGGTGCAGGGTCGGGGTCGTGCAGAATGAGTCCTTCGTCTTCAGCTTGGTCGGAAGGGATGAGCGCATTCGTCCCCCGCATTTGATCAATCACCGACTTCATATCCGAAAAGTCGATCAGGGCGGACCAGTGCTGTAGGCGTTCTCCAACCCTTAGGAGTGGACCTGGATTCTCCTGGCGGCTCAGGGTCCGCAATGCCCCCAGATAGTCGGGGCGAAAGGCCAGCGGGATCAGGAGTCGACACTCACCAGCAGCGCTGAGCTCAGCATTGGATAGTGCCCTGGCGGCACGACCATTTCCATCAGCAAACGGATGGACCTCGGCGAGCGAGAATAGTGCGAAGATCGCTCGGGCAAACCCCGGCGCGAGAGTTGCATAGAGGCTCCAGGCCTCACGCAGGGTTCCCTCGACCATCTCAGGGGAGACGAAAATGGTGCCGCCAGCGCGATTGGTAACCGTCTTGAATTGACCTGGGTTGACCTCGGGTCGACCTCTGAGGATGCGCCGATTGAGTTCGATCGCAATGTCGATAAAGTCATCCGCGCTAACGGGCACGCGGGCGCGCATATTCGGATCGGTGAGGACTTCGAAGGTTCCGAGGATGTCGTGCGCGTCGGCTCGACGCTCTGCCGGCATCGCGCCCTCAAAAATGATCTCCTGAGCCTCCTTGAGGTCGAACTCGGTTCCCTCGATGAAATTTGAGAAATAGGCCTCGAAGAAGGCGAAGACGCGGTTTGGATCTGACTTCTCGGTGACTCGTGGGGCAAGGTGACCAGAGAGAGCACCATGAAGTCGCTCGAAGAGGACAAGTCGATTGGAGTCATAGAGGGCACGGGCGTTCCGGGCTCGCGCCGCGTCGGTTGCTAAGGCAGCCTCGCCGGTGCCGAGCAAAGAGGCGATCAGATCGTCGAGCCGGTGTTGCTCGCTCTGGAGGTTGAGTCCGGGTGCAATCTGCCGGGCCTTGTCACGGATCCGCAGCAGCTCCTCCTCGCCAGCGCTGCGCGCGATCCGCTCAAGCCATTCCTCGAACTCTTCCTGGTTCAAGGTGCGAGCCACCCCGCTTCGCGCCCGCGATGGTCGCATGTTGTCTAGCGCAGTGCGGGCCTGGCTACTGCGATACAAGGGACCGAATGGCATGTCTCCGGAAAGCGGGCCGGGGCCTGGCCGGGGACGGAGAATGAGGCCGGGGAGTTCTTTTATTCCGGGCCGGCGATTGGGGCCAGCATCGAGGAAGAGAGAGCCCTCCTCAGCAGGGCGACCGTCAATTGCAGATCGATCGACGATGACCGCATTTGGAAAATAAAGGGAGGGAACGTCAAACCAGCGACGGCGGATCAACTGCTCAGCAGGCTCGTCTAGGTTTGTGGTGTAGAGGACGCGGGCGAGACGGCGCAACTCACCTCGTGCCGTAGCTCGGCTGACTGCGGCGTGCTCGCGGGAGCGAAAGATCTCTGGTAGATCAGGCGAAGGAAAGTCGTGTTTAAGCTGGCTCACCAGTCGGATTTTGTCAGAAATCCAGAGTTAAGGGCCGAAAATTGAGAGGAAATCCGTTTTAAGTCCCAGTGAGGGCTTAGAAATACAGACTTAAGCCATCATGTATCGCAGGCTGCCCTCGAGCTCTGGCAAGTCGATTGGCACGGGGAGCCCTTCGACTTCCGCCTCTAGGCCACTTAGCATCGCCATGCGCGCTGTGCTTGAGCGCCATGGTGGTCTTGCCAGCGAGGCATGTCTACCAGCGCTCGGCGGCCAATCAGGCCGACGGCTAGCGCGCCCGGGACGCGCCCGGGACTGGCTCGGGAGATTCAGAGCAGCGAACACCACGCTCGCGAGGAAACCCGCGCCGCGACATGACGTGATGCGCTACACGCCCGCCGAGAAGCTGAAGCTGGCCTTCGCCTTCGTGCAGCTGTATCGGTAGGTGCTCGTGCTGCGAGTGCATGTCCAGTTCGGCGTTGTGAACTGGCCGTAGATGTCGGACGGTTCGGTCGTCGTCGTGAAGCTGCCGGCGTCGAGCGCCTTTTTCACGGTCTTGCAGGTCGTTTCGGTCTCGATGATCGTTTCGAAGGCGAACACTCCCTTGCCGGGTATATGCCGACTCACGCCGAAGCAGTAGCCGCTCCCATTCCCCTGGGGCTCAGATGTCCCCGACCATGACAGCGTCTTGTGCTTAACCGGACCGCTGTTGAAATTGGGTGGCAGAAGGCACTGCGTGGCGATCGTGATCTTGCCCTTCACGCCGCCGTGGGCGCTGAAGCGGCCGCTGATGACGACGCTGTCCTTTGAGTGCGCGGGCACGATCTCCTTGACCGTAAAGCGGCCGCCGGAGATCTTCGCTTGTTGCGGGTACTGCGGGGGGCCGGGGCGAGGTTGCTGCATGCGGCCTCGTACGGCCCGCTGAACTTGGTCAGCATGCTCCCGTTAGCGGAGACCTCGAAACGGATCGCCGTGCTTCCTTCCCCTCCGGTCCTCCCCCCGAAGTACACGGCTCGCTTCTGCGGCTGCGCCGCCAGCGCGAGCGTTGCGGTGAGTGTGAACGCCGCCGCGATGAGCGCGAACAACCCGACCGGCTTGGTCATCGAGAGCCTCCTGAACGGTAGTGATTGCAGGCAAGTCTAGGGGGTCACGCGGCCCGCTTCAGGCCAGCCAAGTCCGACTGCGGCCACGGCAACAGCGACCGCTATCAACGCCAGCATCGCTACACGTCCATGACGACCCATTGGGCCAACCATTCTGCTTTGGAACGGATGCAGGTGCGATCGACCGGGCTCCCGTCACCACTGGTTTGGACGAGAAGGATCCCACGGTGGTCTCGTCGTGCTCGCGAATGGGCCCCCGGCGTGCCGGGGCTGGTGCTCGACCCGTCACTTCGGCCGGCTCCCTACCTCAGCCAGGCGAGCACACCCAGCGGGCGAAACGGTAGATCGAGGCTAGGAGGCCTCGATGGACGTCGATTTCGGTCTGCTGCTCATCAATGTTTATTGCAGGTTTGGCGATCTCTATTAAGGCTAGACCGGAGCGACCCGATGATGGTTCAATATGTCAGCTCCCACGCAGCTCTCCACGCCCTCACGCTCCGGTGGGCGGTGGATCGATCACTGGCTCGAGACCGTCCACGACATCGAGACCCTGCGTGCTGGGCATCCGATGATGGATGCGGTGATCGAGGAGATCGATGGGCGGATGATCCGCGTCGGCGAGCAGTGGCTTGCCGACTTCGCCTCATGTAACTACCTGGGCTTCGATCTCGATCCCGAGATCATCCAGGCGGTTCCTGCCTTCCTGGAGGAGTGGGGCACGCATCCGAGCTGGTCCCGACTGCTCGGCAGTCCGGTTCTCTACGAGCAGATCGAGATGCGCCTCACCGAGCTGCTCGGCTGCGAGGACTCGCTGGTGCTGCCGACGATCACGCACATCCACTCGTCTGTAATCCCGGTGCTCGCTGCCTCCGGGACGATCTTCCTCGACGCGAGGGCACATAAGACCATGTACGACGGCTGCCAAGTGGCACGCTCGCGAGGCGCCGCGATCCGCCGGTTCCGCTTCGAAGACCCAGGCCATCTCGAGGAGCTGCTGAGAGCCGAGCATGACCGCGCTCGGCTCGTCTGCATGGACGGTGTCAACAGCATGACCGGCAATGCGCCCGACCTGCGGGAGTTTGCCGAGGTCGCCCGCCGTCACGGGGCCCTGTTGTACGTTGACGACGCGCACGGCTTCGGGATCATCGGCGAACGCTCGCCCGAGGAGCCATGTCCGTACGGTCGCCAGGGCAACAGCATCGTGCGCCACTTCGACGAGAGCTACGACGACTTGATCCTGGTCTCCGGCTTCTCTAAGGCTTACTCGTCCCTACTTGCCTTCATCGCCTGTCCTACTGAGGTCAAGAACCTGCTGAAGGTCGCGGCGCCGCCTTATCTTTACTCGGGGCCCTCGCCCGTGGCGTCGCTGGCGACAGTCCTCGCGGGCTTTGATGCGAACGAGCGGCGAGGCGATGAGTTGCGCCGCATTCTGCATCGCCACAGCACCCGCGTCCTGGGAGCGCTCCGGGATCTCGACGTCTACACCCCGAACCGCTCGGGACTGCCAATCATCGAGGTCCCGCTGCGCGACCACGCCCGCATCGATGAGGTTGGGCGGCTGCTGTTTGCCCGTGGCGTCTACGTCACGCTCGCCGCCTACCCACTCGTGCCCAAGGCCGAGGTCGGCTTTAGGGTGCAAATTACCGCGGCCAACACCGACGCGGAGGTCGGAGTTCTGATCAGCGCTCTAACGGAGCTCGCTGACCAGGGCGATCTCCAATCCCGATCGGCCCAAAACACACCGGCGGCGGTTTGATGGGCAAACGCATGCTCTGGCCGTCGCGACTTGCTGGCGGAAACGTCAGCGCCAGCTTGATGAGACCCCAGCCACGCCTTCGCTCGCGTGTGCAGGCATGGCAGGGCTATCTGGCCTTCGGTGCGCTAGGCGTCTTCTTGTACCTGTTGGTCCCTCCCTTCAAGGGCAACGCGCTGCTCTACAACACGCTCGGACTGTCGGGCGTCATAGCGGTGATCGTGGGCATTCTCCGCAACAAGCCGAGCTACGCATTGCCGTGGTGGCTGTTCGCGGTGGGGCTTGGCCTGTACTGGATGGGCGACGTCTACACCTACAGCTACCGCATCTACATCCTGCACCACGAAGTCCCGTTTCCGTCGATCGGCGACGCGATCTATCTCGCCGTCTATCCGGCGCCATGCTGGGGCTGCTGTTGCTGGTGCGCCGGCGAAACCCGCGGAGCAATCGCAACACACTGATCGATGCCGCGATCCTGACGCTCGGGCTGTCGCTGCTGTCGTGGATGCTGCTGATCGCGCCCTACCTCCGCGACCCCACGCTGGGCTTGCTGCCCAAGCTTGTGTCGGTTGCATATCCGCTCGGGGACATCATCCTGCTGGCTGCGGCTATTCGCCTCATCCTCGACAGCGGCCCGCGTCGACCGGCCTTCTACCTGCTGACCGCAAGCATCGTCTCCGCTGCTGGTCACGGACTTCGTCTACGGGGTGATGACCCTCGATAACGCATTCCACCATCAGCTGCTGCTCGACGTCGGCTGGATCTCCTACGTGCTGCTGTGGGGCGCCGCCGCGCTGCACCCCTCGATGGTTGAGCTGGAGGAACCCGTCAGTGACCCACGGGGCCAAGCTGACGCCCCTGCGTCTGAGCCTGCTTACCGGCGCGTCGCTGATCGCGCCGGTGTGTGTCCTTCTGAAGGAGCTGCGTCGCGGCGAGCTCGACTTGATCGTGATCATCTGCGCCTCGGTCGTGCTGTTCGCCTGGCGGTGATGCGGATGGTCGATATGGTGCGCCAGCAGGAGCGTTCTGTCGACGCGCGAGCGGCTGCTCAGCTCCTGTGGGACCGCGCTCGCGTCTTGCGCCACGCGGGAGGAGATGCAGCAGGCCGGGCTGGATGTGGTCGCTCGGCTGCTCGAGGGTCCCGGGGCGGCGGTACTTTGCCTGACCGAAGACGATGCTCTTACGGCGGTCGCGCTCAACGGCGACGCCAATTGGCCAGCGCGAACGCTCCCTAAGCAGGTGGGCGAGAGACTGCTCGCCGCCGACGTGCTCCCCACGAGCTGACCTTGGAGCCGGCGCTACTCGCTTCGCTGGATCTGCCGAAGGATTGGGCCTGTGGGCTCGCGCTTCCACTGCCGGTTCGCGGTGGAGTCCTTGGCGTGCTGCTGCTCGCGCGCCCCGAGCCCGCCGCCCGCCGGGTGTGGATGGCTCTGGACGCATTGGCTACGCAACTCGCGCTCGCGCTCGAGGGCGCGCGCCTCACCGAGAAGATCCACCTGCGGCGCAGCGAGGCCCGCTTCGCCTCCCTGGTGCAGCACTCCAGCGATCTGATCACAGTGGTGGGATCGGACGCAACGATCGCCTATCAGAGTCCCTCCTCGGAGCGGGTCCTCGGCTATCAGCCGGACGAGCTCCTCGGCACGCGCTTCGATCGCCTCGTGGCCGGGAGGACGCCGACCGTCTCCTGCGGGTGCTCACGGACGGATCGGCCTACGCGCGGGGAGAGAGCGAGGTCATCGAGTGCACGCTGCGCCACCGCGACGGCAGCCTGCGGCAATTCGAGATCCTGCACACCAACCTGCTCGACGACGAGCACGTGCGTGGCATCGTCCTGAATGCGCGCGACATCAGCGAGCGCAAGGACTTCGAGGAACAGCTAGCCCATCAAGCGTTCCACGATCCCGTCACCAACCTCCCCAACCGGGCTCTGTTCGTAGAGCGGGTGCGGCATGCGGTCGGACGCGCAAGACGGGAGGGGTCAGAAATTCGGGGTCATTTTCCTCGACATCGACGACTTCAAGACCATCAACGACAGCCTCGGCCACGGCGCGGGCGACTGGCGCTGATCGACGTGGCCAAGCGCCTGTCGAACAGCATCCGCTCTCAGCGACACCGCAGCGCGCTTCGGCGGCGATGAGTTCGTCGTGCTGCTGGAGGATCTCGAGAGTACCGAGACTGCGGTCGAGGTCGCCGAGCGGATTCTGGAGGACCTGCGCCAGCCGCTGACGGTGGCCGGCAAGGAGCTGGCGTTGCGCGGAAGCATCGGGATCTCGATCCTGGAGGGGTCCTCGACCGCAGGCGCGGACGAGCTGATCCGAGACGCCGACGCCGCGATGTACATCGCCAAGCGCGATGGCAAGGGCGGCTACCGGCTGTTCGAGCCGGAGATGCACGCCGGCGTAGCTTGCCCGGCTGGAATTGCGGGCCGATCTCCAGCGAGCGCTGGAGGGCGGCCAGTTCGAATTGCACTACCAGCCGATCGTGCGGCTGGCCGACGGCAGCGTCGCTGGGATGGAGGCGCTGCTGCGCTGGCACCACCCCGAGCGTGGGCTCGTGGTCCCCGGGGATTTCATCCCGTTCACCGAGGAGACCGGGCTGATCGTCCCGATCGGTCGCTGGGTTCTGCGCGAGGCTTGTCCCAGAGCGGTGGCGGTGCAGCAGCTGTGATCCGACGGCTCTCCGCTCTACTATGTGCGTGAACCTGTCCGTGAAGCAAGTTCAGCACAGCGATATCGTCTCCGATGTCCGGGACGCGCTCGCCGAATCGGGGCTCCCACCTCAGCTGCTCACGTTGGAGATAACCGAGTCGATGCTGATCGACGACCCCGAGATCGCGATCGTCAAGCTCAAGGAGCTGCGCTCGCTCGGCGTTCGCATCGCGATGGACGACTTCGGAACGGGCTACTCATCGCTCAGCTACCTCAGTCGCTTCCCGGTCGACGTCATCAAGATGGACCGCTCCTTCCTGCGGCCCGAGGCGACTCGGAGCCGTCGATCTCTCCAGCGCCGTGGTGGCGCTCGGCAGCTCGCTCGCCCTGGAGGTCGTCGCGGAGGGCATCGAACTCGACGATCAGCTCTGCGGCGCCTGCGCGATCTCGGCTGCGAGCTCGGTCAGGGCTTCCACTTCGCGCACCCGCATGGAGTCGGGAGCACCTGGCCGACTACCTGGCGGGAATGTCGGAGGATGCCGGCGAGCCCGTGCCGCCCCCGCACGATGCCGCGTAGCAGCAGCGAGGGCTTCGCATTCCCTGGAAGGTCTGCTGCCCGCCAGCTGGTTGACCAGACTGCCAGTTCACGGTCGATCACTCCCCTGGCGAACCGCGACTTCCGGCTGCTATTCGCTGGGGCGCTGCGTGTCGCTGCTCGGCGACGGAGCGTTCCTGGTCGCGCTGGCCTGGGAGGCCTACACGCTCTCGAACGCGCCGACCGCGCTGTCGCTGCTCGGAATCGCGATGACCGTGCCGCTGATCGGGCTGCTGCTGTTCGGAGGGGTGGTGAGCGACCGGCACGACCGCCGCAACAGTGATGCTGCTCGCCGACGTCGTGCGTGCGGCGCTGCTCGCGCTGCTCGGGGTTCTGGCGGCTGAGCGGGGCGTTGCGTTTGTGGCACATGATGGTGATCGTCGCCATCTACGGTGGCGCCCAGGCCTTCTTCGACCCGGCCAGCGACGCGATCCTGCCCGAGATCCTGCCGGCGTCGCAGCTGGGTGAAGCCAACGCGCTGGAGCAGGTCGCCCGTCCGCTCGCCCTGCGTCTTGCCGGGCCCGGCCGTGGGGGGCGTGCTGGTCGGCGTGTTCGGCTCGGGCGCGGCCTTTTTCGCCGATGCCGCGACGTTCATGGTTTCCGCGGCGACCTTGTGGTCGATGTCAGCGCGTGCTTCCGCGTCACGCCGCCGCTGCGGGTGCCCCGTTCGACACCACCGTGGGCTCCCAGCTGCGCGAGGGATGGTCCTATGTGCGCCGTCACGTCTGGCTGTGGGGGACCTTCGCGAGCGCTGGCGTCGCCTACTTGCTGTTCATGGGCCCCGCCGAGGTACTGCTGCCCTTCATGGTCAAGCACGAACTGGGCGGTAGCGGACGTTCAGCTCGGTCTCGTGCTCGCAGCAGGCGGCTCGGCTCCGTTGCATGCGGCCTGGTGATGGTGCGACAGCGGGCTGCCCTCGCGGGGCATCACCTTCATCTACGTCGTCTGGACGCTCGCGACGCATGGCGGTCGCCGGGTACGGACTGGCCACCGCAATGTGGCAATTGATGCTGGCCAGCCTCGCCTTCAACCTGCTGGAGACGGCGGGCCGATCGTGTGGTCAACGATGAAGCAGCGGCGCGTGCCGGGAGAGATGCTCGGGCGCGTCTCGAGCCTCGACTGGCTGATCTCGATCGGGCTGCTGCCGGTGTCGTTTGCGCTGACCGCCCCTCTCAGCGCGACGTTCGGCGTGCGAACGACCCTGATCGGAGCTGGCCTGGCCGGTGCGGCGGCGACGCTCGGAGGTCTATTGCTTCCGGGCATGCGGGCGGTCGACCGCCCGATGAACCGGTCGGGGTCGCAATCACTCCCGACGGCAAAACCGCGCACATCACCAACGTCGGCTCAAACAGCGTTTCGGTGATCGCGATCAGTCAAACCTATGCTTTCGCGGCCAGATTCAGGCTGGCGGAAGATGGAGCTTAAGACCGGGCCACCAGAACCAAGTTGAACGGAGTCTCGGTGGCTCGGCGGACCTTGACGATCTTCATTGCATGGGTTACACGCGGATATCCCGTCATGCCGATCACGCGCGCGCCGCGTCCGGATGCGCCAAGCGAAGCGAGAGCCCTGGGTCCAAGCCTGGGCGAGACCCAGATGAGCGCATATCGTCCGATGTGAGAGCAAGCTAGGCAATCGCTGAACGTCCGCGTTTCGCGGGACGCCAGTGGCCCGCCCCTGGCCAATCTTCGGACATGCACTAACTTGCCCGTGGTGATCGCTTTGTCTTGGAGCGGGGGGAAGGACTCGGCGCTGGCGCTGCGGGCGCTGCGTGATGAACAGACGGAGCCCGTGGCGCTGATCACCACTTTCACCGAGGACTACGACCGGATCAGCATGCATGCGGTGCGGCGCGAGTTGGCTCGCACACAGGCGGAGGCTGCCGGCATACCGCTGGTCGAGGTGGACATCCCGGCGGCCTGCCCGAACGAGGTGTATGAGGAGCGGATGGCGCGTGCACTGGAGACGCCACCGCTGGAGGACGTGGGCGCAATCGCCTTCGCCGACCTGTTTTTGGAGGACATTCGCACCTACCGCGAAGAGCGGCTCGCCGGTGCAGCCCGCGAGGCGCTGTTCCCGCTCTGGGGCAAAGACACCGGTGAGCTTGCTCACGAGTTCGTCAACGCGGGCTTCGAAGCGATGCTCGTCTGCGTCGACCCGGCGCAGCTCGATCCCTCCTTCGTGGGTCGTCCGTTCGATCAGGCGCTGCTCGCCGACCTTCCCCCTGGTGTTGATCTGTGCGGAGAGAACGGCGAGTTCCACACCTTCGTCTACGCCGCCCCGATCTTCAAGTACCCGATCGCGGTCACGCGCGGCGAGACGGTCGAGCGCGACGGGTTTGTCTTCTGCGACCTCCTGCCGGCTCATGCCAGCGCGAGTTTGTAGTCGGCTGGGCGCACTAGGACCACTGACCGGCTCGCTGGCGGACAAGCGCGAGCAGCACCCAAAACCAGCAGTGATTCGGGCCTCGTTTCCTCACGTTCGCTGAGGGGGACGTCGAGGCCGCGGATCGCGAAGGGTTCCCTTTGGCGCCAGCCGGCAAGCTCTGCTGCTCGTCGTCCAGAGTGAGTGTCTAGTCACCGCTGGTGGAGACGCCCCGCTGGCGAAGGCGCTGCACGCGTCCGAGTCAGCCTGCAGTAGTTCTCCTCGGGGTACTTCCTCGTCCTTGCGGCAGCGATGCCGGCCTGTTGGGTGACCGTTACGGGCACAAGAAGGTCTTCCTCTTCTCCCTGGCGCTCTTTGGGTGGGTTCGGCGGTATGCGCGTTCTCCCCGGAGGATTGACTTGTCTCGGGTGCGGTGCGAGGCTGGCGGGCGAAGGCTCATCATTCGCGCTGCGTGGGAGCTAGGACACAGCGTCGCGGCGCTCGACAGCGGAGGTGCAATATGAGTGACGCCCTAGCCGAGCGCATCGGGGCAGCAACCGGGATCATCTTCGTCTTGCTGATTGCGATCGGGCTATTCGTGGTCATCCCCGCTGGACCCGCCTTTGACTCCTCACCGGCGAGCATTCAACAGTTCTACGTCCACAACCGCCACGATCTCCAGGTCGGGCTGTTCATCGCCAGCTTCGGCTTTCTCTTCTTTGTCTGGTTCCTGGGCAGCCTGGTCAGCCATCTACGCGGTGCAGAGGGACGGGATGGACGGCTGACGGCGATCGTGTTCGGCAGCGGGCTGATCGGGGTCGTCGACTTCATCATTGCGCTCGCGGTGTTCGCCGTGGCTGCTTTTCGGCCTGATCAGACAAGCGCCGAACTTGTCAGGACTCTGAACGACTTCGGCTTCCTGCTTGCCGTCCCAGCGGCACTGGTGGCGACGGCCTTCTTCGCAGCGATCGCCAAGCTTTCGTTCAAGACGGGTGCCCTGCCCGGCTGGCTCAGCTGGCTGGCCGTGCTCGCCGCGATCGGCAGCGCCTTCGCGGTAGGAGGTTTCTTCAGCGACAGCGGCGTGTTCAACGCCGGCAACGGCGCACTGGGTTTCTACGTGCCCTTTATCAGCTTCCTGCTGTGGATCCTGCTTGCCAGCATCGTGCTCACGGCGCGCGCAGGCGTCGAGGCGCCCGCGGGGGTGGGCAGCTGAATCGGTCGCTGAAGACGGTGCATCTGTCTGGCGACTTCCGCAGTGCTCGCATGGACAAGAGTAGGATTGACTGATCGATGTCGAGCCAGGAGAAGACATGCCCCGCTATCTGATCGAGAGAGTCTGGGATCCACTTGGGGAAGAGGAGATAGCTGCGAAGGGCCCTCTCTCAAAGCGCATCCTGACCGAGGAAGGGCAGTTCTCCCAAGTCACATGGGAGCACAGTCACATGGTCATGGACGAGGACGGTCAACTGAAGGCCTTCTGCGTCTATTCCTCGCCCAACACGGAGCTCCTCAAGGAGCACTCCGCGATGCTTGGTGACCACAGGGTCACGGGGATCTATGAGATCGGCGGCGATATCTCGCCCGAGGACTTCGACTGATCCGTCGACGCGAGGTCGATGCCTGCGTGATACCCCGTCAGCCCGGCGACGGCCTGCTGCAGCCTTGCGCGTCGCAGGCGTGCTGTGTCTTGCTCCGGGATCAGCTCAAGCGCTTGGTTGCATAACTCGGCGGCCTCATGCGCGGCCCATCCCCTGCCGGCCTGTTCTGCTGCAACGAGCAGGTAATCGGCGGCGTTGGCGTCCTCGCTGGCCTCACGCCAGTGGTGAGCGAGGATCGCCGCGTAGGCTGTCGGGTCTCCCGCCGCGCGCTCGATGAAGCGGGCAACTACCGCATGGCGCTCTCGGCGGGCGGCCTTGGGGAGGGTCGAGTACGCGACCTCGCGTACCAGCCCATGCTTGAAGAGCAGCTCTTGGTCATCTCGGATACGCGAGGCAGCGCTGTGGCGGATCAGACCGCGGCGCTCGAGCGCGTTCAGTATCTCCACGAGCGCGCCGTTGTTTCCGAGCGCTTCGAGCGTACCCTGCCAGAAAAAGTCGCCGATCACAGAGGCGTCGAGGATCACCTGTCGCTCGGGTGCCGGGAGCTGGTCGAGTCGGGCCGCGATGATCGTCTTGATGTTCGTCGGGAGATCGGCGGCGTCCGCGGTGCCATCCTCCGAGAGCCACGCTGCCAATTCCTCGATAAAGAGGGGATTGCCGGCCGCCGCCTCCTCGACGCGTTTGGCGACCGTCTCCGGATCTGGCGCACCCGACACGAGCCGACGGACAAGGTCTTGAGAGTGAGCCTCGGTGAGCGCCTCGAGCTGCACAGTGACATTGGTTGGGACGCGGGCCCAGCTGGGCCTCGCGTCCAAGAACTCGGGTCTGGCGAGCGCAAGCAGAACCAGCGGCACTCCCGCAAGCCTCGCCGAGAGTCCCTCGATGAGTTCTAGAAGACTCTCATCCGCCCAGTGCAGGTCCTCGAGTACCACCAAAGTGGGCTGCTCACGGGCAAGGGCCTCGAGAAACCGCTGAGCGGAGGCGAACAGAACCTGCCTGTCCTCCACCGTGTCCTCAGCGGAACGGGCCAGGATTGAGAGGTGCGTCGCCATCTCCCGCGCTTCCGTAGCTGGGAGCAGCGACGCTGCACATTCGCTGAGCTTTTCGGCGGCGACGTCGGCGGAATCGGTGGCGAAGATTCCGGACGCATCCTTGATGACTTGTCCGAATGCCCAATAAGCGGCAGGTTCACCGTAAGGGAGCGGGCGGCCACGGAGTGTCCGCCCTCCTGCGCTCTCCACACCCGCAACGAACTCCATCGTCAACCGAGTCTTGCCGATCCCTGGGGCTCCCACGAGGGTGAGGAGCTGTGGATGGAGCTCGCTTGAGGATCGCGCCCACGTCCGCATGAGGAGTTCCAGCTCGATGTCTCTGCCGATGAACGGCGCCGCCGAGACCGGACGGTCAGCGGGCGCCGAAATGGCAGCCTGAGCAAGCCAGGCAGGCATTGGGACCTCCTTGCCCTTCGCGAGGATCGGCCCCACCGCCTCGTAGGTAATCGCCCCTGCGCTTGCAGCTTGCGTCTTCCTTGCCAACCAAGACAGCCTCAGGCGGAGCGGCAGCCTGTAGCCGGGCAGCGGTGTTCACGGCGTCGCCCATCACGGTGAACTCCCGCCGCCCGGGTGGACCTACGGGGGCGAAGATCACCTCCCCCGTATTGACGCCGATACTGACACAGAGCCCGCCGAAGTCCTCCGCCTGTTCGGACGCACGCCCCTGGATCTCAAGCGCGGCGCGCACCGCCCGCTCGGAGTCATCCTCGTGAGCGACCGGGGCCCCGAACACCGCCATCAGCGCGTCGCCTATGACCTTGTCCACGGAGCCGCCGAAGCGCTCGACGACTCCGCCCATCTCGCTCATGCACCGATCGAGCATCGACCGGATCTCCTCTGGGTCAGTGCGCTCCGACAGCGCCGTAAATCCCGACAGATCAGCGAACATGACGGTCACCCATCGCCTTTCCCCATCTATGCTGTCGGCGGAGCCCGATGGAGATGCAGCGCTGTTATCGCATGCAGCGCCACATGCTCCGCAGAAGTGAAACCCGAGTGGATTGTCTTCACCGCACGCGGCGCACGTGCGGCTGAGGGCAGCCGCGCAGTGCCCGCAGAAGCGCTGTTCGGCCTCGTTAACCTCACCGCAGCTGGGGCAACAGGCCTTCTCAGCCAAGGCCTAATCCCCTATCGGGGCGCTGGCTTGAGGGTTCGAGTCCATTTCGCGGAGGCTGTCGCGCAAAGCGCGTCGGTGGCGCTAAGGGTTTGGGAGGTTAGCCACCTCCAACGGAGATCGCTTCTCGGAACGTTCGGCAGGCGTCCGCTCCGCTCACGCAGAAGCGCAAGGCATTCGACACTCAAACGACCGGGCAGATTCTGACTAAGGCGAACCGCTGCCAGGCCGAGGGACGGGCAAGGCTGCGCGAGCTGGCGGATCGTTGAATCTCTACCGGCAACCAGCGTTCAGTCGGCCTCGACAACGCCGAAGCGATCATCAAAGGTGTCTTGCTCCTCGACGGCGATCGCCTGGGCGAAGCGGCTCGCGGTGACCGTGAAGCGGTCGAGGAAGCCGACGCTGCCGAGCAGGACCAGGCCGAAGCTGTGCCAGCCCTCGACGAACCCGACCAGGGTCTCCCACTGACGCAGTTCGTCGGGACCAATGTCATGGTGGTGCAGGCGCACGACGACGGTCTTATAGCGAGCGGTCACGGTTCGCCCGCCGACCGCGTGTCGCTCCTCGCCCTGATTCTCGACGAGGTCGAGGCCCAGCTCCTCGGCCAGCAGGTCGCTGGCGAGGACTCCGTCGGCACCGGTGTCGATCAGGCCCTCCAGCTCCGGTGTCGATGCGCCGGCGGCAGCAAGGGAGACGGGCACGAACGGGCGGAAGACGGACTGGCCGAGGCGCGTGTGCTGAGGATCCTCCCGGTAAGGGTAGAGCCAGGGAAGCGGCTGGCGCTCAGCCAAGGCCGACGTAGATCGGCTCGTCCGTGTAGGGGACGCGACCGCCGACTACCACGTGGTCGAGCTTGCGGGCCTTCTCCAATACGACCTTCAAGTCCTCGTCGGCGATCACGACATCGCCGGTCCGCGTGTCGGTCGCCACGTACTTGCCCTCATAGCCGGTGAAATCGGTGCGGATCGGTTTCATGCGCAAGCCGATGATACCCGCGCGGTCCCCGGTAACCCATCGCTGCGAGACCCCCAGCGCCCCGAACTGAGCGCCGCATCCCCCGTGGCGCTTGACGGGCAGAGGCAGCCTATGGGCGCTTGCGCTCGGACTTACAGAGAGTGATCGGGCCAAACAATTGACGCCAGACCAAAGTGAACCGCTGCCTGGTCGAGGGACGGGCGGCGCTGCGGGAGTTGGCGTGCGGCGATTTAGGACTGAGGCGATGACGTCGAGCGCGGATCGGGATTACTCCCAGACCACCGTCACGTCGTAGTCGGCAAACGACGGGTCCGCCGTGACCACCGGCAGGTGCTCGACCTGGGCCTGGGCGATCAGGAGGCGATCGAAGGGGTCAGCGTGGCGGGGGGCAGGCAGAGCTCGCACCTGCCAAGCATGCTCGGCGCTCACCGGCAGCAGATCGAAGCCGAGCTGCTCGACTCGCTGCGGCAGATCCTCGGGCGCCTCAAGCTTGCCGAGAGCGCTCTTGATGGCGATCTCCCACAGCGAGGCGGTGCTGACCACTGCCCCCTCTTCGATTCTCGCCCGCAGCGTCGGCGAGATTCGTCGTTTGTCGCCGGCAACGAACCAGAGCAAGGCATGAGAATCGAGCAGCAACCTCAATCTTGGTCAGCGCCGGTGCGCTCGGTCGGGAAGATCTCGCTTTCTTCGAACATCTTCGCGATTTCCTTGTCGACCTTCTTCATCTCCTCGTCGGAGACCATCCAGATCTCACCCTTCATCGAGCCGAAGCCCCGCACCCCGCCGCGCTTTTTCAGCGGGACAATGCGGGCGACTGGCTCAGAACCACGACGCACCACGATCTCCTCCCCCGCCTCAGCGCGGCGCACGAGCTTGGAGAACTGCGTCTTGGCCTCGTGGATGGTGACGCTCTCGGCCATCGGCTCAAGATACCAAGGTTAGTCCACATGGTCCACTACTCGACCATGAGACAACACGATGAAGCGACGTGTATCACGTGTGATACGCTACTCATATGTCTAAGGTCAGCATCAGAGACCTGCGCAACCATGGCGGTGAGGTGATCGACCGTGCCGCGCGCGGCGAGCGGATCACCATCACGCGTTCGGGCAGGGCGGTCGCCGAGCTGCGCGCGGTGCGCCCTTCGCTCTCGGTCGAAGGCCTTTTGACCCGTTGGCGTCGCCTGCCAGCCGTGGACCCTGTAGCCCTGCGTGCTGACGTCGACCACCTGCTCGACGCCCGTCTGTGAGCGAGGTGCCTACACCGGCCGAGGCGCTACCTCCAGCTCGCGGGGTCCTCGACACCTCCACCGTGATCCTTCTACAGCGCATCACGGATCCGACGACGCTGCCTGCCGAGCCGCTTATCACCGCCGTCACCCTCGCTGAGCTCGCGATTGGCCCGCTCGTCGCTGCCAAAGAGAGTGAGCGAGCGGTGCGCCAGGCCCACCTCCAGCAGGCTGAGGGCGATTTCGACCCCCTGCCGTTCGATGCAGACGCCGCCCGTGCCTTCGGGCGAGTTGCCGCCTCGCTGAGGAGGGCCGGTCGCAAGGCGACTGCGCGCGCCTACGACGCGATGATCGCCGCCACAGCCCTTTCCAACGAACTTCCGATCTACACTTGCAACCCAGACGACTTCAGTGGAATCGACGGGCTCGAGGTGGTCGCCGTGCCCGTGCCAGAGTGAGGCGTCCGGGAGAAGCGGCCTGGCGCTGCCATCGTGCGCTCCGGCCAACTGCTTCAGCGTCAGGGGGCAGGTGCACGGGCTGCTCTGGCGCGCACTGGAGCGCATCAGCTCCATTACCGGGCAGGGCGCTGATCGTTTTTTGAAACTCGCTTACAGCGACCTGAATTGGGCCAAACAATCGAGCATGATCCCCAAACAATTGACGCCAGACCAAAGTCAACCGCCGCATCGCTGAGGGCCGCGCCCGGATGCGGGAGATGCGGCGGGCGTGAGGAAGTTCCACGCCACTCAGCCCGAACCGCGCCCGACGCTAGAGTCACGGAGCATCGAATGAGCTCTGCGGGCGCCGATCTACTGCAACCCCCGCTCAGCGGCGGTCCGCCCGAGCGCCAGCGGTTTGCCTCGGCGCTTGCCCTGCTGCGCAACTCCGATCCGAGCTTCGCCGAGGCTTCGGTGCTTTACCCCGACGACATGGGCGAGTGGCAAGCGGCGGTCTACCTGCTCACGGGATGCGAGGAGGTATCGAGCGCCGTCGGCGGAGCTCAAGCGAGGACGCGGTTATGAGGTGATGTTGCGATAGAGATGCACCGCGATCATGAAAAACACTAGGAAGATTCCCGCTGACCACGCGAGCGACTGCCACACCCAATTGTGCACCGGTTCGCCCTGAAGAAGGGCGCGCACCGCGTTGATCGTGATGCTGACCGGTTGATGCCGAGCAAATGGTTGCAACCAACCGGGCATGGTTGAAACCGGCACGATCGCCGAGCTGGCGAATACAAGGACAAAGAAAGGCAGTATGCCGGCGACCTGGGCGGTTTCAGGGTCCTTTGTAACCAAGCCGATGGTGGCATAGACCCAGGAAAAGCTGTATCCGAAGACGATCACTATCGCCAAGCCGCTGATGATGGCGCCGAAGCTGCCATGGAAACTGAACCCCACGAGCAACCCCAAGGCGATCATCAGGGCCAGCGAGAACAGGCTGCGGTTGAGGTCGGCGAGGGTGCGGCCCGCGAGGACGGCCGAGCGGGCCATAGGCAGGCTGCGGAAACGGTCAATGATGCCGCTGCGTAGGTCATCTGCCAAGCCGATCGCCGTGGCCATCCCGCCGATCATCACGGCCTCGATAAAGACGGCAGGGACGATGTAGTCGACATAGCTGCCGCCGGGAATGTGGATCGCGCCGCCCAAGACGTAGCGGAAGAGGACGAGCAGCAATGCCGGTTGGAGTGCCGAGATCACCAGCAACCGCGGGTTGCGCACTATCCGCAGGAGGTTGCGTTTGGCGACGCCTCCGGTGTCGCAAACGGCCGCCCTGCTCGGCCGCGGCGCACGCGCGAGCGTGGGCCGCTTATCGCTGGCTGCTCGTTGAGTGCCGGGACGTGTCGCGCGGGGTGAGCCGTGATCGGCTTGCGCGCTGGCGAGTTGGCGGCTGCCCCCGTTGCCCGTAAGTGACAGGAACACATCGTCGAGTGAGGGGTGGCGGATGCCGAGGTCCTCGAGGACGATGCCGTCTTCTTGCAAACGCTGGCCGGCGGCTATAAGCACCTTCGTGGCGCCCTTGGTCGGCACACTCACCCGGCGCTGATCGGGATCGGTGCGAGGAGCGCCCTGCCCAAGCTCTGCGATCAGCGCAGCGGCCCGATCGAGGTCGCCCGGACTTGCCACGCGGGCTTCGAGCACATCACCGCCCATCTGGTCCTTGAGCTCAGCGGCAGTCCCCTGAGCAACAACCATGCCAGCGTCGATCACGACTATGCGGTGGGCGAGGTGCTCGGCCTCCTCCATGTACTGGGTCGTCAGTAACACGGTCGTACCAGCGGCGACGAGCTCTTCGATGAAGCGCCAAACATCGTTGCGAGTGCGCGGATCAAGGCCGGTCGTCGGCTCATCCAGAAACAGGACCCGTGGGCGGCCAATCAGGCTGGCGCCGACGTCAAGGCGGCGGCGCATCCCCCCCGAGTAAGTCTTGACGAGCTTATCGGCAGCGTCTGTGAGCGAAAAGCGCTCCAGCACATCGAGGGCCTGAGAGCGGCGCTCGGCCTTGCTCAGGTGATAGAAGAGCCCGACCAGCTCGAGGTTCTCCCGTCCGGTCAACAGCTCGTCGACGGCCGCAAACTGGCCGGTGAGCCCGATCATCGAACGCAACCTCCCGGCATCCGCAACAACATCGAATCCCGCGACCCTGGCGTGGCCGCGGTCGGGCTTCAGCAGCGTTGCAAGGATTCGCACCAGGGTCGTCTTGCCCGCGCCGTTGGGACCGAGCAGAGCGAGCACCCTGCCCTCCTCGGCGACGAGGTCAACCCCGGCGAGCGCCTGGGTTGACCCGAACCGCTTGGCCACCGCCTCCACCTCGATCATCGGTTCAGTCATATCGACATGACGAGCCACTTCAGCGGAGACCGGCGGAGCGCTTGTCTACCTCGCTCCTCTTATGTGGGTCCGCGGCATCGCGACTGTCGTCGCGATGCCGCGCAGGCAGCGTTGCCTCGATCATGGTCCCGGCGCCCAGCTCGCTCCTTACCTCCAACGCACCCCCCGCCAGTGCCACCCGCTCGCTCATCCCTCGCAGCCCGAAACCGTCGGTCTCACCGTCGGGGTCAAACCCACTTCCATCGTCTTCTATCTGCACCCGGATGCTCTCTTCGGCCTCGCTCACCTTGACCGTCGCGCGCTCGACACCGGCATGCTTCACCACGTTGTTCAGCGCCTCCTGGACCAGTCGATAGATCGTGTCCTCGACCTGGTTGAAGAGGCGGGTCGGGTGGCGGCCGGCCTCATAGTCGAGGTCGGCCCGGAGCTCGACATCGAGTACCTCCCCCCAGCTCAGCCGCTCGACCAGCGCCTCCAGCGCCGCTGCAAGCCCCAGCTCGTCGAGAGTCGGCGGGCGCAGGTCGGCGATCAGCCTCCGCATCTCGGCAATCGTGTGGTCGACCCGCTCGATCGCCTGGGAGAGCAGCTCGTCCATTTCGCCTTCGGTTCTTCCCTGGCGGGCGGTGGAGAGGAGGACCCGCAGCCCGCCCATGCTCTGAAGCGCCTCGTCGTGCAGCTCCCGGGCCCAGCGGCCACGCTCGCGCTCGGCCGCTTCGATGTTTTCACTGATCCTCTGCTCAGCGACAGACTGCGCGGTCGCGACGGCAGTCGCGGCGCTGGCGGCGAAGCTTTCCAAGAGTCGCTGGTCTTCGGGGCTGAATTCCGCCCCACCTTCGTGATCGAAGGCATTGAGAACTCCAAGCGCAGTCCCTCGGTAGATGAGCGGCACGAACAACCCCGTCTGCGCGTGGATCCGATGGCCAAGTGCGAAGCGCAGGTGGTCACTGACATTCGCGAGCCGCTCTGCGCGGCGGGTAGCGATCACGTGCCCGCTGATCGACATCTTGAGCTTGGCGCGCTCCCCGAGCAGATCTTGTGGGAACTCGCCCGCGGCAGCGACGACGACGATGTCTTCGCCTTCGCGCAGGAGAATCAGCATCGAGCGCGCCTCGACCAGGGCCCGCCCCCGCTTGACGATGGTCTCCAGGATCCGGTCGAGATCGGTCTCTCCGCCGACGGCGCGGGCGATCTCGGCGGTGGCCTCGAGGCTGCGGACGGCGCGCTCCATCTCATCGCGTTGGCTCTCAACGCGGTGGTAGAGCCGCGCGTTTTCTACTGCTATCGCCGCCCAGCTGGCGAGGATCGACACCGATTGCTCGTCGGCCTCGTCGAAGCCGCCGCCCGCCTTCTCGGCCAGGTAGAGGTTGCCCCAGGCCTCGCCGCGGATCACGATCGGCACGCCGAGGAAGCTAGTCATTGGCGGGTGGCCGGGAGGGAACCCGTAGGAGCGGGGGTGATCACCGACGTTTCGGAGTCGCAGCGGCTCAGGGTGCTCGATCAGGAGGCCGAGCACTCCGTGCCCGCGGGGCAGGCTGCCGATCGCCTCCCTGGTCTTCTCGTCGATCCCGCGGGTGATGAAGCGCTCCAGCCCCTGCCGGTCGCTGTCGAGCACTCCCAGCGCCGCGTAGCGGGCGCCAGTCAGCTCGCAGGCGACTTCCAAGACACGGTCGAATACCGCCTCGGAGTCGAGCTCAGCCATCAGGTTGGGGCCGACCTCGATCAGCCCATGGAGCCGGGACTCATCGAGTGCGCCACTTGGTTGGGAGTCCCTCGCCACTTCAGCGCCACCTTCGACTCATCGCTTGGCCCGCATGCTAGTGCGCCGGCTGCCGATTGGCCCAGGCAAGCCCGACTGGACTAAGACAGTAATGGCCCGACGAGAGAAGCGGGAAAACACGGATGCTCAAAGCGGCACTGCACGCTTAGATGGGTACATGAACCTGCGCCGCGATGACGCTGAAGGCAAAGGTAACCTGATCGCGATGCCCACCGCACGCGCCTCAGAGGGCCCGGGCGCTGATACGACGACGATCGTCCTGGCGGACGACCACACCGTCGTGCGCAGGGCCCTGCGGATGCTGCTCGAGGCCGAGTCCGACTTCGAGGTCCTCGCCGAGGCGGGCGATGCCGACACGGCCGTCCGCTACGTGCGAGGGCACAAGCCGACGGTGCTGATCCTCGATCTCAACATGCCGGGCCGCTCGAGCCTGGAGGCATTGCCGGACATCCAGGAGGCCTCCCCTGCGACCGAGATCGTCGTCCTGACGATGCAGAACGAGCCGGCCTTCGCTCGCAAGGCGCTGCAGGCCGGGGTGCGCGGCTACGTGCTGAAGGATGCCGCCGACACGGAGCTGGTGCAGGCGGTGCGCACCGCCGCCGCAGGCGACACCTACCTGCAACCGGCGCTCGGCGCGCGACTGGCATCTGAGCCGGACTCCGACCGCGCCGACGGCCTCAGCGAGCGCGAGCGCGAGGTGCTGCGCCTGATCGCGTTGGGCCACACCAATGCGGAGATCGCCGAGCAGCTCTTCCTCAGCATCCGCACGGTGGAGAGCCACCGTGCCCACATCCTGCAGAAGCTGCGGCTCTCCAGCCGGGCTGAGCTGGTCCGCTACGCGCTCGAGCGCGGCATCGTCGAGACCTGAGGAAGGGGCCGCCCGGCACGCGGCGGAGCCTGACTCAGTGTGCCTGGCTGATGTTGATGCATTGCAGCCGGATAGATCTAATACCGCGGCCCCACCCTCGATCGTCACCGTCCACGGGTTGTTATCCATCGTCTCCACAGCGACGGAGTGGCAGTATGGTCGCGGCCTGCTGTTGCCGCTGCCGATTCTCCCTCACGCTTCTGCTCAAAGAGCCTCTTACAGTAAGCCCACGGCTGACACGGACCATGAGCGCTAAGGGAGACCTCCCACCAGTTGCCGGGCTCAGCGAGTAGACGTTCGCCGTTAGAGTCAGGCAGTGTAACAGTCTCGTTTCGGCGACCGACACACTTATCTTTCATACCGCGTGTACCAGGCCCTGTGGTCCGCGAATGGGATCGGTGGACTCAGCCCGCGGCGGGTGGCATCAACCGCTGACTGGCCGGAATGGGGAACCGAGCGTGGATAAAAGCCTAAGCTCCTCCATCAACAGGCGTGGCAGCAGGAAGTGCTCCCGTACGTGAGCGCGTCCGCTTTGGCCAAGCTGATCTGCCAACTCGCGGTGCCTCAGAAGCCTCAGCATCCCAGCAGCGCACTCCTCGACGGAGTCGACCAGTAGTCCACCGATCCCCTCCGGCATCTGCATGGGGATGCCACCGGCGCGACCGGCGACCACAGGCGTACCCTTCCACAGCGACTCGGAGACCACAAGCCCAAAGCCCTCGCGAATCGACTTCTGCACGACGACCTCGGAGAGGCGCTGAAAGGCGTTGACCTCGACATTGCCGACACCGGTGAGGTTGGTGTAGAGGTGAATCAGCGGATCTTGAGCGGCGTGCTCTGAGACCTGTCCATACACCTCCCAGCCCTCGGGATCATCGAGCGCCATCGAGCCGACAAGGGCGAGCTGTAGCTCGGGGATCTCCTCGCGCACGAGGCGGTAGGCAGCTATAACGCCCAGCGGGTCCTTCCAAGCGTCAAAGCGCGAGATCTGTGTGACAAGTCGCCCGGGAAGCTCCACACCGATCCAATCAAGGATCTGTCGCGCCGTATTGACGTCGAGGTCGAGGTTCTTGGGGCTGAGCGGGTCGATCGCCGGGGCGATGGCCTCGACATGCTCGACCGGCAGGTCGGGTGGAACGAACTCAGCCATCGTGAACACTGCGGCGTCAAATTCAGCAAGGTAAGGCCGCAAGAACGCCCAGATATCGGAGTTGGGCTCGGAGGTGTCGATGTGACAACGCCAGACCCAGCGGGCATCTCCCCTGCCGTGAAGCATCGGCAGCGCAGCGGGCTGAGGATCGTGCACGACGATGAAGTCATAGTTGCCGTCAAGCGCCTCCGCGTTCTCCTGCGCACAGTCCAGGTAGGCCGTTTGCTCTGCCTCACTCAGCGCTTGCGGCGCCCCCTGAAGACCGTTGTGCAGCGCCTTGGTGGCCCGAAAGAAATCCTGGCGCCCAGTGATGACCTCCCAGTCAACCGTGAGTCCAAGATTAAGCAGCAAGGGTACGGAGGAGCGCAAGAGCTCAGACACCCCACCCCCGTAGGCGGTTGCATTGATGTGCAGGATGCGAGCTCCCTTCAAGGCGCGAGCATGGGCGCGTAGCTCCTCGAGAATGTAATCCGGAACTATGTCCCGGTAGGCATCGAGTGACCAACGGCCGACGGCTACCTGCTGGAGCATCGAGTCCTCGCCTTCTGGGGCACGTTAAGAGCGCAGCGGCTTGTGGGCGTCTCCGCAGCCCTCGGCGAAGGCGTGGCTGCGTTCCTAGCGTGTCCCATCGTAGCGGTCACCTCGCGCAACGGGCCCACCTTGATCCCCAAGGACCCTGGCTCCTGCTCGTACTCGTCCTCTCAGCGGCTCTCGCCGCGATCCTGCTGGCGGCCAAGTTGACCGGGCCGCGGGCCGGGGCTCAGCCCTCGACTTCGCGGTAGTGCTCGCGCCAGATAGCGCGGTAGACGCGCAGGTGGCGGGGCAGGTCCCGCAGGCCGGGGATGAACGGTATGCAGATGAGGGTGAGGCTGAGGATCCCCATCACGAGGAAGACCAGCAGGTCGCCGCTTTCAGAGCTCTTGAACGGTTCGACCTGATACCAGAAGGTGTAGAGCCAGAGCCACACCTGCCCGGGGTAGCTGCCGGTCTCATTCATCATCCCCCACTGGGTGCCGAGCAGGTGCTGGGCTTCGGCGCGTTCTTCGAAGTAGGTCCCGCCGGCGAGGAAGAGCAGCGGCTTGGTGTAGTTGGTCTCATAGAAGCGGTGGTTGGCGGCCACCAGGGCGCCGTCCAGCCCGCCGCTCTGGGCCAGCCCGAGCAGCGCCGCCATCATCGGAGCTACCGGTCCGTAGCGGCCCGGGGGCAGGATCGGGACGCCACCGAGGAAGCGGGCCTTGGGAAGGGCTTCTTCATAGGCGTTGGCCCAGGCGCTCTGCAGCCTGGGGGGCGCCGCCCGGTAGGCGGCGAGGGCGAGCTTTAAGCGGGGGTCGGCGGGGATCTCCTTCAGCGGTTCGATCACGTAGTCCTTCGCCGTGTCGATCGGGATGTGGACGCCGACCGCTTCCTCGGGCGAGATCGAAGCGATTTCTTGCGAGCGCCGGCGGCGTTGTTGTAGGGCGGGCCGTAGGTGGCGACGTCGCTGGTCCCGTCAAGCTCGGTGACCGCGGTGGCGAGGAAGTCGGCGGGGTCTGCCTTCGCCCAGCTCTGGATCGTCGTCGCCGGGTCATCGGGAGAGGAGAAGAGGATGGTGAGTGCGCACCGCGAGCACCGTGACCGCCACGAGCGCGATGACGAACTCCTTGACCAGGTCATAGCGAACCCAGGGACCCTGCCATGGAGCGGCGTCGTCTGGGCTCGCCGGTGCCGGGCTCGTCGCGCTCACGGTGCACCGCCCTCGCTCGGCGCCGGCTGCGCTGACGGCGGAGTCGCCGGCTTGGCCGCCTTCGCCGGGTAGGGCGGCACAACGCCGTGGCGGCGGACGAGCAGCACGTGCGCGATAACCAGCGCGACCACGACCACCGGCAGGAGGATCACGTGGAACGTGTACATCTGGCCGAAGTCGGTGACGTTGAAGAACGCGCCGACCCCGATCGAGTTGATGCCGTCCTTGCCCTGGGTGGCGATCCACTGCGAGTCGAAGTTCTGCTGGGAGAGGTAGCCGGTGAAGGCGGCGCCGATCGCGACCAGGAAGGTGACCGCGCCGGTCACCCAGGTGCGCCCCCGCCCGCCGCGCCAGGCGCCCATGAAGAACTTCCCCCAGAGGTGGACGACCATCGCGAAGAAGAACAGCTCCACCGCCCAGAGGTGGATGCTGTTGAAGAAGTGCCCGACGCCCGAGACGTGCCACCATTCCGGCCCCTTCAGGCCGAGGATGATCCCGGAGGCGACGACGACGATCAGCGCCGCGATCGTGACGACGCCGAAGACGTAGATCCACGAGGACACGTAGGAGGGCTGGCGGTCGGGGAGGAGCTTCTCGGGCGGCAGAGCGCCGACCGCGCGCTCGCGCACCCAGGTCGTCCACATCTGCCGCTCCTCGGGCGAAACGTCGTGCGCCTCGCCCTCGCTCACGGCACCTTCCGATGCTTCGGGAAGGGCAGCAGGATCGCGGCGATGAACACTACGATCATCAGCAAGATCACCACGACGTTCCCCACCGACATCTGAAAGAAATGCCAGTGCACGTAATGCGCGGGGTGGTTCAGGTCAAAAAGCGCGCCTGAGACCACAGGTACGGATGCCATCGTGTCCGTTTGCCTCCCACCTTTTGGACTGGTTGAGGCAACGCTATAGCCTGAACTCTCCTTGTCAATCAGTTCTGCGGGAAACCCGAAGTATCCCTACGGGCAACCGAATCCCCCGGCTATGCGGTCCGACGGTCTCGACCCTGCCGCTGTCGTGGACGAGCAGCCCGCCACGCTCGGCGAGGATCGCCCGACCGCCGGCGGGCCGGAGAGCAGCGCCGCTTCAGGAGGGCGTCGGGACCGCCGACCCAGAGGTTGCCGCTGCAGATTGATGATGAAGTGCGGGCAGCCGCGCAGATGACGGCTCTCCGAGCTGGAGGCGATGTCTGCCGGCAGCTGCTCGAGATAGTGTCCGCGGCCGGGCCCCTTGCTGGACGAGGCCGACTTCGGCGGCGACTTTCCCAGCCATAGATTGCGCCGTTTGCGAGCCCATCCCGGACACGCTTCTGGTTAGCGTTTCTGCCAGGGTGTTCAAGAGCCCCGCATGTCCAGTCCCTGACCTACAGGACAGAGGAGGATGAAGTGTTCAGTCGAATTCTTGTTGCCTTCGATGGCTCGGCCCATGCGAGACGGGCTCTCGAGGAGGCGGCCGACCTGGCACGGGCGGGAGATGGCGAGCTGACCGTTCTCAGCGTGGCCCCCAACCCCTCGGCCTGGGTTCTCGGCGGTCCTGTGGCGCCACCGATCAACATGAGGGAGCTCCAGGAAGGGATTGAAGCCTCCTATCGCGAGGAGCTCGACGATGCCGCGCAAGCGCTTCCCGACGATGTGCGGGCGACGCTGAAGCTCCTCACCGGACGCGCGGCTGAGGAGATCGTCAAAGAGGCTACCTCTGGGGGCCATGACCTCGTCGTGATCGGCTCACGCGGGCGCGGCGAGGTCAAGTCCCTGTTCCTGGGAAGCGTCAGCCAGCACGTCTCCCAGGCCAGCCCTATCCCGGTCCTGATCGTTCACGCAGAGGAGAGCGCCGCTCGCACCTGACGGGCGATCTCGAGGTCCTCCCGAGCCGTGACGAGCACGGCCGCGGCGCGGGCGCCGGGTGGTGAGAGCAACCGGTCGCCGTTTGCCTCGCCGTTGGCTTCTGAATCGAGCGCGAGGCCGAGGAAGGCCAGCCCCTTGCAGGCCTCGGCCCGAACCGGGGCCGCGTGCTCGCCGACGCCGCCCGTGAAGACCAGGGCGTCGAGGCCACCCATCGCCGCCGCCATCGCCGCCGCCGCGGCGATCAGGCGGTGGACGTAGACGTCTAACGCCAGCCGGCAGCTGCCATCACCGGCATCGACCCCGGCGAGAACCTCGCGCATGTCTGAGTGACCCGAGAGCCCCCGCAGGCCGGCCTCGCGGTCCAGTTCTTGCTCCATCTCCTCGGCACCGAGGCCACTGTGTCGCTGCACCCAGAGGAGCAGCCCGGGGTCTACGGAGCCCGAGCGGGTCGCCATCACCAATCCCTCCAGCGGCGTGAAGCCCATGGTTGTCTCGATCGACTGGCCGCCCTTGACCGCGGCGAGCGAGGCGCCGGCGCCGAGGTGCGCGGTGACCAGCCGCAGCTCCGCGAGCGGGCGCCCCAGCAGCTCCGCCGCCCGACGGCTGGCGTAGGCATGGGAGAGGCCGTGGAATCCGTAGCGACGCAGCGCCCAGCGCTCCAACCATGAGCGAGGAACCGCGTAGGTCGCCGCCGCGGCCGGCAGCGTCGCGTGGAAGGCGGTGTCAAAGCAGGCCACCGCCGGCAGCTCGGGGCAAAGCCTGCGCAGCACCCGGATCGCGCTCAGCGCAGGCGGGTTGTGAAGCGGGGCGAGGTCGGTGAGCTGGTCGAGTTGGGCTTCGGCATCGGCATCCAGCTCGACTGCTCCAGTGAACGTATCGCCACCATGTACGACCCGGTGTCCCGCCGCGCCGATCGGCGACGCCTCGGCCAGGATCGCCCCGAACGCCTGCTCCAGCTCACGCTCATCGTCGGTGAAGCCGCGGTCTGCATGGGCTACCAACCCGTCGCCCTCCTCGAGGACACTCAGCTTGAGGCTGGAGGAGCCGGCGTTTACGACCAGGACCCTCCCGGTCCCCGCCGGCACCGCTCAGCCCTCCCAGGTCCAGTCGCGGATCTCCGGCATGTCCTCGAGGTGCTCGCGGATATAGGCCTCATGGCGGGCGAGCATCTCGCGGCAGTGCTCTTCCAGGGCTGCACTGTCTTCGGGCGCACGACGGGCACGCCTAAGTGCCTCCAGGACCAGGTGGTAGCGGCTCATCCGGTTCAGCACGACCATGTCGAAGGGCGTGGTCGTCGTTCCCTGCTCGGTAAAGCCCCTGACGTGGAAGCGCCCCGGGTGAGGCCGGCCGTGCAGGAGCTGGTGAAGGGCCCGGGCGTAGCCGTGGAATGCCATCACGACGTCGGCGTCCTCGCCGAAGAGCCCGACGAAGTCCTGCTCGGAGAGCCCGTGGGGGTGCACCTCCGGGGGAAAGAGGACCATCAGGTCGACGACGTTGACCACCCGCACCCGCAGCTGCGGAAGGTGGGTGCGAAGCAGCCAGGCCGCCGCCAGCGTCTCCAGCGTTGGGGTATCGCCTGTGCAGCCGAGCACGATGTCGGGTTCCTCGTCTCCGTCCGTGCTCGCCCAGTCCCACCTGGACGCTCCTACCGCGCAGTGGGCGCACGCCGCCTCGTAGTCCAGATACTGAAGCTCGGGCTGCTTGTCGATCACGATCAGGTTGACGTAGTCGCGGCTGCGCAGGCAGTGCTCGGCTACCGAGAGCAGGCAGTTGGCGTCGGGCGGGAAGTAGACGCGGACCACCTCGCCCTTCATCGCGATCATCGTGTCGATCAGCCCCGGCCCCTGATGGCTGAAGCCGTTGTGATCGTTTCGCCAGCAGGTCGAGGTGAGGAGGACGTTGAGCGAGGCGACCGGAGCGCGCCACTTAACCGCCGCGGCGGCCTCCAGCCACTTGGTGTGCTGGATCGCCATCGAGGCAGAGACCATCGCGAAGGCCTCGTAGGTGGCGAAGAGGCCGTGGCGGCCGCTCAGCAGATAGCCCTCGAGCCAGCCCTGGCAGTTGTGCTCGGAGAGGACCTCCATCACCCGGCCCTCCGGGGAGACGTCCTCGTCTTCGGGACGGGCGTCCATCAGGCAGCGCTCCTCGACCTCGAACACCGCGCCGAGGCGGTTGGAGTTGGTCTCATCGGGGCAGAAGAGGCGGAAGTTGGCCGACTCGGCGTTGGCGGAGTAGACGTCTCGCAGCAGCTCGCCAAGGCGGCGGGTCGATTCGGCGCGCTCGGCGCCCGGGCGTTTCACCTCGATGGCGTAGCCAGCGGGGTCGGGAACCTGCAGCGCGACGAGGCGGCGGCCGCCGTTGGCATGGGAGGTGGCGCCCATCCGCTTCTCTCCCTCCGGGCAGAGCGCCGCCAGCTCGGCAACGAGACGGCCGCCCCGATCGAAGTGCTCCTGCGGTCGGTAGCCGCGCATCCACTCCTCGAGCATCGCCAGGTGCTCCGGGTTCTCCCGGACCTGTCCCAAAGGCACCTGGTGGGCGCGGAAGGTCCCCTCGATCTGCTTGCCGTCGACGAGCGCCGGGCCGGTCCAACCCTTGGGCGTGCGCAGGACGATCGCCGGCCAGCGCGGCCGCGTCGGCACCCCTCCCGCCCGCGCCTCGGCCTGGATCGCGGTGATCCCTGCGTGGCAATCTTCGAGCGTCGCGGCAAAGTCGCGGTGCACTTGGCGCGGGTCGGAGCCGGCGACCATTCGGCACTCGTATCCCTGCCCGGCGAGCAGTTGCGCGATCTCCTCATCGCGAGCCCGGCCGAGGACGGTCGGGCCGGAGATCTTGTTCTCGTTGAGGTGCAGGATCGGCAACACCGCCCCGTCGCGCGCCGGGTTGAGGAAGCGCACCCCCTTCCAGGAGCCCTCAAGCGGAGCGGTCTCCGCCTCGCCGTCGCCGATCACGCAGGTTACGAGGAGGTCGGGATTGTCAAAGGCGGCGCCGAAGGCATGAACGAGGGCATAGCCCAGCTCGCCGCCCTCGTGGATCGACCCGGGGGTGGGGACGCTGACGTGGCTGGGGATCCCACCGGGCGTCGAGAACTGGCGCACCAGGTGCAGCAACCCCGCTTCATCCATCGAGGCCTTGGGGTAGAGCTCGGAGTAGGTGCCCTCGAGGTAGACGTTTGCCACCACCGCCGGGCCGCCGTGACCAGGCCCGGCGACGAAGAGGACGTCGGTGCCTGTGGCGCGAATCAGCCGGTTCAGCTGGGCGTAGACGAGGTTCAGTCCTGGCGAGGTGCCCCAGTGGCCGAGCAGGCGTGGCTTGATGTGCTCGGGGCGGAGCGCCTCCCGCAACAGAGGATTCCGCTGCAGGTAGATCTGGGCGACGGTGAGGTAGTTGGCTGCCTCCCAATAGGCCAGAAGACCGTCAAGTTCCGCGTCCGTGCACTCGCCCATCCGCGATGAGTAAAGCAGGCGCCAACATGTTGCTCTGAGCTTCACGTCCCGAGGTCGGGATGGCTACGGAGTCAGATCCGTACTTAGCCCGGATTTACGCCTGCTGGTGCCGATGTAGTCTGAATGGCATGGAGCGTCACGCGGGGCAGGGCGGCCCCAGACCTCGAGTGGTGATCATCGGCGGCGGTGTTGCGGGGTTGGAGGCGATGCTCGCCCTGGGCGACCTCGTCGGCGATCGAGCCGAGATCGAGCTCTACGCGCCCCGCAGCGAGTTCCTCTACCGGCCCTTGGCCGTCACCGAGCCCTTCGGCGTAGGCAAGGTGCTGGAGTTCGATCTTCATGACCTGACCGAGCGCTGTGGCGCCTCCTTCCGCCTCGCCAGCGTCGCATCGGTGGACACCGACGGGCAGCGCATCAACCCAGGCAATGGGGCTGAGATCACCTACGACTATCTGGTCGTGGCTTGCGGCACCAAGATGCTCTCGGCCATGCCGGGCGCCGTCACCTTCTGGGGGGTATCCGATGAAGCCGGCGCCGCGCGCGTCCTGCGTGATCTTGAGGCGGGCACGCTGCGAAAGGTGATCTTCACGGTGCCAGGCGGGTCCTGCTGGCCATTGCCGGTTTATGAGTTGGCGCTTCTTGCCGCCTCGCAATTGCAGGGAACAGGAGATCCGGGCGCGGAACTGGTAATCGTCACCCCGGAGGATGCGCCTCTTCAACTCTTCGGGGTCCGGGCCAGCGAGCAGATGGAGCAATTCCTTACCGAGCGCGACATCAAGATCGTCACCGGCGTTCATCCGGTCAGATTCGAGCGTGGACGACTGTTCACCGCGCCGGGCGATCCGATTGAGGCCGACGCTGTACTCAGCCTCCCGCGCCTCGGAGGCAGGCGGATCGAGGGTCTTCTCCACGATGCGGATGGGTTCATTCCCGTCGACTCACATGGACGGGTTGTGGGCCTTGAGCACGTCCTCGCCGCCGGCGACGTAACCGCGTTCCCGGTCAAGCAGGGCGGGATCGCGACGCAGCAGGCAGACGCTGCGGCTGAGGCGATCGCATCTCAGATCGGAAGCCCGGTCGAGCCCCATCCGTTTGAGCCGATCCTGCGCGCGAAGCTGCTGACTGGCGAGGAGCCGAAATACCTGTACGGGAAGCTGGCCGGGGGTCACGGGGAGACATCGACCTTCAGCGACGCTCCACCCTGGTCCGATGACGGCAAGATCGTCGGCAAATATCTGGCGCCGTATCTCTCGTCGCTCTCCGCTGCTGATCGACAGGCCCTTTCGTCCCCGCCTGGAGCGCCGTTAGCTTCTTGAGCGCGGCTAAACGGTCGTACCGACCAGCGCTCCGACCCCGGAAGTGATCGCCATGGCGGCGGCTCCCAAAATGAGCACGCGAGTCATCGCAGGCAACCTCGGCGCTCCGCCGAGGCGAGCACCCAGATCGCCCAATAGGGCGAGCGAGAGGAGCGTCACGAAGACACAGGCGAGGGCACGGGACGCGGAGGGAGCGATTGCGACTGCAATCAGCGGCAGTGCCGCACCAGAGGCAAACGAAAGCGCCGACGCACTCGCAGCTTGCACCGGTCGGGCGCGTCTTTTCTCATCCAAACCCAACTCGTCTCGGGCGTGGGCTTTTAGGGCACCGCGCTCGGAGAGAGCAAGTGCGACCTCTCGAGCGAGCTCCGTCGGCAGGCCGCGGCGTTCATAGATTCCCGTGAGCTCGCGAAGCTCCCCCTTGGGATCGTTGCTGAGCTCCCGCTCCTCGGAGACGTAGGTCTGCGCGTTCGGTGTCTCGCTGCGAGCTGACCGAGACGTACTCCCCGGCGGCCATTGATGAGGCCCCGGCCACCAGTCCCGCGATACCTGCGGTAAGGATCACACTGCCCGACGCGCCCGATGCTGCCACGCCAAGGACGAGACTGGAGACGGAAAGGATGCCGTCGTTTGCTCCCAGAACCGCCGCGCGCAGCCAATTTGAGCGGTAAGTCCCATCCAGGTGTATCGATCAGCACAGGCGTGGCGGCGCTCGAAGACGACGACACCCTCGTGAGCCTCATCGAGCGCGCCGATGGCGCCATGCTTCAAGCCAGCGAGTTTTTCATAGATGCCCCGCCCAAAGACGTCACGAACGCCTGAGAGAGCGGGCTGTTGGAAGTCGGCGATCCTTCCGGGCGCGCTCACGCTCGGGGACCGGTAGGCCCCCCATGGGTCGAGAGGTTCGGCTCCTACAAGGAGCGGGCCAAACAAAGGAGATGGAGCGCCACACGACGATCGGCCATGAGATCCTCGCGAACTCCGAGAGCGAGCTGTTGCGCATCGCCGCCACGATCGCCCTCACCCATCACGAGGAAGCGCTCTCACTTCGTGGCTGATCCTCTGGAGTGAACCAGAACATCCAGCCGCGGCCGTAGAACCCGCGAATACCGCGACGGGAATCGAACCCCGGTTTCCCATCCGGCCTGCTGATAAGGGTCAAAGGGCACCTTTGGTCTGGCGTCAATTGTTTGGCCCGATTCAGGTCCCGGATTGACTGGCCAAAAACGGCCGGCCCATCCGCGCCCTGGCCGTCGTCCAAATTGCGGAGTGCCGCTGGTTCGACCCGGCTGGATGGGTGAACTGCTTGATCCCGCACGCCGCAGATGCCGCGCTGCGGCGGCAACGGCTGCCGGTGGATCGCCCTGGTACATGAGCACGAACCGCCCGCGAGCGCGTCAATGGCTCCCCCCGAGGGGCTCGAACTCGTGAAGTAGCCGAGCGTGAAGGAGACGTTGGTGAGCCATGCTTGCCTGCTCGCCCTGCGCGGCCTCGAGCGCTTCCTCATCTCGCTCGATTCCGAGCACGGTGCCGCTGGGATCCACCAGCTCGGAGAGGAGGAGCTCACGTTCCTGGTCCGCAGCGACATCGATCACCCGCGTACCGGGTTCGATGCCGGCTTGCAGGAAAAGGAAGCGGGTGAAGACCTCTGGTGCCAGTGGACTGGCGGCTTAGCCGCTCATGTTCGTCGCTGCTCGACGAACTGAGGGCGTACTCGGGATCCTCGACGCCTGACACCTCGCGGGAGATTAAGCCCCGCGCTGTCGGCTCAGCCGGCGAACCCAAGCCGCACTAACGACGCCCGAGTGACCATCCGCCGGGTGCCCGCGATCCCACCAATCGAGCGGGTGGCGAAGTCCTCGACCCGCCCGGCCAGCTCGGCATCGCGTGCCGCGGTCGAATAGACCAGCTTCTCGATCGGCGAGAAGCGTCGCGCGCTCGAGTAGTCGGAGATGAGCCAATGATGGGCGCCGAGCTCGCGGCGGTGGCGACGCGCGTAGGCCTTCAGGGCTCTACCCAGCTCCCGATCGGATCCGTGCAGAGCCGGGCCGACCTCCTCGGCCAGCCAATCCGCCGACTGGAAGGCCCAGCCGCAGCCGACGCCGAAAATCGGATCGGACGCCTGGGCGGCATCGCCGACAAACGCCATCCCCCGTGCCGCGGCGGGGCGGATCGTGCTCGGCATCTCGAGCTTTCCGAACCATTTCGCGATCGGGCGCGCGCCGTCCAGGCTCGGAGCATCCGCCAGGCTCCGAACATGCGCGCGAACCGCCGCCTCCGGGTTGCCGCGGAACTCGTCCAGCCGTCGCTTGGCCGGCACTACCGCGACCATCGAGACGCCCTCCTCGTTGGGGTTGACGTAGGCCATGTCGGGGTCGCTGAACCAGACCATCCCCCGGTTGGGATCGCGCAGCGGGACGTCCCTGAAATAGGAGAAGTAGCAGAAGCGCTTGTGGGGTCGGACACGCCCCGAGATACCCGCCATCCGCGCCACCTGCGAATCACGTCCGTCGGCAGCAACCACGAGCCTTGCCCTCAGCGGTCTCTCCTTGTCCCCATGCCCCGAGACGCGGACGCCTTCGATCTGCTCATCGCCCTCGAGTCCCACCGCCGTGAGGCCGGGCAGGTAGTCCACGCCCGCAGTCTCGATCGCCTGCCGGCGTACGATCGGGTCAAGGACCGAGCGGCGCAGGTTCAAGCTGCGCAGGCCCCGGTCCGGCGGGCGTATCCACCCGTAGCGCGTCCAGATGTCGGTCTGGACCGGAACGGCGCCGGCGCCGGCGATCGCCGGCCCGATCCCGAGGCGCTCGATTGCCGGCACCGCACTGGCCTGGATGTTATGGGTACAGATGACCTTGTAGGCGTCGAGCTCGGGGCGCTTCTCCACCACGGCGACGCGAGCCCCCCGCAGCGCCAGCAGGCGAGCCGCCGCGCACCCGGCCAGACTCCCCCCGACGACCACGACGTCGTATTCGCGGTCAGGCATTCGGCTGGATGTTCTGGTTGACCCGGAAGAGGTTGTCGGGGTCGTATTTGGCCTTGATCTGGGTGAGGCGGTCGTAGTTGTCGCCGTAGCTCGCCCGTACTCGCTCCTGGCCCTCGTCCATCATCATGTTCACGTAGGCGCCGCCGGCCGAGTAGGGGTGCAGGGCTTCGAAATAGTCGACGCACCAGCTGCGGATCTTGTCCGCGTTGGCAGGGTCGGGGTCGACGCCGGCGAAGACGGAGCCCCAGTTGGCGTCGCGGTAGGCCCACGGGGTATCGGTCGGCCCGACATCGTGGGCGGCCCCGTCAATCGGGTACAGGTGCATGGTCGATTTCCAGGTGGGCATCTCGGTGCCGAACTTGGCATGGGCCGCAACGGCCTCGTCGGGGATCTCCTTGACGAAGTCGGCACGCCAGTACCACTGATCGCCGGCCGGGTAGACCGGATCGAAGGCGCTCTGGAGCGCAGGCAGCGGCATCTCCTGTGGCCCGTGCAGCAGCGGCTCCGGGGTTGCCTCCAGCAGCGGGGCCATAGCCTCGGCGGCATCTGCCGGGTCGCCCGAGTAGCACCAGACGATGCCGCTGACCTTGCGCAGGTGGAGCTCGTCGGGGAACGGCGGCGCCGGGGGGACGGAGGCGAAGGCGAAGAACCCGTTCAGCTCCCTGGGGGCGTTGGGCAGGAAGTCGCGGTAGGCCGCCAATACCTCGGCGCCGTCCTCGACCGCCCAGAAGGTCGGACCGCCGACGATCGTGCCTACCTCGTGCAGCCGGAAGACGAAGGAGGTGACGACGCCGAAGTTGCCGCCGCCGCCGCGGATCGCCCAGAAGAGGTCGGGATTCTCGTCCTCGGCGGCCCGTACCTGCTCGCCGTTGGCGAGGATGACGTCGGCCTCGAGCAGGTTGTCGATGCTGAGCCCGCATTTGCGGGTCAGGTGGCCGAGGCCGCCGCCCAGCGTGAGGCCGCCGACGCCGGTGGTCGAGATGATCCCGCTCGGCGTCGCCAGCCCGTGCTCGTTGGTCGCCGCATCGACTTCGCCCCACAGACAGCCGCCTCCAACCCGGACCGTCCGGCTCTCGGGGTCGACCTCGATGCCCTTCAGTCCCGAAAGGTCGAGGACTACACCGCCCTCGACGGTCCCCAGCCCGCCGCCGTTGTGGCCGCCGCCGCGGACCGCCAGTGGAAGGTCGTGGGCGCTGGCGAAAGCGATGACCTTCGCCACCTCCTCGGAGTCGGTGCAGGTCGCGATCAGCGCGGGACGCCGGTCGATCATCGCGTTGTAGACCTTACGCGCCTCCTCGTAGCCGGCATCCTCGGGACCGGTCAGCTGTCCCTCGAATCTGGGCATCTCGGCCCGGGCTGACTGAATTACTGCGTCGGGGGTGCTCACGTTTTCCTCCTGGCTCGTCTCATGGTTGTCCTCGCCGAGGCTAGGCCGCCCGGCCTCTCCTGTCATGACCCGATCTGACCCAATTTCGGACGATCGAGCGTTGGGCGGATCCCGGTGGGAATGGTCAAAACTGACTATCTTTTTTCCATGGACGCCGAGATCCCGAGCCTGCCGGGCTCGCTCCGTCCGATCCCGGGCCTCCCCTTCGTCGGGCGGGCGGCGGAGCTGGGGAAGCTCCAGACCGTGTTTCCGCGGGCCGAGGGAGAGGGACGGCGGCTGGTGCTGGTGGCCGGCGAGCCGGGCGCAGGGAAGAGCCGCCTGGTGCGCGAGTTCGCGGGCCAGGCCGCCGCCGACGGCGCACTTGTCCTCCACGGAGCATGCGACGCGGTCGTGCGGACGCCGTATGGACCATTCGTGGAGGCCCTTGACCGGCTGGTGCGGGTGACCGGGCCGGCGGACCTGCGGGGCGCGCTCGGGGCCAGTGGCGGCGAGTTGACCCGGCTGCTGCCCGATCTACCGTCGAGGATCGGCGGCGAGTTGCCGCGGCCGGTCGAGGCCGATCCGGACACTGAGCGCCACCGCCTGCACACCGCCGTCGCCGAGCTGCTCAACAACACCGGTCACGCCAGGCCGGTCCTGCTCGTGCTCGAGGACGCTCACTGGGCGGACACGCCGACGCTGCTCCTCCTGCGGCACCTGACGCGCTCGGCCTGGAACGCCCACCTGCTGCTGGTGGTGACCTTCCGCGACACAGAGGCCGACGCGTCGGGTGAGCTCTCCGAGACGCTGGCTGACCTCGGCCGCTCCGACGACGTGGTCCGGATGCGTCTCTCCGGGCTTTCTGAGGCGGAGATCGCCGACCTCGTCGGTCAGGCCGCCGAGAGCCTCCCGGGGCCCGAGCTTCGCCGACTCGCAACCACGATCCGCGATCTCACCGGCGGCAACGCGTTCCTCGTCTGCGAGCTGTGGCGAGCGCTCGTCGAGTCCGGGACGGTTGAAGTTAGCGGCGGTCGCCTCACCGTCACCCGGCCGCTGTCGGCGCTGGGTACGCCGGAGAGCGTCCGCGAGCTGGTCAATCAGCGGCTCTCGCGCCTGGCTCCGAAAACGGCGGACCTGCTCGATCTCGCCGCAACGGCTGGCCCCGAGTTCGAGTTCGAGCTGATTGGCCGTGCTGCCGATCTCACCGAGGCGGAGCTGCTCGCCGCGCTCGAGGAGGCGGTGGCGAGCGGGATGATCGAGGAGCTTTCATCGAAGCGGCTGGCCTGGCGCTTCACCCACGAGATCATGCGGCGCGCGCTCTATGACCGGCTCTCACGCCTGCGCCGCGCCGAGCTTCACCTCCGTGTCGCGGAGGCACTCGAGAGCGCCGGGCCGGCCTCCGATCGCAGCCTCGCGGACCTCGCCCATCACTTCGGCGCCGCAGCGCCGTTCGGCGGCGCCGAACGGGCGATCGCCTACAACCTGCGCGCGGCGAGCGCGGCGAGCGCGGCGCTGGCCTTCGACGACGCCGCGATGCGGTTGCGCACCGCGATCGAGATCGGCATCGAGGACGAGGCCGAGCGCGCCGAGGCCCTGCTCCAACTCGGCTCGGCAAGCCATCGAGCGGGCAAGGCGGCCGATGGCTTGAAGGCCTTCGCGTCAGTGGCGGAGATCGCCCGCGAGTTGGGTAGCGCCGAGCTTCTTGCTCGGGCGGCGATCGGCTACGAGGAGGCCTGCTGGCGGCCCGGGATCGCGAGCCGGGATGCGGTCGAGTTGCTCGAAGAGGCGCTTGCGGAGGTGGACGAGGCGAGCGGGGAGCTGCGGATCGGCCTGCTGGCTGGGCTCGCCCGAGCACTCGACTTTCGGGGAGAGCGCGAGCGCGGGGCGATCGTGCGCGAAAACGCCGTCGCGCTGGCCCGCCGTCGCGAGGATCGCGCCGCGCTGGCGAAGGTGTTGGTCCGCTCCTACTGGGCGCGCGGCACGACCCCGCTGGAGGAGATCCTCTCGATGCTGACCGAGGCGAGGGACCTGGCAGGGGAGCTGGGGGACGCCGAGACCCACACCGAGGCGATGGCCTGGCGCGTGCCGACCTTCGTTGCCCTCGGCGACCTCGAGTCCGCCCGGCTCGAGGTCGCCGCCCAGCGTGAGATGGCCAAGCGGGCGGCGCAGCCATTCATGTACCACGTGGCCGAGCACTACGGGTCCGCGATCGCCCTCTGCGACGGGAACCTCGCGGAAGCCGAGGCGATGGCGGGGCGCTCGCACGATTGGGGCCAGCTGTTGACCGGGCGCGGTGCATCGGGCACCTATGGCATCCAGATGTTCGGCGTTCGCCGCGAGCAGGGGCGGTTGGCAGAGCTCGCGCCGGCGGTCAGGATCCTGGCCGGTGAGGCCGACCGCGAGGGGCCATGGCGTCCCGGGCTCGTCGCCGTGCTCGCCGAGCTGGGCATGGAGCGCGAGGCGAGGCGAGAGCTCTCAAGGCTTGCCGCCGAGGGCATCGACGGCTTCCGAACATCGCTGTGGCTGGCGACGCTCGCCTACCTGACCGACGCCTGCGCCGCGCTCGGCGACGAGGCGATGGCGGCGATCGTCTACCCCGAGCTGGAGCCGCTCGCGGGGGCCAACGTAATGATCGGCCACCTGGTCGCCTGCTACGGGACCGCCGACCGGTACCTGGGCATGCTCGCCGCGACGCTGGGGGAACCGGGGCGGGCCGAGGAGCACTTCGAGCGGGCCATGGAGCAGAACAGGCGAATGGGGGCGTCGACTTGGGTGGCCCATACGGCCTATGAGTACGGGCGCTTCCTACTCGGACGAGGCCGCGGGGCCCGCGGCCGGGCGGAGGCCCTGCTCGGCGAGGCCGCCACCCTGGCCGAGCGGATCGGCATTGAAGGACTGCTCGGAAAAATCCGCTCGCTCGGTATTCCCGCCCCTGGCGCCGGCCTCCCCGGCGGGCTCTCCCCGCGCGAGGCGCAAATCCTGGACCTGGTCGCCAAGGGTCTCAGTAATCGTGAGATCGGCGAGGAGCTTTCGATCAGCGAGCACACCGCGGCCAACCACATCCGGAGCATCTTGCGCAAGACGGACTGCGCGAACCGCACCGAGGCTGCGTCTTACGCCCACCGGCACGGACTCGCCTCGGTCTGAGCGGAAATCCTCGCTACGATCAATCGATGGCCCTGTACGTGATCGAGCGCAGCTTCGCCGATCAGCTCGACCTCACGGATGAGGACGTCGAGCTGATCGAGGAGGTCAACAGCGACGAGGGAGTCCGCTGGCTCTTCTCGTTCCTGAGCGCCGACCGGCGACGCACCTATTGCCTCTATGAGGCGCCGTCGCCCGACGCGATCCTGACTGCCGCCCGCAGGGCGAACGTCCCGGCCGATGCGGTCGTTGAGGTGAGCGCAGCCACGCCGCAGTTCTCGGACCGGCTGCGCGACTGGGCCGACGCGGTCCGCTGAGCTGCCCCAGTCGACCCCCGCGCTGCCGGTTCTCCCATTGCGGTAATTCGAGAGACAGCTGAGGTGCGGTGCGCGAGATGTCGGGGTTGAGTTGCTTCAGCGCTGTGGCAGCCATCGAACTCGAGGGGGTCAACACGAACGCATGGCCTCGACGGGCGGGGTCTTTGTGAAGGGCTGCCGCCTCGGCTGAACAAGAACAAGAGCCGTTTCCCTGGCTCTGCCGCCGTGTGATCGTCACCTCGACTTGGTCAAAGGCGGCACCAGAAACATCTTCGATGTAGGTTCGATGCCGCCTGGCGTCCGAGCGAGATCAGATTTATCTGATATGTTGGGGACATGACTCGCTTGACTGCCACTGAGGTTGCCAGGGAGTTCTCCAGCGTCGTTAGCAGAGTGGGCGCGGGCGAGGAAGTGGAGGTTGTTCGCAACGGCGTCCCGATCGTGCAGATGCGCCCGGCGCAGGGCAGAGCGCTCGTTCTCCGCGGCGCGATGGCGCGAGCTTATGGACGCCGCGCCAACGGTCGATGAGAACTTCGAGCGCGATGTCGAAGCCGGGCGCGACGGCATCGGCCCACCGAGCGCGGCTTGGCCGTCCTGATCGACACCTCCGTGCTGATCAACGCCGAGCGGCGTGGACTATCGCTTGAGCGCGCGCTTGGAGACGAGGAGCGCGCGATCAGTGTGATCACTGCCAGCGAGCTGTTGCATGGTGTTCACCGCGCGATCGACGACCGCGTCCGCGCCTGGCGAGGAGCGTTCGTCGAGCACCTGATCGCCTCGGTCGAGCCGTTGCCGATCACGACTCCGGTCGCCCGCGCGCACGCTGGCATCTGGTCTGAGCTGGAGCGCAGCGGCAATCCGATTGGCGCGCACGACCTGTGGATCGCGGCGACGGCTGTGAGCTATGGCATGGATGTCGCGACCGCGAACCCCACCGAGTTCGAACGGGTTCCGGGCCTCACCGTCGTGGCGCTCTAGCGTCGGATTGAGGTCGTTGTCGACAGCAGCAATCGTTTCACCCTAGCGATCGCCGAGAGGGGCGCGATGCCCTCGACGATTGCTCTGGCGTCCTCAATGTGGGAGACCCTGGCTGACGCCAATCGCTGGGCCGCGTCATCGACGGGTACGAGTCGAGCATCGGTGGAAACGCGTGCTTATCGTCCAGAGCGGCAGTTTGACGCAGGGCTGCTAGCGCGACGAAGACGCGCGCAGCTTCGTGGACGCGGGGAGCGTTGCCTTGGGTGGCGTCCGCTTGGAGGGTCGGGACGTGCCTACAGGCCTCGAGACGGCGAAAGCGGCGTCAACTCGTGATTGTTCGCGTGTTGCGTTGTCGTCGAGCATTAGGCCACGGATGACAGCAAGGGCAAGGGTGGCTCGGGCCTGGGCGGTGACTTCGTCCGTGCTGGAGGATCTCAGTAGCGCCGTTAATTGCGGGAGCCAGTCATGGACGCTTGCTCGCCCGAATCCCGGAAACCGGTCGGGCTGGGTCTGAGCGAGTGCGTTGACCTCGTCAAAGAGCCGGAAGAAGGAGCGGTTGACGGGATCGGTGACGATCGCACGCAGTGCCCCGACGGTTCGCGGAAATCCTGGGTTGTGCTCGGCAAGCTGCGCACGGCAGGTATTGAGTAGTTGGCTGCGGGCATCGGCGAGGGCGGCGGCGATGAGCGCGTCGCGGGATCCGAAGTGGTGGATAAGCATCCGCGAGGTCCCTGAGGGAGACCTCGCAGCTTTGACGAGCTACGAGCAGTTCTGCCGCCTGGGCCTGAAAGACGGTGTCGACGCTGCTCGTTACGAGGTCGACCAGGTGCTGTAACGTCATTACAGGCACCGCTGGCTGACCCAGGAGGAATCACAATGCACACCGTGCCAGAAGACTTCGAGCGACGTGCCCCTCGGCAAGAACCTGCACTGCGCCGAACCTGCCGTTGTCGGCGATAGGACTCTGTCTCCCGACTCTCGCGGGTTCACGCGACGGGTGCTAGCGCCCCCGAGAGTCCGTTAGCGATCCCTGTCTCGCGATGACGACTCTGATATTCGTTCACGGCGCATGCGTCCGCGACGCCGCTTGGTGGTGGAACCAGATGACCCAGCCGCTCGCCAAACTCGGCGTTCCGACTGTGGCCGTGCCACTGCCGAGCTGCGGCGAGACTGGCGACAAGCTCGGAGACCTCCCGGACGACGTCGAGGCGTGCCGCCAGGCGATCGCCGAGGCCGATGGCCCCGTCGTCCTCTGCGGCCACTCCTACGGCGGGATGATCATCACCGAGGCCGGTGCTGATGACCGCGTCACCCAGCTCCTCTACGTGACCTCGGTGATGCCCGACGCCGGACAGTCCCAGGCCGATCTCATCGGCTCTGAGCCAGCGCCGTGGCTTCAGCCAAGCGACGACGGCACCGTCAGCGTCGATCCCGACATGATCCGGGAGTTCTTCCTCCAGGACTGCGACGAGACTACGACCGAGCAGGCAGTTGGCCGTCTCACCCGTCAATCTCTCACGCCCTTCACCCAAGCCCCCCGCCAGATCGCTTGGCACCAGAAGCCCGCCACGTACTTCGTCTGCACCGAGGATCTCGCCACCCCCGCCGAGGTACAGCGCCGCCGCGTCAAGGCGGACACTCGACTCGTCGAGTTCAGCGCCGGGCATCACCCGTTTCTTTCTCTCCCGACGCGTTCGCGGTAAGCATTTTCGCGGCGATCAACAACGGTTGATCGCAAGACCTGCCGGCTTATGCATCGTCGCGGGCCTGGACTGTGACTCTGCTGCTGCTTTCCATGCCAAGCGAGCGTGTGGCGGGCCCACCTCGGGCTAGCGCTTGGGGCTCGCGAAGCGGCAGCTGGGAACGGGAGGAGGACGGCAAAGCAACTAAATGCTCGCAGCTCCGGCCTGGCCCAGAAGAAAGAGCAGCGGCCGCCGGGACCACTCTTGACTCGGTGTTCCATCAATCGCCTCCCGGTGCCTGGATGGACGGGCCGGCACTGGCGGGGTGGCCTCATCTTGTCTAATCTCGGATGATGACCGGCGCACTCATCGACTCCGTCGGGCTCAAGGGCGTGCGTTGGCGGCTGCTGGCGACCATCCTCCTCGCGACGTTCTTTGGGTTCTGCGCCAGCGCCAATGCCTACATCTACTTCGCCGGACAGGAACGGATCGGCCGCGCCCGCAACGACGGCAGCATGGTCGAACCCGAATTCATCCACGTCGAAGGTTTCTCCTGCGGAGTCGCCGTCGACGCACACCACATCTACTGGGCAAACGTCCAGGTTCCATCGCTCGGGTACGCGACCATCGGCCGCGCCAACCTCGACGGAAGCGGAGTCGAACAGCACTTCATCCCCCTGCCCGTATCGGCTGATCCCTGTGGAATCGCAGTCGACTCTACGCACATCTACTGGACCGACATGGCCGGAGACATCGGCAAAGCCGACCTCAACGGCGAACATCTCGAACTGAGCTGGGTCACCGCATCCGAACCGTGCGGTCTCGCGGTGGACGGCGAATTCCTATACTACGCGCACGGCGGCTACGGGATAAACGAGCTAGCCCTGTCCGGCCCTAGCGAAGGCAGCGTCATAGCCAGCCATCCGACAACGGGGCGCTGCGGTGTCGCCGTCGACTCGCAGTACGTCTACTGGGCCAACGGTGGGCCTTCCTCGACCAGTGACTGGATCGGACGAGCTGAAAAGGAATTCCGGGGCAGCCCGAGCGACGAATGGTTCTACACAGGCCCCACGTCACCCCCCTGGTCGGTGGCATTGCACGGCGGCGAGCTCTTCTGGGCTCCCTACTATGGCCCAATTGGCCGCTACAAGGCCGACGGATCCGAACCTGCGGAACCCTCGTTCATAGAATCCGGCGGCGATGTCGTCGGGATCGCCGCCGATGACTTGCCACTGCCGAGCCCCGCCCCGGAACCGACCGGATCAGGCCCGCCCCCAAGCCAGCCGCCCCCAAGCCAGCCGCCCTCGAATCAGGTCCGTGTCGGCAAGCCGCTGCCCCGCAAGAACGGCACCGCGGCCCTCACGGTCACGATTGCGGGCCCGGGTGTCCTGACCCTGAAGGGCAAGGGCGTCGTCGCGGTGAGGAAGCGGATCGGGAAGGGGGGCAAGCTCGAGCTGACGGTAACGCCGACCGCAAAGGCCCGGGGAACGCTTCTGAAGGCTGGGAGGCTGACCGTGAAGGTTGAGATCACGTTCACTCCCATGGGAGGCTCACCGCGCACTGAGTCTAAGTCGGTGACGTTGAAGGCCTAAGGACCTGAGGAGAGACGCGCTCCCGATCGCTCTGGAATGCGGAACTCTGCATGGTTAAGCCAAATCCCGTCCGGCTGGCGCTGGTTATATATCCGGTTGAATCGGGGGCTGACTGTGCACGACTGCGGCACGGATGCGCCGTAAACACTCTAAGAAGCGAGCGCGTCGGCAGTCGGGAGACACTGCCGCCAAGAAGATGAGCACCAGCTGCAATTCGTCGTGGGTGTCGCACAAAGGGTGAGCCCGGGAGCGGCTGATGCCATCGCCACACCGCTCCCGACGGCAACTGGCAAGCTGAATGCAGGTTGTTCGACGAACGAGTCGTCCGATTTCTGACTAAAGGAGCCTGACAGTGGCGCTCACAGGCCCGTTTTGTTTGTGCGACAGCCACCGGCGGCTTTGTGCGACAGCCTCACGCGGATGCGGAAGCGAGCTGCCAACCCGCGAAGACCGCTCCTCCTCGTCCGGAGCGTACCCGTCATCCACCCTTCTGGCTGGTCAACGGGGCGAGAAAGGGAGAGCACTGCCCTCGGCTGAGTAAGTTCCTTCTCCCGCTTCATGTTCACCTATCTGGCGCTAGTCAGCCCACCAGTCGCGCTGGCCATCGACGTCTTCGCGCGGAGTCTCGCCGAGATTGGGCGCGCCGACGACGAGGATCTCGAGGCCCTCCGGCCCGGCCTCATAGCCTCGCCACGTACCGGGCGGGACGCGTACCGCGTCCCATTCCTTGAGCTCGACGATCTCGTCGTCGACCTTCATCCGCCCGCTCCCGCGCAGGACCACGTACACCTCCTCCTGCTTCTTGTGCGTGTGGCCATACGGAAAGCGATAGCCGGGCGGGACGCGCTGGTAGCTCAGGCCGGATTTCTCGAGCTCGAGCGCCTCGGTCGCCGAGCGGAACTCCAGGTCCGGCGCGCCGTCGAACCTGGACCCGAGGTCCTCCAGGTCCTCCTTGAGGTTCCTCAGAGTGAACGGCACGGCGCAATCCTATGGCACTCCCGGGCTGGGGTCGCTGATCTGATGCGTCTAGCGCCGCGGTGCCAAGTTGCTTTCCGGCGGCGCTCCGCGGTCAGAGAGTAAGTACTGCTCCCCGTGCATTGCAGGAGCCCTGGTCCCCGACCGAATGGAAGCGAGAATCTTCGGCGTGGCGGTGTTGCCCAACGGCAAGATCCTGGTGGCCGGGGAATTTTCGCGATCGCCTGCGCGCGCCCACACGATTCCTATTCGTACTCCCGGATGCCGTCGGTTGAATAGGCGTTGAGCTGCCCCCCGAGCGTTTTGGCGCCGATACCATCCAGGCGGTGTGGCGCCTGTCTTTGATCGCGTGTGTGGTTTTGGCCGCGTTCGTCACGCTAGCGATGACGTTGGCCACGTCAGGTCGCGGGGACGCGGGCCAGGAAGCCACTTCCGGCTTGGGAGACACGACAACCGAAGCCGATGTCATCCAAGCCCTGGAAGGCACGGGCTACCGGATCACCTACAGGAAAATGCCGAGCGTCGCGGGCTACGACATGCTTGCCGGCGAAGCGCGCAGCAGGCAGGGGGTGGTCGACTTCTCAGACGTCATTCGACTTGCCGGTCCCTACGAGGGGAATCCACAAAGCGCGAGAAGCGGCAGTCCGCAGATTCCGGTGGTCCGCTACGCCGCACCGCACGGCACCGAAACCATCGGCAACTTGAGCCATCAAGAGTGGGGGCAGTCCCCGTACATCGTCAGTCCCTTGAAAGGGGGCGGACGCTCTTGGGGGGAGACCAAGGCCGAGATCCAGATGGATATTCGCATCGGCGTTGCTTTAAGCCGGCTATTTGCGCCGCAAGTGGGGGGCGAAGCATGAATGGCGCTCGGTCATGGATCGTCCTTGGAGCGGTGATCGCCATCCTTGCCTGCGTTGCCGCCGCGTCGACGGCTACGGCCCATGATGGCGTGCGGGTGGCGAGCGGCGGCGACCCATATCGCGTGTCGGCCGCGCACCTACGCCACGAGCTGACCACGAGCGGCATCGAGATCAGGTTTACCCATCCGCGCGGGGAGCCGGTGCCGGCGGTCACCGGGGTTGGGTCCTCTGGGCGCGCCTCGATTGGTTTTGAGTTCCAGCTCTATCCCAGCAGCGACCAGGCGAGTGTGCGCGATCTTGGCAGGTTGAGAGCACCGGATTTCGGTTGGAGACGCCCCCATGGACTGCTTGCCTTTGAAGGGTGGATCAGGGGCGTACTGGGCAACGTCGCATATGCTCAATACGAAGAGTCTCTGCTGGAATCTCACGAAACACAAAGCGCCTTCCTCCGTAAGGAAGCCGCCGAAATGCGCGTTCTCAGAGCCCTGGACAACGCACTTTTCAGGTCTTTCCCGGCCCGGGACCCCTACGCTCAGGCGCTGTCACCAAAGCCTTAGAAAGGGTTGCGAGAGGAGCACCAAACGACGATGTAGAGACTCGGGTTGGTGCTCGCGGTGCAGGCAGCCTTGGCGACTCGTAACGCTGCGGGGAAGCCGGCGAGGTCGGCTTGTTCCCAAAAGAAAACGAGTGATGCTTTTGGTGCGGCACTCGCCGAAGCTGTCCAAACGATTCCCCCTGACGGGCCATGCGGGGCGATGGAGCTGACGGTGCACGGGACTCCCGAGACAGCGCTTGAAGAAGGGTCGGTCGTGTTGGGCAGGCTGAACAGGGTGCTCGGAGGGGCGGGCTGGTAGCGACTTCTGGACAGTTGATGTTGGGATGCTGCATCGTCAGGAAAGGTGGCGCATCCGGTTACATAGGGCGTCGTCTGGCTGGTTTTCCTCGAGCAGCGTGGCCAACGTCTCTACCCACGGGGGAATCGAGGCCTTGTTGCGCGACATCGTGGCGTCACTGGTGAAGACGATGCCGTAGTGCTCCTCGCCAGCAGCCATTAGCTGGTTGTGGATCAGCCGGAAGTCAAGCACGTCATTGGTGACGAGCGCCCGATGATCGGCGGCGGCACGGCGCAGGACCTCGCCGTCGGCCAGCGCTTCCAGCTCGGGGCGGTCGGCCTTGATCGCCTGCACCTCGTGTCCCGCCCCGCGCAGCTCATGGGCGATGCGCGGCGAGATCATCTCGTCGAGCAGCAGCCTCAAGCGAGCGCTTCTTGGCTGCGGCGCCAGCGCTCGCGCTCGCGCTCGGCGGCGAGGGCGGCGCGCTCGATCAGCTCGTCGATCTCGTCGCGGTACTCGCCGTAGTAGCGCACCGCGGCTTCGAGCTGCTCGACGGGCACCTCCAGGTACTCGGCCGCCTCCGCGACCGAGCCCTCGTTCTGGCGGATCGTGGTGATGACGTCACCGACGTCGAGGCGGGAGCCGAGCAGCGCCGGGCGCCGCCCCGCCGCAGCCTCTCGGAAGTAGATCAGTGGATGCTCGTCGCGGCGGATGCCCTCCTCTATGTAGCGCTCGGCGAGCGCCGTCTGACCACCGCCGGCCTCGGCGGCGTGGTCCTTGAGCCGCTTTACCGTGATCGGGTCGAAGCGGAAGCTGATGCTCTTCTTTGTCTGTGCGCGGGGCATGGAAGGAGGGTGGTTAGTTAGAACTATACAGAGAGATACGTTGCTATACAAAGGGACATCGCGAGGGCGCTCAGGCATCGGCCAGCTCGCGCAGCTGGGAGCGGCCAGCCGGTGAGGAAGGAAGGGCCGCTGCTTGGAGTCCAGCCGGACCCTCGCGTAAGACGCTCTCTAGAGCGTCGAGCGCGGTCAGTACTTACGGGAGAAGCCGGCGATCTCGGCGCGCGCCAGCCTGAGCGGCCCCCCGGACGCGTCCAGCTGGCAGGCCACGCTGATCTGAAGGATGATCGGTGCGGTGCTCCGCCTTGCGGAACCGTAGCCCGTTGCGAAGTCGCCTTCAGTGCCCGGCTGGCCCACGCAGCTCGGTCCGGTCTGATTGGGTTCGATCGCCATGTTCTGGATTTCGACGCCCTCTGCGTTGACTTCTGTAGGGCACTTGCCGGTTTCCTTGTTCGGCGTTTCTTCGCCCCAAACGGCCATCCCGTCGAAGAAGCGTCCGCGCCGGGGATTCTTGGTCAGGTACTCGCCGAAGCCGCCCGGCTTGTGATCTGCGGCGATCTCCTCGTTCTTGGCCTGCTTGAGGAAGTCCTTACCTACGTGGGCGGGAGCTGGAAAGACCGCCACGGTGACCACGAACGCATACTGACCAGGCGGCTGGCCCGACCACGAGCACAGGCTGTGGCCACCACCCAGCTCCGTAAGGCCTGGGCCCTTGAAGGGCCCTGGCGCCAGCGAAGCGACCTGCCCTTCGAAGCTCGCGCAGCTGGGGACCTTCGTTGCCTTGACCTTCCCCCCCTTTTTGGACTGCGTTGCTGTCACCGGCCGCGCCGAGCTGACCGCGGCGGGCATGCAGGCGATCCAGGCGATAGCCAGCGCCAGTAGCAGACAGCACCTGAGGGGCGTGCGCCGCACCGCAGGCAACCTACCACCGTCGCGCCTGGGGGCGAAGATGGGGGAGCGTCACACGGGAAGTCGCCGCCGATGTCGAGGAAGACGCATGCCCCAGTACGGTGCTGCATGAGTGCTCTGCGATACCCAACGTCTATAGGATTCCATGCGACACACCGGCCAAGGAGGCCATCTGGTGGACGAGTACGACGCGGTTGTGGTTGGCGGAAGCATCGCCGGGTGTACGGTCGCGGCGTTCCTTGGACGCCAGGGCGCCCGAGTTGCGCTGCTGGAGCGCTCGCCAAACGAGGACGCCTACAAGGTCATCTGCACGCACGCCCTCATCTCGTCTGCGACCGGCACATTGCATCGTCTTGGCTTGGTGGAGCAGATCGAGGCGGCGGGGGGCTTGCGCAACGCCGCAGATCTTTGGACGCGCCGCGGCTGGGTGCGTCCCCGACCGGCGGCTGGTGTCAAAGAACTGCCCTATGGCTACAACATCCGCCGTGAGCGCCTTGACCCGATGATCCGTTCGCTCGCCGCCCGCACCGACGGCGTGGACTACATGCCTGGTGCGACGGTCACCGAGCTAATCCGTGATGAAGCCGGGCGTCCCCGCGGCGTACGGGCCGCGGTCGGCGGTGAGGACCGTGCGGTGCATGCCCGCGTGGTGATCGGCGCGGACGGACGCGACTCCAAGGTCGCTGAGCTTGCGGGCCTGCCCGCGAAGATCAAGCCCAATGCGCGCTTCGCCTACTTCGCCCACTACGAGAACCTCGCTATTCCAAGCGCCAAACCAATAACGTTGTGGAACCTGGAGCCCGGTGCCGCCGCGGCGTTCGTCAACGATGATGGCATCACCGTGATGGCCTGCATGCCTACTAAGGACGAGCTCCCACAGTTCCGCGAGGACCTGGAGGGCGCGTTCGTTCGGTATTTAGCCGATCTGCCTGGGGGGCCGGATCTTGCCGCCGGCCGACGGGTGACGAAGATCATGGACCGCCTGGAAATGTCGAACATCCGCCGCCGGGCCTCCGGACCGGGGGTCGCTCTCGTCGGGGATGCCGCACAGGCGACAGACCCGCTCGTAGGCGTGGGATGCGGCTGGGCGCTGCAGAGCGGCGAGTGGCTGGCGTCGGAGCTCGATGGCATGCTCTCATCGGACCGCGACGTCGACCGTGCGCTGGGCAGGTACCGCAGGCGGCACCGGCAGACGCTGGCCATGCATCATCGGATGATCTCCGATTACTCAACGGGCCGGCCGCTGAGACCCCTGGAGAGGATGCTGTTCACAGCGGCACCGCGCGACCAGCATGTCGCTCGAGCGCTGCACATGCTGCTTGGCCGTATGGCGACCCCGCAGCGCATCCTCACACCGGGCTTGCTTGCGCGGGCGGGGTGGGTAAGCGCGCGACTGGCGCTGACGAAGAAGGCGCAGCCGGTGTGAGCACCTCGGCGGAGATCGTGGAGGTGGCGGGGCTCAGCGACTCCTACGCAGAGGTCAACGGGGTTCGCCTGCATTACGTCGAGGCCGGCGAGGGTCCACTGGTGGTGCTGCTTCATGGCTTCCCCGAGTTCTGGTACTCCTGGCGCCATCAGATCCCTGCCCTGGCGGACGCTGGGTACCACGTGGTCGCACCCGACATGCGCGGCTACAACCTTTCGGATAAGCCCGCCGGCTGGCGGGCTTATGACGCCGAGTATCTCGCCGGCGACATCGCCGCTTTGATCCGCCATTTTGGTGTCGAGAAAGCTCATCTTGTCGGCCATGACTGGGGTGCAGCGGTCGCCTACCTCACGGCGATGGAGCATCCCGACGTTGTCGAGGGACTCGCGATCCTCAACGTGCCCCATCCCGCGCGCATGCTTGAGGGGTTTCGGACCGCCAAGCAGCTGCGCAAGAGTTGGTACATGTTCTTCTTTCAGATTCCCTTCCTGCCGGAGAGGCTCTTGGCGCGAGAACGGGTACTCACTCGCCAAGCGCTCGCTGCGCGCCGATTCGCCCGGATCGTTCACCGACGCAGACATCGAGCGCTATGTGGAGGCCTGGTCAAAGCCCGGGGCGTTGGCGGGGATGGTCAACTACTACAGGGCGGCGCTGCGCCAGTCCCCGCGCAGGGCGCTCGACCGGATGAGCCCGATCGACGTCCCGGTGCTCGTCATCTGGGGCGAGCGGGACTCATTCCTTGGCAGCGAGCTAGCGCAGCCAGCCCGGAGGTGGGTGCCCAACGTGCGTGTCGAGCGGTTAGCGGAGGCGACCCACTGGGTCCAGCACGATGCGGCGGAACGCGTCAACGAGCTGCTCACAGAATTCCTGGCGTCTGGACACTCATAGCCGTCAGGCACTCCGCGCTCTCCCTCGAGCGTGGGCCAGCCTTGGTGCCTCAGCGGTTAGCAGACCAGGAGCGGCGCGCCCGAGGACGGCGCTCTCCCGGCTCCCGCTTTTGTCCAACGCAGCTACGCCGGGCTCGATCATCGAGGCGCCGCCTCTTCGTCGAAAGGAGAACTCTCGCTTAGCGGTCGTCGGTGAACACGGGACGGCTCACTCGCTTGCTTTCAGGGGAGCGAAGGCGTTTGGGGAGCAGGCGGGTCCGGTGTTCCTGCGGCACGCGTCTGCTCGTCTTGGAACGGGGGATAGGTCTCGGTCAGCAGGGCGATGTAGGAATCTGAGCGTGCCATGTAGGAGTTGGCGAGCACCATCAAGTCGAACAGGCCGCGAGGCATCTTGCCGGTGATCAAGATCACAAACCAGGCCGCGATTGCGCCGATCTCGAGCATCAGGTTCATGACGTAGCGCAGGATCAGGATCGGAATCGCAAGGATGATGCGGAAGAACGTCTTCAGGCGGCTGTAGCGCTCGAGCGGCTCGAACTGCATCCGTACTGGATAGGTGGGGTCATCGGAGCCGCCGAAGGAGGGGTAGGAGTCGCACAGAAGGACTGTGTAGGCGGTGAAGCGCGCTAGGAAGCGCGTGAACCCCGCGGCGAAGTTGTAGAGCCCCCGTGGGTAGCTGCCGGTGATCACGATCGCAAACCACGCGATCACGATTGCGAGGTAGGCGACGATCGCGTACACGTAGAGCCAGATCGCGAGCGGAATTGCCAAGATCAGCCTGAAGAAGACGGTCAGCCGATCACGCCGCTGGGCGTAGTCGGCTTCGAAGGTGACGGGATAAGACACGAGATGGCCTCCTTTTTGTGACGTTCAATACTTTGTCGGGCGCTTTCTCCAAGAACGCTTGAATTCCTTTATGTCAATTGTGCCCGAAGAGAGGCTGAGGCAATCGTGAGCGTTGCTGCTTGGGGGTGATGAGCCGCCGTCGCCCTGCGCCTGTGCGCGCGTTCTCGTGGCGTGGAGTCGCGGTCAGGCACGACATTGAGCCGGGCCAGGGCCGTAAACAATCGTTCAGCTCCACCTGCAACGGTCGCTTCGCGCTGCCGATCAGGACGTGAGCGCGAAGCCCTTGGTCGCGATCACCGGGGCTTGGCCTTTGGGGGTGAACCTGCCCTTCGCCATCAGATGGATGCGCTTTGCGTGCCGAAGCAGCTTGATCCCTTTGGCGGTCAGCTTGAGCGTGATCTTGGCCCGGGCGGCGGCCGAGAACGTGCGCTGACCGTGGGCGACAAGCAGGGGCTTGGTTGTCCTTGAAAGGTGGGCACCGGCGGGGACGTAGTACCAGCCGATCTGAGCGTGGCCGCTGATCGGAGCGCTGAACGGCAGCGGATAGTCATCGTGAGCGAGCACGAATGGAATCCGGCTCTTGTGGTCATAGGTGCCGATCTCGGTCTGCAGCAGCCCCTTGATCTGAACGGACGTAAACGGCGGACACTTGCCGTCGATCGTGATCTTGCACCCGCCTGGCCCGACGCTGGGGCCTAGCACCACTGCGCCCACGCCTTCCAAGCCGCTGATGAAGGTCCCGTTCACGCCGCTGCCGTCGAGGTTCGCCCGCCCGATACTGGACCCGGGCCCGCCGAGCGGCGTGGGGTAGGGTTCATAGAGGCTGTAGTAAATGTACTGGCTGTCGACCGCCACGAAGGAGCTGAGTATGCCCTGTGGGGTGTTGATAAAGCCCAAGCAGTCCGGCCCGCCGCCGCCGATGGGGGCCCGCCCAAGCTGGGTGCCGAGGTTATCGCCGCTGCCCCAGTAGATGTACTGGCTGTCGACCGCCACTCCGCCCACGCTGCAATAAGGCGACATGCTGACGAAGTTCTCGTTCACGCCGCTGCCGTCGAGGTTCGCGCGCGCGATACCGGTGGAAACGCTTGCCCAGCCCCAGTAGATGTGCTGGCTGTCGAGTGCTAGGCCACCGGACGGTTCGTTCACCCCGCAAAGAAAGCCCTGGTCCACGCCGCTGCCGTCGAGGTTCGCCCGCCCGATCCCGGGTTCGCCGTGGCAGGCTTCGTCGCGGTTTGAGATCCAGTAGATGTGCTGGCCGTCGGCCGCCACTCCCTTCAGCTCGTTCAAATTGCTGATGAAGCTCTGGTTGACGCCGGTGCCGTTGAGATTCGCCCGCCCGATCGAGCCTCCGGCGCTGGTCCAGTAGATGTAGAACGGGGATTGACTGTCAACCGCCAGGTCTGTCGCGTCGTTCAAACCGCTGATGAAGCTCTGGTTGACGCCAGTGCCGTCGGAGCTCGCGCGCCCGATAGCGTCGTTGTATTGGCCAGCGACCCAGTAGATGTCCGCGTGTGCGGCCAGCGGCCAGCAGCCACAACCCGCCACCGTCAGAGCCAGCACCAACAGCAGCCGCCTTGGGGTTGCGGTGATACCCGCGAAGAAACGGAGCGGCGTACTGCTCGCTCGCTGAACCTTGATCCTTCTCATCATTGGTATCTCGGTTCTCTACCGAACGATCTTCAGCTTGCTGAATCGCGTTCGCTTCGCACCGTTGAGGATCACCGCCTCCTTGAGTGATCCCGGCTATTTTGGCTGCGCCACGATCCGGATGTACGGGCGTGGCTCCTTCCAGCCGTCCGGATAAGTCTGTTTGGCCTCGTCGTTGGAGACCGAGCCCGCGATGATCACCTCGTCGCCCTGCTGCCAGTTCACGGGCGTCGCGACCTTGTGCTTGGCGGTGAGCTGGAGCGAGTCGATCACGCGCAGCACCTCGTCGAAGTTGCGGCCGGTCGTCATCGGGTAGACGAGGATCAGCTTCACCTTCTTGTCGGGGCCGATGACGAACACGTTTCGCACCGTCTGATTGTCGGCCGGAGTGCGCTCGAGCGGGTCGCCCGAGGTGCTCGCGGGCAGCATGCCGTAGAGCTTTGAGACGTTGAAGTCGGCGTCACTGATGATCGGGTAGTTCGGTGCCTGGCCCTGCGTGTCCTCGATGTCACGCGCCCACCGCTCGTGGTCTGTGGTGGCGTCGACAGAGAGGCCGATGATCTTCACGTCCCTGCGGTCGAACTCCGGCTTGGCCTTGGCCATGTAACCGAGCTCGGTCGTGCAGACCGGGGTGAAGTCCTTGGGGTGGGAGAACAACACGGCCCACGAATCGCCGATCCAGTCGTGAAAGCCGATGCGACCCTCTGTCGTCTCGGCCTCGAAATCCGGTGCGGTGTCGCCAATCTGCAATGCCATATGGCTTGCTCCTTTCTAACGCAACCGCTTGGTTGAGGCGAGACTATAGGGTTTCAAGCGCCCTGCGGATATGAGGTTCAACCGGGGGCTGATCGCCGATCCCGAGGCGGTCCGCACGCAGCTTGAGCCTGCGCCCGCTGCAGGACAACGCGCATCAAGTCCACTCCGATGCCCTGCGCCTGGCGTTCGAGAGTACGCGGCAAGATCGTGCCGAACAAGTACCCTGGGCTGACTGTCGCTCAGCTCAAAAGGGGGCTCGTGAAAATTCAGGTGCGCGTGGCATTTAGTCGGATAATGCGGCCGGCAACCGTCGCCCTGGCGACAGCCGTGCTCGGAGCGGCTGGGGTTGGAGCTACGGCGGCCTCGGGCCGATCGACGGGAGCGGCCGTGGCTTCCGGATTCCCGTCGCCTGCTCGCACGGTCACCGCTCGGCCGATCGCCCGCGTTCCCGGAACCCTGAAGCCGGGCAGTGCCGTTGGCGCCCGCGAGCTCGGTCATCGCGTGTTCGTCGACACCCTCCATGGGTTCGCGCTCGCGAGCGTCGGCCAGGCCCAGTATCCGGCTGCGACCATCGACGCCGGCAAGGCGTGGCGGGTGAGCGGTCCGGCCCTGCACGTCGACGCGGCCCAGGGGCCTCTCAACGTGTGTGAAGTCGGCGCCGTGAACCGGCGCATCTACTTCGCCGACGGATGCGGCGAAGTGGTCGACACGACCAACGACGGCGGCAAGCACTGGTGGAGGGCCTCCTTCGGCGGAGGGTCGCTGGCCGTCGTCGACAACGGAGGGCGTCTGGTCGCATTCATCGAGGGCCTCAGCGCCAGCGGCTCGACGGCCGTCACGTGGGTGTACGTCTCCAGCGACGGCGGCGAGCGCTGGCACTACGAAGACCGCCTCTGACGGGCGCGCGGCAAGGACGTCCTGCCTCGCGATTGGAGCCGTCTCGCGCGGCTCGCACCGATGCAGACACGAGCAAGGCGCCGACATCGCCGGTGTGGATCCAGTTCTCGAAGTCGGATGTCTCGGCGCTCTCCTGCGGACGGTTGCGATACCCGCGGGGGGTGGCGCCATCCCGGCGTTCTCGATCAGAGCATCTGGGCCTGAACAATGCAATGCGGCTCGGCAGGTCAGATGAACGTCCCGAATTGACGTAGTGCGAGAAGATGCCCCGCATGGGTGGAGTGGCGATCGTGGTGTTCAGCGACCTGGTCGATTCGACTGCGCTGCTGGCACGGCTGGGCGACGATCGGATGGAGCGGGTCCGCCGGGCGCATGTTGAGGACGTGACAGGTGTAGTCACGGTCGCCGGCGGGCGGGTGGTCAAGACGCTCGGCGACGGGGTGATGGCCACTTTCGAGAGTGCTTTGGGCGCCTTGCAGGCGGCAGCGGGAATCCAGGCCGCCGTCGAGCGACTGGACGCGGCGCAAGGTGAAATCGGGATCGCGGTGCGGGTGGGGGTCGCGGCCGGCGAGCCGATTCCCGATGGCGATGACCTCCACGGGATGACCGTGGTGATCGCGAGCCGCCTTTCCTCCGCGGCAGGGACCGGGGAGGTGCTCGTTCAGGAGTTGGTGCAAGGGTTGGTGGCATCGCGGGACGGGGTTGCGCTAGAGCCGGCTCGAGACTATGAGCTGAAGGGCGTGGACGCATCGGTGCGGGCCGCGAGGTTGCGCTGGCGCGAGCTAGCGAGGGAGGCTCCGAGCAATGCAGGCGCTGCACTCATCGAGCCCGATGGCGGCGACTCGGTCGGGGTCTCCTTGGGAGATTCTCCCGAACCGGGGACCGGCAGCGCCTTCCCCGACGGTATTCGGCTACCACCGATCCTCGCGGCCTATGCGCAGGAGCCGCTGATCGGCCGCGACCGCGAGATCGGCATGTTGCGCGAGGCGACGGCCCCGCGCCCAGGCCGGCGGGCGGTGGTGGTCCTGGGTGAACCGGGGATCGGCAAGACGCGCCACGCGGCGGCGGCGGCTACGGAGGCGCACGCGCAGGGCGCGGTGGTGGTGCTGGCCCGTTGCCCGCCGGAGGCGGTGATCCCTTTCGAGCCCTGGGTGCGGGCGATCGGCGAGCTGGCGCAGGGCGGAGACGAGGAATGGCGAGCAACCCTCGCCGCGGCCGCCGGATCGGAGTTCGCGGCGCTCGTGCCGGAGCTCAGCGAGCACGCGGACCTCTCCGAGCGGGCAGGGGCAAGTGAGATGGTCGCTGCCGAGGGTGCCCGCTACCGGCTGCTGCGCGGCATCGGCGCGACACTGACCTGCGCAGCCGGCAACGCGCCGCTGCACGTGGTGCTCGACGACGCCCATTGGTGCGACCCGGCCTCCGCGCAGGCGCTCGGGCACTTGCTGGACGGCGCGCCGAGTGCCCAGCTGGTCTTGGTGGTGACGGCCCGAGATCGCGAGATGGGGCGCGGACATCCGGTCTCCCGCGTTCTCTCGGAGCTGCGCCGCACTCGTGACCTCAGCGAGCTGCACCTTGAGGGCCTTGACGCCCCCGGAATGGCGGCGTTGGTTGGAGCACAGGTCGGACGGGCAATCACACCCCGGCTTGCGGCACGGCTCCAGTCCCGCACCTCGGGCAACCCGTTCTTCGCGGGGGAGCTGGTGCGCGATCTCGATGAGAGCGGCGCGCTTGGCGACAGCGCGGCCCTCGATCAGGCGCCGGTGCCCGACGCCGTCACCGATCTGGTCGAGGAGCGACTGGCGCGTCTGGACCCCGACACCGAGAAGCTGCTGAGCGCGGTCGCGGCGATCGGCCCTTCGGCCCCGGTTGCCCTCGCGGCAAAGGTCGCGGGACTCGAGCGAGAGGAGGCGGATCGCGCGGTGGCAGAGGCGCTCTCGGAGCGACTCGTCGACGACGTGGCCACCACGCAGCCCACTATCGCCTTCCCACACGCTCTCGTGCGCGAGGCACTGAGCGCCGGCACTGGCGATGCGGCCCGCGCCCGCCTGCATCTCTCGATAGCCCGCGCGCTGGAGGAGGAGCCCGATGCCGAGCCGGCCGAGTTGGCCCGCCACTTCGGCTTGGCGGTAGCCGTGGCAGGGCCGGAGCCCGCAATCGCGGCCTACCGAGCGGCGGCTGTAACGGCCGCCGCGGCGCACGACCACGAGCAGGCAGCCTCCCACCTGCGCAGCACGCTCTCCCTGCTACCAGACGGCGATCAGGAGGCACGGGCCCCGGTGCTGCTGGAGCTTGGCGAGCAGGACCTGCTCGCCGCAGACCTGGTCCGCGCCCGAGATGCATTTCGCGGAGCCATTGAGGCCGCCCGGGCGACCGCGGACGCGGGCACGCTTGCCCGTGCGGCTCTCGGCTTCGCCGGCGGGGACATCGGCTTCGGCTGGGAATCCGAGACCGACGATGCCTCGACAGTGCTGCTCTTGCGCGAGGGCCTAGCGGCGCTCGGCGACAGCGAGCCGCGGCTCGCTCTGCAGATGACCTGCCGGCTTGCCTACGCCCTGGTGTTCACCGACGACGACGAGCTCATGGCAGGCTTGGCGCGCCGCACCGAGGAGCTGGGCGAGCGCCTCGGCGACGCCGAAGCCCAGGTGCTGGCTCGGTTCGCAGGGATGACCGCGACGTTTTCCCGCAGCGCCGACCCACTCAGTGTTCTCGGTCAATTCGAGAAGTCCCTCGAGATGGTCGACCTCGCGGAGGGCTGTGGTCGCGAGGACCTGCTGTTTCGCTGCGTGCAGTGGTCGGCAGCGGTCTACTACACGCTGCGCCGCATACCGGAGTGCGATGCGGCGATCGAGCGAGCCGGGGAGATCGCGGCTCGCCTGGGCAGCCCCCGCTTCGCCTGGGAGGTTGACCTCAATCGCGGCCAGCGACTGGTCCAAAACGGCGATCGTGAGGCCGGGGAGGCGCTGATCCGCCGTGCAGGGTCGATCCTGCGGCGCCTGCGCCCCGACATCCAGATGTCCGTCGAGCTGATGGGCATGGCGCTGGGCGCATGGCTGTATGACGATGAGACGGGGAGAAGCCGCTCGGTCTATGAGGCGATGGACGCCGTTGCGCCGACCGGCCATACGTCGGCCACCGCCGCGCTCGGGGCGGCAACCGACGGCGACCACGAGGTCGCCGCCAGCCGCTTGACGAGCATGCTCTCCGCGGATCTCACCCCGTTGCGTCGCCCCGACGGGCACGTGCCGTCCGTCGTCTGCGTCCTGGCGCTGACCGCGACGCTGGTCGGTGACCGTGCAGCAGGCGCACGGTTGCGCGAGCTGCTCGAGCCGCTGCGCCCGTACCTGATTCAGCCGGCGCCGGCCGTCAGCTTCGGCCACCTGCCGGAGTGGCATATCGGTCGGCTGGAGCTGCTGGCGGGCCGGCCCGAGGCGGCCGTCGAGGAGCTGCGCGAGGCAGTCGGCCAGGCCGACGAGCTCGACCTCCCGTGGCTGAGCGGATGGGTGCGGGTGGATCTGGCGATCGCTCTTCATCGCCGACAGGGTCCCGGCGACCCCGAGGAGGCGCGGGCGGTGCTCGCCGCCGGCGAGTCGATCGCCGATCATAGTGACCTCGGCTGGGTCAAAAACCGGGCTGGCCTGGCTCGCGCCGAGCTGGACGGCGCCGAGCCGTCCGTCACCGTGCAGGAGGCCGAGCGCTCGCGACCGATCCGTGCCATCGCTGCGCGCGCCCGCCGCCGTACGCTCGCCGCGACGGTGCGCGGCCTAGACGATGCGCCACTGGAGCGCCGCTTCGCAGAGCCACGGCGCCAGCGTGCACTGCTGCGCGCCATGGCGCGCGGCTTTCAGCCTGCCCAGGCCGGCGGCTTCAGCGGGGTTATCGCCTACGAATTGGAGCCCTTCGCGATCGAGTTGCCGCCCGACGCTCCATGGCGCTGGGCGATCGAGGTCGACTCTGGCACTGGCCACGCCCGGCTGCTCGAGCCGGCGCCGCTGGACGCCGCGGTGACGATTCACTTCGGCCTTGCCGAGTGGGTGCGAGTGGTCGCGGGAGTGCAGGATCCCCTCACCGCGATGGTCGCTGGTCGCTGCAGCATCGAGGGAGACGTCACTCTCGCCGTACGCCTGGAGGCGATGTTCGGGGCCCGGTGATGATCAGGCGCTTGTGCCGGGCACGGGGTGTGGCGGGGCGAGTCGCCTGAGTCCAGGACGAGCAACCCACCGCCATCACGAAGGCCGAGGGCTTGGTGGGGGTACTCGATGGCGAGGCGCTGAACGTCGAGGCGCAGCCCGAAAAGATGCGACGTCGCCACTCCCCGCGATCTGAGACCCGTCATATTCACCTCTTTCAGCTAGGGTCGGCCTGAACCCGACAAAGGAGCAATTCAATGAGCGTCCTTATCCGCTTTGCCCCCGCGTCCTTGACAGCGGCACAGTACGATGAGAGCGTCCGCAAGCTCAAGGAGGCGGGTCACTTCCCGCCTGACGGACTCGACTACCACGTCTGCTTCGGTACAGATGGCAACCTACGCGTCAGCGAGATCTGGGACTCCCAGGAGCAGCTCGACGCATTTGGCGAGCGACTGATGCCCGTCCTCTCCGAGGTTGGAATCGAACCCGGCCAGCCAGAGCTGATGGAGATTCACAACATCGTCAGGCGCTAGCCCGAGCCCCAAAAGATGGAGAAGGGCTGCGCACCGACCGGCACGCCCGCTCCCAGCCGCAACGCTGCTGACTTACAACACGAATGGAATGATCGCGCGGACGCGCATCTTGTACTCGGCGTAGGCGTCGGGAAAGTGCCTGCTCATGATCCGTTCCTCTTGCCGGGCCTTCCACCACACGCCGCCGCATATCGAGAAAAGCAGGGCAAAGCCGATAGCGTGCCCGTAGTTGATCGCCGTGCCGAGCGCCATGACGATCAGGCCGGTGTAGATCGGATGTCGCGCTAGCGCGTACGGACCAGACTCAATCAGCTCATGATCTTGCTTGAACGTGACCTCTGCGCTCCAGTTGCGGCCAAGTGTGATCCGCGCCCAAACCGTGAAGGCGGCTCCTGCGACAACGAGGCAATCGGTCACAACTCCCAACGCGAACGTCGTCTGCCAAAGCTGAGACTGTGAGGACACGTGCAAGAGCCGCCCGGCGAGGACGCAGCCAACGAAAGCGATGAGCGCGACCAGGCGATACCCAATGAAACCTCTTCGCTCGATCGTACGCTTCGTCGTAAAGGCCATGACCACCCAATAGACCAGCCAGGCTATCCAGCAGTACACAATGACTTGCCATGTCGAGTCGGTCATTTCCTAGTTACCCGGTGCGCGCACTCGCCTGTAGAGGCTGATTATCGTGTCAGCTCGTGGCGGCCAGGGCCCAAGCGGTCGCGTTACCAGACGGCTCACTCCTGACCATCGTCCTGACTGAGGACTGACGCTGCGCAGGATTCTTAGGTTTTCAGATGTCGGCATTGGCCTTGATCAGCCGTCCACAGAGCATCCGTGAGATGTTGAGCAGCAGCTTGGCCGCCAGCGTCGGTTCCTCGGCCATCAGCTTGTGCAGCGTCCCATCGGAGAGCGAGAGGATCCTCACGTCGGGCGTGGCGGCGTAGACGTCGGATTGGCGGGGCAGCTCGAGGAGGAACGCCATCTCCCCGAAGACGTCTCCCGGCCCGAGGACGTTCACGAGCCTGCCGCGGTGGCGAACCTCGAGTGTGCCTTCGAGGACCAGGAAGAGGTTCTGGGAGGAGCCACCCTCCTTCAGCACTCGATCTCCAGGGGCGCACTCGATGATGTTGCTGCGAGAGATGCACTCCCTGGTCTCCGATGGGTCGAGGCCGGCAAAGGCATGGAGCTCCTCTTGGTCGAGGCGTTCGAGGGCAGCCTCAACGTGAGCCCAGTACTCCCCGGGGGCCATGAGGGAGGCGGAGTAGACGGCGTCACCTCGGGCCAGGGCAGCTTCGATCGAGCGCGGCAGGCAAGGACGGCCGTCCCCGTCCAGGCTGCCTATCGCCGCCGCCAGGCCGTCCGTGTCCCCGGCAAGAAACATCAGCGGGATGAGGTAGCCCGCCTCCTCGCTGTTGATGTTGTGCTCGGCGTACGTTCGGCCTCCAGCCGAGAGGTTCATCGACAAAAGATGCGGCTCGCAGTTGCCGAAGACGAGTCGAACGCCGCCGGCTTCGATGTCCTCGAGCGTGAGATCGCGCAGCTTCGACGTGACCGTTGAGCCCCGGAGGTGCGGCGCTACCATCAGCCGCTCGCCGACGGCCATCAGCCGGGCCGGTACCTCAGACAGGAATGGGCCCAGACTGTACTGGTCGATCTGGCGAGGCGAGAAGCCGTCGGCCCCTAAAGTCAGGCGCGACGTTCCCACCACCTGCCCGTCCTCACGAGCCCCGTAAAGAATACTGTTGGCGTCCTCGGGCTCGATCAGCTGCTGAACTCGGTGATTCGCGGTTCGATGGTAGCGACCCATTTCCTCGACGTATACGCCGTAGCGAAACCGGAACAGTTCCTCGCGGTCCTGTTCGGACTGCGCCCGGAAAACCTCGACAGTCATCAGCCACCCCTCAGCTCGGCCTTCAGCATGTTCGGCACTGGGCTTCTACGCGGATTCTACGTCCGCGGGGAACACCGATTAGCCGTCAGGAGGAAAGGTCCTGAGCACGTATGGAAATGCAGCACGAGACTGGTCGGATTCCGGCGCGGTTCTCGCTGCCAAACGGCTGCCCCCTCTACCGCACCTTGCGTCGCATACGGCTAGCCCCGATCCGTTGGAGGAGGTTGATGCTCATGGGCCAGGATCGTTGCGATAGCGTCCTCAGCCGGAGTGATTGACAGGTGAGCGCTCAAGCTACGGAAACGATTTCGGTCCTGATGACCGACCTGGTCGGTTCCACGGCGATCGCCGATCGGGTTGGCCCTGAGGCCGCGGAGGTTTTGCGAGCAGAGCATTTTGGGCTGCTGCGCGGTACGTTTGAGCACAGCGGTGGCCGGGAGGTCAAGAACCTCGGCGATGGGCTGATGGTCGCTTTCTCCAGCACCTCCCAGTCGCTGACGTGCGCGGCCCAGATGCAGCAGGCCATTGAGTCTCGCAACCGCCGCTCAGAGGAGCGCCTGGAGGTACGGATCGGCCTCAGCCTTGGTGAGGCGAGTGTGGAGGACGGTGATTTTTTCGGTGAGCCGGTGGTCGAGGCATCGCGCCTGTGCGCGGCCGCTGAGGGCGGGCAGATCCTGGTCAGTGATCTGGTGCGTCAGGTCGGCGGCGCACGCGACGGTTATCGCTTCCGCTCGCTTGGAGGGCTTGAGCTGAAGGGCATCTCTGAACCGGTCCAGGCTTTTGAGCTTGAGTGGGAGCCGGCTGTCGGGGGACGGATTATCTTGCCGGGGCGGCTTTCTGAGCTGCCCCCGACCGGCTACGTCGGGCGCTTGGCCGAGCGCGCCGTCCTTGAGCAGCTCTGGGGCCAGGCCCGTGGGGGCTCGCTACGGCTGGCATTGATCGGCGGCGAGGCGGGCATGGGTAAGACCCGGCTCTCCACGCACCTGGCGTTTGAGGCGTATGGAGAAGGCGCGACGGTGCTCTACGGGCGCTGTGATGAGGATCTCGGCGTGCCCTATCAGCCTTGGGTGCAGGCGCTGCGCCACTTCGTCGCAGAGGCGCCGCAGGCGCTCCTGCGCACTCACGTCGAGCGCCACGGCGGGGAGCTGGCACGCTTGCTGCCGACCCTGGGCGACCGTGTGCCCGGCTTGCCGCACCCGCGCCAGAGCGACCCCGAGACCGAGCGCTACCTGCTCTACGGCGCCGCGACGGGCCTGCTGGAGGAAGCGGGCGAGTCAGAGCCGCTGCTGCTCATTCTCGATGACCTGCACTGGGCCGACGCGCCGACGCTCTCCCTGTTGCGCCACGTGGTCACGGCGGGCGCGTCGATGCGGGTTCTGGTTGTAGGCACCTACCGTGACTCCGATCTCTCCCACGATCATCCGCTGGCGGCGCTGCTAGCCGATCTGCACCGCGAGCAGGGCGTCGAGCGGATCAAGCTGACCGGGCTTGAGGCGGGCGATGTGCTGGCACTGATGGAGGCTGCCGCGGGGCACGAGCTGGACGAGAACGGACGTGCGCTGGCGCAGGAGATCGCCCGCGAGACGGCGGGCAACCCCTTCTTTGCCGGTGAGCTGTTGCGCCATCTGGCGGAGTCCGGCGCGACCGTGCAAGAGGACAGCGGGCGCTGGCAGCTCGTCGGTAACGTGACGGAGCTGGGGCTGCCCCAGAGCGTGCGGGAGGTGATCGGCCGGCGGGTGGAGCGCCTCGGCCCAGATGCTCGTACGGCGCTCAGCGCCGCGGCGGTCATCGGTCTTGACTTCGACCTCGATCTGCTCGTCTCGGTGGTCGAGTTCGATGAGTCGCGGCTGCTCGACCTGCTTGAGGAGGCTGTCGCGGCCTCGCTCCTGCAGGAGGGCGGCGAGCAAGCCGGCCGCTTCACATTCACCCATGCGCTGGTCGAGCACACCCTTTATGAGGACCTTGGCCGCACACGCCGTGCCCGTCTTCATCAGCGGGTGGCCGAAGTGCTGGAGGAGCTCTGCGGTGAGGAGCCCGGTGAGCGCCTCGGCGAGCTGGCCGCCCACTGGGCCGCCGCGGTCATCAGTACCGACACGGCCAAAGCGCTTCACTACGCTCAGCGGGCCGCGGAGCGCGCGCTGGCGCAGCTCGCACCGGATGAGGCGGTGCGATGGTATCGGCAGGCGCTTGAGCTGCAGGCCCAGGCCGTCCCCGGCAGCGGCGACACAGAGCGTTGCGAGCTGCTGATCGGCCTGGGTGAGGCTCAACGCCAGATCGGCGACCCTTCCTCCCGCGAGACGCTGCTTGAGGCGGCCCGGCTCGCTCGGGAGTCGGATGACGTCGATCGGCTCTGCCGCGCCGTGCTCGCCAACACGCGGGGATTCACCAGTCAGCTCGGCGTCGTAGACAGCGAACGAGTGGAGGCGCTGGAGGCCGCTGCGCGGGCCCTCTCTGATCAGGATCCGCAGCGGGGGCGGGTTCTTGCGCTGTTGGCCAGCGAGCTTCACTACAGCGGGGACACCTCGAGGTCTCGGCAGTTGGCCGCCAAGGCGGCCGAGATAGCACGGGCCGGCGCCGATCAGATCACCCTTGCCCGCACGCTGTCTGATGTCATGTGGGCGATTACCGCTCCGGACACCCTCGAGCAGCGCCAGCGGCTGGCCGACGAGCTGATCGATCTCACCTCGGGCCTTGACGATCAGCTCAGCTCGCGCGCGGGTGGATGGCTCGTCCTCACCGGCCTGGAAGCGGGCGATCGATCGCAGATCGAGTCCGGCCTTTCGAAGATGCGAGCCCTGGCCGCGACGGTGCCCCAGCCGACCTCCGGCTGGGCCTTGCTGGTCAGTGAGGCGACCTGGAGCCTCGTGCAGGGCGACCTCGAGGCATCTGAGCGCTGGGCGATGCGGGCCGCCGAGGCCGGCACGGCAGCCGGTGAGCCGGACGTCGCGGTGGTTTTCGGCGTGCAGCTCTTCGCCGTGCGCCTCCTCCAGGGCCGCCTCGCCGAGCTTGTCGAGCCCTCGCTGCAGCTCACCCGGCGAGCCGACACCGTCGCCGGACATCGGCCGGGCGCGGCACTTGCGTTGATCGCAGCTGGCCGCCTCGATGAGGCGCGCGAGCTGGCGCTCGCCGAGGACCTGTCGGGCGTCTCCTTGGAACAGGCGTGGTCGACTGCGATGGTCCTCTGGGCGATGGTGTTCTCCCGCCTTGGAATCGTGGAACGCGCAGCCGAGCTCTACGAGCTCTTGGCGCCCTTCTCGGGCCAGCTCGCCGGCAACGCCAGCACCGTGTTTGGCAGCACCGACTGGGCGCTCGGCACGCTCGCGACGGCTCGTGAGCGATATGAGGAGGCCGAGGGCCACTTCGCCGCCGCCGCCGAGATCGAGGAGAGCGTTGGCGCTCCCCTCTACCTCGCCCGCACCCACGTCTCCTGGGCTTCTGCATTGATCGACCGTGGTCGGCCCGAGGACCTCGAGCGGGCCCAGCCCATGCTCGAGCGGGCCCACGGCATCACCACCCGCCTGGGCGCCGAGGGGATCACGCGGGAGATCACAGAGTGTCGCGCGGCCCTGGCCGCGATCGGCGCCTAGTGGCGGCTAGACACGCTCCTAGGCCACCGCATCCGGTCATAAGGCGTCGGGCGCAGCGATGACGTGGAGCGCGCCTGCGGCCTGATCGTGGCCAATCCCTCGGCGCCGGTGCTCGACTTATGACGCTTCGCCTGCGTCCTTGCCCTTGGGCCCGTCTACACGCGACGGCGGGTCCGCCCCGCGCTGGGCCCAGACCTCCTTCAGGAACGCCGCCAGCTCCCCGTCGAGCCGCTTCGGGCTGAGCCGCCACTCGAGGATCGAGCTGGCTTCGACCAGCCGCCCGTTTGACAGCTCCTCGGCGAGCATCCCGGAGTCGCCGAACGGGTGCAGCGGATCGCGAGAGTGGCCGACGATCAGCGCCGGCTGGGCGATCTTGCGTCGCTCCTCGGAGTGCGGCGCGGTCTCTCCCAGCAACAGCCCCTCCAGCACTGCGAGCGAGGGGCCGGGACGCTGGCGGGCCCAGTCGAGGCCGATGTCGACCAGGTAGTTGGTGCGGGGAATGACCGAGGTGAGGCGGGAGGCGACCTCAAAGACCGGTCGGCCTAGCTGCAGGCCGAGCAGGATCGGGGCGAAGGTGGCCGCGACCGCTGGCAGCGCGTTGTCGAGTACCGGCATCTCGACGAACAGCCCCCTGACCCGCCCGGGGTTCCGTGTCGCCAGCTCCAGGGCGACGTTGGCTCCGAGCGAGGTGCCGCCCACGACCGCGGAGGGCAGCTCGAGATGGTCGAGCAGCGCCACCACCTGGCGGGCGAACAGCGGCATTGAGTAGAGGCGCAGGTCCTCGGGGCGCTCGGAGCGCCCGTGGCCGAGCAGGTCGACGCAGATCACCCGGTTACCGCGATTGGCCAGCGCTGGCCCCAGCCGCACGAACATGCGGCGGTTCATCAGCAGGCCGTGGATCAGGACGAGGACCCGCTCGCCCTCGCCGTAGAAGTCGTACTCGATCCGGTGACCCTCGTAGCGGAACGCGCCCATTTGACGAGTCAGCCTAGCCCTGGCGAAGCAGAAGCGCGCTGGGCCGAGGGCGGGGAGCGGTCCCTGCGCCAGCGATGGCGTCTAAAGCGCGTCCCCATGGGTTCGCTCATAGCGCTCCTGCTCCTCAGCGGTGCGCTCGGCCCAGGGAATTGCCTCAAGGCGCTCTGGCGGGATCGGCTCGCCACTCTCGATCGAGAAACCGTAGGTGCCGTCCTTGAGCCGCGCCTCGGCGCGCTCGACGGCCTCCAGTTCGGCGTGCAGCTGCTCGGCGAGGGCGTCATCGACTTGCTCCTCCTCGATCATCTCGCCGCTGTCGAGCGGGTCGGTGTCGGTGTCGATCTCATCGAGCTCGCCCTCGAGGAGCTGCTCCAGATCGGCGAGCGAGCCCTCGATGCGCTCGCGCTCGCCTCCCAGCAGCTCGCGGGCGCGGGTCTCCTCGAGCGGGGACTGCCCTTTACTCATCTGATCATCTCCTGTCTCGGCGTTCGGGTCGGTTGTCGGGACTGTAAGCGAGCCTCGCCCAGATCGGAGATGACCGCGCGGCCCAAGCAGGGGGAGGGGGGGATGACGCGGGGCTCGGGCGCGGTGCCCAGGGAAGACGAAGGCGGGCGTCGATGCGGCGCGCGGGCGATCCACAACGCGGTCGTCGAGGGGCTGGAGCGGCCCCCCTCCGAAGTCCAGGCCGGCGGCCATAGAGTCCGGGTGCTTGCAAGCGCAGGGGGTCGCCCACCGACGCGAAAGGCTGCCGTTATCAAGACCTATCGGAGCTGGGATCAGATCGAGATCGCCTACCAGGAATGGGGCGAGGAGACGGAGTTGGCGCCCGTCGTCTTGCACCATGGCTTCATCGCCGACGCTGAGGCCAACTGGGTGGCCCCCGGCGTCGTTGAGGCGCTGCTCGGCGCGGGGCGGCGGGTCATCGCTCCCGACGCCAGGGGGCATGGCCGCTCCGAGAAGCCGCACGACCCGGCTCGCTACGGGGAGCAGCGCATGGCCCGCGACCTCGCCGTCCTCTTCGAGCTGATCGGCGCTTCGCAGATCGATCTCGTCGGCTACTCAATGGGAGCGGTCGTCTCGTTGATCTTCGCCAGTGAAGGGGACCGGGTGCGGCGACTGGTCCTGGGCGGGGTCGGCTCGGGGATCATCGAGTGCGGCGGCGTCGATCGGCGCGCTGTCCCCAACGAGGCGATCATCGACGCGCTTGAGGCGGAGGACGCGGCGGAGATCCCCGAGCCCGGCGCGGCCGCCTTCCGCATGCTCGCCAACGCCTTAAACGGCGACCGCAAGGCCCTCGCCGCCCAGGCCCGCGCTGTCTTTAGGGGAGAGATCGCACTGGAGCGCGTCGTGGCCCCGACCCTGGTGCTTGCCGGAGACGCCGACCCACTCGCGATCCGACCCGAGGTGCTCTCTGAGGCGATCCCAGACGCGAGGCTTCGGATCCTCTCGGGTGATCACGTCGGGGCGATCGCAGACCCTCGCTTCAAACAGTCAATCGTCGAGTTCCTCGCCGGCTAGATGAGCATCGGTGAGATCCTGGCGATCGCCCTCGCGGGCCTCGGGGCGGGTGCGGTCAACACCGTGGTCGGCAGCGGGACGTTGATCACCTTCCCAGTGCTCCTGGCCTGCGGCTACGCGCCGGTTACCGCCAACGTCTCAAACACCATCGGCCTGGTCCCGGGGTCGGTCTCGGGGGCGGTCGGCTACCGGCGTGAGCTGGGTGGCCAGCGGCGGCGGGCGATGCGGCTCGGCACGGTCTCGGCGCTGGGTGGGATCACCGGGGCGGTGCTGCTCTTGGTCCTCCCGGCCTCGACCTTCAAGGAGATCGTGCCGGCCTTCATCGCGATCGCCCTCGTCTTGGTCGTGCTGCAGCCCCGGATCAACCGACTGCTGGCCGAGCGCAAGATCACCGCCTGGCGCGAGAAGGGGATCCTCACACCGATCGCGATTTATGCGACCGGCGTCTACGGCGGCTACTTCGGCGCCGCCCAGGGCATCCTGCTGCTCGGGATCCTCGGCGTCGCGCTGCCGCAGGACCTGCACCGGACCAACGCCTTAAAGAACGTCCTCGCCGGGCTCGTCAACGGCGTGGCGGGCCTCTACTTCGCTCTGGTGGCGCACGTGGCGTGGGCGCCGGCAGGGATTATCGCGGCCGCCTCGATCGTCGGTGGCCAGCTCGGGGCCCACTACGGCCGGCGCTTGGCGCCCGGCGTGTTGCGAGCGCTGATCGTGGTGGTCGGCGCCACCGCGATCGTCCACCTGCTCGCCTCCTGAGGCGGAGCGGAGGCCAGGTCTCGGGCTTGCCGAGACATCGCTTGAGAGCATCTACGGCGCGGTGCCTGCCACGGCGCAAGCCAGCCGCTCAACCCCCTGGGACAGGGAGGCGCCCGGCGAGGAAGCCGGCGGCCGGCGCCGAGGGATTCGGCATGGCCGCCGGACTCCGCCGAGGGGCGGCTTTGGAACCCCGAAGGGCTAGCTGCCTGCGGGTGCGGCGGCTTCCTCGGGCACCGCGCCGATGTTTTTCATGAGGCGCATGGTGTCCCACTGGGCCCACCCCTCGATGATCTTGCCGTCCTCGAAGCGGCTGATCGCGATGCCGTTCACGGGGCTGGCCTTTTCGCCGGTGGGCTGCTGACCCATGAGCTCGTTCTCGAACGTGCCCACTCCGCTCCAGCGGGCAACGACCCGGTCGCCGGCGGCGAAGATTTCCTCGATCGTGAACTCGAGATCGGGGAAGGCGGTGCGGTAGGTCTCAATCCGTGCCTTCAGCGCCTCGCGGTCGGCGTCGCCGAGCAGCGGGTCGTGATCGATGTAGCGCTCCGCGCACAGCTCGTCGATCAGCTCGAGCTTGCCCTGTCCCCAGGCCTCGTCGAAGAAGCGCTGGACTGCGTTGATGTTCTCCACGCTCATTGTGTACCTCCGGGGGAGGAGTTATTGATTGATCCGACGCTATCGCGATAGAGCCCCGGCCGTGTTAAGCATTGGAACCCACCGCGACCTGCTTTGACGGGGTCTCCTCCGGCAGGGCATCTGGGCCCGCGGAGGGGAGGCCGATGCGGCGCGGATGGGCCAGATCGTGACGGCCGAGACCCCGAGTGGGCGTTGGCCAAGACTGGCGGTCGACCCGAGCGCTAGCGGGTCGAGCCCGCCTTCTTGCTGCGTCGTTTCAATGCTTCAGGGACCGCAGCCAGAGGCTCGGCCCGATCAGGATGCGCACCCCGGGCCGCATCCAGCGCAGTACCGATAGCAGGTCGCTTTGCCGCAGAGAGACGCAGCCGGCAGTGGGCCCGCCGGTCTGCTCGTGCAGGAAGATCCCCGATCCCCGCCCGAAGACCGGGTGGCGGTAGTTGAAGTCGATCACCGCGGCGTAGCGGTAGGCGAGGCGGTGATTTGACCACAGGTCCTCATCGGCCGGAGCGCAGGGGCTCCGGTTGACCCAGCGGTTGTAGTCGGCCCGCGTCCCTGCCCAGCAAGACCCCGGCACCAGGCGGCGCCAGCGAAAGCCGGTGACGCCCGGGTCGGGGCGGGAGCCAAAGTCATAGACGAACCCGTAGTTGCCGATCGGCGTCGTGCCGTCGCCCTCGTGTCTGTGCGCGGGCAGGGAGAGGCCGTTGTAGCCGACCCGGGCTGCCGTTGCTCCGTGGGCGATCCGCCAGCGCTCGCCCGCAAGTTCATAGGTGCGGGCCGTGGCATGGGTGGTGTGCATGCCCCGGGTCGCGATCTCGATCACCTGATCCGCCGAGCCGAGCCCGTGCATCGCATTGGGGCTTACCCCCGGGGCGAGCGCTGCGCGGGCCTCAGGAGTGCCTAGCGCCGCCAGTCCGACGCCAAGCAGGGCGAGCGCCAGCGCATCGCGCACCCGTCTCAGCCCGAGCCTCACCGGGGAGAGCTCCATCCTCGTCCCGTTCCTCCACGCCTGATCTGATCACCGCGCGGCCGCGATCACCTGCAGCGACTCGCGCCATTTCGGGTCGATCTGATCGAGGCGGGCGGCGACTTCCTTCTGGGCCCCTTCGAGATCGAGGATGTGACCGCCGACCTCCACCGAGGCGAATCCGTCGTGTGGCTTGCCTTCGGAGTTTGGTGAGACCTCAAACCACTCATCGAGCTCGGAGAGAAGCTCACCGGCGCGCTCTGATGAAGCGATGCTTGTCGGAGCCAGGGTGACGAGATGATTGGGCACGCGTTGCAACCTACCGGTCCCCTGGCTCTGGGCCCCGTCCGGTTTGCAGCCCCGCGCCCGGTGGTATCGTCGCCCGCAATGCGACGGAGCGAATTATCGTCGTCCCCGGCGCAATGGCGATCGGCGATCGGCGCGCTGCTCGCCCTGTTGGCTCTAGTGGTCGCGATCCCAGCGCGATCCACTGAGCCTCTACCGGCTCCCCGGCTGAAGGTGGATTAGCGCCGGAGAGCCGGGGTCTCGGCGGCCGTGTGCGGGCCGACCTGGCGGCGATGCGCTACAACCAGAGCCCGATGCCGACGACTTCGATGAGGGCCGCGCTTTGTTTGCTTGTTGCCCTGCTGGCGTGCGCCTGCGGTGGTGGGTCCGCCTCCGCAGGCGGCGACTCCACGCAGAGGCGCGCCTCGGAAACCGCGTTCAGCGCGGCGCAAGTCCGGCCGGCCGCGAGCACGAGCGGCGCCGAGCTCACCGACTGGCCGGAGTTCGGTCTGGACCCCCAGCGCTATGACGCGACAAACCGCCCGACCGGCATCACGGCGGCCAATGTGGCCCATCTCAGCGCAAAGCAGATCTCGCTGCCCGGCACGGTGGACTCCTCGCCGATCTACCTGCACGGGGTGAGCGTGGCGGGCGCGAGGCGCGACGTGGTAGTGGTCACCACCACCTACGGGCGCACGATCGCGATCGACGCGAGCAGTGGCAGGCTGCTGTGGACCTTCACCCCGCCGGGGTATGGGCGCTGGGCGGGCAGCGCGCAGATCACCAACGCTAGCCCGATCGCCGATCCCGATCGCCGCTTTGTCTACGCGGCATCGCCCAACGGGTTGATCCACAAGCTCTCGCTCTCCACCGGCCGCGAGGACGGTTCTGGCGCGTGGCCCGTGAGCGTCACTCGTGACGCCACGCGCGAGAAGCTGGGCTCGGCCTTGAACATCGACGGCCCAGACGTGATCGCGACCACCAGCGGCTACATCGGCGACATCCCCACCTACCAGGGCCACGTCACGTTGATCTCCCGCGCGAGCGGCAGGCTGCGGCGGGTCTTCAACACGCTCTGCGCGAGCCGCCACACGATCATCGTCCCCACCAGCTGCCCCCAGAGCGACTCGGCGATCCTCTCCCGCGGCGGGGCAGTCGTGGAGCCGGGCGGCCGGCGGCTGCTGATCGACACCGGCAACGGGAGCTGGAACGGCAGGACCGACTTCGGTGACAGCGTGCTCGAGCTGACGTTCCCCCGGCTGGCCCTGCGACAAGCCTTCACCCCCACCGACCAGGAAAGGCTCAACACGGGCGATCTAGACCTCGGCTCGAGCGCGCCCGCACTGCTCGGCCAAAACCGGGTGCTGGTAGCAGGCAAGGACGGGATCATGCGGGTGCTCGACCTGCGCCGCCTCGATGGTCACCCGCTCTTCACCCACGAGACCCTGGGCGGCGAAGTGCAGACGCTTAGGACCCCCGGCGGCGGAGAGCTGTTCACGGTGCCGGCGGTGTGGCGTCACGGCTCACGCACGACTGTGTTCGTGGCGGATTCGGAAGGGACGGCCTCCTACGCGGTGCGCGGCGGGCGCTTGCGCCCGCTGTGGGCCAACTCGACGGCGGGCACCAGCCCGCTGGTCGCGGGTGGGCTCCTCTACGTCTATGACCCCAGCGCGGGGAGGATCGAGGTCTATTCCCCAGGCTCGCCACGCCCGATCGGGAGGCTGACCGGCGCCCCCGGGCACTGGAACAGCCCGATCGTGGTTGACGGGCACGTGGTGGAGCCGGAGGGCGACGCCAACCAACACGAACTAACCGGAACGCTCGAGCTATTCTCGATTCGGTAGGGCCTGGAGCCTTAGCTCTCCTCCTGTAGGTCCCCCTTCGCCGATTCGAAGCCTGCGGCGGCAAGGGCGTGTTCGGCCGCCTAACGCCCGCCGAAGACCGTGCGCCGGTAGATGTCCGTCGCTCCGGGGTGGGCGTTGCCGCTCAGGTTGCTGGCGGTCGATTGGTAGGCGGCGTAGGAGGCTCCGGCCGAGCAGGAGACGTTGCTGGAATCGCCGTTGCCGCCGGGGGAGTAGCGGCCCGTCTGCCGGGAGATCAGAAACGTCCCGTGATGGAGGAGGTCATGGACGTAGACGTTGCTGACCTTGGGGTCTACGCCGAAGCCATCGTAGGGATTGCCGAGGTTGGTGGCGACGCTTTGGAAGCACACGAACCGCCCATCGCGAGGGAGGTCGGGCGTGGAGGAGTCCCCGTTGGCGATGGCCTTGCTCCCGCCTCCGCTGCGGGAGGCCAGGAACACCTGGTTGCTGCCGATGTCCCGCACGTAGATGTTGTCCACCCGGTTGGCGATGTTGCTGAGGTTGGTGGCGGTGCTCTCGAAGGCGACGCGGTCGCCGTCGCCGTCGACGGAGGGATTGCGCGCCGCTTGATTGGCCACGCTCCCGTCTTCTGCCACCGAGACGAGGGAGGTCCTGCCAGATGCCAGCTTGCGCTCATAGACCTGCGGTTCGCCGTTGGCCAGGGGGCTGAGGTTGGTGGCGGTCGACTCGAAGACCACCGCGTTGCCGGTCGAGGAGATCTGGGGGCGGGTCGATTCGCCGTTGGCCGGCGCGCCGCCGGAGGAGCGTGAGACCAGCGTTGTCCTGTTGGTCTCCAGATTCCTCAGATAGACGTTGACCACGCCGTGCTTTGCGCCCGGGGCGAGGTTGGTCGCTGTCGAGGCGAAGACGATCTCTTTGCCGTCGGAGGAAATCGAGGGGGAGAAGCTCTCCCCGTTGCCCTTGGCCCCGTTTTTGCCGGAAGCTCGGGACACCAGGATGGTCTCCCCCCTGCGGGAACGGCGCAGGTACACGTTCGACTCTCCTCCGAGGCCACCCAGGTTGCTGGCCTCGGAGGTAAACGCGACGTTCCAGCCGGAGCCCGAGACCGCCGGTTCATAGCTTGACCCGTTGGCCGGCGCGCCGCCGGAGGAGCGTGAGATCAGCTCCTTGCGGTTGCGATCTACGTTTCGCAGGTAGACCTCGCTCGCCCGGTTCCCATCACTTGAGACATAGCCGATGTAGTTGCCGTCCAGGGAGATGGAGGGGTTGGAGCTGTCCTGGTTGGCCGGTGCCTCCTGGGAGACGTCTGCGTGGCCGATGAGCAGGGTCCTGTAGTCGGTGAACTGCCTGGCCTGGCTGACGATCGGCACTCCCAGCGCCAGTGCCAGGACGACGGCGCAGATCCACCGGGAGCGGCTTCTTCGGGGGCTTTTGGGCGGGAGTCTCAGTTGCATAAGTCCAGTTCAGCCGAGGCGCCTCGGCGTGGGTTGGCGCCAAGATGAGCTTCTATGCGAGGAAATGCTTGTATCGACAGCCCACCCAACAACTTAACCTGGCGAAGGGCCGTCCTCGGCGTTCTATCGATGGGAGCTCAGTGAGCTTCGTCTGAGGCGTGCGCGGGCGGCCGGGACTCCTCGGCCAGCGAGGTGATCTCGAGCTGGCCGTGGACGGCCGCTTCGAGCACCTCGGTCGCCTCCTGGGCCGAGCGCGCGTACAACTCGACCAGCAGGTGGATGACGATCTGCTCCTCGTCGTGCTTGTGGAAGCGGACGTGGGTGAAGAACTCGCGCACGCCGGCGTCGCCGAAGGCGCCGTAGGTGAGGAACTCGATCGCCTCCGGCCCCGAGCAGGTCTCGACCCGGTCCTGGTCGACGGTGACCGTGCAGGAGGCGACCCAGGGGGTGCCGGCGACCATCCGTTCCCAGCGGTCCTCGATCGGCACCACGCGGTCGCCCTGGAGGGTGAGGTGGGGTTGGTCGTGCATGCAGTCCAGGCACTGCACGACCGACTCCTGCACCTCATCGACGCCCTCGGTCGGGACGCCGTTGTCGGGGTCGATTCGGCGGATCGCGTCGTAGTGGATCTGGATCTCGAGGCTCTGCGACCAGCAGCGGTAGCAGCGCAGCCAGGCCGAGCGGTCCCCGTTCAGCTCGTTCATCGCTTCATTGTGACGGCAAGCCGCAGTCGCGGCCGTTCTCGTCGGCTGCCTCGGGTGGAACGGACGCATTGGTCTCCACGAGCAACCGCTCGGCCGCCCTGAGATCGCCCCAGTCGATCGCTGCGGCGTAGCGCTGGGCGTAGTCGAAAATGCGCGTAACGGAGGGCATCTCCGTTTCGACAGAAGGCCAGCTGCGCGTGAGAGGAGAAAAGGGCGAGATTGCGCGCGTCGGGGTTCCGCTCAGATCGCGGCGCCGGCACCGGCTCGCTGCCCGACCAACTCGACGATCTCGCCCATGATGCGGTTGATGTCGAAGTCCTTGGACGTGTAGACGCCGGCGACGCCGGCCTTGCGCAGGCGCACTGCGTCTGGCGCCGGGATGATGCCGCCGACGATGACCGGCACCTCGACGCCCTCCTCGCGCAGCATGCGCACCACCTCGGGGACCAGCTCGAGGTGGGAGCCGGAGAGGATTGAGAGGCCGACCACGTCGACGTCCTCCTGCAGGGCGGAGGCTGCGATCTCGGCCGGGGTGAGGCGGATGCCCTGGTAGATCACCTCCATGCCGACGTCGCGGGCGCGCAGGGCGATCTGCTCGGAGCCGTTGGAGTGGCCGTCGAGGCCGGGCTTGCCGACCAGGATCCTGATCCGGTGGCCGATCCGCTCGGAGACCTCCTCGACGCGGAGGCGGATCGCGGTGAGCTGTGAGCGGTCGGCGGGCGGGGCGGCGCCGTCGACCCCGGTCGGGGCGCGATAGGCGCCGAACGCCTCGCGCAGCACCCCGGCCCACTCGCCGGTCGTCGCCCCGGCCCTGGCGGCGTCGATCGTCGCCGGCATGACGTTGGCGCTCTTCTCGCGGGCGACCCGGGCCAGCTCGTCGAGCGCGGCCCGCACCGCGTCCCCATCGCGCTCGGCCTTCCAGCGCCGAAGCGCCTCGACCCGCTCGCGCTCGACCTCGGGGTCGGGTGTGAGGATGCCGCCGTCGGCGCCCGCGGTCAACGGCGAGTCCTCGGTCTCGGTGAAGCTGTTCTGGCCGACCACCTTCTGCTCGCCGCTCTCGATCCGCGCTACCCGCTCGCGGTGGGACTCGACCAGGCGGGCCTTCATGTAGGGGACGGCTGCGACCGCGCCGCCGTGCTCCTCGACCACCGCCATCTCTGCCCGCGCCCCCTCGGCCAGCTCCTCGACCAGGCCGTCCATCACCACCGAGCCCTCGAAGATGTCCGGATACTCGAGCAGGTCGGTCTCGTTGGCCAGCACCTGCTGGATGCGCAGGCTCCACTGCTGGTCCCAGGGGCGGGGGAGGCCCATCGCCTCGTTCCAGGCCGGGAGCTGGATCGCGCGGGCGCGGGCGTCGCGGCTGAGCGTCACAGCCAGCGCCTCCAGCACGATCCGCTGAATGTTGTTCTCCGGCTGGGCCTCGGTCAGGCCGAGGCTGTTGACCTGGACGCCGTAGCGGAAGCGCAGCATCTTGGGGTCGGTGACGCCGTAGCGCTCGCGGCCGATCTCGTTCCAGAGCCGGCCCATCGCGCGCAGCTTGGCGATCTCTTCGATCATCCGGATGCCGGCGTTGACGAAGAAGGAGATGCGCCCGAAGACCGTGGGGAAGTCCTCCTCGGCGACCTGACCGCGCGCCTTCACCTCGTCGAGCACCGCGATCCCGGTCGAGAGCGCGTAGGCGATCTCCTGCACCGGCGTCGCGCCCGCCTCCTGCAGGTGGTAGCTGCAGATGTTGGTCGGGTTCCAGCTCGGCACCTCGTTGACGGTGAAGGCGACCATGTCGGCGATCAGCCGCATCGAGGGCTCGGGCGGAAAGGCGTAGGTGCCGCGCGAGAGGTACTCCTTGATGATGTCGTTTTGCGTGGTGCCCTTCAGCTTGGAGTGCTCGATGCCGTTTTCCTCAGCGACGGTTACGTAGAGGCCGAGCAGCCAGGCGGCGGTGGCGTTGATCGTCATCGAGGTGTTCATCTCCTCGAGCGGGATGCCGTCAAACAGCTGGTGCATGTCGCCCTTGTGGGCGATCGAGACGCCGACCTTGCCGACCTCGCCGCGGGCGAGGACGTGGTCGGGGTCATAGCCGGTCTGGGTGGGCAGGTCGAAGGCGACGGAGAGGCCGGTCTGGCCCTTGGCGAGGTTGCGCCGGTAGAGCTCGTTGGAGCGGCGGGCGTCGGAGTGCCCGGCGTAGGTGCGCATCACCCAGGGGCGGTCAGGCTCGGGAAGGCGGTGCTCGCTCATCGTCACCAATGATATTTGGGCCCGCTCGAAATCCGGCGTTCACCGGCTTCCGGGCGCATCTTTTCCCCGTGGCTGTGTTTAGGCTGCGGGCGATGAGAGTGCGATTCACAGCAGCTTTACTTGCCGCGGTCGCCGCGGCGCTGGTCATCGTCGCCGGCGCGGGAGCGGCGATGGTCGGCATTTATCGCAACGGCATGGAAACCTCCGCCCAACGCGAACAGCTGGTCAAGCTCTCCGGTCGCAACTGCACGCGTGGGAGCGCCGAACAGGCGCTGCTGATCACGCTCGGCAAGCACACGAGCCAGTGCTCCTACCGAACCCCCGTGGTTGGGCGCAACCTCGAAGTGGCGGCGAGCGAGCGCCTGCTGAGCGCCACGCCGAAGAGCCTGCAGCGCCAGGTCTTCCTTGGCCTCATCCTGCGCACTGGCGGGGGCGCCGGCTACCAGCTTGCCGTCTATCCCGCCCAGCAGAAGGTCCAGCTGCGCAAGAACCTGCCGGACGGGAAGGTCAGGTACCTCGCGATCGCCCGGGGCCAGCGCGCGGTCCAGGGCATCAACAGGACCAACCAGCTCGGCCTCCAGGCGATCGACATCGCCAGCGGGCCCGAAAAGGGCAGCTGCCACCTGTTCGCCTACGTCGGCGGCAAGCTGGCCGTCGAAGCCACCGATCCGGGAGCCCGCGAACTGAGCGGCAGTGCATCGGGCGTAGCGGTCGGCTCGGCGAACAATGCAACCGGCACGGTCGCCAGCGTCGACAACGTGGTGGTCCGCGTGCCCAGCCCCTTCTGAGATGGCCGTCGAGCGCGGGCTCGGTTTCAGCCTCGGCGCTCAGTCGCTACTTACCGAAACCGCACTCCTGCATTCCCGAGCGCTGTCTCCCCCGGTCGCGATCTTTTTGGGGCCGGCGTGCTTCGTTGGAAGCAAACCTCTCGAAATCAACGTTTTTGCAATGAAAGCAACCAGCGCCGAATCGGAGTTGCCTCGCAGATCAGGCTGTTGCATGGTTGGAAAAGCGGCTACCTCAGGGCGCCGACCCTAGCGTTTCGGGTGGGCCACTTCGGCCCGCGCCTGGGCGTGGACGGCGCCGGCGATGAGGCGGGCGTAGAGCCTGGCGCCGGCGGGGGTGAGGTGGATCCCGTCCCAGAAGACGCCACCGCGGGTCTTGGCCTCCGCGCTCCAGTCGATCAGCGACGTGTGCGGCCATTCCCTCGCCGCCTGGGCGAGCTTTTCGTTTGACTCGCCCACCCAGCTCACCGGCGCGTGGTCGTTGATCAAGAAGACGTGGCCGGCCTCTGAGGTGGCGGTGCGCAGGGCATCCATTTCTTCGCTGTAGAGCGGCCCGTTGTTGCCGATCTGGATGATCAGGTCGCCGGGGTGGTGCCCGCCGGCCTTCAGCTTGCGGGCGAGGGCGATGACTTCGTCCACCTGTCGCCCCACCTTGGCGTTCATCGAGAACCCCCGCCCGAGGCGCGCGGCGAGCTGTTCCTTGGCGCCGACCATCACCGAGTCGCCGAAGGCGATGATCCGCAGCGGCCGGTCCGGCGTGGTAAAAGCCCGGCCGGCTTTGGCCTTCGTGGCCGGGCCCCGCCGCCCCGATTCCTTGGCGCTCACCTGCGCGAATTCCGCCGTCGAGGCCGCGGTGAGGCCCGGCTGAAGGTGCGGGCTGCCGCTCCCCACGATCCCGCTCCAGCCGACCAGCAAGACGATCGCGGGGACCGCGACAGCCAGCGCCGGGCGCCCGAACCGCAGCCAGTCCTCGGGCAGCGCCGGCAGCTTTGCCTTGCCGCGGAAGGGCAGCTCGACGAAGCGGTAGGAGAGCTCGGCGAGGGCCAGTACCACCACCAGCTGCAGCGGTATCTGCACCCCCTTCGGCAGCGCGATGCCGATTACCGGGGTCAGCACCAGAACCGGCCAATGCCAGAGGTAGAAGCTGTAGCTGCGCAGGCCAAGCCAGACCATCGGCGGGCGCGCGAGCAGGTTCCCGAGGCGCGCCGCGGGGTGCGCCAGCACGGCGATCAGGATCGAGGTGAAGATCGCCAGCACCAGGTAGCCGCCGTGGTAGAGGGAGAGGTCGTAGTCGTGTACGTGCAGGAAGCTGAGAACTATGTAGCCGAGTGCGATCACGCCGGCCGCGTCGAGCAACGGCCCGCTCCAGCGCCTTGGTGAGCCGCGGCGCAGGCCCCAGGGGCTCCAGGCGAGGGCCAGCGCCACGCCGGCTAAGAGCCCCACGGCATGGGTGTCGGTGCCGTAGTAGACGCGCGAGGCGTCAGCTCCCGGGTGAAAGAGCACCCAAGCGAGCGCCACCGAGCCCAGCGCCCCGGCGATCACGCCGACGATCAGGCGCTTGCGGCCGAACAGCGACATCCCGGCGGCGAAGATCAGCGGCCAGAAGAGGTAGAACTGCTCCTCGACTGAGAGCGACCAGAGGTGGCGGAACAGCGACGGCGTCTGGAACTGTTCGAAGTAGGACTGGTGGCTGAAGATGAAGTGCCAGTTGGCGAAGTAAAGCAGCGAGGCCAGCGCGTCGCCGCGCAGCTCGTTGATCCGATCCGGCTCGACGATCGCCGCGACGATCATCGTCACGGCGATGAAGACTCCGACCGCCGGCAGCAGGCGCTGCGCCCGCCGCAGCCAGAACTTGCCGAGCTTGATGTGGCCGCCGCGGCGGTACTCGCTGAGCAGGAGCGAAGTGATCAGGTAGCCGCTGATCACGAAGAAGACGTCGACGCCGAGGAAGCCCCCCGGCATCCAGCCGACGCCGGCGTGGTAGAAGAAGACGGCGAGCACGGCGATCGCCCGCAGCGCGTCGATGCCCGGCATGTAGGGGAGGCGGCTGTCCTGCGGCCTGCTCATCTCAGGGTCAACGCTTCGGCTCTGTCATCGCAGCTCCTTGAGTATTAAGCGTCTTCGATGGTCCGGTTGGATGCATAATCCCCAGCGATGTCGACGACGACGATCGAGCGGCCGCGCAGCGCCGGCCCGGGCTCGGGCCTGGGGGGTGGCTGGCGGGTGATCGTCCGCAACGACAGCCACAACACCTTCGACCACGTCGCCCAGACGCTTGCGAGCGTCCTGCCCGGGGTAAGCCTCGACCAGGGCCACCGGATCGCCGACCAGATCCACAACAGCGGCCAGGCAATCGTTTGGTCCGGCCCCCGGGAGCCGGCCGAGCACTACTGGGAACAGCTGGACTCGGCGGGCCTGACGATGGCCCCGCTGGAGCGGGGCTGAGCGGCGCCGCGGTCGCCCCGCGCCGGACTCAATGCACCACGCAGCTCGGAGCGCCGGCGGCGCTTGAAGCCGGGAATGCGTGAGCCAACGCGTGGGCAATCAGGCGGCTGCGGGCGACGTAGCCAGGCGAGCTGTAGTGGATCCCGTCGTCGATGAACCACTTGTCCTTCGCCGCGGCGGCCCAGTCGTAGACGCGCATGTTCGGGTAGGCGGGGCACGCCTTGCGCAGGGCCTCGTCCCACAGCTGCATGTTGTGCTCCGCGTAGGGTCCGCTCGGGAGCAGGGACTTGACGTTGACCCACATCACCGGCTGGTTGCCGATCACCGACATCATCCGCTTGATTCGGGCCATCTGATTGACGCTTGAGCCCGCGTAGACGTCGGCGGCGTCGTTGGTGCCGAGCGCGAGCACCCAGCAGCCGCGGTAGCCCTCCCTCTTCCAGGCCTGCGCCACTTCGTAGGCGTTCGGCTGGCCTTCGAAGGTCTCGACGATCGACCTTGCTCCGGAGATCTCGAAGTGCTGGGTGGTGGCGCCGACGCGAGCGTACTGGGCGCTGATCCGCTGGCGAGGATTTGGCAGGTATTCGGGTGAGACCAAGCCCTCCGAGGTGGAGTCGCCGATGTGGATGACCGAGCGACAGGATGTGCGGCGCGAGGATGCAGCCTCAGCCGCGGCCCTCGGCCCGCTGGTCGGCGCTCGGACGGTTCGTGCGATGTCGCGACTGGGGGCGGCAGCCGCGCCGACGGCGCGGCCCGAGCCCACCCCCGCCAGCCCGGCGCAGGCGACGGCGAAGACGCTGAGGAGCGCCGTCAGGGCCACCCAGCCCTTTCGCGGGACAGCCGCCGGGCGCCATTCTCCGGACCTGAGCTGCCTCCAGAGGCGCCCGAGGGCGCCGTGGCGAATCGGCTCCTCCACGAACCGCCATGACAGCGCCGCTACAGCGATGATCGCCGCGACCTGGAGGGCGTCGCGCAGCAGGTCGATCCCATGGGCGCCGGCGGGCGTCGTCAAGACGATGATCGGGAAGTGCCAGAGGTAGATGCCATAGGAGCGCACCCCGATCCAGCGCAGGGGGCGCCAGCCGAGGACCGGGCCCAGCCGGCAGGCGGGGTGGGCGAGCGCGGCGATGACGAGCACCGTCGCCACCGAGAGCAGCGTGAACCCGCCCCGGTAAAGGAAGGGGGAGTACTGGTTGGTGCGCCAGACCATCAGGGCGATGACGATCAGGCCCGCGACGCCGAGGCTGTCGAGGATGCGCCGGCCGCCGGCTGTGATTCGCTTCGTCAGTCTCCGGCTGGGCCAGATCATCGCCAGGGCGGCCCCGATGAGGAGCTCGCTGGCCCGGGTGTCGGTCCCGTAGTAGACCCGCGAGGGGTCGAGGCTCGGGTGGTAGAGCAGCGCCATCGCGATAGCCGAGGCGGCGGCGAGGAGCAGGGTCGCGCCGGCCAGCCTGGGGCGCACCCCGGAGGGGAGGGGGACCTCGCGGATAAAGCGGATGCCGAGCAGCAAGAGGAACGGCCAGATGATGTAGAACTGCTCCTCCACCGCCAGGGACCAGAGGTGGTTCAGGGGCGATGGCGATCCGAAGCTCGCGAAGTAGGAGACGTGGTGGAAGATCAGCCACCAGTTGCTCACGTAAAGCAGGGCGGCGGCCACGGCTTCCCTGAAGCTCGGCGGCTGATGAGGGCCGATGAGCGTGACCCACGCGATCACCACCGCGAGCATCAGGAAGAGGGCCGGCAGCAGCCGCCGAGCCCGCCCGAGCCAAAAGCCGCCGAGCCGGATCCCCCCCGGGCCCACTGCGCGAGGAGCAGGTCCGTGATCAGGTAGCCGCTGAGGGTGAAGAAGACGCCGACCCCGAGCAGCCCACCCGGAGCCCACCCGAACCCCAGGTGAAAGGCGATAACCGCGAGAACGGCAACGGCCCGCAACCCGTCCAGCCCGGGCATGTAACGCTGGCTGGGCCTGACTGGTTCAGGCATGGCGCCCCCCGCATGCTACGCAGGGAGCTGCCCCAAACCGCCTCAACGGCTGGGCTTGGGCCGATTCGCCCTTCAGTCGGGGGGCGGCGCCGGCTTCTCGGAAGGCTCCTCGGGGCTCTCCTCCTTGCCCTCGAGCGAGGCTTTGAACTGCCGGATGCCCGAGCCCAGCGAGCGGCCCACCTGGGGCAGGCGCTTTGGCCCGAGGACGAGCATCGCGATCACCAGCACGACCAGCAGATGAGCTGGGCTCTCTAGCCCACTGAACATCGGGTCTCCTCGGTCAATTCCGCATGAACGTTACGTCAGTTCTTCGGTCGCCGATCGGCCCCTCGGGTAAGTTGGCCTCGATGAACGACGATTGGCGCCTGCAGATCGATCCCAAAGAGGACGCGCACGCGGCCCGGCTGCTCGATCGACTCGATGCAAGCGGACTCCAGCACGAGCTCAGCGACGCCTTTCACGATCGGGTGATCCTCAGCCGAGACGGCCCTCGCGTCTTCCTCTACGCCGGCACTCGCGAGCAGGCCGAGGCCGCTAGCAAGCTGATCGATTCCCTCGCCGAGCAGCACGGCTGGACGCTCAGCACCGAGCTGCGGCACTGGCATCCGATCGCCGAGGACTGGGAGGACCCCGAGAGCCCGCTTCCCGACAGCGAGGCGGCCCGCAAGGCCGAGCGCGAGGAGGAGATCGCCGCCGAACGCAAGTTGGTGGCGGAACGCGGCTATCCGGAATTCGAGGTCAGCATCGAGCTGTCCTCCCGCCACGATGCGGTGAGCCTCGCAGCACGGCTGGGGGGCGAGGGCTTCTCGACGGTCCATCGCTGGAGGTACGTATTGGTTGGCGCCGTTGACGAGGACAGCGCCGAGGAGCTCGCCGAGCGTCTGCGAAGCGAAACTCCCCAGGGAAGCCAGGTCAAGGTTGAGGGGACCTGGAAGGTGGCGTGGAGGGAGAGCCGGCGCAATCCTTTCGCGGTAATGGGAGGGCTCGGCAGGTAGGCCGCTCGGAGTGCCGCCTGGGTCGGGTCTGGGGGATCGAGAGTCCGTTCCAGGCCGTGCCGAGGGGCTGCGGCTTGGGCGGTGGCGCTGTGGGCCGGTCATTCGGTGGCTTGATCGCAGTGCCTCGCATCGCGATATGAGGCCACGCGATCCCTACGGCAGCCTCGCCGAGGAACGGTGCGGCGGGCCGCGGCTGAACTGCACCTCCCCGACGCCGCTGGGAAGCTCGACGCTTGTCTTATGAAGGCGGCCCGCTACTCGGCTGCCAGCAGCGTGTGCCAGGCGGGGAGGAGCGGCAGGTCATAGAAGCCGATCACGGCGGCGCGGGCCTCCTCGATCTCCTCGGAGTACCAGTAGCGCTCGAAGTCGGCCCGGACCTCCCACAGCGAGGTCTGCTGGAAGGCGAGCGGGTCATCGATCGAGCGGATCAGCGACCAGCTCCTGGCGCCGAAGGCAGGCATCCGCGCCGCCGCCGGCTCCCAGAGGTCGAGCCAGCGGTCGGCCCGGAAGGGGGCGATGTGCCAATCAAGTGTGCAGACCTCAGCCATGTGACTACGCTCCAACCTCGGCCCGGATCGCGCCGGGTCCGTCGTCGACCTTGCCCTCGTCCTCGGACTCCGCTCCGACCAGGATCGAGATCTTGCCCAGGTGCTTGTTTTCGTGCAGAAGCTGGTGCGCCTCGGGGACGCCATCGAAGCCCATCGTCCTCCACAGCACCGGCCGGACCTTGCCCTCGGCCATCAGCTGGTTCGCCCGCATGCACTCATAGGCATTGGCGAAGTGCGAGCCGATGATCTGCTTTTGGCGCATCCACAGGTAGCGCACGTCGAAGTCGAGCCGAAAGCCCGAGGTGGCGCCGCAGATCACCACCTTGCCAAACGGCTTGACGACGAAGACCGAGGTCGGGAAGGTCGCCTGCCCGACGTGCTCAAAGACGATGTCGGGGGCCTCGCCGAGGATCTCCTTGACCCGCTTGGCAAAGCTCCGCGAGGCCGCAAAGCGCTGCTTCTCGGCGGCCGGGTCGGCGAGGTTCTCAGGGGTGCGCATCATCTCGCCGAACTCGGCGCGGTTGATGTAGTCCACGGCGCCGAGCGCCTTGACCAGCTCGCCCTTCTCCTCGGAGGAGACGACGCCGACCGCGTTGGCGCCGGCCGCCGCGCAGAGCTGGGTGGCGAAGACGCCGAGCCCGCCGGCGGCGCCCCAGATCAGCACGTTGTGGCCGGCCTGCAGCTTGCACTGGTCGATCAGCATCCGGTAGGCGGTGAAGTAGGTGAGCCCGTAGGCAGAGGACTCGGCCCAGCTCAGGTTCTGAGGGCGGGGGAGGAGCTGTTGGGCCTGGACCTTGGTGAACTGGGCGAAGGAGCCCCAGGTCGTTTCATAGCCCCAGATCTTCTGGCTCGGCGCGGCCAGGGGGTCCAGGCCGTGCACCTCGACGTCCTCATAGGAGGCCTGGTTGCAGTGGATGACGACCTCCTCGCCGGGCTTCCAGCGGGTGACGCCCTCACCAACCTTCCAGACGATCCCGGAGGCATCGGAGCCGCCGATGTGGTGGCCGTACTCTGGGTGGTCGCCGTAGCCGAAGACGGAGACAGGCTTGCCGAGCGCCGCCCAGACGTTGTTGAAGTTGACGCCGGCGGCCATCACCCGCACGATCACCTCGAAGGCGCCGGGCTCGGGAACCTCGATCTGCTCGAGCTGGAAGGCATCGACGGGCTCGCCCTCGCGCTCCTGGCGGATCACCCATGCGGCCATCGTCTCGGGCAGCGTTCCGGGCTCCACGTCGAGCTTCGCGACTGCGCTGGTGTCTACTGCCAAGAAATCCTCCGCGGGGGTTGTTGACGGGCGGCGGCAATCCTAGTCAACGCCCCCCCGTCGGGCTTGCGTCCGGGGTCGGGACTACCTTCGGTGATTCGATGACGAAGGGAATGAGATGACCGCTTTGCTGCTGATCTTCTTACTAGGCGCCGCCGTGCTGGCTGCCGTTCTCGCCGTGCGGGCGTCGCAGCTGGACGCCGAGTTGGGGCGCGCTCGCGGCGAGCGCGACACCGCCGTGGCCGAACGCGAGGAGGCGGCCTCCAAAGCTGCGGAGCTCCCCGACGTGCAGCAGAGATTGGCCGCGGCCGCGGCGCGGCTGGAGGCGGTTGAAGCCGAGCGCGACCGCATGCTGGGCAAGGACGGCGAGCGGGCGGAGGAGACCTCCAAGCACGTGACGAAGCTGCGTAGCGACCTCGACTCGATCAAGAAAGACCTGCCGAAGATCCTCGACCACAGTTCCAAGGCAGCCTCCGGCGCGGAGCGGGTCGAGAGCGGCATGACGAGCTGGATGCGGACGATCGCCAACCCGCAGAGCCGCGGCGCCTTCGGTGAGCTGGCGGTCGAGAACCAACTGAAGAGCCTGGGCCTTGAGCCGGGCCGCGACTACATGCGCCAGGTGGCAGGCGATGACGGGAGGCTGCGGCCCGACTTCGTGGTCAGGGCCGGGAACGCGAGCGTCGTGATCGACGCCAAGTTCGCACTGGATGAGGACCTCGCGGGCGTGGGCGAGGCGATCGAGGCCGAGGACCCGGAGCGGCTGGTGCCCTACGGGCGAAAGCTGAGGGCGCGGGCCGAAGAGCTGGCCAAGCGCGACTACGCGAAGATCGCCGACCGAGCGATGGCGATCGTCCTCCTCTACGTGCCGGTAGAGGGCGCCTATGAGGCGCTGCGGGTGCTCCCCAACTTCTCGATCGAGAAGTTCTCACAACGCCATCGCGTCTACGTGGTGACCCCGTCGCAGCTGGGGCTGGCACTGGGGTTCGTCGCCGAGGTGGCGCACGATGCGCGTCGCAGCGAGGAGACCGAGAGGGTTGCGGCGACGTTGCTCGACGCCGCCGAGGACATGGCGAACCTGGTCGACCAGCTCGACCAGCACGGAAAGCACCTGCAGACCGCCTTCACGAGCTATGACAAGCTGGTTGGCATGACCGGGACACGCAGCAATCTCTGGCGGCGGATGTCCTCGGTGTTTGAGTTCGCGCGCCGCAAGCCGACGGTCGAGGGCGAGGTGCGACGGCTCAACCCGACCCGCGAGGACGCCGGCGAGATCGCCGAGCGCTGGCGCGAGGCCGCCGCAGAGGACCGATAGGCGCGCGGCCGGCCTACGGCAGCAGGACGTTGTTCTGCGAGGAGGCGCGGTAGGGGCCGACCACGAAGTGGGCGGGACGGGCGGCCGGGATGTCGGCGGCTGTCAGCGTGTAGGTGCCGGTGGGAAGTTCGGCCTGCAGGGTGCCGGTGCCGTTGGCGACGAGCGGGCCGGAGGTCGAGTCGCGCGGCCCGCGGACTTCGAGGTGGGAGTCGAAGTCGGTCAGGTTGGCAGCGACGAAGGCGACGGTGAGCGGGGCCCTGGTGCGGATCGGCGGCTGGGGATACCGCTGGTTCTGGGGGATCTGCTGGGTGCGTTCGGGGCCGAGGCCGATCGCGATCGGTTGGACCGTGACGGCGCTGCGGGTGATCGTGACGCTGACCCGGGTGGGCGGCGAGGGCCGCGGGTCGTTGGCGCGTTCCTGGGCGCCGCAGCCGGCCGCCGTCAGCGCCAGCACGCCGAGGACGAAGGCCACCGCCGCTCTACCTCTCCCACCACCCATCGCGGCGGAATCTAGCCGAACGGCAAGTCGATGACGCGCGCCGTAACGCCAGCTTCACCTACGGTCAGCTGATCGCCGAGCTCGGCCTCGCGACGGACGATCGCCAGCGCGATTGGGCCGAGGGTGGGGGAGACGCAAGCGGCGCCGAGCGTCCCGACCTCCCTCTCGCCGAGTCGCAGGGTGGCTCCCCGCGGCGCCGTCCCGCTGAGGCGCAGGCCCGCAAGCCGGCGGTTCGGCCTGCCCTTGTAGTGCAGACGGGCGACGGTCTCCTGGCCGATGTAGCAGCCCTTGGTGAAGCTGACGGCGGCCTCGGTGATGCCAGCCTCGGCCGGCATCGTCTCGGCGCCCATCTCGGCGCCGAAGCGCGGCACGCCGGCCTCGACGCGGAGGATCTCGGCCGCCTCGGCGCTGACCTCGACCGCCCCGGCACCTAGCAGCGCCTCTCCCAGCCGGTTGGCCTCCGAGGCGGCTGCGATCAGGTCGATGCCGTCGCGCGTCCCGGCCGCGAGGCAGTCCACTCCGGCGACGGACGCCCGCTCGCAGGCGTATGCGGGGAGTGGGGGGGTCCCGGCGACCTCGGCGCTGCGCGGTCCGATCAGGGAGAGGATCGCCCGCTCGGCCGCCACGTCGGCGACCTCGACCTCGCGGCCGATCTTGTACATCTGCAGATGGTGCTTCGCCGCGTCAGCGCCCGCCGGCTCGGTGTCGATCCAAAACCCCTTGGCCGTCGGTCGCAGCACGCGCATGTCCGCCTGCATGTGGCCCTTGCGGTCAAGCAGCGCCGCGTAGCAGCCCTCGCCCGGTTCGAGCGCCTCGATGTCGTTGGTGAGCTGGCCCTGGAGGTACTCGGCGGCGTCCGGCCCGGTGACGAGCAGCTTGCCGCGGTCGGAGCGGTCGAGCAGCCCGCACTCCTCGCGCAGCTGCCGGTATTGCGCGTCCAGCTCAACTGTCGCCGCATCGGTCATCCCCCCGATTCTAGGAGCCTCGTCCCGGCGGTCCGCCATCTTCGGGTGGGCCCAGCCGGAGCTCGCCCCTTGGCGGTTTGGTCCATATCAGGGCTTTTGCAGCAAGCCGTCGATGAGCTCTGGAAGCTCACGAGCCATGCGAGAGCGCGGGACTACGGTGTCGATGCCCGCCTTTTTGGCGCGAGCCCTTGTTTCAACATCGACGTGGGAGTAGAAGCCGAGGGAGGGGACTCCGGTGAAGGCAACCGCATCGGCGTCGACCGTGTCGAGATCGCAGACGATCGCGTCGGCCTTCACCGGATCGGGGAGGGTTGGCTGGACGCAGACCTCGTGGCCTGCCGCCAGCAGGCTCTCCCGCACCCTACTGGTCAGCATCAGGTCCGAAACGACGGCTAGGACCCGGGCCACTAGAGCGCGCGGCGCTGGCGGAACTCCTCGCGCACGCTCTCCGGTCGGCCCCACATCTGCACGACCTCGGCCCGGCCCTCGCGCACCTCACGCAGCGCCATCTCGCCCGTGACGCCTTCGTCATCGAGCCTCGCGAGCACCCCCTTCACCGTCGCCGCGGCCGCAGCATGCCCGAAGCTGTGGGCGACGATAAGTCTCCAGTGCCAGTCGGACTTCGAGTAGGGCTGAGCGTTGACCTGGCTCAACGCCACAGCGGCGTCGATGTATCGCCCCTCATCATCGATCCGAAGGTCAAGCTCCAGATCCGTCCAGTCGGGCGGCATCGAACCGAGTATCCGCTGAAAGTCCTCGGCCAGGCTCATCAGCGCAAGCCTAGCTGCATATGCTGGCAGCCACATGAGAGGAGTCGCCGCGCTGCTGGCGGCCGCCCTCCTGCTTGCCGGGGCATCAGGCTGCGGGGGAGGCGGCGCTGAACCGGGCGCGCCGCAGGGCGCGACGCTCGTGCTCGACTTCACCCCCAACGCCGTGCACACCGGCATCTACGCGGCGAAGCGCCAGGGCTTCTACCGCGACGCCGGCATCGATCTCACCGTCCACCAGCCGGGCGAATCGACCGACGCGCCGAAGCTCTTGGAGGCGGGCCGCACCGACTTCGCGATCCTCGACATCCACGACCTGGGGATCGCCCGGGAGCGCGGCTTTGACCTGGTCGGCTTGATGGCGATCGTGCAGCGGCCGCTCGCCGCCGTGATCGCCCGCGGCGATGGCCCGGTGCGTCGACCGCGCGACCTTCAGGGCCACACGGTGGGCGTCACCGGCCTGCCCTCCGACGAAGCCGTGGTCGACTCCGAGGTGAGCGCCGACGGCGGGGACCCGGCGAAGGTAAAGCGGGTGGCGATCGGCTTTGACGCGGTCTCCGCTCTGGCGGCCGGCAAGGTCGAAGCGGCGACCGGGTTCTGGAACGCGGAGGGCGTCGCCCTGCGACGCAAGGGGGTACCGATTCGCATCTTCCGGGTCGACCGCTACGGCGCCCCGCCCTACCCGGAGCTGATCCTCACCACCTCCCGCCGCACCCTGGAGCGGGACCCGAAGCTGGTCGAAGCGATGGTCACCGCAACGACCCGCGGCTATGACTTCACGGTGCGCCACCCGTCCCGTGCCCTCGGTGACCTCCTCGCCGAAGTCCCGAGCCTCGAAAGAGCCGACCAGCGCGCCCAGCTGAACACCCTCCTCCCGATCTTGGGCCCCGAGCCCTTCAACTACCCGGTTCTCCACCGCTGGGCCCGCTGGGACGTCGCGCACGGCATCCTTAAGAGCGAACCGGCGGTCAGAAGCCTTTTCCATGCGCCAGGTGGGTAGACTGCCGCCGCAACCCGATCCGAGGATCTAGGAGGAGAGAAGTGCAGGAACGAGGACTCGCGGCATACCTGGTTGAGTTGATCGGCACTTTCTTGCTGGTCTTCTTCATCACATCGGTCGTCGTGCTGTTCGTCGCCACCGGGAGTCAGGCGCAGTTCGGCTCTGACTTCGCGGTCGTCGGACTGGCCCAGGGCTTCACCCTGTTCGCCGTCATCATCATGTTCGGTGTAGTGAGTGGCGGGCACTTCAATCCAGCCGTCACGCTCGCCGTCGCGGTGCTCAAGCGGATCAGCCCGATCGACGCGGTCATCTACATCCTTGCCCAGCTTTCGGGCGCCGTGCTCGGCGCGCTGCTGACCAAGGGGCTGTTGCTCGACGAGGGCCGCGCGACCCATTACGGAGCCCCCCAGGTCAGCGCGCTTCTGAACGGCAACTTCGCCGGGGCGGTGGTCGAGGCAGTCGGCACCTTCTGTCTCGTGCTGGTCATCCTCGTCGTCTTCCTCTCCAAAAAAGGCGCCAAAGAATGGGGGGCGCTGGCGGTCGGCACGACCTTGGCCTTCCTGGTCATGGTCGGGGGCCCGATGGAGGGCGCCTCCTTCAACCCCGCCCGCTGGTTCGGCCCGGCACTGGTCGGCAACTCGTGGGGCGGCGTCTGGCCCTACCTGGTTGGGCCGATCGTCGGCTCGCTGCTGGCCGTCGCCGTGTTCCAGTTCCTGATCGAGGGGGGCCGGTTGACGATGTCGGCGTCACCTGCGAAAAAAGCCGACCCGCCTTCGCCGAAACCCGAGCCCGACGCCTGAGGCGAGCCCGGTGAGCCGCCGCGCCGACCCGGCGCGGCGGTTGCAGTAGCTTGAGCGACGTGCGTCGGGTCACCTTCTCGCGGAACTACACGCTCTCCCTCTCGCGCACCTGCCAGTGCTATTGCAAGTACTGCGCGTTTGCGACGCACCGGGCGCACATCTACTCCCCTGAGGAGGTGAAGGGGCGCCTTAAGGAGGCGGAGCGGCGCAACGCCAAGGAGCTCCTGATCCTCACCGGCGAGCGGCCGGAGGTCAACCCGGAGGTCGCCGCCCGACTCACCGAGTGGGGGCACGATGACTTCACCTCCTACGTCGTTTGGGCCTGCGAGCGGGCGCTGGAGAGCGGCATCCTGCCGCACACCAACATCGGGGTCCTCGACCACGGCGATCTTGCCCGGCTGCGCGAGGTCACCGCCTCCCAGGGGCTGATGCTGGAGTCGGTCTCAGAGCGCCTGATGGAGACGGTCCATGCCGGCTCGCCGACCAAGCATCCCACCGAGCGGCTGGCCACGATCGAGGCCGCGGGCGAGCTGAGGATCCCGTTCACGAGCGGGATCTTGGTCGGGATCGGAGAGACGGAGGACGAGCGGGTAGCATCGCTTGAGGCGCTGGCGAAGCTGCACGAGCGCTACGGCCATCTGCAGGAGGTGATCCTCCAGAACTTCGTTCCGCATCCGCGCTATTACGGGCGGGAGGTTGCCGAGATTGCGGATCAGGCAGCCCTGACCAGATGGGGGAGGGCCGGGCCCTTCGTGCCCGACGGTGTCGGCCCAGAGGAAGACGGCTCGCTGCCAATGCCGGAGTGGGCTACGCCTGTCTCCATCGACGACATCAAGCGGTTGATCGGGGAGTGCAGGCGACTAATGCCCGACGTGGGGATTCAGATTCCTCCGAACCTGTCGGACTGGTGGGTTGAGCTAGTGCAAGCGGGGGCGACGGATCTAGGCGGGCTATCTGCCAATGGGGACCACATCTCTCCCGAGCACGCGTTTCCCAGTCCGCATCAGGTACGCAAGGAGTTGGCTCCGAAGGGTCATGCGCTGACGGAGCGGCTGTGCGTCTATCCGCAGTACATGGACCCCGAGTGGATGGAGCAGGGAGTTCTCGATGTGATCAAGCTGAAGTACTGGAGCTTCATTCCGCGGCGGGGGTCGGGGCGAAGGCGGGAGGAGTCTCTGGAGGCTGGGCTGGCTGAGCGGGCGATCGCCAAAGGTCGCGGAGGGGAGGAGCTGACCGAGGATGAGCTGACCGCTCTGTTCTCAGAGACGCGACCCGAGGACGATCGAAGAGATGCGGGTCGCCGCCGATGGCCTGAGGGCTGAACTGGCGGGAGATCGGGCGACGTTCGTGGTCAACCGGAACATCAACTTCACCAACATCTGCGTGGTCGGCTGCGCGTTCTGCGGGTTTGGGCAGGGCCGGCGCTCGCCGGATGCCTACGAGGTCTCCGAGGAGGACTTTGCTGAGCGGGTCAAGGACGCCGTGGACTTTGGCGCCACCGAGATCTGCATGCAGGGGGGGATCCATCCGGACCTGACGCTTGAGGAGTACGGGAAATGGTTGCGGTTGGCGAAGGAGGTGGCGCCCCAGCTTCACCTGCACGCCTACTCGCCGATGGAGGTCCACTTCATGTGCGAGCGCTCGGAGAAGGGCCCCGACGAGGTGTTCGAGTACCTGATCGAGTGCGGGCTGGGGTCGACGCCGGGGACGGCGGCCGAGGTGCTCGACGACGGGGTGCGGCAGCGGATCTCGCCGAACAAGCTGCCGGTCGAGCGCTGGGTGGAGATCGTCGAGGCCTCCCACCGGGCCGGCCTGCGCTCGACCTCGACCGTGATGTTCGGGCACATCGAGGAGCCGCGCGAGCTGGCCCGCCACATGCGGGTGATCCGCTCCCTTCAGGAACGGACCGGCGGCATCACCGAGTTCGTGCCGCTCAGCTTCATCCCTTTCAACACGATGCTAGGCCGCACCCACGGGATCGAGGAGATCTCGGCCGGCGAGAACCTCAAGCACACCGCTGCCTTCCGGCTGGCGCTGGGCAGGACGATCCCCAACCTGCAGGCGAGCTGGGTGAAGATGGGGCTGGGGGCGGCGACCGAGGCGCTGCGCTGGGGGGTCAACGACCTCGGCGGCACGCTGATGGAGGAGAACATCTCGCGAATGGCCGGATCCCAGCACGGCGTCCGGCTTGAGCCCGAGCAACTGATCGACGCGGCGCGGGCAGGCGGCCGCGTCCCCGTCCAGCGCACGACCCTCTATGAGATCGTCGAACGTACTGAGGTTGTCCCTGGGCGTGACGTGCCCGAGGAACACGTCCTGCCAGCATTGGCCATCATGGGCCGATGCGCGCGATGGTCTTGGAGCGGCAGCGTCAGGCGCTGCGCCCGGCCGAGCTGCCCGAGCCGGCTCCCGGCCCCGGCCAGGTGCTGCTCTCGGTCGCTGCCTGCGGTGTCTGTCGCACCGACCTGCACATCCTCGACGGCGAGTTGACCGCGCCGAAGCTGCCGCTCGTCCCGGGGCACCAGATCGTCGGCACGGTGGCCGGGGCGGGGGAGGGGGCGGATCGGTTTGCGCTCGGGGACCGGGTCGGCGTGCCCTGGCTCGGCTGGACCTGCGGCGAGTGCCGCTACTGCACGAGCGGGCGCGAGAACCTCTGTGACCGCGCTCGCTTCACCGGCTATGACTTAGACGGCGGCTACGCCGAGCTCGCGGTCGCTGATGAGCGCTTCTGCTTCCCGATCCCCGAGGGATACACCGACGCGCAGGCGGCGCCGCTGCTCTGTGCGGGGCTGATCGGCTACCGGGCGCTGCGGCTGGTCGGCGAGGCCGAGCGGATCGGGTTCTACGGCTTCGGCTCCGCCGCCCACATCCTTTGCCAGGTCGCCGTGCACCAGGGGCGGCGCGTCTTTGCCTTCACCCGCGAGGGCGATGCTGAGACGCAGGCGTTCGCGCGTCGGCTGGGTGCCGAGTGGGCCGGCTTCTCCGAGGAACCGGCGCCGGAGGAGATCGACGGGGCGATCGTCTTCGCCCCGGCTGGCGCGCTGATGCCGGCGGCGCTGCGCGCAAGCGCCAAGGGGGCGCGGATCATCAGCGCCGGCATCCACATGAGCGACATCCCCGCCTTCCCCTACGAGATCCTATGGGGCGAGCGGGTGCTCGGCTCGGTCGCCAACCTGACCCGCCGCGACGGTGAGGAGTTCATGGCGCTGGCGCCGCGGGTGCCGGTGCGGACCGAGATCGAGGTCTACCCGCTGAGTGAGGCGGATCGGGCGCTGGAGGACATTCGCTCCGGTCATTTACGGGGGTCGGCGGTGTTGGACATAGCCGGCTCGGCGATTTAGCGGAAGAGATCCTCTGCGGGCGGGCGCCGCAGCGCCGCGGCGCCCGCGCCGTCTTCCTCGCCGACGAAGCGCTCCAGGCCGCGGACGAATACCGCCGGCACGCCACTTGCCTTATCCCGCACCAGATCGGCGGCCCCCGCCACCTCGTCGGCGACGGCGATCAGCGTCGCCTCCAGTTCGCGGCCCCCTGCGTCGCGCCGCCCGCGCCAATCGTCCAGCGGGGCGATCCCGGCGCAGCCGATCGCCACCTCCGCCTGGCCCAGGCGCCAGGCGCGGCCGAAGCTGTCGGAGACGATCGCGGCGACCGTGACCGCGGCCGCCGCGCGGATCTCCGCCCGGATTTGCCGAGCCGAGGCGTCGGGGTCTTCGGGCAGCAGGCAGACGGTGTCGGGCTCGGGCAGGTTGGAGCTGTCGATGCCAGCATTGGCGCAGATGAAGCCGTGGCGTGTCTCGACGATCAGCACCCCGCGCTCGGCGCGCAGCACCTCTTTGCTCTCCTCGAGGATGAGCTCGACCAGCGCAGGTTCCTTGCCGAGCACCGCGGCGAGCCGGCGGGCCTCACCGCCCGGGAGGACGGAGGAGAGGCGGCGGAGGCGGCCCTCGGCCTTGGAGACGACCTTTTGCGAGATGACGACGACGTCGCCGTCGGCGAGCTCGGCATGGGCCGCGATCAGCTCACCGACCGCCATCCCCTCGGTCACCTCCGGTAGGCCCGTGACCGGGACGATCCGCAGGCCGCTCATAACCCGAGCGCCTTCGCGGTGTGGGCGGCCCGCCCCGGCCGCGCCTCAAGCTCGCGGGTGAGGGCGACGACGTCTGCCGGGGTGTCGAGGTCGAGTGCCAGTGAGGCCAGCTCCTCGACCCCGTAGGGAGTGCCGGCCTCTCGGGCCGCGGCGAGGTGGCGGGCGCAACTTCCCTCGCCGAAGGCGGGCCTGATCGCCCCCGGCGGCGCCAGCACCAGCGCGTTCGTCCCGGTGCCGTGTCGGTCGGGGACGACGGTGACGTAGCGCTCGGGGACGCCGGTCAGCAGCCGTTCCAGCTCATGCGGGTCAAGTAGCGGGCAGTCGCCGGGGAGAAGGACGACGCAGAGGGCACCGTGCGCTTCGGCGCGGGCGATCCCTGCCAGGGCCGCGCCGGGGTGTCCACCCTCGTTGGGGTCGGCGACCACCTCCGCGCCCACAGAGTGGGCGAGCTCCACCGCCCGCGGCTCGCTGCTGACGACGATCGTGCGCTCGATCGCCCGCGCCTTGGCGATCGCCCCCAACACGTCTTCGAGCATCGCCGTGACCAGCGCCTCGCGCCGCTTGTCCTTGATGCCGGCAGCGAGACGTCGCTTGGCGGCGCCGAAGCGCTTTACGGGGAGGATCGCGGTCGCTTTCAAGCCTCGATGAGGCTAATGGCGAAGTCGAGCACGGTGCGCGCGAGGCGGAGTCGGCCGCCGCCTCCCTCCATCAGGGTCGGGGCGGCGAGGGTCGCGATCTCGGTCGGCGGCGGGTCGGGATCGCCCTCGTCGAGGACCATCGCATCGATCAAACCCGTGTATAGCGACGCCACGCCGGCGGCGGTCGAGGGGCGCTCAAGCGCCTTCATGAAGCGGTCGGTTGGTCCCTTCACCACCTGCCCCGCGACGTAGGGGCTTACCGCGACTACCGGGGCCTCGGAGGCGGCGATTGCCTCGCGCATGCCGGGCACCGCGAGGATCGGGCCGATGCTGATCACCGGGTTCGAGGGGCCGATCACGATCACCTCGGCCCAGCGCAGCGCCTCGAGCACCTCATGGGTCGGCTCGGCGTCCTCGATCCCCTCCAGCTCGACACCGCGGACCTCCGGCCGGCCGCGGTCGACGATCAGGTACTCCTGCAGGTCGCGCCGGCCGGCCGCGGTCACTACCTTGGTCCGCACCGGCGCGTCGCACATCGGCAGCACCCGCGCCTGCACCCCGAGCGCCCGCGCGATCTGCGCCTGCGCGTCGGTTAGGCGCCCGCCCTCGTCGAGGAACTGGCGCCGGTAAAGGCAGGTGGCGAGGTCGCGGTCGGAGAGCCCGAACCAGTCGGGCGCCCCGAGCTTGACCAGGCGCTCGAAGGCGGTGAAGCCGTCGTCGCGCAGGCCCCAGCCGCGCTCCTCGTCGATTTCGCCGCTCAGCCAGTAGGTGATGAGGTCGGGGTCCGGAGAGACGTGGACGCCGAGCGTCTCGATGTCGTCGCCGGTATTGGCGATGACCGAGAGTTCGACACCGATCTCCTCTTGCATCCCGGCACCGAGCTTGGCGCCGCCGGTGCCGCCAGCGAGCAGCGCGACCCTCATGCTTATGCCCAGTGGTCGCCGTCGGGAAGGCCGGTGAGCCTGATTCCGGCGTGGGACTTGTAGCGGCTGTTGACCGAGATCAGGAGCGGAGTCAGCTGCTCGACGATGCGCGCCATCTCCAGCGGCCCGGCGTTGACGGCGCGCAGGCCTCCGATCAGCTCGATCAGCGCCGCGACCCGTGCCTTGTCGGCCTTGCGATCGCCGCAAACCAGGACATCCTCTCCCAGCTTCGCATCGGGGTCGGCGAGGATCGGTGCGCCAACCGTGTGCAGCGCGGAGACCACGGTGACGCCCTCGGGGGCCATCTCCTGCGCCTGCTGGGCGGCGGAGCCCTGCCAGACGCCGAGCGAGCGGGTCGCCTTGCCGCTCACCGCAGCGGCGAGGGGGACCGTGCAGTCGACCAGGATCTGGCCGGGCCGCAGCGCCTCGTGCAGGTTTGCCAGGTTCTCCGACTGGGCGCGGAAGGGGACGGTGAGGAAGACGATCTCACCGCGCCGCGCCGCCTCCTCGTTGAGCAGGCCCTGGACCTCGGCGCCCTGGACCGCGGCGCGGACCCTCGCCGCCGCCTGCTCGGCCCGCTCCGATGAGCGCGAGCCGATCGCGATTGGCGCCCCGGCCCTGGCCCAGCGCAGCGCCAGGCCGGCGCCCAGGGCGCCGGTTCCGCCGATGATCGGGATCGGTTCGATCTCCGCCACGAGCGCGCCAGTCTATGCTGCTCGCCTTATGAGGCTGGAGGGACGAAAGGCGCTGGTGACGGGGGGTGCGAGCGGGATCGGCGCCGCCATCGCAGCGCGCCTTGCCGCCGAGGGAGCCGAGGTCTGGGTCGGCGACGTAAACGTGGAGGGCGCCGGGCAGGTCGCGAGCGAGATCTCCGGCCACGCGATCGAGCTCGACGTGACCGAGCTCGACTCGGCCCGCGCCGCGGTCGAAGCGACGGGCGCGCTCGACATCCTCGTCAACAACGCCGGCACCGATGAGTTCGGCTTCTTCACCCACACAACCCCCGATCAGTGGCAGCGGGTCCTGGCGATCAATCTCGGTGGCGTCCTCAACTGCACCCACACCACCTTGCCGGGGATGCAGCAGGCCGGCTACGGCCGCATCGTCAGCATCTCCTCGGAGGCGGGCCGGGTCGGCTCGAAGGGCTCCGCTGTTTACTCGGCCGCCAAGGGTGGCATCGTTGCCTTCATGAAGGCGATCGCCCGCGAGAACGCTCGCTACGGGATCACCGCCAACTCGATTGCGCCGGGGCCGATCGAGACACCGCTGTTGATGGGTGCCAGGGAGTTCGGCGAGATCGGCGAGAAGGTGATCGAGACGATGAAAGAGGCGACTCAGATGAAGCGTCTCGGCCAGCCCGACGAGGTGGCCGCCGCGGTCGCCTTCCTCGCCTCCGAGGACGCCACCTACGTGACTGGGGAGACGCTCGGCGTCAGCGGCGGGCTCGGGATGGTCTGAGCGGTGGCTTTGCTGCCCGAGCGCGCGGGCATCCGCGAGGTCGGCCCCCGCGACGGCTTCCAAAACGAGCCGGAGACGATCCCCACAGCCGAGAAGATCCGGCTGATCGACATGCTCTCGGCGAGTGGTCTGGAGCGGATCGAGGTGAGCGCCTTCGTGCGGACAGACGTGATCCCCCAGCTCGCCGACGCCGAGGAGGTGCTCGCCGGCGTGCAGCGGCGCGACGGAGTGGCCTTCTCGGTCCTGATCCCCAACGAGCGGGGGCTCGAGCGGGCGCTTCAGATGCGCGACCGCTTCGAGGAGGCGAGCGTCTTTCTCTCCGCCTCAGAGACCCACAACCGGCGCAACGTCAACTCATCGGTCGAGGAGTCGCTGAACGGGCTGGAGCGCACGCTCGAGGGCGCCCGCGAGGCGGGGCTGCGCTGCGAGGGAGTGATCTCGACCTCCTTCGGCTGTCCCTACGAGGGGGAGGTAGCGCCTGAGCGCGTCTTTGAGATCGCCGGACGGCTGGCCGCGGCCGGCTGCGCCGAGGTCGCCTTCGGCGACACCACCGGGATGGCGAACCCGCGCCAGGTGGGGGAGTTCTTCGCCGCGGCGCGCGATCACCTCGCCGGAGTCGAGCTGACCGCCCACTTCCACAACACCCGCGGCCAGGGCCTCGCCAACGTGCTCGCCGCGCTGGAGGAGGGCATCGACTCCTTCGAGTCGAGCTTCGGCGAGCTCGGCGGCTGCCCGGTGCCGCCGGGCTCGACCGGCAATATCTCTACCGAGGACGTCGTCTCGATGCTCCACGAGATGGGGATCGAGACCGGGATCGACCTGCCGCGCCTGATCGAGGCATCGCGCGCCGCTCAGGGCGTGCTCGGCCGCCCGCTCGGCTCCCACGTCCTGCGGGCCGGGCCCGTGGACTGGCACCGCGGTTAGTCTCCGGCGCGTGTCCGACTTCGCCCAGGCCCTAGAGGCGGCGCTTTCCGGCGGCCCCCGGCGCCACCACGAGAAGACCGCCGAGCAGGGAAAGTTGCCCGTTCGCGAGCGGGTCGAGCTGCTCATCGACTCCGGTTCCTTCGCCGAGGAGGGGCTGCTCGCCAACTGGGAGCGGGAGGGGCTCGGCGCCGACGGGGTCCTCACCGGCTTGGCGAGCGTCGACGGCCGCCGCGTGGCGTTGATGGCGAATGACCCGACCGTGAAGGCGGGCTCCTGGGGGTCGAAGACGGTGGAGAAGATCCTCCGCGTTCAGGAGCGTGCGCTGAAGCTCCAGGTCCCGATCCTCTACCTGGTCGACTCGGCCGGAGCGCGCATCACCGACCAGGTGCAGATGTTCCCCGGCCGCCGCGGTGCCGGTCGCATCTTCCACAACGAGGTTCGCCTCTCCGGCCAGGTGCCGCAGGTCTGTCTGCTGTTCGGTCCCAGTGCCGCCGGTGGCGCCTACATCCCGGCCTTCTGCGACGTGGTGATCATGCGCGAAGGCAACGCCTCGATGTACCTGGGCTCGCCGCGGATGGCGGAGATGGTGATCGGCGAGAGAGTGACCCTGGAGGAGATGGGCGGGGCGAAGATGCACACCGGCGTCTCCGGTTGTGGCCACTTCCTGGTCAAGACGGACGAGGAGGCGATCGAGCTGGCCAGGCGATACCTCTCCTTCATGCCCGGCAGCTGGCGTGAGGAGCCACCGCCAGCCCCGGCTGTCGAGCCGGTCTCAGACACGCCGATCGCCGAGATCGTCCCGGCCGATGAGAACCGGCCCTTCGACATGCGCGAGGTGCTCGACTCGCTGCTCGACGCGGACAGCTTTCTAGCTGTTCACGAGCGCTGGGCGAAGGAGCTGATCGTCGGCTACGCGAGACTCGACGGGCGCGCGGTTGGCGTCGTCGCCAACCAGCCCAAGCACACTGGGGGGGTCCTCTTCGTCGACTCCGCCGACAAGGGGGCGCGCTTTATCCAGACCTGCAACGCCTTCAACCTGCCGCTGCTCTTCCTTGCCGATGTGCCCGGCTTCATGATCGGCACCGCGGTCGAGCGCCAGGGGATCATCCGCCACGGGGCGAAGATGATCAGCGCGGTGTCAGAAGCGACGGTGCCGAAGATTTCGGTGATCGTCCGCAAGGCATACGGCGCCGGGCTCTACGCGATGGCGGGGCCGGCCTTCGAGCCCGACTGCTGCATCGCCCTGCCGAGCGCCTCGATTGCCGTGATGGGCCCGCAGGCAGCGGTCAACGCCGTCTTCTACAACCAGGTCCAGGCGATCGAGGACGAGGCCGAGCGCGAGGCCTTCGTAGCCGCGAAGCGCAAGGAGTACGCGAAAGACATCGACATCCTCCACCTCGCCTCCGAGCTGGTCGTCGACGCGGTTGTCCAACCCGAGGACCTGCGCGCCGAGCTGATCCGCCGCTTCGCCCTCGCCGCCAGCAAGGACCGCTCCTTCGCCGAGCGCCGCAATCCGGTGACGCCAGCGTAGTTCGTCTTTTGATCGCCACGCGTTCGCCCAGCCGCGGCATATGCTCGGGCGGCGATAGCGCCTCCACGGTGCTGCTGCGGCGGCGAACCGACTAGATCCGCCCCGCCATCTCGACGAAGTAGTCAAGCGCCGCCGGGTTGGCGAGGGAGTCGCGGCTGGCCGCCTGCTTGGCTGGCGTGCCCATCAAGATCCGCTTCACCGGCACCTCCAGCGCCTTGCCGCTCAGGGTGCGCGGCACCTCGGCGATCTCGAAGACCTCGTCAGGGACGTGGCGGGGGGAGCAGCGCTCGCGGACGCGGCTGGCGATCTCCCGGCGCAGCCCCTCGTCGAGGTTGGCGCCCTCGCGCAGGACGACAAATAGCGGCATCCAGCCCTCGGTGCCGGGGCGGGGGAGGTCGACGACCAGCGCGTCGACGATCTCCTCGAGGTCGAGCACGGCGCGGTAGATCTCGCTCGTTCCCATGCGGACGCCGGAGCGGTTGATGGTCGAGTCCGAGCGGCCGTAGATGACGGCGGTGCCGCGCGAGGTGATCTCGATCCAGTCGCCGTGGCGCCAGACGCCGGGGTAGTGCTCGAAGTAGCTGGCCCGGTAGTGGCTGCCGTCCTTATCGCCCCAGAAGAAGACCGGCATCGAGGGCATCGGCTCGGTGACGACCAGCTCGCCGACCTCATCGATCACGGAGTTACCGGCCTCGTCCCAGGCCTCGACCGCAGCGCCCAGCGCCCGCGCCTGCAGCTCGCCCCGGTAGACGGGGAGCAGCGCGACGCCGCCGACGAAGGCGGTGCAGAGGTCGGTGCCGCCGCTGGTTGAGAAGAGCCAGGTATCGGCGCCGACATGCTCATAGATCCAGTCAAAGCCCTCCGGGGAGAGCGGGGAGCCGGTCGAGCCGACCGCGGTGAGGCGGTTGAGGTCGCGCCCCGCGCCCGGCTCGACCCCGGCCTTCATGCAGGCGGAGATGTAGGAGGCGCTGGTGCCGAACATGGTGATTCCGGCCCGCTCGGCGAGATCCCAGAGAACGCCCATGTCGGGGTGGCCGGGGTTGCCGTCATAGAGGACGATCGCGGCACGGGTCAGAAGCCCGGAGACAAGGAAGTTCCACATCATCCAGCCGGTCGTGGTGAACCAGAAGAGGCGGTCGTCGGGGTGGGCGTCGACGTGAAGGTGGAGCTTCTTCAGATGCTCGATCAGGATGCCCCCCTGGCCCTGGACGATCGCCTTGGGTAGGCCGGTGGTGCCGGAGGAGTAGAGGACCCAGAGCGGGTGGTCAAAGGGGACGCGCTCGAAGGCGAGCGCTGCCCCCTCGCCCGCTGCCAGCAGCTCGTCCCAGCGCATCGGGTCGCGCAGGGGGGAGAGGTCGGGCTCGGGGTCGAGGTAGGGGAGGACGACGGTTCGCTGCAGGCTCGGCATCTCGGCCTGGAGGCGGGCGATCGTCTCGCGGCGGTCGAAGTCCTTGCCGCCGTAGCGGTAGCCGTCGACCGCGATCAGCACCTTCGGCTCGATCTGGGCGAAGCGGTCGACGACGCTGGCCGGGCCGAAGTCGGGCGAGCAGCTCGACCAGATCGCGCCGATGCTCGCGGCGGCGAGAAAGGCGACGATCGCCTCCGGGATGTTTGGCAGGTAGGCGACGACGCGATCGCCGCGCTCGACCCCCAACTCGCGCAGCCCGGCGGCGAGGGCCGCGACCTGCGCACGCAGCTCGCCCCAGCTCAGCTCCGACAGATCGCGCAGCTCGGAGGCGTGCAGGATCGCCGTCTCGGAGTCGTCCTTGCTGGCGAAGACGTGCTCGGCGTAGTTGAGCTCGGTGCCGGTGAACCATTCGGCCCCCGGCATCTCGCGACTGCCCAGCACCCGCTCGAAGCCGCCGTCGGCCTGCACGTCGAAGAAGGCCCAGATCGACCTCCAGAACCCCTCTAGGTCGTCGACCGACCATCGCCAAAGCTCCTCATACCCCTCGAACCGCAGCCCCTGCTCGCTCTCCAGCCACCGCATGTACTCGGTTAGCCGCGCCCGCTCGACCAGCTCAGCCGACGGCTCCCAGAGCAGCTTCCCTCTCCCGGTTTTAGCCGACGCCGACTCCACTTGGGGGAATTATCACCCGGTACGCAATCAGCGCTTGGGGCCGACATGGCGATCCATGATTGCCACCGCATCGCCCCGAGCGACTGAGATATTCCAGGGACGCCCTGCCGCCAGGCGATTCCCAGCCGGTCACGCGCCCCACAGAAGATGTGCTGGATGTCGTGCGAGCGGTTGCTGAAGGAATAGCGGGGATATACGTAGGTCTTCTTCGGATGGCGGATCTTGTTGGTGACGCGACAACCGTCCGAGTGAAATAAGACCACGCAGGAGCCGACCCGGATGACGTGAAACGATGCGTTCCTGCCACGAATCAAGGGCGATTCGGCGCTTGTGCTTAACGCCGGGGCCATGCTGTGGAAACATGTGCGGCCAGTGTTTGGAAAAGGAGTAGACCTCGTCCATATTGGCCTGCTTGTGACGGAAAATGCCCACCTTGCTCGCCGGGATGACAAGACCCATGGCGGCACTGCACTCCGCCACGATCATCGGGTAAGCCCGATCGAGGAATACGCGGAGTCGATATACCCCACGCGGATGGGCCGAAATCAGGCCATCTCCGAGATAGAGACCGAGGAGGTACGCGTAGGCATGAGCCGTTATGCCGGGAATGGACTCGGTCGAGTGGGGGCATCGCGGGCATGGGGTTGCGCCTCGAACCCGCGGAGGTCGATGGGATCTTGCCGGTTTACGAATCCGTGTGCGAGCCCTTACCCAGTCGCTGACAGTTCTGCGATTGACGCCTAGCTCTCGCGAGATCTGGCAGTTGTTCCAACCAGAATCGGAAAGCTGAAGGGCTCGTTCGACCTGCCATACAGGCTTCATCGCATTGATGCGGCGGGTGGGACTCGAACCCACAAGCCCTTGCGGGCAGCGGCTTTTGAAACCGCCTCCTTTGCCAGTTTGGACACCGCCGCCTGTTCGATCATCCTAAGCTCAAACGCTACGCCGTCAGGCGGTCGCGAACGGCCCAGATCAGACCATTCGCGGCCAGATCCAGACATCAGGCACAGACTTTTACGAACAATGGCCTCAGGCAGGCTGCGGGGCGCCGTCCTCTGGCGAGGCGCCGGCGCCGTAATCCTCGCCGGAGCCGATCGGGCGTTCCTCCTCGACGTTCCACCCCTGATTGAAGCCGTATAGAGCGGCCGCGATCAGGACGATCTGGAGCAGGGCGAGGATCACGACCAGTGTCCCGATCACCGAGACCGGTATAGCGGTGTGGGCGAAGCCGGCCTTGTCGCGGGCGAACCAGCTGTTGGCGCCGACCGCGCAGAAGATGGCGAGGATCATCGAGAGCGCCGCCGCGAGGGGCAGGGTGCCTCGGCTCCAACGGGCCACCCGGTAGGCGAAGAACGCATATAGGAGCGCGTAGATCAGGCAGATGATCCCCATGCCACTGCCTCCGCTGAGCACCGAGAAGCCGGTGATCGTCACCAGCGCAGCGAGCGCCGCCGTGGCGACCAGCAGGAGGACGATCACGAACTTGGCCGTGACCGACTCGGCCTTCTCCCGATTTGGCCGCCACAGCTCATAGCCCGGCCTGACCTCTCCTATCGCCACGAGGTCGATCATAGAATCTATGAGCGACGACGCGGCATTGGTCGCGCGTTAAGCCCCGTCGGGGCGGCCACGCGGGCGTGGCGGAATTGGTATACGCGCCAGGTTTAGGTCCTGGTGGGCTTCGGCCCGTGGGGGTTCAAGTCCCTCCGCCCGCACTTCACGAGACCGGCGATCGTTACGATGCGGTTCCTTGGGGCAGTGGCCAAATTGGCTAAGGCACCGGTCTCCGAAACCTTGCACTCGGAAGGGAGAGGACCCGAAGAGCCGTCGCCAAGCGCGCGAGATCGAACTGGCGCGCCAGCGCTTGCGTGAGTGGTGGGCGCGCCAGCGGAAGCAAAAGAAGAAACAGAAGGGGAGGGGGCGGAAGCGAGCTTGACTTCCTATGGGATATAGCCCATAATCCTCTTCGACCTCTAGGAGAACGAGATGAGCGACGACTTCCGCGATCTGATTGCAGACATCGAGGCCGAGGCGAAGGCCGAGGGGCCGGCCGCCGAGGCCGAGCTTCGCGAACTGCGGCGCGAGTTCTCGATCGCCAGCCAACTGGCAACATTGCGCCGCGAGCAGAAGCTGACCCAGAAGCAGCTCGCCGAGCGCTCGGGAATCCCGCAGAGCGAGATCAGCCGGATCGAGACCGGCGACGCCAACCCAACCTATGCCACGCTCTCTGCCATTGCGGAGCCCTTCGGCGTGCGGGTGGGCTTCATCCGCTCCGACGCAGCCTAGTCCCCGCGATCAGTACGGAGCCGTCGTGGTCGACGGGGATGCGGCCATCCACGAGGCGCTCGGCGAGCGGGTCGTCTGGTAGCGCCAGCGTCGCGCGGTGCCTGGAAGAGGCCGGACCACACCCTGAACCAAGCCAAAGACCGCCAATCCACCCCCGCACCGCTTGCCACTGCCCCACCAACGCCGATAGATCGTCACGAGCTGTAAGGAGTCGAAAGGATCCCCAGCGGCGCGGTCGCCGCGATCCGCCGACGCTGAGGGACGAACCCCGTGGACCTCGCGGGCGAGATCGGCTGAAGGTAAAGTGCTGAAAGCCTTGGGGCAGTGGCCAAATTGGATAAGGCGTCGGTCTCCAAAACCGAAGAATCCAGGTTCGAGCCCTGGCTGCCCCGTCTCCGGCGTTTGGCTTGAGGAGTCGCAATCCCGCTCTGCGAGCAGGATTGCTGGCCTCGCGACCTCGATTTTGCCGATAGGTCAACCAAAGTCACCAGAGGTCAACAAAAGCCCTTTTTGACCCTTTCTTTCCCCTGATGTTCCCTGAAGGGGTTTGTCGACCGCATTGAGAGTGGCCGGATAAGGCGCGGAACGCTAAGGGGAACGCGGCGCCCGCCGCTTCGCTGGCGCCCTGTCCCGCCACTGGTCCGGGTGGGGGCTGTCGCCATCGGGGGCGCCGTTTTGCGCGACCGGCAAACCGTCCCCACGATCCCTCCCGTTCCTCTGGCCCCGAAACCGCCGCCGGCGATTGCTCCAAACGGAGCTGCTCGACAAGTTCCTCGCCGAGCGCGTCAGTGAGGGAGACCCGCTGACGATCTCCCGCCGCTGATCTGCGATGCCGGAAACGATCCAGCGGGCGCAATCGCGAAACCGGCTATTCCAGGTAAGGCGCGATCCAGGCGATGTAGGGCCCGATGAATTCCTCGGCAGCGGGAAGGACCAGCTTGACCGCTTCATGGAGGCGGCTGGCTTTCACCGCCACATACTCGCGCTCAATTGCCGACCTGGCTTTCTGGGCTCGCTTAAGGCGGTTGCAGAGTGCGGCGCTGATCACTCCCTCCGCCTTGAGCACGTCGAAGGCGCGCGCGGCGTCATTCTGGTGACTTTTCGCGGGTTCCAATTCAGCCAGTCTTGAGCCGTATTCGGCAAGCTCGACCACGAAGTTCTGCACTCGGCTGAAGCCCCGTTCGACGGCCTGGACCTTGTTGTAGGCCTTGATTCCCGAGTTCCGTTCGAAGGCCGGTTTGAACTCGGTCAGCTTGAAGTCCTCGCCGAACTCCTCCATCGCGCTTTGCAGCGCTTCGATCTGCAGCGGCAAGTCCTCGAGCCGCGCGTTCACTTCGCTGCGCAGCATCTCCGGAGTCTTCTTCTTGGCGGCCATCAGCGCTCGGCGAGCAGCCGATCGACTCCCGCCAGGGCACGACGACCGCGAGCGCGCTCATGCTGGCGGGCGCGGCGCTCCACCCTCTCTGCTTCTGACTGCAGCTCGGCCCAGCGGCCCTCGCGATCGACGATCACGCGACCCTCTCGCAGTGCTTCGGCGAAGAGGAGTGGGCTGGTTTCGGCGTCATCGACGCTCAGCACATCCATCTCGTGCCCCAGCAGCCCTTCGAGCTTCAGCTCTAGATCGACGATCCGGACTAGCGAGGAGTCCCGCATCTCGACCAGAAGATCGACGTCGCTCTCCTGACTGTCCTCACCGCGCGCGCTTGAGCCGAAGAGAAGGGCGAAGCGAACGTTGTGCTCGGTGCGAAGCGCCGCCCGCAGCTGCGCCAGCAGCGACCACTGGCGCAGGACGTACTCTTTCTCCAGTGTGGAGAGCCTGAGGCGCCGGGGCGAGGATCGCTCTCCTCGCAAGGTCCCCTCCGCAACCGCGCGGCGCAGGGTGCGCTCGCTGGACCCTACCTTCTGAGCGAGTTGCCCGAGCTCCGTCATATGTCCATTGTACCGTGCTCATGTGACCGTAAAGTCCTTGTCGCCCGCGGCTCTGATCGGTCCGATTGCTAGCTTCCTGAAAGCCTTTCTGAGCTCTCAGATCGCTGGGCCTTGCAGCTCGGCGCCGAGATTTTTCGTTCAGGTTTCGTTCCACCGTACGTTCCCCTGAGAAGGGGCTCGACTAGGGTTTGTCTTGCTAGAGCGCCAAACAGGGGTAAAAAGCAGCCTGGTCGCCGGTCTCCAAAAGCGAGAGTGCCTGGGGTCGAGGAACTTTGGTGCGATGGTCAGCCCGGAGCGGGAGACGTACCCCCCCTGCAGGTAGCCTCATGGACCTCCTGGGTGAGTGTGCTCATCTTCTCGCTCAACGTATGGATCTGCTCGGTGAGGTCGGTGTTCTTCTTGAGCAGGTCGGTCTGCAACTGCGCCAGCTCGTCCTATGCCTCGCCGCAGCATCCTCGTTCGCCTTGTCGGTCCTCGTCTGCGCCTTCTGGGCGATGATGACCAGCGCGCCCGTGTAGAACGCAACGCCGGAGAAGATCAGGTTCAGCAGGATCCACGGCTCGGGATCGAACTGGCCGCCGTGTTCCAGTGCCTTGATCGTGGTGCTGGCGTAATGCACCGCGCCGTTGGCGAGAATCCAGCCAAGGATGATCAGCGAGCCGATGACGACGAACTGCACGGTGCCCATGCCCGACGCGACACGCTCGGCCATCCGCTCCATGAAGCTGCTCCCCCCGGCATAGGGTGAGGGATGCTTGCCGTCCTGCTGGTAGTGGTTGTGGTGGCGCAGAGGATCTTTCTTGACCGGGTCCTGCTGCTGGAGCTCCGTCGCTGCCATTTATTCCCCCTTAGCTTGGTTAGTGCTCGTCAGCATCTCGGCGCAGCAGCTCGTGAGCGTCCCGGCGTCCGCTGGCTATGAGCGTCGCCTCGCGCACGAGGTCGCGGTTCATCAGCGCGATGAGGAGCAGCGAGCCGAAGATGGCTATTGCGTCGATGCTCTCCCGGTCCTCCTTGGTCCAGTAGTCGTCCTGAAGGTTGAGCCAAAGGGCGAACTCGTCAAGAGTGAGCGCTGAGGCCATCCCATAGCCAGCGGCCGAGACTCGTGAGCCCCATCGATGGCCGGGGACGGTCCCGAGACCCACCTGGGCGTTCCAGGCATAGCCGGTGAGCAGCAGCCCGAGGATTCCGAACGTCATGTGGTGGATGTGGTGTCCACCGGGAGTGACGTTGCGAAACGGCCCGCGACCTGCGCGAATCGAGTGGGTGATGCCCCGCACGGTGGCGAACGCCGCCAGGAAGCCGACGTTCCCGAGAAACAAACGCTCCTGGCGGGGGTCGGACAGGTGCTTCTGGTAAAGCGCGCCGAGCACCTTTGGCGATAGGAGCGAGCGCGACAGCAGCGGAGGCAGGCCCATCTACGCGACAATACCCGACCGCCGCCGGAGATAGCGTGAGTGGTGGCGTAGGGCTGCTGGTCGAGTTGCCCCGCCGAAGCGTCACGAAATCGTCGCATCCTCCAAGGTCCGCTTACTGCTGCTGACTCCGTGACCGGCGATGGCCATAGAAGGGACTATGACCATCCAGGAGACGCTCTATGCGCTCCGTCGCACGGCCAAGCGTGCAGCGTGAAAGCTCCGAACCTATGGCCAAGGCCTCAGGCTGCAAGGTCTGAGGCTCAGGCTCGGGACTTAACCTCGTTCCAGGTCAGCAACCGGCCACTCTTGGGATCGATCACCTTGAGCCGGATTGACCGCAGCCCGTCGCGAAAAGTCAATACCGGGACGTCATGGAAGATTGCGATCTCATTGTGGGCGCGCTGGAGGTTGTAGTTGGGGATTTTGGCGCTGAGATGGTGAACGTGATGCAGGCCGATGTTCCCACTGAAGAACTGGAACACCTTTGGCAGCTTGAGATATGAACTCCCACGCAACGCCGCGGCAGCGTAGCTCCAGCGTTCAGAGCACTCCCAGTAAACGTTCTCGAACTGGTGCTGCACGTAGAACATCCACACTCCAAACGTGCCAGCGAGGATGGCGGTTGGCACTTGCACGAGGAGCCACGCTTGGAGACCGACGAACCACACGATTGCTCCCACGATGATCACGAGCACTAAATTCGTCGCGATCACGCTACGCCGCTGACGTGGGCGCATCTTGCGCGACCAAAAGCGAGGCCCGATCATCAATGACCAGATCGGGCCGAGCCCAAACATCACCAAGGGATTGCGGAAGAGGCGATATCCCAGGCGCAGTTTCCAAGGGCGTGAGGTGTACTCCTCGACGGTGAGCGTCATCACGTCTCCGGTTCCGCGTCGGTCGAGGTCGCCGGCTGTGCCGTGATGGACTGCGTGCTTGTGGCGCCAATTCCCGAACGGCTGAAAGACGAGGAGGCCGGCGAACCGGCCGAGCCACAGATTCCCGCGCCTTGTCGGCAGGAACGAGCCATGAGCGCAGTCGTGAAAGACGATGAATGTCCGCAGCAGGAACCCTGCCGCCGGGACCGCCAGGGCAAGGGTGATCCAGACTGAGAAGTTGAGGGAGAGGTACATCACGACCGTTAGCGCCAGGTAGGGCACGACCGAGGTCGCCAGGTCGAAGAAGCTGCGCCGCAGCGAGGGCTGCTCATGCGGTGCCACCGACTTCCGCCAGAACTGATGACTGGCGTCTGAAGCGGCAGTCGGCATCGCAGCCTTGTCGAGCTGGCTGTCGCCGTCATCGAGCCGCCGCTCCGCTGATTGCTCGTCGGCCCGCGACCCTGGCCTTGAGCGCTCCGGTACCTGACCTGGCTTGCTCATCGTGTCTTCCCATCTGTCTTGACTCTTTGCGCAGGATCTCCTTGGGCCCCCCGCTCTGGCGTCCCCGGCCTCATCAGCACCTCAAGAAGGTCTCCCACCTCATGCTCCTGTACAAGCGGGTGGCGAAGGGGCAACTCGGGCTTGACCTTGTAGTGGTTCCGCCGTCCGTGGCGCTCACGCAGGACGTAGCCCTCCTCGACCAGCTCGGAGAGGATTTTGTGGGCGCTTCGCTCCGTGATTCCGACCGCGGCGGCGATGTCGCGCAAGCGGATGCCGGAATCCTGACAGACGCAGAGCAGGACGTGGGCGTGGTTCGTGAGGAAGTCCCAGCGGGGCGGCGTTTCGCCTGCTTGCTCTGCCACCTGCTCAAGAATTCGAGAATGAATATTCATGAATGGATGATACACTGCCTCTACTAACCTCGCCCCTGGAGCCCAAGGAATCTCATTCCGCAGCGACAGGGGGCTCCACCGAAAAGGACTCTGCGGTGGAGACTCGGTCGATCGAGCCAGCACAGGGCCAGCTTGGGGGCCATCATGGTCAAGGTCGCAGCCCAGTCAGGCAACGAGACAGCGGATGTGACACCGGAGCTCGCGGTGGCGCTCAGCACGGCGATGGGGGGTGAGCCGAGCACCTGGGGCTTTGCCTCCGGGGCACCGGCTCTCCACGATCACACGGAGACCCAGCCTGAGGCGGATCGATCATCGTCGATGCCCGTCGCGTTCCCGATGCCCCCGGCATCGGCACTTCCCGCGGCGTCGCCGATTCCGCCTGTCACATCTGTGCCCGAGGCTGCGCCGCGATCGAAGGCGCCGAGGTGACCCTCCTCGGGACTCGATCCAAGCGATCGCCGGCAAGCTGAGACTGCATTTACTGAGGTGATGGACAATACGGCGGTCGTGTCCGAGATCCTTAGCGAGCACCTGCCGGTTGGACTGCCATCCTCACCCGAGGCCCCGGAGCGCTACGAGCCGATCCATCCAGGGTCGGGTCGCCGCCCTCTTCGTAAGCGGCTCGCTCGCGTACTTGCGCCTCTGGGCGTCTTACTTACGAAGGCGAAGATGCTCTTGGTCCTGCTCCCACAGCTCAAGGTTCTGGCGACCTTCGGCTCGATGGCGGTCTCGATCGCCGCGTATGGGCTGCTCTTCGGTCTCCCATTTGCGGTAGGACTGGTCACCCTCATTTTCCTACACGAGATCGGCCACGTGATCCAGCTACGGCGCGAGGGAATCAAGGCATCGGCGCCACTGTTCATCCCCTTCCTCGGGGCGATCATCGCGGCGAAGTCGATGGGCAAGGACGCGGCCGCGGAGGCGCGGGTGGGACTCGCAGGCCCAGTCTTGGGGAGTATCGCCACCCTCGTTCCCCTGGGGATCTGGCTGGCGACCGGCAGCGACTTTTGGCGAGCGCTCGCCTACATCGGATTCGTTCTAAACCTCTTCAACCTACTGCCGATAGTTCCACTCGACGGCGGTCGGGCAATGGCGGCGCTCAGCCCCGCGGTGTGGCTGATCGGATTGGCGGGGCTCCTCGCTCTGACGGTCTTCTATCCCAGCCCGGTTCTCTTCCTGATCTTGATCCTCGGCGCAATGGAGAGCTGGCGACGATGGAAAGCTCGCGCAACGTCGGAGAGCCGGGCGTACTACGCAATCCCGACCCGAACCCGGGTGCTTGTCGGCATTGTTTACGTCGGACTCGCTGCCGCGCTATCGGTCGGGGTGGCCGAGACGTTCATCTCACGCAGCCTTTGAGGAGCGTTTTTCGTCCCTGCTGTAAATGCCAGCCACGTTCCCCGATTCGCTCCCGTAGCTGCGCTATTGGCGGCCGGTGAGCGAAGGCGCCATGTCTTCGCCTACCAAGACCGCGGCTATCGCTCGGGGGTGCCCAGACCTCCTCGTGGCGGCGCGTGCCGCGGCCTCCATCGCGCAAGCCTAGCGGCGAGTGATGGCGATAGCGGACTTCCGACCGCGTTCATGTTGGACTCCCGGAGCGCTAGTCTCGACTTAAGTCGACCGGAAGCAGCCAATCCCAACCCGATTTGATTGGACCTATGACCAACTCACACAGCGCACACGAGGCCGCCATGCTCTACGGAATCCGCTTCCTCACCGAGGATGCACCTGACGGCGAGTTCCCGCCGAATGGCATGCCAGCTCTGGACGCGATGCGCCTGCTGGATGAGGACCTGGCGCTGGAGGGTGACCCGCAGCGCAACCTTGCGACCTTCGTGACGACCTGGATGGAGCCCGAGGCGGACCGGATCATCGCCGAGAACCTCTATCGGAACTTCATCGACCATGCCGAGTACCCGATCTCGGCCGAGATCGAGCAGCGCTGTACCCGGATGCTCGCCGACCTCTACCACGCCCCCGGCGAGACCACCGGCGCCCGCACGCAGGGCTCCTCGGAGGCAATCATGCTCGGCGCCTTGTCGCTGAAGTGGAAATGGCGCAAGCGCCGCGAGGCCGACGGCAAGCCGACCGACAAGCCAAACCTGATCTTCGGCGGCGACGTGCATGTGGTCTGGGAGAAGTTCTGCCGCTACTTCGATGTCGAGCCGCGAATCGTCCCGCTGCAGGAAGACAAGTACGTGATCGGACCGGAGGACGTGCAGCCTCATATGGACGAGAACACGATCGGCGTCGCGGCAGTGCTCGGCACTACCTTCACCGGCCATGCCGATGACATCGTCGGGATCAACAAGCTCCTCGTCGACCTCAAGGCAGAGAAGGGTCTCGACATCCCGCTTCACATCGATGCGGCGAGCGGCGGCTTCGTCTGGCCATTCCTCTACCCAGAGTCCGAGTGGGATTTCCGCCTAGAGCAGGTTCGTTCGATCAACGTCTCCGGGCATAAGTTCGGGCTCGTCTACCCCGGTATCGGCTGGATCGTTTTCCGCGAGACCGCAGATCTCGCTGAGGATCTCGTCTTTTACGAGAACTACCTGGGCAAGACCGACGCTACCTTCACCCTCAACTTCTCTACCGGCGCCTCGATGGTCCTCGCGCAGTACTACAACTTTGTCCGCTACGGGCGCGAGGGCTACGCCTACATCATGAAAGCGATGCAGAAGAACGCCCGGACCCTGGCCGCCAACCTCAAGGCGAGCGGCGACTTCGAGTTGATCGGGGACGGGGAGGAGCAGCTTCCGCTTGTCGCTTTCAGGCTTGCTGGCGAGAAGAACTACGACGAGTTCGATGTCTCTTGGCAGCTCTCTGCCGAGCGCGGCTGGATGGTCCCCGCCTACACGCTCCCCCCCAACGCCGAAAAGGTGAAGATCCTGCGGGCGCTGGTCAAGCAGACGTTAAGCCGCGAGCAGGTCGATCGGCTCTCCAAGGACATCGCTCAGGCTTGTGCGACCCTCGAGAAGAAGGGCGGCACCCACCCCTCCGAGCGCAAGCGGGTCAAGATTGGGACCGGTTACTGAGCGCTAAACGGCGGGAAGGGCGTTTCACCGCAGGTACGTCTTCACGCGACTTGTGTTCGGGAGCGCTTCACGGCCGCCGACTCTCCGTTGTCAAAACGGCGACATGTTGCGATGATTCTCGCTTGCTCGCCGGGAGAATTTTCCGCTCGCGCCTTGACGAGCCGATCTCGCTCGATAGCCCGCACCGCGTCGGCTCCAGCCGACTGGGTAGTTGGCACCAGAAAAGCGGCGGACGGGAATCGAACCCGCATCATCGCCTTGGAAGGGCGAGGCTCTACCGTTGAGCTACCACCGCGCAGACGAGTCGCCGTTGTGAGCGGGTTCGCTGTCAACGACAGTTTGCCCCAAGCGCGTCGCACTTTGCCATCTCGCCGGGGTCGTTGCACGAAGTGCAATCACATTGGGCTGTCGATCCGGCAGAATGCATGTCGACCACGGGGCGTGGCGCAGTCTGGTAGCGCACTCGGCTGGGGGCCGAGCGGTCGCTGGTTCAAATCCAGTCGCCCCGACTAACGGAAGCCCGCTTCGGAAGCGGGCTTCCGTCATCCAGCGGCTTGCTGCGCTCGGCCGCGAGTGCGCGTGGTATCGCTCCTGGTACCAAGAAAGGTCAATCCGGTTTGCGTCGACTGGGGCCGAGATGGCATCGATCACAGTGTTTCCATGAGGTTCCTGTCGATCTAGCTTCATGAGGTTTGGGGAGCGGCTAGGTCGCGGGGCCCTTGGGGTGAAGATCAGCGAGCGCGGTGACCGAGTTGCCGCGGTTCAACGTCGCGCCGCACGATCCGGTGTTTGGCGTCGTCGCCGCGGAAGGCGCGGGGGCTTGGGTGGGGGCTGGGGCGTCGGCGTGGGCGCATGAGGCGCTGCGTTAGCCTCGACGGCGCCCCGAGAGCGGCAGCGAGCATCGCAGCGCTGCTCTAGCGGCGGATGGACTCGCCGAGACCGCAACACTTGACCGAGTTCGGCCGTCGCTGCTCCTCCACCTGTCGATGTGAGCGGGGCGGCAGACACCGCTCACGCTCCATATCAGCGCCGGTCATCTAGAGCGGGTCCCCCGGAAATCAGGGCTTTGACTCCGTCAAGTGCTCGACGCCTGCCCATCAACGGGCGTGATGCTACTTATAGGTCGTAGACGTTCAAGTAGCAGGACGCCAGCGTTCGGCCCGTGGAAGGCGATCTACAACGCGCGTTGTCGGGGAGAACCTGCGCGCCTATTGCGCCGAGCGCGGACTCAGCCAGGAAGCCTTTGCTGCGGTGCTCGGCGTCCACCGGACCTACATGGGCGGCCTCGAGCGCGGCGAGCGGAATCTGACGCTGAAGGGCCTGGAGCGGATCGCTGAGAAGCTCGACATGGACCCACGCGAGCTGCTCGGTTCAGGCAGGCCTTCGCATCTCCCTTAGCTAAGCCCAGACGGTAACGACAAGCCCTCCCGTCTAACCGCGATGCCGGGACCGACTGAGCTTGACCATGATCACGCGAGTCGTGGTCGCCTTTTCGCCGTCGGGGAGGATCAGCACGGTGATTGCCTTACCGCGGAGCTTGCCCTTCGCCAGGAGGAGCTTGCGCGCCTTGCGCGTCAGCGGGATGCGCACGTCCTGCGTCTGCCCCGCCGGGATCTTGAAGGTGGCGTGGCCGTAGGCGGGAGCGTGCTTGGGCTTGGCGCTCGCGCCTGCATCGCTGACGGTGCTGAAGACGCTTTGCAGCGGCCCGAAGGTCACCCCGCCTTCGCATAGGTTGACGATGCTCGGGCCGATCGATGGCCCGTAGCACTTCTCCGGGGCGTTGATCGCGTTCGGGGTCTTGGTCAGGAACACCTTTCCCGTCAGTTCGGCGCTCGGCGGGGGGCTGGACCCGCCGGTTCCAGAAGAGCCTCCCGTGGTGGCTTCGCTGGTGACGGTTCCGTCAATGAGCAGGCCCGGATCGAGGTTCTTGCACGCCCAGGCCGGCTGGCCCGGGTGGATCGGTTTGGGCAGAGAGCCCGGCTGCGGTGCCGTTTCTTCGAAGTTGCCGACGCATCCTTCGCTGTTTTCAAGGTAGGGGTAGATGTGGCCTGAGGGGCCGCTGTTGAGGACGGCGAGGATCTCGCCCTGGGTGATCTGCGCGCCCGACGGTTCCAGGGTGGCGATCATCGGGTTCATTTCGGTCGAAGGCAGCTCCATCGCCCCCACCGGGCGGTCCATCGCCCATTCTTCGTTGGCACCTTTCGCCGTCCACACCTCGACTTCCATCGGCACCATGGAGCTGTACTCCAACTGCACCTTCGAAATGCTCCCCGAGATCGGCGCTGAGGGTGGCGCGCCGCCGACAAGAGGCGCGGTGCCGGCATACCATGCTTCTTCTTCTTCCGATACCGCATGGCCCGAGAAAGCGCCGAGGCCGCTGATCTGAGCGCCCGCCAGGGACGGTCCGAAGGTCTCAGTCGCCGCTGAGGCCCCTGGCGCCGCGACCAACAGCAGCGCCGCCATGCCGACGATGTACCAGAGCCATTTCATCCCCGTGAACCAGTAGATGCGGTCGCGCTCATCTGAATGCGCCGGTGATGATACCCCCGCTGACCTTGGCCGTAGGGCCGGGCGGAGCGGATGCTGGCGCATCCAACTGGTCACGCCCGGCGGTCGAGGAGCGACGCTACGGCCGGCGAGGCGCTGAGTCGGGGGCGCTTCGAGCGGGTTGAGCCGGCGCGACCTCTTTTACTTGTGCTCGGCTGCGCTCCTGTTCCATGACCCAGAGGCGAATTGTTCGCTCAAGCAACCGCTGGCGTCCACGTTTCGGTAGTTGTGGGCCCATGACCAGCATGGTCCCCCGCGTTTGGGTGCACCGCATTGGACGCCGGTCCAAAAATCAGGCTGCGCGGCTTCGACAATCGGACTGGGGTAGGAGAGTGCCGGCGTCTCCGCTCGAAAGTCCTTGGCGTTCTCGACCCTCGCCCAGCTGCCTCGATATTCGGAAACCCAAAGATGGCATGACCAAATAGCCGTCCCCTGCGAGGAGTAAGGGACCCCCTCAGCTCAAGCGCGGGCGAACCGCGCTGAATGTCAATCGACGGAGCATGAGGAGGCCCCGAATGCTCTCGCGGAGACGCATCCGCCCCGCCGACCGGGTGGGCTTCCGCCGCTTTCTGGGTGAGTTCAGGGGAAAGCGGGTGGAGGCGGCGCTTGAGGCGACGACGGGCTGGCGCTTCGTGGTCGAGGAGCTTCAGGCGGCGGGCCACATCGCCCACCTCGCCGAGCCGGCGGAGACCGCCGGCCTGCGCGGCCCCAAGAAGCGAGCGAAGTCCGACCGCGCCGACGCCCGCCATCTGCGCGAGCTTCTTCAGCAGGGTCGCCTGCCGGAGTCCTGGATACCGCCCACCCACATCCTCGAGCTGCGCTCCGAGGTCCTCCTGCGCCACACTCCTCCTCTGCGTGGTAGGAAAGAGGAAAGGAGACGTATGGGGAGCCGTGGCTACTCGGGCCACGACAGGCCGCTGGCGACTATCCGGGTTGCCCGGCGAACGGGTCCTCGACGGCGATGCCGTCGAAGCGCCTGAAGTCGCGGTCGCGGGTGTAGATCGTCCCGACGCCGTGCTGGCGCATCAGCGTGGCGAGATGCCCGTCGGGCACGGCGTTGCCGCGATCGACATCGTTGCGGGTCGCGAGGTATAGCTCCCAAAACCCCTCGTCCTCACCGGGCGTCCGAGCGTGTGGGGCGGCGATCAGGGCACTGACGTTGGCGATCGCGTCCCGGGGGATGAGGGGCCGGGGGAGCACCGACGGGTGGGTGACGATTCGCAGGTAGCCTATGATCGTCGGCCAGAAGAGGTAGACGATCTCCGGGCCCGCCGCCAAGCGCTCCACCAGCGCTCGGGCGGGCTCGTGAACGGGCTCGGCCTCGTTCGAGGCATAGACCAAGACGTTGGCGTCGATGGTGACGCTCACCGGTCGAGCAAGGTGTTCAGCGCTTCCTTGTCCTCGAGGTCCACGGCCGGCTTGCCGAGGTCGTGGCTCACCCAGGAGAAAGGCCGGGGCTGTGGCTCGGCTTCCTGGCGGAGCTCGCGAGCCAGCAGTTGGGAGGCAAGCTCGCCGATCGACTTGCGCTCGCGCTCGCTGCGCTGGCGCAGTTCCCGCATCACGGACGGATCGAGGTTGAGCGTCGTCCTCGTCATGATGTTTGATGTTATCAGTATCGGCATCAGGCATCTAAAGTTGGTCGCCGTCGCCGAAGGGTCCGGACAGAGGAGTTCAGCCTACGCTACGTAGAACGCGCCCTACTGAGGAACGCGTGTATTCCACACTCGTTCGATCTGTCGCATGAGTGCTGGGTAAACAACCCAATGCCGGAACGGCTTGATAAGCGCCATGTATCCCTTCCCGAACAACCGCGTGGCTTGACGTAGACGGCCATCTGTCCCTGGTAGCGGCCTTCCCCCTGCTCGACCCAAGCCAGGTGCATCACGCCGTGCACGGTCTGGTTCGACACCTCCGCGGCAAACTCGACGTTTGTGCGATAGAGGGGAACGAAAGGCAGGGAGTCGAAATGCAGATCGCCGCCGTGCTGCGCAAATCGTCTGGCAGTCGGTCGGTCAGCGAGGTTTCGTTCGTACCCGGAATCGGCAATTTGCCTGCGGCATCACCTCGACCGCTGTCGATCGGGACCGAAATCCTGCCGAGGCCGAACAAACTGCCGAGGCGATCGCGGACATTCCACAGGACGCGAGTCGGTAAGGACTCCGCGTTGGCCGGGTCGGAGGCAGCCATTAGCTCGAGCAGCCGTTTGGAAGTCCTCGGCGCCACCGTGCACGGGAAGGGTCCAGACATCCTCCAGAGTGAAATCTGACACGATCTCGCGGATACGCCAGGGGCGTGATTCGTGTGCTGCGTTCGGAAGCTTCATGCTGGTCCTCGATCCATACGATGTCGTATGGATATTAGTCAGGCCGCTTGCATCTGTCAATACGGTGCCGTATAGATATGTCGGTGGCCAATGTCCGGACCCCACGCGGCGCATGGGTCGACGCGGCGCTGAAGGCCCTGGCGGCAGGAGGCCCGGATGCAGTGCGGGTCGAGGCGCTGGCCGTGTCCCTGGGGGTGTCCAAGGGTGGCTTCTACTGGCACTTCAAAGATCGCCAGGCGCTGCTCGAGGAGCTGCTCGACACCTGGGAGAAGGCCGTGGTCGAGGATGTCATCGCGCGCGTCGAGAGCCAGCCAGCCGACCCGCGCGCCAAGTTGCAGCAGCTCTTCGGGCTGGCCCAGTGCGGGCGATTTTGACGTAGAGCTGGCCCTCCGGGACTGGTCGCGCCGCGACAGGGCGGTCGCCGAGCGAGTGCGGCGGGTCGACAACCGACGCATGGAGTATCTGCGCTCGCTGTTCGGGCAGTTCTGCGTGGATGAGAACGATGTCGAGGCCCGCAGCATGCTGGCCTTCTCGCTGTTCATCGGCAGCTACTTCATCGCAGCGCAGCACGGTGAGAAGACCCGGTCCCAGGTGCTGCAACTCGCCGTCGATCGACTGCTCAGCGAATCGCGGGACTGACATGGCCCGCCACACCGAAAAGCGGGCCGTAGCACGGGACAAGGATGTGCACGTGAACCGTCGAGAGCGTCCGGTACTCGTCTATGACGGGGACTGCTCTTTCTGTAGGCGGTGTGTGCGCGTCCTGGAGAGGATCGGGCCGGATGCAGAGATCATTGCGTGGCAGTTCACCGATCTGGCTGAGCTAGGCATCACCGAGGAGCAGGCCGCTGATGCCGTGCAGTGGATTCAGATCGACGGCACGGTTCGTTCGGGACACGAGGCTATCGCCGCGGTGCTGGATACCGCTGGACGGATCTGGAAGATCATCGGCCGTACCGTCCTGGTGCCGGGGATCTCGTGGATGGCGGCGAAGGTCTACCGGCTGGTCGCGGATAACCGGTACCGGTTATCCGGAGGTACGCCTGCTTGCGCGCGTTCGCCCGTACGGGCGACAAGGGGGTCCACGAAATCCGACTGACTGCGCTCCCGACCGGAAGCCAACTAGGAACTGCGAAGAGGGCGCTTGATTCACGCGCCCCGTGCTGAGGGCTAGACGATTGCGGGAGGATGTTCGGGTGGCGAACGACGAGACCTCTCCCGGCCGGGCGGAGCGTGAGGATCTGGGTGAGGTGTTGAAACGCCGCGCGCTGACTCAGGACGAGGCGCGTTCGGACGCGATTAATAGGCGCCATGCGGCGGGCGCGCGAACGGCGCGCGAGAACATCGTCGACCTCGTCGACCCCGGCTCCTTCGTCGAGTACGGCCGCTTCGCGATCGCCGCCCAGCGGGGGCGCCGTGATGTTGAGGAGCTGATCGCGCGCACCCCCGCGGATGGCCTCGTGGCTGGCACCGCGCGCGTCAACGGCGACCTTTTCGCAGAGCGCGGCGCCTGTGCCGTTCTCTCCTACGACTACACCGTCCTTGCCGGGACCCAGGGCGCGCTCGGCCACCGCAAGAAGGACCGGCTCTTCGAGCTGATTGAGCGTATGCGCCTGCCGACTGTTTTCTTCGCCGAGGGCGGCGGCGGAAGACCCGGCGACACGGACTACCCGGTCGTCTCGGCGCTGGACACGCGAGCCTTCGCGCTATGGGCGCGCCTCTCCGGTTTGGTGCCGCGCATCGCTGTCGTCGCGGGCCGCTGCTTCGCAGGCAACGCCATGATCGCCGGGTGCTCGGACCTGATCGTGGCGACGGAGAACGTGTCGCTCGGTATGGGCGGCCCGGCGATGATCGAGGGCGGCGGGCTGGGCAAGGTCCATCCCGACGAGGTCGGGCCGCTTGAGATGCAGGCGGGCAACGGCGTGATCGATGTGGTCGCGACCGATGAGAGGGAGGCCACGGCGGCAGCGAAGCGGTTACTGGCTTACTTCCAGGGAGCTACGCCGCCAGGCCCCGAGCCAGACCAGGACCGCCTTCGCGACCTCGTACCCGAGCGCCAACGACGCGCCTATGCCGTGCAGCCGATCGTCGAGGTGTTCGCCGACGAGGGGTCGGTCACATTCCTGCGCGAGCGCTTTGCGCCGGAGATGGTCACCGCCCTCGCCCGGATCAAGGGGCGGCCGCTCGGCGTGATCGCCAACGACACGCGGCACATGGCGGGAGCGATCACCAGCGACGCCGCCGACAAGGCCGCCCGGTTCATGCAGCTCTGCGGCGCCTTCGGGCTCCCGGTCGTGTCGCTGATCGACACGCCCGGCATGATGGTCGGCCCGGAGGCCGAGGCGACCGGGCTCGTGCGGCACGCGTCCCGACTCCTTGTCGCTGGCGCGTCGCTCCGCGTCCCGCTCATCGCGGTGATCCTGCGCCGAGGCTACGGGCTCGGCGCGCAGGCGATGGCGGGGGGCAGCCTGCATGAGCCGCTGCTCACGATCGCCTGGCCGACCGCCCACCTCGGCCCGATGGGCCTGGAGGGTGCGGTCAGGCTGGCCTTACGCAAGGAGCTCGAGGAGATTGCCGACGAAGGTGAGCGCGAGCAGCGGATCCGCGACCTGACCGCCGCCGCAGAGCTCAACGCACAGGCCCTCAATGCGGCGACGCTGTTTGAGATCGACGACGTCATCGACCCAGCGGAGACACGGTCGCTGATCGCCTCGACGCTGGCGGCGGCGACGGATCCGGCCGAGCCGCCAAGCGGCTCTCGCTTCGTCGACACCTGGTAGCTCAGCCGTGCAGAGCGCCACAAAAACTGCGGCCCAGCACTGAGTCGCCCCCCTTCACCGCGGGTCGATTACGTTCTCGATATTGAGTCGCTGAACACCGCGAAAGCGTGACGAAAAGATTAAAGCTGGCGGCGTTGCAGGACAAGGCGCTAAGCCCTGGTCCCTTGCCTTTCGCAGCTCGAATACGCACTCGCTCATTTACGTGTCTGTGCGTCGAGATTCTCGGTCATCAGCTCGGACTCGATCGCCAAGCACAGGGACTTCAACGCATCGGCTCGAGCGCGAAGCTTGGTCGCAGCATGTGCTGCAGGGTCAAGCGCGGCAAGCTCCTCCGCGGCGCTTAGGCTCGCCGATCGGAGCTCGTCGTCGGCGACGACCCGGTCGAGAAAGCCGGCCGTGAGGGACCCCCACAGCTCGAGCGCGGAAGGACCGCGCTGAATGTCACTCGACGGAGCATGAGGGGCCCCCGAATGAAGATCGTTGTGATGGGACTTGACCAACACCGAGCACAGATCACTGCCGAGTGGCTCGACACCGAGACCGGTGAGACTCTCGCGGCGACGCATCCGTCCCGCCGACCGGGTGGGCTTTCGCCGCTTCCTGGGTGAGTTCAGGGGCAAGCAGGTGGAGGCAGCGCTTGAGGCGACGACGGGCTGGGATCAGCTGTACGGCGACACCAAACCGGATCGACATGCCAACGCCGGTGTCGCCCATGACACCTCGTGCTCCGGTAGCGGGCCTGGGTACCCTGGCACTATGTCTGCGAAGCGGAGCGCCGGGGTGCTTCTATATCGCTTTTCCGGGGGCTCGCCGGAGGTGTTGCTCGTCCATCCGGGCGGGCCGCTCTGGGCGAGCAGGGACTTTGGGGCTTGGTCGATTCCGAAGGGGGAGCTCGAGGAGGGGGAGGACCCGCGGGACTGCGCTTTGCGCGAGCTGGGGGAGGAGCTGGGCGCGGCCCTGGCCCTCGCCCCGGAGGCGCTGATCGCGCTGGGATCCGTTCGTCTGAAGAGCGGCAAGGTCGTCCAGGGCTGGGCCGCGGAGGCCGATTTCGACCCCTCAACGCTGCGCAGCAACGCATTCGCGATGGAGTGGCCGCCGCGCTCCGGCGTCGAGCGCGAGTTCCCCGAGGTCGACCGGGCCGAGTGGTTTGACCCCGAGACAGCCAGGCGGAAGCTCAATCCCGCCCAGGCCGACTTCGTCGGCCGCCTCCTCGACCGCTTGGATCGCTGATTCGCGACCACTGCGAGTCCGATCGATCGGTGCGATACTCGCCCCGAGATGGGAGATGGCCCGACCCCGCAGGCGCCTCCCCCCGGCGACACGATTCGCAACGAGGGCGTTGGCGCGAGCGCCAACGGTGACGTCGGTCCCAACGGCGATGCGAGCCGCAACGGCAGCGTTGGCCCGACCGGTGGGATGAACGGGCAGCGCCCTTTGTCGGCGCGCCTGCTTGGTGTCGGTGTGCGGGGTGCCCGGACGGTCACCCGCGCCGCCGGCATAGACCGCGCCGTCGAAGTCGCCGCCGAGGAGGCGATCGTCGCCGCGGTCGAGAGCGAGGCGGTCGAGCGGGCGCTGGCGCGCGTGCTGGAAGGTCCTGTGGTCGAGGAGGCGGTGCAGGGAGCCCTGGAGAGCGATGCCGTCAAGCGCGCCCTGATCGAGGCCCTTGACAGCGAGCTGGTCGATGAGGTCTGGCGGCGCTTGCTAGCCAGTGAGGAGGCACAGCAGCTAGTCGAGCGGATCGCCGAGGCGCCGGAGCTGCGGGCGGCGATCAGCGCTCAGGGGGTCGGGCTGATCGGCGACATCGGTCGCACGATCGGCAGGGCGGCCCGGCGTTCTCGACGACGCCCTGGAGCGGGTCGTGCGGCGGGTCTTCTTCCGCAAGCGCCGCGACGAGCCGACCAATCACGCCGGCGCCGTCAGCCGGGTGCTGGCGCTCGCGGTCGACGGCGCCATCGTCAATCTGGTCTTCTCCGGGCTGGCGGCCATTGTTGCCCTGATCAGCTCGGCCTTCTCGGGGAACGGGCACGGCGTCTCCGGCTTGGCGCTAGCGCTCGGGACCGCTGCGTGGCTGGGGCTGGGAGCCCTCTATTTGGTGGCCTTCTGGTGTCTGGCTGGGCAGACGCCGGGCATGCGTTTCGTCGGGATCAGGATCAACGTTGACGAACGGCGGCTCCCGTTCGGACGCGCGCTGAGCCGCCTGATCGGGTTTGGGCTGGGGGTCGTTACCTTCGGGATTGGCTTCCTCGGAATCCTCTTCAACGAGCGCCGACGCGGTTGGGAGGACCAGCTCTCCGACGCCGACGTGGTCTATGAGCAGAGCCGCCCCGAGCCGGCGCCGTGGTCGAGGCTGGCGACGCCAGAGGCCGAGCCAACGGTGGGGTCCCCAGCCTAGGCCTGGCCTTCGGAGCGGTTCGCCATCCATCGCTGTACGACCAGAGTGAGGCTGCCGGAAAAAAGCAGGAGGGTTACGTTGACGATGAGCACAGCCAGCGCCCCGAGCCCCGTGCCGGCCCCTCCCGTCCCGATCGCCACGCCGAGGTAGGCCGAGGCCGGGATCGTCGTCACCGAGATCGCAACGCCGACCGCGGCACTGGCCCGGGTCTCGAAGGAGAGCATCGCCGCGATCCCGGCCGCGAGGGCGATCAGTACTGTCGAGTAGTCGGTCTTCGCCAAGGTCTTCAGGCTGCTGTCGCTGACCGCGAAGTGGGCCGGTAGGAGGCCGGCGAGCTTCAGGAGAGCCGAGAGCACGGCTGCCGTGACCACGACCAGGAGCAGGCCAAGCGTGAGCGTTACGAAGGCCCGCCGCGCCAGGCGGTAGCGGCCGGCGACGACCCCGACGCAGGTGGCACAGATTGGCAGGAGGTCCGGGCTGACGGCCATCGCCCCGACGATCAGGATCGAGCTGCCGGTGATGACGCCGATCGCGGCGATCACCGCCGCCACATTGATCAGGGCCAGGTAGCGGGCGAGGGGACGGGAGTTGGCCCGCGCCTGGCCCATCACCTCGACCCAGGCGAAGCCGCCGACGTTGCCTGCTCCGCCCAGGTGGCGCCGCAACGGCGCGACCACGTCGACCCGTTCCAGCACGTAGTCATCGACGGCGATCCCCATCGCCATGATCTCCTCGACCAGGCGGTCCGCAGCGGCCGGCTCGACGTCGGCGACGAAGACGACGCCCGCCGTGACACTGCTCTCGTCGGGTTGCCGGACGATGCGGCGCACGCCCTCGATCTGCCGCAACGCCGTGACGAAGTGGGTCGCCCGGTGGGCCTCGACGGAAGAGCGCAACCTCAGCACGACGTCATTCTCTCCCCTGGAGCCACCCCGATAGCCGGGTTTATCCCCGGAACGGCGAAGGCCCCGGACCGGGGCCTTCGCGATAGGAGCTGCGGTCAGGTGGCGGTCAGGCGCTCGAGACTTGTGGTCCCTCGGCCAGCTTGTAGACGACGATGATGCTGAGCGCGAAGATCGCCAGCGACCAGAGTGGGTAGGCAGGGATCGCGAGCAACGCGCCGACCGCGTTCAGCGAGGCGATGAAGATGCCGAACCAGCGGCCGAACTCACCGCCAGAGAACAGCGAGAACGCCGCCACGAGCTCCAGCACACCGAGGATCAGGGTGACCCAACCCCAGGTGTGGAGGCTGCTGATGATGTAGGTGGCGTTTTCGGTGAAAAACTTAGAATTGCCGATCGCGGCGATGCCGTAAATAATGTTCAGGACACCGGCGATCAGCAGCAGGATGCCGGCGAAGACCCACCAGCCACTGAGCGTGCTCTCCTCGTTCATGAGTAACCCTTTCGTGCGCGTAGGGAGCGGGACGACACGTGCGGGATTTCGCGGCCCACCCGGGATTTCCTGTACTTTGACCGATAGACGGCGAGCTTCTGCACGTGAATTCCCGCTTGGTGTCGATTGAGGCCGTGTGGCACCATCTCGCAGATGAAGCTCACAAGGAAACTCCCGCGCCTGGCGTTGCCGGCACTGCTGGCGATTTCGCTGTTTGGGCCCACCTTCGTGCAGGCCGCCCCTCCCAACGCGCACCGGGTCCTTGGCGCCGCGAGTGCCTCGCGCTTCTGGGGGCCGCGGCGGGTGCGGCGGGCGCTCGCCCATCCCGCCGCCCTGCCATCCGGGGCCTGGGCTACAGGGTGGCCGGAAGCGGTACCCGCTGCAGGCGCGCCGCTCCGGATTCCCGGCCGGCTACCGGGCCGGCGCCATCTCCCCGGCGCCGCCCTGGCCAGCAGCCTCGGCGTCGCCGATGCCTCGGCTGTGGAAGAGCGAACCAACGGGCGGGTCTTCGGCCTCGATCCCCGACAGGGCCCGTACTCTTGCTCGGGCACTTCGCTAAACACCCCGAACGGCTCGGTAGTCCTCACCGCCGGCCACTGCGTCGTCGAGGCCAGGAGCTGGGGCCGGGACCTGGTCTTCATTCCCGCTTTCGACCACGGACAGCGGCCGTTTGGGACGTTCGCCGCCGAAGCGGTCTTCACGACCCCGGAGTGGCGGCAATCGGAAAACACGGACTTCGACGTTGCTGCGCTGCTGGTGAAGCCAAACCGGTTCGGCACGCTGGCGAGCGTGGTCGGCTCCCGGGGGTATGAGACCGGCAAGTCGAGGTACTCAGCGTTCCAGATCTTCGGCTACCCGGCCGGCGCGATCGGCGGTGAAGAACTGCGGTCCTGCCTGACCCACGGCCTCGGCAGCGATCCGCTGACCGAGATGCTTCAGGGGCCGCCGACCGTGCCCAGCAAGTGCAACATGGCCGCGGGCTCTAGCGGCGGCGCCTGGATCGGCGAAGGGCAGTACATCGACGGGGTGACGAGCTACGGCTACGCCCATAACTTCAACCGGCTGTACTCGCCGTATTTCGGCGCCGCGATCGGCAGCTTCCTGAGCCGCCTCCCTTGAGCCGGGCTAGGCTTCGCCCGTTTCCCCGCGCAGTGCCGGCCCAAAGGAGTTGACCTTGGCGTCGTCGGCGTTGGCGAGGTGGGAGAGTCCGAAGAGGTCCTCGGTGGAACGCAGTAGCGAGTAAGGGTTGTACGGAGTCGAGTCCGTGGAGTCGCGGGTCAGGAAGTTGGAGAGCAGCAGCGTTCCGACTTTGGGTGAAGTAGCGGTTCCCGCTTCTGAGGAAGAGCTTGCTTCGTCGAAGGTGACGATCAGCAGGCCGTCCTGCTTATAGGCGGGCGAGGCGAGGATCTTCGGTACCCACTGTTCGAGGAAGGCGTTGGCGCTGACGGCGCCGCTCGGCGTTCCGGTCGGACACTTTCCAGCGACCCCGGCGTCGCAGAGGTTGGGGGCGATGAAGGAGTAGTTGGGCGTCGAGGCAACCTTGCCCAGGTCGTTCCCGAGTTCGGTCAGTGGCAAGTCGCTGCTCGCACAGGCGCCGAGCTGAAGCAGCGAGTTGAAGTAGGCGAAGGGATTCTGCCGCGTTGCGTAGCTGCCCTGCGCCGGCTGGTCGGTTGCGCCCGATTCGGGGTGGACACAGTTTTCAGGTTTTCCCGTCGCGCCGACCATGCCCTCCATGTAGGCACTCCACTGAAAGCCTGCGCTGGACAGCTGATCGGCGACCGTCAGCGTGTCGACTGGGTAGACGCATCCCGATCCCGGGATGACGCCCTGCTTGTTGGGCTTGGTGTTGTGATCGAATTCGGTGTAGGTCGAGCAGTTGGCCTGGGTCAAGGGGTTTGGCGGTTGGCCGCTGATCGTCGCGATGTCGTTGGGCAGGCCAGCGCTGCCGAGCAGCGAGTAGTCGGAGAGCAGCTCGCCTTGGGGGCGGAGCGTCGTCGCCAGGTAGGGCATCTGAGAGGTGGAGCCAAAGGTCGCTTCATAACCTGGGCTGGCTAGCGAGATTACGAAGACGTGCTTGATCCGACCGGCCTTTGCGGCCGGAGTCGACGGGGTGCTTGGTTCGCTGGGTTTAGGCGATTCGCCTTCTTCTGAGCCACCAGATTCTGGGGAGGAGATCGACGTTGAAGCGGGCGTGCGGGCCCGAGGGCTGTTGCCGCCGCCGGTCGCTTGCCCAGGGGAGCTTGCCGGTTCCGATGCGGATTCGGAGCTCGGGGCGGGACTAGTTGCGGCCGCAGCGTTGTCGGCGAGGCTGCGGCCGAGCAGCGCCGCCAGGGGTCCGTCGTCATTGGGGTCGGTGATCGCGCTGGCGACGATCACCGAGGTGGCGAGCAAAGAGGAGGCGACCAGCACGCCAAAACGCCGCCCGCTGAGCGTGGCGGCAGCCGCGATTGCGCGGTGAAATGGCCGGGCCAGCGTCTTCACGGTAGCGCCCCCGCCGGCACCAGCGATTGCCCGCACTGAGCGCAGAAACGCACTGCGTGGCCGTACGGCGAGCCGCAGCTGGGGCACATGCCGGCCGCGTCGGCGCGTTCCAGCTCGAGTACCCGCTCGACCGCGAGCAGCTCGGCGTCGACACGCTGCAGCTCCGCGGCCCTTTTGGTCAGGACATCGAGCCGTACGTGGTCGCGGATCGCCATCTCATAGAAGGCTCCACCGAGATCGGCCTGCATGATCGTGAACTTCTCCAACAGCCGGTCTCTCTGGGCGACCAGGTCGACGTTCTCCTCCCCGATGACGGCGGGCCCTGATTCGCCCTTCGGTGACGGCCGCCGCCGCTTATCAGCGGGTCGCAGGATGCCGGCAAGCGAGCGCATCGCTAGCAACCCTCCGCTATGGCCGAGTCGGCGGTGTCCGCAATCGCCATCACTTGCCTCCGACCACGACCACGTCGGGCAATTCCTGCTCTTGTTTGGCATAGCCCTTGCCCACCGCTTTGGCGCTCTTCTTGACCAGTTCGTTGTCCCTCGTGGCTTCGTGTTCGGTCGGCTGGTAGCCGATCGCCTGGTGGATCGGTCCGTTCGGGGTATTGGCAAGGATCTTGCTGTGGCCCTTTGGCGCGGAGCTGGCGTTCTTTGACTTGCCCTTGTTCTTGTTGACCGCGGTCGTGCTCGTTCCGGCGGGGGTGCCCGCGACCGCGGCGGCGTCTTGGCGGCGCAGTGCTTCGAGCAGCGCCTGGTCGTTGTTGCTCGAATCGCTGCGGCCGACGACGACGCCGAGGGCGACTGCGATCGGCAGCAGCGCGAAGAAGCCGACCGCTGCCGCCCGGCTCGTCGGGGATTTCTGCGGCGGGCGGGCGGTGGGACGGCGGGTACGTTTGCTCATCGCGGCGAAGTACCGCGAAGCGGGATTGGAGCCGTTGCCGCGCCTCGCCGCGCAGTTGACGCAATAGCGCTGCTGGGAATCGAGCGGGGCGCCGCACTCCTCACAGGGCTGGTAGGCGATCTCGCTCGGCTGGTAGGTCGTCTCGGTCATCGTTGATGGTTCTCCTTTCGGAGGGCCTTCGCCCGCTTGGCGACGCGTTGACTGCGAGCATCAAGAATGCGCTTTGACCTGGCCTGTACTCGGGCGGCGGTTTCCTGCGTCGTCGTGCAGCCGCTCAGCGTCGCCAGCAGCATCAGGCCGCAGACGGCGAGCACTCCGGCTCGGGTTGTATGAGGGCTAGCCGAACGCACCGCTCACGTAGTCCTTTGTGCGTTTCTCTCGGGGCGAGCCGAAGAGCGCGGTCGCGCTGTTGTACTCGACCAGCTCGCCCAGGTACATGAAGGCGACGTGGTCGGCTACTCGGTAAGCCTGCTGGAGGTTGTGGGTGACGATCACGATCGCGACGTCGTCGCGCAGCTTGACGATCAGGTCCTCGATCACCTGAGTCGACTGTGGGTCCAGTGCCGAGCAGGGCTCGTCGAGCAACAGCACCTCGGGTTCGGCGGCCAGCGCCCGGGCGATGCAGAGCCGCTGTTGCTGGCCGCCGGAGAGCTTTAGAGCCGGGTGGTTGAGGTTGTCCTTGACCTCCTCGAGCAGCCCGGCCCGTTCGAGGGCGCTGTATACCTGGGGCGCGAGGACCTTCTTTCGCGTGCGACGCGATCCCTGCTCTCGCAATACGTAGGCGATGTTGTCGAAGACGCTCATCGGGAACGGGTTGGGCTGCTGGAAGACCATCGTCACCCGGCGCCGCAGCAAGGTCGGCTCGATCAGCGTGGTGTCGACGTCGTCGAGCAGGATGCGGCCGCTCAGGGTCGTCTTGGGGGTCAGCTCGGTGAGCCGGTTGAGCGAGCGCAGCAGCGTCGTCTTTCCGCAGCCCGAGGGGCCGATCATCGCCAGCACCTCGCCCTGGCGGATCGGCAGCGACACCGATTTCACTGCATCGCGGTCGGCGTAGGAGACCGAGAGGTTGTCGACCTCCATGCGGCGGATCGAGAACTGGGGAGCTCCGATCGAGCGCCGCGCCGCGGTGAAGCCGCCCGGGACGACCACTCCGTTGCCGTTGCCATTGGCGGAGTGTGCGGGCGGCGGCGCCTGGCGTGCCGCAGCTGCGTCCTCGAGCTCCAGGCGGCGGATCGGCGGTGGGGTTAGGAACTCCATGTTCCGGTCCTCTTCGCGCGGCGATGGACGATGTCGACGGCGGCGTTGAGGGCGAGAACCATCACCAGCAGAACGAAGGCCGCAGCGTACGCCTTGTTTGGCTGGTTGAGGTTGCCGGTGGGAGATGCTTCGTAGACGAAGTTGGTCAGCGTCGTTCCCGCGCCGCGCAGGTAGTTGAGGGGGAAGGTGCCGCCGACCGGGGAGAAGTTCTGCGTTGCGCCGAGCAGGACGAGGATGATCGCCGTGTCGCCGATGATCCGGCCAAGGCCGAGCATCGCGCCCGTCGCCAACTGGGGGCGGCTGGCCGGCAGCAGGATGCGTCGCGTCGTCGCGGCCTTGGTCTTGCCGACCGCGTAGGAGGCCTCCCTTACGTGCCGGGGAATGGCTCGCAGCCCCTCTCGAGTGTTCGCCACGACCAATGGCAGCGCCACCAAGGACAGCATCGCCGAGGCGGCGAAGAAGGATCGGCCGAAGACGACGCCTTCGGTGGTGCGGCTGAGGAAGCCCAGCGCCGTACTTGAGAAGATCACGGTGCCAAACAGCGCCAGCACGATCGAGGGGATGCCGGCGATCGCCTCGATCGTCGACTCGGTGATCCGGGCGAGTGTCGCGGGCCGGCCGTACTCGACCAGCCAGACCGCGACCCCCACCCCGATCGGCAGGGCGATCCCGATCCCCATCACGGCGACGATCAGGGTGCCGAGCAGGGCTTCGGAGAATCCCCCCGTCTGGCTTTCACTGAACCCCGAAGTCGCTGGGGTGACCAGCATCGACAGCTTCAGGTAGCTCAAGCCCTTGATCAGCAGATAGACGATGATCGCAACGGCGATCGCGCAGAAGAGGATGCCAAGCGCCCAGCAGATGGCAAGGCCAATGCGATCCGAGAGGCGCCAGGCGGCGCTTCCGTCAACGGCTCCCTTGCGTGGCCTAGGCGGTTGGGGCTGAGCGGGTGGGAGGCCGCCAGCCGGCGGCGTGGTGAGCGATGCATCCATTAGGGGGTTGCTCCGTATTTGCCCATCGCCCGTCGTGCTGCCCAACCGGTCAGCGAGAGCATCGCCGCCGAGAAGAGAAGGACGGTGGCGATCGCGAAGAGCGTCGCGTTCGCCGGCTTTGAGCTGAGTTGATCGATGTTCTCGACGATCGTCGGGGCCAGTGGCCGAGAGGGCTCGAAGATGAAGGTCAGGCCATCGGCGGGGTTTGGTGCGAACCCGACCGAGCCAGAGACCATCGCCAGCATCACCGACTCACCGATCGCGCGGGCGACCGCCAGCACCGTTCCGGCGATGATCGCCGGGCGGGCTGTGCGAACCGCGATCTTCCACATCGTGCGCCAGCGATTGACCCCGAGGGCCAGCGATCCTTCCAGCCAGCCCGGCCGAACCGAGCGCAGCCCGTCACAAAAGATCGAGATCATCAGGGGAGCGATCATCACGGTAAGGATCAAGACGGCCGCCAGCAGGCTGTAGCCGCTCAGGGTGATGACGCCTGCCACCGATGCCTTTTCGGACTCGGTCACGAGGTGGTTGCCGATGAAAGGCACGAGCACCAACACGCCGAGCAGGCCGTAGATCACCGAGGGAACACTGGCCAGGAAGCGGATCACCGGCTCGAGCACGCTGCGCACCCACCCGGGGGCGAACTCGACGATGAAGACGGCGATGAAGAGGGAGCAGACGAGTCCAATCGCCACGGAGGCGCCGACGATCAGGATGGTGCTCCAGATCAGGGGCCAGGCGTGGAAGGTGTAGACCGCAGATCCGCCCGACTGGCCGGAGAGGGTGATTGCGTTGAACTGGGCATCGACGCTGCCGCCCGCTCCGAACCAGGCCAGGCCGTTGTGCGCAAACGACGGCCATCCCCGCACAAACACGGAGACGATCATCGCCAAGAGCAAGGCCACCACGGCACAGACCAGAGCGCCGAGCATTCGCCCGACACGCTGGTCCGACCACTTTGGCCCGTACTCGTACTCTTGGAGGTACTCCTCCTCCATTTAGTGCTTCTTCTTCTTCTTTGCCTTCTTGTTGAAGACGGCAACTCCGCCGGCCTTCTCGATTACTTCTCCGGCAACCGGGCTGGTCCGAGACCAGTCGACGAACTTCTCGACCGCCTTGCTCGGGTTCGCCGTCGGCAGCACCAGGTAGATGTAGCGCGTCAGCGGATAGGTGAACCTTTTGTTGACGTTCTTCGGCGTGCAGGCGATCCCGTTCACGTCCACGGCCCTGACGCCTCTTTGCTGCCAGGCGAGCCCGGCGTAGCCGATCGCGTTGGGGTCCTGCTTGACCGCGTTGATCACGAGGCCGTCTGAGGTCAGGGCGTTGACGACTGAGGAGGGGGCATGTTCATTGAGAACCTCCTGTAGGAAGAAGGTGTAGGTGCCCCCGTTGGTGTCGCGACCGACCGGGTCGATCGTTGTGCTGAGGTCCGAGCCCGCTAGGGCGCTCCAGTTGGTTACCTGCCCCAGATAGATGGCGCGGAGCTGTTCGATCGTGATGTTGCTCAGCTTGTTCGCGGGGTTGACGTCCAGGCAGAGCCCGTCGAGGTAGAGCTCGTAGTAGGTCGTCCCGGTGTCGCTTGGGAGCGGCGCGCGTGATTGGCCGGCGAACTGGCTTTTGCCGGACTGGATGTCCTTGATGCCGGTGTTGCCGCCGTCGGGCGTGTAGCTGAAGTGAATCTTGTGGTTGACCGTCTTCGTGTAGGTCTTAAAGAGAGCTTCGAGCACGGGCTGTGCGGCCACCGAGCCCGACCCGATCAGGGTCTGGGCGCCAGCCGACGCCGGAACGGCGAGCCCGAAGAGGGCGACCGCCGTTATGGCGAGGGTCTTGATTCTCATCGATTGCGATCCTTTCCTGCGGGTATATATGACGAGTTTTCTGACTGGCTTTCTCGACATAAGCTAGCACCTTCTGTAGTTTATTGACCTTCTTGATACAGAAGGCCACCCGGCAGGCCACCGACCATGGAGGGTTCCATTGCTCAACAGAAGACTGTCCTCGCCCCGAGCGGCCACCGCGATTGCCCTGGCGGCAGTGGTCGCCGCGGCGATCGCCGTGACGCCGTCGTTCGCCGGTTCGTTCCTGACCCCCCAGAAGGCGGCGCATGTCTACCTGAAGAAACAGGCTGCCAGCCACCTCTACGTGCAGAAGGCCACCGCGCCGCTTACCCCGGTTGCCTCGGTTGCGGCGAGCAACGCGGTCTTCGGGCCGGTCTCGACGACCACGGCCGGCTACATCCCTACCGCGTTCACCTCGTTTGCGACAAAGGGCACCGGCCCCGCGGTGATCACCTTCTCGGGACAGGCGACCTGCACCTCATCCACCGCCGGCGAAGCTTGCCCGATTGACATCCTCGTTGACGATTATGTCGTCGCCAAGGTCAATTTCGCTACCTCTAAGACCGGCAGCCCGGCCGCAGCTGCCGAGGTCCACACGGTGACCGTGTCCGACGTGCTGACCAAGGGAGGGCACACGGTGGCGATCGAGTACGGCGGCGCGTCGAAAGTCACCTTCACGCTGAAGAGCTGGAACCTCACGGTCCAGGCATATCCGCAGAACCCGGAAAGCTCTGGAAACGCGAAGGGCTCCGGCAAATAGCCGCGCCCTGGGGGGTTTGAAAACCCGGACCGCGCCGGCGAGGATCGGCGCGGTCCGGGTCTGGGAGGGCCTGCGGCCGTCCAGCTCAGCGGAGCGGTCGGGGAAGGGAGTCGCCGAGGATGAGGCGAGCCCGGTAGTAGAGAGCCTCGTCGAAGGCCTGCTGATCGCGCTCCTGTCGGGCAGCGCGGGCCTCGAGCCCCCGCCGGGCGCGGGTCGAGCCGCGCCTCGGAAGCCGCTCGCGGATAACACCGCTCAGCCGGCCTCGCGAGACGAAGGTGGTGGTGCGGGGGGTGGTGTCGCCCATTAGGGCTCCTTTCAAAAGTTTGTTAATTAACTAACTCAAGAATAGCAGCCCGAGAATAGGATTGGCGGCGAGATGGGGCGGGGCGCCACCCGGCAAAGCGCGCCCCGCCCCGTCGCCCCTTCAGGCGGCTGCAGAGACCTCTGCGTCGTCGCCGCCCTGTTTACCGGGGGGAGTCGAGGCCCCTCGGTCATCGGGCGGCGAGTTACCGCTGAAGCTCTTTGTCTGGCCGGGCCGCAGGTAGACGATCTGGCCTTTGCGCAGCTCCAGCTTCTGGAGTTCCGCCCTGGTCAGCTGCGCCCAGACCTCGGTGCCGTCGCCAAGCGCGAACTCGACCCGGATCTCGAAGCCGAGCGAAACGATCCTCTGAACCATCGCCTCCTCGGTTCGCTCGTCGGGGTCCAGCACGACATCGATGTCGTGCGGTCGGACGTAGTGCTCGCCGAGCCGATTGACCTCACCCACGAAGCTCATCACGAACTCGTTGGCTGGGTGCTCGTAGAGCTCGTTGGCGTTGCCGGACTGCTCGACCATGCCCTCATTCATCACCACCAGCTGCTCGGCGACGTCCATCGCCTCCTCCTGGTCGTGGGTGACGAAGATCGTCGTCACGTGCATCTCGTCGTGGAGGCGTCGCAGCCAGGCGCGAAGGTCCTTGCGCACCTTGGCGTCAAGCGCCCCGAAGGGCTCGTCGAGGAGAAGTACGTGCGGCTGGACCGCCAGCGCCCGCGCCAGCGCCATCCGCTGGCGTTGCCCGCCGGAGAGCTGGGAGGGGTAGCGCTCGGCGAGGCCGTCGAGCTGGACCAGGCGCAGCAGCTCGTGGACACGAGCCTCGATCTGGGGCTTGCGCCATTTACGGATCTTCAGCCCGAAGGCGACGTTGCCGAACACGGTCATGTGCTTGAAGGCGGCGTAGTGCTGGAAAACGAAGCCGACCTCCCGCTTCTGGGCCGGCTTCTTTGAGACGTCCTCACCGTCGATCAGGACGCGGCCGGCGTCGAGGCCCTCGAGGCCCGCGATCGCTCGCAGCAGAGTCGACTTGCCGCTGCCGCTCGGCCCCAGCAGGGCGGTAAGCGAACCGTCCGGCACCTCGATCGAGACGTCTTTCAGCGCCTGAAAGTCACCGAAGCGCTTGCAGGCTCCCTCGACTGTGATTCCCATCAGGCGTCCTCCTTTCTTTTCAAGAGGCTCATTGCCAACAGGGTGCAGAGCGCCAACACAGCGAGCAGGATCGAAACGGCGTAGGCGCCGGTGTAGTTGAACTGTTCGAACTGCTTGGAAACGTAGAGGGGAAGGGTTTCGGTTTGGCCGGAGATCCGGCCGGAGACGATCGAGACCGCCCCGTACTCCCCGAGTACGCGCGCGGTGCTCACCACCACCCCATATGCGACCCCCCAGCGGATCGCCGGCAAGGTGATGCGCCAGAACGTTTGCCAGGCGCCCGCGCCCAGGGTCGAGGCGGCCTGCTCCTGCTCGGTGCCGATCTCCTGCAGGACCGGAACCGTTTCGCGGACCACGAAGGGCAGCGAGAACGAAGATGCTCGCCAGGATCATCCCCGGGACCGCGAAGAGGATCTTGATGCCGGCTTCGGAGAGACCGGCGAACCAGCCGCCGATCCCGTAGAGCAGGAAGAGCGAGAGGCCGATCACCACCGGCGAGATCGCAAAGGGGAGGTTGATCACCGAGTCCAGCAGGACGTTGCCGCGCCAGCGGTGGCGGACGAGGAGCAGCGCGCAGCCAATCCCGAAGACCGTGTTGAGCGGCACCGCGACCGCGACCATCAGCAGCGTCAGCTGCAGGGCGTGCAGCGCGTCGGGGGTGGTGATCGCGTCAAGCGGGGCCGTGAGCCCGTGTTCGAACGTCTTGTAGAAGATCATCCCGACCGGGGCGAGCAGAAGCACGGTGAGGTAGCCGAGCGCTGCGACCCGCAGGCTCCAGCGGCTCGTCGTTGAGGCCGTCATCGACCCGTGTTGCCCATCTGGCCGAGGCTGCGGATCCTGGACACTGCCCGGCTGAACGTCGGGCTGCCTTTGTCCGTTCCCCAGCGCTGGATCAGGCTGACGGTGGCGAGCATCAGCAGGGAACGGCCAGCAGGACGACCGAGACGGCGGCGGCACCGGTCGTGTTGCCCGATTCGATCTGTCTGAAGATGAAGACCGAGGAGACCTCGGTCTTGAAGGGGATCTCGCCTGAGATCAACACCAGCGAGCCGTACTCACCGAGCGCCCGGGCGAAGGCCAGGGCTACCCCGGCGGCGATCCCCGGCAGCAGGTTGGGGAAGATGATGCGACGGAAGATCGTGGCGCCGCCCGCTCCCAGCGAGGCTGCCGCTTCCTCCATCTCTCGGTCCATCTCGAGCAGCAGCGGTTGCACTGCCCGCACCACGAAGGGCAAGGTGACGAAGAGCAGGGCGAAGACCACCGCGATCCGGGTGAAGGCCACGTCGAGGCCGATCGGGCTGTCCTTGCCATAGAGGGTGAGCAGGGTCAGCCCGGCGACGATCGTCGGCAGTGCGAAGGGCAGGTCGATTACCGCGTTGACCGCCTTCTTGCCGGGGAACTCGTCGCGGACCAAGACCCAGGCGATCATCGTGCCGAAGACGGCGTTGATCGCGATCACGATCAGCGAGGAGACGACTGTGAGCCTTAGCGCCGCCACCGACTCGGCGTTGCTGATCGTTGCCCAGAAGCCAGAGAGGCCGCTTTGCAGCGATTGCGAGAAGACCGCCGCCAGCGGTAGCAAGACGATGAGGCTCAGGTAGAGAGTGACCAGGCCGCGACCGGCCAGCAGGCCGGGACCGCTGCGGGGCTTGACGCTCCCGGTGGTTTGTAGGCCTCCCCCGGGCAGGGGAAACTCCGGCCCGGGGGAGGCGAGGACGCCACTGTCGGCGCTAGCCGGCAGTCGAGACCCCCAGTTCCTTCTCGATCTTTGCGATCGAGCCGGTGGTTTCTTCGAAGAACTGTTCGTTCACCTTGCTCCAACCGCCGAACTTGTTGATCGTAAACAGCCCCTTCGGGGTCGGGAACTGCTTCGGGTCGACTAGCTTCGGGTTGACCGGGCGGTAGCCGTGTTCGGCCCAGATCTTCTGGCCGGCGTCTGACCACATGTAGTCGAGGAACTTCTGCGCCACGGGAGGTGCGCTCTTCGTCACCGCGATCGGCGTCTGGATCAGGATCGTGTTGTTGGGGACCACGTATTCGATGTTTTCGCCGGCCTTCTCGGCGGCGATCGCCTCGTTCTCGTAGGAGAGGAGGACGTCGCCTTGGCCCTGGGTGAAGGCGGTCATCGCGTCCCTGCCGCTGGACGGCTGGACCTTGGCCTTGGAAAGGACCGTCTTGACGGCTGCTAGCGCCTGGGTGGGGGACTTGCCTTCCTCGATCTGGGAGCCGTAGACGGCCATGACGTTCCAGCGGGCCGAGCCCGAGCTGAAGGGGTTGGGCGTGATGATGGCGACGTTCTTGCTCAGCAGGTCATTGAAGGAGGTGATGTGGTCGGGGTTGCCCTTGCGGACGACGAGTACCACCACCGAGTCCTCGGCGATGCCGTTGTAGGGCTGCTTTTCCCATTCCTTTGAGAACGAGTCCGGCTTCGACCAGGCGGGTCATGTCGCCAGCCTGGGAGAAGTGGACCACCGAGGCGGGCTGGCCGGCCGCGACGGCGCGGCTCTGGTCGCCGGAGGCGCCGAAGGAGTTGGTGAAGCTGACGCCGGAGCCCGCCGAGGTTTTCTCGAAGCCTGGCTCGAGGCCTTCTTCGTAGACGGTCTGGGGGGTGGAGTAACCGACCACGTCGATCTTGCTCGACGAGCTGGAGCTGCTTCCGCATCCGGCCGCGACGAGAGCGATGAGCAGCGCAAACAGGCCGGCTAAGAGGCCGGCGTTAACGCTGCGCCGCCGGGTGTCCTTGCGCGCGTTCCGCATAGAAGGGTTCCTTCCTATGTCGACTGACTTAGTTACTAAAGAAGGGCGAAACCGTAGCACGGTGTCAACAGGCAAAGTAGGAATAGGCGAACGACGCCCGCGAGCGCCGAATAGACTCACCGTGAGCTGGGCGGGAGCGACCGAGAGGAGAAGGTGGATGAGCATCGACGCGGTGCGGACGCCGAAGGAGCGCCTCGAGGGTCTGCCGGACTTCCCCTTCGAGTCGAGCTACCGCGAGATCGACGGGCTGCGGATCGCCTATCTCGATGAGGGAGAGGGCCCGCCGGTCGTCTTCTTCCACGGCGAGCCGACCTGGTCGTTTCTCTGGCGCAAGGTGATCCCGCCGGTCCGCGACGCCGGCTACCACTGCATCGCTCCCGACTACGCGGGTTTCGGCCGCTCCGACAAGCCCACCGACCTCGGCTGGTACACCTACGACCGCCATGTCGAGCTGATGGCGAGGCTGCTCGAGGAGCTCGACGTGCGCGACGCAACGGCGGTCGTCCACGACTGGGGTGGACCGATCGGCCTGCGCCTGGCGGTCGAGCATCCCGACCGCTTCTCCCGCTTAGTGGTTATGGACACCGGCCCCTTCACCGGCCACCAGCGGATGAGCGACAACTGGCTCAAATTCCGCGAGTTCGTCCGCAACAACCTGGACGTGCCGATCGGGGTGCTGGTCCGGGGAGGCTGCAAGAACGACCCCGGTGACGAGGTGATCGCCGCCTATGAGGCGCCGTATCCAAGTCCCGAGTCAAAGGCCGGGGCGCGCGCCTTCCCGCTGATCTTGCCGACCGAGCCCGCGGCGCCGGGCGCCGCGGAGGGCAAACGGGTCGCCGATGCGCTGCGGGTAGACGAGAGGCCGACCCTGCTCCTGTGGGCGGACTCCGACCCCGTCCTGCCCTTCTCAGTCGGCGAGCGTGTCTCTGCGCAGTTGGGCTTTCCGTCGCCGCGCAAAATCGAGAACGCCGGGCACTTCCTTCAGGAGGACGCGGGCGAGGAGATCGGGCGCGTCATCGCCGAGTGGCTCGGCTGAGGCCGGCGATCACCGCCAGCTCCTCGCGGGAGCGATTGCCGAGGAGCTGAACGCGGCGGGGCGGGCCCTCGTCCTCGACCCAGGTGATCGTCCCGGGCCAATAGGGACCCGGCGGGGCGCCGGGATGATGGAAGGCGGAGGCGAAGACCCAGGACCCGGTGTTGTGGAGCCGTCCGCCGCCGGGAAGCTCCCAGGCTGGCTCCCCCTCCCGCGGCCCGCCGCGATGGGTGTGGCCGGTGAGGACGTGGGCGGCGCCCAGCCCCAGCCGCGTTGCCATCTCAGTCGCCCCGGCCACACCGCTGCGGAAGATCGCCTCGCCGGAGAGGTCGGGGGCGAAGTCGGAGCGCAGGAGGCGGTTGACGCCCCAGATCGCCGCTGCCACCCCGCCGCGCGCCGCGCCCCTCGTCACTCGTCGCCGCGCCCCGTCGTCGCCGCCGCCGGACACCAGCTCCCATGCCGTCTCTGAGGTGCGTCCCGCCCTGCGCGCCACTCCCGAGGCACGCGACTGGGCGAGGCCGAAGCCGAACCCATAGAGAGGGCGGAGAACCCGCTCGTAGTCCTCGGGCCTCGCCGGGCTGGGAAGGGGTCCGGAGACGCGCATCACCACCGCCGCCGCGAGGCACTCGGCGCGCGGCAGGGAGAGGTGGCAGTCCATGTAGTGGCCGTGGGTCGCGTAGACGTCGTCGCGCAGCCAGACGCCGGGGTAGGCGAGCTCGAGGTGGGCGTCTCCCAGCCAGCCGTCGAGCAGGGCGGTGGGGCCGGGGAAGGGGCCATAGCGCTGCTCCAGCCCCAGGGCCGAGCTGCCGGACAGCGACAGCTCGTCGAGCAGTGGCTCGGCGAAGCGGTGGTCGTGGTTACCGGGGACGAGGATCGCCTCGCGGTCGCCCAGCACCTCGCCCAGCTCTTCGAAGAAGGGCCGCGCAACAGCCAGGGCGACGCCGAGCGGCCGCTCGCGCAGCTCGACCACGTCGCCGAGCAGGACGATGCGGTCGGCTGTCGCGATCTCCTCAAGCAGCGCCCGCCGGATCTCCGCGTCGCGCAGGACATCCTCGCCGAAGGCGCTGCCCAGGTGAAGATCAGAGACGATCGCGGTGCGCACCGCGCCAACCTAACCGCTGAGCCCAGCCGCGCCTGCAAGCGTTCCTCCTGGCCGCACAGCCAGTCCCGGCTAAAATTGCCGGATGAAAGGACTTAGCGAAGAGCGCCTGGCGCCCACCAACGGGATCGAGATCGCCTATCAGGAGATCGGCGACCCCGGTGGTGAGCCGCTGCTGCTGGTGATGGGGCTGGGGACGCAGATGCTCGGATGGAATCAGGAGTTCTGCGAGATGCTGGCCGAGCAGGGCTTCAGGGTCGTCCGCTTCGACAACCGCGACATCGGCCGCTCGACCATGATCGAGTCCGCCGGGGTGCCGAAGCGGATCGACATGCTGCTCGGTCGCCGCTCAGCCGCTCCCTACTTGTTGGGCGATATGGCTGCCGACACGACCGGGCTGATGGACCACCTTGGGATCGAGTCCGCCCACGTGGTGGGTGCCTCGATGGGCGGGATGATCGCCCAGACACTGGCGATCGAGAGCCCCGAGCGGGTCCGGTCGCTGGTCTCGATGATGTCGACCACCGGCAACCGCCGGGTGGGGATGCCGGCGCCGAAGACCCTCGGGACGCTGATGGCGCGCCCCGCCCCAGGGCGCGAGGCCGCCGTCGAGCAGGCGCTGAAGACCTTCCGCATCATCGGCTCCCCCGGCTTCCCGATGGACGAGCAGCGTCTGCGTGAGGCGGCGGGCACCTCCTATGACCGCGGCCACAGCAAGGCCGGGGTGGCGCGCCAGCTCTACGCGATCACCGCCTCCGGCGATCGCACCAAGGCCCTTCACGACCTGCGGACGCCAACGGCCGTTATTCACGGCGCCGAGGACCCTCTGATCCAGCCGTCGGGAGGCCGCGCGACCGCCAAAGCGATCCCCGGCGCCCATCTGCGAATCATCGAGGGCATGGGCCACGACCTCCCGCGAGCCCTCTGGCCGACCTTCATAGAGGAGATCTCCTCTAACGCCACCCGCACCGTGGGTGAGCCGGCTGCCATGCGGCCGACTCAGGCCTTCGGCCCCACGAATTCGTCGAGCCTCGCCACGTCAGCCTTGCGAGAGACGTAGATAGCGTGCCTCCCGGCCGCTGTCCAATGCAGGTCCAGAAGCTCGCAGGTGTCACAGAACATCCTCAGGATGTCGGTGGAGAAATTGTCGAACCGGTAACGCGGGCAGGACCATCCGCCACGGCCGCTGTTTTGAAAACGACAGCCATCGGAATGGATGAGGCCTCGTAGAAACAAGTGGGGACGAGGTCAACGAACTCTTGCTGCCACGCCGTTAAGGCGATCGATCGTAAGTGCTTTTTGCCTGGGCCATGCTGGGGGAAAAGGCAGGGCCAGCTCTTCGAGTATGAATTGACCTCGTAGCAGTTGCACGACCGTAACTGTCGTCCTACTCGGTTCCAGGGAAGAACGGCTTGCATGGCAGCCTCGCACTCTCGGACGATCCCGGGATACCTCACGTCCAGAAAGATCCGGAGCCGGTGGACGCCACGTCGATGGGTTGAAATGCAACCGTCGCCGAGGTACATGCCCGGCAGGTACACGTAGGCAGTCGAGAGTCGGTCGAAGTTGTGCCAGCTGCTGCCGCATCGGTCGCAAGGCGGAAGACCGCCTGGACCTCCGAGCTGACCAGAGCGGCTTGTGTAGGAGTGCGGAAGCTTGCCCTTGGACCAGTCTCTGATCGTTGGTCGCGAGATACCCGTGCGTCGCGAAATCTCGCAGTTATTGAGCCCCTAGTCTCTCAATCGAAGAGCCTCAGCCACCGTTCTCTCGACTATGCACCGAGGAACCTCGCTATGCGGCTGGAGGGATTCGAACCCCCACGCTCTCTCTCGAGCAATAGGTTCTGAGCCTATCGCGTCTGCCAGTTCCGCCACAGCCGCCGGTGACCACAAATGTAGCGGCTGGCCCAGGTTTCGAGACCCCCGGTTCATAGTCGAACACATGTTCGAGTCTATGCCTTCAACCGGATGTCTCGGTCGGTTGGGCCTGCCTCCCGAGCGCTGTTAAAGTTCCGCGTCCTTCGCCGCTATCGTCCAGGGGACTAGGACGCCGGATTCTCAGTCCGGAAACCCGGGTTCGAATCCCGGTAGCGGTATCAGACATAAGCCCCGCAAATGTGGGGTTTTCAGTAAGCGTTCAGTCCCTGGCGTCACCTGAGGCACAGGCGCGGTTGACATAACGAGGGCTGGGAGAAAGCTGCTGCCGGCCGAGGCAGTAGATCGGGTCATCGACCACTGGCCGCAGAGCTGCGGCTGCGGGCGCTCTTTCGCCGAGGCAGATGAGGAGCTCGGTCGCCCCGCCCGACACCAGGTCACCGAGCTGCCCGAGATCGCGGTGGCGGTGACCGAGCACCGCCTGCACCGCCGCCGCTGCCCGGACTGCGGCAAGGCGACCCGCGCCGAGCTGCCGGCTGACGTTCCCGTCGGCGCCTTCGGGCCTCGCCTGGAAGCCGCCGTGGCGACGCTCGCGGTCCGCAACCGCGTCTCGCGCCGCGACACGGTCGAGCTGGCGGGCGAGCTGTTTGGTGCCGGGCTCGCGAGCGGCACGGTCGACGCGATCCTCGCCCGCGCGGGTGAGGCACTTGCCGGGCCCTATGAGGATTTGCTGGGGCGCCTCCGCGCAGCCCCGGCGCAAAACGTCGATGAGACAGGCTGGAAGCTGCGGGGCAAGAAGCGCACCCTGTGGGGCGCCGTCACCCCACGCTCAGCCGTCTTTCGCATCGCCCCCGACCGCCACGAGCGCGAGGTGGCGAGGCTTTTGGGTGGGGAGTTCGCCGGCATCGTCGGCTCCGATCGCTGGTGGGCCTACCGCGGCTTTGACCCGGAGAGGCGCCAGGCCTGCTGGTCGCACCTGATCCGCGATCTGACCGCGCACTCCGAAGGGCCGCCCGCCCAGAAGTGCTTCGGGGAGGCGGGGCTCGATATCGCCCGCCGCCTATTCGCAGCTTGGGAGGACTTCCACGAGCACGGTGACCGCCGCCGCCTGAGGCGCGAGACGGCGCCGCTTAAGCGGGAGTTCAAAGCGTTGCTAAAGCGCGGCTCCAAAAAATAGACGGACGATGCCGGGTCGCTGCGGATATTGACGAGGGCGTTGTGAACTGGTTGGCGGAATAACCCCCGCGAGGGCTTTTCAGGCCGCCTGGGCGGCTAATTGGTGCTTATGGAGCTTCATCAGGTTATGTGTGGCGGTGATCAGCCGCCACTCCGAGCGCACCGCTGATCTCCCTCGCCGTTGGAAGCGGTCGATCCGCCGATTGTGCTTGGTTTGCGCGAACACGGGCTCGACCATCGCCTTGCGTCTTCGGTAAAGCCCGTCGCCGCGCTCGGTCGCAAGTACGGTGCGCATGAACGCGTAACGCCCACCACCCCAGCCGGGGCGGGGAGTGTCACGCTTGCCGCATCGGGCGGGATCAGCACCTGGATGCCGTCACTCACGACGTTATCGATCTGCTCCTCGTTCCAGTAGCCGCTGTCGGCAACCGCCACCCCGGGTGTCTCGGTAACGCCAATCGCCTCGAGCTCCTGCTTCGTCGCTTGGACCATCGGCTCGAGGTGTCCGAAGTCCGGGGGAGCTGGTGGTTACCTCCGCCGCGAGCACGATCTGTGCTCGTTCACCGCGGCCTGCGTGTTGTAGCCCTGGGTGTAGCTGCGCGGGGTCTTCACGTTGCGCGAATCACTTTCAATTCTTTCAACACTTGCGCTACACTCGACAAGCTATGGCGACCACCGACACAACCCGCACCGCTTACGTCCGCGCCCTGCCGACTCTCTCTCGCGCCGCAGAGCTGATCGATATCAGCCCCGCTGGCATTACTAGGGGCATCGAGGAGCTTGGCCTCGAGCCGCTCCCTTGGGGCCGGCGCGAGAAGCACCTCGCAGTCGATGATCTGCTGCGGCTCGCGATACATCTCCAGCGCGCCTCGGCTGAGGAGGTGGCGGGCGGTTTGGTCGAAGACGTCGAGCGCCAGCACCCAGAGCAGCTAGGTGCGATCAATGCCGATGTCGACCGCTTCTTCGCTGCGTTGCCTCCCCGCCGTCCTGATCGCCCCGAGGACTTCCTGGCCGAGCTCCACGATGCTCTCCCGAAGCGATACGCCCAGCAGGCCGAGGCGATCTACCGCCGTCACGCGACCAGCTCGAAGTAGTCGCCGGAGTACCCGTCGCGTCGCCCGCCGCGCTTGAACCCAGCGCGGCCAGCTCCTCACGCGGGAGCGCGATCGCCGCGTCGAGCACAACGCCGATGCGGCCCTTGGCCACGGTGCGGCGATCGATCGCCAGGCCGATCAGGCACAGGAGCCAGCAGGCGGTCAGGTACTCGCCCCGCAGCGTCCCCAAGTGCCAGACATTTCAGGACGATACTTCGCGTGGCCTGACGCGTTTCCGGACAGCTCGGAAGCGTGTCCCGAAATTTGTCCCCGACTCCACCGAACTCCACCGATTTCTTCCGAACTCCTTGGACTCAGCAGGCACAAATCGGCCGCAAATGGCTTTCTAGAGCCATTGCTCAGTTAGCAGAGCACAGAGTCAGGATACCGCTCCCTACTTGCTGGGGGCGCTCGTCATGGAGGATTGCGGCTCCTCGATCTCATAGCCGAGAGACCGGTACGCCTTGAGGCGCTTCGCGAACATGCGACGCAGTACGGGCAACTCGGCGTCAACGTAATCGTAGATGAGCGCGTCGCGCTTGCCGGGGAAGGCGCGATGAAGGCGGCCAGCGTACTGGACGACTGTTCCTTTCCAGGCAATCGGCATCGCCAGCAGGAGAGTGTCCAGACGGGGCTCGTCGAATCCCTCGCCGACGTAGCGGCCGGTGGCCAGCACGAGACAGGGCTCGCCATCGCACGCGGCGAGCTGCTCGGCTGCGACCCGGTGGTCCGTCGCCGACATCTCGCCGTGGAGCGCAACGAGAGTCGAGCCGCGATCGGCGAGATGGGCCTGGAGTCTTTCGAGGTGCTCGCGCCGTTCGGTGAGGACGATTGGCGAACGATCTCGCCCGATCAGCTCCAGCGCCTCGTCGGCGATCAGTCTCGTTCGCTCATCATCGCCTGCGAGAGCGCCGAAGACCTCTTGAATCGAGGCTTCCGTGGGAAGTATGGAGGGGTCAAAGCCGGTATCGCGACGAACGACGCGCAGTTGCAACGTTTGCTCCCCCGTCGATCCCTGGGCAATCGTGTGTCGGACCGATCCACACTGCATCGCGACGATCGGGTGGTGTCCGTCGCGTCGGCGAGGAGTGGCAGTGAGGCCCGTCACGAAGCGCGCGGGGGCGGCCTGCAGGACTCGCTCGGTCGTCACGGCGGGGACGTGATGACACTCGTCGACGACCACGTGTCCGTATCCAGCCATCTCCTTTTCAAGCGCATCGCTCCGCGCCAGGCTTTGGATCATCGCTACGTCGAGCAGGCCGGTTGGTTTCTTGCGGCCTCCACCGATCGTGCCGATCGCGTCCGAATCGACGCCAAGGAACTGCTCCAGCCGATCTTGCCATTGCTTGAGCAGAGGCTTACGGTGGACGAGGATCAGCGTTGAGCGCGCCCTGGCGGCGATCATCTGAATGGCGATCACCGTCTTGCCCCTCCCTGGCGGCGCGCAGAGGACGCCGAGATCGTCACCCAGCATGTCTTGTGCCGCCTTGGCCTGCACCGGGTCGAGTTCGCCGATGAAGCGCGCGTCGAGTTCGGTGCCTTCGGTTCGCTCGTCCGTGAGTTCCAATTCGATACCAAGGCCTTTGAGCAGCTCCTCCAACGGCTCCCGGCATCCGCGAGGCAGCGCCAGAAAATCTCCTGCCTCTTCGAAGCAGGAGATCACCCTGGGCGTGCGCGCGGTGGAGAACCGTATGCGCTGGAGCTCGAAGAACTTCGGGTTGGAGAAGCAGGCCAGGCGCCGTAGGGCATCGTGGAGCGCTGGCGGCAGGTCTGTGCGCTTTACGTAGAGACGTTGGGCGAGGGTCGCGTGAACGGTCTCGGGAAGCGTTGTCGTCGCGAGGCGGGCGGCGAGGGACCGGGCGGGTCGCCACGGAGCCGCATCATCTGTCGATTCCTCGCCCACCGCGAGGACATGGGAATCGCGCTCGCCGTCTGCGACAAGCTCCTCGAGCCGCTGGGGCTCGATCAGCGTCAGGGAGTCGAGGTAGATCCACTGATCTGCATATGGCTCAAGTTGCTCATCGAGGAAGAGCGTGTTGCCCGCTCGGCGCGCCTCCTGCTGAAGCGGGAGCGCGATCAGATTCCCGAAGCCGCCCCTCGGGAGGTTGTCCTGGCTCGGGAAGAGGCGGTCGTAAGAGGCCATGTCGAGGGTCGGGCATCGCGCCATGGCATTTGTCAGCAGCATCAGTCCGAAGCGGCGGGCCGCCGCCGCCGGGACGGCCTCGCTGAAGAAGAACCAGACGTGCGCGCCCCGGCCGGAGCGGGAGCGCTCGACCGCGGGCAGGACGTCGAACTCCCCGCAGGCTTCGCGGATCGCGGTGACATCCTCGCGCCAAGCATGCCCATCGAGGTCGATCGCCAGCAGGTGGCATGTGTCGTCGGCGAGCAGCGGATAGACGCCGATGACCTGACGACCTTCGAGGTGAGCTCGGAGCTCATGTTCAGACGGCACAACGAACGCCTGGTTCGGGCACTCCCCGCACTTCACCCTGGGCTTCTCGCACACTCCCGGCTTCCACTCGTTCGCGCAGTGCGGCGCCCACCCGCTGCGGCCCTTGGCGTTTTCCCAGCGCCCGGGGAAGACATCCGGCCGACCCTGAAACAGGCGCTCGAAGAGCTGGAGCTTGCGCTCGCGGGACCAGCTGTCGCTCGACATGGCGGTGTCTGCCGTTTCTGTCTCGTCTCGGCCAGCTTGGGCGGTACGCAGCTCGTTCAGGCGCCGGCGAGAGTCCTTGCGCCGCTGCTCAAGTTCGTTCAGCCGAGCCTCCTCAGCGAGGATCTCTCCGGCAAGGTCTCGGCGAGCGGTCACGTGGCTGCATTCTGCAAAGCCACCGGCGTTACAGCATCCGCGCGGTTCGCTAAAAGGGCATCGATGGCCGACGATGGAGCGACGACGCAGAAAGTCCGCGAGCTTCGCGCCCAGGGCTTCTCTCCCAGGGAGATCGCTCGCAGCCTTGGGATCCGGCCCGCCGAGGCGTCTGCCCTCATCCGCGAGCTCGCAGCTGAGCGGGACAACGCGCATCCTGACGCCGACCTCCTCGACTGCTGGCTCAATGCCGGGTGGAGTGCCGGTCTGGGGGTGCCGGATCGAGCCGACTGGCGCGATCCCGGCGTCGACGAGGGGACGGAGGGTCTGCTTACCGTGCTCGTCGCCAGGCGCCGGCGCCACCGGCGCAAGATCACGACCTGCATCTACCTGATTGATGCCTACTGCCTCGGCGTCAAGAACGCCATGGGGCCGGACGAAGTGGATGACCGAGGCTTGCGCTCGCTCGCCGGCTTCGCGTTCAGCGCTTACCCCGCTCCTCCCATCAGCGCCCCGATCGATCTCGTCCGCAACCTCGTGCTGGGGGCTGCCGAGTATGCCCGCGGACTCGGATTCGCGCCCCATCCCGACTTCGAGGAGGCCCGCCTGCACCTCGGCCCCTGGGAGGGGCCCAGCGCGATCACGTTCGGCTGCGACGGCCAGCCGCACTACATCAACGGGCCCGATGACGATCCCGAGCACATCCTTCGCACCCTGCGGCGCACCGTCGGGGACGGGGGATTTCGCCACACGGTCGCTTATGACCTCGGTGATCTACGTATGGCCGGGTGAGCTGGCGACCAGATCTTCGTGAAGGCGCTCAGCGCACCTCGATGACAATAAGTCCACCATCTCACCTGTATTGACATTTTCGCTCTTTTCGCTACTCTGGCTACATGGCGCAGTTGATGCAGGTCCGACAGGCAGCCCGGGCACTGGGGGTCCACGAGAACACGGTCCGCCGCTGGGAGGAGCGCGGTCTTCTGCAAGCCGTCCGGCTCCCAAGCGGAGTCCGGCGCTTCCGGGCAGAGGACGTGGAGGCGATGCGCGCGCAGATGTTCAGCGGCTTCGCGCCGCTGCGCGAGGACGACGACGTTGTCCCGGTGACGCGCGTCCGCCCGATCGACTAAGAGCCGTCTTCTCCCGGCCGTAGGGTTCGAGGCCCGTGAAGGGCAGCGAGCGATGGGTCCCGGAGAGCATCGGCCACACGATGAGCAGTACTGGACGCAACCTTGGTCGACGACGCTGTTTGCCGGCGACCTCTTCGAGGCTATCCCGTTCGGCGATCAGCCGACCATGCTTCATCGTGCCGACGATGGCAAGCACTTCGTCGGTGAGGTCGCCTTCGCCTACGGGCTTCTGACGACGCCGACCTGCGACATGGCCGAGCAGCGCGACGAGGGACAGACGGTCCATCCCTTCCGCGTGCTTGTCCCTGTGCTTCCGCTGGCCGACGTCGCCGAGCAGGCCGGCGCCGTCGCAAACAGCGTGAAGCTGCTTCGCAGCCGCGACACGCTCAATCCCTACATGTACCTGCCGCCGCTGTCGGGATTCCTCGAGGAGGAGTCGGTGGCCTGCCTCTTTCGCCCCAGCCTCGTGTCCGACAAGTTGCTCGCCGAGCCACCACGCCGCGTCGCCCAACTCCAGTCAGAGGCGCGTCGTCACCTCAAGGTCAAGCTTGCGGCCTACTGGGCAAGAGTCGCCGTCGATCCCAAAGAGCTGCCGTTGCAGGAGCGCGACGAGGAGGAGGTGCGTGCCGATGATTGGCCCCCGAGCCGCTACGACGATCCGGGGGCCTTGACGGTCAAGCGCGCATAGGAGTCGTGGAGCACCGGACGACGTGTCCCGAAATATGTCCCCGATTCCACCGAACTTCCGGAATCTGCGCCGAAATCCTTGTAATTCTCAGGCACAAATCGCCCGCAAATGGCTTGCTAGAGCCATTTCTCAGTCCGGAAACCCGGGTTCGAATCCCGGTAGCGGTATTGCATCAGTCTCCCCGTTCAGCGATCCAGGTAGCGATGAAATCTGGGTCTAGAACTACCTCTCCCGTTGACGACAACGTGTATTCGCCAGGTTCTGCAGGCCTGAATGCGCGCAGATCCGGGGGGAGCGACTCCCACTCACCGGTGTCGGCGCGGCGAAGGGCGAAGCCGGTGCGCTCGTCGGCTGTCTCGATGACCCCATGGAACTGCACTTGCTCGATGACCTCGTCGCCGCGCACATAAGTCTTGCCCACGAGCACTCGCTTACCGATCATCCGGGTCGCTTTTTCATGCCAATAGGGCGGCGGCTCGGACACCCTTGACTATTCGGCCATCTCGCCATTCTGCTTAACAGTCGGCTCCCCGAATCGCGGATCCCGCCATTGTTTCCCGAAACGCTGGTCGAGATGCTTGCACGAGCCGCCACTGCGCAACGATCGATGGGAAGGCGCGAGTGGCTCGTTCCAGCCGGGGGGTCGACTGATCACGGCAGCGGAACCACCTCGATCCCGAACCTGCTTGTGGCCTCCTCGATCGTCGCCTCATCGACCGATGCGCTCGAGAGAACCGACAGATCCTGTTCACCGGCCGAGCCGAACAGTGCGATCCCGATCAGTGTGGCTGCCGGGTCGTTGCGCAGGAAGTAGCGCACGCCGTCAAAGCTATTGGCATGGAACCAGGCAGCGAATTGCTGAGTGCGCGCATAGTCCGAGCCGGCGCTGAGCGAGAGGTCGGCCCCGAAGCTCCTGGCGTGAGAGCTCGTGCAGTCCGCCAGGCGCAGCGCTCTGCCCGGGCCGAGAATCGCGATGCGTCGCTGATCGAGGTCCTCCTGCGGGATCAGGTCGATGCCGTCGAAGTACTCGATCAGCGTCCCGAGTGACGTCTCGGCGAGATAGCAGGTGCCGTTGGGGCGCTCCAAGTCAAAGCGCCCGCTGCCGTCGCTTGAGAACCACCAGGCGCCGTGCCCTTCGCGATGCATCCGCGCCAGGGAGTGCCCTCGGGGTATCTCCAGGCCAGGAAATCGGGCCGGGTCGCCACGGGGGGACTCCAGCGTGGGCCGGCGAGCCGGCACCTCAGTGGGCGAGACGTCCCGCGATGCGCCGGGCGGCCTCGCTCACCGGCTCCTCCTCGCCGCCCGCCAGCAGCCAGCCTTGCGGAGTTTGGCCGTCGAGCTCTCGCTGCGCGGAGCCAAGAAACGACGCGATCGTCCATCCGGAGACACCCGCCGGGCCGAAGGTCTCGATCAGCCGCCCGATGACCGAGAAGGGGCGGCCGTGGCGGTCGAACTGGTTGGCCGGATAAAGGACATGGCCGGCGCTGTCCTTGACGCGCAAAAGCCTGCCACGGCGTACCAAATCGTGGACCGCCTGGCGGCTCTTGACCCCCAGCAGCCGGCGGGTCTGCTCAGCGTCGAGCAGGCCGCCCAGGTGCCGTGCCCACAGGCTTCCGGCCGCGACGATGAGCGCGCCACGACGCCCGGCGCGCTCGGGATCCTCCAGCTCCAGCTCACCCCGGTGCTCGAGCCGCTCCAGTTCCTCGGCAAACGCTCGGGTGGCAACCTCGGTCCTCGTCATGTCCGTCACGTTAACGCGACTGAGCGGCAGCGTCAAGTCCGTCACGGTTTGGGGCCGGGAATCGCTGGTCTTGCGCAAACGCGTGCGTTTTCAAGCAGATGGCCGACAGTTGTGCATCCTCGGGCAGCCGAGGCGATTTAACAGCGCCCCATCAAATTAGTCAGGGCACTCGTTGCTCCGAAGTAGTGCCCTCTCATCTGTAACGGCTGCTTAATCCACGCTTGTGTGCGGCAGCTTCTCGGTCATCCTCGACCTCAACCTCATCGCGAGGTCGCTCAGCTAGATAAAATTTAGTTGACAGAGCCCAAGTTTTAGGTAGGCTGACGCCCCATAAATGGACAAGAGTTCGATCAAGTCATTGGACAGATGTTCAGGGGGCCTTGTTGCTAGGCCAAGCCGATCCAAGGGTCCTCGGTGAGTCATAGGCGGCGAATGCTTGTGGCGCCGATCGCCGTGACGGCTGTATTGGCGCTTGGCACGGGGTCTGCGGATGCCGAGACGGTCTCCGGGATGCCTGCTGGTTTAAACAGTGCCCCATCTTCGGCGCGCCCCACGGTCGCTGCGCCCCTGCCGCAGGTGCTTCCGAGCAGCGTCGATCCTGCCGGTTCTTCAGTCAAGGTCCCCGCGCCTGTCTCTTCGCCGGCGCCCGTCGCTTCGCCGATCAAGACTCCCTCGTCTTCGCCGATGGCACCCAGCGCCCCCGTTGGAGCAGCGTCGACCAAGGTCGGGGCGCCGGTTCGGACGCAGCCAGGCATTACTGCCGTTCAGGTTTCGGGCCAAAAAGCCTCAACGGCCAAAGGCATCTATCACGGTGCAGCTGGGACGGCAGCACCGATCGTTAGCCAACTCCCGCCCGACCAAAGCAATCCCGGCAGCACGCTCACGCCGGCGCGCAACGCCTTGCAGCGTCTCCCCGATGCACCGAAAGTCCTCGATAGCGACACGAGGACGCTACAGAGGTCCGCGTCCGTCCTTCCCAAGGTTGCTACCACGAGCGGGGTTGGAGCGCTTCTCGGCCCGGTAACGGCGATAGTCGGTCCGGCACTGCAAAAGACCAAGCCCCTCCTTGGGGTAGTCCAAACCGGGGTGCGACCTGCCGGCGTTCTCCTTGGGTCTGCTGTCAAGGGGCTTTCGCCGAAAGGGGCGGTGAGCATCCCCCTCCTACCCCAGGCACTAAGCCTGGTCCCGCCTCACGTGTTCGACAACGTGGCCCCACCGATGGCGTCCGGCAACATGGCCCCGCCTGAAACGACAGGAAACATGGGCGGCACGTTCGTCATACGTGCTGCTGCGCTTGGCGGCGAAAGTGCTATTCAGCTCGGAGTGCCGAGCGCTGCCAGTGCTGGCAGTGAGACTCGCACCCATGGCGATCAAGACCGACTCCGCTCCTGCCCTTCGCGGAGCCACTCCCGATCCTCCCAATAATCCCAAGCCCTTGGACGGCCCGGCCCCGGCATCCGGAGCCCCCTCGCCCGGTCTCAGCGGGCCCCTATTTGTTCCCCTCGTCGCGCTGTTGGCGTTGCTCGCGCTATCGGCGTCGGCGATCCTCCGCAGACTCGGGGCGGGAGCCGATTGCCCGGCACCTGCTCCATTCGTCTGCGCGCTTGAGCGCCCTGGCTAGGTCCCCTCGGGATCCCAAACCAGGGCTGAGCCGGGAGTCCTACCCCCCGGCAAAGAACAACTCAAGCAAGGAAGGAATTCCGATGAAACGCACCATGGCTGCATTTGCAGTCGCGGCTGCCATGGCGATTGGAGCGGCGCCTGCCGCCGCCTCCTCGCCGCTGCCAGTGCTCGGTCAGAGCAACAGCAGTGGCGTGACCCAAGGCAACCCGAGCGCCACCGGCGGCAGCGGTTCTGCCACCGGAGGCAATGGCGGCAACGCCAGCACCGGGAACACCCAGATCGGGAACGGCAACGCAGTCGCCGTCTCGGTTGGCGGTGATTCAAACGCCAACGGTGGCAACACCACGGCGAGTAGCGGCAACGCAACCGGCGGCAACGGCGGCAACGCCAACGCCTCCGGCGGCAACGCTAATGGCTCAAACGAATCGGGGGTCAAGCAGACCAACGAATCTCAGGGCCAGCAGCCAAGCGATTCCTCGCAAGGGAATTGCGACTGCGGCGGTGATCACACGCACGGCTCAAGCTCCTCACAGAGCAACCAGTCGAGCGTCGAACAAGGCAACCCGAGCGCCACCGGCGGCAACGCCGAGGCCACGGGCGGTAGCGGCGGCAATGCCGAAACCGGCAACACCCAAGAAGGCAACGGCAACGCCAATGCCGAATCCCAACCGCAGGATCAGAAGAGCAGCTCCTGCGGCTGTGGCCACGAGGGTCAAGGCCACAGCGAGGCAAACGCCAACGGTGGCAACACCACGGCGAGTAGCGGCAACGCAACCGGCGGCAACGGCGGCAACGCCAACGCCTCCGGCGGCAACGCCAACGCGTCAAACGACGCGAAAGTGATCCAGTCCAATACGAGTGGGTTGGTTGGTTCACTCTGGTAGTTCGACAGTTCGAAGGCAGAGCGTGCCTTCGTTGACGGGAACGGTCCCGGCGGGGCTTTGGCCCGCCGGGATCTGCCCGTCGTGCCCTCGACTACGGCGGCCGATTCGTTGATTCGTGATGGCCGCTGAACCCCCAAGCTTGGGAAGGGGATTCGATGCGAGTTCCGGCTCCACCGTCGGCTCCGATTGTCTGTAAATCGGCCACTTTTCGTTTGTGTCTTCCAGCCGGTTTCAAAATTTGTCCCGAAAATGTCCAGGGATAGGCTCGAAGTGTCCTTCGTCTATACCACCACGATCCTGGTCGCCGATCCTCTGCTCGGTCGCCAGCGCCGGGACCCTGCCAGACAGGCCTCAAGCTAAGCTACGAATCAGTCGACGTCGACACGTGCACCCTAAGTTCGCGTGGTTGAGCGATGAGCGCATCCGACTCATCCTGTTGTTGGCGCTCTTGGCGTCGCTGGTCGTGTATGTCGTTACGAGCTGGACAAGCGCCCTCGATATCGCAAACGGCCCGACAGTTGGCGCGACGCCGCGCCGAAAGACTGCCCAGCCGGGGGCGCGCCGTCTGTTGAGACCATCCGCCGTGCTCAGCTGCTGGGGCTTCGCGAAGGTCTTCGCCGCATGATGTTTTTCGACAAAAGCCTTCACCCCTATGAACAGGGGCTGGTGGCTTCGAGCTCAGCATGGTCTGACAGCGAACCGGGTACGCACAAGTTGCTGCCGCTCGGCCCTCGCGATCCTGGTGGCTATGAGATGCGCTGGTGGATGGCGAATGGGGACGATGTGGGCGCTGATGTCATGGTGTTCGCCAACACAAGACAGGCGCGCGATTTCTTCATGCGTGCCTCGAGTACCCGGTGTCGGCCGGCGAGCGCCACACTCGCCGCATCCTTTCCGCCGGGTGGGCGCAACCTCGAGTGGCGCAACCCCGATGGCTTCGCGCAAGAGGACGTATATCTGTTGCGCGGTCGACGCGTGTACCGAGTCGCAGTGGTGAAAGCCGGGGCAGGAGGCAGCATCACGGCTGCCGCTCGAAGCGCGGCCTTCTCGCTGGTCAACGGCCTTGCGTGCGCTCTGCCAGGCGCCGCCTGCCAGCGATACAGCAGTCCGACGCTAACCCTGTCGGAGATGCCCGTCCCCGTGTCCCGAAATATGTCTCCGAGAACTCAGCAGGTCTCAGCTGAACTCCTCGGACGCATAAGGCACTCCGGCAACCTGGGTTCGAATCCCGGTAGCGGTATCGAAATCTGACCTAGCTATCCCACACCCAGCTGGGTGTGGGGTCGCCCAAGGTCTACTTGATCACCTTGCCCGAGGGCGAGATCGCATACCAGTAGCCGCCGTTTAAGTCCACGCCTTGTCCGGTCGCGGTCCCCGCCGAGGTGTCGGCGGTGTAGGTGTAGAGCGGCCAGCCGGCGTAGGTGGCAACGTCGCCGCCTTCAGGGTCGGAATCCTTGCCCAGCAGCTTTGACTGCACCGCTCCCGAGGCGATCGCTTTCTGGCCGCTTTCCAGCTTCAGCGGCGGCCAGACGGCGGCGCATTCTCCTTGGCAGGTGACCTTGCTTTCCTTGTCGGGGGCAAAGACGTAGAGCGTCTTGCCTTCTTCGTTGACCAGCACAGGCCCCAGGCTCGATACCGACTTCGCCGAGATCTTCACGCCCGGCGCTGAGCTCCCCGACTTGGCGGATGACGTAGAGGTGGTGGTTGTGCTGCTGCTACTGCTGCTCCCACAGCCCGCGACGATGAGTGCGACGACGGGAAGGACGAGCACGGCGGTTAGCTTCCTCAAGGCGGTCTCCTAGTTCTCGATGACCGGGTGCATTGCTGTTCCCACTTAAGTCTAGGCGGCGCGAGCGAAAACGCGGACCGCCGGCCCTCAGAGGCCCGTCGATGTCAGCGACTTCGACGACGCACATGGTATGCGTGCGCTCGTGGGCGCGCTGTTGCCACTTCTGATTCTGACCGCCTACACGATCTCGTGAGCACCCGCACGAGGCCCGGGCGATGAGGGTTTCGCACCGGCTGGCGATGGTAGGCTGGCGCTGTTGCACAGCCTAACTATGCTCAGTTCGTCACATGCGGATGACAAAGCCGCGCGCCTGTCCGGCCCCCTGTGCTTACGAGTTCGCCACGCCGCGAGCGGGGTAGACGCGGGAGCTGTCGAAGGCGAGGCCCTCATGTGGGCGAGCGCCGCGAACCGCGTGCCGGCCACCGGAGGCGGACGGGACGCTTTCGGTGAACGCGTACGAGCCAGACGACGACCGAGAGCCGTCGCCGGATGACCCGGGAAATCGCACTGACAGACGCGGAGGGGCGTTGAGTAGGCGGCCAACGGGAATCGTCCTGTCGCTGGCGCTGGGCACCCTGGCTTTGATAGTTGTGGTCGTGGGCGCGGTGGTGATCCTCTCGCAGTCGTCCAGCTCGGCGTCAGAATCCTCAAGCTCCGCCTCATACGGGACCGTGATCGACCAGCAGGTGCCGAGCAGTCTCCGCCGACTCCCGCTCACCAATCAGCACGACCAGAAGGTCGACCTGGCCTCCTGGCCCGGCAAGACGGTTGTGCTGGTTCCGTTCCTGACCCTGTGCAGCGACATCTGTCCGCTGACGACCGGGAACCTGGTGCAGGTCGAACAGTCGTTGCGCGCCGATCACGCAGCCTCACACGTACAGATCGTCGAGATCTCGGTAGACCCCAAGCGCGACACCCCGGCTCGCCTTGCGGCCTACGCGAAGCTGACCGGCGTCCGCTATCAGCTCGTCACCGAGTCACCGAGCGAGCTGGCTGCACTCGCCAAGTTCTTCGGCTTCACCTACGAAAAAGTGCCCGAGGGCAAGCCCCCATCGATTGACTGGTGGACCGGTAAGCCGCTCACCTATGACATCAATCACTCCGACAACTACTTCGTCATCGACCCGACCGGCGCCGAGCGAGTGGTCCAGAGTGCCGCGCCGGACTTCCATGGGCATCTCAACCCCAGGATCTATCACTTCCTCAGCGGCTTAGGTCTCTACCACCTCAAGCGCCCGCCGCAGCCAGATTGGACGCCCGCGGACCTGCTGGGCGCGCTGGGGCTCCTGCTGCACCAAAGCCTGCCCGTCAACTTTGGCTAGGTGGCCGATCCGAATGATCGGGAGTAGGATGCCCGCCGATGCTGGTGCGCCTCGGTCGCAAAGTTGCTTCTAGGTCTCTCGACGCCGCATGATCCCGCTCGCCTTTACCTGGAAGTTGACCCTCGACTTGAGTTTCGAATGGGCCACCGTGACCTCGATCACGCTGCCGATGTTGATCGGCATCGCCTACTTCGTGCGAGTCGGGAAACTGCGAGAGGAAGGCCGCCAGCCCTCCATTGTGCGCCAGGCGAGCTTTGCCTGCGGCATGGCGATGATCGTCTTCGCGACGGTCGGCCCACTCGACTCGCTGGCCGACGACTTCGTCTTCGGCCACATGATCCAGCACACGATCCTCTTCGACGAGGCCGCTCTGCTCTTGGCGATCGGCCTCACCGGACCGGTCCTTGTGCCGCTCCTCACCAAGCCGGGGCTCAGGCACCTGAAGGGACTTATGCACCCGGTCGCGGCCGTGGTCCTCTGGCTGGTGGTGATGTACGGCTGGCACCTGCCGCCCTGCTACCAGCTCGCCGCCGAACACGAGGGGGTCCACCTCTGCGAGCACGCGAGTTTCATCACCGCCGGAGTGGTGATGTGGTTGGCGCTGCTCGGTCCCTTCCCCAAGCCCGAATGGTTTGGCAATGGCGCCAAGGCGATCTACGTCGCGGTGATCCACTTCTCCACGATGGGCCTCGCCAACATCCTGATGTGGTCGGGGACGGTGCTCTACCCGTTCTATAGCGCCAGCGACATAGCTCATGGGATCTCCCCGATCACCGACCAGAGCCTCGCCGGAGTCGTGCTGATGATCCAGAGCGGGATCGTGATGCTCGGCGTCCTTTTCTGGTTGGTGCTGCGCTGGGCGCGGGAGGACACCGAGCGCCAGGAGCTGATCGACCTTGCCCACGAGCGCGGGATCGAGCTTGACGCGCGGCGCGCCGGCCGCGCGGTGGCCTCGGGGCGGGGCGAGGAACTGCGCAGCCGCCTTTTGTCTCATCGGGAGGGAATCGAGGGTCTGGGCCCAAGCTAGGCGATATTAGGAATGAACGAATCGAGCGGGGGGACGGCGGGCCCGGTCGGCCTTCCTCAAGTGCGTTCCAGCACTACCACCGGGATCTCACGCGCCGTTTTCTGCTGGTAGGCGTCGTAGTCGGGCCACTCGGCGACCATCGCCTGCCACATCCCCGGCTTCTCCTCGGCGCTCGCGGTGCGGGCGTGTGCCTTGAACCGGTCGCCCTTCACCTGCACCTCGACCTCGGGGTTCTCGGAGAGGTTCAGATACCAGGCGGGTGGCGCATCGGAGCCACCCTTGGATGCAACGATCGTGTAGGTGGCGCCGTTCGGCGCGTAGATCAGCGGAGTGGTGCGTGGCTCACCCGACTTACGTCCCGTCGTTGTCAACAGCAACGTCTGGGTTCCCTGCCAGTCGTGGCCCTCCTCACCGTCGGTGGCCCGATAGCGCTCGACATGCTGCTGGCCGAAGAGCGGCATGCTTCAGATGCTAGTTGAGTCCTCAAATTCGGAGCTTGCCCGGCGCCCTTGAGAGGTCACCTGGTCGGAGAGCTGGCCGCGGTGCTGGCTAGTCGCGACTGGTCGCGGACTGCGGGGGCGGGTCGGGCAGTTGGAGGCGATCGCGTGCCTGGGCTACTGCGGTTGCCGAGGAGCGGCATGCCTTGGCGATCGCGTTGTTTGCATGGTCGGGCGTGCGGCGCACCTCGAACTCGATCAGGGCGGCACGGCGGAGCCGCGCGCGGGTGGCGAGGGGACTGTCGCTCGGCGCCGACTCCAGCGCTGCGTTCGCGGCCCGCTCGCGCCTGCACACGAGGCAGAACCGGCCCTCGGCCGAGCTTGACCAGGCGTCGGGGAGCGCGGTTCGCTCGCCGTCGATCCGGCTCGCCGACACGCCGCATATGTCGCAGGTCCATTTCACCGCGGTGGTCGTGCCTGGGCTCACGCGGACACCTTGCTCCTGCCGCGGCGACGGCGACGGCGTGCGCTTGGAGGCTGAATCGGCGTCTCCTGGTCGTGGCGACCCCGGCCCCGGTCGAACTCGCGGGAGAGTCCGAGATCGCTGGCAATGCCCCGCATCTCGGCGGCCTGGTCGGCGAGCACGAAGCTGATCCCGGCACCGCGGCGCCCGGCCCGGCCGGTGCGACCGACCCGGTGGACGTAGGGTCGCGGTCGCCGGGGGCGTCGAAGTTGATCACGTGGGTGATGTCGGCGACGTCGATGCCGCGGGCGGCGACGTCGGTGGCGACCAGGGTGTCGACCTCGCCGTTCTCGAAGCGGGCCAGGGCCCGCTCGCGCTGGCGCTGGGTCTTGTCCCCGTGCATCGCGACTGCCTCCAACTCGCGGCTGCGGAGTCGCTTGACGAGCCGGTCGGCACCGCGCTTGGTCCGCACGAAGACCAGCGTGCGCCGCCGCTCGCCGTCGCGCAGCTGACCGGCCAGGTGGTCGAGCTTGGCGCTCTGGGGGTCGACGTGGACGAAGCGGTGCTCGACTTCGGCCTCCGTGCGCTCGGCGGCCTGGGTGTGGCGATGCGCCTTGCGCGTGTAGGCGGCCGCGAGCTTGCCGGTGGCGCCCTCGAGCGTCGCCGAGAAGAAGAGGGTCTGGCGGTCTGCCGGGGTCTGGGCGACGATCCGGCTCGACCGCCGGCTTGAATCCCATGTCGAGCATGCGATCGGCCTCGTCGAGGACGAGGATGCGGACGTGCCCGAGCGAGACGACGCCGCGCGCGAGCAGGTCCTCGAGCCGCCCGGGGGTCGCGACGATGATGTCGGCGCGTCGGGCGGCCGCGATCTGCGGCCCGAAGCCGACGCCGCCGTAGACCGCGGCGATCCGCAGCTGGCGGGCGCGGGCGATGGACTCGAGCTCGTCGACGATCTGGCTCGCCAACTCGCGGGTCGGCGCGAGCACGAGGCCGGCGGGACCGGCGCGCCGGGCTCGATGCGGTCGACCAGCGGGATGCCGAAGGCAAGGGTCTTGCCGGAGCCGGTGGGCGACTGGACGAGCAGGTCGTGGCCCGCGAGCGCGTCGCGGATGACCATCTGCTGGACGGGAAAGGGTTGGGTGATGTCGCGCGCGGCGAGCGCGCCCACCACGGGCTTAGAGATGCCGAGATCGGCAAACGACATGATTGTTGTGAGCTCCTTCTATAAGCGATTCGGGGGAGATCCAGCAGCCCCTAAACGCTCAGCAGCGCACGGAGGAAACGGAACCTCTCGGGTGGCGAGTGGCCAAGCCCGACAGGAGAACCGTAGCAGCCCTCGGCTCTCACCTACCCGGCCGGGAGGATCGGGTGGGCGGGCTCGGCACCGCGCAGCACGGCGAGGACATCGTCGACGACGAGGAGCGCCATCGCGTCGCGGGCGCGGGTGGTGGCCGAGCCGATGTGGGGGAGGAGGACGCAGTTTTGGGCGTTGAGGAGCTCGGTCGGGATCTCGGGCTCGTGCTCATAGACATCGAGGCCCACCGCGCCGATCTCTCCCTCGCGCAGGGCTCTGGCCAGCGCCGCGGAGTCCAGCAGCGATCCGCGTGCGGTGTTGATGAGGATCGCGTGGCGCTTCATCGTCGCGAGCTCATCGTCGCCGATTAGGCCGGCCCGTCTCGGCCGTCGCGGGCAGGTGCAGGCTGACGACGTCGGCGCGGGCCAGCAGCTCCCCCAGCTCCACGTGGGCGGCGCCCAGCACCTGCTCCTCTCGCGCCTTGGGGCTGCGGCTCGTGTAGAGGATCTCCGCCGCCAGGGGGCGCACCAGCTCCGCGTAGCGGCTGCCGATCCGGCCCATTCCGACGACGCCGAAGACGGCGCCGCTCAGCTCCAGGCCGAGGTAGCCCAGGGCGTCCAGTCCCTCCCAGCGGCCAGCCCGCAGGTCCGCCTCGGCTCTGCCGGTCTGGCGAGCGGCAGCGAGCGTCAGCGCGAGCGCAAGCTCGGCCGTCGCGTCGGTGAGGACGCCGGGCGTGTTGGTGGCGGTTACGCTGCGGCGCCGGCAGGCGTCGAGGTCGATGTTGTCGTAGCCGACGGCAAAGTTGGCGACCACCCGCAGCCGCGGCCCGGCCGCGTCGAGGAGGGCCGCGTCGACCGCGACCGTCGGGTAGCTGATGATCGCCTCGACGCCGGGCGCTAGCTCCCGCAGGCGCTCGGGGGTCGCATCGAGCTCCCCCTCGCGGATCTCACAGCCCTTGGCGAGCCGCTTAAGCCCGGCCTCGGGTAGCCGGCGAGCGATGAGCACGGCTGGCTGGCGGTCGGCCACGGAGGTCGATTCTGCCGGTTAGGCTGGGTTGACTGTCGATTTCGTCGCTCTCGGTTCGTCTTATAGGCAACCATTCCGGAGAAGGAGGAAGCGATGAAGTACATGCTGCTGATACATCAAGGCACCACTCCGACGCCACCGTCGGAGGAGTGGGAGCGTCTTTCCGAGGACGAGCAAAAGGCGATCTACGGCGCCTACCGGGCGCTCAACGAAACCCCCGGTGTCAGTCCCGGCGTCCAAATGCAGCCCCCCGAGACGGCAACCACCGTCCGCGTGCAGGACGGCAAGACGCTGAGCACCGACGGCCCGTTCGTCGAGACCAAGGAGGCGCTCGGCGGCTACCTCTTCTTCGATGCTGAGGACCTCGATGGCGCGATCGAGTTGGCCGCGCGGATCCCGGCGGCGCGCCTGGGCGGCGCGATCGAGGTGCGCCCGGTGGTGGAGCGCTGATCGAGCAGGCCTTCCGCGACCAGTGGGGCCGGGTCCTCGCTGCACTGATCGGCCTCCTCGGCGACTTTGACCTGGCCGAGGAGGCCGCACAGGAAGCGTTCGCCATCGCGTCGGAGCGCTGGCCCCGGGAGGGGGCGCCCTCGAATCCCGGTGCCTGGCTGATCGTCACCGGCCGCAACCGCGCGATCGACCGCATCCGCCGCGATCGGACCCTCGCCGCCAAGACGAAGCCTCTGGAAGCACCTGTAGCAGTGGAGGAGGCACTCGAGGAGACGGCGTTCCCAGACGAGCGGCTGGAGCTGATCTTCACTTGCTGTCACCCGGCGCTCGCCCTCGACGCGCAGGTGGCGCTGACCCTGCGCACGTTGGGCGGCCTCAGCACTGAGGAGATCGCCCGTGCCTTCGTCGTCCCCAAGGCGACGATGGCGCAGCGCATCGTCCGGGCCAAGAAGAAGATCAAGGCAGCCGGGGTGCCCTTTCGCGTGCCGCCGGAGCACCTGCTGCCCGATCGGCTCGCCGCGGTGCTGGCGGTCGTCTACCTGATCTTCAACGAGGGCTACGGGGGTCGGGGCGAGCTGGAGGGCGAGGCGATTCGGCTCGGAACCGCGCTCACCGAGCTGATGCCCGATGAGCCCGAGGCGCACAGCCTGCTGGCGCTGATGCTCCTCCACGACGCGCGTCGGGAGGCGCGGTTCCGCGATGGCGAGCTGGTGCTGCTGGAGGACCAGGACCGGGGGTTGTGGGACGGCGCGCGGATCGCGGCCGGCCGCGCTTCCCTGCGGCGGGCAGGCGCCCTGCGCGCCGCAGGCCCCTACTTCCTGCAGGCCCAGATCGCCGTCTTGCACGTCGAGGACGTTCGCGACTGGCCGCGGATCACCGCCCTCTATGGCGAGCTGGCTCGCCAGACCGGCTCCCCGGTCGTCGAGCTGAACCGTGCCGTGGCGATGGCGGAAACGGCCGGTCCGGAAGCCGGGCTGAAGGCGATTGAGGGACTGGAGCTGGATTCCTACCCCTACCTCCATGCCACCCGTGCGGACTTCCTTCGCCGCCTCGGCCGCGCTGGCGAGGCCCGAGCCGCCTATGAGCGGGCGCTTGAGCTGGCCCACTCCGCCCCTGACTGTCGCTTCCTCTCCCATCGCCTGGCCGAATTGAGCTAAACCGAAGCCCGCCGGGCCCGCTTTCCTACACTAAGACGATGTCCTCCGACGCACAGGCCGACTCCACCTTCACCCTCTACCGGCGCGGCATCGAGCTGCTCGAGGACGGCGACTTCGAGCAGGCCACGGTGCCGCTCGCGGCGGCGGCTCGCCGCGCTCCCGACAAGTCCTCGGTGCGAGAGGCGCTGGGACGCGCCTACTTCCGTTGCGGTCAGTTCGCCAAGGCCGCGGCCGAGTTCGAGGCCGTTGTCAATGCCCACGGCGTCAATGACTACGCACACTTCTGCCTCGGCCGGGCTCTTGCCAAGACCGGGCGGACGGAGCGGGCCCGCCACCACCTGGCGCTCGCCTCGAACCTACGGCCCGAGAGGAGCGATTACCGCTACTACCGCGACCTCTGCGCTCTTTGAGGCCGGAGGGATGAGCGGCCTGTGGGCCGGTGCCGCCCAGTGCCGTGGACAGCACAGCGTCTGTTGCGGATGAGGCCTCCAGTTGTGGCTGGAGTTGGGGCGGCAGACCCACTTCAAGCGAGCTGATTGGCGGATGAAGTCCGGTTTTCGCCTTGGGCCCCACCAAGCCTCTGCATCACTGCGCCGGGGGGCCGGGTAGACTCGCCCACGTACATACGGCCGGTGGTCAAGGGAAGTCCGGTGAGAAGCCGGCGCGGTCCCGCCACTGTGACCGGGAAAGGAAGCCGCAGGCGCTTGAGCGCCAGCCACTGGGGAGGACACAGAGTCCCCGGGAAGGTGCGGTCGGCCACCCCGGAAGCCAGGAGACCTGTCCCCGGCCAGCCATGACAACCCTCGAGGAAAGGGTGGCTTCAATGCCCAGACTCATCTCATTCCGGCTTGCCGCTGCTTGCGCGCTGGCCGTCGTTCTCGTTCTCTCGGCCACGGCGCTGGCCGGCGCCAGGGGGAGCGGCGTCCCCGCCAAGCTGCGGGTTCTCACCACGAGCGGCAAGGTGCTCGCCGAAGAGGCACTGAGTACCGGTACCACGTCGATCCCGACCAGTCACAGGGCGACCTGCTTCGGAGAAGGGACCGGCGGCAGCGGCAGGTCGGTGACGATCAGGGGGGCGACGGCTCTCGGCCTGCTTGCCCAGGCGGCTAAGTCCGACGCGGCGCTGCGGCCGCTTCTTATCACCGACCACTTCAGCTTCGGCTTGGGGCTGTGCGGGGTCGGGGGAAACGTCCCGAAGAGTGAAAGCGAAGGCTCCTGGTATCTGACGGTGAACCACAAGAGCCCGCCGGTGGGCGGCAGCAAGGTGAAGCTGCATCCCGGAGACGAAGTGCTCTGGTACCTGGCGACCTCCTACCCCTACCCTGAAGAGCTGGCGCTGAGCGCGCCCGCCACGGCGCGGGTGGGGAAGCCGTTTCAGGTGCGCGTCTTCTCCTATGACGAAGAAGGGAAGCGCGAGCCGGCCGCCGGGGTCACGGTGACCGGTGCCGGCAGCCCGACTGGCTCGAGCGGTCGTGCCACGGTCACGCTGAGCAAGCCGGCCCTGCTGGTCGCCCGCTTCGGCGGGGACATCCCGTCCAACCGCGAGGCGGTGTGCGTAGGGGGCAAGTGCCCGAGCGGCTCAAGTAGGTGAGCGGGCGCCGCGGCACGGCGGCTGCGGGCGCGCTGCTTGTGGGCGCGCTTGCGGTCGCCGGCTGCGGCCTCGGCCCCGGCAAGGGGCTCGACGACGTGCAGCTGACGGTGACCCACGACTACGGGGCAGAGCCGGTCCTCGAACACGCGGTCGGCGGCGTCACCGAATCTGACACGGTGATGAGGGTGCTCGAACGCAGCACCGATATCTCCACCAGCTACGGCGGCGGTTTCGTGCAGTCGATTGACGGGGTGGAAGGGAGAGAGCGCGGTGGTGCCTCCTATGACTGGTTCTTCTACGTGAACGGGGTCGAGTCGCCGGTCGGAGCGGCCGCCTACGCGCTTCACGGTGGCGAGGCGATCTGGTGGGACTACCGCGACTGGTCAGCGGCGATGCAGGTTCCGGCCGTGGTCGGCTCCTGGCCGGAGCCGTTCACCGGTGGCTACGAAGGCAAGCGGCGCCCGGTGGCGGTCGAGTGCATGGGTGGGGGAGAGGCCTGCCGGGAGGTGCGGAGCAGGCTGGAGGGCGTGGGCACCTCCGTCGCGGCGGGCTCGCCGAGCGGAGCGATCCGAGTACTGGTCGGCCCCTGGTCGCGGGTGCAGGGAGATTCCACGGCTGCGCAGATCGAGGAAGGACCGCAGGTGAGCGGCGTCTTCGCAGAGTTCACCCGGCGCGGCGGCGGTTTCGAGTTGCAGGGGCTCGGCGAAGACGGCAAGCCGGGGCGCTCGTTCGGCGCGGGCGCCGGGCTGGTCGCGGCGACGCGGCGCTACGAAGCGCCGCCCACCTGGGTCATCACTGGCTCCGATGCCGCCGGCACCCGCGCGGCGGCCGCCTTGCTCGACACCGCCGATCTGCGCGACCATTACGCGGTGGCAACCGAGGGTGGGAAGGAGACGCCGCTGCCGCTGCGATGAGATCGCCGCTCGCCTACACGCCGAGGCCGGGCCCGCTGCAGGCCGCGTCGCCAGGGGCTGCGGTCGCCTATCTCGGCTCACTCGTCGCCGTCGCCTTCATCTACTCGAGCCCGGTCGTCCTCGCCGCAGTCCTCGCCGCTGCGATCCTCGCCGGGCTGCTCGCTGGCGCCCGCGACGCCGTTCGCCTCGCTTTGCGGATGGGCGTGGCGCTGGCGCTGGCGATGGTCATCGTCAACGCGCTGGTGGCCAGAGGCGGCGAGACGGTCCTCGCCCGGCTCGGGGAGTGGCCGCTGCTGGGCCAGGTCGACGTCACCGCCGAGGCGATCGTCGCTGGCCTGGCGCTCGGCCTGCGCGTCGTCGCGGCGGTGATCGCCTTCTCCGTCTACTCGGCTTGCGTCGATCCCGACCGGGTGCTGCGCGCCCTGCGCCCGCTCGCCGGCCGCTCGGCCCTCACCGCCACCCTCGTCTCCCGCTTCGTCCCAATCGCTGCGGCCGATGCCGCCCGCCTGCGCGACGCCGCCCGCCTGCGCGGACCCGGCGCCGCCCCGGTCGGCCGCGGGCCCCTTGCTCGCCGCCTCCTCGCCGGCTCGCTCGATCGGGCGGTGGATGTAGCCGCGACCCTGGAGCTTCGCGGCTATGCGCTCGATGCGCCGCAGGCAAAGCGACGTAAGGATCGCTCCCGCCACGACACCCGCTTCTTCGTGACCGGCGCCGTCGTCCTCGCTGCCGCGATCGCGGCCAAGTTGCTCGGCGCTGACGCCTTTAGCGCCTATCCGACGATTGAGCCGGGCATCGGCCCACTCACCCTTGCGCTTTCGGCTCTCATCCTCCTCAGCGGCCTGGTTCCGCTGCGCCCCAAGCCGCGCCGTACCGTCGGGCCGCGGCGATCCGCGCCGCCAGGAATTACGCCGACCTCGGCGCCAACCCTGAAGGCATCCGGTGTCTGAGCTGGCGATCGCGACCCGGGCCACGCCCGCCCTTTCGGTCGAGGGCCTCACCTACGGCTATCCACACGCTGACCGCAAGGCCCTGCTCGACATCTCCCTGCACCTTGACCCCGGCGAGTTCGCCGTCCTCGCCGGCCGCTCTGCCTCCGGCAAGTCGACCCTCCTGCGCGCTGCCTGCGGCCTCGTCCCTCATTTCCACGGCGGGGAGATCACCGGCGAGGTCAACGTCGCCGGTCAGAATGCGATCGAGTCCGGTCCAGGTGAGCTGGCGGCCGTGGTCGGCTACGTGGCTCAGGATCCCGAGACCCAGATCGTCTCGACCACGGTTGTAGCCGAGATCGAGCTGCCGCTTGAGATGCGCGGCGACCCACCAACCTCTCGCGCCCGTGCCGTTGAGGAGGTGGCCCTCGCCCTCGCCATCCCGCACCTCCTCGACCGCTCCGTCGACACCCTCTCCGGGGGAGAGCTGCAACGCGTCGCCCTCGCCGCTGCCCTTGTGACCCGGCCACTTCTGGTTCTCCTAGATGAGCCAACGTCACAGCTCGACCCGGTCGCCGGCGACGAGCTGATCTGGCTTCTGCGCCGCCTCAACGAGGAGTGGGGGGTCACCATCCTTCTCGCCGAGCATCGCCTGGAGCGCTGCCTCGCCGCAGCTGATCGCGTCCTCGCAATGGACTCGGGCGCCGTCTCCTTCGACGGCTCCGCACGCGACTTCCTAGCCTGGTCCCACGACTCCGACCCGGCTCTCACCACCCCGGCCGCTCGTCTCTTCTCCCTTGCCGGCATCGACCCGCTTCCCGTAGGGGTCCGCGACGCGCGGGCAATTCTCGCGTCATTTGAGCGCACCGATGGGGAGGGTCGGACCCCCTCCAAGCGTCTTTTGAATTTTCGGCAATCCAACCGAGGCCAGCCGTCCACACCCCACCAAGGCAAGTCAAGTGGAGGGGGATCCTCCCCGACGCCGGCGCTCTTTACCCGCGACCTATGGGTAGAGCTGACGCTTGGAGAGCACCCCCGCGACATCCTGAAAGGAATCGACCTTCGCCTTGACCGCTGCGAGCGAGTGGCCCTGATGGGCCGCAACGGCGCCGGTAAGAGCACCTTGCTGCGAGCGGCCGCGGGTCTGATTGATCCTGTGCGGGGGAAGATCGAGACCCCTGGCGGGATCGCCCTACTGACCCAAAACCCAAACGACTACCTGGTCCGTGAGCGGGTCGGCGAGGAGCTGCCGGGCGAGGCGGGGGCGGCCGCGTTGGCGCTCGTCGGACTTGCGCACACGATCGACGCGGACCCGCGGGACCTCTCCGGCGGCGAGCGACAGCGCCTGGCACTGGCGATCGCGCTGGCCGGGCGGATGGAGGGCGAGCAGCTACCCGGTCTGGTGGCGCTCGATGAGCCGACGCGGGGGATGGACCGTGCCCGCAAGGACGACCTGGTCGAGCTGATCGACGGGCTCGCGAGCCGAGGCGCCGGCGTGGTCGTCGCCACCCACGATGTCGAGTTCGCGGCGGCGTTTGCCGAGCGAGTTGTCCTGCTGGGCGATGGCTGCGCGATCGCCGACGGCCCCGCTGCCGAGGTCCTCTCCGGCGGCTGGTACTTCGCCACCGAGGTTGCCCGCGTCCTCGACCTGCCGGGGGTGATCACCCCCGAACTGGGCGCCACTGTGCTTGGGGAGGGAGGCGTTCGATGAGCTGGCAGATGACCAGCTTCCTCATCCTCGGCGGCGTCCTGCTCGGTGGCTTTGCCTGGTATGAGCGCTCGCGGCCGCCCTCGCAGGTGGTGGCGCTGGTTGCCGCACTTGCCGCTCTTGCGATCGCCGGCCGTATTGCCTTCGCGGCCTTCCCCAACGTCAAGCCCACGACTGACATCGTGATCTTTGCCGGTTATGCCCTGGGCCCCGCGCCGGGGTTCGCGGTCGGTGCCCTGTCCGGGCTGGTCTCCAACTTCTGGTTCGGCCAGGGGCCGTGGACCCCGTGGCAGATGGCGGCCTGGGGACTGTGCGGGGTCTTGGGTGCGGCGCTTGCCCTCGGCACTCGCAACGTCGGCCGCTACACCTTGGCTGCGGTCTGCGGCTTTGCCGGGGTTGCCTACGGAGCACTGCTCAACTTCTCGGAAATGACCTACGGCGGCGAACTCTCGCTGCAGCGCTTCCTGTTCTTCGAGGGGCGGGCGGTTCCCTTCGACGCCGCCCACGCGATCGGCAACATCGTCTTCGCCCTCATCGCCGGGCCGGCAATGGTGCGGATGCTGATCCGCTTCCGCGAGCGGTTCCAGTGGGGGAGGGGGGACGGAACCGCCACTCCCGCATCGGAGCCGGCGGGGCTGAGCCCGGGCCTGCGCGGCGGTGGCGTCGCCGCGGCTCTGATCCTCGTCCTCACGCTGGTATCCGCCTTCCCGGCCCGCGCCGAGGCCTCAGATGCCTCTCGCGCCGCCAACTGGCTGGAATCCGTCGAGAACTCCGACGGCGGCTTTGGCGCTTCGCCCGGTGAACGCTCCAGCGCCGCGATGACCGCCTGGGCGGCGCTGGGGCTCGAGGCGGCCGGCCGCAATCCACTGGACGTGTCCAGCCATGGCCACACGCCGATCGACTTCCTCCATGGCGCCCAGCGGGAAATCAGCAGCACCGGCGACCTCGCCCGGACGGTCCTTGCCCTGGAGGGGGCAGGCGTTAATCCCCGCTCCTTCGCCGGGCGCGACTTGGTCGGCGAACTTGCCAAGCGCCGCCGCGATGACGGCTCCTTCGAAGGCTGGCCAAGTGAGACCACGTTCAGCGTCATCGCCCTGCGCGCCGCGGGCGCAAACGACGGTCTCGCCAAGTCGGTGGAATGGCTGCGCGGTGTCCAGAACGAAGACGGCGGCTGGGGCGATACGCCCGGCTCGCCCAGCACCCCCGATGACACCGGCGCGGTCCTGCAGGTACTTGCGAGCGGCTCTAAGGCCGCGGACCGCGGCCTTTCCTACTTGCGCGCGGCACAGCGACCCGGCGGCGGCTTCTCGCTCCGTGGCTCGGGCGCGGTCAACTCCCAGTCCACCGCCTGGGCGATCCAGGGAATCCTCGCCGTCAGCGGCAATCCCAGCTCCTTCCGCCGCGGCGGCGCCAGCGCCCTCGACTACCTCTCCAACCAACAGGCAAGCGACGGCCACTACCGCTACTCCGCCTCCAACGACCAGACGCCGATCTGGGTGACCGGCGAGGTCCTGGTGGCCGCCGCAGGCAAGTCCTTCCCCGTCCCGGTTGCGCCCCGTGCCCCCAAGCCTGTGCCCAAGCCCGCCAAGAGCGGTGCCGGGACGAAGGGCTCGGGCTCCCCGGCGACGGCGGCTCCCAAGTCGATCCCGTTCGCGCCTGCTCCCTCACCGGGCGACTCGGGTGTCCCCGGCGGGGCCTCCGTGCCGTCGGGCCGGTCCCCATCGACAGGCAAAGCATCCCCGGCGACCCCGACGCCGCAGAGCAAAGTGCCCAACCCCGCGCGATCGACGCCCCCTGCGACGCAGCCGTCGTCTGCGGGCGGCATCGAAGCCAGCGGCGGCTCCTCGCCCTGGACGCCGATCCTGATCGGCGTCGCCAGCGGCGGCCTCGCGCTTGGCGCAACCTGGTGGCTGGCACGCCGACACGGCTGGTAGCCCGCCGCCGCCGGCCGATACGCTCGGAATCGTGGACGTGGAGACCGCGATCCGGGCGCCGAGAGCCTTCCTCCTGGACTGATGCTGTCCCGTGCCAAGGCAATCGAGGCGATCGCCGGCAGGCGCTTTGAGGTGGTGGTGATCGGCGGCGGCATCACCGGCGCCGGGGTTGCGCTCGACGCCGCCTCGCGCGGCTACTCGGTCGCCCTGCTGGAGCGCGAGGACTACGCGGTCGGCACCTCCAGTCGCTCCTCGAAGATGGTCCACGGCGGCCTGCGCTACCTGCAGAACTTCGACCTCGGGTTGGTCCGCGAGGCGCTGCTGGAGCGCCAGCTGATGGTCAGGCTGGCGCCGCACCTCGTCTACCCGACTCCGTTCCTAGTCCCCGCCCTGGGCGAGGAGCGCCGCGACCGCAAAATCGGGCTCGGCCTCAACATGTACGACGTGATGGCGACGACCAGGGTTGGCCGCAACCGCCGCGAGATGAGGTCCGCCAGGGAGGAGGACGAGGGCTTTTACTGGTCTCCCGATCGCCACCGTACGATCGACCGCGACGAAGTGCTTGAGATGGTCCCGGCGCTCGCCTCGCGCGAGCCCAAGAGCGCCTACCTCTTCTATGACTGCCAGACCGATGACGTCCGCCTCGTGCTGACCGTGCTGGGGGAGGCGGAGCGCTTCGGCGCGACGATGCTGAACGGCGCCGAGGTGACCGAGGTGCTCTCCTCAAACGGTCGCGCCTCCGGCGTCGCCTTCGTCGAGGCAGAGTCGGGCGAGCGCCTCGTGGTCGAGGCCGACAACGTCGTTAACGCGACCGGCGTCTGGGCCGACCGCATCCGCCCCGAGGAGGTGGTTGACGAGGAGGACGTTCCGCGGATTGCCCCCAGCCGCGGTACCCACCTGATCGTCGATGAGGCCGACCTCCCGATGGGCCGCGCCGCCTGCGTCATCCCGGCCGGTGAGGGGCGAGCGATCTTCGCCCTGCCCTGGTACGGCCGCACCCTGATCGGCACCACGGACAACGATTACGAGGGGGACATCTCCCACCCCAAGCCGGCCGAGGAAGACATCGCCTACCTGCTCGACGCGGTCGACTCCTTCTTCGGTGTCTCGCTCGGGCGATCTGACCTTATCGGTGCCTACGCCGGGGTGCGGCCGCTGATCTCGACCGGCGACCCGCGCAGGTCGGTCGACATCTCCCGCAAAGCGGAGCTGTATGAGACCTCTTCAGGGATGCTGACGATCACCGGCGGCAAGCTCACCACCTGGAGGCGGATGGCGAAGCAGACCGTCGACCGACTGGTTGAGCGCGAGGGGCGTGAGGCCCCCTGCCACACGGCCGAGATCCCGCTTGGGATGGAGGCGCGCGCCGAGGATTTGGAGGCGCCGGAGAGGGTGGGGGATGAGTCGGTCTCCCAGCTCGCCTTTCGCTACGGGCACGCCGCCCGCGCCGTTCTCGACCTCGCCTGGAAGGATCCGAAGTTGGCGGCACCGATGGTGCCAGGCCGCCCCGACCTGCTTGCCGAGGCGGCAGTCGCCGCCCGCCTTGAGCAGGCCCGCAGCGTCGCCGACGTGCTGCTGCGCCGCACCCGGCTGGGGATCCTCGCCGCGGCCCAGCTGCGCAGCGCCGACTCGGTTCGCCCGGTCGCTGAGGCGATCGGGCGCGAGCTCGGCTGGTCGCGTCGGCGCGTCAGGCGGGAGGCCGAGGCCTGGCCGGCGCTCGCGGCGAAGGAGGGCGTCGACCCCGCCCGCGCAGACCTCACTGGTTGAATAACCTGCCGCCTCGATGACCAAGGCCGAGCTGGAATCCAAGCACCTCGCCGAGCTGCACGCGCTGGCGGCCGAGGCGGCTGTGCCCCGCCACCGGATGTTGCCCCGCGCCGAGTTGATCGAGAAGCTGGCGAGCGGCGAGCCCGCGCGGGAGGCGTCGCCGCGACGGCAGCGACCCCGTCTCGCAACTCCCCCCGCTACCACACCGGAGCCACCATCGGTGAAGGCCCCGGAGGCCGAGTCCGCGCACCCCCGCCGGCGCCGCCGGCGCCGCTTCCGCCGCAGGCGTGGCAAGAGCGGCAGCCCCCGCGAGCATGCGGACCGCTGGCTGGAGGCCTGGAACGCGCACGACCTTGATGCGATCGTCGCCTGTTACTCCGAGGACGTCGCTTTCGCGATCCCCGCGTTGGTGGGGGACGCCGCGGAGGGGCGAATCGAGGGCCGCGAGGAGCTGCGCGACCACTTCCGCCACGGCCTTGAGCTGGCGCCCAACCTGACCGTCACCGAGGAGTCGTTGCTTGAGGGCCCGGGTGGCTTCGCTCTTCTTTACCGGCGCGAGGACGGGCACCGCGCGATCGAGGCTGTCGAGCTGGACGGGTCCGGTCTGGTGGCGCGGGCTCGCGTCTATTACGAGCGCGAGCAGTCCTAGGGGTTCAGAGCGCAGCGCCTCCGGCGGTAGGCGATGCGGCGCCAGGAAGGCTCCTTGGAGAGCTCGATCAGCTCGGCGCTGCGGTCCGGCTGGACGTATCCGAAGGTCTGGGTGCGCTCGTCGAAGACGACGTCCAGCTCCCCCTCCTTGACGCGCTGGTCCAGCCAGGCGCCGCGGAAGACGAGGCGGCGGATCCAGTGGACGAGGCTGCGGTTGGCCGGCCCGACCAGGTCCTCCCAATTCTCGTTGATGTGCTCGCCGAGGCGGGAAGTGGGCTCGGCGATCTCGCCGCTGACGGCGAGGTCGAGCAGGTCATCCAGCTCCTCGGGACTCAACCCCTGATCGACGAAGCCAAGCTTGACCGCGGCCTGCTCGACGCGTTGGCCGAAATCGCCCTCATTGAAGGCGAAGCGCAGCTCGCCGTACTCGAGCACGTAGTCGGAGCCCGACTCATAATTCCCTCTGCGGGTCGTCTTCTTATCCACGGTTGAAGCCCATCGGCCCCCGCAAGCCCGGCGGGAGCAGGTGCCGGATCATGCCGATCATCGTAGTTGGGTGCCGGCCCCCGGGTTCTCTGAACGACGGTTTGCACGCCCGGCCTGCCTGTTGCAGATCTGGGGGGCGGCCGCGGTGATTACCCGTTGCCTCCGCCTGTGGCCCGACTATGGGCGCATGGCCCCGTTGGGGAGTCGCTCTGGAGGGACGAGATGTGGGTTCGTTGTTGGAGAGCCTAGAGCGAGCGCCCTAGACCCTCACCACCTTCGTGCTCGCTCTCACGAGCGGGCGTGCAGCAGGCGTGCCGTGACGCCCTGGATCGTGTCGATCCCATAGCCCATCGTCGGGTCACCGTCGGTCATCACGGCGATCGCCACCCGCTCCCCCGGTCGTTGGAGTCGGGCCACCTGATGGACGAGCTGTCCGCGTTCGGTTTCACGCCAGCCGCCCTTGAAGAAGACTGCCCAGCCGCGCGGCCGCGCAATGGCCGGGATGCCCCAGCTCTCATAGCCGGCGATGTGGGAGAGCAGGTGGCGAGCAAAGTGGCGGAACTGTGGTGGGATCAGGCTTTCCATCTCAAAGAAGTAGCGGGCTTGGTCGGCGGGGCTGATCTGCGCGTTGGCCCAGATGCCGACGATCGAGAAGTCAGTCATCGCGGCGCGGCGCGCCAGCTTCCGCAGGCGGGGGTCGCCGACCCGTTCCCAGACCGCAGTCGCCGCGTCGTTGTCGGAGACGTGAATCATCGGTTCCAGGAGCGAGCGGTTTCCGGCGTCGAGGCCGCGGTGCTCGGCCGCCAGCTTGCGCAGGTAGGCGACCAGGAGCATCGCCTTAACGACACTGGCGCTGACGAAGGTTCGGTGCAGGTGCTCGCCGCTGATCCGTCCCTCGCTGTCAATGACCGCGAATCCGGTGTAGCCGATGCGCCGGTTTAAGTAGCGAGTCGCTGCGGCGACGGCGGCAGGTCCCGGGTAGCCGGCCGCGGCGACGCCGGAGCTCTCAGGCGCGCGGCTGGACTCGACCCCGCCTGCGCGCGCCCGAATTGAGAGTCCCGCGCTCGCCACGGGCGCGGCTACGGCAAGACAGGCGAGAGCGACTGCGCCGAGGAGCACCGCGCGCGGAAGGGATTTTGGGTTCCACCGGGGGTGCGGCGCTGGGGCTCTTCGGGCCGCCACATCGCGGATCCTAGTGCCGACCCCCACTGCCCTGCTGAATGACCGCGGTCGGTCTCATCACTCGAGCGCCAGGGGCGCTGTCCAGCGGCATTGCCCCCAGGCGCAACGCTCGCGGGGCGGGAGGATCGGGGGTCTCGCCCGCACCCTAGTCTCCCCGGCAGGCCCTGGCCGGCATGTGCAAACGTCCTTGCAGTGCATGGTCGTGTTGCAAAGTGGGGGAAAGTGGGTTACAGTGGCGCGCGAGTTGAAGCCCAGGACCGGGGTGGTGAGGCTCCTCCCACCTCATCACCCCGGTCCTAACTCTTTCCAGCCCTCCCGAAAGGAATCGACGCGGTGGCATTTCGGGGTATCTTCGAGCACAGTCTCGATTCCAAGGATCGCCTCACGATTCCGTCGCGCTTCCGCGCGGCCCTCTCCGACGGAGTGGTTCTGTCCAAGGGCTTTGACCCCTGCATCTGGTTGCACACGACAGAGGAGTTCGAGCAGCTCTCCGATCGCTTCCTCGCGCCGCACAGCCCCTTCGGCCGCGATGCCCGTCGCCTCCGTCGTCGCTTCCACGGCGGCTCCTTCGACGAAACGCTTGACTCTGCCGGCCGCATCCGTCTGCCGAGGCCGCTGATCGAGCACGCAGGTCTCGACGGGCCCTGCGTGGTGATCGGGGCGGGGGAGTACCTGGAGATCTGGAACGCCGATGCCTGGGTCAAGCAGGAGCAGGAGCTCGACCTGGAAGCACCCGAGATCGCGGAGGGCCTTGCGGGCACAGGAGCCTCTGAGTGAGATGGGGGCCCAGGTTTCCCATGCCAGGAGCCCGGCGCCGACAATCGCCACCCTTATCTACATGCCGAACGAGCACCTACCAGTCCTCGCGACCGAGCTGACCGCCCTGCTAGCCCCCGAGCCGGGGCAGACCGCGGTTGACTGCACCTTCGGTGGTGGCGGTCACGCCCGGCTTCTTGCCGATCGGCTGGGGCCGACCGGGACGCTCGTCTGCATCGACCGCGACCCGGCAGCGGAGGCCCGCTTTGTCCAGTTCGCCGCCGAGGCACCCTGTCGGACCCGCTTCATCGGCGCCGACTACGCGGAAGGGCTTCGCACCCTGTGCGGCGAAGGCCTCCACCCAGACATGGTCTACATGGACCTCGGGATGTCCTCTATGCAGGTCGACGCCTGGGAGCGGGGCTTCTCCTACGCCTACGACGCCCCGCTCGACATGCGGATGGACACGCGCCAGGAGCTGACCGCCGCCGACATCGTCAACGAGTGGCCCGAGTCACGGATTGCCCAGGCGCTGCGCCGCTTTGGCGAGGAGCGCTACGCCGGCGGGATCGCGAGGGAGATCGTCCACCGGCGCCCGCTGCGCAGCACCTCCGAGCTCGTCGCGGCGGTCAAGGCCGGCACCCCGGCCTCGGCCCGCTTCGGCGGCGGTCATCCTGCCAAGCGGACCTTCCAGGCGATCCGGATCGCTGTCAACGGGGAGCTCGACTCCCTCGATCAGGCTTTACCCCTCGCTTGGGGGATGCTGCCCGTCGGCGGCCGGCTCGCCGCGATCTCCTTTCACTCGCTCGAGGATCGCCGCGTCAAGCGCTTCCTCGCCGAGCGTGCCCGTGGCTGTGTCTGCCCGCCGGAGCTGCCGATCTGCGTCTGTGGCCACGAGCCTGAGGCGGAGCTGCTCACTCGTCGCGCCGTCGCCCCCGATGTTGGAGAGGTGGCCGCGAACGCGCGCTCGCGCTCGGCTCACCTGCGCGCAGCCGTGAAGATCGCCGCCCCGGCGGCGCAGGAGGCCGATGACTGATGGCGGTCGCCGCTCCCACACGCAGAACCGCCCCGGCTAAGGCGCCTGCGCGCAAACCCCCCCCTGCGCGCAAATCGGCTCCTCGCTTGGTCCGGGCGAGCGCCGCCCCGGCCCGTGTCCGCCCGGAGCCCGCCCGCGCTCCCCGGCGCGCCCGACCCAAGCCCAAGCGGGCGAGCGGCGGCCAACTGATCCCAGTTGCCGTAGGCCGCACGGCAACCGCGGTCAGTCATCTGCCCGATTCCGGCCTCGTGGTCAGGATGACCCGTGGCAGGGCCTGGATCGGCGTGCTCGGCGTGCTGCTGGCCGGGATCGTCGCCCTCAACGTGATCACCCTCAGCTTCGCGGCATCCACCGGCAAGATCTACCAGAGCATCGAGGCCCTCGAAGAAGACAACTCGATCACGCGCAGCCGCGATGCGCAGAGATACGGGACAGCGCGGATCCGCCGTGAGGCGGCCGCGCAGGGCCTGGAAATGCCCTCGGCCAATCAGGTTCTCTATCTGACGGCCGGTTCGAACGACGTTGAAACGGCAGCAAGACGCCTCGCTGCCGCCAGCGGCGGCTGAGGCCAGGACGCGCAATGCGCTTGATCGAGCGACGGATAGGACTCCTCTTCGCCGGCTTTCTCCTCTGCTTCCTCGTCATCGTCGGCCGAGCCTTCTGGCTGCAGGGAGTGGAAGGCTCAAAGCTCGCCTCCGAGGCGATCTCCCAGCAGACCGGCGTGGTCACGGTCCCGGGGCTGCGCGGCGCCATCCTCGACCGCAACGGCAACGAGCTGGCCGCCTCCGAAGACGCCGCGACGATCTACGCGACGCCGTATCAGATAAGGGACCCGTCGCGGACTGCCGCGAAACTGGCACCGATCCTCAACATCGGCAGGGGCCAGGTCCTGCGCAGCCTGACCGCGCACTCCGGCTTTTCCTATGTGGCCCACGAAGTGGACCTGCCGGCAGCGGCGCGGATCGCCCGGCTCAAGCTGTCGGGGATCGGGCAGCTCCCCGACAGCCGCCGGACCTATCCGCAGGGGGAGCTGGCCGGGCAGGTGATCGGGGCGGTTGGGACCGAAGGAAAGGGGCTGACTGGGCTCGAATCGGAGGAGAACTCGGTGCTGCAGGGCGCCGACGGCGAACGCCGCGTCGTCAAGGACGCGCTCGGTGAGCCGATCCGCCTGGAAACGGTGAAGCAAGCCCGCGACGGCAAGGACGTACAGCTGACGCTCGATCCCGCAATCCAGGCAAAGACCGAAGAAGTGCTCGCCGGGGTCGGGTCCACCTTCGCGCCGAAGGGCGCGACCGCGATCGTCATGGAACCACGCAACTCGCAGATCCTGGCGATGGCGAGTTGGCCTCCGGTCAACCTCAACGACCTCTCCCAGGCAAGCCCCGAAGCGCTGATGAACCAAGCCACGGGGTTTAACTACGAGCCGGGGTCGACCTTCAAGGCGTTCACCGTCTCGGCGGCGCTGGAGGAAAGGCTGGTGACGCCGGAAACGACCTTCACGTTGCCGCCGACGATCCGGGTTGCCAACAGGACGATCGAAGAAGCCGAGCCACGGGGAACTGAAGCGATGACCGTCGCCCAGATCCTCGCCCGCTCATCCAACGTGGGTGCGGTGACGATCGGGCTTGAGCTTGGCGCCAGCCGGTTCAGCCGCTGGATCGATCGCTTCGGCTTCGGCCGTCCGACCGGCGTCCAGTTCCCCGGCGAGGAACGTGGGATCGTGCCGGCGCTGAAGGAATACTCGGGATCGACGATGGGCAACCTGCCGATCGGCCAGGGGATTTCGGTGACGCCGATGCAGATGGTCGCGGGCTACACCGCGATCGCCAACGGCGGCATCCTGCGCCGCCCGCAGCTGATCGAGAAGGTCGGCGGCGAACCGGTGCGCGAGCCGCGCGGGCACCGCGTCATAGCCCCTCAGGTGGCGGCGCAGGTGCGCACCATGCTCGAGGGCGTGCTGGCGCCAGGGGGGACCGCCTCGGAGGTGAGCGTGCCGGGGTACACCCTGGCCGGCAAGACCGGGACGGCGCAGATCGCCGAAAACGGGACCTACTCCAACACCAAATTCGTGGCTTCCTTCATCGGGTTTGCTCCAGCGCAGGACCCGCAGTTACTGGTGGCGGTGATCGTCGACCAGCCCTCGGGGGGGACTACTACGGCGGGTCGGTGGCTGCGCCGGCGTTCGGGAAGATCGCCGCGTTTGCGCTGCCTTATCTCGGGGTTCCTCCGGGGTAGCGCCCATGCGCTTGCCCCGGAGCCGACGTCCGCCTCACACCTAGAATCGAAGTGTGAAGCTGCGAGACTTGATCGCGGACGCGAGGGTCCAGATCGCCGTGGGAGACCTTGACGTTGAGCTTTCAGACCTGGCTTACGACAGCCGCAAAGTCGCGCCGGGAACGCTGTTTTTCTGCGTGCCCGGGGAGAAGGTGGACGGACATCAGTTCGCCGCGGAGGCCGTGGGGGCCGGAGCCCCTGCCCTGGTCCTAGAGCGGGATCTGGATCTTCCCGTTGCCCAGGTCGTGGTCGAGGACGTTCGGGCGGCCATGGCGCCTTTAGCGGCGCGGTTCTGGGGAGATCCGACCGCTGAGCTGAAGGTGGCGGGGATCACCGGGACCAACGGGAAGACGACCACCACGTTCTTGGTCCAAGAGATACTCGAGGCGGCGGGGACGCGGACTGGGTTGCTTGGGACGGTGAAGCAGCTGGTGGGCGGGGTGCAGGAGAAGGGCGAGCGGACCACCCCCGAGGCGATCGACCTACAGGCGACGTTTCGGCGCATGCTGGAGGGTGGGGACCGGGTCTGTGCGATGGAGGTCTCCTCGCATGCCTTGGCGCTGCACCGCTGCGACGCGGTTCACTTCGAGCTGGCGTTGTTCACGAACCTGACCCAGGATCACCTCGACTTCCACAGCGACATGGAGGACTACTTCCGTTCCAAGCGGATGCTGTTTGAGATGGTGCCGCGGATCGCGGTCGCAAACGTCGACGATCCCTACGGGCGGCGGATCGCCGGGGAGTTCTCGTGTCTGAGCTTCTCCGCCGAGGGTGCCGACGCGGACTACGCCGCTCACGATGTGTCTTTCGATGCCGGAGGGGCTGTGTTCACGATCGCCGGCCCGGCTGGGGAGACGCCCGTTAGCACCGCCCTCCCCGGGCACTTCAACGTCGCCAACGCCCTCGGGGCCTTCGCCGCCGCAACGGCGCTCGGGGTCGATCCTGAACGGCGGCCGCGGGCCTGGCAGCGGCCGGGCCGCCGCCCGGGCGCTTCGAGCCAGTTGAGGAGGGACAGGGGTTCGCCGTGCTGGTCGACTACGCCCACACCCCCGATTCGCTGGAGAACGTGCTGCGGGCGGCGCGGCGGCTGACCGAGGGCCGGGTGATAGCCGTCCTCGGGGCAGGCGGCGATCGCGATCGCGACAAGCGGCCGAAGATGGGACGGGTCGGGGCCGAGCTCTCCGATTTGGCGATCCTCACCTCCGATAACCCGCGCTCTGAGGATCCAGATGCGATCATCGCCGAGATCCTCGCCGGGGTGAAGGAGGGAGCCGCGGTCGAGGTCGAGGTCGACCGCCGCGGCGCGATCGCCCTCGCACTCAGACGCGCCCAGCCGGGCGACACGGTGGTGATCGCCGGCAAGGGACACGAGCAGGGTCAAGAGTTCGAGGACGGTCGCAAGGTCCCCTTCGATGACCGTGAGGTCGCGGTCAAGGAGCTGCGAAAGCTGGTCGGCACCGCGTGAACCTCGGCGCCGAGCAGATCGCAGCGGCGATGGGGGCCGAGATCCTCGCCGAGGGTGAGCCCGGCTCGCCCGGGCGCGCGACGATCGAATCCGCCACCACCGGGCCGGGCGACCTCTTCTTCGGCTTGCGCGGAGAGAACGTCAACGGCGGCGAGTTCGCCCCCGCCGCGATCGCCGCCGGTGCGTGGGGTGTCGTGGCCGAGCGCCAGCGCGTTGCGGGTCTTGAGGGCGCCTGGGTCTTCGCGGCGCCAGACCCGCTCGCCGCGTTGCAGGCACTCGCCCGCGCCTGGCGCCGCACGCTCGGCGCCAGGGTGATCGGGGTCACCGGCTCGGTCGGTAAGACCTCGGTCAAGGACATCGCCCGCGCGCTTTTGCCGGGGCGGGTCCACGCCAACCGCGCGAACCTAAACACCGAGATCGGGCTGCCGCTGAGCCTCCTTGAAGCCCCCGCCGAGACCGAGCTCTTGGTGCTGGAGATGGCGATGCGCGGTTCGGGCCAGATCGGCGAGCTGGCGGCGATCGCCGAGCCCGACGTCGCGGTGATCACCAACGTCGGCCCGGTCCACGTCGAGCTGCTGGGCTCGGTCGAGGCGATCGCAGCGGCGAAGGCGGAGGCTCTGGACGCGTTGCCCCGGCACGGGGTGGCAGTCGTGCCGACGGACGCCGCCGAGCTGGAGCCGCACCTCGGGCGGGCGCCGCGCCTGCTCCGATTCGGCGCCGGAGGAGACGTCGAGGTCGTCGAGCGCCGGGTCGTCGAGGAGGTCACCGAGGCGCTGGTCGCCACTCCGGCCGGCAGCGCGCGCTTCCACTTCCCCTTCACCGAGGCGCACAACCTGACCAACGCGCTCGCTGCGGTCGCGGCGGGCGTGGCGCTGGGCGCGGCGCCGGCCGAGATGGCCGACCGCGCTGCGAACATAGGATTCTCCCGCTTCCGGGGCGAGCGCCTTGAGCTGGGAGACGGAATCGTCCTCGTGAACGACTGCTACAACGCGAACCCGGTGTCGATGCGAGCGGCGCTCGATCACCTCGCCACGCTGGGGGCCGAGCGCACGATTGCGGTTCTCGGCGAGATGGCCGAGCTGGGCGCGGGCGCGGTCGCCTACCACCGCGAGGTGGGCGAGCACGCGCGGGCGGCGGGGGTCGACCTGCTGATCGGGGTCGGCGAGTCGGCCCGCGACTACGGCCCCGACGAGCTGGTTGGCGCTCCAGAGGACGCCGCGGAGCTGCTGGCGGTACAGCTCGGCCCCGGCGACGCCGTCCTCGTCAAGGGCTCCCGCTCGGCCCGTCTTGAGGCCGTGGCCGACGCCCTTATGGAGCTGATCTGATGGGCGTGGTCCTGATCTCCGGAATGGCGTCGATGCTGATCTGCATCTTTTTGGGGCCGAAGTTCATCGAGTACCTGCGGGTGAAGGAGTTCGGCCAGCACATCCGCGAGGACGGGCCGCAGGAGCACCACGCCAAGGCGGGCACCCCGACGATGGGCGGGCTGATCGTCTTTGCCTCGGTCTGTGTGCCCTACCTGGTCCTCTCCGACCGTGACGCCCAGAGCCTCGCCGTGTTCGGCGTCGCGATCGGTTGCGCGGCGATCGGCTTCGCCGATGACTTCATCAAGATCGTCAAGCGCCGCTCGCTAGGCCTCTCCGCCCGCTGGAAGCTGCTCTTCCAGCTGATCCTCGCGTTCGGCCTCTGGTGGGTTGCACGGCATGAGGTCGGGCTGGAACCGGTCCTCTACTTCCGGATCGGCAAAGGCAGCATCGACCTCGGGCCGGTCCTCTACTTCGTCCTCGTCTTCTTGGTGATTGCCGGCACCTCCAACGGCGTCAACCTCACCGACGGCCTCGACGGCCTTGCCGCCGGCTCATGCGCGATCGTCCTGCTCGCCTATACGGCGATCGCATTCGTCTCCGGCGAGCGGCAGAACCTGGCGCTGCTCGCCGCCTGCCTGGTCGGCGCCTGCGTCGGCTTCCTCTGGTTCAACGCCTTCCCGGCGTCGATCTTCATGGGGGATACCGGCTCGCTCGGCCTCGGCGGCGCGATCGGCGCGCTTGCCGTGATGACCCAGACCGAGGTGCTGCTGATCATCATCGGCGGCATCTTCGTGATCGAGGCGCTCTCGGTCGCGGTCCAGGTCTTCTCCTTTAAGACCTTTCGCCGCCGCGTCTTGCTGATGGCGCCGCTGCACCATCACTTCGAGATGATGGCCTGGTCGGAGACCAAGATCATGCTTCGCTTCTGGATCATCGCCGCTGTTTGCTCGGGGATCGGGTTCACCCTTTACCAGCAGTCGATCGGGCGGTAGCGCACAGGGTCCACCGGGTGGAGCGCGAAACTCATTCTCAAGTATGAGTGCGCCGCCTCCTCGCAAGCCTCGGCCGGAGTTGCCCGAGGGACCGTTTTTGGTCGTTGGGTTGGCGCGGTCTGGTTTTGCGGTGGCCGGGCTACTGGCGCGGAGGGGGGGGTCGTTCGGGGGGTCGACTCTGGGCGTCCGGAGGGGATTGCAGGGCTTGGGGGAGTCGGTGTCGAAGTTGTTCTGGATTCGGATGGACTGGCGCTTCTCGACGGAGTTCGGACGGTTGTGAAGAGCCCGGGGGTTCCGCGGGAGGCGCCGGTGATCGCCGCCGCGCTGGAGCGGGGGATCGACGTGGTCGGAGAGCTCGAGGTGGCCTGGCGGGCGATTCCCAACCGCTTCCTCGCGGTGACCGGGACCAACGGCAAGACGACCACGGTGGAGCTGCTCGGGCACCTGTACCGGACCGCGGGGGAGCCGGTCGCGCTCGCCGGCAACGTCGGTACGCCGCTCTCGCGGCTGGCCGGGGCGCTCGATCCCGGCGCGACCGTAATCTGTGAGTGCTCCAGCTTCCAGCTCGAGGACAGCGTCGCCTTCGCACCCGAGTGCGCCGTCTTCTTAAACCTGGCGCCCGACCACCTCGACCGCCACCCCGACCTCGGCACCTACCTCGCCGCGAAGCTAAGGATCTTCGCCAACCAGGGCAATGAGGACCTCGCTATCTACAACGGCGATGATCCGGCGCTGGCCGGGGTCGACCTCGGCGGCTGCGCGCGCCGCGTCGCCTTCTGTCACGGGGCGGGGCCAGATTGCGAGGTCTCGCTCTCGGAGGGCACGATCTTTTTCGGCGGGGAGCCGCTGATCGACGTCGAGGAGCTCAGTCTCTTTGGCGAGCACAACGTCGCCAACGCAATGGCCGCCGCCGCCGCCGCGCTCTCGATGGGCATCGACCGCGACGCGGTTCGCGAGGGGCTGGGTAGCTTCGCGGGCGTCCCGCACCGCCTCGAGCAGGTAGCAGAGATCGGTGGCGTCCGTTTCGTCAACGACTCCAAGGCGACCAACGTCGCTTCCGCCGTGGTCGGGCTGCGCGCCTTTAAGGGCGGCGTCCACGCGATCCTCGGTGGCAGCGAGAAGGGCGACTCCTTCGCCCCGCTGGCCGATCCGATACGCGAGCGCTGCGCGGCCTGCTACCTGATCGGCGCGGTCGCCGACCGGCTTGCCGCCGAGCTAGCGCCGGTGCTCTCCTCGGGAGTTGAGCTGCAGCGCTGCCGCGACCTCGAGGACGCGGTGCGCCGCGCCGCCGCCGCCGCCCGCCCCGGTGAGGTCGTCCTGCTCTCGCCCGCCTGCGCCAGCTTCGACGCCTTCGGCAACTTCGAAGAGCGCGGCGAGCGCTTCCGCCAGATCGTCGGGGATCTCCTATGAGCTCCCGTGCCATTGCGCTCGGCCGCCCGGCCAAGCCCCGCAAGGCGAAGGGGGCAAAGAAGCGCTCGCGCGCCGCCGCTCCTTCGGCTGAGTACAACATGCTGCTCACCGCGACCCTCTGCCTGCTCGCCTTCGGCGCGGTGATGATCTTCTCGGCCAGCTCGACCACCGAGGTCCTCAGCAACGGTGGCCTCTCCAACAGCGCCTACTACCTGAAGCGCACGCTGATGTTCGGAGCGGTCGGCCTGGTGATCATGCACCTGACCGCGCGCCATGGTTTGAGCCTGGTGCGCCGGCTGACCCCGGCGATCCTGGCGCTCTCCCTGTTTTTGCTCGTCGCCGCGCTCGGGGTCGGGTCAAACGTCAACGGCGCCAGCCGCTGGATCGGCCCGAGCGCGCTCCAGCTCCAGCCCTCCGAGCTGGCCAAGGTGGCGCTGATCCTCTACGGGGCCGACATGCTCGCCCGCAAGCCGAAGCGGGCGCGGAGTATCGCCGGCTCCATGCCCTACCTGCTGATCGCCGGCTTCGCCTGCCTGTTGATCCTCGTCGAGCCCGACCTGGGTACTGCGATGGTCGTCGCCTTTGCGGTCGGCGCGACCCTTATCGCAGCCGGCGCGCGGCCCCGCGACCTCGGCCTGATCGCCCTCGGGCTCGGTTTGGTGGCGCTGCTCGTCACCCTCGTCGAGCCCTACCGGATGGCCCGCCTCACCGGCTTTCTCAACCCGGGTTCGAACGCCTCCGGCACCGGTTTCCAGGCGGCGCAGGCGAAGATCGCGATTGGCTCGGGCGGCATCTTCGGGGTCGGCATCGGCAACGGTGTGCAGAAGGCCTACTACCTCCCCGAGGCCCATACCGACATGATTGCTGCGGTGATCGGCGAGGAGCTGGGCCTGGTCGGCATCCTCGGGATCGTCGGCCTCTTTTCGATGTTCGGCTACGCCGGGCTGCGGGTCGCCCAGCGGGCAAAGGACAACTACGGCAAGCTGCTGGTTGCCGGCCTCACCTCCCTGATCCTGGTCCAGGCGACGATCAACCTGTTCGCGGTGATGGGGCTGGCGCCGCTGACCGGCGTGCCGCTGCCGTTCGTCTCCTACGGCAACAGCAGCCTGATGGCGACGCTGTTCGCGGTGGGCCTGATCTTGGGCGTCGCCCGCGGCGGGACCGCCGGCGCTGGCAAACTGCGCGTCGTTAAGGGCGGGCGTGCGCCCGCGCGTGGAAGGAGTCGATCAAGCGGTGGAAAGAGCGCCCAGAGTCGTGGTGGCGGCGGGGGGAACCGCCGGCCACGTCGTGCCGGCCATGGCGGTCGCCGCCGAGCTGCGGGCTAGCGGCGCCGAGGTCAGCTTCCTCGGTGCCCGCGGTCGGATCGAGGCCGAGCTGGTGCCGGCGGCGGGCTATGAGATCGACAGCCTGAGGGTGCGCGGGATCGACCGCCGCAACCCGTTGCGCGCCGCCGCCGCCGCGGTCGAGGCGCTGGTGGCGGTGGGGAGCGCGAGGCGGGCGATCCGCCGCCGCGGGGCGGAGGTCGTGATGGGCGGCGGCGGCTTCGTCGCCGGGCCCGCGGGGCTTGCCGCGATCCTCTCCGGCGTCCCCCTCATCCTCACCGAGGCCGACAGTCGCCTCGGCCTCGCCAACCGCTTGCTGGCGGGCCGTGCGCGGCGGGTCTGCCTCGCCTTCCCGATCCCCGGCCGGGAGGGCGAGCTCTACCCGGTGACCGGACGCCCGGTGCCCGCCGCGGTACTGGGGGCCGATCGCGACGCGGCGCGCCGCCGGTTCGCCATCTCAGCCGATGCTCGCTGCCTCCTGGTTATGGGGGGCAGTCAGGGCGCGCGCTCGATCAACCTCGCGGCGATCGAGGCCTTCGCTGAGCTCGGGGGCAGGGACTTCCACGTCATTCACCTCGCCGGCCGCCGCGACTTCGACGAACTCGACCGCCGCCTGCGGGCGGCGCCGCACGGCGAGCGCTACACCCTGCTCGCCTACGAGCCTGACCTCGGCGAGGTCCTCGCGGCGTCTGACCTGGTGCTGGCGCGCTCCGGCGGCTCGATCTTTGAGGTGAGCGCCTCCGGGCGCCCGGCGATCCTCGTCCCCTACCCGCACGCCACCGCCGAGCACCAGAGCTCCAACGCCGCCTGGATGGCGGAGGCGGGGGCGGCGCTTGTGATCGGTGACGAGGGGCTGAGCGCCGAACGGCTAAAGGCCGAGGCCGGGAGCCTGCTCGGCGACGCCGGGCGCCTCGCCGCGATGGCGTCGGCTTCGGCCGCGCTGGCCCGTCCCGACGCCGCGCGCCGGGTCGCCGATGAGGTCCTGGCGGCGGCCCGATGAGCGCGGCCCCAGACGCCGGCTGGGCCTCGCGCCGCCTCCACTTCATCGGGATCGGCGGCGCCGGGATGAGCGGGCTGGCGCTGGTCTGCCACGGGCTGGGCGCGACCGTTAGCGGCAGCGACTGGGCCGACTCCTCCTATATGGAGCGCTTGCGCCGCGCGGGGTTTGAGCCCGCCGTCGGCCACGACGCCGCCAACCTGCCCACGGAGGCCGAGGTGGTGATCTCCACCGCAATCGGCGAGGAGAACCCCGAGCTGGCGCTCGCGCGTGAGCAGGGCGCGGTGGTGCTTCACCGCGGCGCTTTACTTGCTGAGCTGTGCGCCGAGAAGCGGCTGATCGCCGTCGCCGGCACGCACGGCAAGACGACGACGAGCGCGATGTTGGTCTGGGCGCTGCGCGCGATCGGCGCCGACCCGGCCTTTTTCATCGGCGGCGAGGTTCCCGGCCTGGGCGCCGAGGGCGAGTCGACCAACGCCGGCTGGGGGGAGGGTGAGTGGGTCGTTGCCGAGGCCGATGAGAGCGACGCCAGCTTCCTGCGGCTGCGGCCCGAGATCGCGGTCATCACCAACGTCGAGATGGACCATCACACCCGCTGGGGCTCACTCGCCGAGCTGCGGCTGGCATTCCGCGGGTTCCTCGCTCCGGCGGAAGGGGTGGCGATGCCCGCCGACGGCAGTCTCTCCGACCTCCTCGATGACAAGCGCGTCCTCGGCTTTAACGCCAGCGTGCCGGGCCCGGCCGAGCTGGCGCTCTCCATCCCCGGCGCCCACAACCTCCTCAACGCCCGCGCTGTCCTGGCGACGATCGAGCTGGCGGGTCTGGACGCCGAGGTATCGGCGGTGGCGCTGGCGGACTTCCCCGGCGTGCGGCGACGACTTGAGTTAAAGGGCAAGCGCGATGGTGCCCGCATATACGACGACTATGCCCACCACCCGACCGAGGTCCGCGCGACGCTCTCGGCGCTGCGAGAGCTGGGCCCGCAGCGGCTGATCGCCGTCTTTCAACCCCACCTCTACTCGCGCACCAAGGCGCTCTCGGAGGAGTTCGGCGCGGCGCTGGCGCTTGCCGATGAGGTCGCGGTGCTCGACGTATATCCGGCGCGCGAGGAGCCGCTCGGCGAGCTGGCCGGGGTCAGCGGTTTGGCGGTCGCCCGGGCCGCCGCCGAGCGGATGGGGGAGGCCGGTCTGGTGGCTGCCCACCGTCGAGCGGGCGCGGGAGGCCCTGGCCCCGCGCCTGGCCCCGGGCCAGGTCCTGGTCACGATCGGCGCCGGCGATGTCTTCAAGCTGGGCGAGGCCCTTCTCGTGGATGCAGGTGCGGGGTGAGCGCGCCTCCGCCGGGCGTTCAGCCCAACTTCTCGCTCGCCCGCCTCACCACCGTTCGCACCGGCGGGCGCGCCGACTGGTTCGCTCGCCCTGGCAGCGAGCAGGAGCTGCTGGAGCTGCTCGCCTGGGCGGGTGAGGGGGGCCTGGCGGTAGGAACGATCGGGTCGGGATCGAACCTGCTGGTAGCCGACGATGGATTCCGGGGACTTGCGATCAAGCTGGACGGCGACCTCGCGACGATTAAGCGCGACGGCGAGCGCATCCTCTGCGGCGGCGGCGCCCGCCTTCCCTCGGCTTCGGCCAAGGCGGCCGCTTGGGGCCTCTCGGGCCTTGAGTTCGGGATCAACATCCCCGGCAGCGCGGGGGGCGCGGTGAGGATGAACGCCAACGCCTACGGGGGGCAGCTCGCCGAGGTCTTGGAGTGGGTGGATATCGCCTCGCCGTCTGGCCTTCACCGCCGGTCCCCGGAGCAGCTCGGCTTCGCCTATCGCAACTCCAACCTCGGCGCCGAGGAGGTCGTCTCCCGCGCCTCGTTTCGGCTGCGGCCCGGCGACCCGGCGGCGATCAAGGCTAGCATGGCTGGGATGCGCGAGCGCCGCCGCGACGCGCAGCCGTCGGGGATCAAGACCTTCGGCTCGACCTTTAAGAACCCCGAGGATGAGCGGGCGGAGGGGCGCTCGGCCGGAGCGCTGCTGGAGGCCGCCGGCTGCCGCGGCCTGCGCCACGGCGGTGCCCGCTTCTCCGAGAAGCACGCCAACTTCGTCGAGAACTGCGGCGAGGCCACCACCTCCGACGTGTTGGAGCTGATGGCCGAGGGTCGCCGTCGGGTCAACGAGCGCTTCGGCGTCGAGCTGGAGCCGGAGGTCCAGGTGCTGGGCGAGGTGCGCTGGCCCGGCGGCTGGGAGCTGTGAGGCGCCGCCTGCTGGTCGCGCTCGCCGCCGTCGCGCTGGTGGCGCTTGCCTACCAGTTCGTCGTTCGCAACAGGTCAGTCACGCCCCGCCTGGTCCCGGCCCGCCCGATCGCCGAGATTGGCGCCGGGTCAAGCGCGGTCGGGGTCTCCGCCGAAGGCGCAGTCCTCGCCTGGCTGCCGGCGCCGAGGGAATCCTCGCTGCCCCGGCTGCCGCTCTCCAAGCCCCCGGCGAGCGACCACCTCACCGGCACCGTGCTGCAGCAGGCCCGTGTCCTCGGCGCCGCGCCCAGCGCCCTGCGGCCCTACCTGAAGGGCAGCCGCTACGGCGAAGGCGGGGTCGACGTGGAACTGAGCACCGGGGTCGAACTTCGCTTCGGCGATGATTCGGCGGCGGCCAGGAAGTGGCGCGCCGCCGCCGCCGTCCTTGCCGATCCGTCGGTGACGGCGCTCGATTATGTAAACCTGAGCGCTCCCGAGCGGCCGTCGATCTGGGGCTCTGGCCACGTCCTGCCGCCCGTTCCCTGAGCCCTCAACCATGGGGTTAGACTGGCGAAACCCTCAAGTTCAACTTAAGGGAAGCGCTTTGCAGGATGGCTCCCGGGCGTTTGACACTTACCGCCGAATGCCCTACGTTGAGCGCAATTTCCAAGGTTCCATCGATCCTCAGAACCCTTGAGCATCGCTGAAGCCTCGGATGGAATAAAGGCTCAACTCATACCCAGTCCTTACAGACTGGACAGATTCCAGCCCCACCAGGGCTGGGCTTGGAGAAATCGGGAGATGGAATCCACTTACCTTGCGGTGATCAAGGTCGTCGGGGCCGGCGGCGGCGGGACCAATGCCGTCAGCCGGATGGTCGACGCCGGGATCCGCGGCGTCGAGTTCGTCGCCGTCAATACTGACGCCCAGGCGCTTCAGGCCTGCGACGCCGACATCAAGCTCTCGATCGGACAGGAGCTGACCCGCGGCCTCGGTGCCGGCGGCAACCCCGAGGTCGGGGCAGGCGCCGCGGCGGAGAGCCGCGACGAGATCAAGGAGGCGCTGAAGGGCGCCGACATGGTCTTCGTCACCGCGGGTGAGGGCGGCGGCACCGGCACCGGCTCGGCGCCGATCATCGCCGAGATCGCGAAGGAGGAGATCGGCGCGCTGACCGTCGGCGCGGTCACCAAGCCGTTTGAGTTCGAGGGCAAACGGCGGATGCAGCAGGCGCTCGAGGGCATCGAGAAGCTGCGCAACAACGTCGACACGCTGATCATCGTCCCCAACGAGAAACTGCTGCAGGCGGTCGAGCGGCGCACCAGCGTGCTGGACGCCTTCCGCCAGGCTGATGACATCCTGCGCCAGGGCGTGCAGGGCATCACCGACCTGATCACGATTCCCGGCCTGATCAACCTCGACTTCGCCGACGTGCGGACGATCATGCGCGATGCCGGCTCGGCGCTGATGGGCGTTGGCTCGGCCTCCGGCGAGGCGCGGGCCCTGGACGCTGCCAAGGCGGCGATCACCTCGCCGCTGATCGAGGAGTCGATCAAAGGGGCGACGGGGATGCTGCTCAACATCACTGGCCCCGAGGACCTCGGCCTGTTCGAGGTCAACGAGGCAGCCCAGCTGGTCCAGGCCGAGGCCGATGACAACGCCAACATCATCTTCGGCTCCGTCGTTGACCAGTCGATGCGCGACGAGGTCCGGGTCACGGTGATCGCCACGGGCTTTGAGGGTTTCGAGCTGCTGGCTCGCTCCCCCCAGCGGGTGCGGCGGCGCTATGAGAGCCGCCCACGGATCTCAGCCGAGGACACCGACATCCGCAAACTGCGGGTCAGCGACGACGACATCGAAGTTCCGGGGTTCCTCAAGGAGTGAGCGCGGCGGGGGCCTGCAATAGCCTCCTCGGCCGTGCGTCGCACCCCTCTTTACGAACGACACGTCGAGCTCGGCGCCAAGCTCGTCCCCTTCGCTGGCTGGGAGATGCCGGTGTCCTATGAGGGGATCCGCGAGGAGCACTCGGCGGTCCGCACCCACGCCGGTGTGTTCGACGTCTCCCACATGGGCGAGGTCGAGGTCGAGGGCCCGGATGCGCTCGCCTTCCTCCAGCGCGTCCTCTCCAACGACGTCGCCGCGATCGAGGTTGGCGGGGCCCAGTATTCGTGCCTCTGTAACGAGGAGGGCGGCGTCCTCGACGACCTCTTCGCCTACCGCCTCGGCGGCGATCGCTACCTGCTCATCACCAACTCCGCCAACCATGGGGCCGACCTTTCCTGGCTGGGGCGCTGGAGCCGCGGCTTCGACGTCGCCGTGCGCGACGTCGCCGACCGCTACGCGATGCTCGCGGTACAGGGCCCGCACGCGCGCCAGATGCTCGGCCCCGCGCTCGGCGTCGAGCTGGCGGCGCGGATGCGGGTGGCGGCGGTCGGGGTCGGCAACCGGCCGGCGCTGATCTGCGGCACCGGTTACACCGGCGAGGACGGGGTCGAGCTGCTGATCGACCCCGAGGTCGCTCCGGCGATCTGGGTTGAGCTGCTCGACGCGGGCATCGTGGCGTGCGGCCTCGGCGCCCGCGACACGCTGCGCCTTGAGGCCTGCTTCCCGCTGCACGGCAACGACCTGATGCCCGAGCGCAACCCGATCGAAGCCGGGTTGGGCTGGTGCTGTGTCGAGTCGACTGGGTTTCTCGGCTCTGAGCCGATCGCCCGCGCCCGCGCCGAGGGGCCGGCGGAGAAGCTCCTCCCGTTCAGGATCGAGGGGGCCGGCATCCCCCGTCAGGGCAACCCGGTGCTCGCCGCGGGCGAGCAGGTCGGGACCGTCACCTCTGGCACGTTCTCCCCATCGCTTGAGGTCGGGATCGGGATGGCCTACGTTCGGAGGGCGCTGGGGGCAGAGCCAGGGACCGAGGTCGAGATCGACGTGCGCGGCAAGCGCCGCCCGGCCCGGATAGCTTCCAAGCCCCTCTACCGGAAGGAGAAGTGACGTGGCCGAGGCGACCTACCCCGATGAGCTGCTCTACCACGACCAGCACGACTGGGCGCGTCTGGAGGGAGAGGAGCACGCCGTCTTCGGGATCACCTGGTACGCGCAGGACAGCCTTGGAGAGGTCGTCTTCTATGACCCACCCGCTCCCGGCGCGACGATCGCCAAAGACTCCTCCTACGCTGAGGTCGAGTCGGTAAAGGCCGTCTCTGAGGTGATCGCGCCGCTCTCGGGGGAGATCGTCGAGGTCAACGACGCGCTCGCCGACGCCCCCGAGCAGATCAACGAGGACCCCTACGGCGAGGGCTGGCTGGTCAAGGTCAGGTTGAGCCACCCGGCCGAGGCCGATGCTCTGCTCGGCGCCACGGAATACCGCAAGCTGCTGGAAAACGGTTAGGGAACCCCGCCACCGGCTTGCGTAGCCTTAGCCGGGTGACCCGCTACACCTCAGCGACTCCGGCCGACCGGACAGAGATGCTCGCCGCGATCGGCGTCGAGTCGACCGCGGAGCTGTTCGCGCAGGTCCCCGAGCCGCTGCGCCTCGGCCATCCGCTGGAGCTGGCGCCGGGGATGAGCGAGGCGGAGGTGTTCGAGCGACTTGCCGGGCTGGCGGCCCGCAACGCCGACGCCGAGGAGCAGGTCTGCTTCATCGGCGCTGGGATGTATGACCACTACGTGCCGGCGATCGTCGACGCGATCACCCAGCGCTCCGAGTTCCTCACTCCCTACACCCCCTACCAGCCCGAGATCTCCCAGGGCGGCCTCCAAGCGATGTTCGAGTTCCAGACGGCGATGTCGGAGCTGACCGGGCTGCCGGTCTCAAACGCCGGCCTCTATGAGGGGCCGTCCTCGCTCGCCTCGGCTGCCTACCTGGCGATCGGGGCGACCGGGCGCCGCCGCTTCGTCGTCTCTCGCGGCGTTCACCCGCACAGCCGCGAGGCGCTGGCCACCTACTCGGTGGGGTTCGGTGCCGAGCTGGTCGAGGCCGGGATGCAGGGCGGGCTCACCGATGCCGCCGCGCTCACCGATGCGGTCGATGGGGAGACCGCTGCCGTCTTCCTGCAGAGCCCCAACTTCCTCGGTGCGGTAGAGGACGTCGAGGCCCTCGGCGCCGCCGCCAGGGCGCATGGCGCCATGCTCGTCGTCGCAGTCGACCCGATGACGCTCGGCGTCCTCAAGCCGCCTGGCGAGTGCGGCGCCGACATCGCCCTCGGCGAGGGCCAGCCGCTCGGCAACCGACTCGACTTCGGCGGTCCCTCCTTCGGCTTCTTCTGCGCCACCGAGGAGCAGATCCGTCGCATGCCGGGCCGGATTGCCGGCGAGACCTCAGACGTCGACGGCCGCCGCGGCTTCGTTTTAGCCCTGCAGACCCGCGAGCAGCACATCCGGCGTGAGAAGGCGACCAACAACATCTGCACGGCGCAGGCGTTAAACGCCCTGGCGGCGATGATCCACCTCGCCTGGCTGGGCCGGCAGGGCTTCCGCGAGCTGGGCGAGCTGCTGGCGCTGCGCACCGCCTACGCGCGCGAGCGGCTGGCCGCGGTCGAGGGGATCGAGCCGCTGCACGGGGCGCCGGTCGTGCGCGAGTTTGCGATCCGCCTCGATGCCCCGGTCGGGCGGGTGCTGGAGCGCTGCGCCGAGCGCGGCATCGCCGCCGGCTACCCGCTGGGCCGCGAGTACCCCGAGCACCCCGACGGACTGCTGGTCGCGATCACCGAGCGCCGCAGCCGCGAGCAGATCGACGAGCTGGCCGAGGCGCTTGGCGCCGCGATCGCCGCCGAGCACGCCGGCGAGGAGGTGGGGGTGCGATGAGCAGCGCGATCACCGAGACGCCGATGCAGCGCGAACGGGCACAGACGATCTATGAGAAGTCAAAGCCCGGCCGCCGCGCCGCGACGCTGCCCGAGCCCGGGGTTCCCAAGCGCCCGCTTAAGGAGCTGATCCCGGCCAACCTGCTGCGCTCTGAGCCGCCGCGCCTGCCCGAGGTCTCAGAGCCGGAGATCATCCGCCACTACAACCGCCTCTCCCGCCGCAACTTCGACCTCGACACCGGCCTCTACCCGCTCGGCTCCTGCACGATGAAGCACAACCCGCGCCTCAATGAGCGGGTCGCGGCGTTGCCCGGTCACGCTCGTCTGCACCCGGCGCAGGATCCGCGTCGCGCTCAGGGCGCTCTGGAGCTGATGTGGTTGTTGCAGCGCTCGTTGGCCGAGATCTGCGGCCTTCCGCACGTCAGTCTCCAGCCCTCCGCCGGCTCGCATGGGGAGCTGGCGGGGCTGCTGCTGACCCGCGCCTACCACGCCGACCGCGGCGAGCACCGGACCAAGGTGCTCGCCCCCGACACCTCCCACGGCACCAACCCCGCCTCGGTGACGATGGCGGGCTATGAGGCGGTGAAGGTCGCCACCAACGAGCGCGGTGGAGTCGAGATCGACGACCTGCGGGCGAAGGTCTCCGAGGACGTTGCCTGCCTGATGCTTACCAACCCCAACACGCTCGGCCTCTTCGATGAGAACATCGCCGAGATCGCCGCGACGATCCACGCGGCGGGGGGAACCCTCTACTACGACGGCGCCAACCTAAACGCCGTGATGGGCCACTCGCGGCCGGGCGACATGGGCTTTGACATCGTCCACGTCAACCTCCACAAGTCCTTCAGCCAGCCGCACGGCGGCGGCGGGCCGGGGGCGGGGCCGATCGCCGTCTCGGAGCGGATCGAGCCATACCTGCCGCGGCCGCAGGTGGTGAGGCGCGAGGGCGCCAATGGCAGCGGGCCGTTCTTTGACCTCGACTTCGACCGGCCCAACTCGATCGGCCGCCTGCGCGGCTTCCAGGGAAACTTCGGCGTCTTTGTCCGCTCCTACGCCTACATCTTGAGCCTCGGCGGCGACGGCCTCACCGAGGCCTCTGAAACGGCGGTGCTGAACGCCAACTACCTGAAGGCGCGGCTTGCGCAGGGTCGCGCCGGCAAGCGCCTCCCGGTCGCCTTTGACCGCCACTGCATGCACGAGTTCGTCCTCTCCGGCAAGCCGATGAAGCGGGAGTTGGGACTCGCAACCCTCGACCTCGCCAAGCGCCTGCTCGACTTCGGTTTTCACCCGCCGACCGTCTACTTCCCGCTCCTGGTCGAGGAGGCGCTGATGGTCGAGCCCACCGAGACCGAGACGAAGGAGAGCCTCGACGCCTTCGCCGACGCGGTCGAGGAGATCCTCGCCGAGGCCGAGCGCGACCCCGAGGTCGCCAAGCAGGCTCCCTACACGACCCCGGTCCGCCGCCTCGACGAGGTCAGGGCGACCCGCCGCCCGGTCCTCCGCCAGCCGCTCGGCTAGAGCTCCGGCAATCTTTGCTCCAGCTCCAGCACCGGGGCGAAGAGGTCGCCGTGGCGCTTGACCCGCTCCAGCACGTCGGCGACCTCAAAGACGAGCGAGCCAGCGTCGTCGCGCTCTAGCGCCCGCTCGACCTCCTCCCAGCTCACCGGCGTCGAGACGGTCGGCCGCTCCCGCGCCCGCAGCGAGTAGACGGCGATCGTCGTCTTGCGCCGGTGGTTTTGGGACCAATCGACGAAGACCTTGCCCTCGCGCTCCACCTTTTTCATCTTCGAGACGACGAGGTCCGGCGTCTGCTGCTCGAGCAGCTGGGCGATCGCGCGGGCGAGGGGTTTGGTCTCCTCATAGCTGGTCTTGACGTTGAGCGGGACGTAGACCTGAAGGCCCTTTGACCCCGAGGTCTTCGGGAAGCACTCAAGCGCGAAGTGGCTGAACAGCTCCCGCAGCCGCAGGGCGACCCGGCAACAATCGAGCACGTCGGCCGGTGGGCCGGGGTCGAGGTCAAAGACGAGGATCGTCGGTCGGTCGGGCTGATCAGCCAGCGAGAGCGAGGGGTGAAGCTCCAGCGCCGCGAGCTGCGCCATCCAGACCAGCGTCGGCAGGTCCTCACAGACGCAGAAGTCGATGTTGCCGGCGCGCGGCCCTGCCAGCACCGTCGCCGTCCTCACCCAGGGCGGCCGGTGCTTGGGGCAGCGCTTCTCAAAGAATGCAGCCCCGGTGTCCTCGACGCCCTCCGGGAAGCGGCGCAGGGTCAGCGCCCGCCCGCTCAGGTGGGGGACGATCGCCGGTGCGACCTTGGCGTAGTAGTCGACTACCTCGCCCTTGGTGAAGCCGGCCTCCGGGTAGAGGACCTTGTCGAGGTTGGTGAGCTTCAGCTCACGCCCCTCGACCTCCACCTGGCGCTCGGCGCCCACCGGTTATTTGGAGGACTTCGACTTGGCCCGCGAGGCGGCCCGTTTGGGCGCCGATTTCTTCTTGGGCTCGGCCGGGCGTTTCTTCGCCGCTGCTTTCGGGCCTTGCCCCCGCCCTGCACCGCGGCGATGCTCTCCTCCAGCGCCGCCATCAGGTCGGGGGCCTTGGTCGGCTCGAGCTCCTCGCCCGCGGGGGCCTTGAGGAGCTCCTTGCCCTCGGCCTTTCGCTCGATCATCGCCAGCAGCTGCTCGCGGTGCTCGTCGCGGTAGGCGCCGGGGTCAAAGCGGCGGGTCAGCGAGTCGATCAGTTTCTCCGCCATCTCGACCTCGCGCTTGGCGACCTTCGGCCTCTCGGCCGGGAGCGCGTCCTCCAGCTCAGACGGCGCCACCACCTCATCGGCGAAGCGCATCGTGGTGAGGGTCAGCACGCCATCGGCCGGGCGGATCGCGGCGAGGTGCTCCTTGTTGCGGAAGACGAAGCGGGCGATCGCCACCTTGCCCGAGCCTTCCATCGCCTGGGCCAGCAGCGAGTAGGCCCTCTCGGCTCCGTCCGCGGGCCCCAGGTAGTAGGGGCTGTCGAAGTAGATCGGGTCGATCTCACCGAGGTCGACGAAGTCCTGGACCTCGATCGCGCGGCTCTTTTGCGGGTCGAGCGAGGCTAGCTCGTCCTTGCTCAGCGCCACGTAGCGCTCGGGCGCGACCTCGAAGGCCTTGACGATGCTCTCGTAGGGGACCTCCTCCTCGGTCCCCTCGGCCACCCGCCGGTGGCGGATCCGGGCGCCGTCGGACTCGCGGATCTCGCGCAGCGCGATGCCGCGGCGGGCCACCGCGCTGTAGAGGCGGACGGGCACGTTGAGGAGCCCGAAGCTGATCGAGCCGCTCCAAATCGCTCTTGCCATCAGCGGATCACCTTCCCGGATTCTTTCAGCCGCGCCCGGGTTGCGTCTGGGCCCAGAGTCGGCGGGAGGCATCTTGCGCGCGCCTAGACTGATTCGGTGTCCCGCCAACAGCGCCTGACGCTGGTCGCGACGATCCTCGGCTCGACCGTCGTCTTCCTCGACTCGACCGTGGTCAACGTGGCGCTGCCGTCGATCAGCAGGGGGCTCGACATCGGCCTTGCCGGGCAGCAGTGGGTGGTCGAGGCCTACATGCTCTCGCTCGTCTCGCTGCTGTTGGTCGGCGGCAGCCTCGGCGACCAGTTCGGCCGGCGGCGGATGTTCGTGATCGGGCTGGTCTCCTTCGGCGCCACCTCGATCCTCTGCGCGCTCGCCCCCTCGGCCGGGCTGCTGATCGGCGCCCGCGCCCTGCAGGGGATTGCCGGGGCGCTGCTCGTCCCAGGCTCGCTGGCGATCGTCGCCGCCAGCTTCGAGGGGGCCTCGCGAGGGCGGGCGGTGGGGACCTGGACCGCTTGGACGGGGATCGCGACCGTGGTCGGCCCGGCCGGAGGGGGCGCCCTGATCGGGCTGCTCTCCTGGCGGGCGATCTTCTGGGTCAACATCCCGCTGATCGCGATCACGGTGGCGCTCGCCCTGCACTCCGTGAAAGAGAGCCGCGACCCCGACGCATTCCGCGGAATCGACTGGCTCGGGATCGTTCTCTCGGCGGTGGGGCTCGGCGGGCCCGTCTTCGCGCTGATCGAGGAGCCGACCCACGGTTGGGGCGACCCGCTGGTCTGGGTGCCGTTGGTCGCCGGGATCGTTTGCTTCGCCCTCTTCGTCGCGCACGAGGCGCGCGCCCGCCACCCGATGCTCGACCTCGCCCTTTTTCGCATCCGCAACTTCGCGGTCGCCAACCTGACCACGCTCGCCGCCTATGCGGGCTTGATCGGCGGGCTCTTCTTCGTCGGCCTCTTCCTCCAGCAGATCGTCGGCTACTCGCCGCTTCAGGCGGGCCTGGCGACGACCCCGGTCTCGGTCATCCTCTTCGTCCTCTCGCCGCGCTTCGGCAAGCTCGCCTCCGGGGTGGGGCCGCGACTGCCGATGACCGTCGGCCCGATCGTCGGCGGCCTCGGGCTGCTCCTGCTGCTGCGGGTCGGGGCGCACGCGAGCTACGGCGTCGACGTGCTGCCGGCGATCCTCGTCTTCGGCCTCGGCCTCTCGGCGACGGTGGCGCCGCTGACCGCGACGGTGCTCGACTCGGTCGAGGAACGCCACGTCGGGGTCGCCTCGGGCGCCAACAACGGCATCTCGCGGGTGGCGGGCCTGCTGGCGATCGCCGTCCTCGGGGCGGTCATCTCCGCCCACTTCGGCGCCGCCCTGGACTCCGAGCTCGGCTCACGCCCGCTCAGCCCCGCAGCGCAGGCGGCCGTCTCTGAAGCCAAAGAACAGCCGCTGGGACGGCCAAAGACCGGCGACCTCGCCGTCGCCGAGGCGGCCCGGCTGGGCAGCGCCGCCGAGGGCGCCTCGACCTCGGCCTTTCACCTCGGGATCGGAATTGCCGGCATCCTGATGATCCTCGGTGGCGTCGTCTCGGGCTTCGGCATCGAGGACCCGAAGCGACGGGTCGAGGCGGTGCCGAGCCGGGGCGCCGCAACGGCGGGTGAGTGCGGGCACGGCGCCGACGCCGACTGCGCCGAGGGCGAGCCGGCGCCGCCCGGCAGCGAGACGCCTGCGCCCGAGCCCGCGTAGGCTGCCGCTCACCGATGGGCGGCGCACCGATCATCTTCTCCGGCATACAGCCGACCGGCAGCAAGCACCTCGGCAACTACATCGGGGCGATCCGCCAGTACGTGGAGGGCCAGGATCGCGGTGCTCCGGCGATCTTCTGCATAGTCGACCTGCACGCGATCTCGGTTGCCTATGACCCGACCGAGCTGCGCGAGCGGCTCTACGACACCACCGCGATCCTGCTCGCCGCCGGCCTTGACCCCGATCGCTGCATCCTCTTCCGCCAGTCCGACGTGCGCGAGCACACCGAGCTGACCTGGCTGCTCTCCGCGGTCACCTCCCACGGCGACCTCAACCGCATGCACCAGTTCAAGGACAAGTCGGGGCGCCAGCGCGAGCTGGTCCCGGCGGCTCTTTTCTTCTACCCCGTCCTGATGGCCGCTGACGTCCTCGCTTACCGGGCGACCGAGGTGCCGGTCGGCGAGGACCAGCGCCAGCACATCGAGCTGATGCGGGAGATCGCCCGCCGCTTCAACGAGCGCTTCGGCGACACGCTCATCGAGCCCGAGCACCGCATCCCCGAGATCGGCGCCCGGATCATGGATCTGCAGGAGCCGCAGCGCAAGATGTCGACCACCGGCGCCACCGAGGCCGGCACCGTCTACGTCCTCGACGATCCCGAGGCGATCCGCAAGAAGCTCGGCAGCGCCGTCACCGACTCCGGGCGCGCGATCGTTCGCGATGAGGACAAGCCGGGCGTGAGCAATTTGATCGACGTCCTCGCGGTGGCGCGGGGGATCGGCCCCGAGGAGGTCGAGCGAGAGTTCGAGGGCGCCGGCTACGGCGACTTCAAGCAGGCGGTCGCCGAGGGCGTGATCGAGCTGCTCGCCCCGGTCCGCGAGCGCTACGCGGAGTTGCGCCCCGACGAAACGGTGCTGGAGGAGGCGCTCGCAGAAGGTGCCGAGAAGGCCCGCGCGATTGCGTCTCAGACCCTGATCGAGGTCCGCGAGCGTATGGGCATCGGTCCCTCGCGTTAACGTGACCGCGTGACCGTCGCGGAGCTGGATCTCGACCTCGACGTATTCGCCGGGCCGTTCGACCTGCTGATGGCGGTCGTCTTGCGCGAGGAGGTCAGCCTGCTCGAGGTCGAGCTGGGCGAGGTCGTCGTCGCCTACGTCGAGCACCTCGAGCGCGAGGGCGAGCTGGAGCTGGAGGTGGCGACCGAGTTCCTCGTCCTGATCGCGGCGCTTTTGGAGCTGAAGTCGCGGCTGATGCTGCCGGGCGCCGAGGAGGAGGCAGAGGAGCTCAGCGCCGAGGAGGCGGTCGAGGAGCTGCTTGCGCGGATGCTCGAGTACCGCCGCTACCGCGAGGCCTCCGAGGCGCTGGTCGAGCGCTTTGAGGCGGCCCGCGGCTACCTATATCGCTCCGCGCCGCTGCCCCCCGAGCTGCGCCGCGTCGCCCTCGATGCCGCGCTCGCGGTCTATGACCCAGAGCAGCTCGGCGCCGCGCTCGGCGACCTGCTGGCGGCGCCGCCCGCGCTTGACACCAGCCACATCCGCCCCACCGTCTCGCTGGAGCGCCGGCTGCGCGCCCTGCGCGAGGCGCTTGCCCGGCGCCCAAGCTTTGACTTCGACGAGCAGTTCGGCGGTGAGGACCGGCTCACGCAGGCGGTGACCCTGTTCGCCCTGCTGGAGCTCTACCGCAAGGGCGAGGTGACTTGGGAGCAGAGTAAGCCGTTTGGCCCGATCGAGATCAGGAAGGTAGCCGTTCATGAATGACCTTGCGCAGACGATTGAGGCGCTGCTTTTTCTCTCCGCGCAGCCGGTTGAGGCCGCCGAGTTGGCCGAGGTAGCCGAAGCGACCGAGGGCCAGATCGCCGAGGCGATCGAGCTGCTGCGCGAGGACCTCGTGGAGGGCAGGCGGGGCGTCGTCCTGCGTGAGGTTGCCGGCGGCTTCTCGCTGGCCAGCAACCCTGCCAGCGAGGAGGCGGCGCGGCGGCTGCTGGCCAGGCCGCGAACCCCGCCGCTGACCCAGGCCCAGGCCGAGACGCTGGCGATTGTCGCCTACCTACAGCCTGTCTCGCGGCCAGAGGTGGCGCGGATCCGCGGCGTCTCCTCGGAGTCGGCCGTGCAGACGTTGGCCGAGCGCGGCCTGATCGAGGAGTCGGGCCGGTCTCGCTTCGGCGCCGCGATCTTTAAGACCACGGAGCTATTCGAGCGACTCTTCGGTCTCTCCGGCCTCGACCAGCTCCCCGATCCCTCGCGCTTTGACCCCACCCCCGAGGACGAGCGAGAGCTGCGCGAGCGGCTGCTCAGGGCCGGGGAGCAGCGCGCCGAGTAGCGTCGCTGCCGTGCGCCTCACCAAGTACCTCGCCCACGGCGGCGTCGCCTCGCGCCGGGCCGCGGAGCAGATCATCGCCAACGGCAGGGTCACGGTCGGCGGCAAGGTCATCACCGACCCGGCGCGGGACGTAAGCGACGCTGAGGACGTGCGCGTTGACGGAAGTCCGGTCGGCGCTGAGCCACGCGAGGTCTGGGCGGTGAACAAGCCGGCCGGGGTCATCTCGACGGCGAAGGAGCCGGGCCGAAGACCGGCCGTGGTCGGGCTGGTCAGCTCAGACGCCCGTCTTTACCCGGTCGGCCGCTTAGACGCCGACGCGACCGGCCTGCTGCTGCTCACCAACGACGGTGAGCTCTCCAACCGCCTCACTCACCCCCGCTACGAAGTGCCAAAGACCTACCGAGCCGAGCTGCGTCGCCGGCTCTCCGATGCCGATCTGGACCGCCTGCGGCGGGGGGTTGAGCTGGAGGACGGACCGACGGCGCCAGCACAGGTACGCCGCCTCGGCGAGCGGGGGGTCGAGATCGTCCTGCGCGAAGGGCGCAACCGCCAGGTGCGACGCATGGCCAAAGCGTTGGGCAATGAGGTGGTGGCGCTGCGTCGGGTCCGCTTCGGGCCGATCGAGCTGGGATCGCTTCCGGCTGGGCTGGCCCGCCGCCTCTCAGAGGTTGAGGTCGCCCGCCTTTGGGAGGATGTAGGTCGATGAAGGTCGGAGCCTACGAGGGAGCACGGGAGCGGCTCTTCGCCGTGCGCGGCGCCGCCCAGGCGGAGGTCAACGAGGCCGGAGCGATCCTCGCCGTGACCGAGGAGTTGATGCGCGAGCTGATCGATCGCAACGACCTGGCGCCGGAGGCGATGGTCAGCTGCCTGTTCACGACCACGGATGACCTCAACGCCGAGTTTCCAGCCGTCGCCGCTCGCAACCTCGGCCTCGACTCGGTGCCGCTGCTCTGCGCTCGGGAGATCGGCGTCCCCGGAGCGATGCCGCGGGTGATCCGCGTAATGGTCCACTTCTATGCGCCGGCCGGGCACACGCCGGCGCACGTCTACCTCGGTGAGGCCAAGCAGCTGCGCGCCGACCTCGAAGCCGCCCAGTAGGTGGGCGCTCCGTCACAATCGGCGACATGACCGTCACCTTCGCCGAGAAGCTTTCGCGCATCCCCGGTTATGAGGCCGGCGTGCCGAAGGGGCAGGCGCCGGAGGCGATCGCCTCCGGCGACATCGCCCAGCTTGCCTCCAACGAGTCGCCGTTCCCGCCCCACCGCAAGGTGATCGAGGCGATCGAGGCCGCCACCGCAGCGATGAACCGCTACCCCGACCCCGAGGCAACCCTGCTGCGGCGCCGCATCGCCGAGCGCTTTGAGACCGAGCCGGGGCGGATCGCGGTCGGCAACGGCTCCTGCGAGATCCTGCTCGCCGCCGCCGAGGCGCTCTGTGAGCCCGGCGATGAGATCCTCTACGCTTGGCCGTCTTTCTCGATGTATCCCTACCTGCCGGCGCTGACCGGGGCACGCGAGGTCCGTGTGCCGCTGGCCGACGGCGAGCGCCACGACCTCGACGCGATGGCCGCCGAGGTGAGTGCCGCCACCCAGCTGCTGGTGGTCTGTAACCCCAACAACCCGACCGGCACTCACCTGCCGGCCGTGGAGATCGCCGCCTTCTGCGAGCGGGTTCCCTCCCACGTGACCGTCGCCCTCGATGAGGCCTACGTCGAGTTCCAAACCGACGATGACCCCGACGCGACCGTCGACCTTCTCGCCGAGTTCCCCAACCTGGTCATCCTGCGCACCTTCAGCAAGTGCTACGGCCTCGCCGGGCTTCGGGTCGGCTATGCGATCGGCTCGGCCAAGTTCCGCGCCGCCGTCGACGCGGTGCGCCAGCCGTTCAGCGTAAACGCGCTGGCTCAGGCAGCCGGTGCTGAGGCGATCTTGCACCAGGACGACGTAACCCGTCGGGTCGAGGGCACGATCGCCGAGCGCATCCGGGTCGGGGAGGCGCTGCACGGGATGGGTCTGCTCACAGCCGAGAGCCAGGCCAACTTCGCCTGGGTGCACCTTGGCGAGGTCGAGGAGGCGGAGCTCGTCGCGGGACTCGCCGAGAGCCGGATCGCCGTTCGCCCTGGGACCATCCTGGGCGACCCGGGCCACATCCGCGTTACCTTCGGCACCCCCGCCGAGGACGACCGTTTCCTTGCCGCCCTCGGCGAGCTGCTCGGCTGAGCAGCCCCGCCGCCTAAAGTTAAGCCGGAACTTCCGGCTTTTACGAAAGGCAGCGGCAGGCAGATGGCGATCGGAGCAAGCGAAGGGGAAACGCGGGACCGCGTTCGCGACCAGCGGATCGACCGAGTCGTCGAGCTGGTGGCGCCCGCGACGCTGCTGGGCGAGCTGCCGTTGGGCGAGGAACGGGCGCGGTCGGTTGTGCGCGGGCGCGAGGAAGTCGTCGCCATCCTCAACGGCAGCGACGACCGCCTGCTTCTCATCGTCGGTCCCTGCAGCGTCCACGACACCGCGGCGGCGCTCGACTACGCCCAGCACCTCAGCGAGAAGGCGCGGGAGCTGCGCGAGGATCTGCTGATCGCGATGCGCGTCTACTTCGAGAAGCCGCGCACTACGACCGGCTGGAAGGGCCTGATCAACGACCCCCACCTCGACGGCTCCGGCGATGTCAACGCCGGGCTGCGGATGGCCCGGAAGCTGCTGCTTGAGGTGCTCGATCTCGGGCTGGCGGTTGGCTGTGAGTTCCTCGACCCGATCACGCCCCAATACATCTCCGACGCGGTCGCCTGGGGGGCGATCGGCGCCCGTACCACCGAGAGTCAGATCCATCGCCAGCTCGGCTCCGGTCTCTCGATGCCGGTCGGCTTTAAGAACCGCACCGACGGCAACGTCCAGGTGGCGGTCGACGCGGTCCGCGCCGCCGCGGTGCCGCACGCCTTTGCGGGCATCGATGACCGTGGCGCGCCGGCGATCCTGCACACGACCGGCAACCCGGATGGCCACGTCATCCTGCGCGGCGGCCGCGGGGCGCCCAACCACGGCATTGAAGGCGTCGAGGGGGCACTCGCCATGCTCCACGCCGCCGGCTTGCCGGGGCGGGTGGTCATCGATGCCTCCCACGACAACAGCGGCAAGGACCCCGAGCGCCAGGCGGACGCGGCCGGTGAGATCGCCGACCAGATCGCCGACGGCAGCGAGGCGATCGTGGGCGTGATGCTTGAGTCCTTTCTGGTCGGGGGTCGCCAGGACCTGGAGGGCGCCACGTCGCTCACCTACGGCCAGTCGATAACCGACGCCTGCATGGACTGGGAGCGGACCGTCTCGGTGCTCGATCGACTGGCGGCGGCCGTGCGGGCGCGGCGTGGCGGATGAGGATCGCGGTCCTCGGGGTGGGCCTGATCGGAGGCTCGATCGGGCTCGCCGCGCGAGAGGGGCTCAAGGTGGAGGTAGCGGGGTATGACCCCGACCGGACTTCGGTCGATCGCGCTGCCGAGTCTGGGGCGATCGACCTGGGCGCGGTTTCAGTGGCCGAAGCATGCGAGAAAGCCGAGGTCGTCTTCTGTGCCGCGCCGGTAGCGGCGCTTCCTGGGCTGGCAAGGGCGGCTCTTGATGTCAGTGGTCCGGAGGCCGTCGTCACCGACGTCGGCTCGACCAAGCGCGAGATCGTCGCGGCGCTGGCCGGCGATGAGCGCTTCATCGGCGGCCACCCGCTGGCCGGCGCGGAGACCGCCGGAGTCGAGAACGCGCGGGCCGACCTCTTCGAGGGGGCGCGCTGGTACCTGACGCCGACCGATCGCTCTAGCGGCCTCCTCTACGACCATCTGCAGAGGACGATCGCCGGCCTCGGTGCCCGCCCGCAGGCGATTGACGCCGATACTCACGACCGTCTGATGGCCACGGTCAGCCACCTGCCCCACGTGGTCGCCAACGTGCTGGTCGGTCAGGCCGCGGCCGAGTTGACCCGCGACTCCGAGTGGATGCCAGAGGTCGGCTCCAGCTTCCGCGACACGACCCGCGTCGCCGGCGCCAACCCGGCGATCTGGGGAGATATCTTCTCCAGCAACCGCGAGGCGCTCGCCGAGGCAGTCGACTCGGTCGCGGAGCGGCTGCGCGAGGCGGCCGAGCTGATCCGCGGCGGCGAGCGCGAGGCCGTCGCCGCCTGGCACGCTGCCGCCGCAGAGGACCGGCGGGCGCTGCTGGAGCCCGAGCGCGCGGCCCGCCCGCTGCGCGAGCTGCGCGTCGTCGTTGCCAACCGGCCGGGGACCGTTGCCGAGCTGGCGCTGGCGCTCGGGGAGGCCGGGGTAAACATCGAGGACATGGCGCTTTACCCGGCCCCGGACATGACCTCGGGAGCGGTCTCGCTTTGGGTGGCCGGAGAGGCGCAGGCGCAGCGCGCCGTGGCCTTGGTCCGGGAGCTAGGCCACACGGTCACAGTGCTCGGCGCCGGGGAGTAGGCCGATGGCGAGCCGCCGCTTCGAACCATCCAGCCCGCTGCGCGGCGCCCTGCGCCCGCCCGCCGATAAGTCGATCTCCCACCGGGCGGCGCTGATCGCCGCGATGGGGGAGGGGGAGGCCAAAGTCGTCAACTACCTCGAGGCGGCAGACACGATCGCGACGATGAGGGCGGTCGAAGCGCTCGGAGCTCGGGTCGAGAGAATCGACGGAACCGAGTTCGAGCCGACCTACCTGATCAAGGGCGTCGGCCTGCACGGTGCGAATTCGTGTGCGATCGACGTTGGCAACGCGGGCACGTTGCTGCGGCTGCTGCCGGGGTGGCTGGCGGGGCAGGTGGGGAGGGAGTGGACGCTGGATGGCGATGACTCGATCAGGCAACGGCCGGTCGATCGGATCGTCCAGCCACTGCGTCGCATGGGTGCTCGGCTCGACGCTTGCGAGGACCGCCTGGCACCCCTGCGAGTCTCTGGTGAAGGGCTTCACGGGATCGAGTACGAGATGCCGGTCGCGAGCGCTCAGGTGAAGTCATGCCTGCTCTTCGCCGGGCTGCTGGCCACGGGGGAGACTCGCGTAATCGAGCGTCTGCGAAGCCGCGACCACACCGAGCGGATGCTGATGGCCGCCGGCGCGGATGTCGAATTGGACGTGCACGCGGTCGTGGTAAGGCCTGCGGATCGCCTGGAACCTGGGCTGATGATCGTCCCGGGGGACCTCTCCTCGGCCGCCTTCTTCATCGTCGCGGCCACCCTCATCGGCGGTAGCGACATCGTCCTTCGGGGGGTCGGTGTCAATCCGACCCGGATGGGCCTGATTGCGATCCTCCGGCGCATGGGCGCGACGATCACGGTCGACGGCCTAGAGGAAGTGGGCGGCGAGCCGATCGCCGATCTACGCGTTTCTCCCGCCCCGCTCATCGGCACCGAAGTGGCGGATCTGGAGGTGCCCTTCGCGATCGACGAGCTGCCGCTGGTCGCCCTCGCAGCCTGCTTTGCGGAGGGGACGACGACGATCCGCGACGCGGCCGAGCTGCGCCACAAGGAGTCCGACCGAGTCGCCACCGTTGCGGCGGCGCTGAATGCGCTGAGCGGCTCGGTCGAGCCGACCGAGGACGGGATGGCGATCGAGGGCACCGGAGGGCTGCGCGGCGGTGCGATCCACTCCCACGGCGACCACCGCATCGCGATGTTGGGGGCGATCGCCGGCCTCGCTTCGCGCGAGGGCGTCGAGGTCGACGGAATCGACTCAGTCGCGGTCAGCTACCCGGGCTTTGAGGCCGACCTCGCTTCCCTGTCGGGTCGCTGACGCCCATACGCTGGCAGTCATGGTGATCGCGATCGATGGGCCCGCCGGGGCCGGCAAGTCCTCCGTGGCCCGCGGCGTCGCCACGGCGCTTGGCTTCACCTATCTCGACTCGGGGGCGATGTATCGCTGTGTGGCGCTGGCCGGCATCGAGCGCGGCGCCAACCCCGACGACGCCGAGGCGATGGCCGGGATTGCGCAGGGCCTGGGGATCGAGTTCGCCGCCGGGCGGGTCCGGCTTAACGGGCGCGACGTCACAACCGCGATCCGCGAGCCCGGGGTCAGCGTCGCCGCCTCACGTGTCTCCGTTCACCCTGCGGTAAGGGAGGTGATGCTCGCGCGCCAGCGCGACCTGATCGCCGCCGGGCGCTACGTCGCCGAGGGGCGGGACATCGGCACCGTGGTCAGCCCCGACTCCCCGCTGAAGGTATTCCTCACCGCCTCCGAAGAGGAGCGGGCCCGTCGCCGCTCGGCACAGATCGGACAGGATCCGGGCGAGGTGCTGGTTGCCCAGCGGGAGCGGGACGCGCGCGACACCGAGCGCGAGCACGGCGCCCTGCGCGCCGCCGAGGACGCGGTTGAGATCGACACCACCGGCTTGGCGCTGCCCGCGGTCATCGCCCTGGTGGTCGAGCTGGCGCGCGAGCGAGGGCTTGCGTGGACGCCGGCTCCCCACCGTCGCCGTCGTCGGCTTTCCCAACGTCGGCAAGAGCACCCTGGTTAACCGTTTGGTTGGCGGCAGCGAGGCGGTGACGGCGGCGGAGCCGGGTGTTACCCGTGACCGCAAGCGCCTTGCCTGCGAGTGGAACGGCGTCGCCTTTGAGCTTGTGGACACCGGGGGGATCGACCTTCAGGACGAGGCCGAGCTGGCCCGCGACGTGCAGCGCCAGGCGCGGCTCGCGATAGCCGAGGCGGACGCCGTGATGATGGTCGTCGACGCGCGCGCCGGGCTGCGCGCCGGCGACGCCGAGCTGGCGAAGACGCTGCGCGGCGGCGATCCCCCGGTCGTGGTCGTCGCCAACAAGTCCGACCGGCCCGGCGATGCCCACCTCAGTGCCGAGTTCCACAAGCTCGGCCTCGGCGAGCCGCTGGCTGTCTCGGCGACCCACGGCCTCGGCACCGGGGACCTGCTCGACCGCGTGGTCAAGTTGCTGGGAGAGAGCCCCGACCGGCCTCCCCTCGACGATGGGACCCGCGTCGCGGTGATCGGTCGCCCCAACGTCGGCAAGTCCTCGCTCATCAACGCCTTCCTCGGCTCCGATCGGGTGATCGTCTCCGGGCAGGCGGGAACCACCCGCGACGCAATCGACACCGAGCTGGAGGTCGAGGGCCGGCGGGTCGTCCTGGTCGACACCGCCGGGTTGCGCCGCCGCTCGAGGGTCGCGGGCAGCGTCGAGTACTACGCGCAGCTGCGATCTGAGCGCGCGGTCGAGCGCGCCGACGTGGCGCTGGTCGTCTGCGACGCCTCCGAGGGCTTCACCGCCGAGGACCTGCGCGTCGCCGAGCTGGCGATGCGCGCTGGCTGCGCCACCCTGTTGGCGATGAACAAGTGGGATGAGACCCGCACCGACATCGACGACGCCCGCGCCCGCGCCGAGCGCAAGCTGCGGCTGCGCCCGGCCGTCGTCACCTGCTCGGCTCTGCGCGGGCGAAACGTTGCGCGCCTGCTGCCGCGGGCTCTGGAGCTGGCCGACCGCGCCGCCGAGCGGATCCCGACGCCGGAGCTGAACCGCTTCGTCGCCGATGTCGTCGCCAAGACGCCGCCGCCGTCGCGGCGCGGGCGGCGCCTGCGCCTCTACTACGCGGCGCAGGTGGGCGAGCGGCCGCCGCGGATCGCGATCCAGGTCAACGACCGCAAGCTGATCATCCGCGACTGGGCCTACCACCTCGAGAACCGGATCCGCGAGGCCTATGAGATGGAGGGCGTCCCCCTGGTGATCGACTTCGTCCCCCATACCGGCCGTCGTCGCTAGGCTTCGCCAATGATCGAGACCAAACCACCGCTCGCCGAGGGCGAGTACCTGTTCACGTCGGAGTCCGTCACCGAGGGCCACCCGGACAAGGTCTGCGATCAGATCTCCGACGCCGTCCTTGACGCGGTGATGGCCGAGGACCCCGAGGGCCGCGTCGCCTGCGAGACCCTCGTCAGCACCGGGATGGCGGTGGTCTCGGGGGAGATCTCCACCGACGTCCACCTCGACGTGCCGGAGATCGTCCGCGAGACGATCCGCGGGATCGGCTACGACCACGGTGACTACGGCTACAACTGCGACCACATCTCCGTCCTCGTCTCGCTCGACAAACAGTCACCCGACATCGCCCAGGGCGTCGACGCCGCCTATGAGACGCGGGTCGGCGGTTCCGTTGACGATGAGCTGCTCCTCGCCGGGGCGGGTGACCAGGGAATGATGTTCGGCTACGCGACTGATGAGACCGAGTCGCTGATGCCGATGCCGATCCAGATCGCGCACCGGCTGGCCGAGCGGCTCGCCGCGGTGCGCAAGGACGGAACGCTCTCCTACCTCGGCCCCGACGGCAAGACCCAGGTCACGGTTCGCTACGCGGACGGCCGCCCGATCGGCGTCGAGAAGCTGCTGATCTCCACCCAGCACGCGGACGGCGTCGATTCGGAGACGACGATCAAGCCCGACCTTTGGGAGCACGTGGTCCTGCCCGTCCTCGGCGCCGAGGTGCCCGGCCTCTTTGACGAGGGCGAGTTGCGTGAGGGCTTCCTGGTCAACCCGACTGGCAAGTTCGTGATCGGCGGCCCGGTCGGCGACGCCGGCCTCACCGGGCGCAAGATCATCGTCGACACCTATGGCGGCATGGCGCGTCACGGCGGCGGCGCTTTCTCCGGCAAGGACCCCTCCAAGGTCGATCGCTCCGCCGCCTACGCGGCCCGCCACGTCGCTAAGAACGTGGTTGCCGCTGGGCTCGCCGAGCGCTGCGAGGTGCAGGTCGCCTACGCGATCGGCGTCGCCCACCCGATCTCGTTGATGGTCGAGACCTTCGGCACCGGCAAGCTGCCCGACTCCGAGGTATCCCGCCTCGTTGAGGCCGAGTTCGACCTGCGGCCGGGCGCCTTCCGCCGCTACCTCGCCCTGCACCGCCCGATCTTCCAGAAGACCGCCGCCTACGGCCACTTCGGTCGCGACGACGCCGACTTCACCTGGGAGTTGACCGACCGGTCTGAAGCTCTGCGCGAGGCCGCCGGTCTGACGGCCACCCCCGCCTAGCCCAATGCCGTTTACTTAAGCTCGCTGCATCGAGTCATCTGGTGCCTGCTTCGTGTCGGATACGAGAGCGAGTCGTGAGTAAGGGACGACTGTCACAGCTCGTCCAAAGCAACCGCGTCGCGCATGATCACCAAGGTGCCCTCTCACCGTCGCAAGGAGAACTCTTGCCCAGCGGTCTTCGGCGAACACGGACGGCTCACTCATCACGCCAAACGACCTGGCCGGGCTGATGGTAGGTCTGGCAGCGGTCGGTCCAACACTTGAACAGCGGTTGGTTGCAGCGCTCGGACTGCGCGGGAAGTGTCAGGCCGGCCGTCGGGCTTTGGGCTCAGTCGCTCCAGGGTAAGGAAGCCGTGTGCGGCGCTGACCAAGGCGGTGTGGTGGTGCCAGCCGAGCCAGCTTCTGCCCTCGTAGTGGTCGAGGTCGAGGTCGGCGGCCGCTGGTAGGGTCGGTCGTCATGGAGAGTTTCAGACCGGTTGGTCGCCGCCGGCAGGTTCTGCTTCTGAGGGTCGGCGGTTTCACGAGTTTGGCACTCGGGCTACTGGGGAGCATTGCGTGCATAGTCCTTGCCGTGGTGGCGATTGTTCATGCCTTTGGCGAGCTTCATGCGGTGGATGTTCCGGGGAGAGGCGTCCTCACCCTCGCCCAGCGCCATTACGTGATCTATTACGAAGACACCATCGCCACGCCGGACGCTTTCGAGGTGCGTGGACTGAAGGTTTCCATTCGGCCCGGCGTCGGGGCGCAGAATGTGCTGCCGATCTCAGGCTATGAAGGGTCGTTTACGTACAGCCGGGGGTCCTACTACGGCCGAGCTGTCGGCACGTTCGACATACCCCATCCGGGCCGGTATGTGGTCATCACCTCGAACCCCTCCGCCGACGAGGGCAGCGCACGGATCGCTGTCGGACCGCCTGTCTTCGATCTGTTGGGCCGCTATCTGCTCCGCGGCGCACTCGGCGCGATCCTGGTGTTTTTCGGTGTGGGGGGCGTGGGAGCCCTGCTGTTGACGCTGTCGGACCGCAAGGAGGATGTTGAGTCGCGACAGCCGCAGCCGGAATGACCGGGCTGCCGACGATGGCCCAAGATTAGGATACGCCACCTAGCATGATCGCCTACCGCAAACGCCGCCCCGCTCGGCTGCTGCTGCCGTTGGTGGCCGGCGCTTGTGCGGCTGGCCTGGTGCTTTTGCTTTCACCCGCGAACGGGGGGACCAACACGGTACCCAAAGGAAAGCACTGCGGGCTGTTCAGAGCGGCTACCGAGTGGGTAGATGCGGAACACATCCGCGGCTACTTCTACAGCTACGGCGTGACTCATATGACGTGTCACAGGCCGCACCTGTCCGTCGCATCCGACCCGGCCGTCATAGCCACGCTGGCAGTGGACGGCATCCGCCACCCGTATGGCTTTACGTGCGTCGTCTCGGCACCCGCCAGCTCCGGAGAAGACCTCCATAGCGGCTACTGTTACAAGGGCAACCCGCGCAAGCCAAAAAAACTAAAGGCGGTCGTATGGGGACCCGAAACCGAATGTGCCGTCCCCGATCCTCCGTACACGCCTGAAACGCTTCCAGCAAAGTGCCATACGTAACGCAGACGTGGCGGCAGGGCAGGACTCAGGGTTTTGGGTCGCAGTGGCCCATGTGTATTCGGCTCCTTTGCGCCGCCTAGCTCGTCCTTTGCAGGCATCTCGTGACGCCCGGTGCAGGCTTGCGCTTTGTCGCCATTTCGATCGTGTGCGGTCACCCGGCGCCCCCGGGGTGGAAGCGATCGTCCGCGACAGGCGCGCTTTCCGCGCAACTCAGAGGCGCTAAGCAAGCCCCGCCCGGGCCGCGAACGCTGCGGCGGCCGAGCGCGAGGAGAGGTTTAGCTTGCTGCGTATGTTGGCGATGTGTCGGTGCACGGTGTGTGGACTCAGCACGAGATGCTCTGCGATCAGCGCATCGCTGAAGCCCCTGGCCACGAGCGCGAGCACTTCCCGCTCGCGCTCTGTGAGCGCCTCGGTCGACTCGGAGGATCCGCCGCTCCCCGTCACGCCCAGCGCGCTCGTGATCGCCGCTGCGGTGCCGGCTCCATCGCCGCGCCAGGGATGGTGCGTATACCCGGGCAGCGGGACCAGACGGGCGCCGTGAACCAGCGTGGCCACCTCTCGGCCCTGCAGGAACGGGATCGTGCGGTCCCCCGTCCGGTGCACAACAGCGGTGGGCACCTGAACACGCGCAAGGTCCGGTCGCGCGTCGATTGCGAAGGTGAGCGCGAGCAGGTCGGCGGCGACATCCGCAGAGGCAGCAGCGCGCTGAAAGGCAATGTACTCGCGACGCTCGTCGGCGTCCGCGCCGGGCATGAACACCTCCATCAACACGCGCGAGCCAAACCCCCACGTACTGCGGACGATGTCTATCAGCGAGGCTCGCACCTGCGCCGGCGCCAGCGCCGCCCCCTCCGCATAGCCCGCGTAGATGACGAGCTCCGTGACGCGCTCCGGGTGGCGCGTGGAGTACGCGGCGCCGATACAGCCACCGCACGAAATGCCCACGAGCGAGAACGTCTCGATATCGAGCTCGTCGACGATCGCCTCGAGCAACGCGACCTCCGAGGGAAGCGACATCTCGCTCGCCTCGCGCTGGCGGTCCGAGAGTCCGACGCCAACGCGGTCGTATCTGAGGACGGTATGCGTCGCGGCTAGCGCACCGAAGAACGAGCGAAACGCCGGCTGCTTCCACTCGCGCTCGATGTGGCTCACCCACCACGCCGGAAAGACGATCGCCGGCCCCTCGCCGACGGTCGCGTAGGCGACCTTGCGTTCCTCAAAGTCCAAGAACCCGATCCGCTGATCCATCCTCAGAAGGCTACCCGCGTCCGAAGAGGGCATCGAGTCCGAGTGCCGATGGCCAGTGTTCGCCATGTTCGCAGATGGCCGGGAATCGCGATGACGGCGGCCCTCCCAGACGCCATCTTTCTCAGCAGAGCCTCATCCTCATCAAAGCTCGGGTTCCTTCCCGAGGAAAGGAGAGCGAGATGCCGTACATCAACGTGAAGCTCATCGAGGGTGTCTTCACCCCACAGCAGAAGCGCGAGATCGCGGGCCGCCTCACCGAGACCATGGTCGAGATCGAGGGCGAGAACATGCGGGAGGTCACCACCGTCGTGATCGACGAGACCAAGTCCGGGGACTGGTGGATCGGCGGCCGCAGTCTTAGCACCGAGGACGTGCGGGCGCTTGCGGCGGGCAGCGGCACCGCGCACGCGCGATGACGCGCGCGACGGCCGTCGGCCGAACACCCCGCACGCGAAGCTCGGAGGTCTCCGACCGTCAAGCGCCCCTGCGACGAGCGTACGAGCAGGAGCCCGCCGAGGCGATGATCGTTGATCGCGGACACACCTTTGGCCGGGACCTCGCGGACCCCCTGCGCACGAGCGTCGTCCCGGGGGAGGAGTACGGGGTCGAGGTCGAGATCGCTGTAGGCACACATCGAGGAGTGGGAGGGCACCACGACGCTCCCAACCCAGGAGAGCTCCTCTGTGCGGCGCTCGCGGCCTGCCAGGACTCGACGATCCGCATGGTTGCCGACCTGCTAGGCGTGCAACTGACCTCGCTCGCCGTCCAAGTCGAGGGCGCCGTCGACTTGCGGGGCTGCCTCGCGATTGACCGGTCGGTGCGGGTGGGCTTTCCGTCGATGCGGAGCCGTACGCAACTCGGAGTGCGACCCGGAACCGACCCGCGCACCGTCCAGCTACTGCTCGCGGCCGCCGAGCGCTCGTGCGTCGTGTTGGACACCCTCAGGCATGGAGTCGACGTGGAAGCGGGAGTCGAGATTGTGAAGCGATGAGGGACAGACGACAGTCCGAGGTGCGTCAGACAGCGCTTACGACTTGCGGGCCTGTACGAGGTTGAGGGCCCTTCGGGCTTCACGGCTGGTGGTTGTTCGAGCCCGCTCGAGCGCATTGGGCCGAATCGATATCGACCCGGGTTACATGAGCCCACCCGAGCTGTGTAGCCGCCGCGGCGGACGAGGGTCGAGCCACGGTGGGGGTCGAGATCGCGCTCGCTGAGCGCCAGCGCCTCCTGGATGCGAAGCCCGCCGCGCCAGAGGACGACGATCACGGCACGGAGGCGAGCGCCGTGGCGACCATCTCCAACCTGGCGCATCACGGCGACGATCTCCTCGACCGTCGGTGGGTCGGCCGGATAGCGCATCCCCTGGTTGCAGGGTGATCGCCCGGCGTGGTAGCCGGGCATCGTCGCCGGCGAGCGGCGCCTCCCGGCGGAGTCGAAAACAGTGGGTTCGGTCATGGGATCCTCCTCCCAAGAAGAAACGGATACCAACTGCATTAACAGGACGGGCCAGCAGCCAGGTGGGCGAGCCGAGCTACGCGATCGGCCGTATTGCGTCGCGCACTGACGGCGCAAGCTGCTGAGGTGTAGTCCCGGAGCTGAAGCTGAGGATCCACTCGGCGAGGTTGGGATCGGACGCTTCGATCCGGTAGCCGTTCAACTCGAGGAAGGTCAGCATCGCGACGAGCGCCAGGCGCTTGTTGGCGTCGATGAACGCCCTGGCTCTCGGAGATGCCGTGCGCCAGGACGGCAGCCTGCAACGCGAGATCGGCGTCCTCGTAGGCGGCGTAGCTGCGCGGGCGGGTGAGGGCGCCCTCGAGAGCGCCCTGGTCGCGAAGCTGATCGGCCGCCTGCGCGGGCGTGCCGCCGATGATCGCCGCATACAGCTCGAGCGCGTCAACGAACTCGAGGTAGATCGGCTCGCCCGTGCCTTCCTCTTCGGGCACTGCGGATCTACTGGGGAGTTGACTCGGAGTCTGGGTCGTGCTCGGCGAGGATCTTCAACGCCTCGGGATGATCGGCGACCACGCGCTCGCCGATCGCGCGGATCCTCTCCCGCACCTGCTCGATGGGCAGGATCCGAAGCTCGCCGCCGTCGAGCTCCTCGACAAGCACGGAGGTGCCTGGCGCATATCCATGCGCTCTCGAGCTCGCGGGGAATCGAGAACGACGTTGCTGTTGCCGACGCGGCGGACCTTGACGATCTTCATGTCGTCAGTATACACGGGGATATCCCGAGACTTTGGCGCCACGCGGACTCCTGGATCCGCCAGGTGGAGCGGACGCCTCTGGTCCAATGCGGGTCGATGTCGAGATTAGTGCCCTTCGTCCCAGGCAGGAGCGCGAGCGCCGTCCACGGTGGCGTCCCAAGGCTGCTGTAACTTCGCCGCGGCTTCGGTTCCCTTGACGTCAGTTTAGGCGGCAACCACCTCCTTGTCATCGGTCTTCGATGCGGCTGGCTCGTGGTGGAGCCGGTACAGCTTTTGGTGGTCGATATGCTTGATCCCGTTGCAGGCGCTGTTGACCTGGAGGTCGAGCACCACCCAGACGGGCGACGACCCAATGACGCTAGAAGTCAACCGCCTCAGCCCGCTACTTGAGCAGCTTGTCAACCTCCGCCGCGATTTGGTACGGAGTACGCGATCGCAATCACGTCTGATGGCAAGACCGCCTATGTCGCAAATGCTGACGGCGGAGGGGGGAACTTTCCTCCGCTTCTCCCTCGCAGGCCTCGCACGACTAGCACGAGCACAAGGAGCACGACGCTCAAGAAGACGATCGTGTAACGGCCGGTGAGTGCCTGCTCGAATCCGCCCGCGTCGGCATAGAGATTGAGCGTGATCCCTGGCCATAGCGACCCTGTGTGCTCATAGAGCAAGCACAACAGCGATCCATAGACCGCGAGCTCGGGAAGCACGGCAAGCGGATACTCCATATGAACCAGACCGAACATCACCCCAACCGCCACGCTCGAAGGAAGCACCGAGAAGCGATTGCGAAAGCAGCGATAGAGCAGACCACGAAAGAAGACCTCCTCGACCACGGGGCTCACGACCGCAGCGATTCCGGTGAGCACAATTATAGCCGTGCTCTTCGCCGCGATTCCGGAAAACGGGCTCGTAACAGGCCCGAGCCCGAGCCTTGATCGCCAGTAACCATCGAAGAGGGCCGATGCGACGAACACGAGCAGTGTGAGCCCAATTGCACGCAGCGCGGGCGTTGCGCGCAAACCAAGGTCGGCCGCCCGCAGCGTGCCCGCTCGACGTAGGGGGATCAACGACAGAAGCCAGGCCAAATCGAACCAGAGGGCGCCCGCGGCCCCAAGGTTAACGCCGAACAGCAGGAAAGCCCCCAGGGAAGCCACCGCCACGCCGATCCAGGATGCGACATACGCGATCAGCGCATAGCGCACTGTCCATTTACGCGAAGTGGGATCGTCAAGAGTCAGCAACTTTCCGCAGATTCATCGGGTGCACGCAGCGAGTACTTAAACCGCAACGGCTCTGGCGCGTTGGGCGAGCAGCTTCTCGACTTCAGCTCGGAGCTTGCCGCGCGCGATCGCGCGCTCCCGGGCTCGACGGCACTCAGGGGATGCCGTCGAGCAACTGAGCGAGGGGAATGCCTGGTGCGTTCGGCAGCTTGACGATGGTCGCGAGCCTTGGATCTCCCGTGTGGATCGCTGCAGCATCCCGCCGCCCGACTCTCGCTAACTCAGCAGCGACGCGAGCGAGGGCACGGATTTAGCGCTCGCCGAGCTCGGGTTCCCGCGATGCATCGGCGAGGATGACGAGATGGCCGGGAGGCCCATCGCCGCCAACTACAGATGGTTCCGAAACGTCGCTCACTCAGCGCGAGCTCAGTCAGGCGGCCCGGCGAGTCACATCCGCGTCCCTACCTGCTTCTCCGAGGACGCGAGCCGCCTTCTCGAGGGACCTCTCGGCCTGATCATGACTGTGGCGGACCGGGGCCAAATACGCAGCTCTCAAGTTCTGGGGTCCGTCGCCGATGAAGCGGACATGAGTGGGCCAGGGCGTGCGCTCAGCCGGCGGCCGGACAAGGCCCTTCGGCTCCTCATCTGGGGGCCGCCTCTCATGGCTGCAGCTCTCTTCTTCGTCACAGGAGTGCTTCCTCACACCTCGTGTGAAGAGCCTGCCTCGGGGCTGACCGAAGGCGTCCTCGACTCGTCCCTCGCAGTCTTCTCGACGCTTTTGATCTGCGGTGCGTTCTGGAGCCTCTGGCAGGAAGGCGCGAGCATGGAGCCGGTCAAGGCTCGGTCCAGGTTCAGGTTCGGAGCCGCGCTGATTGTTGCCGCGTTGTTCGTCTGCGGCGTGGCGGAATTTGGAAGCCGCCCAGGCGACCTGCTTCCCCATCTCTACCGGATCGGACTGATCATCGGGGTCCCAGGATCGGCGATCGCGTTGGGCGGGCTCGCAATCGCCAGCAGGCGTGTGGGCTCCTTGGCGGAGATGGCCGGGGTGGCACCGGGTGCCGTCCCGGGCTACCTGGTCCTGCTCGCGCTCTTCACCTTTCCGGCCCTGACCACAGTGCTGCGGATCGGGACGTCCGGAGGCCTCTGCCTTTGAGATGGGCTGCACACCATCCTCGCCGCCGGACTGACGGTGCTCGCCATCGGCACTCTCGTGGCGCGCCTCTGGCCGAAGGGCGAGATACCCGTCCCGGCGATCGACTCGGCGAAGGTGGTCGGGGGGCTCTGCCCCGAAGGGGGAAGGCTCGGGCACGCAGAGGTATCAATCCGGGTTCCTGGCGGAGTCGACGACGATGAATCGCTCCGCGTGGGAATCAAAGGTGGAGAAGGAACCTTCTACCACGACGCGGGCGAAGAGAACCATCTGGTCCTGGGGTTCACCGAAGATGCCCTCGCCAACTCCGAGATCGAAGTCACGGCGACGATGACGCGCTTGGACCCCGGGGATGCGTTCGAACAGAGCAGGACGGTGGCAAAGCGGATCTCCTGCGAAAAAATAGTCTTCCGCCTACCGTCGCGAGTTCCCGATCAGGTCGTTCGAGACTGCAGGAGGACGTTGGCTATGGACGAAAACCGCATCTGTGAGCTGGCAATCCTCCGCTCCGAAGGCAAGGTCAAGCCCGGGCCCTACACCGAACGCGAACTGACCGCGGCAATCAGGTAGCGAAGCCCGCGGTTATCGGAGATTCGGCCTCGAGGGGACCCGGTGGACATCACCTTCATTACGTATCGGTCCAATCCCTGCTCGACGAGCAGGAGTCCGCCCGAGAAGGGGCCTGAGGTGAGGTGACCGCTTCCGCTTCTTCCGGCGCAAGCGGGCGCATGCTGATTTCAGTCACCGTACCCGCATCTCGTCCGAAGCGGGCACCCGCTCAGCGTCAAACGGAACGACCGTTTTTGGCGCGAGCGGTAGCGCGAGGAGCCCATCGCGACGACGCGGCGGACGGCTGGTCTATGCGCACCAGATTGCCGGACGGTCACGTACGGCAAAGCTCCGGCCCCATGGGTGTGTGGGCTGTAAGCTGGCGGCGTGTCGGAGGTATCTGCGTCAGGAGTTGGAAGAAGCAAACGCAGCGTCCACCCGTGCGTTGTCCCGTTTCTGATGTGGGGTGCGTGGGCGGGGTGCGCGTTGGTCACTGCAGCCATCAGCCACTCGGTCCTATGGCTGTTACTCCTGCTGCCGGCGCTTCCTTCGCTGTACGTCCTCGGAGGTAGGATCGCTCGTGGCTATCCGACGACGGATGTCGAGGCGGCGCAGCGGTTCAAGCAGATCCTTTTTGAGGTTGGAGGCGAGCAAGAGTTGGCAGTGATTGTCCAGGATCAGACCGCATCGCCTTGTGAGCTGCGTCGCGGCGACCATCCAACGCTGATCGCCGCGCTCGGATTCGTGAAAGCCAGCAGCGATGACGTGCTCCGCGGAGTTGGGGCGCTGCAGTACGCATCACTGCGGACCCCACAGATGAACAACCGACTCCGGTTGGTGAAGGCAATCTCTCTGCTCGCGACTGTTGCAGCAGCGGCGCTTGCGGTCGTTATCGCTCCGAGGGCGGCTGCCCCGTTTGCGGCGCTCGCTAGCCTCGCGCTCACACAGTGGTTGACCGGCGCGCTACTGGCCGCGTGGTCGACACTCGACGCCGGGGGATCAGTGTTCGTCGGTATGGACGCAATGGCGGTGGAACTCGTTGGAAGCGCAACTCCCGTTATCGACGCACTGGTTGCGATGGACGCTTGGCGAGAAGCCAATCGAGCGGCTCAGTCGTTGGTCGAGAAGGCAGTGTACCGGTGCGCCCAGCCGGTACTGCCGAGCGCTCACACCACCGTACGAGTGACGCGTCTTCGTGCGCTGGCCGAAGCGACCTAGCGCGGCTCAGGTTCCATCTTCGGCGAACAGGTGGCCGAGGCGCAGCTGGACTTTCCGCTTCCCCGATAGAACGACATTCTCGTGCCGGGGGCGATTGCCGCTGCGTCTGAGCGGAACTTCGGCGCTGCCGCTCTCGCGTGAATGCGAGCGCGTCGGAGACACCGCTCACGCACCTGCGTTGGACGAACAGCGAAAGCCAGGGCCGCACGTTGGCTGGCTGCTCCTCTGAGCCGAGAGCGGAAGTACTTTGAGATTTGGGTCAACGGTATTGCCCTAGCCAGGAGGTTGGGCCTCGCCGAGGCCGTGCGATCCGGCCGCTTCGGCGCCGGTCGCCTGATCTACGCGGTGCACGACGTCGCCCGGGTCTGCCACGCCGACGAAGACGAAGTTGTAGTCATCGCTCGCCGCCGTGTCGAAGTCGACGTCGCCGATCCGCATCACTCGCTGATAGAGGGTCTGGCGGTAGTTGACGTTCTGCACCCGCTCCAGTCGCGTCTCCTGGATCTCCCGCGAGAAAACCCCGCGCCGGATGTTGAGGCGGCGGCTGGTGATCGTGTAGGTGGTCGCCATGCGCCTGATGAAGCCGACCAGCACCACGAGGGCGATCAGCACCAGCACGGCGAGGAAGACGGTGGCGCTGTCGCCGCCGAGCAGCTTGGCGATCACGCCGACGATCGCAGCGACCAAGATCCCCTTCAAGTAGAAGCCAAATAGCGCGCGCCACGACGGGTGGCCCTGGAAGATCACCCGCTCTCCCGGGCTGAGGATGAGGCTCGCCACGGCGGCCAGCATAACCCGCGGCGTCCGCCTCCCTCCATACCGTCAGGACGATGTCGATAGCCAAGGTCGAGCCGCTCACCACCGCCCGCTCGCTGCGTGGCCCGTTCGACTACCGGCTGCCCGCCGAGATGGCGGGCGTGGGTGTGGGGAGTGTCGTGCGGGTGCCTTTCGGGCGGCGGCGGGTGCTGGGTGTCGTCGTCGAAGTGGCTGAGTCCTCCGAGTTGCCGCCGAAGCGGCTAGCCGAGCCGATTGAGGCGCTGGAGACGGGGGTGCCGGCGGAGCTGGTGCGGCTCGGCCTCTGGGTTGGCGGTGAGTACTGCTCCACCCCCTCGCGTGGCCTGCGGCTGGTGTTGCCGCCCGGAGCCGGGGTCCGCAAGCACCGCAGCCGGCCGCGGGTCAAGCTGCCGGGGGTCGCGCTCGGCGCGACCGTCCCGCCGCGCCTGCTCCCCGAGCAGGAGCGGGCGGTCGAGGAGGTCGGCGCGGCGCTCAGCCGGGATGCGGGGGCAGATCGCGAGCTGCTCCTGCACGGGGTCACCGGCTCGGGCAAGACCGAGGTCTACCTGGCGACGGTCGAGTCGGTGCTGGCGCAGGGGAGGGGAGCGATCGTCCTCGTCCCCGAGATCGGACTCGCCCCGCAGGCGGTGTCGCGCTTCCGTGCCAGGCTGGGGGACCGCTTTGCCGTCCTTCACTCCGCCCTTACCGACGGCGAGCGCTACGACGAATGGCGGCGGCTGCGCAGCGGCGAGGCGAGCGTCTGCGTCGGCCCGCGCTCTGCCGTGTTCGCACCGGTCCGCGACCTCGGCCTGATCGTGATCGACGAGGAGCACGACCCCTCCTATAAGCAGGATGGCGACCCGAGCTATGATGCGCGAGCAGTCGCCCGCCACCGCGCCGCGGAGTGCGGCGCGGTGCTTCTGGCCGGCACCGCGACCCCGCGGCCGGAGTCGTGGCTGGAGCTGCCCCGCCTCGAGCTGCCGCGCCGCGTCGACGGCCGCCGCCTGCCGCCGGTTGAGGTGCTTAACATGCGCTCGGCCGACCCGCGCTCCGGCCCCCTGCATGCGGCCACCTGGGAGGCCCTTGAGGAGGTGCGCCGCGCCGGCGCCAAGGCGATCGTGATGATCAACCGGCGTGGTTTTGCCCCCTGGCTCACCTGCCGCTCGTGCGGGCGCCACTGGGATTGCCCCAACTGCGACGTCTCGCTGATCGTCCACCGCCACAGCGACCGGCTGATCTGCCATCACTGCGCCCACGCCGAGCCGCTGCCGAGCGCCTGCGCGGAGTGCGGCTCGACGACGCTGTCGCGGGCCGGCGCTGGCACAGAGCGGATCGAGTCTCTGCTGTCGGAGCGCCTCATGCCGATGCCGGTCTTCCGTTTTGATTCCGACACCGCCGCCGGGCGCGGCGCCCACGCGGAAATCCTCGAGCGCTTTGACAAGGCGCCTAGCGGGGTGCTGGTCGGCACGCAGATGGTCGCCAAGGGCCATGATTTCCCCGAGGTGACGCTGAGCGCGATCCTCGACGCCGATGCGACCCTGCGCTTCCCCGACTTTCGCGCCGAGGAGCGGACCTTCGCGATGGTCGCCCAGCTCGCCGGGCGCAGCGGGCGCGGCGAGGCCGGGGGGAAGGTGATCGTCCAGACCATGGCGCCGGAGGCCCCCAGCATCGATCACGCCTCCCGCCACGACGCCGCCGGGTTCCTGGCCGGCGAGCTGGAGCGCCGCCGAGAGCTCCGCTACCCCCCCTTCTCGCACCTGGCGCGGATCGGGCTCGCTTCGGAGCGCGAGCAGCGACTCGAGGAGGTAGCCGCGCGCCTGGCCTCCGAGTTGGTCCCGGCGCTTCCTGAGGGCACCGACCTGCTCGGCCCGGCGCCGATGTTTCGCGTTCGCAATCGCCACCGTCGCCGGCTGCTGATGAAGGCCTCTGACCGCGAGGGCACGGTCGCCGCGATCCGCAGCGTGGTCGAGCGCCTCGCCGCCGAGCGCTCCCTGCGCGACGTCGCGATCGGCGTCGACATCGACCCGCAATGAGGGCAAGCTCAGTCCTTAGACTCAGTCTTCGATGAGCGATCGAGTCGAGACCGAGACCGGTGAGCAGCGGCTAGAGGCTGAGCGGCTGGAGCGGCGCGAAGCGGCGCTTGCCCACGTGGTCAAGTTCGGCGACCCGGTCCTAAAGAGCAAAGCATCTGAGGTCGGCGACCTCAGTCCCGAGCTGCGGGCCGAGGTCGAGCGGATGATCGCGATCATGCGCGACGGCATGGGGGTCGGGCTGGCCGCCACCCAGCTCGGGATCCTGCGCCGGGTGCTCGTCTTTCAGGCGGGCTCCGACAGCGAGCCGACGGCGCTGGTCAACCCGGTGGTGGAGTGGCTCTCCGAAGAAGTCGCCGTCGCCGAGGAGGGCTGCCTCAGTCTGCCGCGGGTCTCGATGGACGTCGAGCGCCCCCTGCACGCGCGGATCGGCGGGCGCGATATCGGCGGCGAGCCAGTCGTGCTGGAGGCCTCGGGCCTGGAGGCGCGGGTCCTCCAGCACGAGATCGACCACCTCGACGGCGTGCTCATCCTCGATCGCGCCAGTCGCGAGCAACGCAAGGGGGCGCTGCGGGCGCTGCGCGAGGGCGACAGCTACAGCCCGCCGGTCCAGAGCGCCGAGGGGGATGCCGAGGTGGGCGAGCATCGCGAGCCTCGAACCGACGCGTGAGTATCACAGCGCGGTCTGTCCGATGAGGGTCATCTATCTGGGGACTTCGGACTTCGCCGCCGCCGTCTTGCGGCGCTTGGCTGACTCCCCGCATCGGCCGTGGCTGGTCATCACGCCGCCCGATCGCCCGCGGGGCCGGGGCCGCAAGACGCTGCCGCCCCCGGTCGCCGAGGTTGCCCGTGAGCTTGAGATCGAGTTGTTACAGACGGGCGACGTCAACGAAGAGGCGGCGCTTGAGCGAATCCGCTCCGCCCGGCCTGAGGCAGCTGCACTCTGCGCCTTCGGGCAGTTGATTCGCGAGCCGCTGCTCACGGAGCTGCCGATGCTAAACGTGCATCCCTCGCTGCTGCCCCGCTGGCGCGGGGCGGCGCCGATAGAGCGGGCGATCATGGCCGGAGACTCGCGCACTGGTGCCAGTGTCATGCGGGTGAGCGCCGGCCTTGACTCGGGCCCCCTCGCCCTGCGGGAGGAGACGGCGATCGGCCCGGAGGATGACTTCGAGGCGCTCTCCGCCAAGCTGGCGGCGCTCGGCGGCGAGCTGCTGGTCGGGGCCTTGGAGCTGAGCGCGGAAGGCCGGCTGGAGCTCGAAGAGCAAGACGAGGGAGAGGCAACCTACGCCGAGAAGATCGAGCCGGCCGAGCGTCGCCTTGACCCCTCGCGCCCCGCCGTCGAGCTGGCCCGCGTCGTCCGCGCGCTGAGACCCCACATCGGCGCCTACTTGGAGATCTCGGGAGGAGGGCGGCTGGGCGTATGGCGGGCGCGCCCCGTCGACGTCGGCGTCAGGACCGGAGAGGTTCGCGCCGAGTGGGGGGCGCTCCTGCTCGGCTGCGGCCGCGGGGCGCTGCGGCTGGAAGTCGTCCAGCCGCAGGGGGGCAAGCCGATGCCGGTCGACGCCTACATGCGCGGCCACCCGCTACCCAGATTGTGAGCGAGGTGTCGGTGGCCCGGGCAGTCGCCTTCGAGGCGGTCCGGGCGACGTTTGAGCAGGGAGCCTTCACCGAGCTTGCGTTTCGTGAGATGGCCGGTGAGCGCCACCTCACCGGCCGCGAGCGCGCTCAAGCGCAACGCCTCGCTTATGGCACCGTGCAGCGGCGCGGGACCAGCGACGCGGCGATCGAGCGCCTCGCCGAGCGCGCACCGCGGTTGCTTGACCCACCGGTGCTGGCCGGCCTGCGGCTCGGCCTCTTTGAGCTCTTGTTCACCGACGCGACGCCCGATCACGCCGCCGTCGACCAGGCCGTCGAGCTGGTCAAGCTGGCTGGCGCCGCCCACGCCTCGAGCCTGGTCAACGCGGTGCTGCGGCGCGCCTCGCGCGAGCGCGAGGCGCTGACCTCCTCCCTGCTCGGGAGCGACTCGACCCCCGAGGCGGCTGCGGTCGCCCACTCGGCGCCGCTTTGGCTGGCGCAGATGTGGTGGCGCGAGCTGGGCCCGGGCGGGGCTCGCTCGCTGCTAGCGGCCTGCAACGAGCCAGCCGAGGTTGCAATGCGGGTGAGCCTTCTCCGCATCAGCCGTGACTCGGTGCTGAGGTCCCTGCGCGAGGCCGGGGTCAAGGCGGGCGAGGCGCGGGCCGAGTGGCCGCTCGGGGCGCCGGATGTGATCGCGCTCGCGGGCAGGACGGGCGAGTCCGTTCCCACCCTGGTGGCGGCCGGTGATCTCACCCCGCAGAGCCGCGGCTCCACCGCCGTGGTCGAGGTCCTCGACCCCCGCGAGGGCGAGCACGTCCTTGACCTCTGCGCCGGCCCGGGGATCAAGACCGGCCAGATCGCCGCTCGGATGGGCGACCGCGGCGAGGTGATCTCGGTCGAGATCGACCCGGTCAGGGCGGCGGAGGTGGCCGCGCAGGCGCGCCGGCTCAGATTGCGAAGCATCACGGTGATCGAGGCCGACGCGGCGGAGATGGAGATGGCGCCCGGCTTTGACCGCGTTCTCCTCGACGCGCCCTGTTCAGACCTCGGCGCGCTCGCCTCGCGACCCGACGCCCGCTGGCGCAAATCCCCGCAAACGATCGAGCGGCTGGTGGAGGTGCAGCGCAGCGCGTTGCTGCGCGCTGCGCGGGTGCTGCGGCCGGGCGGCGTCCTGGTCTATGCGACCTGCACGATCTCTCGCCGCGAGAACGAGGACCAGATCGCGGCGCTGCTGGGCGCCTCGCGGGCCGGTGAGGCCCCACCGCTTGATCTCGAAGACCTCGGTGCCCGCGCTCCCGGCCTCGCCTCCCCGCTTAACTCGCGCTGTCTGCAGCTGCGCCCCGACCGCGATCACACCACCGGGTTCTTCATCTGTCGGTTGAGGCGCCATGATGGATAGCGATGACTGACGCTGGCGAGGTGGAGAGCCCGCTGCGGCGGGCGCCGTGCCCGGGTTGCGGTGAGCCGTGGCTGCGCCCCACGCAGCTGCCCGGCCGCTTCCGCTGCGTGTACTGCCTGAGCCGCTTTGAGCTGGTCTCGCAGTGCCCCAACTGCGGCGAGCACCAAACCATTGCCCGGATGAGCCACACCGAGGACATGCAGTGTCAGACCTGCGGCGCCTCCATGCTCAGACCCGTATGAGGAATCGATTCCGCCAAGGGCTGCCTGCGAGCGCCCGTTGCGGATAGCGCGGCCTCCGCATCGCTCCCCAGCGAATATGGATGCGAGGCTGGGCCGGCTTCGGCTAGGTTGCCTTCGGTGAGCCCGAGGATGACGGATCTGCTGGTCGAGTCGAGGGTTGCGCCGTCGATCCTCTCGGCGGACTTCTCGCGGCTGGGGTCCCAGGTGGCCGAGGTGATGGAGGCCGGGGCGCGGGTGCTCCACGTCGATGTGATGGACGGGCACTTCGTGCCGCCGATCACGATCGGGCCGCTGGTCGCCGCCGCGATCGCCGACCAGGTCCACGACGCCGGTGGGGCGGTCGACGTCCATCTGATGATCGAGGCGCCCGAGCGCCACATAGAGGCCTTCGCCGAGGCCGGCGCCGACTCGATCACATTCCACCTCGAGGCAACTCCGCACGCCAACCGAACCCTGTGCGCAATCCGCGAACTCGGCTGCCTCGCCGGCGTGGCGATCAATCCCGGCACGCCGGTTGGGGCCGTCTCTGAGCTCGCGGGCTTCGCTGACCTCGTCCTCTGCATGAGCGTCAACCCGGGCTGGGGCGGCCAGGCCTTCATCGAGTCCTCCCCCGGCAAGGTCGCCCGTTTCCTCCCGCTGGTCGGCGAGGCCAAGATCGAGGTCGATGGCGGTATCGATCCCTTAACGGCCGGCCCGATGGCCGCAGCTGGCGCTTCGGTGTTCGTCGCCGGTTCCGCCGTCTTTGGCGCCACCGACCCCGCCGCCGCTTACACCGAGATCGCCGCCGCCGCGGGCGCCGCGTAGCTCAGAGGCTCTCGTCGACGGCCGCCAGCTGGGCCTCCAGCTCCTCGGGCGAGCCGCTCTGAGGCACGTCCTCGGCCCGTTCGTGCGGGCGGCGGTAGATCAGGGAGAGCAGCCCCAGCAGCAGCCCGGCGGTGAGGACGAAGCCGATCTCGACCCGGCGGAACTCGTTTTCGACCAGCGGCAGGAAGTTCCAGCCGATGAAGAAGGCGGCGCAGCCGATCCAGCGCGCCGCGGCGCGGCGCACCTGGCCCTGGGCGACACAGGCCTGGTTGATCGTCACCGTGGAGAGGTAGAGGCCCATCCCGATCGTGATCAGCAGCAGCCCGGCCCGGTCGTAGGTGAACTTCTTGCTGAAGGCGATCTGCATCAGTCGCGGCCCGGCGATCCCCATCACGACCGCGGAGATTGCGGTGAAGGCCGCGATCCCGATTAGCACCATCCGCACCGAGCGGTGGAACTCCTCCTCGCTGCCCTCCTCGGTGGAGGTGTGGAGGCTGGTCAGGTGGGGAAGGATGCTGGTCGAGACCGCTTGGAAGAGCTGCAGCGGTGCGCGGGCGATCATCAGCACGTTGAAGATGTAGCCGGCGGCCGCCGCGCCCTGAAGACCGCGGACGATCAGCGGGCCGGCGTTTAGGAAGGTCTGTTCGCTGAACATGATCAGCAGGACCGCGGCGGCGAAGCCACCGCCATGGCGCAGGGAGAACTCGGTGCGCTCGGCGTCCTCTCGCTGCGCCTGGGGTCGAGGCCGGGCCTGCTCGCGCTGGGCCCGGCGGGCGAAGGCGAGGGGGACGACCATCAGGCTGAGGCTGGGGGCGGCGACGATCCCGATCGCCACCGCGGACTCGCCGCTCAGCAGGCTGACCGCGACGAGGACCGCGAACAGGGTGCGAAAGATTGATTCGGAGAGGATCAGGGCCGCGAAGAGGCCAAAGCGGCGGTTGCCGGCGAGGAAGCCACGGGCGAAGTAGCTCGCCGCGTAGAACACCACCGAGGAGAAGAAGACCCAGTAGAGGGCTTCGTTGCCCTCGAGCAGGTTGTTTTGGAGCGGCCCGCGCAGGGCCAGCGCCAGCGCCGCAAAGAGCGCCGTGAGGCCGAGCTGGATTTTCGCCGCCACCCGCATCGGCTGGCCGATCGGCTCGGCCGTGACCAGGCGTTCGGAGATGTGCCTGGAGAGCAGCTGTTCGATCGGCCGGTAAAGGGTCGAGACGGTGATGAAGACCGCCGACCAGAGCACGGTGATCTGCCCGTAGTCGGACTTGGACAGAACGTGTGAGGCGATGAAGAAATAGGTGTAGGTGATGACCCCCGTGAGGCCGACGCCGATTGCGAGGAAGCTCGCCGTCTTGCCGTAGTCGGCCGTCGCCGAGTCGCCGGCGGCGGGGGCCTCTCCCGGGGAGTCCGGGACTTTCTCTCCCAGCTGCATCAGCGCTCCGGCTTGCCGCGCTCGTAATGGGAGGGCTTAACGCCGAGCTCCAGCTCGACCCGACGTATTCGCTCAAAGACCCGTTGTGTCATCACCCTCTGGCCGGCCAGCAGGTCGCCGATCACCCCGAGCGCGACGAGCTGCACGGCTGCAATGAAGAGGACGGCGCCGAGGATCAGCGACTGGATGTGGCCGGTGCTGTTCCCGTTGATGATCCAGTCGAGCAGGAACGGCATCCAGGCGGCGATCGCCAGCGCGAAGACGACTAGCCCGGCGGTGGCGAACACCCGCAGCGGCTCATAGCGAGCGTAGATGCGCAGGATCCCCAGCGCGTTTCGGCGCACGTAGGAGCCGGTCGAGTCAAACAGCCGCGACTCGCGGGTCTGGGGGTTGGTGCCGACCTGGACCTGGTCGACCGCGACCAGCATCTTGCCGGCCTGGATCAGGCTCTCCAGCGTGTAGGTGAATTCGTCGACGACGAGGAGCTGCAACGCCGCCTCGCGGTTGTAGGCGCGAAAGCCGGAGGTCGTGTCGGCGATATCGGTGCCCGAGAGCCGCCGCACGACCCAGCTGCCGAGGCGCTGCAGGGCCTTCTTGGCGCCGGAGAAGTGCTCGATTCGCGACACCTGTCGGTCGCCGACCACCATGTCGGCCTCGCCGGCGAGGATCGGAGCGAGCAGCTTCGGGATGTCGGCGCCGCGGTACTGGTTGTCGGCGTCGGTGTTGACGACGACGTCGGCGCCCAGCTTCAGGCAGGCGTCAAGGCCGGCCTGAAAGCCGGCGGCAAGGCCCTTGTTGTTGGGGAGGCGCACGACATGGTCGACGCCGAGCTCGCGGGCTACATCGACCGTGCGATCAGTCGAGCCGTCATCGACGATCAGCAGCTCGATCTCCTCGATCTCCTCGATCTGGCGCGGGAGGTCGGCGATCGTGGCCGGCAGCGTCTTCTCCTCGTTTAGGCACGGGATCTGGATGATCAGCTTCATCGGCGGGCTCAGGGTATCCGCGGGCGCGGCCCGACAGCGCTTTGGCGCGGTCCGCTCGTCCGGGCAGCAGGCCCTCCCCGCACTGCGTACTGCTCCGGTGTGAAACGCTCGCCTGCAGGACCTGGGGGCCTGCCCCCGCCAGCCCGCCTGCGGCGCAGGCTCCGATCCCGACGCCACCCAGGCTAGGAACGATCTCTACGGGGCTAGAATTGGTTGACTGACCAGTCAATCAGTGAGATGAACGCCCAGTTGACAGCCGCGGAGCGAACCCACCTGCGCCGGGCGTTGGACCTTGCTGAGCGCGGGCGGGGACGGGTGAGTCCGAATCCGCTGGTCGGAGCGGTGCTGGTGGGAGATGGCGAGGTGATCGGGGAGGGTTGGCATGCCGAGCTGGGAGGACTGCATGCTGAGCGGGCTGCGCTGGAGGACTGTCGTGCTCGCGGGGAGGATCCGGCGGGGGCAGCGATGTATGTGACGCTTGAGCCCTGCGCTCACCAGGGTCGGCAGCCACCCTGCACAGAGGCGATTCTGGAGGCCGGGATCGCGCGGGTCGTGATCGCCTCTGAGGATCCGACCGAGAAGGCTGCCGGACGCGGGCCGGGGATCCTTCGCGATGGCGGGGTCGAGGTGGGGTTCGCTGCTGGCGAGGAGGCCGCTGCCGCGCGGCTGCTCAACCAGCCCTTCCGCAAGCACGCCCGGACCGGCTTGCCACTGGTCACGCTGAAGATGGCGATCTCGCTCGACGGCCACACCTCAACCGCCCCCGGCGATTCGCCCTGGATCTCCGGTGAGCAGAGCCGCGCTTTGGTCCATCGCTGGCGCGCCGAATCTGACGCGATAGCGGTCGGCATCGGCACGGTCTTGGCCGACGACCCGTTGCTGACCGCCCGCGATCCCAACGTAACACGCCAGCCGATGCGCGTCGTTTTCGACTCCCAGGCCCGCCTTCCGCTTGACTCCAAGCTCCTGCGCACCCTCGATCAGTCCCAGGTGATCGCGGTGGCGTCCCCTGGGGCTGACCCCGCCCGCGTCGACGCACTGCGCGAGGCAGGGGTCGAGGTCCTCGCCGTCGCGGACATCACCTCCGCCCTCGCTGACCTCGGTCGACGCAACATCACCAGCCTCTTTCTCGAGGGCGGCGCAACCCTTGCTGGCGCCTTCGCTGCCGCCGATCAGATCGATCAGGCCCGAACCTTCCTCGCCCCGATCCTCCTCGGCGGTTCCAGGCGGAGCTCGGCGCTAGACGGATCCGAGGACACCCTGGTCATGGCCCGCTTTAAGGAGTGGTGATGTTCACCGGTCTGATCCAGGACGTGGGCAGGGTGGAGGCAGTCGAGTCCGGCGCGGGTGGCGCACGGTTGCGGATTGCGACTCGCTTGGGGAGTGAGGTCGGGACAGGTGACTCGGTCGCCGTGAGCGGCGTCTGCCTGACCGCGACGGCCGCCGACGCCAGCGGATTTGACACCGAGGCGATGAACCAGACCTTGGCGGTGAGTTCACTGGGCGGAATCGAGATCGGCGCCCGGGTCAACCTGGAGCTCGCTATGCGAGTCTCAGATCGGCTGGGCGGCCACATCCTTCAGGGCCACGTCGACGGCGTCGGGGAGATCGTCTCCGTGACTCCGGACGGCTTCGCCCGTCGCCTCCGTGTCGCGCTTGCGCCTGAGCTGTCCCGCTACGTGGTCGAGAAGGGCTCGATCGCGCTAGATGGAGTCAGCCTCACCGTCGCCGCGCTCGCTAAGGACTGGGTCGAGGTCTCCCTGGTGCCCGAGACCCTGGAGCGGACCAACCTAGGCGGGGCCTCGCCGGGGGACGGGCTGAACGTCGAGTGCGACATCGTGGCGAAGTACGTGGAGCGGCTGGTGTCACCATTCGCTGGAAAGGAGCGAGCGTGAGCCATATGACGGAGAGCGAGAGGACGGAGGGCACGAGCGCCGGGATCGAGGAGGGCCCGTTCTCGACGATCGAGGAGGCGATCGAGGAGATTCGCCGCGGGCGGATGGTGGTCGTCTGCGACGACGAGACCCGTGAGAACGAGGGCGATCTGACGATGGCGGCGCAGTTCGCGACGCCCGAGGCGATCAACTTCATGGCGAAGGAGGGGCGCGGGCTGATCTGTCTCTCGCTGACCTCCGAACGTTGCGAGGCGCTGGGCCTCAACCTGATGGCGGCGAAGAACGAAGCGCCGCTGCAGACCGCCTTCACAGTCGCGGTCGAGGCCAGGCACGGCGTCACGACGGGGATCTCTGCCCACGACCGCGCCCACACGATCCAGGTCGCGATCGACCCCCGATCGACCCCGCACGACCTGGTCCAGCCTGGCCACGTCTTCCCGCTCAAGGCCAAAGACGGCGGCGTGCTGGAGCGCGCCGGGCAGACCGAGGCCTCGGTCGACCTGGCGCGGCTCGCCGGCCTCACTCCCGCCGGCGTCATCTGCGAGATCATGAACGACGACGGGACGATGGCTCGCGTCTCCGACCTCCTCCTCTACTGCGAGCGACACAGCCTGAAGATGGTCACGGTCGCCGACCTGATCGCCTACCGTCGCCGCACCGAGAAGCTCGTGGAGCGGGTCGTCGCGACCGCTTTGCCAACCGAGTTCGGCGACTTCACCGCGGTCGGCTATCGCTCCCTGGTCGATGACAAACACCATGTGGCGATGGTCAAGGGCGAGGTCGACGGCGCCGAGGACGTGCTGGTCCGCGTCCACAGTGAGTGCCTCACCGGCGACGTCTTTCACAGCATGCGCTGTGACTGCGGCGAGCAGCTGGCGGCGGCGCTGAGGATGATCGAGCGCGAGGGGCGCGGCGTCCTTCTCTACCTCTCCCAGGAGGGGCGGGGGATTGGCCTGCTCAACAAGTTGCGCGCCTACAAACTCCAGGAGGAGGGCGCCGACACGGTCGAGGCCAATCTGAAACTGGGCCTGCCGGCCGACTTGCGCGACTACGGGATCGGCGCCCAGATCCTCGGTGACCTCGGCCTGAGCAGCATTCGTATCCTCACCAACAACCCGAAAAAGATCATCGGCCTAGAGGGCTACGGGCTCTCGGTCACCGAGCAGGTGCCGATCGAGGCGGCCCCCAACGCCCACAACGAGGACTACCTGCGAGCCAAGCGGGACAAGCTCGGCCACTCTTTGCACCACCAGGGCCTCGCCCTCGATGAGGAGATGATCCACGACGAGGGCAGGCGGGACGCCGGAGAGAACCGCGCCGATGGCTGAGTCGACCGCCTTCCTCGAGGAGTTCAGCGAGGAGGAGCACAGCGCCCTGGCGCCGCTGCGGTTCGCCGTCTGCGTCGGTCGCTTCTACGAGGACCTGGCAGAGCGGTTGTTAAGCGGCGCCGAGGAAGGATTCGAGCTGGCGGGGGTGAGCTCCTCATCGGTGAGCCGGGTCTCGGTTCCCGGCGCATATGAGCTCCCCTTCGCCGCGAAGCTCCACGCCGGGAGTGGTCGCTTTGCCGGGGTCGCCTGCCTCGGGGTCGTGATCCGCGGGGAGACCGACCACTACGACTTCGTCTGCGCCGAGGCTGCGCGGGGCATCCAGGACGTGCAGCTGGAGACCGGGGTGCCCTGCGCCTTCGGCGTGATCACCTGCGACACGATGGAGCAGGCGCTCGCCCGGGCCGGCGGCGGCAAGCGTGACCAGGGCCGAAACGCCGCCCTCACCGTCGCCCGTATGGCGCTGCTCAAACGCCAGCTGGGTTGACTGGCTACCATCCAGCGTCCCGGATGGCCAAGGTATGTCACAGCTGCGGCAAGGGACCGGCGTTCGGCCAGTCCCGGAGCCACTCAATGGTCGCCACTAAGCGGCGCTTTGACCCAAACCTGCAGAAGGTTCGGATCCAAGAGGGCGGCCGCACACTGCGCGCCTACGTCTGCACCCGCTGCCTGAAGTCCAACAAGGTAATCAAGGCGGCCTAGCTCCAGCTTAGACTCGGGCTCGTGTATGCCTGATCCCAGCATCGCGCGATTTCGGCGTGTCGTCGGCTCCGCCTATGCCTCCTTGGAGGCCCGTCGCCACGAGGTCAACGACCTCAACGTCTTCCCCGTCGCCGACGGCGACACCGGCGACAACATGGCGATGACGATGCGCGCCGTGATGGAGGAGCTGGACCGCCTCGATGGGTTAGAGATCGATGCGGTCGGCCGCACCCAGCTGGTCCAGGCTCTCGCTCGCGCGGCGCTGATGGGGGCGCGCGGCAACTCGGGCGTCATCCTCAGCCAGATCGTCCGTGGCGCGGCCGAGGAGTTGGTCAGCCGGCCCGGCGAGCTGGTCGACCCGGTCCTCGTCGCCTCTGCCTTTGCCCGCGCCGCCGACGCCGCCTATGAATCAGTGCGCGAGCCGGCCGAGGGAACGATGCTGACCGTCTTTCGCGAGATGGCCCACTCGATCGCCCGCCAACTCGCCCACTTAGAGGCCGGCAAGCAGCGGCTCGACCGCGACGTCACCGAGGCCCAGCAGGACGCGATCCTCGCCGAGGTCCTGGAGCGGGCGATCTCCGACGGCGAGCGCGCGGTGGAGCGGACGCCCGAGCAGCTCGAGGTTCTACGCGAGTCGGGCGTCGTTGACGCCGGCGGCTACGGCCTGGTGCTGATCCTCGCCGGGGTGGTCGCTGGCCTGCGCGGCGATGGCGCCGAGCTACCCGAGCTACCCCGCCACGAGGCGCCCCGCCTCAGCCGCCCCCACCACGAGGACTCTCGCTTCCGCTACTGCACCAACTTCATCGTCGCCGGGCACGGGCTCGCCGGGCGCGAGTTTGTGCCGCTGCTCGAGGGGCTGGGCGACTCGATCCTCGTGGTCGGGGACGAGGTGACGCTCAAGGTCCACGTCCACACCGACGAGCCGGAGGCAGCCGTCGCCCTCTTCGAGGACGCCGGCGAGGTGACCAACCTCGACGTCGCCGACATGCGCGAGCAGATGGCCGAGCGCGAGGCGCGGCTTGCCCCGGGGCGGACCGGAGTCCTCGCGGTGGCCGCGGGCGCGGGGATGGAGCGGCTGTTCACCGAGCTCGGCGCCCACGTCGTGCCTTGTGGTGAGAGCCTCAATCCGTCCACTTATGAGCTGCTGGCAGGGATCCACGAGGTCCCTGCCGAGGAGGTGCTGGTGCTGCCCAGCTCCTCGAACGTGACGATGGCGGCCGAGCGCGCCTGCGAGCTGTCGGAGAAGCCGGCCCGGGTCATCCCTGCTAGCTCCCAGCAGGCGAGCCTGCTGGCCCTGGTCGAGCTCAACCCGGCGGATGCGGCCGAGGAGAACGCCAAACGCCTTGCCGGCGCGCTCTCGAAGATCGCCACCGGCGGTGTCGCGCCCGCTGCCCGCGACGATGTGGGGGGCCGCTTTCGCCAGGGCGACGCGGTCGGCTTTACCGGTAGCGAGATCGTCGCTTGGGGCGGGGCGGGTTCGACCCTGGCGACGACGATTCGGCGCCTCGCCGAGGGAGCGGAGATCGTCACCGTGATCGCGGGCGAGGGAGCCCCGATCCCGCTCGCGGAGATCGATACCCATGTCCCTGACGGGGTCGAGGTCGAGACCCACGAGGGCGGCCAGCCGAGCTGGTGGTGGCTGCTCGCCGCCCAGTAGTGCGCTCCTTCGCCGGCGCCTCCAAGCTCGAGGAGGCCCAGCTGCGCGACGCCCCGGTCCACTGGCCGCGCCCGCGTGTCCTGGAGGTGTCCCTCGAGGCCCTGGAGGGGGTCGGCCCGAGGCTCGCCGAGGCCGCTGCGCAGGCCGGTATCCAGACCGTGGGGGACCTGCTGCTGCGGATCCCCCATAGCCACCGCGACCGCAGGATCGAGCCGCTGGGCGCGCTCGAGCCGGGGCAGAAGGCGACGGTGAAGGTCGAAGTGCTCGGCGAGAAGCCGCGCCCGTTTCGCCGGCGCGGCTTGAGCATCGTCTCGGTCAAAGTCGGCGATGAATCCGGATCGGTCAGGGCGACCTGGTTTAACCAGCCGTGGATCGCCGAGAGGCTTGCCCCGGGCACATCCCTGCTGCTGACGGGTTCCCTGGATAAGCGGGGGTTTCGGGTTGCCGAGTATGAGCCCTTATCGCCTTACCCGCGGGTTCTGTCTCGGGGGGAGGAGGGCGCTGCGGACGGGGGCGTCCTTAAGCCCCCTCCCCCCGCCCCATCGGCGAGCGAGGGCGCTACAGCCCCGCCCCCCCACACGACCGGATTGGTGGCGGTGCACCCGGCGACCGAGCGGCTCAGGCCGCAGCGGTTGCGTGATTGGGTGTGGCAGGCGTGTCGCTGGGCCGGCAATGTGATCGAGCCGCTGCCGGCCGAGCTGCGGGCCCGCAGGAGCTTGGCCGGAGCCGGGGACGCGATCAAAGCCGTCCATTTTCCCGAGGGCGAGGCGGATATCGAGGGAGCCCGGCAGCGCCTGGCCTTCGAAGAGCTGTTCCTTTACCAGGCCGTCCTGGCTGCGCGCAAGCGGGCGCACCGGGTTGGGCGTCCAGCGCCGCAGTTGGGGAAGCCGGGGGAGATCGTGGGTGAGTGGATCGCCTCGCTGCCGTTTGAGCTGACTGGGGAGCAACTGGGGGCGTTTGAGGAGATCGATGCGGACCTCGGCTCCGGGGAGCCGATGCAGCGGTTGTTGATGGGAGAGGTTGGGTCGGGGAAGACCGTGGTGGCCATGTACTCGATGCTGCGATCGCTGGAGGCCGGGTTTCAGGCGGTGCTGATGGCGCCGACGGAGACCTTGGCCGAGCAGCACGCGGCGACGCTGGATCGGCTGCTGGCGCAGAGTCCCCTGCCGCTTGGGCTGTTGACGGGGGCGACTCCGGCGGCGGGGCGGAGGAAGACGCTGGAGCGGCTGGCCAGCGGGGAGCTGGGACTCGTGGTGGGGACGCATGCGCTGATCGAGCCCTCGGTCCAGTTCGCCCGGCTGGGGGTTTGCGTGGTCGATGAGCAGCATCGGTTCGGGGTAGAGCAGCGCAAGGCGCTGGACTTAAAGGGGAAAGAGGGGATGGCGCCCCATGTCCTTCACATGACCGCCACTCCGATCCCGCGGACGCTCTCGCTGACCGCCTACGGCGACCTCGATACGACGGCTCTACACGAGCTGCCTGCCGGGCGGCAGCCGGTAAAGACCTGGCTGGTGAAGGAGGGTCGCCGTTCCGCCGCTTATGAGTTCATACGGAAGCGCCTAAGTGCCGGACGGCAGGCCTATGTGGTCTGCCCGCTGGTCGAAGAGTCCGAGAAATTGCAGGGAAGGGCGGCCGAGGTTGAGGCTGCGCGCCTTGCGGCGGGGGAGCTACGCGGCTTTGAGATCGGCGTCCTGCATGGCCAGATGCCCCCGGCCCGCAAGGCCGAGGCGATGGAGGCGTTTACCTCCGGCGCCACCGACGTTCTCGTCGCCACCACGGTGATCGAGGTCGGGATAGACGTCCCCAACGCGACGGTGATGCTGATCGAGGGGGCGGAGCGCTACGGCGTCTCCCAACTGCACCAGCTTCGCGGCCGGATTGGGCGGGGCGAGCACGCATCCCATTGCCTGCTCTTCGCCGAGGGGGCGGGGCGAGCGGCGCGGCAGCGGCTTGAGGCGGTGGCCCGCGAGAGCGACGGCTTCAAGCTCGCCGAGGTCGATCTCGGCCTGCGCGGCGAGGGGGAGATCCTCGGCACTCGCCAGCACGGACTGCCTCGCTTTCTCGTCGCGACGCTGCCCGAGGACACGCCGACCCTGATCGCCGCCCGCGACGATGTCCTCGCCCTCTTGCGCCGCCACGGCTCTCTCGAAGACCCGGCTCTCGGCCCGCTGATGGACGCCGCCCGACGCCGCTTCGGCGCCGGTGCCACCGATTCGATACCCCTCTGAGATGATCATCGCAGGCGCCTGTAAAAGGGGGAATCGATGCGTGTGATCTCGGGGGAGTTCGGTGGCCGGCGCTTGGTCGCGCCGCGCGGCTGGAAGGTCCGGCCAACCTCCGACCGCCTCCGCGAGGCGATCTTCTCCGCACTCGGTGAAATCTCACCCGCCGCTCGCGTCCTCGATCTCTACTGCGGGACCGGCGCGCTGGGAATCGAGGCGCTCTCCCGCGGCGCCGGGCATGCGGTCCTGGTCGACCGCGACACCCGGGCCGCGCTCGGAAACGTCGAGCGCCTCGGCGTGGGCGATCGAGTCGAGCTGGTCCGGGCCGACGTCGGGCGCTGGCTGGCGCGGGAGCCCGGTCCCCCGGCCTTTGAGCTGGTCTTCGTCGATGCCCCCTATAGACTCGCCGACCGCGTGGGGCCCGAACTCGACACCTATCTGCCGCGGCTGCTCGCCCAGGGCGGGAGGGCGGTAGTCGAGAGCGGCGCCGGGCGCCCGCTTCGACTCGACTCCCTCGAGCGCCTGCGCCAGCGCCGCTACGGCGCCGCCGAGGTTTCCTTCTACCGGAGGAGAGGGGAGTGAGCGAGCGAAACGGCACCGTCGTTTGCCCGGGCAGCTATGACCCGGTCACCAACGGGCACGTCGACATCATTACCCGTACCGCCCAGGTCTTCGAGCGGGTCGTGGTCGGGGTCGTCAACAACCCGGTCCGCAAGGAGAAGACGTTGTTCACCGCGCAGGAGCGGGAGGCATTCATCAGCGCGGCGACGGCCGACCTCCCCAACGTCAGCGTCAAGATCTTCTCCAACCTGCTGGTCGAGTTTGCCCGCGAGAACGACGCCACCGCGATCGTCAAGGGGTTGCGGGCGATCTCTGACTTTGAGTACGAGTTCGAGATGGCGCAGCTCAACCGCAAGCTCGACCCCGGTATCGAGAGCGTCTACGTGATCGCCTCGCCCCATTACAGTTTCCTCTCCTCTACCGGGGTCAAGGAAATGGCGACCTTCAGCGGCGACGTCTCCGATCTCGTCCCGGGGCCGGTCGCGGCCGCGCTGGCGCAGCGGCTGAGCGACAGGTAGGCTTCCGGTTCGGAGGGGATGTGGGCGAGAGTTTGCAAAAAGCCGAGGAAATAACGGCTTCTTCACCAAAGATGCCGCCGACACGTAGGCTTACGACCTGCTGATGGACGTTCTGGTCCTCATAGACAAGCTGGACGACGTCGTCCACAACGCACGCCCCGTCCCGCTGACGGATCAGGTGCGCGTGGACCGTGAGGAGATCTACGACCTCCTTGACCAGATGCGGGCGACGATACCCGAGGAGATCAAGCAGGCGCGCTGGATCGTCAAGGAGCGCCAGGAGATGCTGGCCGAGGCGAAACGGGAGGCGGAGCGGATCGTCCGCGAGGCCCGCGAGCAACAGGCCCGCTTGATCTCCGACGAGGAGGTCACCAAGCAGGCCGAGCGCGCGGCCGATGAGATCGTCGAGGACGCGCGGACCCGCGAGCGTGAGATCCGGCTCGGTGCCGAGGACTACGCCGACGAGATCCTCAATACGCTCGAGGTCAACCTCCAGAAGTTCCTCGCCGCCGTCCAGCGGGGGCGGGACCGACTCGCCGGGCGCGACGAAGAGCCAGCTGAGATCGAGCAGTAGCTCAGTAAGTCGCTCCGATCACCGCCAGATCGTCGGCCTGCCAGGCGAGCTCGCCGCCGGACCACTTGAGCATGTCCTCCAGCGTGTCGGGCTCGATCACGTCGCCAATGACCAAAGAGCGGGAGTGCTCTTTCACCCGGCGGAAGAGAGCCTGCTTTTGGGCGTCGTCGAGTTGGTTTAACGAGAGGACTGAGATGACCAGATCCCAGGGGCCATCGGGGAGGGGGTCCTCCATGCGGGCGAGCTGGACATCGTCGTAGGTCTCGCGGGCGCGGAAGACCATGTCGGGGCTGGAGTCAAGGCCGATGACCCAGGCGTCCGGGTGGGCCTCGATCAGGCGGCGGGTCGTCTCGCCGGTTCCCATTCCGAGCTCCAGGACGCGGCTGGGCGGGAAGGGGATTGCAGCCACCGCCTGCTCTTGCAGCTCGTCATAGCGGGGCAGCTCGGAGCGAATCCGCTCGAGGTAGATCTCCGGTGTCCAATCGAATTGGCCCATTTCGTAATCTCGTCCTGAGGTGTCCATCGTAAGTCTCGCCCCAGCGGGAGGAGTGGCCATGAAACACACGCCCACCACGATCGTCGACCTCTCCAGCTTCTCGCTGTCCTATGGCGAGGGAAGGCGGCTGGACGTACCGGCCCGGCTCGACTCGCTGGAGCTGGGAGGGCAGCCCTACTCGGCGAAGCCCGAGACGGTCGTGGCCTCGCTCGACATCTCCCGCTCCCGCGGCGGTTATGCCCTGCGCCTGCGTTTCGCCGTCCACGTGCAGGGCCCATGCATGCGCTGCCTGGGCCCGGCCGCGATCGACCTCGAGATCGACGCCCGCGAGGCCGACCAGCACGACACTGATGACGAGGAGCTGCGCAGCCCCTACGTCGAGGAGGACGAGCTCGATATCGGCCGCTGGGCCCACGACGCCACCGCGCTCGCCATTCCCGCGCAGCTCCTCTGCCGCCCCGACTGCGCCGGCCTCTGCCCAGCCTGCGGCGAATCCCTAAACGACGCCGACCCATCGGCTCACGAGCACGACAAGGCGGCGATCCCCGCTGGGAGAAGCTCAAGGGCCTGAAGCTGGAGTAGCATTCCGCGACCGATGGCCGTCCCGAAGAAGAGAACGTCAAGCGCGCGGCGCGACAAGCGACGCGCTACGCACAAAGCGGCCAAGCCGCGCCTCAACGAGTGCCCGCGCTGCCACAGCCCGCGACTGCCGCACCGCGTCTGTCCCACCTGCGGCACCTACGCCGGGCGTGAGGTGATCTCGCACAAAGTCACCGAAGCTCCGGCGGCCGCCCTCCGACTCCCAGGAGTGATGCCCGCCGGGCGGGGCTTGACCGTCGCCCTCGATGGCTTCGGGGCGGAGCAGGGATTCGGCGCGCTCGCCGAGGGCGTGCGGCTCGCCGCCGCAGACGGGATCGGGGTGCGGGTGTTTGGTCCGCCCGACGAGCTGGGGCTGGAGGGGGTCGAGGGGGTCGAGGTGGTTCCGACCTCGGAGTGGATCTCGAACGAGGAGGACCCGGTTCCGGCGGTCCGCTCAAGACCGCAGGCCTCGGTGGTGCTGGCGGCCCGCGATGTCGCCGAGGGCCGCTCCGGGGCACTGGTCAGCGCCGGCTCGACCGGGGCGACGATGGCGGCGGCCACCTTTGGGCTGCGGCGCCTGCAGGGCGTGCAGCGACCGGCGCTGGCGGTGCGAGCTGCCGGTTCCCGGCAAGGCAGTGCTCTTCCTCGACGTCGGCGCCAACGTCGAGGCGCGCGCCCAGCACCTGATCCAGTTCGCCTTCCTCGGCGCCGCCTTCAGCGCCGCGGTGCTGGGCGTCAAGCGACCCCGGGTCGGCCTGCTTTCGGTCGGCGAGGAGGCGGGGAAGGGGCGCGAGGAGGTGATCGCCGCGCACGAGGCACTCGCCAAGGCGAGCGGGATCGAGTTCGCCGGCAACGTCGAGGGCCGTGATCTGCCGGCCGGGGCCGCCGATGTCGTCGTCACCGACGGCTTCACCGGCAACGTGGCGCTGAAGCTGATGGAGGGGACGGCGCGCGCGCTCACCGGCGGCGATCCGCGAGGCGGCGCGCTCCAACCCGCTTGCCGCGGCGGGAGGGTTGCTGATGCGCCCCGCGCTCGGCGCGCTGCGCCGCGAGCTGGACCCCGACACGACCGGCGGCGCGATCCTGCTCGGTCTGCGCGGGGTCGCCGTGGTCGGGCACGGCAGCTCCGGGGCCGAGGGAGTCGCCAACGCGCTGCGGCTGGCGGCGCGCTGCGCCGAGGTCGACGCGATCGGCCGCACCGCGGCGCTGATGCGCGATGCGGGCGTGACGCGCGGCTCGCTCGCCGCCACCACCGACGCGTGATAGGAAGGATGGGATGACCCACGACGAAGTCCTCGACCTGGTCCGCTCCCATCTCGCCGAGGAGCTCGAGGTTGAGCCGGCGAAGATCGTCGAGGAGACCCGCTTCAAGGAGGACCTCGACGCCGACTCACTCGACCTCTATGAGCTGGTGATGGAGCTGGAGGACCGTTACGGGATCTCCGTCTCCGAGGAGCAGGCGGTGAAGATCAAGACGGTCGGCGACGCGGTGGGGTTCGTCCTCCAACATGCCGCGGCCTGAGCAGGTGGCGAGCGGACGCTGAGCTCGGCCGTCGCTTCGCTTGCCGCCCTGATCGACGATTTGCCGGCCGAGCCTGAGGAGCCAGGCGCTGACCCATTCCTCGTGGACCGAGGACCGCGTCGACTCCTTCGAGCGTCTCGCCTTCCTCGGCGACAGCGTGCTGGGGCTCTCGGTTGCCTCCAGCCTCTTTGATCGCTTTCCCGATCTCGACTCCGGCGGTCTCACCAAGGTCCACAACCAGGCGGTCAGCGGCGTCTCCTGCGCCGAGGTCGGTCGCCTGCTCGGGGTGGCGGAGATGCTTCGGGAGGCCGAGCCCGCCGGAGGGCCGGCGGCGATCCCGGCCGAGGTCCTGCTCGGCGGCGAGCGGCCGCTGCCGGAGGCAACCGAGGCCCTGATCGGAGCCTGCTACCTCGCTTTCGGCTTTGAGCGCGACAGCGGCTGCGGTGGGGGAGGCGTTCGAGTCCCGGATCGAGCACGCGGCCGAGACCAGGATCGACTTCAAGTCCGCCCTGCAGGAGCTGCTCGCGCGGCGGGGCGCGCGGGTAAGCTATGAGGTCCTCGCCGCGACCGGCCCACCGCACCGGCGCACCTTTGAGGTGGCGGCGATCGTCGACTCCGAGCGCGTCGGGGCAGGGCGAGGGCCGCAGCAAGAAGGCGGCCGAGCAGGCGGCGGCTGAGCAGGCGCTGAAGCGGCTCGGGGGCTGAGCGGGATGGCTCGCTTCGCGTCCGACTCAACCGCGAGCCTTAGCGACCCTGAGACCGAGGAAGAGATGTATCTGAGATCGATCACGATGAAGGGATTCAAGTCCTTCCCCGAGCGGGCGAGGCTGGAGTTCTCGCCCGGCGTCAGCGTGATCGTCGGGCCCAACGGCTCCGGCAAGTCGAACATCACCGACGCGGTGCTGTGGGCGCTCGGCGAGCAGAGCCCGGGGGCGATTCGCGGCGCCTCGATGCAGGACGTGATCTCTGCCGGGGGCAAGGGCGTCGGTCAGCGCCGCTCGGCCGAGGTGGAGGTCGTGATCGACAACTCCGAAGGCCGCGCCGCGACCGAGTTCTCCGAGATCGCCGTACAGCGCAGCCTCGACCGCTCCGGCGAGGGCGGCTACCGCTTAAACGGCGCCCGCTGCCGCTTGGTCGACGTTGTCGAGGTCCTCTCCGACGCCAACCTAGGTCGCGAGATGCACTCGGTGATCAGCCAGGGCCGGGTCGAGTCGATCGTCCACTCCAAGCCCCGCGAGCGACGCCTCTTGGTCGAGGAGGCGGCCGGTCTCGGCAAGCACCGTAAGCGTCGCCGCCGGGCCGAGCTGAAGCTGCGCGCCGCCCGCGAGAACCTCGACCGGGCGCTCGACCTCGAGCGCGAGGCCCGCGCCCGACTGCGACCGCTGAAGCGCCAGGCGCAGGCGGCGGAGCTGGGGGCGCGGATCGAGCGTGAGGAACTTGGCCTGCGCGGGCGGCTGGTCGCCGAGGAGCTGCGCTTCGGGGCCGACCGGGCGGCCGCCGCCGAGAAGGCCGCCGAGAAGGCGCGGGCTAGCCGGACCGAGGTCGAGGAGCGACTGGCCGGGGTAAGCGAGCGCCGCCGCGCCGCCGAGGAGCGCTTCGCCGCCCGCGACCGAGAGCGCACCCAGGCATGGGGCTTGCTGACCAGGCTGCGCGCCGAGCAGGAGCGCCTCGCGGTGCGCGCCGCGAGCCTCGCCGCTCGCGAGGCCGAGTTGGCCGCGGGTTTGGAGGCGCTGCGGCTCGAGCTGGGGCCGCTGACGCTTGATCTCGGCGCCGCGGGTGGCGCCCCGGCCGAGCGGGCGCGCAAGCTGGAGGAGGAGCTGGGCGAGATTGAGGCCGGTCTGGCGAGCGCCACCGAGGGGCTTGACCGCGCTCGCGCGGCGCGAGTCGTCAGAGTCGGCGCGCGAGTCCGCGCTTGGGGCGGTGCGCAGCGGCGCCGAGCGGCGCCGTGCGCCACGCCCGTCGGGCCGAGGGGCTGCTGGGCGAGCGCCACCGCGAGGCGCTGCGCGGCCGGCTCGGCGCCGATGAGGAGCTGCTGGCGGAGGTGCGCGACGCCGCGGCCTCGATCGAGGCCGGCTGGGGCCGCGATTAGCGCCAGGGTCGAGCGGACCGAGGGCCGGGTGCTCGGCGGTGAGGGCGAGGGCGATGAGATCGCCGAGGAGATGCGGGCCTGCTCGCAGCGCGAGTTCGAGCTGCAGGCGGAGATGAAGGCCGCAGCGGATGAGCTGACCAAGGCCGAGGTCGAGGCGGCCCACCTCGGCGATCGGCGCGTGGAGGCGGAGAGGGAGCTGGCCTCGATCGCCGAGCGCCTCGGCGAGGCACTCGGCCCAGCCGAGCAGCCACTGACGGAGGAGGAGCGGGCCGAGGTCGACCGTCAGCTGGAGCGCCTGGAGCGCCGTCGCTCCCAGATCGGTCCGGTCAACCCGCTGGCCGAGCGCGAGTACGAGGAGGCCCGCGAGCACGTCGAAGGCCTGGAGTCCCAGCGCGAGGACACCGAGCGGGCGATGCGCGAGCTGGAGACGCTGATCCGCGATGTCGACCGCGAGATCGAACGCGCCTTCGATGAGACATTCGAGGCGACCGCACAGAACTTCGAGGAGATGGTCGAGCACCTGTTTCCCGGGCGGGCGCGGGCGCCTGCGCCGGGTCAGACTGCACCCGGTCCGAGACGCTGGGGAGAGCGAGGAGGAGCCCGGCGGCGATGAGGAGGAGCGCGAGGAGCTCGGGGTCGAGATCGAGGTCACCCCGGCCGGCAAGTCGACCCGCAAGCTCTCGCTGCTCTCCGGCGGCGAGAAGGCGCTGGTCGCGCTCGCCTTCGTCTTCGCCGTGTTCCTCGCCCGACCCTGCCCCTTCTACATCCTCGACGAGGTCGAGGCGGCGCTCGATGACGCCAACATCGACCGCTTCCTGCAGCTGGTCCGTCGCTTCTCCGACCGCGCCCAGTTCATCGTCGTCACCCACCAGAAGCGCACGATGGACGCCGCCGACGTGCTCTACGGGGTCAGCATGGGGGGCGACGGCGTCACCAGGGTCGTCTCCCGCCGCCTGCCGCGCGAAGCGGCCGCGGCTGCAGAGGGGCCGCCGCCCTTCGCCGGCATCGCCACCGGCGCGGAGGAGGATGAGGCGGGCGGCGAGGGCGGCGAGGCGGCAACGCCGCCCGGCTCCGCGGCGGCAGCCTGATCGGTGCCCACCTCCTGGCAGGAGATCTTCGACCTCGGCGCGCGCGAGCCCGCGAGCCAACGCCCGCCGAGGAAGCTGCGGAGGAGCGCCGCGGGGTCATCCGCCGCCTGCGCGAGAGCCTTTCCAAGAGCCGCCAGGCGCTGAGCGAGGAGATCTCCGCCAGCTTCTTCGACCGGATCGACGAGGCAGACCTGGGAGCGGCTCGAGGAGGCGCTGATCTTCGCCGACGTCGGCGCGCCGGTCACCGCGACCGTGGTCGAGCGGCTGGAGCGGGAGGTCGAGTCCGGCGCCGTGTCCGCCGACGTCGGCGCCGTGCGCGACAGGCTGATCGAGATCCTGGCCGAGGTCGCCTCGAGCTGGCCGCGCGCCGATCGACCTCAGCGGCGATCCGGCGGTGATGCTGGTGGTCGGCGTCAACGGCACCGGCAAGACGACGACGATCGGCAAGATCGCCTGGCAGCTCTCGAAGGAGTTCGGGCTCTCCGTCGTCCTCGCCGCGGCCGACACCTTCCGCGCCGCGGCGGCCGAGCAGCTCGCGATTGGGCCGAGCGGGCGGGCGCCGACTTGGTCCGCTCAGACCCCGGCGCCGACCCCGGCGCCGTCGCCTTCGATGCGATCTCCGCTGCCCGCGCCCGCGGCGCCGACGTCGTGATCGTCGACACCGCCGGGCGCCTGCACACCCAGGGCAACCTGATGGACGAGCTGGCCAAGGTGCGCCGGGTGATCGCCGAGCAGCTCCCCGGGGCTCCGCACGAGACGCTGATCTCGATCGACGCCACCACCGGGCAAAACGGCCTGCGCCAGGCGAAGGTCTTCTCCGAGGCGGTCGGGGTCGACGGCGTCGTCCTCACAAAGCTCGACGGCACGGCCAAGGGCGGCATCGCCCTGGCGATCGCGAGCGAGCTCGGGATCCCGGTGAAGCTGATCGGCATCGGCGAGTCGCTCGAGGACCTGCGCCCCTTCGACCCGGCCGAGTTCGCCCGGGCGCTGCTCGCCGACTGACGCCATCTAAGCTGGGGGCCGATGTTCGACCAGCTCTCAGATCGTCTCCAGGCGACCCTCTCCGAGGTGCGCTCGCGCGGCAAGCTGACCGAGCCCGACGTCGATGCGGCGATGCGGGAGATCCGCCTCGCCCTGCTCGAGGCCGACGTCAACTTCAAAGTCGTCAAATCCTTTACCGCGACCCTCAAGGAGCGCTGCCTCGGCGCCGAGGTGCTGGAGAGCCTCGACCCCGGGCCAGCAGGTGGTGAAGATCGTCAACGAGGAGCTGACGGAGCTGATGGGCGGGGCGGCGCGCGAGCTCGCCTTCGCCCCAAACGGCCCCACGGTGATCCTGATGGCCGGCCTGCAGGGCTCCGGCAAGACGACCGCCTGCGCCAAGCTCGCGCTGCACCTCGGCGCCTCGGGCAAAGACGTCGCACTCGCCGCCTGCGACCTCTACCGGCCAGCCGCGATAGACCAGCTCGTCGCCGTCGGGGAGCGGGCCGGCGCCCACGTTTACCAGCAGGGAGCCGACCGCGACCCGGTCGAGATCGCCGCGTGGGCGCTTGCACGCGCCCGCGAGGAGGACCGCGACGTAGTGATCGTCGACACCGCGGGCCGCCTCCACGTCGACGAGGACCTGATGGCCGAGCTGTCCCGGATCCGCAAGTGCACCGAGCCCAACGACGTGCTCTTGGTGGTCGACGCGATGACCGGCCAGGATGCAGTCGGGGTCGCCGAGGCCTTCGCCGAGGCGGCCGAGTTCGACGGGGTGGTGATGACCAAGCTCGACGGGGACGCGCGCGGCGGCGCCGCGCTCTCGGTCAAGGCGGTGACCGGCAAACCGATCCTCTTCGCCTCGACCGGCGAGAAGCTGGAGGACTTCGATCGCTTCCACCCCGACCGAATGGCCTCCCGAATCCTCGGGATGGGCGACGTGCTCAGCCTGATCGAGAAGGCCGAGCAGCAGGTCGACGAGAAGCAGGCCCTCGACCTCCAGGAGAAACTGCGCCGCGACCAGTTCACGCTCGAGGACTTCCTTCAGCAGATGCGCCAGGTGCGCAAAATGGGCCCGCTCAGCGGCCTGATCGGGATGTTGCCGGGGATGGGAGCGATGAAGCAGCTGAAGGGCGCCGACGTCGACGAGGGGGAGCTGGACCGGGTCGAGGCGATCATCCTCTCGATGACCCCGAGCGAGCGCGCCGACCCGGCGAGGATCAACGGCTCCCGCCGGCAAGCGGATAGCGACGGGCTCAGGGACCAAGGTCCAGCAGGTCAACCAGCTCGTCAAGCAGTTCGATCAGATGCGCAAGTTGATGAGGCAGATGGCCTCGGGCAAGGTGCCCGACCCCCAACAGCTAGCGCAGATGGCCGGGGGCGCGCCACGGACGAAGGTCCGCAGGCGCTAACCTCTCGCGGCTCATGGCTGTCCGAATCAGACTCAGGCGCGTGGGTTCGAAGAAGAACCCGATCTGGCGGATCGTCGTCGCCGACAAGCGCTCGCCGCGCGACGGGCGCACGATCGAGACGATCGGCCGGTACAACCCGCAGACCGAGCCCTCGCTGATCGAGCTCGACGAGGAGCGAGCGCGCCACTGGCTCGAGCACGGCGCCCAGCCCTCCGAGACGGTCGCCGGTCTGCTTCGCACCAAGGGCATCGCCGCCTCCGGCAGTTAGGCCTTGACGTGACCGAACTGCTTGAGTTCCTCGTCAGGGCGCTAGTCGAGGACCCACAAGCCGTCGTCGTCGAGGAGCTGGAAGAGGACGGCGACCTGGTCTATGAGATCACTGTCGCCGAGGGGGACCTTGGGCGGGTGATCGGCAAGGGCGGGCGTGTTGCCAATGCGATCCGCACGATCGCCAAGGCCGCGGCGGTGCGGATCGATCGCCGCGTGATAGTCGACATCCTCGATTGAAGCTCGACATCTTCACCCTCTTTCCCGAGGCGTTCGACTGGTTTCAGTCGCAGCGGTCGGTTCGAAACGCGTTGGACCAGGGGAACGAGCTGCGGTTGTTCAACTATCGCGATACGACGCCGCTTGGAGCGGGGCAGGTCGACGATGCGCCTTACGGGGGCGGAGCGGGGATGGTGCTGCGGGTCGACGTGGTGGATGCGGCGCTGGGGGCCGCATATTCGAGCGGGGGGAGGCCACGGGTCGTGCTGCTCTCGCCCACCGGCAGGCTGCTGGATGACGAGTTGGCCGACGAGCTGACCGCGGAGCCTCATCTGGCGCTGCTATGCGGGCGGTATGAGGGGTTTGATGAGCGGGTTCACGAGCACCTGGCAGATGAGGAGGTTTCGATCGGGCGCTATGTGCTGGCCGGGGGGGAGCTGCCGGCGATGGTCGTGGCGGACGTGGTGATGCGGAAGCTGCCCGGCGCCCTCGGTCACGAGCGAAGCGCCGTGGAGGAGTCCTTTAGCCAGGCGCTGGAGGGCGCTCCGGAGTACCCCCACTACACGCGGCCACCCCGTTACCGCGGTTGGGGGGTGCCCGAGGTGCTGGTCTCCGGCGATCACGAGAGGGTCCGAGCGTGGCGGGCCGAGCAGAGTCGCGCCAGGGTCGAGCAGCTCGGCTCTGACCCGGAGTAGCTACCATTCCGCCACCGCGCGGCGTCCTGCGTCTGGGCCCGGCGGTTTTTTCTCGCCAATGAGCAGCGTTATCGACAGCATCGAGCGTCGCCAGCTGAGGCAGGGGCTTCCCTCCTTTAGCCCCGGCGATCGCGTGCGCGTCCACTTCCAGGTGGTCGAGGGCAACCGCCGCCGCACCCAGGTTTTCGAGGGGATCGTCCTACGGCGGCAGGGCTCCGGCGCGCGGGAGACCTTCACGGTCCGCAAACAGTCTTTTGGGGTGGGGGTGGAGCGGACGTTCCCGCTGCACTCGCCGAAGATCGAGAAGCTGGAGATCGCCGCCCGCGGCGACGTACGGCGGGCCAAGCTCTACTACCTGCGGGGGCGGATCGGCAAGGCCGCCCGCGTCGCCGAGCGGCGCTGGGGGATCGATGAGGAGCTGGTCTCTACGCCGAGCGGCGCTGCCGAGTCCGGAGCGGTCGATGCCGAGGGCGTGACCCAGGAGGAGGCCGAGGTTGCGAAGTCCCCAGAGGGGACCGGATCTGAGGAGGAGCCGGCCGTCGAGACCGGGGCGCCTGAGGTCGAGGCGCGAGAGGAGAAGGCAGCGCCAGAAACGGACGCTGAGGCGCCCGAGGCTGGGGAGACCGAGGACACCGCCGCGGCGCAGGATGCCGAGGAAGAGGAGCCGGCCACCGAGGCCAGCGACTCCGGCGAGGACTCGGACTGAGACCCTCGATCCCCAAGCCGAAGAGTAGAGCCGGCGGGCTGGTCGAGCTGGTCGTCATCGTGGCGCTGGCGCTGGGGCTGGCGCTTGGCATCCAGGCCTGGATCGTCAAGCCCTACCAGATCCCTTCGCAGTCGATGGAACCCACCCTGATCGTCGGACAGCGGGTCCTGGTCAACCGCTTCATCTACCATTTCGAAAGCCCCTCGATCGGCGACATCGTCGTCTTCCACCCACCGACCGGAGCCGACAGTGGCTCCGAATGCGGAATAACGGTCAAGGGTCGCCAGCCGATCGAAGTCGGCGAGCCCTGCCCGAGGCCGACCAAGTCCGAGTCCAGCCAGAACTTCATCAAGCGGATCGTCGCCGGGCCGGGCGACACCGTCAGCATCCGCGAAGGTCACCCGGTCGTAAACGGGGTGGAGAAGAAGAGCGAACCGTATACGAACCCCTGTAGCGACGGCGCCGCTTGCAACCTGCCAAAGCCGATCACCGTTCCGCCCGACTACTACTTCATGATGGGGGACAACCGTGGGGCGAGCGACGACAGCCGTTTCTGGGGCCCCATCCCCCGCAGCTGGATCATCGGCAAGGCCTTTGCCACCTACTGGCCTCCGGACCGCATCGGGCTCCTCTAAGGGCCGGTCACACCGCCGCAGGCTGGCGCGGACCCGCCGTCTGTTCAGCTTCGACCGCGGGCTCGGGAGCCGTCTCGTCGCCGGCGCTGATGAGGCCGGCCGAGGGTGCCTGGCCGGGCCGCTGGTCGCTGCCGCGGTTCTGCTCGACTATGAGACGCTCTCCCACGCCGACCGCCGCTCCCTGGCCGGCCTGCACGACTCCAAGCAGATGACCGCCGAGCGCCGCGAGGAGATCTACCCGAGCGTGCTGGGGGCCGCGGCCCGGGTCAGCGTCGTTGTGCGCTGCGTCCGCGGGATTGACAAGCGCGGCCTGCACGTCACCAACATCGAGGCCCTGGCGGGCGCTCTGGAGCGGCTGGATCCGCCCGCTGGCGCGACGACCTGCCTGGTCGACGGCTTCTCTTTGCCCGGCTGTCGGGTGGCGCATCGGGCGGTGATCGAAGGGGATGGGACCAGCGCGGCGATCGCGGCTGCGTCGGTCCTCGCCAAGGTGACCCGCGACCGCTACATGTGCGCCGCCGCCGGCGAGCACCCAGGCTGGGGCTTTGAGGAGCATGTCGGCTACTCGACCCCCGAGCATCGCGAGGCGATCGGCCGCATCGGGATATCGCCCCTTCACCGCCGCTCCTTCCGCTCGGTGGCCTACAGCCAGCTCGAGCTCGCCAACTGAATCAGACGCCCCTCCAGGTGCTCATCGTCCATGTCCTCGCCCGGGCGCTCGAAGTACCGGCGCGCCTCTAGTCTGCAGGCGTGGATTCACGGCGGATACCAGCCGTCCTGTCGATCGCCGGTTCTGACTCCGGCGCCGGCGCCGGCATCCAGGCTGACTTGAAGGCTTTCGCCCGTTGCGGGGTCCACGGAATGACCGCGATAACTGCGATCACCGCCCAGAACACCGTGGGGGTCGACGCGATCGAGGCGGTCTCGCCGGCGATGATCCTCACCCAGGTGCGCGCTGTCGTTGCCGATATCGGCGTCGACGCGGTGAAGGTCGGGATGCTCGGCGACGCGGCGACGGTGGACGCGGTCATCGAGGCGCTGGGCCTGGTAGGCGAGGTCCCGATCGTGGTCGACCCTGTGATGGTCGCCGAGAGCGGTGCCACCCTGCTTGAGGAGGAGGCGCGGCGGGCGCTGGTCGAGCGGTTGCTGCCGCTCGCCACGGTCCTCACTCCGAATATCTTGGAGGCCAGGGAGTTGACCGGGGCGGGGGTCCAACGCTCGCAGGAGGACCTCGCCCGCGAGGTGTTGGCGCTGGGGCCGCGTGCGGTGGTCCTCACCGGTGGCCACAGCGAGGAGATCGTCGACGTCTTCTTCGACGGTGGCGACTTGATAGCGATCGAGGGCGAGCGTCACCCCGACGGCGCCTCGCATGGCTCGGGCTGTACGCACTCCTCGGTGCTCGCCGCCTTTCTGGCGCGTGGAGAGACGCCCCTGGGGGCAGCCCGCAAGGCGAGGGAGATCACCTCGGCAGCGGTCGGCGCCGGCCTCAGAGAGATCGGCGCCGGCGCCGGTCCGGTCGACGTGTTCGGCCTCGCCGCCGATGCTCGCTATGACATCGGGTTGTCCGGCTGACTAGATTCAGCCCATGAGCACGAACGCCGGCACGACAAGCAGCCTCCCGCGCCCGCGCTCCAGCGTCCTCTTCGACGGTCCCGATCGCGCCGCCGCGCGCGCCTACATGAAGGGCATCGGCTTTGACGACGACGCCCTCAGCCGGCCGACGGTCGGGATCGCCAACACCTGGACCGAGGCGATGCCCTGCAACTTCCACCTGCGCGGCCTCGCCGAGCACGTCAAGGCGGGTGTGCGGGCAGCAGGGGGCACCCCGATGGAGTTCAACACCATCGCGATCTCTGACGGGATCACGATGGGAACCCAGGGGATGAAGGCCTCGCTGATCAGCCGCGAGGTGATCGCCGACTCGATCGAGTTGATGGCCCGCGGCTATCAGTTCGACGCGATCGTGGCGCTCTCGGCTTGCGACAAGACGATCCCGGGCTGCGTGATGGCCTTGGCTCGGCTCGATGTCCCCTCGGTGATGCTCTACGGCGGCTCGATCGCCCCCGGCCGCTGGCATGGCCACGATGTGACGATCCTCGACGTCTTCGAGGCGATCGGCGCCCACGCGGCGGGCGAGATGAGCGACGCGGACCTGCGCGACCTGGAGGGCGTCGCCAGCCCGGGGGCCGGCGCTTGCGCCGGCCAGTTCACCGCCAACACGATGGCTTGCGCCTTCGAGGCGCTGGGGATCAGCCCGGGCGGCTCGGCAATGGTCCCCGCCGAAGACGACGAGAAGGGGAGCGTCGCCGAGAAGATCGGCGAGCTGGTGATGAGGGTGCTGGTGGATGACCTGCGGCCGAGTCGGGTGATCACCCGCGACTCGCTGGAGAACGCGATCGCCTGCGTCTGCGCCTCGGGTGGCTCCACCAACGGCGTCCTTCACCTGCTCGCGGTGGCCCGCGAGGCCGGTATCGAGCTCGATATCGACGACTTCGAGCGGATCTCTCGTGCCACCCCGCTGCTCGCCGATCTCAAGCCCGGAGGGCGCTTCGTCGCCACCGACCTCTACCGGGCAGGCGGTGTGCCGCTGATCCTCAAGCGGCTCGCCGAGGCCGGCATCCTGCACGGCGGTGCGATCACGGTCAGCGGCCGCACGGTCGGCGAGGAGGCCGAGGCGGCGACCGAGGCCCAGGGCCAAGAGGTCGTGCGGGCGATCTCTGACCCCCTGAAGCCCGAGGGCGGCCTGGCGATCATGCGCGGCAACCTCGCCCCGGAAGGCGCGGTCGTCAAGCTCGCCGGCACCGAGCGCACCAAACAGCTCGGCCCCGCCCGCGTCTTTGAGTCCGAGGAGGAGTGTTTCCGCGCGGTCAAGGAACAGCAGATCCGGCCCGGCGACATCGTCGTGATCCGCAACGAGGGCCCGGCAGGCGGTCCGGGGATGCGGGAGATGCTCCAGGTGACCGCGGCGATCGTTGGCGAGGGTCTCGGCGAGGAGGTCGCGCTGCTCACAGACGGGCGCTTCTCCGGCGCGACCCGCGGGCTGATGGCCGGCCACGTCGCCCCGGAGGCGGTCAAGGGCGGCCCGATCGCAGCCGTGCGGGAGGGCGATGAGATCAGCTTCGACGTCGATGCCCGCCGCCTTGACGTTGCCCTCTCTGAGGAGGAGATCGCCAGGCGGATAGCGGAGTACGAGGCCCCCGAGCCGGTCTATCGCCGAGGCGTGATGGCGAAGTACGCGGCCGCGGTCAGCTCGGCCGCGGTGGGTGCGATCACCGGTTAGCTCGTCGAAAGGAACTCGTCAAGCAGGGCGTTGAAGCGGGCGGGGCGCTCAAGCTGGGGCATGCGATCCGTTCGCTCGAAGATCTCCAAGCGCGAGCGCCCGATTCGCCGGTGATGGCTAGGGGCTGCCTCGATGGGGCCGATCCAGTCGTTCAAAACGACTTACCCGGGTGGCGCTGAAGTCGGCTAAATCGAGCTTGACCGAATCTCCATGCCGCTGGCCGGCGCAGATCTCTCGACACAGGGTCCTCTGCCGGGTTTCCTGCATGGCGAGTGGCCCGGAGTGAGGCGAGGCCTGGCTGGCGCACCAGTGGCGCAGAGCGAAATCTGAAGCGTCGCAAGCCGCTTCAAAAAGCTAATTACGCATACCCCATGCGTTCTAGCACCGGGATCTCGCGAATCTGCGGGGGCTGAAGGTGGTCCCAGAGGATGCCGCGTGGACGCTCGTACTGGCGCTCCACGTCGATCACCGCGCGCGGGGTGGCGATCAGGTCGACCGGGAGGTCGTGTGCGGTCATCATCAGGTGGTGGCGGAGGATCTGGGTCGGGTGCACGGTGGTCGCCACGGTGGTGTGGCTGTCGATCTTTCCCGCGTCGATCAGGATCCCGTACTCAAGGTCGGAGTAGCCGCCGCCTTTGCCGATCCGCGCCCCGCTGAGGTTGACCGCGACCGACCCGCATAACAAGAAATCGATCTCGGGCAACTCGTCGAGCGCCGTCACGCGCCCGTGTCGCAGCGCCCCCTTGATCGTCGCCGCCTCTTTCACGGCCTGTTTGGAAAGCTCCTTTGGGTCCAGCACCCTGAAAGGGTGAGGGTCGCGCAGCCGCGGCACCGCCATGATCACGGTCTTGCCCTCTTCCAGCGCTATCCGCCGCGCGTAGGTCTGTGGCGAGTCAGGGTTGGCCTTGATAACCCGGGCGCGCTTCCAGAGCCTGTGCCCGGCCAGCTTCTCGGCGGCAAGCTTTGCTCCGGCGAAGTTCGGGATCCGCCCCTCGGCGCCCGGGAACCGGGAGACGCCCTCGTGATCCATCGCCTTCCAGACTTCTTCGCGAACCTCATCCTTGGAGCGCACCGGCGAAAGATATCCACCGAGGGTCGGCTGAAGGCCCGGAAGGGCATACGCCGAACCCCCCTTCATGAACTGGGAAGAGGCGATCGCGGACTTCGACCGGGACCTGCGGGCGCGCGGCTCGGCCGAGCGGACGAGGCGCGCCTACGGGATCGACCTCGGCCAGTTCGCCGAATGGGCGAAGGAGCGCGGCCTTATCCCCGGCGACTTACGCTACCGCGACGTGCGTCGCTACGGTGCCGGGCTCTCAGCCGCCGGCTCCGCGCCCGCCACCGTGGCCCGCAAGCTAGCCGCGATCCGCGGCCTCTTTGACCTTTTCGTCCGCACCGGGCGGCTCGCCCATAACCCCGCCGACCTCGTTTCCAGTCCGAAGAGGGCCGAGAAGCTGCCGCGGGTGCTCTCCCAGGAGCAGATGCGCTTGCTGCTGGAGCAGATCCCCGCCCGAACGCCCCTGGAGTTGCGAGACCGGGCGATGCTGGAGTTGGCCTACTCCTGTGGCCTGCGCTGCGAGGAGATCGTCAACCTCGACCTTGGGGCGCTTGACTATGAGACCGAGCAGCTGCGGGTGCTCGGCAAGGGCTCAAAGGAACGGCTGCTGCCGGTGGGGGAGCCGGCGCAGGATGCGCTTCGCCGCTATACGGAGCGCGGCCGCCACGCCCTTCTCGCCGTTCCTCGCGAGCGAGCCCTCTTTCTCTCCAAGAGCGGACGCCGCCTCTCGAACTCCGACGTCACTCGTCGCCTCGGCATCTGGACGCGGGAAGCGGCGATCGCTGGCGGCGTCTCCCCGCACGCCCTGCGTCACTCATTCGCCACCCATCTCTTGGAGGGCGGCGCCGATCTGCGTACCATCCAGGAGCTGCTTGGCCACTCTTCCATCTCCACCACCCAGGTGTATACACGCGTCGACGCTGCCCGCCTGCGCGACACCTATGCCGCCACCCACCCTCGCGCCTGAACCCGAAAACCCCCGCACAACCGTAGAATCGATGAAAGGCCCATGGAGACCGGCGTAAAAGAGGTGGAGCTGCGTGACCTGTGGCGCCGCTACAAGGACGATGGCGATCCCTCGGCGCGGGAGCGGCTGGTGGTGGCCTACTCGCCGATGGTCAAGTTCGTCGCCGGCCGTCTCGGTGCCGGACTGCCGTCCCACGTGGAGGACGCCGACCTGATCTCCTACGGCCTGATGGGCCTGATCGGCGCGATCGAGCGGTTCGAGCCCGAGCGCGGGATCAAATTCGAGACCTTCGCGATGACGCGCATCCGCGGCGCGATCATCGACGAACTGCGCTCGCTGGACTGGGTGCCTCGCTCTGTCCGCTCCCGCGCCCGCGAGATCGAAGGCGCCCAGGCCAAGCTCGAGCACGAACTGCAGCGAGCCCCGACCGAGGCTGAGCTGGCCGCGAAGCTCGGGATCACCGAAGAGGACCTGCAATCCTCGCTACTGGAGATCGCCAATTCCTCCGTCTATGCGCTCGACGAGCTCTGGACGGTCTCAGACTCCTCCGGCGACCAGGTTTCCCTGCTCGACACGATCCCCGACCACAGCGCCGATGACCCTCAGGAGGCGCTGGCGAGTAGCGAGGTAAAGGACCGCCTCACCGAGGCGATCGCCTCGCTGCCCGAGCGCGAGCAGCTGGTCGTGGCTCTCTATTACTACGAGAACCTCACCCTGCGCGAGATCGGCGAGGTCCTCGGGGTGACCGAGTCGCGCGTCTCACAGCTCCACACCAAGGCCGTGATGCGGTTGAAGTCAGGTTTGCAACAGGTGTAGCTTCTCGGTGTGCCGCACAAGGCCGCTGACCGGATTCGCAACGTCGCCCTGATCGGGCACCGGGGAAGCGGCAAGACGAGCCTGTATGAGGCGCTGCTATTCGAGGCGGGCGCGATCAACCGGCTCGGCGCCGTCGCCGATGGCTCCACGGTCTCTGACCACGAGCCCGACGAGCAGGAGCGCCAGATGTCGATCGGCGCCGTGGTCGCCGGCTTCGAGCACAACGGGCGAGAGATCAACCTGATCGACACGCCGGGAGAGCCAAGCTTCGTCGCCGACGCCGCCGCCGGGCTGCGTGTCGCCGACGCCGCGGTGGTCGTCGTAAACGCCGCCGCCGGGGTCGAGGTCCATACCGAGCGACTCTGGCGCCGGGCCGACGCCGAGGGCCTGTCGCGGCTCGTCTTCGTCAACATGCTCGACCGTGAGCGGGCCGATTTCTTCGCCGCGCTCGACTCGTTGAAGGCGGCCTTCGGCCCTCATGTTGTCGCCACCGAGTTCCCGATCGGCATCGAGCGAGAGATCCGTGGCGTCATCGACCTGATCGACATGAAGGCCTTTGTCTATGACGGCGCTGGCCGCGGCAGTGCCGAGCAGATCGAGGTCCCTGAGGAGCTGCACGCCCAGGCTGAGGTCTACCGGGAGAGGCTGATGGACGAGGTGGCCGAGAACTCCGACGAGCTGATGGAGCGCTACCTTGACGGCGAGCGGATCGACCACGCTGAGATCGTTGCCTCGCTGAAGCAGGGGGTGACGGAGGGGCGGCTATTCCCGGTCACCTGCGGCGTGGCGACGAAGAACCTCGGCGCCGACCGCCTGCTCGACGCGCTGGTCGAGGACCTCCCCTCGCCGGCGATGCGCGGGGCGGTGACGGCGCTTCGCTCCAACGTGGAGGCTGTCGAGGTCGAACCCGACGAGGGTGGGCCGCTGCTGGCATACGTCTTTAAGACGTTGGCCGATCCCTACGCCGGCCGCATCAACCTCTTCCGGGTCTATCGCGGCACCCTGCGCTCCGACTCCCATGCAGTCGATGTCACCCGACACCACAGGGAGCGGGTCGGCCAACTCTTCCGGCCCCTTGGCAAGGCACTGAGGCCGGTGCCCGAGCTTGGCGCGGGGGAGATCGGCGCCGTCGCCAAGCTGAAGGAGACCCGCGCCGGAGGCGTGCTCTGCGAGAGCCAGCAGGACTTCGCCTTCCCTCCGCTCGACCTTCCGGCCCCGGTGATGGCATTTGCCTATGAGGCGAAGTCCAAGGGGGATGAGGAGAAGGCGGCGGCGGCGGTGAGGCGACTGAGCGAGGAGGACCCGACGCTTGACGTCCACCGTGATCCGCAAACTGGCGAGCAGATCATCGCCGGCCTTACCCAGGTCCACATCGAGGTGATCGTCGAGCGGATGAGGCGGCGCTTCGGCGCGGAGGTTGAGCTGTACCCGCCGCGGGTTCCCTACCGAGAGTCGATCCGCAGGGCTGCCACCGCGCACGCTCGCTACAAGAAGCAAACGGGCGGACGCGGCCAGTTCGCCGACTGCCAGATCGAGATCGAGCCGGCTGAGGATGGCGCTGGGCTGGAGTTCGTCAACGCGGTCAAGGGAGGTGCGATCCCTGGCGGGTTCATTCCAGCGGTGGAGAAAGGGGTGGGGGAGGCGATGGAGCACGGCACTGTGGCCGGCTACCCAGTCAAGGACGTGCGCGTGCGGCTCCTCGACGGCAAGCACCACGACGTCGACTCCTCAGAGATGGCCTTCAAGATCGCCGGCTCGATGGCATTCAAGGAAGCCATGGAAAGCGCCGAGCCGGTCCTGCTGGAGCCGATCGTCCGGCTCACGGTGAGCTGCCCCGAGGAGATCGTCGGCGACGTGGTCGGCGATCTGAACTCACGCCGCGGGCACCCTTTGGGAATTGAGGCGAAGGGTTCGACGACGGCGGTGAGGGCCGAGGTGCCAATGGCCGAGGTGCTCGACTACGCGCCGGACCTGCGCTCTATCAGCGGCGGCCGTGCCGACTTCACGATGGAGTTCGAGCGCTACGAAGAGGTGCCTGCGCACCTCTCCTACAAGGTGGCCGCCGCCGCTCACGTGGGTGCTGCGGTCACCGCATAGCTCGCTGGTAATTTGGCGGGGGTGAGCCTCGATGAGACCTGCACGGTCTGCGGCCGCACGATCCTGGCCGGAGAACGCACCCGTGTGTACATGAGACCCAAGGGCGGGTCCCAACTGGTCTGCGAGCTGTGTCGGGGTCGTGCAGAGAAGCTCGGCTGGGTCGACCCCGCTGCCCCCGGGGCGCGCACGGGACGTTTGGATCCTGTTGGTGAGTCTCCCCTGGGCCGCCTCGAGCGTGCTGTCGCTCGCTTCAACGGAAGCGAGCCCGCCCGCACCGTCGCCGGCCTGATGCGGTCGCTGGGCGAGCCTTGGGTGTCGGTAGGAGCCGCCGCCGGCTCACCCAGCGAGGTTCGAATAACGGTCGCCTGGGAGCTGACCTGGTACCAGTGGGGCATCGACCTCGGCGACGAGTTGCGCGCGACCTTCCCGATCGACAAGGGCGACGAGGTGGGCCAGCTCGACGGCTCTGCCCGCCAGTGGAACGCGAGCGCCTCCCCCGGCGGGCAGCTCCGCCTCGGCGCACCCGCGCAGGGCAGGGCCCCCGACGGAGAGCCGGTCGCCTGAATCCCGTGAACAGGCTTACGGTGAACGTCGACGGTGGCGCTCGCGGCAACCCGGGCCCGGCGGCGATCGGCGCGGTGGTCCGCGACGCTGATGGCGAGGTGCTGGAGGAGGTTGGGGAGCGAATTGGCCGGACGACCAACAATGTCGCCGAGTACAAGGCGCTGCTGCTCGGCATCGAACGTGCGGGGGCGCTGGGGGCGAGCGAGCTGGAGCTGGTTGGCGATTCCGAGCTGATCGTCCGCCAGGTGAAAGGCGAGTACAAGGTCAAAGACGCGGCGATGCGCGAGCTACACGCCCAGGTGAAGCGCGCCCTAGAGCCCTTTGATCGCTGGTCAATTCGCCACGTTCGCCGCGAGGAGAATGCCGACGCCGACCGCCTCGTCAACGAGGCCCTGGACGGTAGATAGGGCTGCGGCGAGGCGGTAAGGTCCTCGGGTGGCGGAGCGCAGCCCGGAGCCGATCGATCCCGGCGTTGACATCGGCCACGTCCATCTCAAAGTCTCCGACGTCGACCGCGCCCTCGACTTCTACTGTGGCGTGCTCGGCTTCGAGCTCCAGCAGCGCTACGGTGATGACGCCGCTTTCGTCTCAGCTGGCGGCTATCACCACCACATCGGCCTCAACTCATGGCAGTCGAAGGGCGCCTCGCCACCGCCGCCCGCTAGCACTGGCCTCTACCACTTCGCGATTCGCTACCCGACTCGTCGTTCCCTCGCCGCTGCTCTGCGCCGACTCACCGTGGCCGGCGTGCGCCTCGAGGGGGCCTCAGATCATGGCGTCAGCGAGGCGCTTTACCTGAGCGACCCCGACCACAACGGCATTGAGCTCTATTGGGACCGGCCGAAGGCGGAGTGGCCTGAGCCACAGCCCGGCCAGAGGGTCGAGATGTACGTCCGACAGCTCGACCTCCACGACCTCCTCGCCGAGCTGGACCGCTGAGCGCGGCTAAAGCGTGGGGCTCGCGGCTCTCACGCCCCCTTCGACCGGGTGGCCATAGTCGCGCCAGGCGCCGACGCCTTGTCCTATATGGACGACGTCGTCGAAGCCCTCCCGCTGAAGAATCGAGGCAGCGAGGCCGCTGCGTTTGCCGCCGCGGCAGATCGTCGCGATCGGCCGGTCGCGCGGTAGCTCGTCAAGGCGGCGCCCCAGATCGCCATAGGGGATGTGAAGTGAGCCGGGGATGTGCTCGGCGGCGAACTCGGCTGCATTGCGGACGTCGAGCACCAGCGGCGCCTCCGGTGTCTCAAGGCGCTCCGCCAGTCCGTTTGGGTCGATCAGCTCGATTCGCCGCACGGGCCGGCCCTCCGAGCGCCAGGCGGTCATTCCGCCCTCCAGAAAGCCGCGCACCGGCAGCCCGACCGCCGCCAGCAGCTCGGCCGCGTGGCGCTCGTCGCCGTCGGAGGCGGCGACGAGGATCAGCTCGGCATCGTGGGGGGCGACGCGTGAGACCTTGGTCGCGAAGCCAGTGTCATAGGCGGAGGTGCTGAGCGCGCCGGCGATGTGGGACTCATCGAACTGCTCGTTGGTGCGGCCATCGATCACGATCGCGCCGGCTGTGACGGCGGTCTCGACCTCGTGGGGAGTCAGCGGCGCCGGTGTGCCGAAGCCTTCGACCGGCGCCCCGCGATTGAGCGCCACGATGTGCTCGACGCTCGGTGGGCGGTCACCGAGCATGGAGATAGCGTCCTCGACGAACTCCTCCTCGCTGGCGAAACCGAGTGCCCGGTTGTGGCGGCGCTCGAACCCGATCGTCGAGGAAGCCTTGAGGTCGATCCCGGAGCTGCCGCAAAGTGAACCGCCGAGGTGGCCCGGCCACACCTCGACCTCATCGTCTAGCGCCAGCAACCGCTCGTGCAGGGAGCGATAGATGCCGGCGGCGCCCTCGCGCGGCTCGACCGCCAGGTCGGGGCGGGCGACGTCGCCGACGAACAGCAAGTCGCCGCTCAGCACCGCCCAGGCGGCGCCGCCACGGCTCGCGTCGCGTAGTAGGAAGGAGGTGTGCTCGGGCCGGTGCCCGGGCGTATGGATCGCCTCGATCGTTACCTCGCCTAGCTCCAGGGCCCAGCCATCGGCGAGCGGCTCGTGCGCGTACTCGGCGCTGGCCAGCTCGTGGATGTGGATTGTGGCGCCGGTCGCCCGCGCCAGTCGACCGTGCCCAGAGACGTGGTCGGCGTGGTTATGGGTCTCCAGCAGGTGCTCGATTTGCACCCCGTGCAGGCGGGCCAGCCGCAGATAGGGATCGATGTCCCATTGGGGATCGACGATGGCGGCGACTCCCGCGTCGCGGTCGGCGACCAAGTAGGAGGCGCAGCCAAGGTCCTCATGGATTATCTGGCGGAAGAGCATTGTTGCTGAACGTCCGTCGGGGCATTCAGGCTACAGGGGGAGTTAGCTTTCGACGCCAGGTCAGTACGGGGCTCGACGCAGGATCCCCTATTGCAAAGCTAGAATCACGCGGTGTGCGGCTGTAGCTCAGTTGGCTAGAGCGTCTGCTTGCCATGCAGAAGGTCGTGGGTTCGAGTCCCATCAGCCGCTTGTCCGGAAGCCCGCTCTCAGAGCGGGCTTCCGCGTTCTTAGGAGCGCAGCCTGGGATATCCGAGCTTCTCCAGCGTGGGCTTGCTGCCCAATGCTGCCCAATCAGGCGGACTTCCGGGCATTTCGGGGTCGGTTGATCGGACGTGGCCTTATTCCTCATGGGCCTAATTGAATAGGTCTTCCCGCCAGAGCAAGCCGACGTCACCGGTTTGCGATAGCGACCAGTATTTGTCGTTCTCCTTGGCATGAAAGCCAACCTTCAGCCCTACATCTATGGGACTCTCGGATGCGTCTATTTGCGTGACCGGATCGTTGTCGACCTGCATTTCCAGAATGACGCCGCCACGGAAACTCCCATCCGGTCTCTGTCCAATCAGCAGGTCGCCCACTCCAAGCTGGCCGGTTGAGCAACGGACGCAGACGATCTCATTGTTGAATACCGCAACCGGATCTCCATGCGCTACTGCATGATGCTGCGTGAGGGACTTGAGCGCTGCGCTCATGACCTGTGACCAGAGGGCAGCTGCAAAGGCTTGAACAATATCGACGTATTGAAGCAGCAACTGCATAGATAAAAGTTCAGTGATCTCTACGCCATGGGCAATCTCGTTGCGCCGCTCGGCTATGTCGTCCAGGCGAAAGAATGATCCTTTTGAGATACCTGGGTCGACTGCCTCCACCGCAGCTATGTAAGCCTCGTCTTCCCCAATGCATTGAGTGAGATTGTTCACTCCCACTTGAGTCCATAGTTGATTGAACAGGCCATGTCGAAAGTTGGCCGTATGGAAGAAGAACGTCGCAGGAGTCAACCGATAGAGTCGATCACCTTGTAGGCATGAATTCAGATCCGCGACGATCCTCTCAGCAGAGCCAAGGCGTTCCAGTTCAGAAGATTGCAAAAGTCTCACGGTCGCCTCAAGATGTGCTTCACGCAGCTGCTCAGGTAGTTGCCCATACGACGGGCAAACGCCGTTCAGGAATCGGACATAGTCTTCAAGGCTGTTCTCCCCGAATCTCTCAAGCGCTCCGTATAGCGTGATTACGGTGCTTGAGTAGTTCAACTCATGAAGCATGGCGGCGTCTGCGAGCTTGTTATGAGCCTCTTGAAGGTCCGCGACATGCTCGGACATTTTCAGTCCCTTGCGGATTCTTAGTCGACCGACATCAACTGCCTCGGTCAAGAACGAGATGTAGTCCCGCAAGACACCGAGATCGCGATTCAGCCGATTGAAGCTCGCGAACACAGATCGTCACGAGGCAAGGACGCCGTCCACGAACTCGCCAAATAGTCGATCCCGCTCACGAAGGTTAGCTCGGTTGGTATATCGAGCCTCGAAGCTCTTTTCATGCTCTTCGTAGAAGCCCTTGATCTCGGACTGAAAAGTCTCTGACTTCAATCGAAGCTCATGCTCCACGTGAAGGCGCTCACTAAAGACGTGCATGAGCGCGTCGTAGGCAACGGTCGTTGGGCGCTGAAGCCAGTCCCAATGACCATGGCGATAGCGCCATAGCCAGAAGGCGCGATAGCCAAGGGTCTCATGCACCAGCGCAACCGTCTTCTGGAACAGGTCGGACAGTTCGTTCAGGACCGATTCCGAGAAAAGGTTGCCATGTTTTAGGTAGTCATCCAAATATTCCGCCAAGGAGCCCGTCATTAGGTCCTCGCGCTGACGATGCGCGAAAAACCGCAGCACCAACTCAACGTCGAGCATTTTTCGATACCGCTCGTTAGCAAGCAGATCCTTTTCTTCTGGTCCCTCGTCCCCGGGAGCCGGAATGTCCCACATATGGCACAGGTGCGGATTACGAGCAAGCTCAATACAGAGCTGATTCAGAGGCCCGTTGTAGATGGCGTTGCGGGACTCCTGAGGCTCCAACTTCACCCCGCCACTATTGATTCGCTCGAAGACCAGCTGTTTAAGGCGCAGAGCCTCTTTCTCATCGCGTGCCGTCTCGTGCAAGAGAATGATCGACGAGAGGTATCGACGGTCAACCCCTCGGCGAAGCTGCTCGGGCAGCTCTGAGTACGAGCGTCCATTCAGCTCGCCCCACTCCCCAAGATTCTTGAGCTGATAGCGGTCTCGATAGAACTCAGCAATCGCCGTCAGTCTCTGAAGCCCATCCATAACCTCATAGTGCGAGTACCGGTCCTCGTACAAGAAGACAGGAGGAATCGGAACGTTCATAATAATCGACTCAATCAAGCGAGACTGTTTTGCGACATCCCAGCGGTGGCGCCGCTGGAACTCGGGGTTAAGGTCGTAATCGTCGCTCTCCACCATTGCCGCGATGGTGGAAAGCGGATACCGAGCCTGCTCGGTGACGATTCGCACCTCGCCCTGGATGTACTTCTCGTTGACTTTTTCGTCGCTCGACCAGGCGGCGAGCGCATCCTCGTCGCTGCTAAACGTCAATTTCTCTCCGGCAATCAAGCCCATAGGCCTCAAACTAACGCCTACTGAAGCTTTCCGCCTGATCGGATCGAAGTGGCAGCAGAACTAGCGTCGAGAATGAGGCCATCCATCGCCGCGCCGTGATCCGTCTTGGAGGCGATTACCTGGGCGTAGAGGCCAAGGGTCATCTTCGGGTCGGTATGGCCCGCCTGCGCCATGACATACGGCACATCGGCCCCTGCGGCGAGCAGGAGAGAGATGAAGGTCCGGCGTAGCGAGTGCGGCGTCAGGTCGGGCATCGGTTCCCGCTTTGCCGCTCGCGAGTCGGCGTTGGCGACCTTCGCCGCCGAATCCAAAAAGCGATTGCGAACGTTGGAGGGGTTGTCCCGCTTGCCCTCGCTGGTCGGAAAGACCAAATCCCCCGGCTTGGTGTACGGGCTGCGACTCCGGTACTCGGTCAAGAGTGCTTGCAGGACAGGAGTCAGGTCGACCTCACGGACCCCTGCGTCGGTCTTCGCCGCCGCGATCCGCAAGCGCCGCCCCTCTAGGTTCACGTCCCGCCAGCGCAGATCAAGCGCCTCACTGATCCGCAGGCCCGCCAGTGTCAACGTCGCGAGTAGCGGACGGCGGCGACCAGGATCGCCCTCTCGACCTTTGGCGTCGAGCTTGCCCGCTGCGCCCAGCAGCGCCGCGACCTGATCGGGCTGTAGGTAGCTGCGGCTCGGCTTGTCCTCTTTCAGCAGCCGCTTCCGCCCCCTCGCCGGGTTCCGGTCTATGTAGCCGTACTCCACCGCTTGTTCCAAGACAATCGCGAGCAGCCGAATCGTCTTGTTGATTGAACCGTTCGACAGGGGTCGAACTAGCCGCTTGCGGTCCTTCTCGGGAAGCGCAAGCTGCCGCGCCCGCGCCGCCGCGACCGCCTTGCTCTCGCGCACCTTCTCGCGCCGGTAGCGATCCACTTCCTCAACCGTGATCGCCGACAGCCGATGCTTGGCGAAGCACGGCAGCAGGTGATTGGAAAGCCGCCACTGATAATCGACTCGGGTCCGCTCGCGAAGCTCGGGCGCGATGCCCTCAAACCACTCGGACGCGAACTCATGGAAGGTCGACGCGGTCGTCGGTCCCTGGTCGGGCGGCGGCGCTTCCGGCTTCCAGATGCCCCGCTCCACATCGGCCAGAACATGGCCGAGCTTCTTTTCTGCTTTCTCTTGGGTCCAGCCTTCCGCAGACGAACCGAGCGCGACATAGCGGCGCTTCCCGTAGGCGCGGAACCGGATCGCCCATCCCCGTCCGCCCTTGGGTGCAACGACGCTGCCGCTGGCCTTGCGGGGCATCAATGATCGCCCCTGGAGATGATCGACGGTCGGGGCCGGGGTGAAGTGATTGGAAGAGGGGCGCCGGTATCGCCACGCTCCATAGGATCGGTGTTAGCCATGAGGAGGTCCGTTCTCCTTGTGGTCAGGCGACCCGTTCGCGTTGGCGCGCGGCGGGTCGCCGCTTTATGTTCCAAGAACAGTACATCCAGGCTCGGATAACGACTGGACCGGCCACGGTGGTCATCGCTTCTGAATCGGGAGTAGGGAGGAGCTGCTTCGGGGCGCGCGTCGGCGGCTTGGCGGTGTGGCTTTCGGGGGAGGCTTCCGCAGGGCTCTGCTGACTCTCGCCGGGTCGAATCGGAGCCGTGCCTTGGGACCGTTGCCGAGCCGCACCGCGCCAAGATCGTCGGCGTGGTCGTAGACGAAATCGCGGCTGACCCCGAACCGCCGCGCGATCTCGGCGGCGTCAGCCAGCTCGGCGCTGGCCTGACCCATCCGCAGCAGATCGGCCACCCGAGTCGCCACCGCCTCTATGTCCGCTTCGCTGAGGGCCATCGCCTATTGCTGTTGTCCGCCGAGAGGGTGGTCTGCATCGGACACATCCGAAACTCCTAGAAAAACGCCCCCGGCAATTCGGCCCGGCGGGGGTCGAGGAAGACCGCGACCTCACCGACAACCACCTCCAGGCCAAGACGAAATCAGCCGGAAGAACCAGGAGAAAGGCAGTAGCCATCCAGGGAAGCCCTCTCTCTCAGGGCAGCAATGCCAGCCCTGAGAGAGCCATCAGGGCCAAAGCCCCAACAGCCAACAGCAACCACCCTCACGCCACATCACTTCGTTAAGAGATCGGGGCAAACCGCCCTCCCGCTGGACAGAGAGGGTGATGCTGTCGATCGGAAAGCTCGGGCGCGGCCAGGAGCGCTACTACCTCGACAAGGTCGCCGAAGGCGCCGAGGACTACTACTCCGGCGAGGGCGAGGCACCCGGCGAGTGGATCGGCGACGCCACCGCCAGCCTCGGCCTGGAGGGCGAGGTCGGCGAGGACCAGCTCGTGGCGATGCTGACCGGCCGCAACCCGGTTGACGGCGAGTCCCTGCTCTCGATGCAAGGGGTCCGCGGCGATGGCCCCGTCCCCGGCTTCGACCTCACCTTCTCAGCCCCCAAGTCGGTCTCGCTGCTCTGGGGCCTCGGTGGCCCCGTCGCCGCCCTCGAAGTCCAAGCCGCCCACCGCGAAGCAGTCCAAGCTGCCCTTACCTACATGCAACGAAACGCCTGCTGGACAAGGCGCGGAGCCGGGGGCGCGGAGTTCGTCAAGGGCAACGGCTACCTCGCCGCTGCCTACCGCCACCGCTCCTCGCGCAACGGCGATCCCCAGCTCCACACCCACGTCCTCATCGCCAACGCGACCCAGGGCCCGGACGGGCGCTGGACCCGTCTCTACCACCCGGCGATCTACGACCACGCCACAACCGCCTCCTACATCTACGAGGCCCACCTGCGCCACGAGCTGAGCCAGCGCCTCGGCGTGCGCTGGCAGGAGGTCCGCAAGGGCATCGCCGAGATCGAAGGCTTCGCCGACGAGCACCTGCGGGCTTTCTCCACCCGCCGCGCAGAAATCCTTGAGGCGGCCGGTCCAGACGCCTCGGCTCGCGCGATGCAGGTCGCGACCCTCGCCACCCGCAAGCCGAAGGAGGCCGACGTCGGCCGCGGCGAGCTGCTTGAGCGCTGGCGTTCCCGGGCCGAGGAGATCGGCCTCGACCGCGAGGCGATCGAGCGCAGCTTCGATGCAGAGCTGCGCTTGAGGCTCGGCGCCGCCGAGGCCCGCACGGTCTCTACCTGGCAGGTAGACCGTGCGGTCTCGGCGGCTGCGTCGCACTTCGATAGGCGCGATGCGGTCCAGGCTGTCGCGGGGTTGCTTCCCAGCGGAGCGCCGGGATCGGAGGTCGAGCGCATGGCCGACGCCTTCCTCGCCTCCGAGGCGGTGATCCAGATCGCCGAGTCCGCCAAAGGCCCCCGCTACACGACACAGCGCATCTGGAAGTTGGAGCGTGAGGCGCTGGCGGCGGTCGAGCGGATGAAGACGCAAGGTCCGCCCCCGGCGGGCGAGCTGATCGCGGCCAGGGTGATCCACTCCCGCCCGACCCTGAAGGGCGACCAGCGCGAGATGATCCGCCGCCTGCTCACCAACCCCGAGGGAGTCGCCGTGATGATCGGCGAGGCGGGCACCGGTAAGACCTTCGCCATCGTCGCCGCGGCTGAGGGCTGGGCGCAGGAAGGGATCGAGCTGCGTGCGGCGGCGCCGACCTGGCGAGCGGCGAACGTGATGCGAGACGAGAGCCTGCCGGCGACATCCATAGCCAGCCTGCTCGTCGAGTTGGACCGGGCTGAGTACGAAGGAGAGGGCGGGCTGACGCAGGGCTCGGTGCTGCTGATCGACGAGGGCGGGATGGTGGACTCCGCGACACTCGCGCGTTCTCGTCTCCCACGCCGAGGCGGCCGAGGCGAAGCTCGTTCTCGTCGGCGACCCTGAGCAGCTGGGGGAGATCGGGGCGGGCGGCCTGTTCCGCGCCATTTCGGATCGAACTGGCCCGATCCACCTCGATGAGGTGATCCGACACGAGCATGAGCTTGACCGCGAGGCAGCGAAGCGGATTCGGGAGGGCGAGGGACGCGAGGCACTGCGTCTTTATCGCTCCTCCGAGCGGGTGATCGTCGCCCCCGACGCTGAGGCCCGCCGTGAGGCGATGGTCGCCGACTGGCACGAGTCCTACGACCGGGGCGAGGACGCGGTGATGATCGCCAAGCGAAATGCAGAGGTCGCGAAGCTGAACGCGATGGCGCGCGAGGTCCGCAAGCAGGCGGGGAAGCTTGGAGCCCAGGAGATCGAGGTAGGCGAGGCCCGCTTCGCCGCCGGCGACCAGGTCATCACTCGCGTCAACGACCGGCAGGCCGACATCTACAACCGCGAGCGCTGGCGAATAGCCGAGGTCGACGCCGAGCAACGCCGCGTCCTTCTCGAAGGCGTCGATCAGGCGAAGCGAGTGGAGATCGGGACCGAGTATCTGACCCGGACCAACCCGCACTCCGACGCCCCGGCGCTCGAACACGCTTACGCGGTGACGACCTACTCGGCGCAGGGATCGACGGTCGACCGCGCCTACGTCATGGCCGATCCCTCGATGGACAAGCAGGAGCTCTACGTCGCCGCCTCTCGCAGTCGCGAGGAGACCTATCTCTACGCGACGCCGGAGGTCCAGGAACGCCGCGAGGAGATCGCGCCCCGCTCGCACTACCTGCGCGAAGTCATCCCGCATATCGCCGAAGCCGCGGAGCGCGATCGAGCCCAGCTCGCCGCTCACGACGTGGCGCAGCTTGAGGCGCTGCCGACCGCCGAGCTGGTTGAGCGGCGAAACACTCTCAGGTCACAGGCGCTCCAGGAGCGGACGAACGAGAGTGAGCGGGCAGAGCTGCAGAAGCGGATTGAGCGGATGACCGAGTTCTTCGGCGGCATGGACGCGCAGCGCGAACGGACCAAGGAGCTGCCGCGCAAGCTGCGCCGCTCCGAGCGCGAGCGGATCGACCGCACGGAGACGAGAACCGAACAGCAGCTCGCTCAGATGGAGGCCGAGCTTCGCCGGATGCCGCCGGTCGAGCACCAGGTCCGTCAAGAGCTGGCGGTTGCCGAGCAGGTCCTCGACGAACGCCTACAAGCCGCCGTCCTCACCGTCCGCCTCGCTCCGCCCGCCTACATCAAGAAGGAACTAGGGGAGAGGCCGAGCGACCCGGCGAAGCGGAAGGCGTGGGATCGCGGCGTGGTCGAGATTGAGGGCTACCGCCAGCGTTACGGCGTCAAGGACCCGCACTGGGCGCTCGGGCGGGAGGGCGAACAGGCGGCGCAGCGGGCCACGCTGCGGCGAATCCAGGAGACTCAGCGGCTGCTCGGGCTGGGACAGCATGTAGCCCGGCAGCACGATCTTGGGCGGTCGCTGGGGATCGGACGGTAGTCCGGTCGATCCGTCAGAGGTCTTTTTGTCGCCCAGGATCGTGCGAGAGCGACAATCCTTACGATTCCGTTCCCCTATTTTGCGAATCCGCGCGCCACACGTGTCCGGGGACGCCCCTAGAGTGGGCACCGTGAATGCAGCAGAGCAACGTCGCGAGGAAGGGCACTTCCGCAAGGTAGAGGGCGCGATGCTCTACATCGAGGATGCCGCCCGTCGCCTCGACGAAACGGCCCAAGAGCTGAAGAAGGACGGGGCGCCGGCGTACCTGATCGCGGCCCTGGAGACCGCCGCCGGTGCGGCACGAGCCGATCACGCGCGGTTGATGAAGTCGGTCTACTGGCGAGCGCCCTCCAGCGACCAGGGCGAGCTGATCGCGGCCGGCGACGAGCAGCAGCGCCTCGCGTCCTAATCGGCCCCGGATGCCCCTCAGCGGCGAGGAGATCAGGGCCAACCTGACGCGTTTCGTCGCGCGCTGGAGCGTGCGGGACGGATATGAGCGTGGCGAGGCCCAGACTTTCCTCACTGAGCTCTTCGATTGCTACGGAAAGCGGCTCTCCGATGTCGCCGAGTTCGAGCGCTTTCAGGCCGGGGGCTTCATCGACCTGATCTGGCCCCGCGTCTGTATCGTCGAGATGAAGTCGGCCAGCGAGGCGGGTCGGCTCGCAAGGCACCGCGAGCAGGCGCTCAACTACTGGCGCGAGGCCGCCGACGCGGAGAAGGGGATACCCGCACCCGAGTACGTGGTGCTCTGCGCCTTCAAGCGCTTCGAGGTCTGGGAGCCGGGCAGGTTCCCGAAAGCGCCGCGGGTCAAGTTCGACCTCGATGAGCTGCCCGACCGTTACACGTCGCTGCTCTTCCTGACCGGCGGCGAGCCGGTGTTCAACGCCCGCCAAGAGGGCGTCACGCTCGAAGCCGTCGGCAAGCTGGCCGACCTCTTTCAGCAGATCGAGCAGCGTGGCGAGGGCGACCCGCAGTCCCGGCGCCGCTTCATCTTGCAGGCGGTGTGGTGCATGTTCGCCGAGGACCTGGGTCAGATCCCCGGGCAGGGGTTCACCCGCGTCATAGACGACCTGATCGCCAACCCGCGCCGCTCCAGCGCAGATGACCTCGGGCGGCTGTTCGAGTACCTGGACGATCCGAGTCCCGAACGCCCGACGCACGGGCTCTACGCCGGAGTGCCCTACGCCAACGGGTCGCTGTTCGCGGAGCCGGGTCGCATCGACTTGACGCCAGAGGAGCTCGCCTTGCTCCGAGAAGTCAGCGCCTCGAACTGGCATGAGGTCCAGCCGTCGATCTTCGGGTCGCTTCTCCAGGGCGTGTTCGGGCACGAGAAGCAGTGGCGCCTCGGCGCTCACTACACGCATGAGTCGGAGATCCAGAAGATTGTGGTGCCGACGATCGTCGAGCCGTGGACCGAGCGGATCGAGGCGCTGTCGAGCCACAAGGAGGCGAAGCAGGCGCAGGCCGACCTGCTCAACTTCGCCGTGCTCGACCCCGCCTGCGGCTCGGGCAACTTCCTCTACGTCGCCTACCGGGAGCTGCGCCGGATCGAGGCGAAGCTGGCCGCCCGCGCGGCTGAGTTGGCGCTGGCCGAGGGCCGACCGGCCCAGGAAGGGCTCAGCGCCTTCTTCCCGCTTCAGAATATGCGTGGCATCGAGATCGAGCAGTTCGGCGTCGACCTGGCGCGGGTGACCCTGTGGATGGGGCACAAGCTGGCGGTCGAGGAGCTAGACCTCGACGAGAGCACGCTGCCGCTCGCCGATCTCTCCGGAATCCGCCGCGCCGACGCACTGCGCGCCGAGTGGGGTGAGGCAAACGCGATCATCGGCAACCCGCCCTACCACGGGTCCCAGAACTTGCGCCGGATTCTCGACGAGGACTACGTAGAGTGGCTCAAGGACCACTTTCACGCCGGTCTCAAGGATCTCTGCGTCTACTGGTTCCGTCGCGCGGCGGAGCAGATGCGCCCTGGCGACCGCGCCGGCCTGGTCGGGACGAACTCGGTCAGCCAGAACCGGGCGCGCGGGGCGAGCCTCAACTACATGATCGAGAGGGGCGGCGTGATCACCGACGCCGTCTCGCGCCAGAAGTGGCCGGGAGAGGCGGTGGTCAACGTCAGCATCGTCAACTGGGTGCAGCAGCCGAGCGAGCCGCCGCAGCATTTCGTGCTCGATGGAGAGCCGGTTGAAGGCATCAACACCCGTCTGAGAGAGTCGAAGCTGGCGATCGAGGAGTACGAGCCGCTGCCGGCGAACCTCGGCCGCTCCTTCCAAGGCCCGATCCCGGCCGGGAGCTTCTACTTGGAGCCCGAAGAGGCCAAAGAGATCCTCGCCCGCGACGACGCGAACTACTCCGAGGTCGTGCGGCCCTACCTGATCGGCGACGACATCACTGAGGAGCCCGAGCAGCAACCGCGGCGCTTCATCATCGACTTCGCGTTTATGGCGCTGGAGGAAGCGATGAAGTATCCGGCGTCTTTGGAGGTGGTGCGCGAACGGGTCAAGCCCGAACGCGATGAGAATCGAGATAAGGGATTTCGGGATCATTGGTGGCGGTTTGGTCGCCCGCGGGGGGAGATGCGAGAGGCGATTGAACCTCTGTCCCGCTACATCGCGGGCAATCGAATCGGCAAGCGCTTCCTGTTCTGCTGGGCAGACGCCTCGGTCTGCCCCAGCGATCTGACCATCGTCTTCGCCTTCGACGACGATTATTCGATCGGGGTCCTTACGTCCTCGATTCATCGAGTCTGGGCGCAATCGGAGTCGTCGACGCTCAGGATCGACCTCCGCTACACGCCGACCTCCTGCTTCGAGACCTTCCCCTGGCCGCAGCCTGGCGACGATGTCCGTGACGAGATCGGCGAGATCGCCAAGCGCCTGATCGAACGGCGCCAGGCGATCTGTGTCGAGAACGAGATCGGCCTGACCGACCTCTACAACCAAGTCGACGAGGGCGCTTGGTCGGAGGTCTCAGACCTCCACCAACAGCTCGACGAGGCCGTCGCCCGGGCTTATGGCTGGAAACCAGGCATCGGCCGCGACCCGCTGGAGATCAAGGCCCGACTTGCGAAACTCCACGCGAACGTCATCGCCGGTGCCTCCTACATGCCTTTTCCCGCCCTGGAAGAGCAGTAACTCTCCAGATGGTTCGGTCGCCAATTCGGGGTAGATCAGGTCTCCGTCAAACCCGGCCTGGCTCAAGCCGCCCACCGATGGAACGTCCGAGGTCCTCGCTACTTTGGTCACATGCCGGCACCGGCAACCTCCTTCACGCTTTCTGTGACCCTCGGCGAGCACTCGTTCTCCGCCTCGGGGAAACCCGACCTCGTCCTCAAGGCATTTGAGGACTTCAAGGCGCTAACGGGGCGGAGCGATACGCCCGACGCCGCTGAACAGAAAGGCGGCACCGGCGGCAAAGTAAAACCACAGAAAGTTCCGAAATCTCCTGGCAATCTGACTCTGCCGGCGTTCCTTGGGCGGCTCACGTTGAAGGGCGGCGTACAAATCGGAACCGCGATCGTCGTCTGGAGCGCGCAGCACACCGACAAAGACAAGCTGAGCTCTACCGAAGTCCAGGCACTCTGGAAACAGACGAAGTACAAGTTGCCCTCGAACCTCGGCAACCTGACCCGCGACCTAAACAAGGCGGTCAAGCAGGGTTTGCTCAGGAAGGAAGGCGAGCGTAAGGACCAAGTCTTTTATGCGGACGCCTACGAGCAGCAACAAGTCGAGAAGTGGGCGACGAGCGACGGGGCGTAGTTCGATCGACTCAGTAGGCCGCAGGCTTCAGAAGTTGGCGATTGGCGAGCAGGCTCTCACGCTCGCCCGGCTTTGTCAGGCGCGTGCTGCGAGCGACCTTTTCGCGCCCCGCGATGTCGAGGCTCTGTTCGATGAAATCGGCCTTCCTCGCCCCGCCAACGTCTCAAACTATTTGGCGGCTCTGCAAAAGAAGAAGTTGTTGACGCGAGTCAAGGGTGCCAGCGGCACCGCCTGGAAGCTGACGCCAGAGGGCAAGGGGCAGGCTGAAGACCTTGCGACGGACATGGACCTAGCCATCTTGCTGACGGAGGCGAGCGGGCCTGCCGCCACGCTGCTTGGTGAGACGGAGCATCCGGTCATTCCTCCAAGCCTCGCGCCGCCCGCGCTCATCAAGCCCCTGCACGCATTTCTCGAAGAGTACCCGTTCGAGACAAACGTCTTCGGCATGACTCGGTTCCCAGGGCAGCAAACAGACGGCAAGCCCGACCCGATCGGCCCGGCGCTTGAGGCGGCCAAGAAGGTCTGCGAGAAGCATGGGCTGACGTTCCACCTCGCCTCGGATCGGAGCATTGTCGATGACCTCTGGCCCAACGTGGCGGCCCACATGTGGGGTTGTCGTTACGGGATCGCGTTCTTCGAGGCGGTGAGCGACAAGGGCCTTAACTACAACCTGAATATCGAGGTAGGTAGCTGTCTCGTTCTTGGGCGACGGCTTGCTCTGTTGAAGGATGAGTCGCTAAAGGTCATGCCGACGGACTTGGTTGGCCAAATCTTCCACGAAGTGAAGCTCGACAAACCGAGCACTGTGACCAAACGGCTAGAGGATTGGATTAGCAGCAGCTTGGCCTGACCAGCGGTGCCCAGACGGCGAGAACCCGGGGCAGGTGACCTGAGGGCGCGGTATCCGCGGTCAGTAGCTCGTTTCGGCTAGTCCGTAGTTACCCCGAATAGCAGCCTCCTGATCGGCCCCGATCCCGCTCCCGATGCGGGGTCGGGGGCTTTTTCAGGCGCTTATATGTAGCCAAGATTTTTGCAATTATTCCGTCCGATTGATGGTGGATACTTCTCTCATGAAGCAAAAGCCAGGAGCAATGCACGTGGCCAAGATCAAACGCCGCCACGGCGACCGCGTCTACGTCTCCCACCTGGTCCGCCGCTCGGTCCGCGAGGGCAAGCGGGTCCGCCACGAGACGATCGCCAACGTCTCGGGGCTGCCGGAGGCGGCGATCGAGGCGCTGAGCGCGGCGCTGCGCGGCGAGGCGGTTACGGGAGGCGCGGGGTCGCTGCGGGTCACCGCCTCCCTGCCCGCCGGGCACGTCGAGGCGGTGCTGGGAGCCGCCCGCCGCCTCGGCCTGGCCCGCCTCCTGGACCGCTCGCCCTCGAAGCAGCGCGACCTGGCGATGGCGATGATCTGCCAGCGGGTTCTCTTTGCGGGCTCAAAGCTCGCCACGGCGCGGGCCCTTCACCAATCGACGCTCGGTGAGGAGCTCGGCGTGGGGGATGCCGACCAGGACGACCTCTACGCGGCGATGGACTGGCTCAGAGAGCGCCAGGAGGGAATCGAGGCCCGCCTCGCCAAGCGCCACCTGAAGGACGGCACCCTGGTCCTCTATGACCTCTCCTCCTCCTACTTTGAGGGGCGCAGCTGCCCGCTGGCGGCGCGCGGCTACTCCCGCGACGGCAGGCGCGGCTACCTGCAGGTCACCTACGGGCTGCTCTGTGACTCCGAAGGGCGCCCGGTCGCGATCGAGGCCTTTGAGGGAAACCTGAACGACCACCAGACCCTGATCGCCCAGGTCGAGAAGCTGAAGCAGCGCTTCGGGCTCTCCGCGGTGATCGTCGTCTGCGATCGCGGCATGGCGACCAAAGCCAATCTGGAGGCGATCGGGGCGGCCGAGGGGATGGGCTGGATCACGGCGCTGAAAGCGCCGGCGGTGCGCAAGCTCGTCAAAGACGGCGAGCTGCAGCTCTCGCTGTTCGATCAGCAAAACCTGGCCGAGATCAGCTCCGATGCCTATCCCGGCGAGCGGCTGGTGGTCTGCCGCAACCCGCTGCTCGGCGAGGAGCGCTCACGCAAGCGCTCGGAGCTGCTCGCCGCCACCGAGGCAGAGCTCGGGGAGATCGCCGCGCGGGTCAAAGCCGGCACGCTGCGTGGAGCCGCGGAGATCGGCCTCGCGGTCGGCCCGGCGCTGAAGCGCTACAAGGTCAAAAAGCACTTCGAGGTGGCGATCACCGACTCAAGCCTCAGCTTCTCGCGCAAGCAGGCCCAGATCGAGGCCGAGGCGGCGCTCGACGGGATCTACGTGCTGCGCACCTCGGTCCCCGAGAACGAGCTCGCCGCCCCCGGCGTCGTCCGCTCTTACAAGCAGCTGAAATGGGCCGAGCGGGCCTTTCGCACCTTCAAGGGGCCGCTGGAGGTAAGGCCGATCCACCACCGCCTTGAGGAGCGGGTGCGCGCCCACCTCCTTATCTGCATGCTCTCCTACTACCTGGAGTTCCACCTGCGAGGTGCCTGGGCGGAGCTGACCTTCCGCGACGAGTGCCCGCCGACCCAGCCCGACCCGGTCGCCAAGGCAAAGCGCTCGGCCTCGGCCACCCAAAAGGCGCAGAGCAGGCGCACCTCCCGCGGCGAAGCTCCCCACAGCTTCGAGAGCCTGCTCGCCGAGCTCTCGCTGCGCACCCGCAACACGATCCGCTTCGGCGACTCCGGGGCCGGCTTTGAGCGGCTCACCGAGCCCAACGCCGGTGCAGGCGCGGGCGCTGGAGCTGCTCGAGCGCATCCCCAAGCACGCGTAGACACGAACGAGACAGTCCTTCAGGCGGGGATCCTCAGTGTTGAAGCCGAATTCGCGATGGCGGCGGGGGCGTAACTTCGGGCTAGTGGTCGGTGCAATCGCTCCACGGCAAGGCCAAATTTAGCTTGCTAGAGCCATTTGCCGCGACTCATAATCCGCCGGGTGCCCGACGTGCTCCTTCTGGGCAGCGAGATGGGCTCGCTGCCCAGACCCAACCGAACCGTGCCTGACGCAACCCAATCGCTCAGCGGCGCAGAATCGGCTTTTGGCTCTAGACTGCGCGAACGGCTGCGAGGCGGATCGTTTGCCATGCAGAAGGTCGTGGGTTCGAGTCCCATCAGCCGCTCTTTCCCCCCCAAATCGATGCTTTCCGCTCCGATGGGGAAGCTCGAGCCACTGCCTTATTCCGCTTGACCTTTGGGCACGGATGTCCGAACCACCCTCTCTTTTCCGCCCTTTTTCGGGCACGAGCGCCTGAAACGGGGCGGAAGAGATGTGATCGGCGCCGACTTCGACCTGGTTCGCTCGCTTTAGCAATGGGGGTATGGGCATCGCGCATCTGAAAGATCCTGGAAATGAGGATATTTTGGTACGTGTTCATACACAACGTCGGCGTGGTCAACGACCACGTCCACGGATGCTTCCTCGCGATCGACTACCGCCCCACGGCCAGGAGTCCGCTGAAGATCGACGTCGGCGATATGAGCACCGCGAAAAGCCGAGTCAGAGCGAGACCGACCGGCGTTGCTGACGGCGCCGGAAGGAGGCGTTCACGCTGTAAAGCGACACCAGGCCGCAACAGGTGCCGCCCAGACGCGCGGCGCTGTGGGTGCCGCGGCCGCCTGGCGCCATCGTAGTCCAGCTACGCTTGCTTCTAGGTGACTTCACACGCTGATGATCAGGGGGCCGTTCCGGTCGCCAGAGTGCTTTCGAGCACTCAACTTGAGCTGCTGGCCGAGCACGGTGAGGAGCACGTAGCCAAGGTGGGCGACGCTGTATGAGATCGGCGACGCGACCTATCCGTTCATCGCGATCATCGAGGGTGAGGCGGCGATCTTGGACGGCGCAGGGAATGAAATCGTGCGTCATCGCGCGCCAGGGTTTCTCGGCGAGGTTAACCTTCTTAGCGGGCAGGCGGTATTCGTCACCGCAGTGGTCACTCAGCCGATGCGCTACATCGCCCTCCCGCGCGAGAAGCTGCGAGCGCTGCTATTCGATGACCCTTCGCTCTCAGATCTGATCCTGGGCGCCTTGGTGGAGCGCCGCGAGCTGCTTCAGCAGCGTCAAGGCATCGGACCAGAGATCATCGGCCAGCGCGACTCGCCCGACACGCGCCGGCTGCTGGAGTTCGCGCGAGCCCAGCGGCTCCCCCATACCTGGGTCGATCCCACCGAGACGACCGATAGTGCTGACCCGGCGACGGAGCCCTCTGTATCGGCCGTGCCATTGGTGCGACTGCCTGGCGGGGTGGAGCTTCTAAACCCGAGTAACGGTGAGCTCTCACGGACGCTCGGCATAGGTCTGACGCTCGCGCCGCGCGAGGAAGTCGACCTTCTGATCATCGGTGGCGGCCCTGCAGGACTAGCTGCAGCCGTGTACGGCGCCTCCGAGGGATTGGACACGCTGGTCTTGGAGAGCAGCGGTATCGGCGGCCAGGCAGGCACCTCACGCAGGATCGAGAACTACCTGGGCTTCCCCGCCGGGATCAGCGGCAGCGAATTGACCAGCCGCGCCGCCACCCAGGCACGCAAGTTTGGCGCCCGGCTGGCCTCGCCCTATCGTGCCCAGACACTTCAGCCCGGCATCGAGCGCCACCTCGTGAGGCTCGACGACGGCGACGAGATCGCCGCACGCGCGGTACTGCTCGCCATGGGCGCCGAATACCGGCGTCTGCCCGTGGTGGGGCTCGAGGCGTACGAGGGGCTAAGCGTGTTCTATGCCGCCGGGCCGTCAGAGGGTCAGCTCTGCACAGCTCAGCGTGTGGCGGTCGTCGGTGGGGGCAACTCGGCGGGCCAGGCTGCCGTCTGGCTGGCGCGCGGGGGCGCGCTCGTCACACTCCTGCACCGCCGCGGCGACCTCGGCGAGACGATGTCGCAGTATCTGATCGACGAGCTTGAGCGCTACGGAGTCGCCGTGCGTGATCGTTCTGAAATCACCAGCCTCCAAGGAGAGCACGGGCGATTGCGGGCGGTCGCGCTCGCGGACGGGGAGCAGTTGCCGTTCTCTTTTTTGTTCCTGTTTCTGGGCGCTAAGCCGTGTACCGAGTGGCTTGGTGAGGTCCTTGCGCGTGACGCCGACGGTTTCATCCTGGCCGGCGCGGACGCTGGCGCAGAGGGCCTTCTTGGAACGAGCGTGCCGGGCGTCTACGCAGCTGGCGACGTGCGCGCAGGCTCGATCAAGCGCTGCGCGACGGCGGTCGGCGAGGGTGCCGCCGTAGTCCAGTTCGCACACGAGCGACTGGCCCGACTCGCTCGATCCGGTGTGGTTTCCTGAGGCCATACGGCGAGACCCACGACGGCGAGTCGAAGAAGACTGAGGAGAACAGTCTGCTCTCCTTGTCACGTCCAGAGCGATAGCGTTGGTCCGAGCGATGGTTTGCCCGCTTCGTTCGAGAGTGACAGAGCCGACCCGCACACGAAAGGACGGAGATCGATGTCCACATACCAGAGACTGCCGGTTTCGCGGACAAGCGAGCGTTCACCTAGTGCTCACGCTTGCATCGGACGAACAGCGCGCGCGGTCAGTACTTGCGGTTCGATGAGGGGCGTCTTCGCTCTCGTAAGCGAGGTCCGCTCAGGAGACAATGCCAAGAAGACAACCTTTGAAGCAACACCCCTCATTGCTTTTCTGGTGTCTCTCTTTGCCTTGTAGGCTGAGGATCTGCTCATGTAGCGTGGCCGCTCGGCGAAGATTGTGTGCTCATGAGGACCACGATGGGGGATTTGCCATGACTAAACCGGTGTTGTTCTGCTACGACGGATCAGACGGCTCGAGGTCGGCGCTGCGCGCCGCTGCCGAACTCGTAACGCACCCTGCCGATGCCGTAGTGCTGGCCGTGTGGATGCCCGCAGTGGTCAGCCTAGTTCGAGCTGGCTCGTTTCTGACCGCCGTCCCTAACGAGGGCGAGATAGACGAGCAAGAGGCCGCCTTCGCGAAACGAATCGCCGAGGAGGGTGCCGCAGACGCCCGCGCGCACGGCTACAACGCCTCGGCGCGAATCGCGAAAGCCGAGATCTCAGTCGTCGGGACGATTGGCGAGATCGCTCAAGAAATCGACGCTGGACTGATTGTCTGCGGCCAGCGTGGACGCGGCGCAATCCGCAGCACCCTACTCGGCAGCGTCTCGCATGGACTCTCGACGCACGCGCAACGGCCGGTGCTGATCGTTCCTGACCACGCGGGATAACTGTCGGCCTCGCAAGTACTCCGGAGCCGCGAAGCTGGACCTGGATGCATGATTACGACATCGCCACGACTTTCCGGTTCCCGGTCACCCCAGCGCGGGATCGATGCTCGCCGCTGACGCTGCAGGTGGCGTTGACGATCACCGCGCGGTGCGCAGCGGGTCGCGCCTTGTCGCCGGATCGGTGAGAGCGGCGCTCGCTTATCTGGGTGTTGGAGGTGGGCGGTCTCCGAGCTCGGCTGTGGAGGTGCTGCGGGATGCGGTCGGCCTGTTTTCCGGGGCGCGGTCTGGCAGCGTGATCTGCTCAATGTGCACCGTCACGCCGAAGTGACAACAGGGTCCGGTAACCAAGATGGCGGTCGCTGGCGCCGCTGACTCTCGACGCGATTGCTGTTCCGTAATCCACAGCCTTCTTTGGTGCCGAGGAACTGCTCTTCCCCTTTGACGGAAGAATGAGCAGTGCGAGTAGCAGCCCCAGGGCGAAGATTCCTGCGGCCCAGGCGAACGCGGTGGCGTAGCCGTGGATTGCTGCCGCGTTGATGACTCCGGGCGTCCCAGCGTGGCTGGAAGCGTAGGCGGCGGTCGCGCTGGCGAAGATTGTGCTCAACAGCGCGGTGCCAACCGAGCCGCCTACCTGCTGGGAGGTGTTGACCATCGCGGAGGCGACGCCAGCCTCGGAGCTGTCGATTCCGAGCGTGGCGGTGCTGAAGGCGGGTGCGAAGATGCAGCCCATTCCGAGGCCGGTGATGACCAGTGCGGGCAGGACGTGGCTTGCGTAGCTGGCGCCGGGGGAGAGGCGGGTTAGCAGGAGCATCGCGATCAATCCGAGCGTCATCCCGACGGCAACCAGTGGCTTGGCGCCTGTGCGGTAGAGCAGCTTGGTCTGCACCGTCGTGGAGGTGACGACGAGCGCGGCGGTCATCGGCAGGAACGACAGGCCGGTCTTGATGGGAGAGAAGCCGAGATTCTCTTGCATGTAGTAGGTCAAGAAGAGGAAGACCGCGAAGACCCCGGCGCCCGCTAGCAGGATCGACAGGTAGGCGCCGCCACGGGCGCGGTCCCTCACGATGTGTAGCGGGAGGAGGGGATCCGCCTTGCGGCGCTCGACTGCCACGAACGCGGCGAGCAGGACCACGCTGGCGGCGAGCGAGACGATCGTCAGCGGCGTCGTCCACGAGTGCGTCTCGGCATTGGAGAACCCGTAGACCAGCGCGAACAGGCCCCCGCCGGCGAGTAGGACACCTGGGATGTCGATACGCGGGCGTCCCTCGGGGGGATGGTTTTGCAAGAGCCTCAGCGCCACAAGGACGGTCGGTAGCGCGATCAGCAGGTTGACGTACAAACACCACCTCCACGACAGCGTTTGCGTAAGCACCCCGCCGAGGATCAGGCCGACCGACGCACCGCCACCGGCAATCGCGCCGAAGATGCCAAACGCCTTCGCCCGATCGGGCGAACCGGCGAACGTGACCGTCAGCAGCGATAGCGCCGACGGCGCTAGCAGTGCGCCGAAGGCACCCTGCAGCGCCCGCGCGCCGACGAGCATCCCGAAGGATTGCGCCAGCCCTCCGATCGCGGAGGCCACCGCGAAGCCGATGAGCCCCGCGATGAACGTCCACTTGCGCCCAAACAGATCCCCAAGCTTTCCCCCAGCAGCAAAAGGCTGCCGAACGCCAGCGCGTATGCGGTGACGACCCATTGCCGGCTATCGGTGGAGAAGCCCAACGACCGCTGCGCTGAGGGCAGCGCGATGTTCACGATCGTCGCATCGAGTACGACCATCAGCTGCGCGACACCGAGCAGGGCCAGGACCGCCCAACGGCGATCCCCGGACGCAGAGCTCGCTGCGGCCGTCACCGGTGAGACCCCGATACGCTCGCTACTCGCCATTTGACGGCATCTACGCTACGCGACAATCGCCCGGCTGGTCTCGCCGGCAGCTAGAGTCCTCCCGTCTGACGCAGGTGAGGCTTGGGCGTCTATGTGGTTCCAGATCGACGGGTCGAACCCGCGTCGCCGATCCCGAGTCCACAACAGCCAGCCGAGGTCAAGACATGAGCGCCGCCTCCAAGCCTGTACTCCTCGTGACCCGGCCGCCGCTGCCCACGGAGGTGACTGAGCGCGTAAACCGCGACTTCATTGTGAGGCTGGCCGAGACACCTGAGTCCCTCATCTCCGACGGCCTCCTTGAACTGGCAGATGGCGCACCTGGGCTTCTCGTGAGCCCCGCCGACCGGATCGACGCCCGGTCAGAGCGGCAGGCCCTCCTCAAGCGAGGCGATCGCGTGGTCGGCGCCCGCCTCGCGAAGCTGCTCGGCGGTGAAGTTGTGACTGCCGACACCGATGCACTCGATACCGGCGGCGTGGGCGCCCTTGACGTCGAGCGGGGTGTCGCCGACGGTGATCGCCTGCCCCGGTTCGATCTCGGCGCCGAAGACAAGCTCGGCGCGCTTCAGCGCGATCTTCGTCACCTCGGAGCGTTCGGTCGAATCCGAGCCATAGCCGCCAAAGGAGAAGAAGCGGTTGAGCTTCGCCCGGTGGAGCTTGATGTGCGCCGCGGCTTCGGTGTTGCCGGTGACCAGGCCGACCAGGTAACCCCCGTCGATCAGTTCGGGGAGGAGCTTCTCGACCCCCGCCAACACGCGGTAGCCCTCTGATTTCTCGACCGTCTGGTGAAGAAAGTAGAGGCGACGCTCCATCAGCTTCGTGAACTCCTTGCGCTCGGGCTCGCGGTGCAGGACCGCTTCGAAGGTCTTCCGCCCCACCTCCGGGTCGGTCATGCCGGAGTCGGTGAACTTGCCGATGTCGGCCGCGATCCCGTAGAGCTCGTCGAACGCCAGGCGCCAGGAGGCCGCGCCGGCGCCGCCGGTGTCGATCAGCGTGCCGTCGATGTCGAAGAGGATTGCCAGGCGCTCGGCAGCCATCGCCGCCAATCTAGCGCCGGCCCAGCGGTGAGAAGTTAAGGGGCGGCTCCTTCGCTTTGCGGATCCGGTCGCGACATGGTGCTCCAAAACAACGTCGTCCTCGGATCGGTGAACGCCAACCGGTACCACTACCGGACAGCGGCCGAGGCTCTCGCCAACTCCGACCGCGACTGGCTGGAGCGCTTCATCACCCGCAGGGTGCCGCTGGAGAGCTATCGGCAGGCGCTAGAGAGCCAGGCCGACGACGTCAAGGTCGTGAAGGTTGTGGGTTCGAGTCCCATCAGCCGCTTTCGAGAAGTCCGCTCATGGGCAGGAATGAGGATTCAGCGAACCCTCGACCCGGTAGGCGTAGACCGTCTGAGGGAAAGCGTGCTCGGTGCGGATCCTCCTCAGCGTTGGATCTCCACGCACCCATTCATGGATTGGGAAGTGCTTTCGTTCGGGCGAGTTGTCCCCGAACTCGGTAATTACGAGGTAGTCGTAATGGCCGCGATCGATCAGTGTGCGGAACGCGGGGCAGCTCGGCGCCACTAGGTAGGCGCCGTGTGGACCCGACTCGCCTATGTACTGGACCCAGTTCGAGGAATCGTCGCCCGCAAAGAGGCCCTGATCGAAGAAGAGCTCACCGCCACCGGCCAGGGCAATCCGCTGGTCGTGCAGATTGCGCGCCCAGGCGAAGATCTTGACCGGCCCTTCACCCTCTCGTGCGCGTAACGTCTTGATCGTGTAGTGACTACGCAAGTAGCGGACCTGCTCTGTGCGGCCGAGGGCCACTGCGGGCACAATCATCGAGACTGCCAGGAGCATCGCGAGCGGCTGGCTGAGTCCCTTTGCTGACCGAAGCCAGCTGGCGGCGACCGGCATGAGGACCAGCGCCAGCGCGATGAACAGGGCTCCGACGAGGAAGCGCGCTTCCCACGTGCCGGTCGAGGCTACCGTGAGGGCGAAGACGACGCTGAGGAAGGCGAGCGTCACTCCGATTCGCCTAGTGCTTTCGCGCAGCGGTCCGGCCAGCGGAAGCAGCGCCAGCGCCAGCGCGATTCCGGGCAGCAGGTAGCGCGTATTGGTGAGAAAGCCGTGAGGTTGTCCCGATGCGCCTGCTGCGGTGAGCGGTGTGAAGACGTAGACGACCGCGGTGACAAGGGCGGCGAGGCCGAGCGCCTTAATGATTGGATCGCGTAGCCGGACGATGGCCCAGATCACTGCCGCGAGAGCCATCGCGAGGACCAGCGGGTAAAGCAGCCCCAGCGCCTCCCGTAGCTTGGGCAGGAACCAGATCCGGTAGAGACGGGCGTCGAAGAGGTAGTGCGCGATGCTGTACGGAGCGCGCGGGTAAAGCTGCATCTGGTTGGGGTGAGGGAGGTGGATCGGCCCGATGCTGTGCATCTGGGGGATCGGATTGCCGCTGTGAGCGAGGTTGCGCAGGTACCAGTATCCGCCGGTCAGCAGCTCCGAGCCAAGCAGGATCGCTGCCTCGGCCGCCCGATTGCCGCGCCTTCGCAGGACGATCGCGACGAGAGCGACCAGCGTTGCGGCCGCGACTGGCGCGAGTATCGTCAACTTCACCGAGACAGCTAGCCCGCCAGTCAGCCCGGCGAGGGCCAGCGGACCTCGACCGCCGGCTCGGTACCCATCGGCAAGTAGGGCGGCGAAGGCAATCAGCAGCGCGATCCCCATCGCGTCATTGCGTGCCTCTCCTGCCTGTGTCAGGAGCAACACCCCCGAATCGAGGGCGATCGCGGCCGCGACCAGCGTCGCCGGCCCGACCCCGAAGGGTCTGCCGATGCAGTACGCGGCTAGCAGTCCGAGGGCCAGCCAGCCGATGTTGATCAGCGGCGAGAGCCAGTCGCTCTTGAAGATGATGATGCCCACCGAGCCCAACAGCTCCGAGCTGGCCGGATAGAACCAGGTGGTGAGCGCCAGCGGATCGGTGAAGAGCAGGCCCCAGGTCGAGTGCGACTCGGCGAAGCGCACTGAGAATGGCAGGTGGTACCAGGTCGAGTCGCCGCTGAAGATGCCGCGGCCCAGATCGTGCTGGGAGGGGATGCTCCACTCGCCGACAGCTACCGCGGCGACGATCGCCGCCAGCACCAGCGCCCAGGCGGGAACGGGAGGGAGCTGCGCCGGCTCGATGCTGCTCGGCGCCATTAGCCGGCCGACTCCGGCCGCGGTGAGGCCGACCGCTACGCATGAGGTGACCATCCAGCCCTCGCGCAGCAGCCCGAAGCTGCCGATTAGCTGCAGCGTGACGATCAACATTGATAGCGCCAGCACGATCTCGGCGAGTCGCGCCTGCGCGCCCGTATAGGAGGGCGCGATCCAGCACCGCAGCCAGTACGCGCCGAGTCCCAGTGCGGCCAGCATGGCTCCGAGCAACCCGACGCCCGCCAGGTAGCTGTCGAGGCTTGGGCTCACGGCTGCCGCATGTAGGGCCGGCCGCATATCGGGAGAAATGCTAGCTCCGGTGGAGCGTCGCCGGGTATGAGATCTCAATGAAGGAATGTGCCGCCGCGTTCTCAGCTAGCCGTCGCGATGCCCCTGCTCGCTGGCAAGCAGGGGGAGAGGATTGCCGGCGCTGCTATGTCGATTCCTACAGCTGGGCCTGCTGCTGCGATCAAGACTGCTCGGGCGTCCTGACCGCGCTCGGGTTAGCGAGTGTGGTCGTGGCGCGCACGGTTCGCCAGGAGTCCTGAGTGATCTTGAGGATCACCGCGGTGATCCCGAGGCCGATCAGCGGGTCGGCGACTGGCAATCCGAGTGCGACGAACGCGGCGGTGGCGACGACAGCCAAGCTGACGTAAGAGCCGGCGCGAGCGTGGTTGCCGTCAGCGATAAGCGCCGGGCTGTTGAGCCTATGACCGGCACGGGTGCGAACCCCGGCCGCCACCCAGTTTCCGGCGAAACCAATCAGTCCAGCCAGCGCCAGGGCGGCCAGATGGGTTGGGGTCTGAGGATGGACCAGACGGGAGATCGCCTCGAATCCAGCGACGCAGGCCGAGAAGAAGATCGCGACCACGACGAAGAGGCCGGTCCAGCGCTCGGCTCGCGCGGAGCGCAACAGGAAGGCGATGGCGAGCGGGATTGCTGTGCCTGCGTCGCCGAAGTTGTGGATCAGGTCGGCCAGCAGGGCGATGCTGTCGCTAGCGACGAAGATAACCGTCTGAGCGCAGGCCGCGAGCCCCAGCACTGCAAGGGAGAGTCAACCGCCACCAACCCCTCCCGCGAGCGCTTGACGGTCTCGTCGATGAGGCCATGGGAGTGCCCATGGCCGTTATGGCGATGGTCGCCCCCATGCTGAAGCGATTGGTGCAAATGTCAACGGGATACTCTATGGCCGTCACCATGGACGACCGACAAGTCCTCAATCGCATCGACGAGCTGGTACAGGAAGAGGAGAGTCTCCTCGGCCGGCACGAGGGCGAGGGCCTTAGCAATGAGGAGCATGTCCGCCTCGCTGAGCTCAAAGTCCAGCTCGACGAGGCATGGGACTTCCTGCGCCAGCGCCGCGCCCTGCGCCAGTACGGCTTCGACCCCGAGGACGCCAGCCTCCGTGGCCCCGGCACGGTTGAGAGTTACGAGGCCTGAGGCCCCCGCTACGCTTCACCTCGCCTCGGGTGATCGTCGCGGGCCGGTCGGACATCGGCCCACCCTCGCGCAGGGCCGGGGAGCCATGCTTCGCCGCTTGCGGGAGCCGCCGCCGACGAGGCGACGAGGATGGGTGCTCGCCCCAAGGCGCCTACCGGAATCGAACCGGTGTAGACGGTTTTGCAGACCGCCGCGTAGCCACTCCGCCAAGGCGCCGTAAAGCGAAGCCTAGCCGGGCCACGGGAAGGGGCACCGCCCTCCTGGGCCGCTAGGGGCCCGGAGTGCGCTCGACCCCCGTGTCGGGGGTCGCGGTCTCGGCCTCGCGGTTCGCGGCGACTTCCAGGGGCCTGGAGAGGGCGCGCAGGTAGGCGCGGGCGCTCGCCTCGATGATGTCGGTGGCGACTCCCGAGCCGGAGGCCAGCTTGCCGTTGGTGCGGAGCATCACGGTGGTCTCGCCGAAGGCGTCCTCTCCTCCGGTCACCGCCTCGACCGTGTACCTGACCAGCTCGCTCTCGACCCCCGTCGCTGCCTGGATGGCCCGGAAGATGGCGTCGATCGGGCCGTCGCCGGTGCTCTCGCCGACCACTTCCTCACCCGAAGGCAGGGTGACGCCGATCCGGGCCATCGGCTCCTTGCCGGTGGCGGCGCTGACCTCGAGGGAGGCGAGCTCATGGGCGTCGGCGCGCTCGCGCATCTCGTCGGGAGACGATCGCCTCCAGGTCCAGCGCGATCATCTGCTTGCGGGCGCCGAGCCGCAGGACATTGCGCGAAGCGGCGGTGGCATGGCTCGAAGGAGCGGAGCGCGGCGATATTCGCAACCGCTCCGGTCGCCTCTACAAGCCCGCAACCCGGCGGGACGGCCCCGAGGGCACCGCGACAGCGTCGATGTAGACGCTGCCCGTGAACCACTCCCTCGGGCCGGTCGTGGTCTCGCTGGAGTTCTTGGTGACTTGCATGGGTCTTCTCCTTTGTCGAATGAGGTCGGCGCTAATCAACGTGCCTGCGCAGTGGGCCGGATGAGGATCTCGTTGAGGGTCATGCGACGCGGCCGGGCGACCGCAAATGCGATGACCTCGGCGATGTCCTCGGGTCGGATGGCAATCTCTCCGACCATCTGCTGAACGGCCCTCTTGGTATCCGCATGGGTGATGTGGTCGGTTAGCTCGGTTGCCACGGCGCCTGGCTCGATGACCATTACGCGGATCGCGGGCCCGAGCTCTTGGCGCAGCGACTCCGACCAGCCGCCGAGGCCCCACTTGGTCGCGGCGTAGACCGCGTTGCCAGGCCGAGCGGTGCGGCCGGCCACCGAAGAGATGTTGACGAGGTCACCACCGCCGCCGCGGAGCTGGTCGAGGAATACCTCAGTCGTCGTTATGGCGCCCAGCAGGTTGGTCTCCACCATCTGTCGGATCTCGGTCTTCTGCTCGGAGGAGAACGGCGCGAGCAGCATTACCCCTGCATTGTTGACGAGAACGTCGGCACCACCCAGCTCGCCCCGCACGCGCTGCGCCGCCGCGACGATCGAGTCGCGGTCGGTGACGTCGGCGGTGATGGCCAGGGTGCCGTTGCCGAGCTCTTCGGCCAGCTTCTCGACCCGGTCGGCGCGGCGAGCCAGCAGCACGAGGCGGTGGCCGTCGGCGGCGAGTGCGCGGGCGGTGGCCTCCCCGATGCCCGATGAGGCGCCGGTGATGACCGCGACGCGGCCTGATTCTTGGTTGGTGCCCATTGTTGTCTCCGTTGTCGTGGGGATAAAAGTGCTTCGGATGGGGAAGTCGTTGAACTACGAGGGTGCCGAGCGCGGCAGGAGCTTGAGCGTCGTCGACCGCGCTTCAGGACTCGTGATGTGGCTGACCGCGCTCTCGGAGTAGCTGTACTTGGTCCGGTAGGCGTCATCGATCTCATTGTCGAGGTCGTGATCGACCTCGACGAAGGTGACGTCCCTCTCGACGCCTCCGGCTTTGATGTGGCCTTCGTGGAGCACCTGCGAGCCGCGGAACCACGAGCCGCTAGGCCCTTTCACCGAGCGGACGTAGAGGTCGTCTCCCGCCCGGACGACCCAGATCGTGACCGGGTCCCGCAGCGTCCCATCACGCCGAAGCGAAGCGCACTCCAGCTCGTGCGCTGCCTCGACCTTGGCTAGCTCCTCGACTGTCCATGTCGTCATCTGTGCTCCTCTTTTGGGTTGGAAACGGGGTGGCCTGTAAGCCGCGGACAATCAGCGCAATTACGAGCGCGAGCGCGACCGCGAGCATCGCGCTGTCGGCCCGGCTGACTCAGCACGGCTAGCATCGGTTTGTGCCCGACCCCGTCCTCATTCTCACTGGACCGCCTGGCGCTGGGAAGACGACGACGGCACGCCTGCTGGCCGCCGGATCTGAGTGTACGGCTCATCTCGAGTCGGACTCGTTCTTCCACTTCATCCGCGCGGGGTATGTCGAGCCGTGGAAACCGGAGTCACACGAGCAAAACACGGCCGTCATGCGCATCGTCGCTGCGGCCGCCGCGGGTTACGCCGAGGCGGGCTACTTCACGATCGTCGACGGGATCATCAGCCCGCGTTGGTTCTTTGAGCCGCTGCGCGACTCTCTCAAAGCAGCTGGCCACACTGTCGCCTACGGCGTGCTCCGCGCCCCGCTCGCCGTCTGCGCGACGCGAGTGGCGAGCCGTGAGGGGAGCCGGATCGCTGACACTTCGGTCGTCGAACGGTTGTGGCGGGATTTCGCCGACCTCGGCTCGCTCGAGCACCACGCGATCGACAGCGACGACATGAGTGCCGAGCAGGTCGCGAAGAAGGTGGCACAGTGCCTAGGTGAGGGGCTGCTGGGCGTGTGAGGACCTGTGGCGGAAGAGCGCGTCGAGCCCCTCACCGAGAGCGTCAGGGTGGGGAGACGCACCGCCGAGCTCGACTTCGCGCCAACCGGCGAGCAGCGTCCGCTCAGGTCGGATTCGTCGATCACGGAGACCGTCATGGCACGGCAGCTCCAACCCTGCCGCCGCAGGGTCGGCACCCCTCCTCTGATTGCAAGCAAGCGCGCCTCGTTTTCATGCTCGTCTGGTCTGAGGTCAGACGACAAGATCCAAGTCGCCTTCGCCATACTGGGGACTTGACTGGCGAGGAAATCACCATACGTCGGTGCCGGCAGCAGGACGCGCGAGCGGTCTTGGAGTTATGGGCTCAGGCGCGGAGTGAGCACGCAAGTACGGCGGACCGCATAGATGACGTCGAGCGCCTGATCGCCAATTCCCCTGCCGCCCTTCTGATCGCCGAGCGCGGCGATCAGATTGTCGGTGCTCTGATTGCTGGTTGGGATGGGTGGCGAGGGAACATGTATCGCCTCGCTGTTCGCGAAGGGTATCGGCGGGAGGGCATTGGGATCGCGCTGACGCGGGCTGGTGAGGAGTATCTGCGCGGCTGCGGCGCCCGTCGAATAACCGCCCTGGTCGCCTTCGAGGACGAGGTCGCTGGAGCGTTCTGGGGGTCCGTCGGCTATTCGCAAGATCACGACATCGGTCGTCGAGTCCGCAGCCTGTAAATCGCAGGCGAATCGGCGATAAGCCCGAGTCTGGACACGCCAAGTCCAGGTAATCATCTTTCAATTTTGATTTAAAAATTGAATGCCGGCTCGATACGTGGCCTGCCTCAGCAACGCCCAGCCCGTGGCCCTGTTCTCCAAGCCCAGCTGAGGCCGTGGGCATGGGTTGGTGCGCGCCAACCCGCGGCTGGCCGCATACGCGAATCGCGTGGAGCCGTGCAGAATCCGACCTACGACCCCACGTGCTCCTAACCAGGCGAAGCTCCTGCGGAACACCAACTACGACCCGAGCATCAGGGTGTGGCGCAGGGGCTGACGAGATCGAGCACGTCGCCCGACGCCGACGAGGCGAGGGACAGGGGGCCAACGTTCTCAAGGTGTTCACGAGCTGGATCACAAGACGGACAACCTCTGCTGCCCGGCAGAGGCAGATGCTCGCGTCTCCGAACACCATGTCCGCGAAGGAGATGAGAACCCCATGAGGAACGCTAATCCCCCTGGCCGTATTGCACGCCTCGTCCGTCACCGAAAGGTCGGCGGCGACTTCGCGCACGCCGCGTTGGCGCCGCGGAGCTCTGCTGACCCTCGCCGTTGCGGTGGCCGCGGCGGCGGCAGCCGTGCCGATCGTCTCGGCGAGCGCCTCTTCGTCGCGGAGCGTCGCTGGCGAGCCAAGACGGACTCGGGATCCAACCCGGCAAGATCAAGCACGTCTGGCTGATCATCCTGGAGAACAAGTCCTACGACGCCACCTTCACGGGCCTGAACAAGAACACGTACCTGTGGCAGACCCTGCCCTCCCAGGGAGTGCTTCTAAAGAACTACTACGGCACCGGGCACTTCAGCCTCGACAACTACATCTCGATGGTGAGCGGACAGGCCACGCAGCCAGACACGCAGGCGGATTGCCCGTACTACGACAAGTTCTCGGGCAGCGTCGACACCTCGGGGTCGCTGCACAGCAACCGCAACTACGGCCAGATGGCCTCCGCTCAGGGCCCCAACGCGGCGGCCGGTTCCAACGGCTGCGTGTACCCGGCGAGCGTGCCAACGCTCTTCAACCAGCTCGATGCGGCCCATGAGAGCTGGAAGGGCTACGCCCAGGACCTCGGAAATCCCGATGCGAGCGGGCCAACCCATGACGCCGGCACGCAGTACTGCGGCGCTCCGTACGCCACGCCCGGCCCGACGGGCAGCACCGCGCAGCCCAACCCCGGTAGCGCCAACGCGACCGACCAGTACGTGCCCAAGCACTTCCCGTTCCCCTGGTTTGAATCGATACTGCAGTCAGGCGATTGCAACTCCCAGCACATCGCCAATCTCTTCTCGTCCACCAACGGCCTCTATCACGACCTGCAGAGCGAGGCGACGACTCCCGCGTTCAGCTGGATCTCGCCGAACAACTGCAGTGACGGCCACGACGCGGTATGTCACGGGAACAACCTCTCGGGCGGGTTCTCGGACCCGAACACCCCGAACGAACCGGTGAACTACACCGGCGGGCTGTATGCCGCCGACCTCTTTCTCGAGCACGTCATCCCCGAGATCGAGGCATCACCGGCCTTCAAGGACGGCGGTCTCATCGACGTCACTTTCGACGAGGGATTCCCACCCTTTACCTACACCGGCAACAGCTTCGCCAACTCGAAGATCGTGGCGCCCGATGCGGCCACATCGGTGGAAGACGACTCGGCTGGCGAGACCCTGTTCGGCCACCGTGTGCACTACGAGCCGACCGGGCCGAACACGCCGCTCGCAAAGAACAAAAGCGGCGAAGAGCTCTACCCCGGGCCCGGCGACAACGCCTACCTGGACCGCCCCAGCGACTGCGTCGCCCAGACGGTCCCCCCGCAGCCAAAAGGCACCTGCATCCTCGGCGGCGGCGAACACGTTCCCGGTGCCCGCACGGACGCCGGAGCGACGGCGGCCAGCGGGAGCTCGACGATCGCCGACAACTCGATCGTGGCGACCGACGCCGGGCGTTCGGTGACTGGCAGCGGTATCCCGGCGGGCGCCTTCGTCGGCCAGGTCACCGACACGCCGACCACCGCGACCGCTCCGAACCAAAGCGGCGGGTTCGTGGACACCGGATCGTTCACGCTCGTGGATTCGTCAGATCATCCGCTTGACACGACGGGTCCGGTGAGCGGGGTCGTGCTTGGAGCGCGGACTCCGGCAACGGACCCGCTGTATGACGCCACCGATCCGACTACAGGCGGCGGTGACACCGGCAGCGTGCTGATCAGCCCCTACATCAGGCCTGGGACGTTAGCACGCGTCTACTACAACCACTACAGCTGGCTGCGCACGATGGAGGATCTCTTCAACGTCGGCCACGCCTTTCCGGGCCTGGACGGAAGGGCCACATCGGTTACGCCGCCCAGCCCGGACTCGCGCCGTTCGGCCGGGATGTATTCACCAATCCGGACGGCCCGTACGCTTATGGCGGCCCGCACGGACATGGAGGTCATTGAACTTGACCTCCTCGGCCAACCGGATCGGTAGCGGGCAGCGACCGCTGGTGGCGGCGCCCGCTGCCGAACCTGACCGCCGACGGCGACGGCGTCTCGCGGCGGGGGGCGAGTCCGAAGACTCGGCCCCCGCCGCACCGTTCGCGTCGCCGGCGCCGTCCTGGCCTTGGTGCTGCTCGCCGCGTTGGGCGGTGTCCTGCTGACCCGGCATGGCGCATCGGCAGCCAGGCAGTGGGTCGGCTGCCAGATATGGGGGAATCCCAAGTTGGCTGCCGAAGGCGAGGGTTCCCGTGGGCCGGATCGTCAAGGCGAGCCGCGCCCACCCGGTGCTCGCGATCCAGGGCGACACGGTCTCGGTCCATCTCGCGCGCGGGCGAGTGCTCGCTACAGCCGTCGGGCCGAACGTGCCAGAGGAGGGCCGGTTTCCGGTTCCCGCGACGAGCCCGTGCACGTTCATCGTCACGTTTGCTGCCGCATCTGGCGTGATCCCACTAAGCGCAACCGCGTTCACCTTCATCGACGATTTCGGTCACGTTCGCCATCCTCGAGTGACGGCCATGGGTGGTGGCGCAGCCACCCCAGCAGGTCTTGCCCGGTCAGACCGTGTCGTTGAGAGTGCATGACGTGCTGCCAACCGGCGACGGCGGTTTGACCTGGGCACCCGACGGAGGGCGACCAATCGTCTCGTGGGACTTTGACGTCGAGATCGACTGATGCGGCGCAGCTGGGGAGGCTTGTTTCGTCCCATGCTTGGCGAGCAGAGCGAGTTGCGAGCTCGAGAGGACGCGACTGACGGGACTAGTCACGAGCCTAGGCTACTTGTTGAATCAGGTCTCTAGCGCGTTATTTCACGAGGCGAGCTGCGGATCGGCCGTCGGTCGCGGATTCGAGCACCCGCGGATCGGACGGATAGGGGGCTGGGACCGCCGAGGCGTTCCGCTCAATTGCTGAGCCAGAGGTTGCTCGGAGGCCAGCCCAGACAGATCGATTCAGAGAGAGCCAGCGTTGTGAAGCGAGCCGCGCCGGTAATGCTCTCTGCATGCTTCTAGTTGACGGCTTGAAGAGCTATGCCTCCAAGAGGTTTTGCCAACTATCAACGAGCTTCGTAGTGAACGTGGCCGGATCCGTTCTGCTCGGTGACTACGAACCGCGTACTACTGTAATGCTCGGCTGCGGAAGTTCTTCGTCCGCTGGTGAAGTCGGAGTTCATGAACCCCCGACCACCAACGCCCACGCAGCGAGTGCCCGGGTTCCTGCCGCTGAAGGCGCAAAGGAAAGGACCGAACTCAAGGTTCAGGAAGTCGAAAAATCCAAGGCAAGCAGGGAAGCCAAGGCTCACGAAACTGAAGAACGAAGAGAAGAGGCCGACGCCCAGGCCCAAGAAGTTGAAGAAGAAGAAAGGGAATAGCTAGGGCGCCGGGACCCCACACATGGTGGGTACGGCGCCGGTGACCGTCCGCGTTGCGTGGGCGCCACCTTGTCTTGTTGATGTTGGAGCGTCGCCAGGGGTTCGCAGGATTTGCCTGCAATGACCCCGCGGTGGGCGGTTGCCTCGGATCCGTGTATGTGCAGGCGCATGACATCAGCATCTACGTCACACTGGGGTGCTTGCACGAGCTACGGGAAGGAGACGTTGCGTAGGACACTGTCGCTTGCAGCTGTCCAGCGGAGTGGTGCAGCTGGCCTGTGCTGGTGCAGCGCGACCCCGCCGAGACCTTTGGTCGTCGTGGCTGCGGTCGCGGGGGTGGCGCCGAGCGCGAAGAAAGCCGCGCCTGCGGCGAGCGCCACCACGCGAACCGCTACGCACCATCACGGCACTATTCGGAAAAGTCGCGGCCAGCGTGCTCGCCCCGTGATGGCCCAGACCGCCGCGCATCGGAATCTGAAACGCTGTGGTCGTGGTGACGACTCCGTCTCCGCGCAAGCGGCATGCCCTCCGGCTGTTCGAGGAGCTGCCGTCGCGCTACGACGAGATGGGCGCCGCGCTGAGCTTCTTCCAGGATCCCCGCTGGCGACGGGCGATGGTCGCGTCAGTGGGGACAGGGCCCGACGAGCGGGTACTGGATGTCGCCACCGGGACCGGCCTTGTTGCCCGGGCGCTGGTCGAACGCTACCGCTGCCAGGTTGTCGGGCTGGACCAGAGTCCCGCGATGCTGGCGCGGGCCCATGCCAAGCTCCTGGCCGACCCGGCACTGGCCGAGCGGGTTGAGCTGGTCGAGGGGGAGGCCGAGGCGCTGCCCTTCGCCGACGCAGAGTTCGACCACCTCACCTTCACCTATCTTCTGCGCTACGTGGACGATCCGGCGGCGACCCTGTGCGAGCTGGCCCGGGTGGTGCGGCCGGGAGGGCGACTCGCCTGCGTGGAGTTCTGCGTGCCACGCGGGGTCTGGGTCTGGCCGTGGCGGCTCTACACCCGGGTAGGACTGCCGGCGCTCGGCCGACTCGCCTCGCGTCAGTGGTTTGAGGTCGGGCGCTTCCTGGGCCCCAGCATCGAGGGCTTCTACCGGAGCTACCCGCTGGAGCGCCAGCTGGGGATGTGGGAGGAGGCGGGGATCGGCGGCGTCACCGTGCGGCGCATGAGCCTTGGCGGCGGCGTCGTGATCTGGGGCACGGTTGGCGGCTGAGGCCGAGCAGCGCCCTGCTTTCTACGCGCTGCGCCCGGGCGGCTGGCGTGATCTCATAACCCTCCTGCACCCTCCCTACACCCTGTGGCACATCAGCTACGTGGCGATCGGCGCCGCAGCGGCGCCGCAGATCTACGCCGGTCGCCTCGCCGCCGCGCTCGTGGCCTTCTTCCTGGCGGTGGGGATCGGAGCCCACTCCCTCGATGAGCTGCAAGGGCGCCCGCTCGGCACGCACCTCGCGCGGCGCACTCTCCTGGCCCTCGCCGTCGGAGGTTTGGGAGGCGCGTTGGCGATTGGCATCGTCGGGACGCTCACCGTCTCGGCGACGCTGGCGCCCCTGGTGATCGCCGGCGGTTTCATGGTTCTCGCCTATAACCTCGAGCTGTTCGGCGGTCGCTTCCACACCGACTTTTGGTTTGTCGCCTCGTGGGGCGCCTTGCCGGCGCTGACGGGATGGTGGTCAAACGCGCTCGCCTTGCACTCGGCGAAGCAGGCAATCGCCGCCGCCACGGCAGTGCTCGCCTGCTTCTGGCTCAGCGTCGCCCAGCGGCGGCTCTCGACGCCGGTGCGTGAGCTGCGGCGCCGGACCGAGGCGGTGAGCGGAGAGCAACGACTCGCCGATGGGACGCTCCGGCAACTCGACCGGACAAGCCTGACCGCGCCGCTCGACGGTGCGCTGCGGGCTCTCGCGGTCGCGGTGCCGCTGCTGGCGCTCGCCGCAGTCGCGCTGCGGCTATAGGCCATTAGACCTCGGGCCCTTCTGAGCCAGCCAGCGCATGCGCAATTCGGAGCAAGTGCCAGGGTCTTACCCGAGGCGTCCGACTAACCTGGAACCAGCCGTTCGCCACCGATCCAAAATGGAGCGCGCCATGAAGGCACTTATCGCCAATGACTACGGGGAGCCGCCCTCAAACCTTGAGGTCACCAACATCCCCGACCCTACTCTCGGCCCAGGTCAGCTGCTGGTGCGCATCGAGGCCGCCGCATTGAACCCCTTCGATCTCAAGCTCATCACCGGAGCGTTGCGCGAGATGGCGCCGGTTACATTTCCGCATCAAATCGGTATGGACGGCTCCGGAGTGGTGGTGGGCACTGGGGACGACGTGAGCGGTTTTACAGTCGGCGATGCTGTCGTCGGCTTCTTCGGCGCGACCCCGGGCACGATCGCGGAGTACGCAGTCATTGATGTGGGCCCGGCGGTGAGCCGCCGTCCGCACGGCGTTGACGCTGTTCGCGCGGCGGCGGTGCCCGAGTCCGGCATGACGGCGCTTACGCTGTGGCGCGCAGCCGGGCTACAGGCTGGAGATAGCGTGCTGGTCATCGGTGCAACCGGAGGAATCGGCATGTTCGTCGTACAGTTCGCATCGGCCGAGGACGCCCACGTGATCGCGACGGCAAGCGGTGGGGACGCCGCCTATGTTCGCGACCTGGGCGCCTCTGACACCGTCGACTACAAGAGCGCCGAAGTCGTGGAGGAGGTGCTGCGCTTGCGGCCGGGGGGAGTGGACGTGGTCATCGATCTAATCAGCATGGGGGAGGACATCCTGACCAGCGCTCGCGCCGTCCGGGAGTGCGGCCGTGTCGTATCTCCCTTGGGCGGTCCCGACGAACTCGGACGAGACGTCTCTGCCGTCTACATCGGCTCCTTCGTACCGCAGCCAGGCGATTTGGAGCACCTGTTGGCTCAAGTGGCTGGCGGCACACTGAAGGTCGAGGTCGGTCTCGTTTATACGCTGGATGAGGCGCCCAGAGCGATGGCTGACTTCGCCAACAAGCACACTCGCGGCAAGGTTGTGATCACGGGTTAGTCGGTTAGTGTGGGGCTTCGAAGTCCGCGGGAGATCAGTACGGCTACGCCATTTCCCAGCATTCTCGGCGGCGTTGCAGGCAACCCCGGCAGTACCGAGGCAGCTCGGCAGGAGATCGCGCTCGCGACGCCTGGCGCGGCGCTTCATTTTCTTGTCTCAGCGAGCGAGTCGTGCATCGTGGCGGGTGTTTGGTGCTGCTGGCCTCGGTGGGCGAGGGTGCATCGGATCCGTAGGGAATTTGCTCGGCAGGTGGACGGCTGGGCACGTATCTAGCGGACTGACGACTAGACTCGACCATCGTGACCAGGGATTCGTCGGGCCCGATCGCGGGACGGGCAAAGGAGCGACTCGCCGGCTCGACGATTCTCCTCACCGGGGCTTCGGGTTTTCTCGGCAAGGCGGTGCTTGCGACCCTTCTCGGGCGCGTCGACAGCTTCGGGCGGCTGATTGTGCTGTTGCGGGCCTCCGATGACGCCGCGGCGGGGCGCCGACTCAAAGACGAGGTGCTGGCAAGCGACGCTTTCGCTGCCCTGCCGGAGAGCTCTACCCGTGAGATGCTCGAGGGGGAACGGCTTTGTGCTGTTGCGGGAGACCTCGGAGTCGATGAGATCCGAGTGCGGTCGGCCTGGGAGAAGATAGACACGATCATCCATTGTGCCGCGAGCGTTTCCTTCGAGGAGCCGCTGGACAGTGCGCTTGCGCTTAATGCCCTCGGCCCGAGCCGCCTCCTGGCCAGCCTCCGCGACGCCGGGGCTCATCCGCATTTCGTCCACGTGTCGACTGCATACGTGGCCGACGCCCAGTCCAGCCCGGTGGCTGAGGACGGCCCACCGCACCCCGGTGTGGCGGAACTCGATCCACTTAGCCTGGTGGACGTGGCGCGGGAATGGCGTCGGGAGATCGAGGAGGAGTCAAACCTGGCGTCCCGACTCAAGGGGTTCTCGCAGACGGCGAAGCGCGAAGCATCACACCGCCCGGGCATGGATCCCGAAAGCCGGGCTGAGGAGCTCCGGAGGCGTTGGGTGAACCAGCAGCTCGCTCGGAAAGGTCGCCACCGGGCGATGGCGGCGGGGTGGCCGGACACGTACACCCTTTCGAAGGCTGTGGGGGAGGAGCTGGTCGTCGAGCACTCGGAGCACACGACGATCGTTCGACCGTCGATCATCGAGTCCGCCCTTCACGATCCCCGGCCCGGTTGGCTGGAGGGAATCAAGGTCGCCGATCCGCTCATCCTCGCCTACGCCGCAAGGGGCCTCACGCATCTCCCGGGCCGATCGACGAACCGCATCGACATCGTGCCGGTGGACTACGTCGCCAACGCCTGCGTCGCGGCGGCCGCGTATCCGCCGAGCGAGCGAGTCCGCACGCTCGCTGTCACCAGCGGAGCGCGCAACGCGCTCACGCTAGGTGAGCTGGCGCGCCACACCAAGGAGTACTTTCGCCGCGATCCGCTGCGGCGGAAAGACGGATCGCCGATCGTGATCGGCGATCTTGAGATCGTCGACCGCAAGGTGGCATTGCGAAAGACGATGCGGCGGGAGTGGCTGGCTAAGACGGCCGCTAGAACAGCGTTCCTGCCGCTCCCCTCCCGGATGAAGAGAACCCTGCGGAGGAACAGTGTTTTGGCGGCACAGGTCACTCGCATGGTGAAGATCTATGGGCCCTATACCGAGCTCGACTGTGTTTTTGACGACAGCAACACCCTTGCGTTCGCGCGCTCGCTTGGACCCGATGATCGCGCTGAGCTCCCCTTCGACACCGGCGAGATCGTTTGGGAGGACTACCTCCAGGGAATTCATCTGCCACAGGTCCGTCGCCTGGGTCAGGCCCCTGGCCGGTGACTCGTGTTCAGCTCGACTCGAGTGCAGGGCCGGCCCGGAGAAAACGTCCTCGGGCCTTTCCCAGAGGTGTGGCCCTCGCTCCGTGAGGCGGGGCCGGCTTATGGAGGACCTACCAAGGACGCAGCAGGGATCTGTCAGGCTGAGGCCGTGAGCGTCGCAACGGCGAACGCACCGAAGGGGACGCCAACCCCCACCGTGCCCGAGGACCACGTGATCGTCCTCTTTGGAGCCACCGGTGATCTGGCCCGGCGGAAGCTCCTGCCCGGCATCTTCCACCTTGCTGAGGCTGGGATGATGCCTAAGCGTTTCGTCCTCATCGGCACCTCACGCAGCAAGCTGGGCGAGGAGGAGTTCGTCAACATGGTGCGATCGGCCGTCGAGGGTTCCGACCGCAGGCCCTCCTTAGACGGCTCGTGGGATCGGTTCGCCGCCTCGCTCCGCTTTGCCGGGCTCAGTGACGGGTACGAGGCGCTAGGCGATGCGGTTGCGAAGGCGCGCGCGGATCTCGGCGGAGACCCGACCCTCCTGCATTACCTCTCGTTGCCGCCGGGGACCGCAGCCGGCACGGTCGAAGCGCTGGGAGGGCTGGGCCTTGGCAAGGGTGCCCGCGTGATCATGGAGAAGCCGTTCGGTATCAACCTCAGCTCGGCCCGCGAGCTGGACGCGCGGGTGCACTCGGTTTTCGAGGAGAGCCGGGTCTTCCGGATCGATCATTACCTGGGCAGAGAGGCAGTCCAGAACCTTCTCGCGGTCCGCTTCGCGAACGGCATGTTCGAGCCGATCTGGAACCGCGCCCACATCGACCACATCCAGATCGATGTACCCGAGACCCTCTCGATCGGGATGCGGGCCGATTTCTACGAGCAGACGGGCGCCTTCCGGGACATGGTCGTGACGCACCTGTTCCAGGTACTCAGCTTCGTCGCGATGGAGCCCCCTACCTCACTGGGTGCCAAGTCGCTGATGACCGAGCGGCAGAAGGTCTTTGACTCGATGCTGACGCTGGCTCCGAAGGATGTGGTTCGCGGCCAGTACGTCGGGTACCGGGACGAGGAGGGCGTCGCGCCTGATTCTGAGACCGAGACCTTCATCGCGCTGAGGGCGTTCGTCGACAACTGGCGCTGGGCAGGGGTGCCTTTCTATCTGCGGTCGGGCAAGCGCATGGCCGAGAATCGTCACCTGCTCACCGTCGCCTTCAACGCGCCGCCGCGCCGCATGTTCCCGCTCGACGGAAATCAGACGGCGGAGTCGTTCGGCCACGACCATCTCACCTTCGAGCTCGGCGATCCGGGCACGATCTCGGCGAGCTTCCTGGCCAAGGTGCCGGGTCCGGAGATACGACTCGGTGAGGCTCACATGAGGTTCAGCTACGCGACGACGTTCGGCGGCGCCGAGCAGGCGCTTGACGCCTACGAGCGCCTCATCCATGACGTGATGGTCGGCGATCGCACCCTGTTCACGACCTCCGAAGCGATTGAGCGGCTTTGGGAAATCTCAGAGCCCGTCCTGAAGACGCCGCCGCGGGTCGAGCCCTACGAGACGGGGTCCTGGGGACCCAGCTCGATCGACAGCCTGATCGCGCCCGATCGCTGGCACCTTCCCAGCGATCACGTCTAAGTCCCGAAATGCAACGGAAAAGGGCCCCGTGAGGGGCCCCCTTGGTTCCGAAGGACGTACCACCAGAGAAAGTTAGGTCGCTGGCTCGTCGGTCCTCAAGTCTTGTGACGTTCTTGCCTTCGTGGCAAGCGACTGTAGATAGATAAACACGCCGTGGACTGAGAAGTTGCACAGGGTGCATCGGCTCTTGCAGAAAAAGCTTGACCGTCAGTTTCCGCACAGCCCGGACCTCCCCAGCCCGCTGGTAGATTCAGGCGTCCCGGGCGTTTAGCTCAGTTGGGAGAGCGCCAGCTCGACAAGCTGGAGGTCACTGGTTCGAGCCCAGTAACGCCCATCTCGTGATCGGCACCTACGCAGCCGTGCTGGCGGTTTGTGCCGCCTCGCTGGCTATCGGGCAGGCGGCGATCGCGCTCTGCGGGTTACGGCGCTGGTCTTGGCTGTCGCCTTCAGTCGGACTGGCACTGCTCTGCGCCATCTGCTGGGGGACGGTGCGGCTGCCGGGGCACGGGACGATCTCCGCGATCGCAGTCCTCGTGCTCGCGGCCCTCGCCGTGCTTTTCCTGCGCGGCCGCGTCGAGGGGCTGGGGGAGGCGCTGCGGGCCAGCGCTCCCGTCGCGGTATTCGCGCTCGTGGCGGTCTCGCTGCCCTTCGTCGCGGAAGGCCACTTCGGGATCCTCGGCACCAGCTTTAACCCGGACATGTCCCAGCACTTGCTGACGGCCGACCACCTCGCCCACGGCGAAGGCTCCCAGCTCCTGCGCCAGGGTTACCCGCTCGGCCCCCACGCGATCGTCGTTGCCCTCGACAAGGGGCTCGGCATCGGCCTCGTCCGGGGCTTCAGCGGCCTTACCGTCGCGGTGGCAGTCCTCGCCTCGCTCACTGCCCTCGCGGCCTTCGCCGACCTCTCACCGCTCCGCCGCACCGCCGGCGCCCTCATCGTCGGCATCCCATATATGGCTGCCTCCTACTTCGCCCAGGGCGCCTTCAAGGAAACGATGCAGGCCCTCTTCGTCCTCGCCTTCGTCCTGTCTCTTCGAGAGGTCTCGAGAGCGCGAGCAAAAGCAGACTGGGCAGGGCAGCCGCTGCGGATGGTCCCCCTGGCTCTCATCGCCGTCGGAAGCGTCTACGTTTACAGCTTCCCGGGCCTTATCTGGCTCGCGGGCACCGCGATCATCTGGGCCGCGATCGAGCTAACGCTGGATCGTCGCCACTCTTTTGCCGGTGGCTCGGGGGCACGGGTCTCGCTTGTACGCCCAGCGCTCCTAGCCCTGCTCACCTTCCTGGTCCTTATCGCCCCCGAGATCGGCCGTATGATCGACTTCGGAAGCTTCGAAACCTTCGCCCCTAACGGCCCCGGCCTCGGTAACCTCTTTGGCCAGATCTCGCCCTTCGAGGCGCTCGGAGTCTGGCCCTCCGGTGACTTTCGCCTCGCCCCTGGCGGCGGCGCGGTGCCCGCATTTGGCTACTACCTGGGCGTCGCCTTCGCCTCGATCCTGCTGATCTACGGGCTCGTGCTCTGCTGGCGCCGCCGCGAGACCGCGATCGTCGGCGGTTTGCTTGCCGCAACGCTCGTTTACGCCGCAGCTCGCCTCGGCGGCACGCCGTACACGGCTGCCAAGGCGATAGAGATCGCGGCACCGCTGGCGGCGGTGACCATTCTCTTGCCGCTGCTGCACCGACCCGTGGCCGGTCTTTACGCGCTCGCGGCTGGTGCCTGCTCGCTGCTCGCTCTGGCCAACGCTCCCATCGGCCCGACCTCATACACGCCGGCGCTGACTGGGCTACGGCCGCTGGTGGCTTCCGGATCGACCGTGGTGCTGGCCCCCCACGAGCTGCTCGCCGACCAGCACGGCGCTCCCTACATTGCCTGGGAGCTGCGCGGCGGTCGGGTCTGCATCGAGGCCGACTCCGAAGCCGGCGGCGCTCCGCCGCCGGGAGTGCGCTTCGTCATCGCGCAGGGCCCACCCACCCGCCCGCCCTACCCCCACCTGAGAGTGCGCCGCGTCGCCGCGCCCTACGTGCTGTGGGAACGAACCAGCACCCTTCGTGGCAAGAGCCCCTGCCCGCTGATCGCCGTCCGCCAGGCGCGCCAGGGACCGGCGCGCTGAGCCCGGTTGCCCCAGGTGCCTTGCGCCGCCGCGGGTAGCATGGCCGGCATCGAGGCCACGACCCGAAAGATCACCGTCAAGTTGCCCGACGGCACTCCCCTGGAGCTGCCCGCAGAGGCCACCGGGGCAGACGCTGCGGCGGCGATCGGCCCGGGCCTGGCGAAGGCGGCGCTGGCGGTTCGCGTCGACGGCGAGTTGCGCGACCTCGCGGCCCGGCTGCCCGACGGCGCTGAGATATCGATTCTCACCAATCGCGACCGCGAGGCGCTGGAGCTGATCCGCCACGACGCCGCCCACGTGATGGCCGAGGCGGTCCAGGAATTGTACCCGGGGACGAAGGTGGCGATCGGGCCGGCGATCGAGAACGGCTTTTACTACGACTTCGACTTTCCCGAGAAGGTGAGGATCATCGACACCGACCTCGAGCGGATTGAGGCGGCGATGCGCGCCCACATCGAGGCCGACGAGGAGTTCTCCCGCCGCGAGCTCCCGGTCGCCGAGGCGATCGAGGTCTTCAAGGCGCAGGGGGAGGACTACAAGGTCGAGCTGATCGAGGACCTAGTCAAGAGCGAAGGCGTCGAGGCAGTCTCTCTCTACCGCAACGGCCCCTTCGAGGACCTCTGCCGCGGGCCCCACGGACCGTCGACAGGCCGGATCAAGGCGATCAAGCTCAACTCCCTCGCTGGTGCCTACTGGCGTGGCGATGAGAACCGCCAGATGCTGACCCGGATCTACGGCACCGCCTTCTTCTCGAAGAAAGACCTCGAGGCCCATCTGGAGCGGATCGAGCAGGCCAAAGCGCGCGACCACCGCCGCCTCGGCCCCCAGCTCGGCCTCTTCATGCTGCGCGAGGAGGCGCCCGGGATGCCGTTCTGGCTGCCCAACGGCACCACCCTGCTGCACTTGATCGAAGACGAGGTGCAGGCGCAGCTCCGCAAGCGCGGCTACGAGGAGATCGCCACCCCGCACATGCTCGACGAGGAGCTCTGGCACCGCTCTGGCCACTGGGACAACTACAAGGAGAACATGTACTTCACCGAGGCCGATGATCGCCGCTTCGCGCTGCGGCCGATGAACTGTCCCGGCGCCTGCCTCGTCTACGGCTTCGAGCGGCACTCCTACCGCGAGCTGCCGCTGCGGTTGGCCGAGTTCGGCCGGGTTTCCCGCGACGAGCGTGAGGGCGTCCTGCACGGGCTGCTGCGGGTGCGCGCCTTTACCCAGGACGACGCCCACGTCTACTGCACCGAGGAGCAGATCGCCGACGAGGTGGCCGACATCTGCGAGGCGATCGACGAGCTGTACGCGCGCTTTGGCTTTAAGGACGTGCGGGTCGAGCTCTCGACCCGGCCGGAGAAGTCGATGGGGACCGAGGAGCAATGGCGCAAAGCCGAGGCAGCGCTGACCGAGGCGCTTGACCGCCAGGGCCGCGAGTACGAGCTGAACCCAGGCGACGGCGCCTTCTACGGGCCGAAGATCGACTTCCACGTCACCGACGCGCTCGGTCGCTCCTGGCAGTGCGGCACTTGTCAGCTTGACTTCCAGATGCCGGAGCGCTTCGACCTCGCCTACATCGGCGCCGATGACGCCCCACACCGCCCGGTGATGATCCACCGCGCCTTGCTCGGCTCGATGGAGCGCTTCGTCGGGATCCTGATCGAGCACTACGCCGGCCGCTTCCCGGTCTGGCTGGCGCCGGTGCAGGCAATCGTGTTGCCGGTCTCTGATCGCCACAACTCCTACGCCAGGCAAGTCGCCGCGGAGCTGCGGGAGGCCGGCGTGCGGGTCGGCCTTGACGAGCGCTCCGAGTCGGTCGGGAAGAAGATCCGCGACGCCGAGCTGGGCCGCTACCCCTTTATGTTGGTGGTGGGAGATCGCGAGCAAACAGCCCGCGCCCTAGCCGTGCGCTCCCACTCAGAGGGCGAGCTGGGTGAAATGGCGCTGGATCGCTTCGCCAACCTCCTCCGCGATCGCAGTGAGGCCGCCTGAGACCCCAAATCGGTTGCCAATCACCACTATCCCTCTATACTGCGCCGACTTGATCGCAGGCACGCAAAACACCCCCCCGCGCCCCTGAGCGTCCTCGTGCCCGCACCCCTACCTCTCCTCTCGTCCTCTTGAAGCTCCACCACTCCTCTCGATAGTGCCGATCCCGCGCAGGTTCGATCGGCGCCCCCCAGAGCGCGACACGACAAGGGTCAACGAGCGGATCCGGGTCCCCCAGGTACGCCTGATCGGGGCCGACGGAGAGCAGCTCGGCATCGTCGATACCGCCGAGGCGCTGAAGCGCGCCCAGGAGGCCGACCTCGACCTGGTTGAGGTGGCGCCCAACTCCAAGCCGCCGGTCACCCGCCTGCTCGACTACTCGAAGTACAAATACGAGCAGGAGCAAAAGCAAAAGGCGGCCCGCAAGCACCAGCAGCAGGTCAACATCCGCGAGATCAAGCTGCGGCCGAAGATCGCCACCCACGACTACGAAACCAAGAAGGGCCACGTCGAGCGCTTCTTACGCCACCAGGACAAGGTGAAGATCACGATCATGTTCCGCGGCCGCGAGCAGGCACACCCAGAGCGGGGCAGGGCGCTGCTGCAGAAGCTGTTCGAGGACCTCGATGGGCTCGCGGTGATCGAGTCCGAGCCGCTTCAGGAGGGTCGCAACATGAGCATGCTGCTGGCCCCCGGCAAGGAGGCCCTGAAGGTCGCCGAGGACGCCGCGCCGGCCGAGGACGCCGCGGCCGAGAGTTAGCCCCCGGCGATCACGGCCGCGATCCGCTCGGCTGCGTGCCCATCCCAGAGCGGGGGGGGCTCGGGCCGGCCGAAGGGCCGTGCGGCGAGAGCCCCAGGGATCGTCGCGATCGCGGTCGGGTTAAGCCCGAGCAGCGTGTTGGTCCCGGCCCGGACGGTGACGGGGCGCTCGGTGTTGTCGCGCAGTGTGAAGCAAGGGATGCCGAGGTAGGTCGTTTCCTCCTGGATGCCGCCGGAGTCGGTCAGCACTGCGCCCGCGTCGGCGAGCAGCGAGAGGAAATCGAGGTAACCGAGTGGCTCGCACAGCAGCAGCCCAGGATGTTCGGCGCGAGCCTCCTCCAGCCTCTTGCGCGTTCGGGGGTGAACCGGGAAGACGACGGACATCTCGCCGGCGAGGGCGGTGAGCTGTCCCATCGTCTCCGCTAGAAGCGGGCCGTCGACGAGGGCGGGGCGATGAAGGGTGACGAGCGCGAACCGGCCGGGCTCGACCCCGAGCCGCGCGGCGACGTTCGCCGCGCGGAAGAGGTCCTCCAGAGCGACCAAGGTGTCGATCATCGTGTTGCCGACGAAGTGCATGCGCTCGTCGGGGATCCCCTCTGCGCGCAGGTTCTCGATCGCCTCCTCGGAGTGCAGGAAGAGGTACTCGGCGAACCGGTCGGCGACGATCCGATTGACCTCCTCAGGCATCGTCAGGTCAAAGCTACGAAGGCCGGACTCGATGTGGGCGACGGGGATGCCCATCTTCACCGCGGTCAGCGCCGCCGCCAGGGTCGAGTTGACGTCGCCGGGGACCATCACTAGGTCGGGCTGCTCCTGCGCTAGGACCGGCTCCAGCCGCTCCATCGTCCGCGCCGTCTGCTGCGCATGCGTGCCAGAGCCCACCTCGAGCATGTGGTCGGGTGCCGGCACGCCCAGCTCTTCGAGGAAGACCTCCGACATCAGCCGGTCGTAATGCTGGCCGGTGTGGAGGATGGTGTGGGCCGCGCCGGGGAGTCGCTCGCGCAGCGCCGCGATCACCGGCGCCATCTTGACGAAGTTCGGCCGGGTCCCGATCACGTAGGCGATCCGCATGCGGCGGCAGCGTACCTGTGCCGCCCGGCGACCCCCGACGGAGTCGGCCGCCCGTCTGCTTCAATAAGCGTCCCGATGCCCAAGATGAAAACCCATTCAGGCGCCAAGAAGAGGTTTCGCAAGACTGCGACCGGCAAGCTGCGCGGGCGGCGGGCCTACTCGAGCCACATCCTCGAGAAAAAGTCGCCGAAGCGCAAGCGGCGGATGGCGCGGCCGGTGGAGATCGCCCCGGCTGACGTGAGGACCGTCCGGACCCTGCTCGGGGGTGGCAAGTGAGCCGGGTCAAACGCTCCGTCCACGCGCGCAAGAAGCGCCGCAAGGTGTTGAAGGAGGCGAAAGGCTATTTCGGTCGCAAGCACTCCTCCTACCGCTTCGCCAAAGAGCAGGTGCAGCGGTCGGGGATGTATGCCTACCGCGACCGGCGCAACCGCAAGCGTGACTTCCGCCGGCTCTGGATCACCCGCATCAACGCGGCGGCGCGGCTCGAGGGCATGAGCTACTCGGAGCTGATCCACGGCCTCGGTAAGGCCGAGGTCGAAGTCAACCGCAAGATGCTCGCCGACATCGCCGTCAACGACCGCGACGCGTTCCGCCGATTCGTGGAGCTAGCCCGGGAGGGTGCGGCCGCCTAGCCGCAGCCACAGACTCCACTTTCCCGGGCGGGCCGTCTTCACGGCCCGCTTTTTTGTTCCCAGGAGAACATGCAACCGAACAGAAACGACAACGGATGATCGCCAGCCCCCACAACGAGAAGCTGAAGCTGGTCCGCAGGCTGCGCGAGCGCAGGCACCGAGATCGCGAGGGCGCATTCGTCACCGAGGGCGAGGACTTGGTCGAGGCTGGGTTGGCGGTTGGTGCCGAGCCCCGCCTCCTGCTGAGCGCCGCGGGCAGCGGCTTGGGCGGCGAGGAGGTGGAGCCGGAGCTGCTGGCCGAGGTTGCCTCGCTCGGGTCGGGAACCCGAGCGATCGCAGTTTGGCCGCAGCGCTGGACGAAGCAGGTCGACCCACCCTGCCTCTATCTACACGCCGTCGCCGACCCCGGCAACGTCGGAGCGATCCTCCGCACCGCGCACGCTCTGATCGGCGGCACCGTCGTCCTCGGGCCGGACTGCGCTGATCCGCACTCGCCGAAGGCGGTGCGGGCGAGCATGGGGTCGATCTTCAGCCAGCCGATCCTCCGAGCGGGGGTTGAGGACACCCCGGTGCCCCGGGCGGCCTTGGTCGCCCATGGCGGCGATGGCCCAATGGCGCTTGAGTCGGCGGCGACGCTCTGCCTGGGCGCGGAGCGAGAGGGCCTGTCGACCGAGGTCCTCGCGCAATGCGATGCTGAGGTGACGATCCCCCTTCGCCCGGGGGGAGCTGAGTCGCTCAACGTCGCGGCCGCGGGGGCGCACAAGGAGGGCGCGGCCATTGCCTGCGAGCGGTTATCGTCGCGCGCCATGCCGGAGGCTGAGCCCGATGCTTGAGCGGATCGAGGAGATCAGAGGCGAGGCCGGCGCGGCGATCGAGGCGGCAGCCGGCACTGCTGAGCTGGAGGAGCTGCGGGTCCGCTACCTCGGTCGCAAAGCGGAGCTGACGATGATCTTGCGCGGCATCGCCGAGTTGCCCGCCGAGGAGCGGGGCAAGGTTGGCGCCGCCGCGAACAAGGCGCGTCAGGCGCTGGAAGAGCGGCTCGCGTCGCGCGCCGAGCAGCTCGATGCCACCGAGCTGGAGTCCCGGCTCCTCTCCGACCGGGTCGACGTCACCCTGCCCGGCGCCCCACCCCTCCCGGTCGGCCACATCCACCTGATAACCCGCACCACGCGCCAGATCGAGGATGTGATGGTCGGCCTCGGCTACCGGGTGATGGAGGGCCCGGAGATCGAGCACGACTACTACAACTTCACCGCGCTCAACCACCCACCCGGCCACCCGGCGCGGATGCTCCAGGACACCTTCTACGTGCAGTCGCACCCCGAGGTGCTGCTGCGCACCCATACCTCACCCGTTCAGATCCGGGCGATGGAGACCCAGCCGCCGCCGATTTTCATCATTGCGCCGGGCAAGGCCTACCGGCGCGACTCCGACGTCACCCACAGCCCGATGTTCCACCAGATCGAGGGGCTGGCGGTCGGCGAGGGGATCACTCTCGCCGACCTCAAAGGCACCCTGCGGGAGATGCTGCGGGCCGTCTTCGGCGAGCGGCGCGAGGTTCGTATGCGGCCGCACTTCTTTCCCTTCACCGAGCCCAGCGTCGAGGTCGATGTCTCCTGCTTTAAGTGCGACGGGACCGGAGCGCTCGCCGACGGCTCCCGCTGCAACCTCTGCAAGGGAGCGGGCTGGATCGAGATCCTGGGCGCCGGCATGGTCGACCCCAACGTGCTCGGCTTCGTCGAGCGCCACGGCTATGACCCCGAGCGGGTGCAGGGCTTCGCATTCGGCCTTGGGGTCGAGCGGATCGCGATGCTGAGCCACGGCGTGCCTGACCTGAGGCGCTTCTTCGACAATGACGTTCGGGTTCTGGAGCAGTTCCGATGAGGGTCCCGTACTCATGGCTGTGCGAGCACTGCGATCCCGGCATGCCCGCGGAGAAGCTAGCCGAGCGGCTGGCGATGACCGGAACCGAGGTCGAACGGGTTCTCGCCGTCGGGCCGCCCTCGCCGGAGGGCTTCGTGGTCGGCAGGGTGTTGGCGGCCGAGCCGCACCCGGATGCCGACCGGCTCAGGGTCTGCACGGTCGACACTGGCGACGGCGAGAGGACGATCGTCTGCGGCGCTCCCAACGTGGCCGCCGGCCAGACGGTGCCGGTCGCCCTGCCGGGGGCGAGGATGCCCGGAGGGCAGAAGCTGGGCAAGGCGAAGCTACGGGGCGTCGAGTCCAGCGGGATGATTCTCTCGGCGGCCGAGTTGGAGATCGCGGAGGACGCGGACGGCATTCTGGTGCTCGAGGACGGCGTCGCGCCGGGAACCGCGCTGGCCGAGGTCCTGCCGCTGGCCGAGTCGGTCCTGGAGCTGGAGGTGACGCCCAACCGGGTCGATTGCTTCGGCGTCTACGGCGTCGCACGGGAGGTCCACGCGATCACGGCCGCGCCACTTGGGCCGGAGCCATGGGCCGAAGACGCGCCGGCCGACGGGGAGGGCGAAGCCTCCGACTATGCCTCGCTGAGGGTCGAAATCCCTGATCTCTGCCCGCGCTTCACCGCGCGGGTCTTCACCGATGTTGAGATCGCTCTATCACCTACCTGGCTGCAGGCGCGCCTGACCGCGGCCGGACAGCGTCCGATCAACAACGTCGTCGACATCACGAACTACGCGATGCTGCTTACCGCGCAGCCGCTGCACGCCTTCGATCTCGACCGGGTGCCGGACGGGGCGCTGACGATCCGCACGGCGCATGAGGGGGAGACGATGAGGACCCTCGACGGCGCCGAGCGAGCCCTCGATGCCGAGACTGTCCTGGTCTGCGATCGCAACGGGCCCTCGGGCATCGCCGGGATCATGGGCGGCCGGGTCTCGGAGGTATCGGGGTCAACCACCCGAGTGCTGCTCGAGGTCGCGACCTGGAGCGGGACCAACATCCTGCGCACCTCGCGGATGCTGGGGCTGCGCTCGGAGGCCTCGTCGCGGTTCGAGAAGCAGCTCCACCCCGAGCTCTGCATGCGCGCCCAGCGGATCGCCTCGCGGCTGATGGTCGAGCTGTGCGGCGCGAAGCTGGTGCCCGGCACACTCGACGCCGTCGCGGAGGTCCCGCTGCCGCGCCGGATCCAGCTGCGCGGTGCTCGGGTCGAGAGCCTGCTCGGCATGCCGATCGACCAAGCCGATCAGGTCGCCTACTTGGAGCGACTCGGCTTCGGCGCGACCGTCGACGGTGGGGACATCGAGGCGGAGGTCCCGCCCGATCGTCACTACGACGTCACCCGCGAGGTCGACCTGATCGAGGAGGTCGCGCGGGTCCACGGCCTCGACGAGCATCTGCCGACGACCCTCCCCGCGGTTGCCGGCAGGGTCGGCGGGCTGAGCCGCGGGCAGCGGCTGCGTCGCCGCGCGGAGGACACTATGCGCGACCTCGGCTTTGACGAGATTGTCGGCTGGAGCTTCACCGATCCCGGAGAGGCGGAGCGGCTGCGGATCCCCGCCGGGGACCTGAGGGCCGACGCCGTCCTGCTCGCCAACCCGCTCTCTGAGGACCAGTCCGCGATGCGGACGACAGTCCTCGGCTCCCTACTAGACGCAGCGAGGCGCAACCTGGCTCGCGGCTCCGATCGCCTCTCCCTGTTTGAGTCCGGACGCGTCTACCTGCGCTCCGACGCGGGCGGCGAGGGCCCGCTGGGGGGTCATTTCCCCGGCGCGCGGCCGGCGCCGCTTAATGAGCCCCATCGCCTCGGCTGCCTTGCGGCCGGGCCGCTCACGGTGCGGTCCTGGCGGAACGGGGAAGAGCCGGCCGACTTCTTCTCGCTTAAGGGCGTGCTTGAGGCGCTCGCCGGCCAGCTCGGCGCCGAGCTGGCCTTCGAGGCTGCACCGGAGCCCTTCCTGCATCCCGGCCGGGCCGCCCGGGTCATCGTCGCCGGCGGCGATGCTGGCTGGATCGGCGAGGTCCACCCGCTCATCTGTCGGCAGTGGGACCTCGAGGGAGCGGTCGGGTTCGAGGTCGCGCTTGGGGACTTGATCCAGGCCGCAACCGCGGAAGTGGAGTCCTACGAGGACGTCACCACCTTCCCCGCGATCCACCACGACCTCGCGGTCGTCGTGGAGAGCGAGGTCTCCGCCGCCACGGTGCGGGCCACGATCCTTGCCGCGGGCGGGGAGCTGCTGCGCTCCGCCGAGGTCTTCGACCTCTACGAGGGCACGCAGCTCGGCGCGGGGCGCAAGAGTCTGGCGCTGCGGCTGGAATTCCGGGCCGATGACCGCACGCTCACCGACGAGGAGGCCGCGCCCCTGCGTGCCTCGATCGAGGCGGAGCTGGAGAAGATTGGAGGGTCGCTTCGTGGCTGATCCGAACGCACAAACCCTTAACGGCAGGCCTGCCGCCCGGGTCCTTATCGCCGGTGCCTCCGGCTTCGCCGGTGCTCTGGCCGCCCAGATCGTCTGGCGCCACCCGCGGCTGGAGTTGGTCGCGGTCACCTCACGCAGCGACGCGGGCACCCGCCTTGACCGCCTCTACCCGCGCTACCGGGTGCCGCTGGAGCTGACCGAGCTGAACCTCGACGAGCTCGACGGAGTCAACGCGGCGATCGTCGCCTACCCGCACGGCGCCTCGGCGCCGACCGTCGCCGCGCTGCGCGGCCTTGGGATGCTGGTCGTCGACCTTTCTGCCGACTTCCGGCTTCGCGACATCGCCACCTACGAGCGTTGGTACGGCGAGCACGGGGCTCCGGAGCTGCTTGACGGCGCCGTCTACGGGCTGACCGAGCTGTACCGCGACGAGCTGCGCGGAGCGGAGCTGGTGGCATCGCCCGGCTGCTATCCGACCGCGAGCGTCCTCGCCCTGGCGCCGCTGGCCGAGCGGGGCATGCTCGCCGACGTTGTGATCGACGCCAAGCAGGGCGTCTCGGGAGCCGGCCGCGGCGGAGGCGAGGCTATGCACTACGTCTCGATGGACGAGAACGCCTTCGCCTACAAGACCGAGGGGCACCGCCATCGGCCTGAGATCGAACAGGAGCTGGCGGCGCTGGGGAGCCCAGCGCCGGTCACCTTCGTCCCGCACCTGCTGCCGCTCGACCAGGGTGAGCTGACCAGCTGTTACGCGCAGACGACCGAGCCGATCTCCAGGGATACGGTCCAGGCGCTCTATCGCGAGCGCTATGCGGGGGAGCCCTTCGTCCATGTCGTCGACGGCCGCCCGGACTGCGCGACGTCCGCGATACGAACGAGTGCCGGGTCTACGTGACGGTTGAGGAGCACGGCCGGGTACTGGCCTTCTCGGCAATCGACAACCTCTGGAAGGGGGCCTCCAGCCAGGGGGTCCAGAGCCTCAACCTGATGCTGGGCCTCGACGAGACGGAAGGGCTGACGTGAGCGAGGGCTTCTTCCGCTCGCGCTGGGTAGAGCCTCCGCCGGGAGCCGAGGAGCTCGACGCCGCGAGGCTGGCACCGGGCTTCGCGGCCGGAGCCGTGGCGTGCGGCCTAAAGCCGAGCGGCGACACCGATGCGGCCGTCGTCGTCGCGCTGTCGGAGCGCTGCGACTCGGCGCTGCTGCTGACCCGCAACGCCGCGGCCGCGGCGCCGGTAAGGCTCTGCCGGGAAAGCCTCGATCTCGACCACATCCGTGCCGCCGCGGTGAAGGCGGGCAACGCAAACGCGGCCACCGGCAAGCAGGGGATGCGCGACGCTGTCGACATCCAGGCAGCGGCCGCCGAGGCGCTGGGCCTCGACCCTTCGCTGGTCGCGATCGCGGCTACCGGGAAAATCGGCGAGGCGCTGCCGATGGGCAAGGTGCTCGACGGCGTTCGGCGTGCGGCCGCGGTTGTGCGGCCCGACGGCGGCGAGGAGTTCGCGAGAGCGATCATGACCACCGACGCTTTCCCGAAGCGCTGCACTGTGCGCTGCGGCGGTGTCACTCTGTCGGCTCAAGCGAAGGGCGCGGGGATGATCCAGCCCGGCTTCGCGACGATGCTCTGTTTCGTGCAGACCGACGCGCTGGTCGAAGACCCGGTCGCCGCCCTGCGCCCCGCGGTCGACTCCTCTTTTGAGCGGATCACCGTCGACGGCCAGATGAGCACCAACGACACAGTCTTGCTCCAGGCGAGCGGCGAGTCCGACAAGCCGCTTCCCGAGGGGCCTGCTCGACGCGGTGCTGCTACAGCTCGCGCTGGAGATCGCCGCCGACGGTGAGGGCGCGACGCGCGTCTGCCGCGCCGAAGTGCGGGAGGCCGCGAGCCCGGAGGAGGCCGAGAAAGCGGCACGCGCGATCGCCAACTCGCCCCTGGTCAAGACGGCGCTGTTCGGGCGCGACCCCAACGGCTGGGGCCGGGTCGCCCAGGCGGCGGGCATGGCCCTCGCCGATGAGGAACTTCCCGAGCTGGGGCTCGACCACATCGACGTCGGCGAGTTCGCTGAAGAATCCAGGGAGGCCGAGCTGTCCCTGCGCCTCGATCGCGGCGAGCACAGCGTCCACCTCTGGTTCTCGGATCTCGGATACGAGTATGTGCGAATCAACGCGGAGTACACGACATGAAAGGCCACCCGTGAGCACCAACGTCGACACCCTTCTCGAGGCGCTCCCATACATCAGGGAGTTCCACGGCCGTACCGTCGTGATCAAGTACGGCGGCGCCGCGATGCGCGAGGAGGACCTGCGCGAGGCCTTCGCCACCGACGTCGTCCTGCTCAAGTACGTCGGCCTAAGCCCGGTGGTGGTCCACGGCGGCGGCCCCGAGATCACCCGGCACATGGAGCGGCTGGGCATGGAGGTGCGCTTCCACGAGGGCATGCGAGTCTCCGACGCCGAGACGGTCGAGGTGGCGAAGATGGTCCTGCTCGGCAAGCTCAACTCCGACATCGTGCAGCGGCTCAACCGCCACGGGCAGCCCGCGGTCGGCCTCTCCGGTGAGGACGGCTCGCTGTTTGAGGTGGCGCCGGTGCCAAACGCCGAGCAGGTCGGCTTCGTCGGCCGGGTCGAGCGGGTCGACGTCGACGTCGTCAACCACATCGCCGCCGACTACATCCCGGTGATCGCCTCCTCCGCTTCTGACCGTGACGGTCAGTCCTACAACGTCAACGCCGATGAGGCCGCCGGCAAGGTGGCCGCCGCGCTCGGCGCCTACAAGGCCGTCTTCCTCACCGACGTCGAGGGCTGGCTGGCCGATGCCGCCGAGGAGGACTCGCTGATCTCTCGTGCCACCGTGGGCGAGGTCGAGCAGAGGCTGTCCGAGATCGACGGCGGCATGCGGCCTAAGCTCCAGGCCTGCGTCGACGCAATCCAGGGCGGCGCCCAGTCCGCCCACATCATCGATGGCCGCACGCCGCATAGCCTCCTGCTGGAGCTGTTCACCGACGCCGGCATCGGCACGATGGTGACGCCTTGAGCGCGCAGCTCGCAGGCATGCGTCGAGCGAAGTGTGCAGACGGTGTGATGGGCTTCGCCGAGGTCAGGGCGCTTGAGGACCGCTTCCTGATGCGGACCTACCGGCGCTCGCCGGTCGAGTTCGTCCGCGGCGAGGGGGCCCTGCTCTGGGACTCCGAGGGCAGGGAGTACCTCGACTTCATGACCGGGATCTCGGTCTGCTCGGCGGGTCACTGCCATCCCGCCGTGGTCGAGGCGGTGCGCGAGCAGGCGGAGCGGCTGATCCACGTCTCCAACCTCTTCTACACCGAGCCGATGGCGCGCCTGGCCGAGCGCCTGGCCGAGTCGAGCCTCGGCGGCCGCGTCTTCTTCGCCAACTCCGGCACGGAGGCGAACGAGTGCGCGATCAAGGTCGCCCGCAAGCACGCCCACCATCGCGGCATAGCCGAGCCGGAGATCGTCAGCTTCGAGGGTGACTTCCACGGGCGCACCTACGGGGCGCTGGCGGCAACACCGGGTTTGGCCCGCAACGAGGCGCTCGGCCCGATGCTGCCTGGCTTTCGCTCGGTGCCGCTGAACGACGCCTCGGCGCTGCGCGAGGCGGTGGGGGAGAGGACAGCGGCGGTGATGATCGAGCCGATCCAGGGCGAGGCGGGGGTCTATCCGGTCAGCGACGAGGCGCTGCTCGCCGCCCGCCAGGCCTGCGAGGAGACGGGGGCGCTGCTGATCCTCGACGAGATCCAGACCGGGGTGGGGAGGACCGGCTCGCTGTGGGCCTACCAGCAGACCCCGATCCGCCCTGACCTGCTGACCACTGCGAAGGCGCTCGGCGGCGGTCTGCCGATCGGCGCCTGTGTGACCGGGCCCGAGGCGGGCGAGGTGCTGGAGCCCGGCGATCACGGCTCGACCTTCGCCGGGGGCCCGGTGGTCGCGGCGGCGGCCCTAGCGGTCCTCGACGTCCTCGACGATCCGGCCCTGCTGCGCCGGGTGCGCGAGCTCGGAAGGACCCTGAGCGACTGCCTGCTCGATCTCGATGGGGTGCGTGAGGTGCGGGGCCGGGGCCTGATGGTGGGCGTCGGTCTCATGGACGGGATGGATGCTCACGCGGTAGGCGCCGACCTCCTGCGGCGCGGCCTCGTCGTCAACGTGCCGGCCCCTGACAGCCTGCGGCTGCTGCCGCCGCTGACCCTGGATTCATCCCAGGTGTCCGCCGCGATTGCCCTAATCGGCGAATCGCTCTTAAGCTGTGCGGTGTCGTGAGCCCCAAAGAGCTTCCATCCACACCCCGTCCGCTCGCCACCAGCACGGCCGAGCGGATCGCGGTGATCGTCGAGGCGGCCGAGAGGGCCGCCTCTAGCGTCATCGATGATGCCGAGGAGCAGGCGCGCCGCTACCTCGACGAGGCCCGCGCGGAGGCCGACAGGATCGTCGCCGAGCGCCTGCGCGCCGTAGCCGACGAACTCGACCCTTCGGCTGCCGCCAAGGACCGCCCGCCGCCGCACCTGAGGCCGGTCGAATCCCCCTCGCCCGGCGAGGAGGCCTCCTCTGCTGCGGCGCGGCGCTCCCACAACGGCTCTGCCGGCGCCCGCCTGCTGGCCACCCAGATGGCGGTCTCCGGCAGTAGCCGGGAGGAGATCGAGGCACGACTACGAAGTGGATTCGAGATCGAGGACGCCAGCGGGATCCTCGACGCGATACTCGGACCGGAGGAGTAAGTGCACGAGGACCCGACACGAATGATGGGACCCGAAGGACGGGGCCCCGACGGCGGGCGACCGCGCGGGAACATCCACTTGCTGATCGCCTGCCTGATCGCGGTGATCATCGGCCTGGTCGTCGCGATCGTCGTCATCGCCAACAACAACAACAGCTCCTCTTCGACCGCCTCGACGGCGTCCCCGCTGACCTCCTCGCCGACCACGACCGGATCGACCACGGGCTCGACCACCGGATCGACTACGAACACGACCCCGCCGACCACGACCGGTAGCACCTCCACCACGACGACTAGCCCGACGACGCCGACGACCACCTCGGGCGGCAACGGCAGCGGCGGCGTTTCGCCACCGTAGGCGCCGCTGACGCTCGGCTTCCTGCGGCGGCCTCGCCGCTCGTGCCAGACTTCGCGCCCGTGAGCGCCGAGCCAAATCCGCAGGCAATTCGCACCGCCGGGTATGAGGCCGACCCTGCCGAGGTCGATCGGGTACTGCTGCTTTACTCCGGCGGACTCGATACCAGCGTCATGCTGAAGTGGATCCAGGATTCCTATGAGGCCGAGGTCGTCTGCCTAACGGTCAACCTTGGCCAGCCGGGCGAGGACTACGGGGTGATCGAGGACAAGGCCACGCAACTCGGCGCGATTGAGTGCCACGTCGTCGACGCCCGCGAGCAGTTCGCAGAGGAGTTCCTCGTCCCCGCGATCAAAGCGAACGCGCTCTACGGCGGCGGCTACCCGCTCTTCACCGCACTGGGGAGGCCGTTGATCGCACAGCTCGCCGTCGAATACGCGCGTCGCAGCGGCTGCGACACGATCGCCCATGGCTGCACTGGCAAGGGCAACGACCAGGTCCGGATCGAGGCGACGGTGGCCACCCTGGCACCCGAGCTGAAGACGATCGCCCCCGTGCGCTCCTGGCAGATGGGGCGGGAGGAGGAGATCGCCTATGCCCGCGAGCATGGGATCCCGGTCAAGGGCGGCACTGAGTCCGCTCCCTACTCGATCGACGACAACCTCTGGGGGCGCTCCTCCGAGGGCCGTTGGATCGAGGACCTCGGCCACGCGCCCGAGGACGATGTCTTCGGGCTCGTCACTCGCCCGGAGGAGGCGCCTGATGAGCCCGAGCTCGTCACGGTTGGCTTTGAGGTCGGTGTCCCGGTGACCCTGAACGGTGAGCGGCTCGGGCTGGTCGAGCTGCTCGAACGCGCGGCGGAGGTCGGTTGCCGCCATGGGGTTGGCATCGTCGATCACATCGAGGATCGGATCGTCGGACTCAAGGTACGCGACATCTATGAGGCGCCGGCGGCGGCGATCGTCCTCACGGCCCACCAGGAGCTGGAGAAGCTTGTGAGCACGATCCACCAGAACCAGTTCAAGGCGGCGCTCGATCAGAAGTGGGGCTACCTCGTCTACGCGGGGCTCTGGTGGGAGCCGCTGCGCTCCGACCTTGACGCTTACATGGATGCGGCCAATGCCCAGGCGACGGGGGAGATCGGGCTGAAGCTCTTCAAGGGGAGCGTGCGGGTCATCACGCGCTCCTCGCCCAACGCGATCTATGACGCAAGCCTCGCCTCCTTCGCCGATTCGGGCGGGCTCTTCTCACAGGCCGCTTCACCCGGCTTCATCGAGCTGTGGTCGTTGCAGTCGCGGATGGCGCATAGGATCAGACAGAGTGGGGAGGAGGAGAAGGGCTGATGTCCGACACGCTCGGGAAGGCCGCGATCCGCTTCGCGTGGGCATACATCCGGCACCGCTACCGCCGCGAGATCCGCATCGGCGCTGGCATCGCGGCGGTCGCGATCGCGGCTGGCGTCTACCTGGCCAGCCGCAACGTGCCCGAGGGCTGAGCCCACGGGATCCGCAAGTTTCCTTGCGGATTATGGACAACTTGTGAGCATTCGCTAACAGAGTTCGCTAGTCTCGCGCGCTTCATGCTGCGGAGCACTGCGACAGAGACAGGGTCCTTGCGACGGTTGGCGGCGCTCGCGTGCGTAGCCGCCGCCTGCGCGTTGCTGCCCGCCGCCCCCGCCGGCGCCGCCGGTGTCGGCACGCTCCAGGTCAAGGTCGAAGCGGCTCGCAGCCAGGCCGGCGCGCTCGCCGCCGACCTTCAGGCCAAGCAGGGCCAGCTCGCCGCCGCTCAACAGCAGGCCGCCGCCGCGAGCGCCCGCGAGCAGCAGCTCAGCGGCCTGCTGGTGAGCGGGCAGCGGCGGGCGGCGGAGCTGGCCGGAAAGGTGAGGCTCTCCCAGCGACGACTCGCGGTCGAGGAGGGCCGCCTGCACCGTGCCCGCCACGATCTCGCGCAGCACTTGGTCGCGATTTATGAGAGCGGCTCCCCAAGTACCGCCGGCGTCGTGCTCGGCGCCGCCGACTTCAACGAACTCGTGACCCAAACCGAATACCTGCGGGAGATCGAGAGCTCCGACAGCGCCCTCGCCGAACGGGTCGAGCAGGTGCGGAACACGGTGCGCCAGGAGCTGGTGCAGGTTTCGGCGTTGAAGGCGCGGGTCGACGCCTACGACGCGCGCCTCGCCGCCGCTCGCTCGCAGATCTCCGCCGTGCGTCAGAGCGCCGAGGCCTCGGCCTCTCACCTGCAATCGATCGCAGCCGCCCGCGCGGCGTCCCTGGCGAGCCTGAAATCGAACATCGGCAACTGGGTTGGCGAGATCGAGGCGGCGAAGGCGGCGGCGGCCGAACAGACCAGCCCAGCGTCCGCCGAGTCCACGGTCGGGCGCTGGCTCGGCGGCCCCTACTCGATCCCCTCCTACATCGTGATGTGCGAGTCCGGTGGCAACTACGGTGCCGTCAACCCTTCCAGCGGCGCCGGTGGCGCCTACCAGATCCTGCCCTCGACCTGGCACCTCTACGGCGGCAAGGGCAGCCCGCAGGACGCGCCAAAATCCGAACAGGACTCGATTGCCGCCAAGGTTTGGGCCGCCTCCGGCCCCGGCGCCTGGGTTTGTGGCGGCGGCTGAGCCGTCTTCTCGCGGGATACGCACGGAGATAGCGCGAAAGGCGCACCGGCGCCGGCCGGTGCCATCTGCCGCGCTTGGCATGATCGCGCGCAGACCGTGAGCGCCCCCTCCGCCGTCCACTTGCACGCCCACAGCGAGTACTCGCTGCTCGACGGCGCCTGCAAAATCGAGGCGATGGCGGCGCGGGCGGCGGAGCTGGGCCAGCCGGCCCTTGGCCTCACCGACCATGGGGTGATGAACGGGGCGGTGGACCTCTACAAGGCCTGTCACAAGCACGGGATCAAGCCGATCGTCGGTCTCGAGGCCTACCTCGTCGACGATCGCCACGCGATCAAGGAGCAGGCCCGCTACGAGCGCAACCACCTCACCTTGCTGGCGGAGAGCGACACCGGCTTCGCCAACTTGGTCAAGCTCACCTCGGCCGGCTTCCTGGAAGGTTTCTCACGCGGCAAGGCCAACGTCGACATGGACCTGCTGGCGGCCCACGCCGAGGGGGTCATCGTCCTCACCGGCTGCCTGCAGTCGCGCTTCTGTCGCCGCCTGGTCGAGGAGCGCCACGACGATGCCCGCGCCCACCTCGACGACCTGGTCCAGGCCTTCGGCGCCGAGCAGGTCTACTTCGAGGTGCAAAAGAACGGGATCGCCGAGCAAGACAAGGCCAACGAGGGCATCGTCCGCTTCGCCCGCGAGCTGGGGCGCCCCCTGGTCGGCACCGCCGACGTCCACTACCTGCGCCGTGAGGACTTCGACAATCACGCGGCGCTGCTCTGCGTGCAGACCAAGTCGACCCTGGCGGCGCCGAAGCTCAGCTTCGACACCAACGAGTTCTTCCTCAAGAGCAACGAGGAGATGACTGAGTCCTTCGCCGAGTGGCCCGACGCGGTGCCAAGTACGCTGGAGATCGCCGAGCGCTGCGAGTTGGAGATCGAGCTTGGCGGGCTGCTACTACCTCGCTATCCGACCCCCGACGGCTCCGAGCCGGAGGCGATGCTGCGACGGCTCGCCACCGATGGCCTGAGCGCCCGCTACGGCGACCCGGCGCCGGCCGAGGCGGTGGAGCGGCTGGAGTTCGAGTTGGCGGTGGTCGAGGAGATGGGCTTCTCCTCCTATTTCCTGATCGTCTGGGACTTCGTCCGCTTCGCCAAGGAAAACGGGATCGCGGTCGGCCCGGGGCGCGGCTCGGCGGCGGGCTCAATCGTCGCCTACGGCCTCAACATCACCGATATCGACCCGCTCGCCAACGACCTTCTCTTCGAGCGCTTCCTCAACCCGGGCCGCAAATCGATGCCGGACATCGATATCGACTTCTCGGTCCGCGGCCGTGAGCGGATGATCCGCTACGTCGCTGAGAAGTACGGACGCGAATCGGTCGCCCAGATCATCACCTTCGGCACGATGGCGCCACGCGCAGCGACCCGCGATGCCGCCCGCGTGCTCGGCTTTGACTACGGCACAGGCGATCGCCTCGCGAAGCAGATCCCGGAGCCAATCTCGGGCCGCAACCCATCCTTCGAAGACTGCCTGAAGCCCGGCCAGGAGCTGCGCAAGACCTACGACTCCGAGCCAAACGCGAAGCGGATCATCGACGTCGCTCAGGGTCTCGAGGGAATCATCCGCAACAACTCGATCCACGCCGCCGCGGTGGTCATCGCCGATCGGCCGCTACAGGAGATCGTCCCACTCCAGCTCGCCGAGGATCGCAGCTCTCCTGCGGCTGGCGCCAACGGGAACGGAGCCGGGTCGGGCAAGGCAGAGCGCCAGTACAAGATCGTCACCCAGTACTCGATGGGGCCGATCGAGGAGATGGGGCTGCTGAAGATGGACTTCCTCGGCCTCCGCAACCTCGATGTGATCGAGGATGCGATCGAGATCATCCAGCGCTCGCGCGAAGAGACGATCGACATGGAGACGATCCCGATCGATGACGCCAAGACCTACGAGATGCTCGCCGGGGGAGATTCGACCGGGGTTTTCCAGTTCGAGTCCGAGGGGATGCGCGAGGCACTGCGCAAGGTCGGTCCGACCGAGTTCGCCGACCTGGTCGCGCTCGGCGCTCTGTACAGGCCCGGCGCGATGGCCTACATCCCCGCCTATGCAATGGGCAAGCGCGACCCCTCGACGGTCCGCTACCCCGACGAGCGGCTGCGGGCGATCACCGAAGAGACCCACGGCTGCGTTATCTACCAGGAGCAGTTGATGGAGATCTCGCGCTCCATGGCCGGGTTTTCGGGTGCTCAGGCGGACGATCTACGCAAGGCGATCGGCAAGAAGAAGCGCGACATGATGGCGACGATGAAGGACAAGTTCATGGAGGGCCTGAAGGAATCCGGGACCGCTCCGAACGTCGCCAAGGACCTCTGGAAGCTCAACGAAGCGGCGGCCGATTACTCCTTCAACAAGTCCCACGCCGCCTGCTACGCGCTGATCTCCTACCGAACCGCATACCTCAAGGCCAACTATCCGGCCGAGTACATGGCAGCGGTGATCTCCTCGGTGATGAGCACCAAAGACAAGGTGCCGTTCTTCGTCAACCGCTGCGCGGAGATGGGGATCGAGGTGCTGCCGCCCGATGTCAACTCCTCTGACCACAGCTTCGTCGTCAACGAGAAGGCGATTCGCTTCGGACTCGACGCCGTCAAGAACGTCGGTCACTCGGCTGTCGAGGCGATCCTGCGGGCGCACGAAGACGGCGAGATCGGCTCGATCTGGGATTTCTGCGAGCGGGTCGATTCGCGCGCCGTCAACAAACGGGCGATTGAATGCCTGATCAAGTGCGGCGCCCTCGACTCCACCGGGGCCACCCGCAGGGGCATGCTGGAGGCGCTGCCGGCGGCCCAGTCGGCGGGCCAAAAGGCACAGGAGGACGCTCAGATGGGTCAGGGCTCGATCTTTGACTTCGGCGATGGCGGGGGGGGAGGGGCGGCCCAGTCCCAGGCTCACCATCGCCCGCCGATCTCCGCCGCCGAGTTCGACCGGGCCGAGCTGCTGGCGATGGAGAAGGAGACCCTCGGGACCTACCTCTCATCGCATCCACTTGCCGAAGTGGGAGCTGCCCTGCGGGCAAGGGTCGACTGCAGCCTGGGCGAGCTGGGCGGCAAGCCCGACGGCGCTTGGGTCACGGTCGGCGGGATCGTCGTCGACTGCAAGAAGATCCGCACCAAGAGCGGCACCCAGATGATGTTCGCCACCCTCGACGACATCGAGGGCCAGGTTGAGATGCTTGTCTTCAAGGCCGACCAGGCGGAGAGTGCCGCGGTGATCACCCCCGACGCGATCGTCGTGGTCCGCGGCCGGCTCGACCACAAAGACCGCGGGGAGACCAAGCTCGTCGTGCAGGAGGCGGAGCGCTTTGAGCCGGGCAGTGATGAGATCACCCGCGCCAGCCGGATGGCAAGCGCTTCGTCGGAGCCGCTGAAGCTGACGATCGACGCCGCCCAGCTCAGCTCCGGCCTCGTCGAGGAGCTCAAGGCCGTCTTCGAGCACCACAAGGGCGAAGCTGCCGTGCATCTCGCGATCCGGACCAGCGCGGGGAAGTCGAAAGAGATAAAGCTCGGCAACGGCTACCGGGTCAACCCCTCCAGCGGCCTGCGGGCGGAGCTGGACACCATCCTCGGCTCCGAGGCGATAGCGGCCTGACCCCTCGCCTCCGCCACTCCCTGCGCCTACACTGAACTCAAATGGCCACGCGCCAGCGAGAGGAGCAGGCTTCCCGGGCCGGCGAGTGCCGGCAGTGCCGCTCGTTCTGCGACAAGCTGATCGAGCCCCGCGGCTGCGTCGAGATGCACTGCCGCTTCCTCTACAGCTACGTCGACATGCTGAGCGGCAACCAGTACGTGGGCTGCATGCAGGAGGTCTTCGGCGCCGATGTCGAGTTGAACGCCGTGCTTCAGCCGGGCGGCTTCGGCGGGGTGAAGATGACCGGCGAGCCGCTGCCCCATTGCCAGTTCTCCGTCGAGCGGGCCTACGAGGGGGACGGCCCCGCCTACGGTTGCATCAACCCTCGCTTCTTCGACTGCACCGACGAGGGCTCTGAGGGCCTGCGGGCGTTCGATCTGCGCGACGTCTGACGCGCCTGCCTTAACAACGACATCGTTTCGTGTAGTATTGTCGCCATGGCTGAGGCAGTGGCGGCGGCAGATGTGGAGCAGATGTTGGCTGAGGTGACCGGAGGCAGTGGGGCATCGGAGGAGGGCGGCCCCAAGTTCACCCTTGAGCTGAACCAGGACCAAAAGAACATCCGCGAGTGGGTGCACGGCTTCGCCGAGGGCGTGGTCCGCCCCGCCGCCGCGGAGTGGGACGAGCGCGAGGAGACGCCGTGGCCGGTGATCCAGGAGGCCGCCAAGATCGGCCTCTACGGGTTCGAAGCGCTGGGCCAATTCTGGGCCGATGAGACCGGCCTGATGCTGCCGATCGCCAACGAGGAGCTGTTCTGGGGAGACGGCGGCATCGGCATGGCGATCATGGGCACTTCGCTCGCCGTCGCCGCGATCTTCGGACAGGGAACGCCGGAGCAGATGGGCGAGTGGATACCGCAGTGCTTCGGCACGCCCGAGGACGTCAAGCTCGGTGCCTTCTGCGCCTCAGAGCCCGACGCCGGCTCCGACGTCTCGGCGATTCGCACTACCGCTCGCTACGAGGAGGCCAGCGACGAGTGGGTAATCAACGGCCAGAAGGCTTGGGCGACCAACGGAGGCATCGCCAACGTCCACGTCGTGATCGCCTCGGTCGATCGCGAGCTAGGGGCGCGCGGTCACGCCGCCTTTGTCATCCCCCCGGGGACGAGTGGCTGCGAGCAGGGCGCCAAGGTGAAGAAGCACGGCCTGCGCGCCTCCCACACCGCCGACGTCCACCTCGACGACTGCCGAATCCCCGGCTCCTGCCTGCTGGGTGAGAAAGAGAGACTCGACGAGCGCCTCGCCCGGGTCCGCGAGGGCAAGAAGGGCAAATCGCAGGCGGCGATGCAGACCTTCGAGGCAAGCCGGCCGACCGTCGGCGCCCAGGCCCTAGGCATCGCCCGCGCTGCCTATGAGTACGCGCTTGAGTACGCCAAGGAGCGTCGCCAGTTCGGCCGGGCGATCGTCGAGAACCAGTCGATCGCCTTCGCGCTTGCCGACATGAAGCTGGAGATCGATGCGGCCCGGCTGCTGGTCTGGCGCGCCGCCTGGATGGGGCGCTCGGGCCAGACGTTTGAGAGCGCCGAGGGCTCGATGTCGAAGCTGAAGGCCGGTGAGGTAGCGGTCTGGGCGACGGAGCGGGCGATCCAGATTCTCGGCGGCAACGGCTACACCCGCGAGTTCCCGGTCGAGCGGATGCACCGCGACGCGAAGATCTACACGATCTTTGAGGGCACCTCCGAGATCCAGCGCCTGGTTATCTCGCGCGCGATCTCCGGCGTCCAAATCAAATAAAAGCTGACGGCGGGAGAGCGAGGGTCGCCGAGCGGCGGCTCTCGTCGCCTGCCTACTTGCGCTGCGCGAGCCCTTCGCGCCGCAGGCGCTTTGCCGCCTGGACTTCCTTCTTCACGGGCCCTTTCTTGTTCGGCCCCGGAGTCTCCAGCGTCGCCGGCAACCCCTCGAAGCGGGGCTCGGAGAGGAAGGCGGCGAGGCCTCGCCGGCCCATCTCGCCCTGTCCAATGTTGGCGTGGCGGTCTCGGCAGGAGCCAAACGGGGTGGCGGCGTCGTTGACGTGGAGACAGCCCAGCCGCTCCAGGCCGACCTTCTTGTCGGCCTCATCGAGTACAGCCGCAAGGCGTGCCTCGTCGGTGATGTCGTATCCCTGTACGAAGAGGTGGCAGGAGTCGAGGCAGAGGCCGAGTCGCCCGCCGCCTCCCGCCTGCTCGATCAGCTCGGCGGTCTGGTCGAAGTCGCGTCCCAGCAAGCCCTTGTGACCGGCGGTCTGCTCAAGCAGCAGTGGGCACCCCTCGCTGTCCTTCAGCGCCGCAGCGATCACCTTAGCCGCGCGTTTTATAGAGGGCTCAAGCGGCTCGCCTTTCTGTGCCCCGGGGTGCAAGACGACGCCCCTGGCCCCGATCCCGTCGCCGATCGCCAGTGCATGCGTAAGCGAGTTCAGCGACTTCTTCCGTAGCTCGGCGTCCTTGGTTGCGCAGTTGATGAGGTAGACGGCGTGGATCACCACCGCCCTCACCGGCGAGCCCTCCATTGCCTCGCGGAAGGCGGCGAAGTCCTCCTCGCCGTATTTCGTCGGCCGCCACATCCGCGGGCTCTGGTGGAAGATTTGGATCGATTCGCAGTCGAGCTCGGTGCCCCGCTCGATCGCCCTGTCCAGCCCTTCCGCTGTGGAAACGTGAGCCCCGATCAGCATGATTTCCGCATACTAGAGCCACCTGCGGTCCCTCGGTCGAGCGCCTGAAGGACCACAGGTGCGGCCTAATTTGGGTGGTTTTGGAGGGGTTTGCTTGCCCTGGGAAGGGCAGTCCTTCGCTCAGGCGCTTGCTCCCTCGGCCCCGACAGCTTCCCTGGCTTGGAAGAAGATCACGGAGCGCTCGCCCGGTGGCGGAACTGAGGATGCACAGGCCTCTACGGCCGCTCCCCCGCGTCCGGTCGGGTACGCGATCCTGCCTTTAAGTCCGCGGAGCGAAGGGCTGGGGGGCCCGTGTAGTGGCCGACAACTCCCATGCAGAGCGCCACGCTGAGGAGCACAATTGCCACCGATGCCTTGCGGGAGAGAAGCAGGCCGCCGAGTCTCACCGGCGCATGAGTGATGGCGTCCCCTAGTTCTTTCGTCGAGTCTGGAGCTCGGTAAAGGCTTCGTTGCGCGCCGCCCTGCCGACTATTGACGGTGGAGTGCGTCCTGCGGCAAGCGCTCGGCAGCTGAAGCGAGTGACTGAAAACGAATTCGTTGACAAATTTTGGCGCTAGAAAGCCTTGAGGTTCGGCAGGGATCATGCAGATGGTGAGAAATTGGTATTTGACGTGCATACTCAAGTTGTCTGAGGCTCACTCCGACGTTGAGCCCAGACAATCGAATCGCCAAGACCCACAATGCTGACTCCCGCCTGACCACCTATGCGCCTACGCACCTCACTCGCCAACGCCGGACGGATTCGCAGCATCCTCGCGGCTGCCGTGATCGGCGTGGCCCTGGCAGCGCCGGTAGCATCGGCCGCCGAAGCGCCGGCTCTCACACTCACCGCAAGGACGCCATCGCATCCGAGGAGTACGACGAGGACCCGGACGCCGGTCGTACAGGGCAGCACGCTGGAAGCGCCGCCGGGCGCAGTCAAGCCGCCGAAGTCGGCGGGCAGCGGTGGCACCTCGGCGGGCAGCGGTAAGAAGACCGCAAAGCCCAAAACGCGAGCACCGGCCACGCAGACTCCCCTCGGTGCCACCGCTGCGCCCGGCCCGAACCCCGCGCAGGCGCTCTCCATCACCTCGATCCCGTCATCCACCTGCGCGACGATGGGGGTGCCCCCGGTCCTGGTTCCGATCTATCAGCGGGCAGCCGCCGCCTACGGCCTCGGTCCTCAAGGAGCAGCCGTACTGGCTGGGATAAACGAGGTCGAGACCGCTTTCGGGACCAATCTCAACGTCTCCAGCGCCGGCGCTGAGGGTTGGATGCAGTTCATGCCGTCGACTTGGGCAATCTATGGAGTAGACGCCAACGGTGACGGAGTCAAGGACCCCAACAACCCCGAAGACGCGATCTTTGCCGCTGCCCGGTATCTGAGGGCGGCGGGGATGCCGCAGAACACCTACGGCGCGATCTTCGCCTACAACCACGCCGGGTGGTACGTCGAGGAGGTACTCGCCGACGCCGCCTGTTATGCACCTGCGGTCGGGGGCTCGTCGGTCGGTGCGACTTCGCCAGCCCCCCAGTTGAAGGTATTGAGCTGCAGCGTCGCCCCAGCTTGGCGCCGCGAAGTCCCGGCCGAATACCTCAGCGCTTTCGAGAGCGCCGCCTCACGCTATGGCCTCGGCCAGCGCGGAGTCTGGGCGCTTGCCGCGGTGGCACGGTTGGAGTCGAACTTCGGCCGCGGGATGAACAAGCGCGAACTCGATCGCGCCGGCCCGCTCGGCCTCGAACCCTGGGAGTGGCGACACTATGCGGTCGACGGCGACAACGACGGACGCATCCAGCATTCCGATCCGGCCGACTCAGCGGCCACGTTGGCGCGAGAGGTCTGGTCTCACGGCAGCCTTCGCGCGGGCCTCTTCGCCCACAACCAGGCCGAGTGGTTCGTGCAGGCGGTACTGGACGAAGCCGACCGTATGCAGGGTCGCTGCAAGGTCACCTACACCGATTGGAAGGTCGCCCCGCTCAGCGCCAGCCTAGAAACGAATGGCCCGACAGCGACCTTGGTCAACGGCATCGCCAGCGCTCCAAAGGACGCCCCGCAGGCAGTTAAGGGCGCGATCGCTGCCGCCAACGCGATTTCGATGACTCCCTATATATGGGGCGGTGGCCATGAGTCCTTTTACTCACCCGGCTATGACTGCTCAGGGGCGGTCAGTTTTGCTCTCTTTGGCGGCGGTCTCCTTGACCACCCACTCACATCGGGTCAGCTGGAGAGCTACGGCGAACCGGGACCGGGCCGCTGGATCACGATCTATGCCAACGCCACCCACGCCTACGCTGTGATCGCAGGATTGCGCTGGGACACTGTCGGTGACGCCCACGGGACGGGTCCGCGCTGGCACCCAGAACCGCCTTATCCGGCCGGCTTCGTGGTCCGCCACCCGGCCGGGTACTGATCGGCAAAATATCCGCCGACGGAGCAGGCGACGCTACGAGGGTCGCTGCTTGCTAGCGCCGATCGCGGAGTAGTGCGCGCTCGCTGTGGAAACATGCGCGCCGATCAACATGGGTGAGAGAGACCTCCGATTCAGGTTTGCCCCCTCACCGACCGGTGCGCTGCACATCGGCGGGGCAAGGACGGCGCTCTACAACTGGCTTGCCGCTCGCCATGGCGGCGGCAAGCTGGTGCTTCGGATCGAGGACACCGACCGCGAACGCTCCACCTCGGAGAACGTCGAGCAGATCCTCGACGCGCTGCGCTGGCTCGAGCTGGACTGGGACGAGGGGCCGGTCTCTCAGACCTCGCGGGCTGATCGCCACGGGGCCGCGCTGCGGCGCCTGCTCGACTCCGGAGCCGCCTACCACGACTCCGCAACCGCCAGGGACGTCGAGGCGTGGAAGGCCGAACACGGGGCCGATCGCGGCTATCGGGGCGAGCCGACCGAGGCGCCTACCGCCGCCGTCCGCCTGCGCGTCCCCGACGACGGCAAGACCGTGGTAGACGATCTGATCCACGGCCCGGTTGCCTTTCCCAACCGCAGCTACGACGACTTCGTGATCGCCCGCGGCGACGGCTCGGTCCTCTACAACTTCGCGGTCGCCGTCGATGATGCCGAGATGGGGATTACCGACGTCGTGCGCGGCGACGACCACCTCTCCAACACGCCGAAGCAGCTACTGGTCCTGGGTGCCCTCGGCCACGAGCCGCCGCGCTACGCGCACCTGCCGCTGCTGCACGGACCCGATGGCAAGAAGCTCTCCAAGCGCCACGGCGCCGCCTCCGCGCAGGAGCTGCGCGACGCCGGCTACTTGCCGGCGGCGGTGCGCAACTACCTGGCGCTGCTCGGCTGGGGCACCGACGATGACACGACCCTGATGTCGACCGAGGAGCTGGTCGAGCGCTTCCGGGTGAAAGATGTGAGGAAGGCATCGGCCATCTTCGACGAGCGTAAGCTGCGCTGGATCAACGGCCGCTTCATGCGGGAGATGCCGCTGGATGAGTACACGGCCGCCGTCGCCCGCCACCTCGGCCGCGAGCCCAACGAACGGCTCCGAGCGGCCTGCGAGATCGCCCAGGAGAAAGCGCAGACGCTGGAGGAGGTCTGGCCGCTGGTCCGCTTCCTCTTTGAGCCGCCCCTAGAGGACCCGAAGGCCTGGGAGAAGGTGATGAAGGAGGGCGCTCTGAGCCTGCTCGAGGCGGCCCGCGAAGCGCTCGTCGGGGCCGGGTCCTTCGATGTAGAGGGGATCGAGACGGCCCTGTCTTTGCTGCTGGACCGCCTCGCGGTAAAGCCCGGCAGGCTCTACCAGCCGATCCGGGTGGCGATCACTGGCGGCACCGTCTCGCCTGGAATCTTCGAGTCGCTGGCGGCGCTGGGCCGCGAAGAGTCCCTGGCCAGGATCGATGCTGCGATCGAGCGCCTCGCCAGCGACGCCCAGCGATAGCGGCCACACGGCGCGGCCTCCCCATTTTTGGGAGGAATGGTTAAACCGAACGTCCTCCGCTGTCGATGACTTCGCGGATGGCGTCAACGACCGCACGCAGCAACGGCAAGGCCGGCGCGAGTGACGTGCCTGCTAAGGGTGCCGGCGCGAAGCCCGGTCCGGCTCCCGGCAGCCGCCTCGCGGAGGCTTTCGAGGCAGTCGAGCGCTTCCCGGTGCTGATCGAGACCCGCGAGCGGGTGATCCGGGCCGCGACTGCCGAGACCGCGCGCATCGGAGAGCTGGTCGACGCGGTCGAGGCGGACGTCGGCCTGGCGATCGCGGTGCTGCGCTTCGCCAACCGCAGCGGCATGGCGCCCGGCGGCGTGGCCGGAGTGCCAGACGCGATCGACGTATTGAAGCCCTCCGGTGTACTGGCGATCGCCGGCACGGCCCCGAGCTTTGACTTCTTTGAGTCCAACGGCGGCTGGGAGCTGAAGCCAGAGCGCTTTCGCATCCACGCGCTGGCGACCCAGCGCGCCGCCGAGGAGATCGGCCGTATGGTCGGCTGGGCCGGGCGCGACGAGCTAGCGGTGGCGGCGCTCGTCCACGATGTCGGGCGCCTCGTAATCTCCCGCCTGCATCCTGGTTACAAGACCTTCTTCGACGTGATCGCCCGCACACCCGAGCAGCGGGCGCGCGAGGAGCGCGAGCAGCTCGGCATCGACCACGCCCTGGTTGGCGGCGTCCTTGCCCGACGCTGGAGCTTCCCCCAGCGGCTCGCGGTGGCGATCGAGCGCCATCACGCCGAGGACGCCGACGGGCTGGCTGCGATGGTCGCGGTGGCGGACATGGTCGCCCACTACTCCCAGGGCGAGGCAATCTCGCCGGAGCGGCTGCGTGCCGCCGCCGAGCGGAGCGGCCTCGGCGTCGACGGACTGCGCAACATGCTCTACGAGCTCCCCTCTCGCCGGCAGGACGTCCCTCGGATCAGTGAGCCCTGCCCCCTCTCCGCCCGCGAGCTGGATGTCCTCAGGCACCTCTCCGAGGGGATGGTCTACAAGCAGATCGCCGGCGAAATGCAACTCTCGGTCTCGACGATCCGCACCCATCTGCACAACGTGTACGGGAAGATCGGAGCGGTGGATCGAGCGCAGGCAGTGCTCACCGCACGGGACCGGGGTTGGATTTAGCGCTCGGCCGCTGGTTAGTCGATCAGCGACTCCCGTAGGGCTATCGCCACCGCATGCGTTCGATTGCGAGCGCCGAGGCGGGCCATGATGTTCTTGGTGTGGGTCTTGACCGTCTCTTCGCTGAGGTCGAGCTCGCGGGCGGCGACGGTGGTGGACTCGCCATTGGCAAGGCGCTGGAGGATCTGGCGCTGACGGCGGGTCACCTTGCCCCGACTCCCTCTTGGAGGAACCGCCGGGTCGATGAAGCTCTCCTGCGCAAGAGCCGCTTCTACGGCTCGACGTAGTTCGCTTGCGCCCGCCGTCCGGGCCACGTAGGCGGTGGCGCCGGCCTGGAGGGCGGCGGTGGCTATGTGGCGCTCAGGACAATCGCCGTGGGCGACGATCCCAAGGCTCGGCGCGGCCTTGTGGAGGGCGCGGATGGCCTCGTTGCCGCTCAGGGCCAGGCCACCGCCGTTAGCCCGCCAGCGCATGTCGACGATCGCCACATCGAAGCTGCCGATGTCGCGGATCAGCTCCAGCCCCTCCTCGCGGCTCACCGACTCATGGACCTCGAATCCGTCCTCCAGCACTCCGCGCACCCCGAGCCGGACGAGCGGGTGACCGTCGATCACAAGGCAGTGTGGGCGCTCACTCAGGACTGCTTCCGATCTGCTCGGGTTCGGCTTTGGCTCCACCCCGGGTCTCGGAGCCTCATCGACCGATCCTAACCCAGCCGGGTCCGGATAGTGCGGTAGAAAGGAAGGCGTGATCTCGATCACCTCCAAGTCTCGCTATGCCGTCGTCGCGCTGGCCGAGTTGGCGCGCTCCGGGGAGCGGCCGGTGCCGATCAAGGAGCTGGCCGAGCGCCGCGACATCCCCGACCAGTTTCTCGAGCAGCTCTTCTCGACCCTGCGTCGCGCCGGCTTGCTGACCAGCCACCGGGGCATGAAGGGCGGCTACACGCTTGGCCGTCCGGCCGAGGAGATCACCGTGCTTGAGGTCGTCCAGGCCCTCGACGGCAAGATCGGCCAGGAGGCCGATGAGGCGGGCGGCATTTGGTCTGAGGGCGTCACCGCCCTGCGCAAGGTCTTCGGCCAGACGACGATCGCCGAAGTCGCCCGCCGCGAGGCGGCCGAGGCCGGCTCGGGGATGTACTTCATATGATGCGGATCGGCGTCGAGACCTCGGCCGTGGTCGGCGCGACGCCGCTGGTTTCGATGCTGCGGCTCGGCGAGGGGCTAGGGGCGGAAGTTTGCGCGAAGCTCGAGTACCTCAACCCCGGCGGCTCGGTGAAGGACCGGATCGGGGTGGCGATGATCGACGCGGCCGAGGAGCAGGGGCTGATCAAGCCCGGCCGCTCGGTGATCGTCGAGCCGACCAGCGGCAACACCGGGATCGCACTGGCGATGGTCTGCGCGGCGCGTGGTTATGAGTTGATCCTCACCCTGCCGGAAGGGATGAGCCGCGAGCGGGCCAAGTTGCTGCGCGCCTATGGCGCCAAGGTACGCGAAACGCCGTCGCTGGGCGGGATGACCGAGGCGGTCGAGCTGGCCGAGGCGATTCGCGAGCAGCGCAAGGGGTTCATGCCCCAGCAGTTCTCCAACCCGGCGAACCCGGAGGTCCACCGGCGCACCACCGCCGAGGAGATCTGGCGCGACACCGACGGCAACGTCGGCGCCTTCGTCGCTGGGGTCGGCACCGGGGGGACGATCACCGGGGTGGGGCGGATGCTCAAGGAGCGGGCCCCCGAGGCGCTGGTCGTCGCGGTCGAGCCGGAGACCTCACCGGTGCTCTCCGGCGGCGCGCCCGGGCCCCACAAGATCCAGGGGATCGGCGCCGGCTTCGTCCCCGAGGTGCTGGACCGCTCGGTGATCGACGAGGTGATCGCGGTCTCCGACGAGGAAGCGCTGGAGACAGCGCGCCTTGCCGCCCAGCGCGAGGGCATCCTCGCCGGCATCTCCGCCGGGGCGAACATCAGGGCGGCGCTGGAGGTCGCGGCGCGGCCGGAGTTGGCGGGCAAGCGGGTGGTTACGATCGTTTGCGACTCGGGCGAGCGCTACGTGTCCCTACCCTTTTTCTTCCCATGAGCGCTTGGAGGCGAGTCCTGCGGGAGGTGAGGGCCGACTTGGCTGCGGCACGCGACCGCGATCCCGCGGCGCAGGGAGTCTCGGCCTTCGAGATCCTCACCGGCTGGGCTGGGGTGCAGGCGTTGCTCGCGCACCGGGCTGCTCACGCGATGCTCGAGGCCGGGGTGCCGCTGGCGCCACGGACGATCGCCTACCTCAGCCGCGCCGTGACCGGGGTCGAGATCCACCCGGCAGCGAGGATCGGCGACGGGTTCTTCATCGACCACGGCTCCGGGGTCGTGATCGGTGAGACCGCCGAGATCGGCGACCGGGTGACGCTCTACCAGGGGGTGACGCTGGGCGGGACCGGCCTCCAGCCCGGCAAGCGCCACCCGACCGTCGGCGATGACGTCACCCTCGGCGCCGGTGCCAAGCTGCTCGGCCCGATCGCGGTCGGCGCCGGTGCCAAGGTCGGCGCCAACACCGTCGTCGTCGAAGACGTGCCGTCCGGCGCGACGGTGGTCGGCAACCCCGGCCACCAGGTCAGGCTCAACGGCAAGCGGGTCGAGGAGTCAGACGTGGCAGAGGAGAGCTGAGCGGGCCCGGCCCCGCCGAGCGCCTCTCTATCCTCGGAGGCGATGCTGCAGACCGAGGCGGAGACGCCGCCAAACGCCGGAAACACCCCCGAGGGAGCCCCCACCGAGCCTGGCGCCGACCAGGTCGAGCGGCTGTTGGCCGAGCTCAACGGCCCCCAGCGCGAGGCGGTGCTCCATGGGGAGGGGCCGCTGCTGGTGATCGCAGGGGCGGGCTCTGGTAAGACCCGGGTTCTGACCCGCCGCATCGCCTACCTGCTGGCCACCGGCGCCGTGCGGCCGGGCGAGATCCTGGCGATCACCTTCACCAACAAGGCCGCGGCGGAGATGCGCGAGCGGGTCGAGCGGCTGGTCGGGAGCTCTGCTCGCGCGATGTGGGTGACCACCTTCCACTCGGCCTGCGCCCGGATGCTTCGCGCCAACGCCGAGCGGCTCGGCTACTCGCGTGGCTTCACGATCTATGACGAGTCGGATTCGTTGCGGATGCTGAAACGCTGCATGGCCGAGCTGGGGATCGACCCGAAGCGCTATCCGCCCCGCGCGATCCGCTCGCAGATCTCCGGCGCCAAGAACCAGCTCATCGACGCTGCCGCCTACGCTCAGGCTCAGGGCAATGTCTTCGAGGAGGCCGTAGCGGAGGCCTACGCGCTTTATGAGAAGCGGATGCTCGAAGCCAGCGCAATGGACTTCGACGACCTCCTGGTGCGGATGGTCAACGTGATGGAGCTGCACGAGGAGGTGCGCGAGCGCTGGCGCCGCGCGTTCCACCACATCCTCGTTGATGAGTACCAGGACACCAACCAGGCCCAGTACCGGCTGCTTCAGCTCCTCTCCGCCGACCACGGCAACCTGATGGTGGTGGGCGACGATGATCAGTCGATCTACAGTTTCCGCCACGCCGACATCCGCAACATCCTCGACTTCGATCGAGACTTCCCGGAAGCCGAGGTGATCAAGCTCGAGCAGAACTACCGCTCCACGCAGACGATCCTCTCGGCCGCCAACGCGGTGGTCGAGCGCAACCGCCAGCGCCGGCCAAAGCGGCTCTGGACCGAAGTCGCTGGCGGCGAGCCAGTGCGGCTCGCTGAGCTGACCGACGAGCACGAGGAGGCACGCTGGGTGGCGGGGGAGATCGAGCGCCTCTCCACCGAGGAGGGGGTGGAGCGCTCCCAGGTAGCGGTCTTTTACCGGACCAATGCGATGAGCCGGGTACTGGAGGACACGCTGGTTCGCTTCGAGCTGCCCTACCAAGTGATCGGCGGCACCAAGTTCTATGAGCGAGCGGAGATCAAGGACGCGGTCGCCTATCTGAGCCTGCTGGTCAACCCCTCCGACCAGGTCTCTTTCTCCCGGGCCATCAACTCGCCGCGCAGGGGGATCGGCAACACAAGCCAGGGGCGGCTGGCTTCCCACGCCAACACCACCGGCCTGCCGATCTGGGAGGTCGCCGGGCGACCCGAGGAGGTGCCGGGGCTGAGCGCCGCCGCAATCAAGGCCGTCGATCGCTTCCACGAGACGATGGAGGGGCTGCGGGCCAGGGCAGCGTCCGCTCCGGTCGCGGAGCTGCTCGAGGCGACCCTGCGCGAAACCGGCTATCTGGAGGCGCTGGCGGCGGAGCGCACGGTCGAGGCGGAGGGGCGCGCGGAGAACCTCGAGGAGTTGGTCGGGGTCGCTGCCGAGTTCGACGTCAACCGCGAGCAGGAGGGGGAGGGGGAGGGGGAGGTGGGCCCCCTGGAGGAGTTCCTGCAGCAGATCTCCCTCTACACCGAGCAGGACGGGCTGAGCGAGGAGGAGTCGCTGATCACCCTGATGACCCTCCACAACGCCAAGGGTCTGGAGTACGACACGGTCTTCATCGTCGGCTGCGAGGAGGGCTCCTTCCCGCATATGCGCGCCCTCGAAGAGGGGGCAGAGGAGGAGGAGCGGCGCCTTTGCTACGTCGGCATCACCCGGGCGCGCCAGCGGCTCTACATGAGCTGGGCTCGCGAACGGCGGTTGTTCGGCCGCTCTGAGCGAAACCTTCCCTCCCGCTTCATCGACGAGCTGCCGGCTGAGCTGACCGAGCGGGAGTCAAGCGCCTCCAGCTCCATCGGCTGGGAGGTTATGACCGGCACCGCCGTGGCGCCGATCGACCCCGGCCCGGCGTTGGAGCTGCAGACCGGCGACGACGTCATCCACGCCAGCTTCGGCGAGGGCGTCGTCACCGGGGTTGAGCCGGGCGGGGTGGTCGTTGTGCGCTTCGCCGGAGACGGCGCAGAGCGCAAGCTGATGGCCGACTACGCGCCGATCCGGAAGCGGTAGCCGATTGGCGGCGCGGATCATCGACGGCGAGGCGCTCGCGGCGCGGGTCCGCGAGCGGGTGGCGCGCGAAGTCTCGGAGATGCCCTCGCCGCCCGGCCTCGCGACCATCCTGGTCGGCGAGGACCCCGCCTCTGAGATCTACGTGCGGATGAAGCGCGAGGATTCGGCCCGGGTCGGAATCGAGTCCTTCCACCATGAGCCCGGCGGCGACGTCTCCGAAGAGGCGCTCGCCGAGTTTGATCCGCTCGTTAAACGAGGACGAGCGGGTCCACGGGATCCTCCTCCAGCTCCCCCTGCCCGAACACCTCGACCCAGACGCGCTGATCTCCCTGATCAATCCGGCCAAGGACGTCGACGGCCTGACCCCGGTGAGCGCCGGCCTTCTCACCCAGGGCCACGAGGGCGCGATCGCCCCCTGCACGCCGGCGGGAGTGATGGAGCTGCTGCGCGAGGCGGAGGTCGACCTCGAGGGCGCCCGCGCGGTCGTCATCGGCCGCTCGATCCTGGTCGGCAAGCCGCTGGCCGCGCTGTTGCTGGCCGCCAACGCCACCGTCACCCACTGCCACTCCCGCACCCGCGACCTGGGGGCGATCTGCCGCGAGGCCGACGTGCTGGTCGCCGCGGCGGGCTCGCCGGGCCTTATCACCGCCGAGATGGTCCGCCCGGGAGCGATCGTGATCGACGTCGGCACCAACCGCGGCGAGTCCGGTCTGGTCGGAGACGTTGACTTCGACGCGGTCAGCGAGGTCGCCGCCGCGATCACGCCTGTTCCCGGCGGCGTCGGGCCGATGACCCGGGCGATGCTGTTGGCCAACACCCTGGCTGCGGCCCGCCGGTTGGCCGCGGTGGACTAGTAACTGCGGCCATCTACTTTACATTTCCGCCCTACGGCGGGTGTAGGGTCGGAACGACCCCAGCCCTAGCCCCACCACGGAGGGATATGTAGATGGAAATAGACAAGATGAACACCGGGGAGAAAATCGCGGCGATCTCCGCGGTCCTGCTCTTCATATTCATGTTCTTCACCTGGTTCGGAGTCGAAGTCTCCGGCGCTGGCGCTTTTTCCGGCAGCGTGCCGGGGGCTGGCGGCGACGCCTTCGACGCCCTCGAATTCATCCCGATCATCCTGGTCCTCGCGATCGTCGCCGCAATCGGCGTCGCGGTGCTCCGCCTCACCGACTCAGCGTATGAGCCACCGATCTCGATGAACGCCGTTGTCGCGGTGCTCGGCGGCCTGTCGGTGCTGCTGATCCTGTTTCGGATCGTCGATCCGCCGAGTTTCGGCAGCTTTGGCGGCGTTTCGGTGGATGGGACGGTCGAATTCGGCATCTTCCTCGGCCTGATCGCCGCCGCCGGCATCACCTACGGCGGCTATCTCGCGATGAAAGAGGAAGGAGCCTCCTTCGGCGACGCCGCCGACCGACTCTCCGGCGGTACGGGTGGCGAGCCCAGCGCCAGCCCCCAGCCTCCTCCGCCTGCCTCCTCGGCTCCTCCTCCCCCACCGCCACCTCCCCCACCGCCACCTCCTCCCCCCAGCAGCGGGGTCTAGGCAGAAAATCAGGGTTCGACGCGACCCCGGGCGCTGAGCGCTCCGGGGTCGCTCGGCTCTAGCTGACCGCTTTCTGGGCGACCTTCCTGGCCACGTTCTTTGCGAAGGCGATCACGGTCATCATTGGGTTGACGCCGACCGAGGTGGGGAAGAGAGAGGCGTCGGCGACATAGAGGCCGGCGGTGCCGTTGACCGAGCCGTCAGCGGCACAGACGCCCTCGCTCGGGTCGGCGGTGATCCGGGCAGTGCCCATCGGGTGGAAGGCCTCAAGGCGCAGCTCTGAGGGCTTAAACGCGGTCGCCTCGAACTCGGCGAGCTGGCCCCCTCGCAGGGTACCGACGCGGGCGATGTTGGGGTAGACCTCGGTGGCCCCAGCGGCGAAGTGGATCTCAGCGGCGCGGGCGATGCCGAAGGTGAGGCGGCGGGTGTCGTCGTGGGTCAGCCGATAGGTCGCCCGCAGCGAGCCGTCGCCGGCCAAGCCGACGCGCCCGGAGGAGCGGTCGGAGAGGTGGACGCCAATCGAGCCGACGTGGCCGAAGTCGAGCATCGCCCGCTGGTGCTCACGGCCGGCACCAAGCAGCCAGGCGCCGCCGAAGGCCAGCGGGGTAAAGGTCGCCTCGAGCAGAATCTCCTGCGCCGCCCACTCGTCGATGTAGTAGCTCTGCATCACACCCTCCCAGCCGCGCACCTCCTCCTCGTAGCGAGCGCCGACCCAGCAGGCCGGGTGGATGTGGAGGTTTCGGCCGGCCTGATGGCCACCGAGGCCGGAGCGCAACAGGAGCTCCGGCGTGCCCAGGGCGCCGCCGGCGACGATTGTCGCGCGGCGGGCGCGGACCGTGTAGGCGCGGCGCTTGTCGTTGCCGTCAATCGCCGCGCCGGTCGAGCAGCGCACGCCGACCGCGCGCCCGTCTTCGACCAGCACCCGACGCGCCTTCGCCCCTGCGCGGACCCGCGCCCCGGCGGCGACGGCGCGCGGCAGGTAGCTGACGTGCATGCCGCGCTTGGCGTCGATCTCACAGCCAAAGGGACAGGAGCTGCACTGCACGCAGCTTCCGGCGTTGCGGGAGATTGGCCCCCCTCGTGCGCCGAGGCGCCGTGCGCCCTCCATCGCCAGCTGTCCGTTTCGCCCCATCCGCTCGGGATCCAGCGGCGTCACCCGCAGGAACTCCTCGGCCTCGGCATAGTCGAGCCCGAGCTCCCCGGCCCAGGAGACCCCGTAGCGCTGCTGCCAGTCCTTAAGGACCAGGTCGGGGGCCCGGAAGCAGGTGCCCGAGTTGATCACCGTCGTGCCGCCGATCACTCGCGCGACCGGGACCGGGATCGGCGGGCGTCCCTCGGCGATCGTCAGGCCGCCGTCGCGGTAGAGGGAGGCGATCGCATCGAGCGGCTCGCTCGGGTAGCTGTCGCGGTCATAGCGCTCGCCCTCCTCTACCACGATCACGTCGAGGCCGGCCTCGGCCAGCGTCGCCGCTGCGACCGCGCCACCCGCCCCGGAGCCGACGATGACCACGTCACACTCCTCTCCTTCCTCCTGGGGCGTAGTTTCCCCGAGCGAGCCGGCCGGCTCGGGCAGGGAGCCGTCGGCCAGGGCGCAGCTGGTCTTGAAGCCGATTCGCTCCCTGACCTGCGGGGTGACCGCATAACCGAGGGTCGAGAAGACCTTGGCCATCAGCAGCAGGTCGTGGAAGAAGCCGAGCCGGGAGCCCTCCATGCGGCGCAAGAAGTCCTCGCGGGTGCCGGTATCGAGGCGGCTGAAGCGCCAGGGGAAGGGCAACCACTCAAAGGCCCGCAGCCCCAGCCGCAGGCGGGCGAGGACCCGTGGCGAGGTCGAGGCGAGGAGCTCGGCCACCGGACCGGAGACCTCGACGTCGCGCTCCGCCGCCGGCAGGCCGTCGATGCCGGGCGCCATCGCCTCGCAGATCGCGCTCAGTGTGCGTTGCTCAGCGGCCGATAGCCCCGGCGTGTGTCTTCAGCCCGGGTCCACCGGCCGGCCGACCCGGCCGATCAGCGACCAGAGCCAGAGCGCCACCAGCACCAGGGAACCGTCGACTAGGAAGTTCAGCAGGTAGATGAAAACGTGCTGGTCGAACAGGTAGAAACCGAGCGCCGAGAGCGACGATGAGACCTTGCCAACCGCTAGCAACAGCAGCAGGGGCCGGTAGCGGACTACATCCATCTGCGCGATCACGCAGATGCCGGTGATCACCACCATGTAGGAGAAGGCGAGCCCAAGCCAGAGCTGCTCGGTGCCGTGCGGGGCGGGGACGAAGCCGCCGAGGTCGCCGCCGAGGTCAGAGATCGTGTCGAGGACTCCGTTGGGGGTGGCGATGAAAAGGATGCCCACCACGGCGAAGCTGATCGCGAGCAGGCGCAGGCTGAAGACGACGAATCGCTCTGCCGCAGGTCCCCGCATTCGCCCGGCACTCTAACTGGCTGAACAGCCAGGCGGTGGGATGGGGGATAGGGGTTCTGCTTGACTTTCCGGTGGCACGTGGGCGGCTGGCCGCTGGCGGATGCCGAAAAAGCACAAGACGCCCCATCCCTACCAGCGCCTCTGCGGCTGGCACCTAGAATCCGCCCGGTGATCGATCGGGAGCAGGTTCTGCATGTCGCGCGATTGGCCCGCCTGCGCCTGGATGAAGATGAGGTTGAGCGGATGACGGGGGAGTTATCGGGGATCCTCGAACACGTCGATCGGATCGGTGAGTTGGACCTCGATGAGGTGGAGCCCACTTCGCATGTGGTCGAGCTGGAGAACGTGCTGCGGCCCGATCAGCCGCGGCCAAGCTGGCCCAGGGACGTGGTGCTGGCGCAGGCTCCGGATCCGGTCGACGGGGCGTTTCGGGTCCCTTCGCCTCAGGCCGAGGCCTGATGCCGGAGATCCTGGAGCTGACCGTCGCTCAGGCGGCAAAGAAGGTCGCGGCGGGAGAGGTTTCTCCGCGGGAGTGCTTCGAGGCTTGGCGGGGAGCTGCGGCCGGGGATGAGCTGAACGCATATCTGTGGCGGGCTGAGGATGAGGTGGGGGGGCCCAAGGGGACGCTTGCCGGGATTCCCGTCGCGGTCAAGGACATCTTCTGCGTCGAAGGGATCCCCACTACCGCCGGATCGCGGATCCTGGGGGGCTATGAGCCGCCCTACACGTCGACCGCGGTGCGAAGGCTCCGGGAGGCGGGGGCCTCGGTGCTCGGCAAGACCAACATGGACGAGTTCGCGATGGGGTCCTCTAACGAGAACTCGGCGTTTGGGCCGGTGCTCAATCCGTGGGACCGGGGGCGGGTTCCCGGGGGGTCCTCAGGGGGCTCGGCTGCGGCGGTGGCCGGGGGGTTGGCGCCCTGCGCGATCGGGACCGACACCGGGGGGTCGATCCGCCAGCCGGCGGCGCTCTGCGGGATCGTCGGGTTAAAGCCAACCTACGGGGCGATCTCTCGCTACGGGATGATCGCCTTCGCCTCCTCACTGGACCAGTGTGGGCCGCTGACCCGCGACGTCACCGACGCAGCGCTGCTGCTCTCCGCCCTGCAGGGCCGCGATCCCTGCGACTCGACCTCGGTCGGGATCGAGGGCAGGGTGGAGGCACCCAGCCGCGAGGACCTGAATGGCCTTCGCTTCGCAGTGCCGAGCGAGCTGGCCCGCGACGCGATCGAGCCGGGGGTGCGGGCGGTCTTTGAGGCGACGCTGGGGACGATCGAGCGCCTCGGGGGCGAGGTCGCCGAGGCGCCGCTGCCACACGCTGAGCACGGCATCTCCGCCTACTACGTGATCGCGCCGGCCGAGGCGTCCTCCAACCTCGCCCGCTATGACGGCGTCCGCTACGGGATGCGGGCGAAGGGTGCCGGCGAGTTGATCGAGATGTATGGACGACCCGGGCCGAGGGCTTCGGGCCGGAGGTGAAGCGGCGAATCATGCTCGGCACCTACGCGCTCTCTTCCGGCTACTACGACGCCTATTACGGCCGAGCGCAGAAGGTCCGCACCAAGATCGCCGAGGACTTCTCGGCCGCCTTCACCGCCTTTGACTTCGTCGTCACCCCGACCTCGCCCTCGGTTGCCTTCGGCCTCGGCGAGAAGGCCGGGGACCCGCTGGCGATGTACCTCAACGACTTCTTCACCGTGCCGATGAGCCTCGCCGGCATCCCGGCGATCTCGATCCCGGCCGGTCTCGCCGAGCCGGCAGACGGCGGGCCGCGGTTGCCGGTCGGCTTCCAGATCGCCGCCCCGGCCTTCGCCGAGCAAGAGCTGTTGGAGGCTGCCTACGCCGTGGAGCAGGCAGTCGGGTTCGATGCGCGCCCGGGGGGTGAGGATGGCTGAGCTGGAGGCGGTGATCGGGCTGGAGATCCACGTCCAGCTCTCGACCAAGACGAAGATGTTCTGCGGCTGTGAGCTCTCCTTCGGCGCGGAGCCCAACGTCCACACCTGCCCGATCTGCCTCGCCCACCCCGGTGTATTGCCGGTGCCAAACGAGGAGGCGATCCGCTACGCGCTGCAGATCGCCGCGGCGCTGGAGTGTGAGGTGGCGCCGCGCTCGATCTTTCACCGCAAGAACTACTTCTACCCGGATAGCCCGAAGGCCTACCAGATCAGCCAGTACGACATCCCGCTGGCGAGTAACGGCAGGCTCGGGGAGGTGCGCATCCACCGCGCCCACCTCGAGGAGGACGCGGCGAAGATGATCCACGTCGGCGAGTCGGGACGCATCCATGGCTCCGGCGCCTCGCTGGTCGACTTCAACCGCGGCGGTATCCCCCTGGTTGAGATCGTCACCGAGCCCGACCTGCGCAGCGCCGCCCAGGCGGCGGAGTGGGCGCGACTTCTGCGCACGACGATCCGCCAGCTCGGGGTCTCCGACGTCAACATGGAGGAGGGGAGCCTGCGCTGCGACGCCAACGTCTCGGTACGGCCGACGGGCAGCGAGGAGCTGGGCACGAAGACGGAGCTGAAGAACATGAACAGCTTCCGCTTCCTCCAGCGTGGGGTCGAAGCCGAGTTGGCCCGCCAGCGCGAGCTGGTCGAAGCGGGGGAGGGCGTGACACAGGAGACCCTTCACTTCGACCCCCAGACCGGCTCCCTTACCTCGCTGCGCTCCAAGGAGGAGGCGCACGACTACCGCTACTTCCCAGAGCCCGATCTGGTCCCGCTCGCCCCGACCGAGGAGATGCTGCGCGAGGCCCGCGAGTCGCTGCCGGAGTTGCCGAGGGCCCGGATCGAACGCTACCGGGGGCAGATGGGGCTTGCGCCCGACGCCGCGGCGCTGCTTGCCGCCGATCCCGAGACGGCCGCGTACTTTGAGCAGGCCGCCGGTGCCGCTGAGGGCGTCGAGCCACGGATCATCGCCAACTGGGTCACCGGCGAGCTGGCGGCTGCGCTGCGCCAGGACGGCGCCGGCGTCACCGCCGCCGATTCCAGGGTTAAACCGACGTCTCTCGCCGCGCTGATCGGCATGGTCCAGGAGAAGAGGATCTCCCACGGCAGCGGGAAGACCGTGCTGGCGGCGCTTGTTGCCGAGGGCGGCGATCCGGCTGCGATAGTCGAGCGCGAGGGCCTGGCCCAGATGTCCGCCGACAGCGGTGAGTTGGAGTCGATCGTCGCCGCGGCGGTCGTCGCAAACCCCGAGGCCGCCGAGCAGATCCGCAGCGGCAACGAGAAGGCGATCGGAGCGATCGTCGGCGCCGTGATGAGGGAGACGAAGGGCCGCGCCGACGGAGGTGAGGTCAACCGGCTGATCAAGGAGAAGCTCAGCCTCTGAAAGTGTCGTCCGACACTTTGTAACACTCTGTCACAAAGTGCTACTTTGACCTCCATGGCCTGGAACGTCGTCATCGCCGGTGGAGGGTTCGGGGGAGCGATGGCGGCTCGCGAGCTGGAGCGGCTGATGCCACACCAGTCGGCCCGCCTGGTTCTCGTCAACGAGGCCAACTTCATGCTCTACACGCCGTTTTTGCCGGAGGCCGCGGCGGGAACGCTGGAGCCGCGCCACGTGGTGACGCCACTGCGGGAAATCCTCGAGCGGGCCTACCTGCGGCTGGGCTCGGTCACCGGCCACGATCCGGAGGCGCGCACGGTCGAGCTGCGCGCCAAGTACGGCCAGCTTGAGACGCTCCACTATGACCAGCTGCTGCTCGCCGTCGGCTCGGTGTCGCGGGTGCTGCCGGTGCCCGGCCTGGCCGAGCACGCGGTCGGCTTCAAGAGCCTCGCCGATGCGATCTGGCTCCGCAACCACGTGGTCGAGACGCTGGAGGAAGCCAACGCGACCGACGACCCGGCGCGCCGCGATCAGCTCCTCACCTACGTCTTCGTCGGCGGGGGCTACGCCGGCCTCGAGGCGCTCGCTGAGCTCCAGGACTTCGCCGCCGACGCGATGGAGAACTACCCGCGCGCCCGCCTGCACGGGATGCACTGGGTCTTGGTCGAGGCGAGTGACCGGGTTCTGCCGGAGATCGATCCCCTGCTCGCCGACTACGCCCTGCGCGAGCTGCGCGGGCGCGGCATCGACATCCGGCTCGGCACCACCCTGGAGGAGGTGAGCGTCGATAGCGCCAGGCTCTCGAGTGGAGAGACGCTGCTGACTCGCACGCTCGTCTGGACGGCGGGGGTCACGGCGCACCCCAGCCTGCGCGATCTCAACGTCCCGCTCGATGAGAGGGGCCGGGTGCCGGTTGACGAGCACCTGCGGGTCCAGGGCATGGATTCGATCTGGGCGATCGGCGACTGCGCGGCAGCGCCCGACCCGCGCGGCGGCGTCTGCCCGCCGACCGCCCAGCACGCGGTGCGCCAGGGTCCGGTCGCGGCGCGCAACATCGCCGCCGAGCTGGGGATCGGCTCGTCGCAGCCGTTCGAGTACCGCAGCAACGCATCCTTCGTCAACCTCGGCCGTTACAAGGCGGTCGGCAAGGTCGGCGAGCGCACCTTCCGCGGCTTCCCCGCCTGGTGGCTGGCCCGGACCTATCACATGAGCCAGATCCCGGGCGTCGCCCGCAAGGCCCGCGCCGTGCTCGACTGGACCGCCAGCCTGCCCTTCCGCCGCGACATCTCCGAGGTCGGCTCCATCGGCCATCCAAAGCCGCTGAAATAGGGGCCATGGGCTACGAGTACTTGGTCATCGCCTTCTTCTTCGGCCTCCCCACTGGCATCATCGGTAAGAGCAAGGGCAGCTCCTTTTGGCTCTGGCTGCTGATCGGGACGGTGTTGCCGGTGCTCGGCCTGCTCGTGGTTATCCTCTACCGCTCAGAGAAGACCGAACCGGAACGGCAGTGCCCCACCTGCCGCAAGATCGTCAAGCTCTACGTACAGGTCTGCCCGCGCTGTGGCGCTGATCTCTACCTACCCGACCCCGCCGAAGTTCGCCACCCCGGGGTGGGGTAGGGACGCCGGGCCCTTCACCGCAACCAGGTTCTGAGAATCGCGTTGGCGAAGCCGAGGCCGTAGCGGACGACGGCCGGCTTCTTGGAGTGTCCGTGGAGGCGCCGCTCGACGGTGATCGGCACCTCCTTGGCCGGAATCCCTCGCTTGATCGCCTCGATCATGAACTCGGATGTGTGGAACTGTTCCTGTCGCAAGACGAGCTGGGGGAGGACGGTGGTGCGGACCGCGCGGTAACCGTTGGAGCAGTCGGTGACGTGGGTGTGGGTGATCATGGGAGACGAGGCGGTTGAAGAAGACGATGCCAAGCTCGCGGGCGAAGTGGTTACGGTCGGCTTGGCCAAGGATGCGGGAGCCATGGGCGACGTCGACCTCGCCATCGAGGACCGGCTTGACCAGGCGCTCCATCTCGGAGGGCAGGTGCTGACCGTCGGCGTCGAGGGTGACGACGAGCTCGGCTCCGGAGTCGACCATGAGGCGGTACCCCGTGCGCAGCGCCGCCCCGCCGCCGCGGTTGATCACGTGGCGAGCGATGACCGCGCCGTGCTCGGCGGCGACATCGCCGGTGCCGTCGCGCGAGCCGTCATCGACCACTAGAACCGCCGTCTGTACGCCGCAGACCTCGGCCGGAATCCGGTCGAGCACGTGGCCGATGCTCTCGGCCTCGTTGTAGGCCGGGATGAGGACCGCGACCCTGCCGCGGAAGCGCTCCGGCAGGCCAGCCTGGCGGAACTCCTCCCAGGCAAGTCCCTCGAGGACCGCCGAGAGCTGGCGTGAGTTGCGCGCCGCCTGGGACAGCGCCCGCAAGATCAGCAGAAAGAGGACGAAGATCGCGAAGACGGCGAGGCCGAGGATGCGCCCGCCGTTGCCCTTTTCGAAGGAGAAGGCGGAGAGCAGCTTGTCGGTGATTTCGGTGCCGGAGACGATCGCCAGGCCGAGTCCCGCAGCGAACAGGATCAGCACGTCGACGTTTCGCAGCGAGCGGCGCCGCAGGAGCGCGTAGGCGACGATCGCCACGGCGATGACCAAACCAGCGCTGCGCAGCGCGGTCAGTGCTGAGGGGAAGATGCTTGCCTGGGCCATGAGCCGCTAGACAATAGGGCCGAAACCCCCCACGAAAGCGCCGCTGCGGCAAGCGGAAAGACCAGTGTCATCAGGATCTCGCCGCGGCGGTTGGAGGCCAGGGAGGCGGCGCCGACCACGGTGATGATCACGATCGGCGTCGCCATCGCGGTCAGCTCCCACCAGCGGCGGCGCCAAGCCAGCAGTCCGAGCCCGGCCAGCGCCAGGGCGACGACCAGCAGCTGGAGCACACGTCCGGCGGCGCTGCTCATCGCCTCCCCGGGGCCACTGCTCCATATCCGTCCCACCTTGCGGGCGGTCATCGCCAGGTATTCGATCGGCTCTTCGCCAAAGTATTTTGCGAAGTCTTGCTTGGCGATCTTGCCGAGCGCGGTGTCGCGCGGCAGTTCGGGGTAGCGATCGGCGACGCGATTGAACAGCGGCGTCGGGTTGACGCGTTCCAGCGCTGCCGAGTACGGCCCCAGTTCGCGGTGGCGGTAGCGCTTCTCCAGCAGCGCCTTGACCTGCTGGTATTCGCCGTCCGCGGGCAGGAAGGTGCCGACGTAGAGCGCCTTGCCGTCGCCGGTCGAGATCGGGACGAAGCGTTCGAGCACGACGAGGTTTCGGACCGTCCAAGGGAGGACCGGGACCAGGAAGGCGGCGAGGAAGATTGCGGTCCCCGCGAGGCCGGGCCTCCATCCCCGCTCGCGGCCGACCCTGATCGCCCCGAGCAGGGCGAAGGCGAGCGCCACCGGTAGGTAGTCGGGGCGGATCAGCGAGGTGAGGCCGAAGAGGAGGCCGGGCGCCAACCAGGCCCAGAGGCTCCGCCGGTCACACGCCCATAAAAAGGCGAGGACGGCGACCGGCAGGGTGAAGATCGCGGGCGGCTCGCTCATCAGCTCCCCCGTCGTATGGATGAACGAGGGGTAGACGGCGACGCCGAACGCCGCGATCAGCCCCGCCGCCGGGCCGGAGATCCGCTCGCCGAGGCAAAAGACGGCGACGATCGCCGCCACCCCAAGCAGCGCCTCGACGATCCGGGCGACGCCTTCCCTGGCGCCCCCGGTCGCGTAAAACGCGGCGGCATAGAGCAGCGGCGCCCCCGGCGACCAGTCGCTGGAGTCGTGGAATGCGGGGCTCCCATAGCTGCCTTCGGTGTAGAGCGCCTTGGACAGCGCGTAGTAGGCATGGGAGTCGGGACTGGGTGCCGCCAGGGGCTCGAGGACCCGGTATGCGCGCAGCCCGAGGCCCAGCACGGCGATCATGGCCAGCAACGTCAAGGTGGCCCGCCCGTAGCGTTCGGGAAGGGCGCGAATCCACCGCGAGGTCGGGCCGGCCATGGCCGAGCAGGCTATCCGTGCGATGGGCGGTCGTGAGAACGCGCCAAAGACCTTGCCCACACCACTCCGACTCCCGCCAGGGCAGCAACCAGAGGGATCATCACAAGCACGCGTCGCGGTGAGGCGACGAGAAGGGCGCTGATCGCCGTGATCGAGAGGAAGATCGTGGCGAACAGGAGGGCCTCCCAGCGGCGCTGTCTGGCGAGGACGATCAGGCCGAGGAGGCCGAAGGCGACCAGCGCCCAGTGCAGGGCCTCCCAGACGGGCTTTCGCATCACGTCGCGGGGGCCGTGAGACCAGATGTCGCCGATCTTGGCCGCGACGAAGCCGGCGTATTCGAGCGGCTGCTCGGTGATGTCGCTCCAGAGCTGTTCCCGGCCCATGTGGGAGAGGGCCTTGTCGCTTTCGACACCGGGATACCGCCGGGCGGCAAGCGCGGCGAGGATCTGCTCGAGGCGGACCCGGGCGAGCACGGCGGAGAGGGTCGGGACCGCGTGAGGCGGCAGGTACTTCGCGGCGAGCCGTCGGCGCAGGCCCGGGTGGCGTTCCAGGACCGCCTGGCCCACCTTCTGGGGGTCACCTCCGGAGGGTAGGTAGGTGCCGGAGAAAAGCACCTGGCCGCCCCCGGTAGAGAGCGGCACGAAGCGACCCAGAGTAAGGGTGTTGCGGATTGTCCAAGGGGCGATGAGGAGGACGGCGCCGGCGAGGAGGACGGCGGCTTGGGCCAGCGAACGGCGCCATTCCCGGCGCGCGCCGCGGCCAAAGACGACCAACGCAACCAAGAAGACGACCGCGAGGTACTCGGGCCGGACCATCGCCGTGGCGCCGAGGAGCACCCCGGGGACGAGCCACCTGGCGCGCGGGCCCCTCGCGCGAGGGGCCTGCGGACGGGGTGCGTCTCCGACCCCCGTCCCCGGCGCCGCCCGAGGGGGGGGTCGCCGGCGTCGCGGCCCAAAGCATTGAGAGAACCGCAGCGCAGAGCAGGGTCGCGGCGAGCGGCTCACTCATCAGCATCCCCTGGTACTCCAGGAAGGCCGGGTAGATCGCGACCGCACCGGCACCGATCAGCCCGGCTGGCGGGCCGGAGAGACGGCGGCCGATCAGGTAAGAGAAAGGGACGGAGAGGGAGCCGATCAGGGCGAGGACTACGCGGGCGAAGCGTTCGTGGACGCCGGTGACCTCATAGAGACCCGCCACGAACAGCGGCAGCCCAGGCGAGTAGTTATCTGATGGCTGGGTGGCATGCGGACCGGCCGTGAAGCCACGACCCTGATCGAGACTCTGGGCGATGCGACTGTAGGCGACCGCGTCATAAACCGGCGCCCTTCCCTCCCAGGCGTAGTCGACCCGCAGGCCGAGGCCGAGCAGCAGGATCGCGACCAGGGCGGCGAGGCCCGCTCGGCCCCCGTTTCGCGCCGCCAGCCCGCTCATCATGGCCGGATGCTATGGCGCTCGCGTCCCCCGGCTCGGCTGGCGCAGTGGCTGCCTCGTCCGCTACCCTGCCGCGCCTATGCGCGTTCTCATCCTTGGGGGCGACGGCTACCTGGGCTGGCCGACGGCCCTGAGGTTCTCAGCCCGCGGTCACGAAGTGGCGGTCCTCGACAACTTCTCCCGCCGCCGCTGGCACCGCGAACACGGCACCGCCTCGCTGACCCCGATCCGCGACCTGGAGGAGAGGATCGACGCCTGGCGCGAGGTCTCCGGCGACCGAGATCCGCAGCTACGTCGGCGCCGTGCAGGACGGCGACTTCCTGGACGAGGTGATCGCCGAGACCCGGCCGGAGGCGGTCATCCACTACGGCGAGCAGGCCTCGGCGCCCTACTCAATGATGTCCCGCGAGAACGCTGTGGAGACCCAGCACACGAACGTGATCGGCACCCTCAACCTGCTCTTCTCGCTGCGCGACCACGTCCCCGACGCCCACCTGGTCAAGCTCGGGACGATGGGGGAGTACGGCACTCCCAACATCGACATCGAGGAGGGCTACATAGAGATCGAGCACAAGGGCCGGCGCGACACGCTGCCGTTCCCGAAGCTGCCCGGTTCCCTTTACCACTGCTCCAAGGTTCACGACTCGACCAACGTCCACTTCGCCTGCCGGATCTGGGGCCTGCGCGCGACCGACTTAAACCAGGGGGTCGTCTACGGGGTCGAGACCTCCGAGACGGCCGCCGACGAGCGGCTGATCACCCGCTTTGACTACGACGAGATCTTCGGCACGGTGCTCAACCGTTTCTGCGTGCAGGCGGTGATCGGTCACCCACTCACCGTTTACGGCAGCGGCGGGCAGACCCGCGGATTCCTGAACATCCGAGACACGCTGCGCTGCGTCGAGCTGGCGGTGGAGAACCCGGCCGAACCGGGCGAGTTCCGCGTCTTTAACCAGTTCACCGAGCAGTTCTCGGTCGACCAGCTCGCCGGGCTGGTCAAGGGAGCGGCCGAACACCTTGGCTACACGGTCGAGGTGCAACACTGCGAGAACCCCCGGGTTGAGCTGGAAGACCACTACTACAACGCCGTCCACACCAAGCTGATCGACCTCGGTCTGGAGTCGACGCTGCTCGGCGAGGAGCTGGTCGAGTCGATGATCCACGCGATCGAGCGGCACAAGGAGCACGTGATCGCCGACTCGATTAACCCCCGCACCCGCTGGAACCCAGCGAAATCCCCTGCTGGCCAGGCATAGGCCACTGGTAGGATCGCGAGTCCGATGAGAGCCGCGGACGCGTTGATGGAGTCGCTTAAGGCCGAGGGTGTCGAGCACATCTTCGGGATTCCGGGCGGGGCGAACCTGCCGACCTACGACGCGCTCGTCGATGCGGATTTTCGGCACATCCAGGTGAGGCACGAGCAGGGCGGGGGACATGCGGCGGAGGGGTACGCCAAGGCGTCTGGACGTGTGGGCGTCGCCTTCGCCACCTCCGGGCCGGGCGCGACGAACCTGGTCACGGCGATCGCCGACGCGATGCTGGACTCGGTGCCGACCGTGTTCGTCACCGGCCAGGTGCGGACCGAGCTGATCGGCACCGATGGCTTCCAGGAGGCCGACATCCTCGGCGCGACGCTGCCGTTCGTCAAGCACTCCTTCCAGGCCACCGACCCGCGCCAGATCCCCGAGTACGTGCACGAGGCCTTCCACATCGCCTCGACCGGGCGCCCGGGGCCGGTGCTTGTTGGACATCCCCCAAGACCTCTCGCGGGCCGAGATCGAGTACGAGCCGCGCACCGAACCGGCCGAGCTGCCCGGCTATAAGCCGTCGACCGAGGGAAACATCAAACAGATCCGGATCGCCGCCAAAGCGCTGGCCAACGCGCGGCGCCCGGTCCTCTATACAGGCGGCGGGGTGATCAACGCCAACGCGTCAGAGGAGCTGCGCGAGCTGGCCGGCGCCGAGCGCTTCCCGGTCACCTCGACCGTGATGGGGCTGGGCGCCTTCCCCGCCTCCAGTGACCATTGGCTGGGGATGCTGGGGATGCACGGCACCCGCGCCGCCAACTACGCGATGGATGAGGCCGACCTGATCGTCGCGATCGGCGCCCGCTTCGACGACCGGATCACCGGCAAGCTCTCCGAGTTCGCCCCGCACGCCAAATTCATCCACATCGACATTGACCCGGCGGAGATCTCCAAGAACGTCCCCGCCCACATCCCGATCGTCGGCGACGCCAAGCAGGTGCTGCCGAAGCTGACCCGCGAGTACCGAGCCCTTCAGACCGACGCCTCCCGCCTCGACCCCTGGTGGCAGCAGATCCGCGCCTGGCAGGAGGAGTACCCGTTGCGCTATGAGCCCGGCAAGGAAGGCGAGATCAAGCCGCAGTTCATGATCGAGGCGATGCACCGGGCGACGCAGGGCGACGCGATCGTCACGTCCGACGTCGGCCAGCACCAGATGTGGGCGGCGCAGTACTACGGCTTCGAGAAGCCGCGCCGCTGGATCAACTCCGGCGGGCTTGGCACGATGGGCTTCGGCTTGCCAGCGGCGGTCGGCGCCAAGGTCGCCTGTCCCGACGAGACGGTCGTTTGCCTGGCCGGCGACGGCAGCCTGATCATGAACGTGCAAGAGCTGGCGACCTGCGTCACCGAAGAGATCCCGGTCAAGGTCTTCCTGATGAACAACGGCTACATGGGCATGGTCCGCCAGTGGCAGGAGCTCTTCTGGGACCGCCGCTACAGCTCGGTTGAGATGGGCCCGAGCCCCGACTGGGTGAAGCTGGCGGAGGCGTTCGGCGCCACCGGGATGCGCTGCGAGGACTCGGCCGACCTCGAGGAGACGATGGCGAAGGCGCTTAAGACCGATGGCCCGGTGCTGCTCGACGTTCGCGTCTCTCCCGAGGAGAACTGCTTTCCGATGATCCCCGCGGGCGCCGCGGCGAGGGACATGGTGGGCTGATGGAGGCGGGCACTCCCGAGCTGGTCAGATTGGAGGACCTGCGGGTTCCCGGGCAGCTGAGCGGGCGCAAGCACATTCTCTCGATCCTGGTCGAGAACAAGCCCGGCGTCCTGGCGCGGATCGCCGGCCTCTTCGCGCGTCGCGGCTTCAACATCGACACCCTCGCCGTCGGTCCCACCGACGACCCGAACATCTCGCGGGTGACGCTGACCCTCGACGGCGCCGTCCACCCGATCGACCAGGTCACCAAGCAGCTCCACAAGCTGATCAACGTGCTGAAGATCCGCGACATGGAGCCGGAGGAGACGGTCGCCAGGGAGATGGCGATGTTCAAGGTTTCCTCGGCGGTCGAGAACCGGGCCGAGATCATCCAGTTCGCGGAGATCTTCCGGGCCAAGATCGTCGATGTCTCGCGCCGCACGATGACGATCGAGGTGACTGGCTCGGCCGAGAAGATCGAGGCCTTCGAGCGGATGATCCGTCCTCACGGCTTGATCGAGATGGTCAGGACGGGAGAGATCGCGATCGCCCGTGGTAACGACTGAGGTCCTGCTCGCCCGCCTGACGGAGGCGCTTGAGGTCTCCGCCAGGCGTGGGCGGCGGACGCTGGTCAGCGTCACCGTGCCGGTCGAGGGCATCGATCCCTGCGCCGCGGTGTTCGTTTCGCGACTGGCCTCGGATCGCTGGTTCTGCTGGGAGCAGCCCGACAGGGAGTTCGCGCTGGGAGCCCTCGGGGTCGCCCACGAGGCGACATCCCGCGGAGACGATCGCTTCGTCGAGGTGGCCGAGGAGTGCCTGGGGACCGGGAGGGATGCCGTGGTCGACGAGCCGAGCCGGTTGCCGGCGGGCGCCGGGCCAGTCTGGGTCGGAGGCTTCGCCTTCGACCCTGCCGGGGGCGCCTCCTCGACCTGGTCATCGTTTTCACCTGGCTCGATGGTCCTCCCCGAGCTCTCGCTGTGCCGCAGCGGCGAGGAGACGTTCCTGACTCTCAACACGATCGTCGGCCGGGGCGATGACGCCGCGGCGAGGGGCGCGCTGGAGGCGCGACTGTCCGGGCTGCGCGCCGACCCACTTCCGTTGCTTGACCCGCATCCTGATCTCGCGCTCGGAGATCCGCAGCGCCCGGCCGCCAGGCGAGTTCGAACGGGCGGTCGATGCGGCGACGAGACGGATCGGCACGGGTGAGATGTGCAAGGTGGTGCTGGCCCGCGAGGTGGTCGTCAGCGCCGCCGCGGCACACGACCCTGGCGCGATCTTCGGCGCCATGCGCGAGCAGTTCCCAGCCTGCTTTTGCTTTTGCTGCGGCACTCCTGAGGGGGCGTTCCTCGGCGCCAGTCCAGAGCTGCTCGTCCGCCGCGCGGGGGCGAGCGCGTCCACCGTGGCCCTGGCGGGGTCGACACGCCGCAGCTCCGACCCAGCCGTCGACGATCACCTGGGCGAGCAGCTCCTGCGCAGCGACAAGGACCGCCGCGAGCAGCGGATCGTCGTCGAGCGGATCGTCCGCGCCCTGCGCCCACATGCGGTCTGGGTCGAGACGGCGGCCGAGCCGGAGATCGTCAAGGTGGCGAACATCCAGCACTTGGCGACGCCGGTGATAGCCCAGCTCGCCGAGCCGCACTCGGCGATCGAGCTGGCCGGACTGCTGCACCCGACTCCAGCTGTGGGCGGAGAGCCCTGGCCGAGCACTGCCGAGTGCGATCGCGGAGCTCGAGCATATGGACCGCGGCTGGTACGCCGGCCCGGTCGGCTGGATGGACGCGACCGAGGACGGCGAGTTCTGCGTCGCCCTGCGCAGCGCCCTCCTTCGCGACCGCGAGGCCCACCTCTACGCCGGGGTCGGCGTCGTAACCGGCTCCGATCCGGCCGCCGAGCTGGCCGAGACCGAGATCAAGCTCGGGGCGCTGTTGCCGCTGCTTGCCGAGTAGCGGTGGCACCGACTACGATTTTTCAAGAAAGTGGAATTATCAGCGGCCGGATCGCCTGACTGACCAGGTCGGCCAAGCGACGGTGAAGGCCAACGTTCGGTTCGCGGGCGATCGGTACCTCGATCAGGCCGCTGCCCGCGCTCAGCGCTTCGGGTAGCTGCTCCAAGGCCTCAATCCGGCGATGGGTGAGGCCGAACAGGGCGGCGGCCTTGGCGACGTCGAGGCCCCGCGGGGTGCCGAGCAGGGCTTCGAACTCCTCAGTGCGCCAGCGCTTGCTTTTGGGGAAGGAAGTGGAAGATGCCGCCGCCGCCGTTGTCGATGACGACGATCCGCACCGGGGTCGAGACCTCGCGCATCGCGGCGAGGCCGCCGAGGTCGTGCAGGAGGCCGAGGTCGCCGGTGATGATCGTCGTCGGCCGACCCGTCGCGTGGGCGGCGCCGATTCCCGAGGAGACCAGCCCGTCGATTCCGTTGGCGCCGCGGTTACAGAGGAAGTGGACATCCGCCTCGCCTCCCGACAGAAAGGCCTCCTGGTCGCGGATCGGCATGCTGGAGGCGGTATAGACGAGGTCGCCGTCGCGGTGGACGCGGCCCAGGGCCAGGTGGAGGCCTGGCTCAGTCAGGGCGCCGACCTCTTCAAGCCCAGTCGCGATCGCCGCCTGTGCTGCCCGCTCGGCGTGGAGCCAGACCGAGGGCGGGCCGCTGTTCCTCGCCGAGCCTCGCCGCCCAGCCGGCGGCCAGAGCGGTGGGGTCGGCACGCAGCAGGGCGGCCGCCCTGCGGGTCGGCTCGTTCCAGCCCCCGTATGGGTCGATGAGGATCTGCTCGGCGCCGGAAGCGGCAAGCCAGGCACGCAGCGGCTTGCTGGTCGGCATCTCGCCGAAGCGCAGGACGAGATCGGGCCTGACCTCGGCTGCGAAGCGCTCGTCGCGCAGTAGCAGGTCGTAGGTCGCGATCACCCGGGCACGGTCGTGCGGCCCGCAGCGAAGCTGGGAGGTCGGCTCGGCGAGGATCGGCAAGCCGGCGGTCCGCGCGAGACGGGCGAGCGGCTCGCGCAGCTCGGCGTCGAGTCTGGCGCCCGGCGACGATCACCCCGGAGCGGGCGTCGCCGATGTGCTTTGCGACCTCTTCCAGCACGAACTCGGAGGGCTCCAGGTCGGGCGGCGTCAAACCGCGGTCAGCGGCCGCACGCCGCGCCCTTTTAGCGCCAGCGGGTCGATCGCCGTCACCGCGCCATCGACAGTGATCGGGGCGAGCGGCTCGCGCCAGGGAAGGTTGAGATGGACCGGGCCAGGTCGCATCTCGCCACGGGCGGCGGCGAGCGTCCGGCAGGCGAGCGAGCGGAAATGGAGCAGCCCCTCATCGTCGGCCTCGTGGATGCCGACCTCGCAGAACCAGCGCACCGAGGATCCGTAGAGCTTCAGCTGGTCGATCGTCTGCCCGGCGCCAATCCCGCGCAGCTCGGGCGGACGATCGGCGGTCAGCGCGATCAGTGGAACCGCGGACTCGTCGGCCTCGCAGATCGCCGGGTGGAGGTTCGCCGCCGCCGTGCCGGAGGTACAGAGCACCGCCACCGGCGTGCGCGTCGCCTGCGCCGCCCCGAGGGCGAAGTACGCTGCGGAGCGCTCATCGACGATCACGGTTACGTCAATCTCGGGCTGGCGCCAGAGCGCCACCGCCAGCGGGGTGGAGCGGGAGCCGGGGGCAATGACCGCGCGGCGCAGACCGCCCCGCGCCAGCTCCTCGACGATGGTGGAGGCCAGGGCGGTATTGCCGTTCGTAGGGTCCACGCGTCGCTGACCCTAGATGCGGTGGGCGTCCAGCGCCGCCTCATCGATCTCCACGCCCAACCCAGGGCCCTCGGGCAGTTCGAGCATCCCATTGCGCAGCTCGCACTGGACCGAGGCGATCGTCGAGGCGAAGAGGCGCTGGGTGGCGAGCCCGTGGGCGAGGCCCCGGTCTTCGGCGCCGGCCGCCTCGCTCAGGGTCTGGGCCACCTGCGCCGCCGCTGCGATCCCGACCGGCCCGTCAAGGGCGCTGGAGAGGAAGGAGGGGAGGATCTCGGCGATCTCGATCGCCGCCTCCGGCCCGCCGACCTTCGAGAGCTTCAGCCCGGCGAGCCCGCAGGCGCCCATCGCTATGGCCCGCTCAGCATCGGCGCGGCTCCCGACGCTCTCATCTCCAGCAATCGGGATCGAGGTGGCACCTGCCACCTCGACCGCCTCCTCCAAGGTCGCGACGGGCTGCTCGGCCAGCTCGACGCCGAGCGGCTCAAGCGCGGCGAGCGTCTGCTTCGCGGTCTCCACATCCCAGGCGGCGTTGGCGTCGACTCGGATCCGCGCGTTCGGCCCGATCGCCTCGCGCACGGCGCGCACCTGCCCGACGTCGTCGCCGGCGCCGAGCTTCAGCTTGAAGGTGGAGAAGCCGTCCGCGAACCAGCGCATCGCGTCCTCGGCAACCGCCGCCGGCTCGCCGGCAATCAGCGTCGCGTTGCAGAGAACTGGCGGCGACCCGGCGGATGAGGGAGGGCCCTCAGCAGCAGCGCGTCGTCCCCGCAGGTCCATCAGCGCGGTGAGGGCGGCGCAACGGGCTGGGGGAGAGAGGGCGGCGGCCTCCCCGGTCAACGCGGCCTCGTCGAGTGACTCGCGCTCGCCGAGGCGCTCCAACTCCTCGACGATCTGGGCCAGGGCGGTCCCGCCCCTCAACGCAAGCGGGACGGCTTCGCCAAGGCCGGTCAGCCCCTCATCGGAGCACAGCCGCAGCAGTACCATCTCGCGGCGCTCGAGCCGGCCACGGGCGGTCACATAGGGCTCGCGAAAGGGGAGCGCGTAGGGGATCACATCGACCGAGGCGATTCTCACCCCGACAGCTTCTCACTCGCGGCGAGTCAGCTGGAGATCAGCAGACCCGCCGAGACCAGCAGGCTGAAGACGGCCAGGAGCGCCCCGGTGCCCGCGAGCGCCGCGTTGAGCCCCGGCCCGTCGGTCCGACGGGACATCACCCGCAGCGGCCCGAGCGCCATCGGCAGCGCCGCGAAGCCGATCAGCGGCAAGAGGCTCGATTCCCCGCCGACCAGCGCGACCGGCAGCACGACGAAAGCGCCCAGCACCAGCATTCGGTACAGGGCGACCGCATTGCGCCGCCCCATCCGCACCGCCAGCGTCATCTTCCCCGCCCGCCGATCGGTCTCCAGGTCGCGGACGTTGTTGACGACGAGGATCGCAGTCGCCAGAAACCCGACCGCGATCGAGAGCCCGAGCGGCAACGCATTGAGCTGCTCCACCTGCACGTAGTAGGAGCCGTTGACTGCGACCAGTCCAAAGAACAAGAAGACGAATACCTCACCCAGTCCCGCATACCCATAGGGCCGTGGCCCACCCGTGTAGAGAACCCCCGCCGCGATCGAGACCGCCCCGATCAGGAGGATCACGACCCCGGCAACCGCGGCCAGATAGACCCCACAGGCGACCGCGACGCCGAACGCGACCCAGGTGGCGGTCAGTACCCGCCGCGGCGTAACCAGCCCGGCCGAGGTAACTCGAACCGGCCCGAGCCGATCCGCAGCATCCGCCCCCCGCCGCGCATCCGAATAATCATTGGCCAGGTTCGTCCCCACCTGAATGAACACAGACCCGACCAGGGCGGCGACAAACGCTCCGACCCTAGGAAGCTTCGCCGCCCACTGGACGGCCGCCGCCGTCCCGACGAAGACCGGAGCGATCGCGGCCGGCAGCGTCCTCGGCCGGGCGGCCATGAGCCAAATTCTCATGGCCGGCGCGGGTATTTGCTGAAGTCCGGGGAGCGCCCTTGCTGGTAGGCGTTTCGCCCCTCCTGTCCCTCCTCGGACATGTAGAAGAGCAGCGTCGCATCGTGCGAGAGCTGCTGGAGCCCGGTAAGGCCGTCCTCGGCGGCGTTAAAGCTCGCCTTCAGCAGTCGCAGGGAGAGCGGCGAGAGGTGCAGCATCTCCCGGCACCAGGCGACCGTCTCGCGCTCCAGCTCGTCGACCGGCACCACCGCGTTGACGAGCCCCATCGCCAGCGCCTCCTCGGCTCCGTAGAGCCGACAGAGGAACCAAACCTCCTTCGCCCGCTTGACCCCGATGTTGCGCGCCAGCAGGCTGGCGCCGAAGCCGCCGTCGAAGCTGCCCACCCGCGGACCGGTCTGCCCGAACCGTGCATTGTCGGCGGCGATCGTCAGGTCGCAGACAAGGTGGAGGATGTGGCCACCGCCGACCGCGTAGCCGGCGACCATCGCCACCACCGGCTTCGGCAGCCGCCGGATCTGCACGTGCAGGTCGCCGACGTCGAGCCGGCCGATCCCCTGCTGGGCCACGTCGTCGTCGCCGATGTAGCCGTCGTCGCCGCGGATCCGCTGATCCCCGCCGGAGCAAAAAGCCTCTGTCCCCGCCCCGGTGAGGACGATCGCCCCGACCTCGAGGTCGTCGCGGGCCCGCCCGAACGCGTCACGCAGCTCGGTCAAGGTCTGCGGCCGGAACGCGTTGCGCACCTCCGGCCGGTCGATCGTGATCTTCGCGATCCCGTCGGCCTTCTCGTAGCGGATGTCCCCGTACTCGGCGGCGCTCTGCCACTCGATCGGCGCGTAGAGTTCCTGCTCGGGCGGGGCGTCCTTGTGGCGTTGGGGCAAGCGTTCCTCCGAGGCTCGGGGTCGGGTCGGGTGCCGCGCGCTTGCGCGGACCGCTAAGAATGCGGTGGCAACGATAGCCAGCGACACCCGATGAGCGCGAATCGATGAAACTCGACAACTGGCTGGCACAGAGATCCCAGAGCTGTCCAGACCGCACCGCCCTGGTGGCGGACGGGGCCGAGGTCAGCTACGCGGAGCTGGAGGCGGAGTCGACCTGGGTCGCGCGGCGCCTCGCTGCGCAGGGGGTGCGGCGAGGCTCGACCGTGGCACTGACCATGCGCCCCAGCCGCGAGCAGGTGGTCCTGGCCCACGCGCTGATGAAGGTAGGGGCGGTGCTGTTGCCGCTCAGCCCGCGGCTGAACGAGGCGGAGCGGGCGGAGGCGATCGCGACCGAGGGGCCCACGATCGACCTCGGCGACCCCGGCGAGCTGACCCAGACCGAGGCCGACCTGCCGCTGCTCGGCGAGCACGATATGGACGACATCGTCTGCCGGGTGCTGACCAGCGGTAGCACCGGCGCCCCCCATCCGGTCGGGCTCACCTACGGCAACTTCCTCTGGAGCGCGGTCGGCTCGGCCTTCAACATCGGCGTCCAGCCCGACGACCGCTGGCTTTGCTGCCTGCCGCTCAGCCATGTCTCCGGCCTCTCGATCGCGATGCGATCGGTCATCTACGGCACGACGATGGTCCTCCACGACGGCTTCGATACCGACCGGGTGGCGGCGGCGCTGGAGGAGGGCGACATCACCGTCGTCTCGCTGGTGACGACGATGCTGACCAGGCTGCTGGAGGCGGGCGCCGACCTCTCTGGCCCACGGGCGATCCTGGTCGGCGGCGGGCCAGTCCCCGAGGAGCCGCTTGAAGAGGCAATTGGCCGCGGCGCCACCGTCGTGCAGACCTATGGCCTCACCGAGACTTGCTCCCAGGTGACGACCCTGGCACCCGCCGAGGCCCGCCGAAAGCTTGGCTCGGCCGGGCGCCCCCTGCTCACCACCCACCTGCGGATCCAAGACGGCGAGATCCTCGTCCAAGGCCCGACCGTCGCCCCCGGCTGCGCCGACGCCGACGGCTGGCTGCACACAGGCGACCTTGGCCGCATCGACGAGGAAGGCTTCCTCTACGTCGAGGACCGGATCGACGACATGATCGTCAGCGGCGGCGAGAACGTGGTGCCGGCGGAGGTGGAGAAGGTGCTGCTGCGCCACCCCGCGGTCGCCGACGCCGCGGTGATCGGCCGCGAGGACCCCGAGTGGCAGCAGGCGGTGACCGCCGTCGTCGTGCTGCAGAGCGGCTCCGAGGCGACCCCGGACGAGTTGCGCCGCCACTGCGCCGAGGCGCTCGCCAGCTTCAAGGTGCCGAAGCGGGTCGAGCTCGCCGCCGCGCTGCCGCGCACGCCTTCGGGCAAGCTGATGCGCAGAGCCCTCCGTTAGAGTCGCGCCAATGCGCACAGACGACATCTATTACGACAAGGACGCCGACCTCTCCAAGCTCAAGGGCAAGACCGCCGCAATCCTCGGCTACGGCTCGCAGGGCCATGCTCACGCCCTCAACCTCAAGGACTCCGGCGTCGACGTCATCGTCGGCCTTCGCCCCGACTCCTCCAGCCGCGCGAAGGCCGAGCAGGCCGGTCTCCAGGTGCTCGACATCGCCGAAGCCGCCAGCCGCGGCGACGTCATCATGGTCCTGCTCCCCGACGAGAAGCAGGCCGAGGTCTGGGAGGCCGAGATCGCCGACGGGATCGCCCCCGGGGACCTGCTGCTCTTCGCGCACGGCTTCGCCATCCACTTCGAGCAGATCGCGCCCCCGCCCGGGGTCGACGTCGGCATGATCGCGCCCAAGGGCCCGGGCCACCTGGTTCGCCGCCAGTATGAGGAGGGGCACGGGGTGCCCTGTCTGATGGCGGTCCACCAAAACGCCAGCGGCGAGGCCCACGACCTCGTCCTCGCCTACGCCGCCGGGATCGGCGGCGGCCGCGCCGCGATCATCGAGACGACCTTCAAAGACGAGTGCGAGACCGATCTCTTCGGCGAGCAGGCCGTGCTCTGCGGTGGCGCCTCGGAGCTGGTCCGCGCCGGCTTTGAGACGCTTGTCGAGGCGGGATATGACCCGCGCCTCGCCTACTTCGAGTGCCTGCACGAGCTGAAGCTGATCGCCGACCTGATGTATGAGAAGGGGATTCAGGGGATGCGCTACTCGATCTCCAACACCGCCGAGTACGGCGATATGACCCGCGGCAAGCGGGTGATCGGGGAGGAGTCGCGGGCGGCGATGAAGCAGATCCTCGGCGAGATCCAGTCGGGCGAGTTCGCCCGCGAGTGGATCGCCGAGAACCGCGCCGGCGGTGAGAGCTTCGACCGCATGCGCAAAGAGGCGGCGGGGCACGAAGTCGAGGAGGTCGGCAAGGACCTCCGCGACATGATGCCTTGGATAGACCAGAAATTCTGAGTCAGGCGCCCGGCGGGGCGTTGTCGCCGAACCGGCTGACGTCTCCCTCCGGCAATTTGCCGTCGCGGCCGACGTAGCCGTCCTTTCCCCCGACCACCACGTAGACCGCCTCCTCGGAGTCGCTGAGGTTACGGACTTTGCGCACGGTCGAGGCATCGACCCAGGCGAGGCCGCCCGGCTCCAGCTCGTGGGTTGAGCCGTCGCCGAACTCCATCGCGATTCGGCCGCTGTGCAGGAAGTAGAGCTCCTCCTGCTCCTCGTGGTAGTGGCGCCCGGTCTCATAGGCCGGCGGCAGCACGATCGCGTTGACGCCGAACGCAGTCACGCCCAGCTCCTTGCGGATCTTGCGGAACCCCGGACCCTCGCCGAGGTCGCGGAGGTTGGCGACGGCGTAGCCCTCGCCCTTTGCGACTCCCCGCTCGACTGCCTCGCTCATGCCCCGAACCCTACCCCGCGGGCGCCGGGGGCGGGGTGGGCGCCTGCTGGGCGCCCGAGGGCACCGCGGCCTCGATCCCGACCGGCGGATAGTCGTCGGTGAGGACCGGGGCGTACTTTGTTTGGCCCAATCCTGTCACTGGCCGCGGAGCCTCGACTGCCGCTGAAACATGACTTCCGGTCAGCATGATTTCCGCATACTAGAGGCATCTGCGGTTCCTCTGTCGGGCCGCTGAAGGACCGCGGACGCGGCCCGATTTGGATGGTTTTGGGGGGGTTTGGGCAGCGAGGACGGGTTCGCCGCCCACGGGATCGCCAGGATGATCCGGAAGAAGGTGGTCCAGCGGTCCGGAGCCGGGTTGAAGTCGGCTTCGTAGGCGATCGGGTATATCCGCTCCCTCTCGGTGGACGATGGCCGCTGAGGGCGTGCTCAGCCTAACCCGGCTCTCGAAGGAAGTCCACCCGCGGCGGTCAATAACCTGCCGGCTCCGTAGACCCATCACCATGCACCCAATGACCGCAACCACCGGCACAGTCCAGATCCCCATCGAGCTGAAGCCCGCCGACGGTCGCTTCGGCTGCGGGCCCTCCAAGGTTCGCTCGGAGGCGCTCGCCGGGCTGGCCGAGCAGGGCGGGCTGATTGGCACCTCGCATCGCCAGAAGCCCGTCCGCGACCTGGTGGGACGGGTGAGGGGCGGCCTTGCCGAGTTGTTCTCGCTGCCGGACGGCTATGAGGTCGCGCTCGGCAACGGCGGCTCGACGGCCTTCTGGGACGCCGCCGCCGCCTGGCTGGTGCGCGACCGTGCCCTTCATCTCAGCTACGGCGAGTTCTCGCAGAAGTTCGCCAAGGCGACCGCGGCGGCCCCCTTCCTCGCCGACCCGATCGTCGTCGAGGCGGAGCCGGGTGACGCGCCGGAGCCGGTCGCCGACCCCGCCGCCGACGTGCTCGCCTGGGCCCACAACGAGACCTCGACCGGCGTGATGGTCGCGGTGCGCCGGCCGGAGGGGGCCGGCGACGCGCTGGTTGTGATCGACGGCACCTCGGGCGCTGGCGGCCTGCCGCTCGACGCGGGCCAGGCCGACGCCTATTACTTCGCCCCGCAGAAGGCCTTTGGTGCCGATGGCGGTCTCTGGCTGGCGCTGCTCAGCCCCGCCGCCATCACCAGGATCGAGGAGCTTGACGAGGCCGGCGACCGCTGGCAGCCCGCCTTCCTCTCGCTGATGACGGCGCTTGAGAACTCCCGCAAGGAGCAGACCTACAACACGCCGGCGTTGGCGACGCTGATCCTGCTCGCCGACCAGGTCGATTGGATGCTGGCCGGCGGCGGGCTTAAGTGGTGCGTGCAGCGGACCGGCGCCTCCTCGGGTCACCTCTACGGCTGGGCGGAGCGCAGCGAGTTCGCGACGCCCTTCGTCACCGACCCCGCCAAGCGCTCGCTGGTCGTCGGCACGATCGACTTCGACGACACGGTCGACGCCGCGGCGGTGGCGGCGACGCTGCGCGCCAACGGCATCGTCGACGTCGAGCCCTACCGCAAGCTGGGGCGCAACCAGCTGCGGATCGGCATGTTCCCCGCAGTCGAGCCCGCCGACGTCGAGGCGCTCACCGCCTGTATCGACTGGGTGGTCGAAAACATGCCGGAGGCCGCCCGGTGAAGGTCCTCGTCAAGGAGAAGATCGCAGACGCGGGCGTCGAGCTGCTGCGCGCCAACTTTGACGTCGACCTCGGGCTCGAGATGTCTGACGAGGAGCTGCGCGAGGCGATTGCCGCCTACGACGCGATCCTGATCCGCTCGGCGACGAAGCTGACCGCCGAGCTGATCGAGCGGGCCGACCGCCTCAAGGTGATCGGCCGCGCCGGCACCGGGGTCGACAACGTCGACATCCCGGCCGCGACCCGGCGCGGCATCGTCGTCGCCAACGCGCCGGAGTCCAACTCGGTCGCCGCCGCCGAGCACACCCTTGCCCTGATGCTCGCCCTCTTTCGCAACGTCCCCCAAGCACACGCAAGCCTGGTTGACGGGCGCTGGGATCGGTCTCACTTCAAGGGTGCCGAGCTCTACGGGAAGACGCTCGGGGTGATCGGTTTCGGCAGGATCGGCCAGCTCGTCGCCAAGCGCGCCCAGGGCTTTGAGATGGACGTGGTCGCCTTCGACAAGTTCGTTTCTGCCGAGCGTTTCCGCGAGTTGGGGGTCGAGGGGGTGGCGAGCGTCAAGGAGGTCTTCAAGCGCGCCGACGTCGTCACCCTGCACGTGCCGAAGACGGCGGAGACGGTGAACCTGATCGATGCCGCCGCAATCGCTGAGATGGTAGTCGGGGTGCGGATCGTCAACTGCGCCCGCGGCGAGCTGGTCGACCTCGACGCACTCCTCGCCGGGCTGGAGTCCGGCAAGGTGGCGGGCGCAGCGCTCGACGTCTTCCCCTCAGAGCCCTTCACCGAGCACCCGATCTTCGCCCGCCCCGACGTCGTCGTCACTCCCCACCTGGGCGCCTCCACCGCCGAGGCGCAGGACCGCGCCGGAGTGGTCACGGCTGAGCAGGTAACCGCGGCGCTGAGTGGCGGCGTCGTCACCAACGCGGTCAACATCGCCGCCGTGCGCCCCGAGGAGATGGAGGCGCTGGCGCCCTTCGTGCCGCTCTGCGAAAAGCTCGGCCGGCTCGCACAGGGCCTCGGCGGCGGCTCCGTCGACCGCGTCACCGCCGAGTTTCGCGGCCGCATCGCATCCCACGACACCCGCCTGCTCGGCATCGCCGTCCTCGTCGGCATCCTCTCCGGCAACACCGAGGAGCCGGTCAACCTCGTCAACGCGCCCCAGATGGCCGAGGAGCGAGGGATCGAGCTGGTCGAGACCAAGGACTCCAGCGCCGAGGACTTCACCGAGCTGGTCACCGTGCGGCTCCATTCCGGGGGGGAGGAGGTCGAGGTCGCCGGGACCGGCGTCGGCCCTCGCAACGAGCCTTACCTGGTCTCGGTCTGGGGGGAGAGCTTCTACCTGCCCTTCGCAGAGCACCTCGCGGTCCTCCGATACGCCGATCAGCCGGGGATGATCGGCAGGGTCGGGACGGCGTTCGGCGAGGAGGGGGTGAACATCATCTCGGCGGCGGTCGGCGCGGAGGCCGGCGGCGAGCGGGCGGTGATGGCGCTGACCACCGACGCCCCGGTGCACGGGAAGACGATCGAGAAAATCCTCCAGCTCGACGGTTTCTCGGTAGGCCGCTCGGTGGACTTGTGAAGGCGAGCGCATCCGCCGCTGGGCGCCGCACGCCCGGCACACGGCGCTCGCTGCCTTCACGCTGTTGCCCGTGAGGGCCGCCTTCGCCGAGCGAGGCGATCCTGAGCCGACCGCGGCGGCGGGCCGCACGAATGGCGACGCGGAAGGGCCTGCGCTAAGCTGGGCGGCGAATGACGTACCGCGACCACAGCTTGGCGCTTCTCCTTCTCCTCCCCCCTCGGGGGGAATAGCGCTGGGCGGCGCGTAGCCGCGAGAGACAAGGTCATTCCAACGAAGCAGAGAAGGAGGAGGTCCAGTGGGACCCGCATCTGACGCCAACCGCGTCCACATCTTCGACACCACCCTGAGGGACGGCGAGCAGTCGCCCGGAATCTCCCTGAACACCGCCGAGAAGGTGGAGATCGCCCAGCAGCTCGGCCGGCTCGGCGTCGACGTGATCGAGGCCGGCTTCCCAATCACCTCACCGGGGGACTTCGAGGCGGTCCAGGAGATCTCTCGCGGGGTCGAGGGCCCGATCATCTGCGGCCTGGCGCGAACCCATAAGGCCGACATCGATGCCGCCTGGGGGGCGATCCGCGAGGCGGGAAGGCCTCGCATTCACACCTTCATCTCCACCTCCGACATCCATATCGAACACCAGCTGCAGACGACCCGAGAGGACGTCAAGGGGCAGGCCCGCGCCGCCGTCGCCCTGGCCAAGTCCTACTGCGAGGACGTCGAGTTCTCACCGATGGACGCGACCCGGGCCGAGGTCGAGTTCACCGCCGAAGTCTGCGCGGTCGCGGTCGAGGAGGGCGCCACCGTCATCAACATCCCCGACACGGTCGGCTACACCACCCCGGAGGAGTACGCCGGCTACTTCCGGCGCCTCTACGAGCTGGTTCCCGGCCTGGGTGAGGTCGAGACCTCGGTCCACTGCCATGACGACCTCGGCCTGGCCGTCGCCAACTCCTACGCCGGATTGCTGGCCGGGGCTCGCCAGGTCGAGTGCGCGATCAACGGGATCGGCGAGCGAGCCGGCAACTGCGCGCTGGAGGAGATCGTGATGCTGATCCGGACCCGTGAGGACATCCACGGCCTCGGCACGGCGCTCGATGCGCGCGAGCTGGCCCGCACCAGCCGCATGGTCTCACGCCTCACCGGCTACCCGGTCCAGCCCAACAAGGCGATCGTCGGTCGCAACGCCTTCGCCCACGAGTCCGGGATCCACCAGGACGGGGTGTTGAAGGAGCGCACCACCTACGAGATCATGGACGCGACCGAGGTCGGCCTGGAGTCGAACTCGATCGTCCTCGGCAAGCACTCCGGTCGCCACGCCCTGCGAAACGCGCTGGAGCAGCTCGGCTTCAAGGTCGAGGGCAACGCGCTCAACTCGGCCTTCAAGCGCTTCAAGGAGGTCGCCGACCGCAAGAAGCAAGTGACCGCGCTGGACCTGGAGGCGATCGTCTCCGACGAGATGCGCGAGCGCTCCGACGCCCACGAGCTGGCCTGGTTCGAAGTCGAGGCCGGCTCACGCCGCGAGCCGCTGGCGAGGGTGGCGGTGACCATGCCATCCGGCGGGGAGTCGAGCGGCGAGTCGAGCGGCGATGGCCCGGTCGACGCGATCTTCCACGCGATCCAGAAGGCGACCGGCACCGATTGCGAGCTGCGCCAGTACACGGTCGAGGCTGTGACCGGGGGGGAGGACGCGCTCGGCGAGGTGACCGTGATGCTGCGCGCCGCCGGGCACCTGGCGACCGGCCAGGGCGTAGCAACCGACATCCTCGAGGCCTCCGCGCGCGCCTATGTGCGGGCACTATCCAACGCGCTGGAGGGCGCCGCGATCCGCGAGGCCGAGGCGGCGACCGCCGGGGCGGCGGTAGAGCGCACCCCCGGCCCCTGACCGGCCGCAGTCGGGCGTCGCGTGAGGGCAGGGTTGCCTGCGCCCCTTGCACGGCGCCTGCGCGGTGGGTCATTGGGTTCTCGTCGGGGACGCTGACTTTGCGCGTGGGTAAGGAGACAAATGTATGTGATAACGTACAAACTAGATGAGCCTGAACCGGATGGCCCAGAAGAATCCGCCGCAGACGGCGCCCCTGCCGAAGGCGACTGCCGAGCCCCATGCCGCCTCCGGCGCCGGCCGTCGCGTCCGCGCCTTGCGAGAGGCGATGGGCTGGTCGCTGCGTGACCTCGCTGAGCGCAGCGGCGTCAGCGCCCCGATGCTCTCGCAGGTCGAGCGGGGAGAGACCAGCCCGACCCTGGCTGTGGCTGCCAAGATTGCCTCGGGCCTCGAATTGACCCTGTCGCAGCTACTGAGACTGGACGAGGGCGAGCACGTCGCCGTCAGCCGAGCTGGCGAGCGGCGCCGCTACAAGCGAGGTAGTCACCGCTTCGAGGAGTTGACCCCGCCGCTGCCGGGACAGCGGGCCGACGTCTCCCTGCACACCCTGGAGCCCGGCGCGACGACCGGGGGGCGACAGGACCCGCCGATACACGAGCCCGGCAGCCGCGAGACCGCCGTTGTCTTGACCGGGGCCCTGGCGCTGATCGTCGATGGGACCCGCTATGAGCTGCGAGCGGAGGACAGCGTCACTTTCGACGCCGATCTTCCCCATCACTTCGAGAACGATGGTGAGGAGCCGACCCGCTTCCTCGCCGTGATCGCCGCCGGCCTGCGGCGGAGTTAAGGAGGAGGCCCGCAATGCCCAAGACGATGTTCGACAAGATCTGGGAGGCCCACGAGGTCTCCGATGGCCTCATCTACATCGACCTGCACCTAGTCCACGAGGTGACCTCGCCGCAGGCCTTCGACGGGTTGCGGTTGGCCGGGCGCGGAGTGCGCCGCGCAGACAAGACGATCGCCACCGCCGATCACAACGTGCCCACCGACGGCACCAAGGCCGCGCGGCTGATCGCCGATGAGCTCTCCCGAATCCAGGTCGAAACGCTGGAGCGAAACTGCGAGGAGTTCGGCATCCCGCTCTACTCGCTGGGGTCTGAGCGCCAGGGCATCGTCCACGTGATCGGACCGGAGCTGGGTGTCACCCAGCCTGGGATCACGATCGTCTGCGGCGACAGCCACACTTCCACCCACGGCGCCTTCGGGGCGCTTGCCTTCGGCATCGGCACCTCCGAGGTCGAGCATGTGCTGGCGACCCAGTGCCTGGTTCAGAAGCGGCCGAAGACGATGCGGATCTCCTACTCGGGCGAGCTGGGCGCCGGCGTCACCCCCAAGGACCTGATCCTGGCGACAATCGGCCGCCTGGGCATCGGCGGCATGACTGGCCATGCGGTCGAGTACGCCGGGCCCGCAATCGAGTCGCTCTCGATGTCGGGCCGGATGACGGTCTGCAACATGACGATCGAGGGCGGCGGGCGGGCTGGCATGATCGCCCCCGACGAGACGACGTTTGAGTGGGTGCGCGGCCGGGCCGCCGCCCCGCAGGGCTTCGACGCCGCCGTCGAGCGCTGGCGCGCCCTGCCGAGCGATCGCGGAGCGGGCTTCGACACCGAGATCGAGATCGACGCCTCCAGCCTCTCTCCGATGGTCACCTGGGGCACGAACCCCGGGATGGTGGTCGAGCTGACCGACTCGTCCCCGACCCCGCCGCGCTGGACTCCCCGGCCGAGCGCGAATCGGCCGAGCGCGCCCTCGCCTACATGGCGCTGCAGCCCGGCACGCCGATCACCGAGGTCGCGCTGGACCGGGTCTTCATCGGCTCCTGCACCAACTCACGGGTCGAGGACCTGCGCGAGGCGGCCGCGGTGGTCGACGGCCGACGAGTCGCCGACTCGGTGCGGGCGATGGTCGTCCCCGGCTCCCAGGAGGTGAAGGCGAGGGCCGAGGCAGAGGGCCTCGACGAGATCTTCCGTGCTGCCGGCTTTGAATGGCGCGAGGCGGGCTGCTCGATGTGCCTCGGGATGAACCCCGACATCCTTGCCGAGGGCGAGCGCTGTGCCTCGACCTCGAACCGAAACTTCGAGGGGCGTCAGGGCAAGGGGGGCGGACCCACCTGGTCAGCCCGCGGATGGCGGCGGCCGCTGCGATCGAGGGACGTTTTGTCGACATCAGGGATTGGAGCTGAAGATGAGGCCGATCGACGTGATCGAGGGCAGGGTCTCGGTGTTCGACCGGGCTGACGTGGACACCGACCAGATCATCCCCAAGCAGTTCCTCAAGCGGGTCGAGCGGACCGGCTTCGGAGAGTTCCTCTTCTACGACTGGATCCGATCCGGGGAGATCGAGCTGGAGCCGAACCCGATCCTGGTCGACGGGGCGCAACTTCGGCTGCGGCTCCTCGCGCGAGCATGCTCCCTGGGCACTCCAGGACTTCGGCTTCGAGGCGATCGTCGCGCCGTCCTTCGCCGACATCTTCTACGTCAACTGCACCAAGATCGGGCTGCTGCCGGTGATCCTCGGCGAGGAGCACTGCCACGCCGTCGTCGAGGCGGGCGAGGCGCGGATCGACGTCGACGATGAGACGCTCACCTGCGCCGCCGGCGTCTTTGAGTTCGAGGTCGAGGCCGACATCAAGCACCGGCTCCTCAACGGCCTCGACGACATCGGCATCACCCTGGAGGGCGCGGCGGCGATCGACGCCTTCGAGTCCTCCGGCGCCGGAGAGCTGCGGCCCGATCACCACAGCGCTCTGATGGCCGGGACCACTCGCGACTGGGATGCTCGCGCCTACCAGCGGGTGTCGGTGCCGCACGAGGAGTGGGCGAGCGCCGTGCTTGACCGCCTCTCGCCGCGGGGCGATGAGACCGTGCTCGATGCCGGCTGCGGCAGTGGCCGGGTCACTCGCCTGTTGATCGAGCGGCTGCCCCGGGGCCGGGTGATCGCGGTCGACGGCTCACCGTCGATGATCGAGGAGGTCCGCTCGGTGCTCCGCCCGCAGGACGACGCGCTGATCTTCGACCTGACCGAGCTGGAGCTGGACGAGCGCGTCGACGCGGTGTTCTCCAGCGCCGTTTTCACTGGGTCGCCGAGCACGATCTGCTCTTCCGGAGACTGGCGGCGGTGCTGAGGCCCGGGGGCCAGCTCGCGGCGCAGTGCGGAGGGTCAGGGAACATCGACTCCTTCCGCGTCGCCGGAGAGGAGGTCGCCGCCCGCGATCCCTACAGGCGCTATTTCGAGAGCTTTGAGCGGCCATGGAACTACGCCAGCGCCGAGGAGACCACGGCGCGGCTGGAGCGCGTCGGGTTCCGCGACGTCCACTGTTGGCTCGAGCCCTGGGCGGTGGTTCCGCCCGAGCCGGCCGAGTTCGCCAGAACCGTCTGCCTGGGGGCCCACCTGGAGCCGCTCCCGGCGGAGCTGCGCGACAGGTTCGTCGCCGACGTGCTCGCCACCCAGGGAGAGCCGCTGCGTCTCGACTACATCCGACTGAACATCGACGCCCGCGCCGCGTAGTCGCCTGTGCATAAAGTGAGCCAGGTGAGCGGCGCGCCCCACATAGTCGTCCTGCCCGGGGACGGGATCGGGCCGGAGATCGTCGGCGCCGCACAGGAGCTGCTGGCGGCCCTCGGCGAGTTCGAGTTCGAGGAGCGGCTGATCGGCGGCGCCTCGATCGACGCCCACGGTGTCGGCCTGACCGACGAGGTCCTCGATGCTTGCCGTGCCGCCGACGCGGTCCTGCTTGGCGCGGTCGGCGGTCCCAAGTGGGACACGACCGACCCCGGCGCTCCCCGCCCTGAGCAGGGCCTTCTCGGCCTGCGTAAGGGGATGGGTCTCTACGCCAACCTGCGTCCTGTGCGTCCCAGCCCCGCATTGGTCGCCTCCAGCCCACTGCGCGAGGAGCGGATCGCCGGCACCGACCTGCTGGTGGTGCGGGAGCTGACCGGCGGCATCTACTTCGGTGACAGCGGCCGCGACGGCGACACCGCCCACGACACCTGCGAGTACTCCACGGTCGAGGTCGAGCGGATCGCCCGCACCGCCTTTGAGGGCGCCCAGCGGCGGGCAGCGCAGTCAGGGCGCAGGCCGCGAGTCACCTCGGTCGACAAGGCCAACGTGCTGGAGACGTCGCGGCTCTGGCGCGAGGTGGTCGGCCGGGTCGCTCCGGAGTACCCCGATGTCGCTCTCGACCACTTGTTAGTCGACAACGCCGCGATGCAGCTCGTCTCGCGCCCGGCCAACTTCGATGTGATCGTCACCGAGAACCTCTTCGGCGACATCCTCAGCGACGAGTCCGCGATGCTCACCGGCTCGCTGGGAATGCTGCCCTCGGCGAGCCTCGGTGCCGATGGCGACCCCGGCCTCTTTGAGCCGGTCCACGGCTCCGCCCCCGACATCGCCGGCAGGGGGAGTGCCAACCCGCTTGCCACCTTCCTCTCGGCGGCGATGATGCTGCGTCACGGACTCGACAGGCCGGACGACGCGACCCGGATTGAGGCAGCCGTTGACGCCGTCCTTGAGCGGGGCCTGCGAACCCCCGACCTCGCGAGCGGGACTCTGGTGGAGCCACCACTGCCCGAGGTCCCACTCGAGGTCGAGGTCGGCACCGCAGAGATGACTGGGGCGGTGTTGGCGGAGCTTTCCTCGTAGGGCATACTTCTGCTCCATGGAATCCGCCGAGTTGATCTGGCACAACGGTGAGTTCGTGCCCTGGGAGGACGCAAAGGTTCACGTCCTCAGCCACGGCCTGCACTACGGCACTGGCGTCTTTGAGGGGATCCGCTGTTATGAGACCGAGCGCGGCCCGGCGGTCTTCCGCCATCCCGAGCACCTCGAGCGGCTCGCGAAGTCAGCCGCGCTCTACTACTTCGCCCTGCCCTACTCCGCCGAGGAGTTGCGCGACGCCACCCACGAGCTGATCCGCCGCAACGGCCTCCGCTCCTGCTACATCCGCCCGCTCGCCTTCCGCGGCTACGGGGAGATGGGCCTCTACGCGAAGAGCGCCCCGATCGAGATGATCGTCGCCGTCTGGCCCTGGGGCGCTTACCTCGGCGAGGAGGGCAAGAAGCACGGCATCCGCACCAAGGTCTCCTCCTGGCGAACGATCTCCGGCGACAGCCTGATCCCGCACGCCAAGGCCTCCGGCCAGTACCTCAACTCGATCCTCGCCAAGACCGAGTCGGCTAAACGCCGGCTATGACGAGGCGATCCTGCTCGACCAGCACGGCTGCGTCTCGGAGGGCTCGGGCGAGAACGTCTTCGTCGTCCGCGACGGCGTCCTCTGCACTCCCGGGCACACCTCGGCCATCCTCGACGGGATCACCCGCGCCTCGGTGATCCAAATCGCCCTCGACTTCGGCTACAGGGTCGAGGAGCGCGACATCGCCCGCGCCGAGCTCTACCTTGCAGACGAGGTCTTCCTCACCGGCACCGCTGCCGAGCTGGTTCCGGTGCGCTCGGTCGACGACCACGAGCTGGGCGAGCCGGGGGAGGTCACCCGGGTGATCCAGGCCAAGTTCGAGGACGCCCTGCACGGCCGCGCCGAGGAGTACCTGGAGTGGCTTGACTTCGTTGAGGCACCGAGCGGAGTTGACCGGCCGAGTAAGGTCAGTTCCTGATGCGTCGTCGTTTCGAGGCAATCGGGCGAATTACCCCAGCCGCCTAGCGGCTGGCGTGGCGCTGCCGCGCAGGCGGGCCGAAAGGCCCTCTCCCCGATCCCTCGAATCGAAAGGCAGCAGATGGAACAGGTGAAGCTCTATGACACGACCTTGCGCGACGGTATGCAGGGCGAGGGGATGTCGCTCTCTGCTCGCGAGAAGGTGCGCGTGGTCAGCGCCCTCGACACTCTCGGGGTGCAGCTGATCGAGGCCGGCTTCCCCAGCTCCAACCCAAAGGAGGTTGAGCTGTTCGGCCTGCTTTCCGAGCTGGAGCTGGAACAGGCGACGATCTGCGCCTTCGGCATGACCCGCCGCCGCGACGCTGCCGCCGAGGACGACCCCGCCCTGCGCACCCTAGTCGAGTGCTTTGCGCCGGTGGTGACGCTGGTCGGCAAGACCTGGGCGCTGCACCTGGAGAAGGTGACGAAGGTCTCGCGCGAGGAGAACCTGGCGATGATCGCCGACTCCGTCGCCTTCTGCCGGGCCCAGGGCAAGCGCGTCATCTATGACGCCGAGCACTTCTTCGACGGCTTTCGCGACGACCCCGCCTACGCCTTGGAGTGCTTGTGCGCCGCAGTCGCGGCCGGGGCGGAGAACGTCACCCTCTGCGACACCAACGGCTCCAGCCTGCCGGAGCAGGTGGTCGACGCCACCGAGCAAATCGTCGCCGAGCTGAGTGAGGAGGAGGTGGAAGTGGGGATCCACGCCCACAACGACGCCGAGTGCGGCGTCGCCAACTCGCTGGCGGCGGTGCGCGAGGGCGTCCGCCTCGTGCAGGGCACGATCAACGGCTACGGCGAGCGCTGCGGCAACGCCAACCTCGTCTCGATCCTGCCGGCGCTGCAGCTGAAGATGGGGTTCGACGTGGTCGCGCCCGCACAGCTCGCGAGTCTGACCGAGACCGCCCACTTCGTCGACGAGCTCTGCAACCTGAAGCCGGACCCCGACCAGCCCTACGTCGGCCGCAACGCCTTCGCCCACAAGGGCGGGATGCACGTCGCCGGGGTGGCTGCCGACGCTCGCACCTTCGAGCACATCGACCCCGGGGCAGTAGGCAACGAGCGCGACGTCCTCCCCTCGGAGCTGTCCGGCAAGGCGACGATCCGCAGCCAGGCCGCGCAGGCGGGGCTGAAGATCGACGAGGCGATGGCGGGGCGCGCGGTGGAGCGGCTGAAGGAGCGCGAGCACCGCGGCTATCACTACGAGGCTGCCCAGGCCTCCTTCGAGCTGCTCCTACGGCGCGAGGCCGGCGCCTATGAGCCGCTGTTCGAGCTGGAGGGATTCAAGGTCGTGACCGAGAAACGCGCTGGCGAGGGAGTGCAGACCGAGGCGACGATCGAGCTGCTGGTCGACGGCGAGCGCTTAGTCCGCTCCGCCACTGGCAACGGCCCGGTCAACGCGCTCGACCGGGCCCTGCGCCGGACAATCGCCGATAGGCACCCGCACCTGGCCGACATCGAGTTGACCAACTACAAGGTGCGGATCCTCGACGAAACCCACGGAACCGACGCTGTCACCCGCGTCCTGCTCGACTCCTCCGACGGCGAGCGCGAGTGGGGGACGATAGGGGTCTCGGAGAACATCATCGAGGCTTCCTGGGAGGCCCTGGTCGACTCGCTGGAGTACGCCTTCCAACCGCAATGAGCACAGAGCTTGCAAGCATCCATATCTGGCTCTCTGCGTCGCGAGCGGAGCGCTCAGCTGTGCAGTGGGCCTCCAGCGGAGGGTAGGGTGGCCGCCGATATGGGCGGATTCCCGAGTAGCGAGGAGATCCCGCTCGCGCGGCCCGAGATCGGGGCGCGCGAGGAGGAGCTGGCGCTCGAGGTGCTGCGCTCCGGGCGGCTCTCGCTGGGGCCGATGGGGGAGCGCTTTGAGCGCGAGTTCGCGGCCTGGCTCAAGGTCAAAGACGCGGTCGCCGTCTCCAGCGGGACGACCGCGCTGCACCTCGGGGTGCGGACGCTTGGCTGGGGCCACGGCGATGAGATCCTGACCAGCCCCTTCAGTTTCGTCGCCTCGGCGAACTGCCTCCTCTATGAGGGGGCGCACCCGGTCTTCTGCGACATCGATCCCGAGACGCTGAACCTCGACCCCAGCGCCGTGGAGGCTGCGGTGGGGGAGCGCACGGCGGGCATCCTGCCGGTCCACATCTTCGGTTACCCGGCCGCGATGCCGGCGCTGGAGGTGACCGCCGCGCGGCACCGGCTCGGCATCCTCGAGGACGCCTGTGAGGCACTCGGCGCCGTCGACTCGGAGGGGCGGGCGGTTGGCGCCAGGGGCAACCTTGCCACCTTTGCCTTTTATGCCAACAAGCAGCTGACGACGGGAGAGGGGGGGATGATCGTCCCCTCCGGGGCCGAGGCGGCCGCCCAGCTGCGCTCCGAGCGCAATCAGGGCCGGGCCGCCGATATGGGCTGGCTTGACCACGGCGGGCTCGGCTTTAACTACCGGCTCTCCGACCTCGCCGCGGCGCTCGGCGTCGCCCAGCTCGAGCGGCTCGATTCGATGCTCGCGGGTCGCTCGCGGGTCGCGGGACTCTACGAGCAGGGTCTCGCCGGCGTCGAGGGCCTGCGGGCGCCGGGCGCCGGGCGGGGAGCAGAGCGGCGCAGCTGGTTCGTCTACGTCGTCCGCCTGCCCGGCGACGCGGATCGTGATGCGACGATTGCCCGTCTCGCCGAGCGGGGCATCGCCAGTAAGGCCTACCTGCCCTGTATCCACCTCTTCCCGCACCTGCGCGAGCTCGGCTACCGGGAGGGTCAGTTCCCGGTAGCCGAAGAGGCCGCGGCGCGCTCGCTGGCGCTGCCGTTCTTCCCGACGATGAGCGAGTCCCAGGTCGTGCGGGTGTGCGAGGCTCTCGCCGAATCTCTCCACTGATGTCGCGCTTTCGCAAAGATCCCGACCCCCGCTTCTGGCAGCTCAACCGCTCGATCGAGTTCGACTGGCGGCTGGCCCCCTACGACATCGACCAGTCCCAGGCCCACGCCCGGGCGCTGCGGGAGATCGGCGTGCTCGACGACGGTGAGCTGAGTCAGATCGACGCGGGCCTGGAGCGGGTCCGGGGTCAGATGGGGGAGCACGGCTTCCAGTTCGCCGAGGCTGACGAGGACATCCACACGGCGATCGAGCGCCTGCTCGGCGAGGCCATCGGCCCACTGGCCGGCAAGCTCCACACCGGGCGCTCCCGCAACGACCAGGTCGCCACCGACGTGGCGATGGTCGTGCAGGCGCACTCGCTGCGGGCAATCGAGCTCTCGGGGGCGGCGATGGAGCGCCTGCTCGATCTCGCCGAGCGCCACCGCGACTGGCCGATGCCCGGCTATACCCACCTACAGCGGGCCCAGCCGGTCTACCTCGGCCACCACCTGCTCGCCTACTTCTGGATGCTGGCCCGCGACGTCCTGCGCTTCCAGTTCGCGCTCGACAGCGCCGGGGTGATGCCGCTCGGCTCCGGTGCCCTCGCCGGTGTCAACTGGGAGATCGACCGCGCCGCCGTCGCCGCCGACCTCGGCTTCGACCACATCAGCCCGAACTCGATCGATGGCGCCTCCAATCGCGACTTCGTCCTCGACTACCTTGCCGCCGCCTCGGCCTGCTCGATGCACCTCTCCCGCCTCGGCTCGGAGATCGTGATCTGGTCGAGCAGCGAGTTCGGCTTCTGCGAGTTGGACGAGTCCTTCTCCTCGGGGTCGAGCATTATGCCCCAGAAGAAGAACCCCGACTCGGCTGAGCTGCTGCGCGCCAAGAGCCCGCGCGTCACCGCCGACTACGCGACGGTGCTCGGCATGATGCACGCGCTGCCGCTCACCTACGGCAAGGACATGCAGGAGGACAAGGAGCCGCTCTTTGATGCGATCGACACGGTCGAGATCTGCCTCGACGCGACCGCGGGCATGCTGGACGGGATCGAGTTTGACCGCGAGCGGCTGGAGGCCACCTCCGGCGACGAGATGCTGGCTGCGACCGAGATCGCCGACCTGCTGGTCGGCAGGGGCGTGCCGTTCCGCGAGGCGCACGGGATCGTCGGCGGCCTCGTCCGCGACGCGGTCGAGCAGGGCCGATCGCTCTCTGAGCTGCGCCCCGAGGAGCTCCGCGAGCGCTCCGAGCACCTCGACGACTCCTACTATGAGGTGCTGAAGCGCGGCAGCTGGCTGGAGTCGAAGCGGATCGAGGGCGGGACCGGCTCCGAGGCGTTGGCCAGACAGATCGAGTTCGCGCACGAAACCCTCGCGGCGGTCAAGGCGCGGGTCCTCGAAGAGCGGCAGTGAGCGGGGAACGGCTCGGCGTCGGCTTCTTTGACCGCTCGGTCCATGACGTCGCCCGCGAGCTGATCGGCTGTCGCCTCTTCTACGGCGGGTGCGGCGGCACGATCGTTGAGACCGAGAGCTACGAGCGCGACGATCCCGCTTGCCACGCCTACACCGGCCTCACCGAGCGGACCGAGGTGTTGTTCGGGCCGCCGGGACGCGCCTATGTCTACCTCTCCTATGGAATCCACAGCCTGCTCAACGCCGTCGCCGAACCCGAAGGCGAAGCGGCGGCGGTGCTGATCCGAGCGCTGGAGCCAACGACAGGGCTGGAGGAGATGCGGGCCCGGCGCGGCGGCCGCCCCGACCAGGAGCTCTGCATGGGCCCGGGCAGGCTGACCGAGGCGCTCGGCATCGGCCTCGACTCAAACGGCGCTGACCTGAGCACCGATCCGTTCCTGTTGCTCGCGCCCGAGCCGGGTTGGGCCGGCGAGGTGGCGATCGGCCCTCGAGTCGGCATCACCAAGGCAGTCGAGCGCCCTTGGCGCTTCTGCGCCGCGGGCAGCCGCTTCGTTCCCGCCCGCGGCTCAGCTAACCGGCGGTGACGCCGCCGCCCGTAGCCGGAGCCGAGGGCGCGGTCGGCGCCGCGGGTTCAGCGGGCTTCGCCGGTTTGGAGGGTTCTGATGGGCCGGGTTCGGACGATTCCCGCGGCGGGGCCGATGGCGCTGCCGATTCGGTCGAGGGCGCGGTTGGCGTATAGGTCGAGCCCGGGGCGTCGCCTCCCTTGTGACTCCCCACCGCCGTTTCCCTTTCGGCCTTGATCTGCTGCCAGGCGCCAATCACCCGGGCCCAGATCAGCGCTGGGAAGGTGCCGCCCATCACCGGGCCGCCGTTATAGAGGGTGGTCATCGGCGTCGTCGTGTTCTCATATCCGACCCAGACGCAGGCCGTGACTTCGGTGATCGCGCCGCAGAACCAGGCATCGGCGTTGTTCTCCGTCGTGCCCGTCTTTCCCCACTCGCCGGAGACGCCGATGTTGGCGTGTGTCCCCGTGCCGCTGGTCACCACCGTTTCGAGGATGTGCTTCGCCTCGATGTCGACGCTCGAGGGGACGACCTGGGTATGCAGCGGATCGTTCTCGCCGTCCTTGATCGTGTGACCGTCGCTGTCAGTGACCTTCGTGAAGGCGACGGGGCTGTCGCCGGGCTGCGGCGCCAGGGTGCCGCTGACCCGGGTCCCGTCATTGGCGATCGTGCTGTAGGCGTAGGTCCACCCCAGTGGGGTTACCCCGTCTTTCAGCCCACCCAGCACCATCGCCGGGTTGGTCGAGATCGGTTCCGTGTAGCCCATCGCGTGGATCGTGTCGGCGATCGAGCTGGTTCGCTGCCGGAAGTTCTTGCCTTTCAAGCTCTTCAGCGCGAGCTGGGAGTAGATCGAGTTGTCCGAGTAGGTGGTCGCGCAGATGATGTCGCAGGAGCCGAGATAGGAGTTTTCGTCGTTGTGGACGACGAAGGTTTCCCGTCCGTGCTTGCCGAAGTGGAAGATCTGAGGCGCGGATGGGTAGACGGTGTAGGGGGAAATCCCCTCCTTGAGCGCCGTGATCAAGGTGAACGGCTTGATCGAGGAGCCCGGCTGCCGATGCCCCTCGGTGGCGAGGTTGAACGGCTCGGTCTGGAAGTTGGGGCCGCCAACCATCGCCTTGACGCCAGCGTTGCGGTTGTCGATCACGACCACGGAGGCGGTCGGCGGTATCCCCCCCAGGTAGGAGCTGACCGCTTCTTCGGCCGCCTCCTGGAGGCGCAGATTAAGCGTTGACCGCACCTTCAAACCGCCGAAGAAGGCTTTCGCGGCGCCGTAGCGTTCGACCAGTTGCTGGCGCAGCCAGGCGGTGAAGTAGGGCGCCTTGGAGTCGATCTTCGGCGGTTGGATGTCGCGGGGAGGGGGCAGCGCCTGCTTGATCCCTTCCTCGTACTGCTGATGGGTGATGTAGCCCTGCTGTTCCATCTTTTCCAGCACCAGGTTGCGGCGCCCGAGCGCGTTTTCGGGGTAGACCTTGGGGTCGAAGGCCGAGGGCGAGGCGATTATCGCCGCCAGCGTCGCCGCCTCCCACGGCTCCAGCACCGAGGCGCACGGCTCAGCCTGCGTCCCACAGCCCGGGTGCGCCTTGCCGAAGTAAGTGCGGGCGGCCGCCTCGATCCCATAGGCGCCTTCCCCGAAGTAGATCGTGTTGAGGTACTCGGTGAGGATTTTGTCCTTGGTCCAGTGGTGCTCCAGCCGGTAGGCCAGGGCCGCCTCGCGGAACTTCTCGAGGATCGTGCGGCTGCCCTGCGCGGCGAGGGCGTTCTTGACGAACTGCTCGGTGATCGTGGAGGCGCCCTCCTGGGCGCTCTGGCTGAGAATGTCGGCGACCAGCGCTCGGGCGATGCCTCTGAAGTCGACACCATCGTGTTCGTAGAAGCGCGAGTCCTCGATCGAGACCACCGCGTTCTTGACGTAGGGGGAGATCTGGCTCGAGTTGAGCAGGATTTTGTTCTGGTTGCTGGTCAGGGTGCCGACCGGCTTCCCCGTCTCGTCCAGGACTTCGCTGTTCTTTGACGCCTTGTACTGGGCGAAGTCATAGATCGCGGGCAGATCCTGGGAGATAGCGGCCATCATCCCGAAGATCATCGAGACCAGCCCCAGCACGCCCAGCCCCAACAAAACGAAGAGGATGCGCAGCTTCTTGAGGCGCGGCTTGCTGCGTTTGCCCGCCAAGAGAGGGCGGCAGTCTAGCATTGCCCGGCCATGGACTTGACGCGCAACGCGGTCGACGTACTGCCCAAGGAAATGCTCGCCGAACAGCTCGCCGCCGGGCGGCCGCTGCGGGTCAAGTTTGGGATCGACCCGACCACGGCCGACATCCACCTCGGCCACACCGTCGTGCTGGAGAAGCTGCACGAGTTCCAGCAGGCCGGCCACAGCGTCGTGCTCATCATCGGTGACTTCACGGCCCGGGTTGGCGATCCCAGCGGCCGTTCGGCCCAGCGGCCCCTCCCCTCTGCCGAGGAGATCGCCGCTAACGCCGCCACCTACCAGGAGCAGGCATTCAAGGTTCTCGACCGGAAACTGACGGAGGTGCGCTTCAACAGCGAATGGTTGCGGATGGAGCCCGAGGCGCTGCTGGGACTGCTCGCCCAGACCACGGTCGCTCGCCTGTTGGAGCGCGATGACTTCCAGAAGCGGCTGGCTGCCGGAGCTCCGATCGCCGCCCTGGAGCTGCTCTACCCACTGCTGCAGGGGTATGACTCGGTGGCGGTCGAGGCCGACGTCGAGCTGGGGGGGACCGACCAGAAGTTCAACTTGCTCTTCGGGCGCGACATCCAGGCGGCCTACGGCCAGAAGCCTCAATCGATCCTGACAATGCCGATCCTGGTCGGGATCGACGGGGTGCAGAAGATGAGCAAGTCGTTGGGCAACTACGTCGGCGTCACCGACCCGCCAGAGGAGATGTTCGGGAGACTGATGCGAGTTCCCGACGAGGCGATGGCCGACTACTACCGGCTGCTGCTCGGTTCAGACCTATCCGCCGACCTTCCTCCCAACGATGCGAAGCGGGAGCTGGCGCGGCAGATCGTCGAGCACTTCCACGACGCCGAGGCGGCGGCGGCGGCCGAGGAGCATTTCAATCGCCTCTTCGTACAGCACGAGGCCCCAGACGACGTGGAGGAAATCGAGCTGGCGCCCTACATGGCCGACGGCGACGGGCGTGTCCACATGCCGCTGCTAATGGCCGGGGCGTTTAAGATCAGCTCCAGCGAGGCGCGGCGCCTGATCCGCCAGGGGGGCGTGAAGCTGGACGGGGAGCCGATCCCGGACGACAGCCTCGACCTCGAGGCCGACCAGCTCGCCGGCCGGGTCCTGCAGATCGGCAAGCGCCGCTTCCGCCGGCTTCGCTCGGTCGCCTAGGCAAAGCTCCGCCGCAGCGCTATACTCCCGCGTCCTTCCGGGGCTGGCCCTTGTCTGCTCCGTGCGTGAAAGCGGCGAGGCCCGCCGCAGAGGCGCAGCGGTCTTTGAAAACTGAGCAGCGTGCACTCTGCGGACCCACGGGTCTGTGGATTGTTTGAGCCCGATCCGCTCGGCTCGTCAGCGTGCCGAGCGGTCTGATTTACCCGTCATGCCGGCCGTCGAGTATGTGTACCCGGCGGCCAGCCAGGCATGGCAGCTCTTCGTAAGTACCTTCACGGAGAGTTTGATCCTGGCTCAGGACGAACGCTGGCGGCGTGCTTAACACATGCAAGTGGTGCGACGAACCAGGGCTTGCCCTGGGGCAAAGCGGCGAACGGGTGAGTAACACGTGGGTAATCTGCCCCGATGACTGGGACAACCCGAGGAAACTCGGGCTAATACCGGATGTAGCGAACAGGCACAAGCCTGTTGCGCTAAAGGAAGCTTCGGCCTCCGCATTGGGAGGGGCCCGCGGCCCATTAGCTTGTTGGTGGGGTAACGGCCTACCAAGGCGACGATGGGTAGCTGGTCTGAGAGGACGATCAGCCACACTGGGACTGAGACACGGCCCAGACTCCTACGGGAGGCAGCAGTGGGGAATCTTGCGCAATGCGCGAAAGCGTGACGCAGCAACGCCGCGTGGGGGAAGACGGCCTTCGGGTTGTAAACCCCTTTCAGGAGGGACGAAGGTTCACCGGTGAATAGCCGTGTGGATTGACGGTACCTCCAGAAGAAGCTCCGGCTAACTACGTGCCAGCAGCCGCGGTAATACGTAGGGAGCAAGCGTTGTCCGGAATCATTGGGCGTAAAGCGCGCGTAGGCGGCCCTGTAAGTCCGCTGTGAAAGTCAAGGCTCAACCTTTGAAAGCCGGTGGAAACTGCATTGGCTAGAGTCCGGAAGAGGAGAGTGGAATTCCTGGTGTAGCGGTGGAATGCGCAGATATCAGGAGGAACACCAGTAGCGAAGGCGGCTCGCTGGTACGGTACTGACGCTGAGACGCGAAAGCGTGGGGAGCGAACAGGATTAGATACCCTGGTAGTCCACGCCGTAAACGATGGGCGCTAGGTGTGGGAGGTGTCGACTCCTCCCGTGCCGTAGCTAACGCATTAAGTGCCCCGCCTGGGGAGTACGGCCGCAAGGCTAAAACTCAAAGGAATTGACGGGGGCCCGCACAAGCAGCGGAGCATGTGGTTTAATTCGACGCAACGCGAAGAACCTTACCTGGGCTTGACATGCACGTGATTGCCGTGGAAACACGGCTTTCCTTCGGGACTCGTGCACAGGTGGTGCATGGCTGTCGTCAGCTCGTGTCGTGAGATGTTGGGTTAAGTCCCGCAACGAGCGCAACCCCCGTCCTATGTTGCCATCATTCAGTTGGGGACTCATGGGAGACTGCCGGTGACAAACCGGAGGAAGGTGGGGATGACGTCAAGTCATCATGCCCCTTATGTCCAGGGCTACACACGTGCTACATTGGCGCATACAAAGGGTTGCAATACCGCGAGGTGGAGCGAATCCCAGAAAGTGCGTCCCGGTTCGGATTGGAGGCTGAAACTCGCCTCCATGAAGGTGGAGTTGCTAGTAATCGCGGATCAGCAATGCCGCGGTGAATACGTTCCCGGGCCTTGTACACACCGCCCGTCACACCACGAAAGCGAGCAACACCCGAAGCCGGTGGCCTAACCGCAAGGAGGGAGCCGTCGAAGGTGGGGTCCGTGATTGGGGTGAAGTCGTAACAAGGTAGCCGTAGCGGAAGCTGCGGCTGGATCACCTCCTTTCTAGGGAGACCTAGAACGTCGACCGGGCTCCCCGTTGGCAATGTGTCAGCGGGAACGCTGCTCAGTTTTGAGAGACCGCCGACGGAAGTACTCCGTCGTGTGTGCCTCGGTGGACCTTGAAAACTGCACAAGGCCAATATGGGTATTTAATTTGCGATCCACCGCTTCGGCGATGGGTCGTATCACCGTCAAGATGTTAAGGGCTTACGGTGGATGCCTTGGCACCAGGAGTCGATGAAGGACGTGGATGGCTGCGATAAGCCGCGGTGAGGCGCTGAACAACCTTTGACCCGCGGATCTCCGAATGGGAAAACCCGGCGCCGGTAATGCGGCGTCATCCAGCGGTGAATACATAGCCGCTGGGGGGCAACCGGGGGAACTGAAACATCTAAGTACCCCGAGGAATAGAAATAAACCGAGACTCCCTTAGTAGTGGCGAGCGAAAGGGGATCAGCCCAAACCTGACAGGTGTAAGCGGGCACGCGTTGCCTGTCGGGGGTTGTAGGACGTCATGACCGAGTCGTGCCTGGCTCGGCGGCAGTTACAAAATCAGGTGTTAGCCGAAGCGAGTGGAACCTCGCACCACAGAGGGCAATCGTCCCGTAGGTGAAAACACGCTGATCTGCCGTTTGATGTTCCTGAGTAAGACCGCACCCGTGAAACGCGGTCTGAACCCGGGGGGACCACCCTCCAAGGCTAAGTACTACCTGGTGACCGATAGTGAACTAGTACCGTGAGGGAAAGGTGAAAAGCACCCCTGAAGGGGAGTGAAATAGTACCTGAAACCGTAAGCTTACAAGTGGTCGGAGCGCCTTCGGGCGTGACGGCGTGCTTTTTGCATCACGAGCCGGCGAGTTACTCGTCAGTGGCAAGGTTAAGCGATGAGCGGAGCCGTAGCGAAAGCGAGTCTGAACAGGGCGACACAGTCATTGGCGGTAGACCCGAAACTGAGCGAGCTATCCATGGGCAGGCTGAAGCGGGGGTAAGACCTCGTGAAGGGCCGAACCGACCTAGGTTGAAAACTGGGCGGATGACCTGTGGATCGGAGTGAAAGGCTAATCAAGCTCAGAGATATCTGGTTCTCTCCGAAATATATTTAGGTATAGCCTCGAGTGATTGCGTTGCGGCCGTAGAGCACTGTTTGGACTAGGGGCCCTACCAGGTTACCGACTTCAGGCAAACTCCGAAGACCGTTACGGTTAGCTCGGGAGTCAGTGTGCGGGGGATAAACTTCGTACGCAAGAGGGGAACAACCCAGACCATCAGCTAAGGACCCCAAGTGCTAGCTAAGTGGCAAACGATGTCTGAATGCAGAGACAACCAAGAGGTTGGCTTAGAAGCAGCCACCCTTGAAAGAGTGCGTAACAGCTCACTGGTCAAGTGTTCGGGCGCGGATAATTCAACGGGGCTCAAGCTAGCCTCCGAAGCTATGGGTGTGCAGGCCTGCGGGTTCTGTACGCGGTAGGAGAGCGTTCCAGCTGCGTGAAGCGGATGCGTAAGCATCCGTGGAGCGGCTGGAAGTGAGAATGCCGGCATGAGTAACGAAAGAGGGGTGAGACTCCCCTCCACCGATTGTCCAAGGTTTCCTGAGTAAAGTTCGTCTGCTCAGGGTTAGTCGGGACCTAAGGCGAGGCCGAAAGGCGTAGCCGATGGCCAACAGGTTGATATTCCTGTACCACGTCGATTCCGTTATGACCGATGGGGGGACGGGGAAGGGTAAGGGAACCCAGGCGATGGTCGTCCTGGGGCAAGCACGTAGCCAGTCGCTGTAGGGAAATCCGCAGCGGCGTTTTGACGCGAGGTGCGATGCCAGCTGGCTTGACCGCCGGCCAGTCCCCAATCCCATGCCTCCAAGAAAATCCTCTAGGCAGGACTCGCGTGCCCGTACCGATAACCGACACAGGTGGACAAGTAGAACATACTGAGGTGAGCGAGCTAACTCTCGTTAAGGAACTCGGCAAAATCGTCCCGTAACTTCGGGAGAAGGGACGCCCCGTTAGGGTGAACTCCACACGGAGGGAGCCTGAGGGGGCCGCAGTGAATTGGTCCAAGCGACTGTTTACCAAAAACACAGGCCTCTGCTAAGTCGTAAGACGACGTATAGGGGCTGACGCCTGCCCGGTGCCGGAAGGTTACGCGGACCTGTTAGCGCTTCGGCGCGAAGCAGTGAAGCTAAGCCCCGGTAAACGGCGGCCGTAACTATAACGGTCCTAAGGTAGCGAAATTCCTTGTCGGGTAAGTTCCGACCTGCACGAATGGCGTAACGACTTGGACGCTGTCTCAACGAGAGGCTCGGTGAAATTAAAGTCTCGGTGAAGATGCCGAGTACCCGCGGCTAGACGGAAAGACCCCGTGAACCTTTACTGCAACTTGATATTGGAGTCTGGGGTATCTCGCTCAGGATAGGTGGGAGACAGTGAACCGGCAGCTTTGGCTGCCGGGGAGTCACCCTTGAGATACCACCCTTGGTAGTCCGGGCTTCTAACATCGCGCCGTGATCCGGGCGGTGAACAGTGTCAGGTGGGCAGTTTGACTGGGGCGGTCGCCTCCTAAAATGTAACGGAGGCGCCCAAAGGTTCCCTCAGCACGGTTGGAAATCGTGCGTAGAGTGTAAAGGCAACAAGGGAGCTTGACTGCGAGACCGACGGGTCGAGCAGGAACGAAAGTTGGGCTTAGTGATCCGGCGGTTGCAAGTGGAAGCGCCGTCGCTCAACGGATAAAAGGTACTCCGGGGATAACAGGCTTATCGGTTCCAAGAGTCCACATCGACGAACCGGTTTGGCACCTCGATGTCGGCTCGTCGCATCCTGGGGCTGGAGTAGGTCCCAAGGGTTGGGCTGTTCGCCCATTAAAGCGGTACGCGAGCTGGGTTCAGAACGTCGTGAGACAGTTCGGTCCCTATCTGCCGTGGGCGTTGGAGAGTTGAGGGGAGTCATCCCTAGTACGAGAGGACCGGGATGAACGTGCCGCTGGTGTATCTGTTGTCCTGCCAAGGGCATTGCAGGTTAGCTACGCACGGAACGGATAACCGCTGAAAGCATCTAAGCGGGAAGCCGTCCTCGAGATGAGCTCTCCCATCCCCTTGAGGGAGTAAGACCCCTGGTAGACCACCAGGTTGATAGGCCGGCGGTGCAAGCGCAGCAATGCGCTCAGCCGACCGGTACTAATGGGTCGAGGGCTTGACGGATATATTTCTTACCCTGAGGTCTTTGTGCAGTTTTCAAGCTCCACCGGGGGCGGTCTCGCAAAATTTCCGGTGGCACATAGCGAGGGGGAGACACCTCTTCCCATTCCGAACAGAGCAGTTAAGCCTCTCAGCGCCGATGGTACTTGGAGGGCAACCTCCTGGGAGAGTAGGTCGCCGCCGGTTCTTCGACTTCGGGCCGCCCCGCGGGGCGGCCCTCCGTCGTTTAGGAGCGGACCGCGAAGCCGCGATGGCCGATCCCGCGCCGCGTGCCCGCACGGGTAGGCTGCGGGCGGCGGCGGGACTGGCAGCTCGGCGCGGTTCTCCCAACGGGCTCCAGCCCGTACTCGCCGAGCGTCGCGAAATCGATCAGCAGGTCGACGGCATCGGTCAGCCGTCCGGTGAATGTCGTCTTCGTGTCGAACATGGGTTCGTAAGCTACGGCGGCCTCCGGACGGTACTCGGAATCTGCAACGGGGCTTGCAGGTCGTGCCTGAGAAAGCAACTGAGCCGCGTCCACGGGACGGCGTGGCGCGTTGGCATCAAAGCGCGGCGCCAGTGCGAGCACGAGCGATGCTGCGCTTTCGCACGCTGGCGACTTTGCAAATGCGATGCGGTCGCGCGGTTTGCGCGACGACCGCCCGGGCGGTCGTTACCCTTGCCCAGGCCCATGGAGAAGTTCGTCATTCAAGGCGGCGTCCCGCTCTCTGGAGAGTTGACCGTCGCCGGCAACAAGAACGCCGCGTTGCCGATCCTCGCTGCCTGCCTGCTCACCGAGGAGGAGCTGCTGCTACACCGGGTGCCGCGCATCCGCGACATAGAGGCGCAGATCGCCCTGCTGGAGCGGCTCGGGGTAGAGGTCGCCTGGGTCGCCGACAACAGCCTTAGGCTCTGCGCCGCCGACATCAGCGGGATCGAGGTCGACCATGACCTCTCGAGCCGGATCAGGGCCTCCTTCCTGCTCGCCGGCCCGCTGCTGGCACGCTTCGGCGAGGCCCGGATGCCGCCCCCCGGTGGGGACTTCATCGGCCGCCGCCGCCTCGACGCCCATCTCGATGCCTTCAAGGACCTGGGGGCCCGCGTCGACGGCGACCGCTGGATCGAGTTGACGGCGCCGCCCGGTGGGTTGCGCGCCTGTGCGGTCTTCATGGACGAGCCGTCGGTGATGGGCACCGAGAACGCGCTGATGGCTGCGGCGTTGACCCCGGGGCCCACCACGATCGCCAACGCCGCCTCCGAGCCCCACGTCCAAGACCTCGCTCGGCTGCTGAGCACGATGGGGGCCGAGGTCGATGGAATCGGTTCCAACGTGATGACCGTGCATGGCCGCGACCGGCTCGGCGGCGCCGAGCACACGATCTCTCCCGACCACATCGAGGTCGGCAGCTTCATGGCGCTCGCCGCCGCCACCGGCGGGGAGCTGCGGGTCCGCGATGCGGGGCCTGCCGACCTGGTGATGGTCCGCCGCCAGTTCCGCCGCCTCGGCCTGCGGTCCTCGGTCGAGGGCGAAGACGTGGTCGTCCCGCCGCGCCAGGCGCTGCGCGTCCAAACCGACCTCGGCGACGCGATCCCGAAGATCGAGGACGGCCCTTGGCCCGCCTTCCCGGCGGACCTCACCTCGATTGCGCTGGCCCTCGCCACTCAGGCGGAGGGCGAGGTCCTGATCTTCGAGAAGATGTTCGAGAACCGCCTCTTCTTCGTCGATAAGCTGGTCGCGATGGGCGCTCGGATCACGCTGTGCGATCCCCACAGGGCGATCGTCAGCGGTCCGAGCCGGCTTCATGGCGAACGCGTCGAGAGTCCAGACATCCGCGCCGGGATGGCGATGCTCATCGCCGCGCTGGCGGCCGACGGTGCATCGGAGATTGGCAACATCCGCCAGATCGACCGTGGCTATGAGCAGATCGACGAGCGGCTCCGCGGGCTCGGTGCCCAGATTGAACGGGTCTCTGCCGAGGTACCGGCGTAGCAGGGCTTTCGCGCTCTCTCTCGTAAGGTCCGGCGGATGATCCATCCGATCCCCCCCGGCACGCGCGACGTGCTCCCCGACGAGATGCGGGAGCTGCGCAGCCTCCACCTAGCGCTGATCGAGGTGTTCGAGAGCCGTGGCTACGGCGAGGTGGCGACGCCCGCGATCGAGTACGACGAGGTGCTCGCTCGCGGCGACGGGCGGACCGGCGGCGGTGCCTACCGCTTCTTCGACGAGCGCGGCGACCTGCTGGCGCTGCGCTCGGACATGACCGTGCCGATCGCGCGCCTGGTTGCCACCCGCTACGCCAGCGCCGAGCCGCCGCTGCGCCTCTGCTACCTCGCCAACGCCTACCGGGCAGTGCGCCCCCAGCGCGGCCAGATGCGCGAGTTCGCGCAGGCCGGGGTGGAGCTGATCGGAGCGCCGGCCCCGCAGGGGACCGCCGAGGTGGTCGAGGTCCTGGAGGCGGCACTCGACGCCGCCGGGTTGACCCGCGCGGTGATCGGGCTCGGCGATGCCGACCTCTACCGCCAACTCCTCGCCGAGCTCGGGGTGGAGGGGGAGGCGCGGGACTCGATCCTCGAGCGGCTGGCGATGCACGACCTGGTTGGCCTTGAGGCGGAGCTCTCCGGGCTGGAGGGGATCAGTGAGGAGCAGTGCGCGACCTGCGTCGCCCTCTCCCAGCTGCGCGGGGGCAGCGAGGTGCTGGAGCAGGCCCGCGGCCTCGGCGGCGCCGCGGTGGAGCGCGCCACGGCGAGGATCCAGGAGACCTTCGAGGAGCTCCAGGCGCGGGGCGTCGCGGACCGGGTCCGGATCGACCTTGGCCTGCTGCGCGACCTCGGCTATTACAGCGGTGCGATCCTCGAGGTTTATGACCCCGCGCTCGGCCACGTGCTGGGCGGCGGCGGGCGCTATGACGAGTTGCTGAAGCGGTTCGGCCTCGACCTGCCTGCTGCCGGCTTCGCCCTCTACCTGGAGCGGGTCCACGTCGCTCAGATGGAGGAGGAGTCAAGGCGCGGGGAGGTTGACCTATGAGCGTCGAGGTCGCCGGCCTGGGCCGAGCGAAGGTGGACGGGCCGCTAAAGCTCGCGGTGCCGCGCGGGGCGCTCTTCGACGAGACCCTGAACGCGCTCGACGCGGCGGGGATCGATACCGCGGTACTGCGCGGGGACTCCCGCTCGTTGATCTTCGAGGAGAAGGACATCACGCTGGTGACGATGCGGCCGTCCGACGTGCCCACCTACGTCGAGGCCGGCGCCGCCGATGTCGGCATCACCGGCAAGGACGTTCTGCTTGAGCAGGCGGACCGGGTCGTCTACGAGTTACTCGACCTCGGTTTCGGCCGCTGCCGGATGGTGCTTGCCGGTCGCAGGGGAGATGAGCGGCTGGGCGAGTCCGAGCGGCGGCTGGGGATGATGCGGATCGCGACCAAGTACCCGCGCATTGCCGAGCGGCACTTCGAGCGGACCGGGCACCAGGTCGAGGTGATCGAGGTTAAGGGCTCGGTCGAGCTGGCGCCGCTGATCGGCCTTGCCGATGGGATCGTCGACCTGGTCGCCACCGGGCGCACCCTGGAGGAGAACGACCTCGAGGTGCGCGAGGAGATCCTCGACTGCACGGCGCGCTTCGTCGCCAACCGGGTCGCCCACAAGTTGCGCGCCGCCGAGGTCGACGCGCTGACCGCAAAACTGAAGGCGGCAACGGCACAATGAGAGCACGTCACTTCGAGTGGGAGGGAGCGGGGGAGACAGCCGCCGCGATCCGGGCCTGGGCCGCCGAGTCCTCGGCGGCGGTCGACGTGGGGCCGATCGAGCGGGAGGTCGTCGAAGGGGGCGACGAAGGCGTGCTGCGCCTGACCGCTCGCTTCGACACGACCGAGCACCCACCCGGCCCCCTGAGGGTCGAGACGGGGCAGACGGCGGCGGCTCTGAAATCCATCGATCCCGAGTTCCGAGCCGCCATGGAGATCGCAGCAGCAAACGTCCGCGCGGTCGCGGAGGCGCAGGTCGATGCGGAGCCGCGCCAGGTCGAGCTGCCCCAGGAGCAGACGGTGACCGTGCGCGAAGCCCCGGTCGGCGCCGCTGGGATCTATGCGCCCGGCGGTCGCGCCGCCTACCCGTCGAGCGTGTTGATGTGCTGCATCCCGGCGCTGGTGGCGGGGGTCAAGCGGGTTGCGCTCGCCTCACCGCCGGGGCAGGACGGCCGGGTCAACCCGCTGGTGCTGGCGGCGGCAGGGCTTTGCGGCGTCGATGAGGTCTACGCGATGGGCGGCGCCCAGGCGATCTTCGCCCTCGCCTACGGTACCGAGTCGGTCGCGCCCGTCGACGTTGTCGCCGGCCCCGGCAACGCCTGGGTACGGGAGGCGAAGCGGGCGGTGTGCGGGCTGGTCGGGATCGACTCCCTCGCCGGCCCCTCCGAGTTGATGCTGGTCGCCGGCCACGACACCGACCCCGAGTGGGCGGCGCTCGATCTCTGCGCCCAAGCCGAGCACGGCGCCGACAGCCCACTGGTCGCGGTAGCGGTCGAGGAAGCGGTGCTTGCCGCCGTTGCGGAAGCGACAGAGCGGGCCGCCGCGGAGCGCCCCAGCGTCGCCGACGCGCCCCTGGCGCTGGTCCAAGTTCCCGACCTCGGCGAGGCGATCGACCTTGCCAACAGCCTTCGCCCCCGAGCACCTCGAGCTGTTCGAGGAGGACGCCGCGCTGCTCGCCGGCCGGGTGACAACTGCCGGCTGCGTGTTCGCGGGCCGCAACGGCGCCACCGCCTTCGGCGACTACGCGGCCGGGTCCAACCACGTCCTGCCGACCGGCGGCGCGGGCCGCTTCTCGGGCCCCCTCGGTCCTGGCGCCTTCCGCCGCAAGATCGCCACCGTGAGCATCCCCGCGGCCGCTGCGGCCGCCCTGGCGCCGCATGTCGATGCCCTCGCCCGCGCCGAGGGCTTCCCCGTCCACGGCGAGTCGGCGATGATTAGACGATGAGCCGGGCAGCCACTAGAGAGCGCGACACCGCCGAGACTCAGATTCGGCTCTCGCTGGACCTCGACGGGGGAGCGGCGAGCGCTGCGACGGGCGTCGGCTTCCTCGATCACATGCTCGACCTGCTCGCCCGTCACGGGCGACTCGGCCTGAGGGTCGAGGCGAGCGGGGACCTCGGGACCGGCGCCCACCACACGGTGGAGGACGTCGGCATCGTGCTCGGACAGGCGCTGGATGAGGCGCTCGGCGATCGCGCCGGGATCAGGCGCTACGGCTCGGCCATGGTGCCGATGGACGAGTCGCTTGCCGAGTGCGCGATCGACATCTCCGGGCGGCCGCTGTGCGTCTTTGACGCCGAACTGCCGGCGACCTCGATCGCCGGCTTCGACACGGAGCTGGCCGAGGAGTTCTTCCGCGCTGTCGCCAACAGCGCCAAGCTGACCCTGCACGTCTCGGTTCGCTACGGCACCAACGCCCACCACATGATCGAGGCCTCGTTTAAGGCCTTCGCGAGGGCGCTGCGCGTCGCCGTCTCGATCGACCCCGAGGAGAGCGGCGTGCCTTCGACCAAGGGGACGTTGAGCGAATGACGGCGAGCATCGCGGTCCCGGGTCTCGGCATCGCCGCGTGATCCTCTATCCGGCAATCGACATCCGTGGCGGGCAGGCGGTACGGCTGCTTCGGGGCGACTACGAGCAAGAGACCGCCTACGACGCCGATCCGGTCGACGCAGCGACCCGCTGGGCCGGCGACGGGGCGAAGTTTCTGCACGTGGTCGACCTCGACGGGGCAAAGACCGGAAGCCCGCAGAACCTCGACGTGGTGCGCCGGATAACGGCCAGCGTCGATTGTCCGGTCCAGCTCGGCGGCGGTCTGCGCGACGCCGCGTCGGGTGACCGCCGCGTTCGAGGCGGGCGTCGAGCGGGTGGTGATCGGGACCGCCGCACTGCGCGACCCCAGCTTCCTCGACGCCTCGCTGAAGAGCCACGGCGAGAGGATCGTCGTCTCGGTCGATGCCCGCGGGGGCGAGGTCTCGCTCGCAGGATGGAACGAGGCCGGTGGACGGGACGTGGCCGAGGCCGTTGCCGAGCTCACCGGGCGCGGTGTGTCCCGCTTTCTCTTCACGCCGATCGAGGTCGACGGCACCATGGAGGGGCCCGGTCTCGGCGAGCTGGCTCGCGTCGCCGCCGCGACCGACGCGGCGGTGATCTACTCGGGCGGGGTGGGCGAGCTGTCTGATCTCGAAGAGCTGGTGCGCCGGGCGCCTCCGAACGTCGAGGGCGTGATCGTCGGTCGAGCGCTCTATGAGGGTCGCTTCCGCGTCGCCCAGGCCAACTCGGTGTTGGAGCGTGGCTGAAGGACCAGGTGTCGATGCCCCCGATACCGATCGAGGATCTGGCCGGGGCGCTGGAGCGCGCCTACCCGGAGCTGGCCACATGCGCGAGCGATCCGCGGGAGAGCCGGTATATCTGGTCGGCGGCTGCGGTCCGCGACCTGCTGCTCGGACGCGGTCGCGCCGACATCGATCTGGTCGTCGAGGGAGACGCCGCCGGCCTGGCGGCCCGGCTCGGCGCCGACGTTGTCGAGCACGAGCGGTTCGCCACCGCGAAGGCCCGCCTGGACGGCCATGAGGTCGACATCGCCACCGCCCGCACCGAGACCTACTCGCGCCCCGGCGCCCTGCCGGAGGTGGAGCCGTCCAGCCTCTCCGACGATCTCGCCCGCCGCGATTTCACGATCAACGCGATGGCGATCCCGCTCGGCTGGGAGCCCGTCCTGATCGATTCCCACGGCGGCCTCGACGACCTCCTCGCGGGGCTGTTGCGGGTGCTGCACCGGCGCTCCTTCACCGACGATCCGACCCGAGCGCTGCGCGCCGCCCGCTACGCCGCGCGCTTCGGCTTCGCGCTGGAGGCGGAGACGGCCGAGTTGCTGGGCGCTGCGGACCTGAGCACGGTCTCGGCCGATCGGCGCCAGGCCGAGTTGCTGCGGCTGGCGGGGGAGCCCGAGGCGGTGCGCGGGCTGGAACTCGTCGTCGAGTGGGGGCTGATCGAGCCGCGCGCCGAAGGCGCCCGGCTCACCGCCGACGTAGCCGAGCTGCTGGCGTCCCCACTTTGGAGCGAGTTCGTAGAGCGCCGGGACGTCCTGCTCGCCGCGGCGCTTGGCCCCCCCGGCGGCGAGGCGGTGCTCGCCGCGGCCGATCCGGCAAGTCCCTCCGAGGCAGTCGAGCTGGCGCGGGGGCGCCCTCCGGTCGAGCTGGCGCTCGCGCGCGCCCTGGGCGCCGAGTGGCTGGATCGCTATCTCGCCGAGTGGCGCTCGGTGAGCCTGGAGATCGACGGCGCGCGAGCTGATCGCCGCCGGTATCCCGGAGGGTCCGGCGTTGGGACGCGGCCTGCAGGAGGCGTTGCGTCGCAAGCTGGATGGGGAGATCGGGGGGCGCGAGCAGGAGCTGGCCGTGGCGCTGGCGGCCGCTCGGGCCGAGTAGTCACCCCGCGCTCTTTCTGCTTTGTTACTCCCATGCGATGGTGTCAGAGCGCGGGCGTGCGCTGGCTCGAAGCCGAGCTGCCCAGCGCAAGGGCAGCCTTCTCCACCCGCCTCGGCGGGGTCAGCGGCAAGCCCTTCGACAGCCTCAACCTGGGCGCTCTCACAGACGACGCGACCGACTCGGTCATCGAGAACCGCCGCCGCCTCGCCACGGCCCTCGGCTTTGAGCCCGGTCGCGTCGTGATTGGGCGCCAGGTCCACGGCGCCGAGCTCGCCGTCCACACCGAGCGCCAGAGGCCCAGCCCGTTCGCCGAGCCCGGCGCCGAGATTCCCGAGGTCGACGGGCACCTGATCGCAGAGCCAGGACTGGCGGCGTTGGTCTTCGTCGCCGACTGCCTGCCGGTCGCGCTGGCGGGCCCCGGCGGCGTGGCCATGCTGCACTGCGGTTGGCGCGGGCTGGCCGCCGGGATCCTCGCCGAGGGCGCCGAGGCAGTGGGCGCCACGCACGCCGCGATCGGGCCCGGGATCGGGCCGCTGCTGCTATGAGGTCGGCGAGGAGGTGCTGGGCGCCTTCGCCGGACTGGGGGAGGGCATCGCCTCGGGACGGATGCTTGACCTACCCGAGGTCGCCCACCGGCTGCTGCGCGAGGCGGGCGTCGGATCGGTCGAGTCTGCCGGTCTCTGCACGAGCTGCGAGTCCGAGCTGTTCTTTTCCCACCGCCGCGACGCCGGCCGGGCCGGGCGCCAGGCGGGGATCGCCTGGATCGACGAGGGCGCGGCCTGAGCGATGCCCGGCCTGATCCACGGCCTCGACCCGGCGAGGATCGCCGCCAACCTCGAGCAGGTGCGCGAGGTCGTCGGCGAGGGCGTCGAGATTCTTGCCGCGACCAAGTACGTGCCGCTGGAGGAGATGGGCGCCCTGTCAGAGGCCGGCGTCGCTCTGGTCGGCGAGAACCGCCAGCAGGAGCTGAGCGCCAAGAACGAGCGCTGGGGTGACACCTTCGAGTGGGACTTCATCGGCAACCTCCAGAGCCGCAAGGTGAGGCAGCTGCTGCCGATCTGCCGCCTGATCCACTCGGTAGCGAGCGACTCCGCCCTGGAGCAGCTCGGCCGCCACGGCGGGCCGGGAACCGAGGTCCTGGTCGAGGTCAACGTCGCCGGCGAGGCAGGCAAGAGCGGCGTCGCCGCCAGCCGACCTGGAGGCCTTCATCGAGCGCTGCCCGGTGCGGGTGGGCGGCCTGATGACGATGCCGCCGTTCAGCCTGGATCCCGAGGCATCCCGTCCCCATTTCGCCCGCCTCGCCGAGCTGGCCGCGGACACACGGCCTCGCCCGGCTCTCGATGGGCACCTCCCAGGACTGGCGTGTCGCGGTCGAGGAGGGGGCGACGATCATCCGGCTGGGGACGGCGCTGTACGTGTGAACGGCGCTACCCTGGGATAATCCGTAAAGGAGTCGGCCTGCGCAGGCCGAAACAGGCGGTGAGTATGGCCTTACGCGACACATGGCACAGAGCGCTCGTCTACTTCGGCCTCGCCGAGGACCACGACTACGGGTCCGAGTACGACGAAGGCTATGAGCCCGAGACGGGCTCTGAGGAGGTCTTCGAAGGCCGCCGCGAGCGCGAGCAATCGCCGGTGCGGCGTCTGCCGACCGCGCGCCGCTCCCGCCGCGACGAGATCGACGATATCTTCGCTGACGATGAGCCGATCTCGGCCTCTCGAACTCGTACCTTGCGGCCAGTCGCCAACGGCGGCTCCGATGTCCAGGTCCACCTCGTCATCCCGCGCAACTTCAACGACGCCCAGCAGGTCGCTGATCAGTTCAAACGGTCGGTGCCGGTCATCCTCAACCTGCAGACCACCGACCACGAGCTGTCGAAGCGGATGATCGACTTCTGCTCCGGCTTGACGTACGCGATGGACGGTGGGATGCAGCGGATCGCCGAGAAGATGTTCCTGCTGACGCCTCGGAACGTCGAGGTCTCTGCCGAGGAACGAGCGAGATTGATCGACAAGGGGTTCTTCAACCAGTCTTAGCGTGGGCGCGTTCGGGGACCGCGCTTTGCGCTGACATCTTTACCTAGCGGGTCGCTGCTCTCGCCGAGTGGTCTGTGCGAGAAGCGCAGTGCCGCCATGCAGGGCACCCGACCCTCCCTATCGGCCACGGCTAGTCTGCGCATCGCAATGATCATTGGCTTTTGTGGGTCCGGAAGCATGGCAGCAGCCATGGCGCGAGGATGGGCCGGTGAGTCCTTGCGAATGCTGTTCACCGATTCCGGGTCGGGACGGGCCGAGGAGCTCGCCCGGGAGGTCGGTGGCGAAGCCGTCCGCTCCAACCGCAAGCTGGCGGAAGCCGCCGACATCGTCGTACTTGCCGTGAAGCCGGCGCAACTGGACGAGGTTGCGGGGGAGCTTGCGAGCGCGAAGGTGGTTATCACGCTGCTGGGGGCAACCTCCATGGAAAGGGTCGCCGCTGCGTTTCCGCGGGCCGAGGTAGTTGCGGGTGATGCCGAACGTCGGGGTGGAGGTCCGGAGAGGCGTCCTCTGTGTGGCCGGTGGGGAGAATGTTGAGGTTCGGAGGTTGCTGGAGATGTTGGGACATGTAGTTGAGCTGCCGGATGAGGAGTTCGATGCAGCTACTGCGGTGATGGGGTGTGCCCCCGCCTATCTAGCGCTGGCGGTTGAGGCGATCGCCGACGCCGGGGCGAGGGATGGGCTCGACGAGGAGCTGGCGCGAGAGCTTGTGGTGGAGACGACCGCGGGAACTGCGGAGCTGTTGCGATTGCGGCATCCAGCCGATGTGCGAAGGGCGGTCGCCTCGCCGGGCGGCAGCACCGAGGCCGGACTGGAGGTCCTTGACCGCAGAGGGCGTCCGCGATGCGTTTGAGGCGGCGGTGCGGGCTTCGCTGGAGAGGATGGCGCAATGATTCCGCTGGCGCTGACCCGGGCTGACGTTGCCAACTATGTCAATGCGCTATTCACCGTCTACATCGTCCTCATCTTCGCCAACATCCTCATCTCCTGGCTGCCCCGCATCCCCTACAACCGCCCGCTGAGGGCCGTTCTCGACTTCGTTACCGAGACGACGAACCCCTACCTCAATCTTTTTCGGCGCTTCCTGCCCCCGATCGGGGGCGGTGGGTTCGCGCTCGACCTCAGCCCGATGCTGGGAGTCATCGTGCTGCTCTTACTGCAGGCGCTAGTCGTCCCCCTGATCTCAGGGTGAGCGGAGAGGCCGCCCGCGCTTGGCGCCTGGCCGGCGCGCTCTGTGGCTTTGTGGTCGTCGCCGACCAAGCATCCAAGGCGGCAATCGAAGCTCACCTCGTACCCGGCCAGCACGTCGGCGTTTTGGGGCCGCTGGGCTTGACCCTGTCCCACAACAGCGGTGTCGCCTTTGGCCTCGCGGGCGGTGCCGGCCTGGGCCTTGTCGCGGTAACGCTGGTGGCGCTCGGCTTGGTCGGCTTCCTCTTCTGGCGCAACCCGACCCGACCAGGGATATGGGTCGCCGTCGGCCTGCTGGCCGGGGGGGCGCTGGGGAACCTGGCCGACCGGATCCGGGCGGGTGTGGTCACCGATTACATCGACCTGCCGCACTGGCCCCCCTTCAACCTCGCCGACACTGCGATCACCGTCGGGGTCGTGCTACTTGCGATCGCCTATCTGCGGGAGCCGATGGATAGATGACCGCGGAACTGCGCGTCGTCCATCTCGACGAGGCGCTCGCCGTCATCGACAAGCCTGCCGGCCTCGTCGTCCACCCGGCGCCCTCCCACCACGGCCCAACCCTTGTTGACGAGCTGGGCGAGATCCTCGGCGGTGGGGAGGACCCGCAGCGCCCCGGCATCGTTCACCGACTCGACAAGGGCACCAGCGGCCTGCTCGTTGTCGCCCGCACCGACTCTGCTCACGTCGCCCTGCAGGCCCAGGTTCAGCGACGCGAGGTCGAGCGCCACTACCTGGCGCTGGCCGAAGGCCGCCTCGCCTCGCGCACTGGGACGATAGACGCGCCGATCGGCCGCGCTGCGCGCGAACGACACCGGATGGCAGTCTCGGGCGCTGCCGCTCG